>NZ_CAKTFO010000004.1 GCF_934560975.1 uncultured Sphingomonas sp. | reverse complement strand
GGTGGCCGAGTGGTTTAAGGCAGCGGTCTTGAAAACCGCCGTGGGTTTACGCCCACCGTGGGTTCGAATCCCACCCTGTCCGCCAACGAAAGCAGGCACTTGATCGAACCACTCTTTCGCTCCGACCGCCTCCATGTACGGCGTGTGGCGGCGGGGGACGGGCGGTGGCAGGTGGTCACGTTCGATCCCTATCACAGCCAGCTGGGCACGGATCGTCCGGGCTTTGGCGAGAGCTACTTTCAGGAACAGGGCATCACCGCGGTGCATGTCCTCAGCCATGGCAACAACTGGTTCCAATATGCTGAGATAGCTGAGGTTCTCGACCTGATCCGCGACCGGTGCGCCGGGACCGAGCGGCTGCTGGCTTATGGGTCCAGCATGGGCGGCTATGCCGCGCTCCGCTTCGGGCATGCGATCGGCGCGCATGCGGTGCTGGCGCTGTCACCGCAATATTCGGTCGATCCCCGCAAGGTCCCGTTCGAGACACGCTGGGGCCAGGAACAGCGCCGCATCCGCTTCCTGCCCGCGATCGAGGATGTGATCCGGCCGGTGCCGAGCATGGTCGTCGCCTTCGATCCCCGGCTCCACTTCGACCGGCTGCAGGTGGATGCGATTCCGGCGGAGGCGCCGATCGAGAGCGTGCCCCTGCCCCATGCCGGCCATCCCTGCGGGCCGTTCCTGTCCGACATCCGTCTGCTCCATCCGCTGGTCATGACCGTGTTGGACGGCACCTTCGATCGCGCCCGGTTCCTGCACGCGGCGCATCGCCGCCGTAGGTCCTCGCCCAATTTCCTGACCGAATTGGCGCTGCGCCAGCCCGCGCACCGGATCGGCACGGCCATCGCGCTCGCCGGCAAGGCGGTGGAGCAGGCGCCCACCGGCCCTTCCTTTCGCGACGTCCACGCCCGCCTGCTCAGCACCGCCGGCCATCATGCCGAGGCGATTGCGCAGCACGAACATGCCATCGCACTGGAACCCGTGGCCGACTATCACTGGGGACTTTCGCGCGCCTTGCTGGCCGCGGGCGACATGGCGGGCGCGTTGCGGGTGGCGCGTGTCCTTCAGGAGGAGGCGCCGCATCGCGCCGGATGCCATGCCTGGGCGGCGAAGCTCCAGTCGCTGATGGGCGACATGGAGGGCGAGATTGCCGACCTGCGCCGCGCCGCCGCGCTCGATCCCCGCAACTCTTCCTACCGATTCACCATCCGCAAGCGCGGGTGGCAGCTCAGATGGAGCCGCCTGCTTCGCCTGCTGGGCGGCCGATCCGGCGCGCCAGCGGCCAGGCGATAAGCAGCGCCGCCGCCGACGCGATCATGTCCGCCGCCCAATCGGCCCATTCGGCATCGCGATGGATGGCCGGGATCATCTGGCTCAATTCGATAAAGCCGCCGAACAGCGCGATCGGCACGAACAGCCGCCACGTCCGGACATGCGGATAGGCGAAGCGCGCCAGCAGCGACACGGTGAAGAATGCCGCCATGTGATCGGTCTTGTCCGACCCGCCGAGGTGCGGCGCCTCCTGCTGCGGCAGGATCGCGGCGATATAGGCGGCAGCCACGGCGAGCCAGCAGGCGGCGACGAACAGGCGGCGAAGGCGGGGCGACATGGCGCCTGCATGCCCGTCGCCGGCCGATCCGTAAAGTGCGCGCGATTGCGATGTGGCGACACCTCTGCCAAGCAAAGGTGGTGCAGATGACGAAGCCCGCCGCCGAGCTCGATCGGCTGATCGCCACCGCCCGCGACTGGAGCGATGCTCCCCTGGCGCTGGCGACCGTGACCGCGACCTGGGGCTCCGCCCCGCGACCGCGCGGCAGCCACATGCTGGTGCATCAGGATGGTCGGTTCGAAGGCTCCGTCTCCGGCGGCTGCGTCGAGGGCGAGGTGCTGCATGCCGCCGCCGAGACGATCCGCGACGGCCGCCATCGCCGGCTGGAGTTCGGCGTCGCGGACGAAAGTGCGTGGGAGGTCGGCCTCCCCTGCGGCGGGCATATCGAGATTCTGGTGCAGCCGGTCACCGACGGCGGCTTCTCCCCTGCCCTGTTCGGCCGCATCGGGGACGCCCGTACGCGGGGCGAGGCGCTGAGTCTCGCGACCGATCTCGCGGCAGGGCAGACGATCGAGGCGAGCGAGCCCGGCGAGAACTGGTTCGTCAACCGCTACGCCCCGCCCCGGCGGCTGCTGATCGTGGGCGCAGTGCAGATCGCCCAGGCCCTGGCCGGGTTCGCGCGTGGGCTGGACGTCGCGCCGACCTTGATCGATCCACGCGGCCGGTTCCTGACCAACGAGCGGTTTCCCGGTGTCGAGTTGGACGATCGCTGGCCGGATGAAGCGGTGGCGGAGCGCCGACCGGATGCGGCGACGGCGGTGGTGACGCTGAGCCATGATCCGAAGATCGATGATCCCGCGCTGATCGCCGCGCTTCGGGCGCCGACCTGTTATATCGCGGCGTTGGGATCGCGTCGCAGCCATGCCAAGCGGGTCGAGCGGCTGACTGCCGCGGGGATCTCTGCGGAGCAGATTGCGCGGATCGATGCGCCGGCGGGGCTGTCGATCAACGCGCAGGGCCCGGCCGAGATCGCGCTATCGATCGCGGCGGGCATGATTGCGGCCTTCCGGCGCTGACCCGCAGCGCCGGAAGAACCTTTCCGCTTACTTGCGGCTGAGCGACAGACCGCCGAAGCGCTTGTTGAAGCGGGCAACCTGACCACCCTGGTCGAGCAGCTGGGCGCGGCCACCGGTCCAGGCAGGGTGCGCCAGCGGATCGATGTCGAGCAGCAGCGTCTCGCCCTCGGCGCCCCAGGTGGAGCGCGTCTCGAACACGGTGCCGTCGGTCATCTGCACCTTGATGGTGTGGTAATCGGGGTGGATGTTCTTCTTCATGATGTCATTCCTGGAAAATGGCTGGTTTCCGACCAGCCGGAGGAAGCGGCGCGCATAACGTCACGACGCCGAAAAGGAAAGGCTCAACCTGCCTTGGGCGGATCGGCGATCATCGCGGTGAAGTTGGCCTGCGCAACGACCTTGCCGTCGATCAGCGCCTTGCCGGCAAACTTGCACACGGTCGCTCGTTTCTGCACGAACTCGACCTCCAGCCGCAGCAACACGCCCGGTTCCACCGGCGCACGGAACTTCGCCTCGTCGATCGCCATGAAATAGACGAGCTTGCCCGAACCCGCCAGGCCAAGGCTTTCCACCGCAAGCACGCCGGCCGCCTGGGCCAGCGCTTCCACGATCAGCACGCCCGGCATGATCGGGCGACCGGGGAAATGCCCCTGGAAGAAGCTTTCGTTGAACGAAACCGCCTTGATCGCCGCGATGCGCTGGTCGGGCACGAGTTCCTCGACCCGGTCGACCAGCAACATCGGATAGCGATGGGGCAGCGCCGTCATGACCCGCCCGATGTCGAGCGGGCCAATGTCGGCGGCAGCACCCTCGCCGGTCATCAGCGGCCCTGGGTCGGCTGCTGCGTCGGTGCCGCGGCTGGAGCGGCTGCGGCCTGCTGCGGCGGCGTGATGCTGGGCGTCGGGAACGCCGCGTCGAGACGCTGGATCACCACCGCCGTCACGTCCTTGGACGGATCGGCCGCGAACACGGAACCCTTAGGCACCACTGCGTCGGCCTTGCGCTCGGCACGAACCTGCTCCGCGATCGGGCCCATGCGCTCCACGATCTGCGAACGCACGAAGCTCTCCGAATTCTGCACTTCCTGTGCGAGCTGCTGCAGCTGCTCCTGCGCCTGCTGCGCACGCTCGCCGGCCTGGTTCACGGCCGTGATCGTCGCGGCCGGCGGCTGGGTGCCGGGCTTGGCGGCGGCGCGGGCGGAGTTGACCTGCGTCTGATAGCTTTGGGCGGCAGTGTTGAACGTCTGGTTGCGCTGCGCGATCTGGGCATCATACTTCGCCTTGAGCTGCGCCGTGCCGCTCTTGCCGGCAGCGGATTCACCCAGGACGCGCGAAACGTCGATCACCAGCACACCTTCGGCGAAGGCGGGAGTCGCGGCCAGCAGCACGGCGGCCGCCGAAAGCTTCAGGATGGTACGCATCAGAATTGAGTCCCTACGTTGAAGGTGAAGAGCTTGGGATCGTCGCCTTCGCGCGTGATCAGCGCCTTGGCGATATCGATACGGAAAGGACCGAACGGCGAATTCCAGTTCACGCCGAGGCCGACCGACACACGCGGCTTCCATGTATCGCCCAGAAAGCGTTCCTGGAAGCCTGGGATGATGTTGCCTTGTGGACGCAGACCCGTGCCGCAGGTCGTGTTCGGCGACACGACCTGAGACGGCAGCACGTTGCTGTCCGATACATTTGCATCGACGCACACGCGCTGGCCATCGACATTCAAGGTCTCGCGGAGTTGACCCTCCCTGGGAATATTCGTCAAGATCGGCTTGGTCAGACCGAACACAGAGCCGACATTGGCGAACAGCGACGGCCGGATACCCAGTTCCCGGGCGGCATTGCCGAGCGGGATCTGCACCTCGAACTTGCCGAAATAGTAAGCCCGGCCGCCCAGCGCGTCGTCACTAACATTCCTGCGATCGGTGACCAAGTTACCGGTTGCATCATATTGATAACGCAGCACGCGCGGGCCGATGCCGCGAATGTCGAAACCGGCGAAATCGGGCTGGCCCAAATAGAAGCGGTCCACCAACCGGACCTTGTCCACGCCTTCGCCACGCGACTTGTTCAGTGAGTGGATGTACCCGCCCTCGGCATTGGCCGACATGGTGAAGCCCAGGAAGCGCCAATATTGGTGCCCCTCGCCCCGCGTGCGGATGTAGCGAACGCTGCCGCCGAGACCGGCGAAATCCTGGCTCAGCACGACGCGCCGTCCGCCCGTGGGACGGACACGATCATTCAGATTGTCGAACACCAGGCTGTAGCCGATCGAGGACGTGATGCGGTCGCCGATCGAGTCGCACAGATACCGCCCGGCGATCAGCGGATCGCAGCGCAAGGTGCCCGTGGGGTCGAGCGTGCCGTCCGGCAGATAGGGCGAATAGAAGGTGTTCCTGTTGAGCGAGACTTGGTCCGCGCTCAGCCCGTACCGCAGCGCCAGCGACCAGAACTCGGTCAACGGCACGCCGGCGCGGATCTGGAAGCCGGTGGTCGTCTGGTCGTAGGTCGTGTTGCGATCGTTGTTGATATAGTTGAACGAGTTGAAGTCGCGACGGAACACGTCCACGCCCACCGCGATATTCTTGTCGAACAGATAGGGTTCGGTGAAGCCGAGCGTGATCGACTTGGAATAGATCGAGTAATCGACGCCGGCGCGGACCTCCTGGCCCTTGCCCATCAGATTGTTTTGCGAAATCTGCGCGCTGACGATGAACTTTTCGAGGCTGGAATAGCCTGCCGACAGCTGTAGCTGGCCGGTCGCCTTTTCCTCGACATTGGTCTCCAGCACGACCTGATCGGGTGCCGAACCCTGCTTCTGCTCGATCTCCAGCTTGTCCTGGAAGAAGCCCAGGCTCTGGATGCGGTCGCGCGATCGCTTCACCCGGAAACCGTTAAAGGCATCGCCCTCCGCCAACCGAAACTCGCGGCGGATCACCTTGTCGCGCGTGATCGTGTTGCCGTTGATGTCCACCCGCTCGACATAGACCCGTGGCGCGTTCGCCAGGTGGAAGGTCACGCTCATGGTGAGCGCTTCCTTGTCGCGTTCGAAATTGGGGCGAACGTCGGCAAAGGCATAGCCCAGCAGGCCCGCCGCCTCGGTCAGGCCGTCCACCGTATCCTCGGTGATCTTGGCGTTGTACCAATCGCCCTTCTTGATGCGGACGAGATGCTCCAGCGTATCGGCCTTCAGGTCGCGAATGTCGCTCTCGACCTTCACGTCCCCGAACTTGTACCGCTGCCCTTCATCGACGACGTAGGTGATGATGAAGTCGCGCTTGTCCGGCGTCAGCTCCGCCACCGCCGACACGACATGGAAGTCGGCATAGCCCTCGGTCAGGTAGAATTGCCGCATCTTCTGCTGGTCATAGGCCAGGCGATCGGGATCGTAGCTGGTGCCGCCGGAGAAGAGGTGGGTCAGACTGGCGGTCTTGGTCGCCATTTCGCCGCGCAGCCGGCTGGCCTTGAACGCCTTGTTGCCGATGATGTTGATGCGCCGCACCCGGCTCTTGGGCCCTTCGTGGATCTCGAACACCACGTCGACGCGGTTCTGGTCGAGTTGGACCATCTTGGGCTCGATCGTCGCGGCATAGCGGCCCTGGCGGCGATACAGCTCGATGATGCGGGCGACGTCGGCCCGCGCCTTGGTGCGGGTAAAGATCTGGCGCGGGGCCAGCTTGATCTCGGGGCGGATCTTGTCTTCCTTGATCCGCTTGTTGCCCTCCAGCACGATCCGGTTGATCACCGGATTTTCGCGCACCTGGATGACGATGTCGCCCGTATCCGCGCCCGCAATCTGAACGTCGGCGAACAGTTCGGAGGCGTAAAGATCCTTCAGCGCCTGGTCGAGCGACTCGCGCGTATAGCCCTCACCCGCCCGCAGCTTGATGTAGGAGCGGACAGTTTCCGCCTCCAGCCGCTGGTTGCCCGAAACGCTGATGGTGCGGATCGTGCCGGAACCGGGCTCCGGAACAGCCGTTGTTGGAGGTGCGGCGACCGGGCCGGCCGTCCCTGCGGGTGCCTGGTTTTGGGCAAGAGCCGGCACTCCCCCCAGCGCGCTGCCGATCAGCAGTGCGGAGCCGATCCGCATGGAGGCGCGTCGTCCGCCGGTAAGTCCTTCCTTCACGCAACCCGCCCTTCAACCACATACATATTGGGAAACCGGGTCAATCCGGTTGCAGCGCCCTGCCCGATCCCGATCAGCCGATCAAGCCGGCAAGCGCCTGCCACACACCGAACGACCCCAGATCGTTGAACGTCACGAACATCATGAAACCGAGCAAAAGCGCCAGGCCGGAGCGAAACGCCCATTCCTGAACCTTGGCGGGCAATGGTCGGCGGCGAACGCCCTCGACCAGATAGAAGAAAAGGTGACCGCCATCTAGCAAAGGGATTGGCAGCAGGTTGATGAAGCCCAGATTAATCGAAATGAGCGCCACGAAATCGATAAACGGCAACAGCCCCATCGACACCCGGTCGCCGGAAAATTGGGCAATGCGCAGCGGCCCGCCCAGTTCCTGCGCCGACCGCTGTCCACCGACGATCTGACCGATCACGTCGACCATGGTACGTACGGTGTGCCATGTTGCCTCCATGGCGGCGCCGACCGTCTGCACCGGCCCCATCCGGACGATCACCTGCCCCGACGGTGCGATGCCTAGTTGTCCATATTCCAGGCGATTGCCCTGGGCGTCGGTGGTGGCGACCGCCTTGATCGTCAGAGGCAGCGCGAGTTCGCGGCCCGACCGCTCCACCTGAGCCACCACCTTCTGGTGCGGGCGCAGGAACACATATTCGCGCAGATCCTCAAACCGGGTCAGGTCGCGCCCGCCGATCGACAGGATGCGATCGCCCGGCTGCATCCCCGCCGCCGCCGCTGACGATGCCGGCAGCACCTGCGCGATCACCGACGGCGTATGCGGCACGCCATAGACGCCGAAGAATGTCGTAAAGATCAGGATCGCGACCAGGAAGTTGGTGAACGGACCCGCCGCGACTACGATGAAGCGTTGCCATACCGGCCGACCCTGCAAGGTCTTGGCCTTCTCGCTCTCCGGCAAGGCGAGCCAGGCGGGATCGGGCTCGCTGGCGGGGCCCATGTCGCCCTTGAACTTGACGTAGCCACCGATCGGCAGTGCGGCGACCTTCCAGCGCGTGCCGCGCCGGTCGGTCCAGCCGAGCAGCTCGCGGCCCATGCCGATCGAAAAAGCCTCGGCCTGCACTCCGAACATGCGGCCGGCCAGATAGTGGCCGAGTTCATGGACGAACACCAGCGGGCCGATCACGGCGATGAAGCCGACCACCGTCAGCAGGATGCCGGTGATGCTCATGCCGCCTGCAACTCCGTCACGCGTTCGGCCTGGCGGCGCGCCTCCCCGTCCACCACCAGCACCTCGTCGATCGTGGTGGGTGGCGCCGCGTCATAAGCCGCCAGCACCTGCTCCACTGCGGTGGCAATATCGAGGAAGCCGATCCGTCCACCCAGGAACGCCGCCACCGCGACCTCGTTGGCGGCGTTGAGGATCGCCGGCCGCGCCCCGCCCGCCGCAAGGGCGGCCATCGCCAGGCCGAGCGCCGGGAAGCGCGCGAAGTCCGGTTCCTCGAAGTCCAGCCGTCCGGCGCGCGCCAGATCTAAGGGCGTACAGGGCGTCGCCATCCGCTCGGGCCAGGCCAGGGAATGGGCGATGGGCGTCCGCATGTCGGGCGAGCCGAGTTGCGCCAGCACCGATCCGTCGATCATCTCGACCAAGGCGTGCACCACCGATTGCGGATGGACCAGCACGCCCAGCCGCTCATGCCCGACCGGAAACAGGTGATGCGCCTCGATCAGTTCGAGACCCTTGTTCATCAGCGTGGCGGAATCGACCGAAATCTTGGCGCCCATCGACCAATTGGGATGCCGCACCGCCTGCACGGGCGTCACATCCCGCATCTGGTCGCGGGTCCACGTACGGAACGGACCACCGCTGGCGGTCAGGACGATCCTTCGCACCATATCCGCGCAGCCGTGCGGATAGCATTGAAATACCGCATTATGTTCAGAATCTACTGGCAACAGCGTCGCGCCGCTGTCAGCCGCCGCCTGGATCATCAACGCGCCGGCGGAGACCAAGGCCTCCTTGTTGGCCAGCGCCACCGTGCGCCCCTGACGCAAAGCGGCCATGGTCGGGGCCATGCCGGCGGTGCCGACGATCGCCGCCATGGTCCATTCCGCGCCCGTTTCGGCGGCCTCCACGATGGCGCCCTCGCCCGCCATGGCAGCGATGCCGGTGCCGGACAGCGCATCGCACAGCGCCCGATACCGCTCCGCCTCACCGATCACGGCAACCCGCGCGTTGGTGCGGATTGCGGCTCGGGCAAGCCCCTCTACATCCCTGTGCGCGGTGAGCGCCACCACCTCGAACCGCTCCGGCTCGCGCTCGATCAGGTCCAACGTGGAGGTGCCGACCGAACCGGTCGCGCCGAGAATGCTGACGGTTCGACGTGTCGCCATGGTCAGAAGCTGCCGTTGGCGACCAGGGCCGCGACCAGGATCGCGACCGGCAACACGCCATCCACGCGGTCGAGCAGTCCGCCATGCCCCGGCAGGATCGTGCCGGAATCCTTGAGGCCCGCCCGCCGCTTGAGCCCGCTTTCGAACAGGTCGCCCAGCTGCGCCGCCACCGCCAGCGGCGCGCCCAGCCAATATGCGCCAAGGGGAAGCCGGCCGACGCTGGCAATGCCGAAGCCGACGATCCCGGCCGCCACCATGCCGCCGATCAGCCCGGCCCAGGTTTTGTTCGGACTGATCCGGGGCGCGAGCTTGGCGCCACCGATGCGGTGACCGGCAAAGTAGGCGCCGATGTCCGTCGCCCACACGATCGCCAGCGTCCACAAGGCCAGCGCGAACCCATTCGGCTGCTCGCGCAGGAACAGGATGGAGATAGCCGCCGTGCCGATATAGCCGAGCCCGACCGACATGCTCCCGAAGCGCGGGAACAAGGCCAGCACCAATGCCGCGATCAGCAGCAACGCCAGTGTCGCCCGGTCGGTGCCCCACATCAGCGGCAGCGCATAGGCCATGCCCACGATCAGGATCAGCATGGCGATGCCCAGCCGGGCGCGGCGGGCATGGACCAATCCGGCCCATTCCGCCAGCGACACCAAGGCGCCAACGGTCAGCAACGCCCACAAAGCCACGCCGCCGAGCCACAGCAGCAGGATCGCACCCGCCGCCAGCGCCAGGCCGACAAGGCTGCGACGTTTCAGGTCGGTGGGCCGCTTCGGCGCCGCGTGATCAGCGTCCGCCATAACGCCGCTCACGCTGTCCAAAGGCGATCACCGCCTTCTCCAGATCGGCCGCATCGAAATCCGGCCATAACACATCCGTGAACAGCAACTCGGCATAAGCGGCCTGCCACAGCAGGAAATTGGACAGCCGCGCTTCCCCCGACGTGCGGATCAGCAGGTCGAGCGGCGGCAATCCGCGCGTGTCCAGCCGTTGCTCGATCGCGGCGGCATCCACCTCCGCCGCCGCAAGCCCGTCCGCGACGATCGCCTGTGCCGCACGGACGATTTCGTCCTGCCCGCCATAGTTGAGCGCAATGGTGAGTTGCAGCCCGCCATTGCCCGACAGCCGCGCCACCGCCTGTTCCAGATCGCGGACCAGATCGGCATCGAATCGGCGCCAATCCCCGATCAGGTGCAGCCGGACATTGTTGCGGTCGAGTTCCTTGATCTCGCGCTTCAGGTAGAAGCGCAACAGGCCCATCAGATCGCGCACCTCTTCCGCTGGCCTGCGCCAATTTTCAGAGGAAAAAGCGAACAGGGTCAGCGCCTCGATCCCCAGCGTGCCGGCCGACTGGATCGTGCGCCGCACCGCCTCCATGCCGGCACGATGGCCGGCAATGCGCGGCATCAGCCGCCGGGATGCCCAGCGGCCGTTGCCGTCCATGATGATGGCGACGTGGCGCGGGACAGCGCCGCCGCCCCCGCCATCCTGGATCGGCGATGCCGACGCGGAGCTCACTTGCCGAGGATTTCCTTTTCCTTGGCCGACGCGGCCGCATCGACGTCGGCAATGGTGCCGTCCGTCAGCTTCTGTACCTCGCCCTCGCGGCGCTTGCGATCGTCCTCGCTGATCTCGCCCTTCTTCTCGTCGGTCTTGAGCGCGTCCATGCCGTCGCGGCGCACGTTGCGGACCGCGATGCGCGCCTTTTCAGCATATTGCCCGGCAAGCTTCGCCAATTCCTTGCGCCGCTCCTCGGTCAGGTCCGGGATCGGGATGCGGAGGTTCTGACCGTCCACGATCGGGTTGAGGCCGAGCCCCGCCGAGCGGATCGCCTTGTCGACCGGGCCGACGCTGGACTTGTCCCACACCTGCACCGCCAGCATCCGCGATTCCGGCGTGGTGACGGTTGCAACCTGATTGAGCGGCATATGGCTGCCATAAACCTCTACCGTGACCGGATCGAGCAGGCTGGTCGATGCACGCCCGGTGCGCAGACCGGTCAGATCATGCTTCAGCGCCTCTACCGCGCCGTTCATCCGACGCTCAAGGTCGGCCTTGTCATAGGCGGCCATGGCTTAATCTCCCTGATTGCTGACGACCGTGGCCGTCCCGCTCCCCGCAAGCACATGGGCAAGGTTGCCCTGCTCACGGATGTTGAACACGACGATCGGAATAGCATTGTCGCGGCACAAGGCCACAGCACTCGCGTCCATCACGCGCAGATTGTCGGACAGGACGCGATCGAAGGTGACGGTTTCGTAGCGTTGCGCGGTGGCTACCTTCTTGGGATCGGCATCATACACGCCGTCCACCGACGTGCCCTTGAACAGGGCATCGCACTTCATCTCGGCCGCCCGCAGCGCGGCGCCGGTATCGGTGGTGAAGAACGGGCTGCCCACGCCGGCGGCAAAAATCACCACCCGCCCCTTTTCCAGGTGGCGAAGGGCGCGGCGACGCACGAACGGCTCGCACACCGAGGACATCGGAATAGCGGACTGGACACGGGTATCGACGCCGATCTGCTCCAGCGCGTTCTGCACCGCCAGCGCGTTCATCACGGTCGCCAGCATGCCCATATAATCGGCCGTCGCGCGCTCGATCCCCTTGGCCGCAGCCGACAGACCGCGAAAGATGTTGCCGCCGCCGACCACGATGCACAGCTCGAACCCGGCCTCGCGCGCTTCGGCGATCTCCTGGGCGACACGCGCGGTCATGGCGGGATCGATGGCCAACCCCTCTCCCCCCATCAGCACCTCACCCGACAGTTTGAGGAGAATGCGTTTGAAGGGCTGCTGCGTCATGCGCGTCGTTCGTCCGATCTGATAAGGAAACGGCGCGCACCTTAGAGGTGCGCGCCGTCGCAAACAAGAACTCCCCTCCCGTTTGCGGGAGGACGGGGCCGGCTTAGATGCCGGCCGCCGCCGCGACCTCGGCCGCGAAGTCGCTCTGTTCCTTCTCGATGCCCTCGCCCAGCTGGAAGCGGACATAATCGGTCAGCGCGATCGTGCCGCCCGCATCCTTCGCTGCCTGCGCGATGACGTCGGCGATCTTGGTCTTGTTGTCCATCACGAACAGCTGCGAGGTCAGCGCATTTTCCTTGCGGAACTTGGCGACGGCGCCCTCGACCATCTTTTCGATGATGTTCTGCGGCTTGCCGGATTCGGCGGCCTTCTCGGCCGCGATCGCGCGCTCGCGCTCGACCAGGGCGTCGTCCAGACCTTCCTCGTGCAGCGCCAGCGGGTTGGCGGCGGCGATGTGCATTGCCAGCTGCTTGCCGAGCGCCTCGATGGTCGCGACCGGAGCCGAACCCTCAAGCGCCACGAGCACGCCGATCTTGCCGATGCCGGTGCCCGCCGCATTGTGGACGTAGGACACGACCGCGCCCTCGTTCACCGACACGACCTTGGCGCGGCGCAGCTGCTGGTTCTCGCCGATGGTGGCGACGTTGCTAGTCAGCTTTTCCTGCACGGTGCCGCCGCCCGGATAGGCCGCTGCGCCCAGCGCGTCGATGCTGTCGCCGGTTTCCAGCGCCAGCTGCGACACGGTGCGGACGAAATCCTGGAACTGCTCGTTCTTGGCGACGAAGTCGGTCTCGCTGTTGACCTCGACCGAGGCACCCGTCTTGCCGGACACGGCGACGCCCACCAGACCCTCGGCAGCGGTGCGGCCGCTCTTCTTGGCGGCGGTGGCGAGGCCCTTGGTGCGCAGCCAGTCGACAGCCGCTTCGGTGTCGCCGTTGGTTTCGGTCAGCGCCTTCTTGCAGTCCATCATGCCGGCGCCCGAGCGTTCGCGCAGGTCCTTCACGGCAGCAGCGGTGATCTCCGCCATAGCTTCATCCTTTCAAAGGCAAGGGCTCCCCCGCGGGGGAGCCCGGAAAATCGACGGGCGAGGTCATGCCCCGCCCGCGCTTCATCTGTGTTACGCCAGCGCCTCTTCGACGGGCGGAGCATCGGCCGCGCCGAGATCCTCGCCACCCTGACGGCGGTTGGCGACGTTGCCGCGCGTCGCGGCTTCGGCGATCGCGTCGCAATACAGCCGAATCGCGCGGCTGGCGTCGTCATTGGCCGGAACCGGGAAAGCGATGCCGTCGGGCGAGACGTTCGAATCGAGGATCGCCACCACCGGGATGCCCAGCGTGTTGGCTTCCTTGATCGCCAGCTCTTCCTTGTTGGCGTCGATCACGAACATGACGTCGGGAATGCCGCCCATGTCCTTGATGCCGCCGAGCGACTGCTCAAGCTTGTCGCGCTCACGCGTCAGCTGCAGCACTTCCTTCTTGGTGAGGCCGTGCGTGTCGCCCGAGAGCTGCTCTTCCAGCGCCTTGTAACGCTTGATCGAGCCCGAGATCGTCTTCCAGTTGGTGAGCATGCCGCCCAGCCAGCGATGGTTGACGAAATGCTGGCCGGCCTGACGCGCGGCCTCCGCGATCGGCTCCTGCGCCTGGCGCTTGGTGCCGACGAACAGCACCTTGCCGCCGCTGGACACGGTCTGGCTGACGAAGTCGAGCGCGCGCGCCATCATCGGCACGGTCTGCGACAGATCGATGATGTGGATGCCGTTGCGCTCACCGAAGATGTAAGGCTTCATCTTCGGATTCCAGCGGTGCGTCTGGTGACCGAAATGCGCGCCCGCATCGAGCAACGCCTGCATGGAAACGGTCGGTGCCGCCATGGTGATTCTCCTAACCCGGTTGAACCTCTGCAGGGCGGCGACCGGCGGATCGGTGAGGATCCACGCGGCACCGGTATGATGCCCTGCATGCGGAATGAGCGCGCCTCTAGCAGGATTGTCGACGAAGACAAGCCTAGACCACAGGCCTTGACAAAAGAACGAAACAGGAACATATGGAACAAGCACCTTCAGAACCGGTTTCGGCCTCGTCCCTGTTGGACACCGGAACCTTCCCGGAGTTTGTTCGATGCTTCAAATGGTTGCGACGATCGCCTCGCTTTTCCTCCTTGCCACGGGCGCAGGCGTCATCGCCTCCAGCCTTTCGCAAGACTGGGCCCTCATGATGCGCGCTCTTGGCGTTATCCCCCGTTCCCGGCCCACGGCGCTTGCCCCGCGTCTACGGCCGGTCATGTTCGCACGTCAGATCCGGGTGGTGCGGATCAGGCCGCAATCCGCTCCGCTGCGCGCCGTCGCTTGACCCGGGCATAACCACGCACGGCCAGCGGGATCGCGGCGGCATAGAGCAGGATCAGCACGGCCAGCGTGGCCCATGGCGCAGTCAGCAACGCCGCGCCGCCAAGGCCGATGAACAGCAGGGCCGGCAACCGCATCTCGCGTCGCAGCCGGAACGAACTCCAGCCATAGGTGGCAAGGTCCGAAATCATCAGCAGCGCCACCAGGATCGTCCATGGCGCGACGAGATAGGTGCGCTGGAACACGGCCTGGATGTGCGGCAATCCCGCCTCGCCCAGGGCCAGCCACGCGATCAGCGGCAGCAAGGCCATGCCCGCCCCGGCAGGCGCTGGCACGCCGGTGAGGAAGCCAGCCGACTTCCGCGGGTGCGTCTCCGTATCGATCTGGGCATTGAAGCGCGCCAGGCGAAGCGCGCAGCAGACGGCATGGGCGAGCGCGATCACCCAGCCATATTTGGGTACGAACGACAGCGACCAGAGATACAGGATCACGGCGGGTGACACACCGAACGCGATCACGTCGGACAGCGAATCCAGTTCCGCCCCGAACCGGCTTTCGGCGCGCAGCAGCCGGGCGACCCGTCCGTCGAGACCATCGAGAATGCCGGCGACCATGATCGCGCCGACCGCTTTGTCCCATTCGCCCGAAATGGCGAAGCGCACGCCGGTCAGGCCGAAACAGAGCGCCAGCGCCGTGACGGCATTGGGCATCACCGTCCGCAGCGGAATGCCGCGGGCGATGCGGGACGGCTTCGCGCCGGGCGTCTGATTGCCGGGCGTGGTCATTGGGCCACCCCGGTCACACGCTCCCCGTCCCCGATGCGGGCGAGGATCGTCTCGCCGGCAATGGAACGTTGGCCGAGCGTGACCTTGGCCGCGGTGCCAGCCGGCAGATAGACGTCGACCCGGCTGCCGAAGCGGATCAGGCCGACACGCTGGCCGACGCCGACCATGTCGCCGGTCTTGACGAACGGCACGATGCGCCGCGCCACCAGGCCGGCAATCTGGGTGAAGCCGATCTGGGTGCCGTCATGGCCGACGACCAGGAAATGCTGCCGCTCATTATCCTCGCTCGCCTTGTCGAGGCTGGCATTGAGGAACTTGCCGGCGATGTAGACCACCCGGGTGATGGTGCCCGCGATCGGCGCGCGATTGATGTGGACGTCGAACACGCTCATGAAGATCGACACGCGCAGGCACGGCGTGGCGGCCAAGGCCCCTTCCCCGGTCAGCTCGCGCGGGGGCATGACCTCCTGGATCATGGTGACCAGCCCGTCGGCGGGGGCAACCACCAGCCCCTGCCCGATCGGCACGCTGCGGATCGGATCGCGGAAAAAGGCGGCGACCCAGATGGTGATACCCACCATGATCCATCCGAGCGGGGCCACGCCCAGCAGGAACAGGAGCAAGGTGATGCCCGCCGCGATCAGGGCGAACTTGCGCCCTTCGGGATGGACGGAGGGCCACCGCCACTTGGCGCTGGGGGTCGTTTCGGGCCGGTTTTCCAGGGAGCTCATGCGCTGCGTTCTAGGGGCAGCGATCCGGGCTGACAATCTTGCCCGCGATGGTTGCCACCTGAAAAGGGCCGCCGTAGGAGACCGGCAAACTCCAACGATGAGGGCATGCGCGCATGGCGAAGATCAAGGTCAAGACTCCGGTCGTGGAGATCGACGGCGACGAGATGACGCGGATCATCTGGGCCTGGATCCGTGAGCGGCTGATCCAGCCCTATCTCGACATCGACCTCGATTATTATGATCTCGGCATCGAGAAGCGCGACGAGACCGAGGACAGGATCACGGTCGACAGCGCCAAGGCGATCCAGAAATATGGCGTGGGCGTAAAGTGCGCCACCATCACGCCGGACGAGGCGCGCGTCGAGGAATTCGGCCTCAAGAAGATGTGGAAGTCGCCCAACGGCACGATCCGCAACATCCTGGGCGGCGTGGTCTTCCGCGAGCCGATCGTGATTTCCAATGTCCCGCGCCTGATCCCCGGCTGGACCAAGCCGATCGTGGTCGGCCGCCATGCATTCGGCGACCAGTACAAGGCGACCGACTTCAAGGTGCCCGGCAAGGGCAAGCTGACCATGAAGTGGCAGGGCGACGATGGCCGGGTGATCGAGGAGGAGGTGTTCGACTTCCCCGCGGCCGGCGTCGCGATGGGCATGTACAATCTGGACGAGTCGATCCGCGACTTCGCCCGCGCCAGCATGAACTATGGCCTGGGCCGTGGCTGGCCGGTCTACCTGTCGACCAAGAACACGATCCTGAAGGCCTATGACGGCCGCTTCAAGGACATCTTCGAAGAGGTGTTCGCCAGCGAATTCAAGGACCAGTTCCAGGCCGCCGGCATCGAATATCAGCATCGCCTGATCGACGACATGGTCGCCTCCGCGCTCAAGTGGCATGGCGAGTTCGTGTGGGCCTGCAAGAATTATGACGGCGACGTGCAGTCGGACCAGGTGGCGCAGGGCTTCGGCTCGCTCGGCCTGATGACGTCGGTGCTGATGACCCCGGACGGCAAGACGATCGAGGCGGAGGCGGCGCACGGCACCGTGACCCGCCACTATCGCCAGCACCAGCAGGGCAAGGCGACGTCGACCAACCCGATCGCGTCGATCTTCGCCTGGACCGGCGGCCTCAAGTTCCGTGGCCGGTTCGACGGCACGCCGGACGTGACCCGCTTCGCCGAAGAGCTGGAAAAGGTCTGCATCGAGACGGTCGAGAGCGGCGCGATGACCAAGGACCTCGCCATCCTGATCGGCCCGGACCAGGCGTGGATGACGACCGAGCAGTTCTTCGAAGCGGTTCGTCTCAACCTTGAGAAGAAGATGGCCAACTGGGGCTGATAGAAGCCTTCAACTCAGGGCCGGCGTGAGCCGGTCCGCGCGGCCCTTGCAGGTGACGGCATGTCCGATGCTTGCAAGGGCCGCTTTCGTTCGGACGCAGTGGGTTAGATGCCGGTCAGCGCCTCCTCGGTCATGCGGCGGGCCACTTCGCGCTCGCCCATGATGACGGCATCGCTGCCGCGCCGTTCGAGATGGGTGACCTCCTCGTCGGCATGGGCGCGGGCGACGATGCGGAGACCCGGGTTGCGGGCGCGGGCCTGTTCGACGATCTGCCCCGCCTCGAACGCCTGCGGGATGGCGACGAACAGCAGGCGCGCGTCAGCGATGCGGGCGCGATCCAGCGTGTCGCGGCGGGCGGCATTGCCGATCACGATCTCCGTCCTGTCGTCGGGGTCGGGCAGCGTGCCGCGATCGGGCTGCGTCTCGATCACCACCAGCCGCTCCCTGGCTTCGATCAACGCCTTGCCGAGGAGCGATCCGACCCGGCCATAGCCAACGATCACCACATGACCCTGCATGGGCGCGCTGGGCCGCACGCCGATGGCGTGACCGTCTCCACCGTCCGCTACCACCGCGCCGATCCGGTCGATGAGGCGGAACAGCAAGGGATTGATCAGGATCGACAGGATGGCGCCGGCCAGGATGAGGTCGCGTCCCTGATCAGGCAGGAGCTTAAGACCTACCCCCAAGGTCGCGAGAATGAAGGAAAACTCTCCAATCTGGGCGAGGCTGGCGGAGATGGTCAGTGCGGTCTTGCGATCACGTCCGAAGATGCGGACGATGAGAAAGGCGGCAACCGACTTGCCGAGGATGATGATTGCGACGGTGCCGAGCAGCGCCAATGGTGCCTGCATCACCACGTGCGGGTTGAACAACATGCCCACCGACACGAAGAACAGAACCGCGAACGCGTCCCGCAGTGGCAGTGTCTCTTCGGCAGCGCGCTGACTGAGCGGGCTTTCGGCCAGGATCATGCCCGCGAAGAAGGCGCCGAGCGCGAACGACACGCCGAACAGCATCGCCGCGCCGAATGCCACCCCAAGCGCGATCGCCAACACCGACAGTCTAAACAGCTCGCGCGAGCCGCTATGCGCGATCAGGTGGAGGATCCACGGGATCACGCGACGGCCGACGATCAGCATCACCGCAACAAACGCCGCGACCTTGCCGATGGTGATGGCAAGCGTGAGCGCCAGGCCGCTGCCGCCGGCCGCCCCGGCAATGGCCGGCAGCAGCACGAGGGCGAGCACCATCACCAGATCCTCCACGATCAGCCAGCCGACCGCGATGCGGCCGCGATCCGTGTCGATCAGCCGCAATTCCTGCAGCGCGCGCAACAGCACCA
Source organism: uncultured Sphingomonas sp. (assembly GCF_934560975.1). Taxonomy (GTDB): domain Bacteria; phylum Pseudomonadota; class Alphaproteobacteria; order Sphingomonadales; family Sphingomonadaceae; genus Sphingomonas_I. The sequence continues at coordinate 190,013 of NZ_CAKTFO010000004.1, read as the reverse complement.
CCGTGCTGGCGACCGACAAGGCAAGGCCGAACACGAAGCCCGCCGACAGCGACCATCCGAGCCACGCGGCCAGCCCCATGCCGAGCAGGGTCGCCACGCCGATCTGCACGATCGCCCCCGGTATGGCGATGCGGCGAACCGTGAGCAGATCCTTGATCGAGAAATGCAGCCCTACCCCGAACATGAGCAGGATCACGCCGAGTTCGGCCAGTTCGTTGGCAAGCCCCTGGTCGGCGACATAGCCCGGGGTGAACGGGCCGACCGCGACGCCGGCGACCAGATAGCCGGCCAGCGGCGGCAGGCGCAGGCGGGCGGCGGCCGCGCCGAACAGGAATGCCAGCACGATGCCGACGACGACGGTGCCGATCAACGGCGTATGATGCGGCATCTGCCTCCTCGAACCTGGCTCAACTCCACGGGATCAACCAGATGCGGCCCGGATGGATGCCGCCGACGGAAGACTTTGTTGGCAAAGGGGTGACATTTCGCGGCGGAACCGGAATGAAGGAAGATATGGCCCTTCCCGTTCACTCCACCGCTTTCTCCGACACGCTTGTAGTGTTGGGTGCGGCGGGGCTGGTGATCCCGGCATTTGCGCGATTCCGCGTCAATCCGGTGATCGGCTTCATCGTGGTGGGGCTGCTGGTCGGGCCGGCGGGGCTCGGCAGCCTCGTCCACCGGGCGCCGTGGCTCTACCATTTCACCATCACCGACGCCGCCTCGATCGAGCCGTTTGCGGAGTTCGGCATCGTCCTGCTGCTGTTCTCCATCGGGCTGGAACTGTCGTTCCGGCGGCTGTGGGCGATGCGCAACATGGTGTTCGGGCTGGGCGCGTCGGAGCTGATCCTATCGGCGGTCGTGCTCGGCCTGGCGTTCCGGCTGCTGCTGGACCTCAGTTGGGCGGGGTCATTGGGCCTGGGGGCGGCGCTGGCCTTGTCCTCGACCGCTTTGGTGCTGCCGATGGCCGGCACCGAAAGCCCGGTCGGGCGGCGCGCTTTCTCCATGCTACTGTTCGAGGATCTGGCGCTGGTGCCGATCATCTTCATCCTCGGCGCGCTGGCCCCTTATGGAGAGCAGGCGGGGTGGAACGGGCTGGCGCGGACGCTGGCGCTGGGGGTGGTGACGATCGGCGCGATGCTGGTGCTGGGCCGTCTGCTGCTGCCGCGCCTGTTCGCGCAGGCGGCGCGGACTAAGAGCCCGGAACTGTTCCTGGCCGCCAGCCTGCTGGTGGTGATCCTTGCCTCCATCGCCACGGCGGCGGCGGGCCTGTCGCCGATCGTCGGCGCGCTGCTGGCGGGCATCCTGATCGCGGAAACGGACTATCATGCGGAGGTCGAGCTGATCACCGCGCCGTTCAAGGGGCTGGCGCTGGGCGTGTTCCTGATCACAGTCGGCATGGGCGTGGACCTGCGCGAGGTGTTCGCGGACTGGCTGGCGCTGACCACCGCCGTCGTCGGCGTGGTGGCGGTGAAGGCATCGATCACCGCCGCGATCCTGCGCTTCAGCGGGGCGCGGCGCGGGGTGGCGACGGAGACCGGCATCCTGATGGCGAGCCCATCGGAAACGACCCTGATCGTGCTGGCGGCGGCGGCACAGGCGCAGCTGATTTCACCCTCCACGGCCGGCTTCTGGCAGATCGTCACGGCACTCGGCCTGACCATCACGCCTTTGCTGGCGAGCGTCGGACGCGACATTGCGCGGCGGGTGGAGAAAAGGCCGGCGGGCTCGATCGAAGACCTGCTGCCGGCCGATGGCAACCGCGCCTACATCATCGGCTTTGGTCGGGTCGGCCGGCTGGTGGCGCAGATGCTGCAGGCCCATGCCCTGCCCTATCTGGCGGTGGATGCAGATGCCGACACGGTCATCCGCGCCCGCAAGCGCGGCTACAGCGTGACGTTCGGGGATGTCGTGCGGCCGGGCATGATCGACAAGCTGGATCTGGCGCGCGCCACCGCCGTGATCCTGACCATGGACGATCCGGTGCAGGTGGTGCGCATGACCCGACTGATCCGCGCGCAATTCCCCGCTCTGACCATCGTGGCGCGCGCCCGCGATCCCAACCATGCGGCCGAACTGTATCGCGCCGGCGCGACCGACGCGGTGCCGGAAACGCTCGAATCCTCCCTGCAATTGTCGGAAGTGGTGCTGGTGGACCTTGGCCTGGCGGTGGGTCCGGTGATCGCCTCCATCCACGAGAAGCGCGCCGAGTTGCGGGCCAAGATCATGGAAATGGCGGCGATCACGCGCGAGCCCCGGCTGCGGCGGCGGCGTCTTGGCGGGGATCTGTAGACGCGGCACAGAGATTAAGGCGGGATGGCGAGACTAACGCGAAACGATTAGTCTGCCTGTGTTGATCGAGAAGGACGATGAATGGCGGTCTACCTACCGACGCTGAAACAGCTCCAATATCTGGTCGCGTTGCGCGACATGGGCCATTTCGGCCGGGCGGCCGACAGCTGCTTCGTGACCCAGTCCACTCTTTCCGCCGGACTGCGTGAACTCGAATCGCTGCTGGGCGTGATCCTGGTAGAGCGCACCCGCCGGGTGGTGCGCTTCACCCCGCTCGGCCTGAAGATTGCCGGCAAGGGCGAACGTGTCCTGCGGGAGGCGGAGGAACTCGCCAACCTGGCGCGGGCGGCGGGCAAGCCGCTGTCGGGTGAATTGCGGATGGGTGTGATTCCTACCATCGCGCCGTTCCTGCTGCCGCGCGTGCTGGGCAAGATCCGCGAAAGCTATCCCGAACTGAAATTGTATCTGCGCGAGGAGACGTCAGGCGCGGCGTGCGAATCGTTGCATCGCGGACATGTGGATTGCGTGCTGCTGGCCTTGCCCTTCTCCTGCGGCGACATCGAACATGCCGATTTGTTCGACGATCGCCTGCTGCTGGCCTTTCCCAAGGCGCAGGCGGCGCTGATGCCCGAAACGGTCCCGGCCGACGCCATCCAGGAGAGCGAGCTGCTGCTGCTGGAGGATGGGCATTGCCTGAAGGACCATGCGCTGGCCGCGTGCAACCGTCCCGAATTGCGGGCAGAGGCGGCGATGATGGGCACGTCGCTGCACACGTTGGTGCAGATGGTCGACAACGGCCTGGGCGTCACCATGCTGCCGCAGATGGCGGTGGATGCCGGCATCCTCGACCATACCGACGTGGTCGCCAGGCCGCTGCGGGCGGACCATCCGTCGCGGCGGATCGCGCTGGTGTGGCGCAACGGATCGCCCCGCGACAAGGAGTTCCAGATGCTGGCGGAGGCGCTGCGAACGGCGCATGGCGAACGGCGCATGACAGGCGCGGCTTGAACCGCTACGGCGCCGCCCCCATGCCCACCTCCCGCACCATCGCCCTGATCGTCGCCGCCGGCGAAGGCACCCGCGCCGGCGCCGGCCTGTTCAAGCAATATCGCGTGATGGCCGGCAAATCCGTGCTGGCGCATGCCGTCGACGCACTCGCCAGTCATCCTGAGATCGACGCGGTGCAGGTGGTGATCGGGGCCGGTCAGCAGGCGGAATATGCCGAGGCGATCGGCGGCCGGAGCCTGCCGCCGCCGATCGTGGGTGGCGCAAGCCGGCGTGAATCGGTGGCGAACGGCCTGGCGGCCATTACCGGAACAGGCGTACTGATCCACGATGCCGCGCGACCCTTCGTGCCCCATGGGGTGATCGACCGGCTGCTGGCCGCGCTGGCGGAGGTGCCGGGCGCGGTGCCTGCCTTGCCGGTGGTGGACACGCTGGCGCAGGCCGGTGACGCGTTGGGCGACGTGGTGCCCCGTGACGGGCTGGTGCGGGTGCAGACGCCGCAAGCCTTTCACCTCGACGCGATCCGGGCGGCGCATGCCGGCTGGGATCCGGCGCGGGAGGCGACGGACGATGCCCAGATCGCGCGGGCGGCCGGACTGCGGGTCGTGACCGTGGAGGGCGCCGCCGTGCTGGAGAAGATGACGCACGCATCCGATTTCACCGCCGCCGAACAGCGGCTTGGCGCCTCCATGGTGTCGCGCACCGGCTTGGGCTTCGACGTCCACGCCTTTGAAGAAGGCGACCATTTCTGGCTGGGAGGCATCCGCATTTCTCATAGCCGGGGCCTGTCCGGCCATTCGGACGCTGATGTGGCGCTGCATGCGCTCACCGACGCCTTGCTCGGCACGATCGGAGATGGCGACATCGGCACGCATTTCCCGCCAAGCGACCCGCAATGGCGTGGTGCGCCCTCCCACCGCTTCCTCACCTATGCGCGCGAGCGGGTGATTGTTGCGGGGGGACGGATCGATCATGTGGACATAACGATTATCTGCGAGGAGCCCAAGGTCGGCCCCCATCGCGATGCTATCCGCGCCCGGGTGGCGGCGTTGCTGGAACTCAAGGAGGCACAGGTCAGCGTGAAAGCCACCACCACCGAACGGCTGGGCTTTACCGGCCGGCGCGAGGGGATTGCGGCACAGGCGGTCGCGACGGTGCGTCTGCTGGAGGTGGCGGCTTGAAACACGTCGCTATTGCCCTGATGCTCGCCGCCGTGCCCGGAATGGCGGCGGCTCAGACCCCCGCCTGCGTGCCCCAGGACCAGGCGGCGGCGCTGGTGACTTTCGCTTTGCCGACCATGGTCGAGCAACTCGCCAACCGCTGCACGGCGGAACTGCCGCCGTCGGCCTATCTGATCGCCAATGCGACGCGGCTGGCGGAGCGATATCGCGGAGATTCGACGGCGGCGTGGCCAGTGGCGCGGAAGGCCATCGCCGGCCTGTTCACGCAGTTCCTGGGCCAGCCGATGCCGGCGGAGATGAACTCCGACATGGTGCGGACCCTGGCCGAACCGATGCTGGGCGGGATGCTCGCCAAGCAGATCGACCATGAGGATTGCGGCGTGGCGGATCGCGCGATCACCGACGTGGCGCAGCTGAGCGGCCGGGCGATCGGCCGGCTGGCCGTGCTGGCGGTCACCGTGGCGGACCGGAAGGACAAGGGGATTGCAGGCATGTTGCACGTCTGTCGCACCGGCGGAGCCGCGCCCCGTGACTGATCCGCTGCTGCCACCGCAACTGGTCGCCATGGCGCACAAGGTGGTGGAGGCGAACCGCGCCGTCGGCCGAAGGATGGCCGTGGCCGAAAGCTGCACGGGTGGGCTGGTCAGCGCCGCGCTGACGGAGATACCGGGTTCGTCCGACGTGTTCGACGCCGGGTTCGTGACCTATTCCAACGAAGCCAAGATCAAGGTGCTGGGCGTGGCGCGCGACGTGATCGACACGTTCGGCGCGGTCAGCCTGGCCACCGCCTGGGCAATGGCGCGCGGTGCCCTGACCAAGTCGGGCAGCGACGTGGCGGTGGCGATCACCGGCATTGCCGGCCCAAGCGGCGGAACGGAGAAGAAGCCGGTCGGCACGGTCGTGTTCGCCTGCGCCAAGACCGGCGACGATCCCGAACATGCCGTCACCGACCTGCGCAACTTCGGCGACCTCGGCCGCGGCGGCGTCCGTCTTCAGGCGGCGTTGTGCGCGCTGGAACTGCTGATGCCGCCGGAGGGCGCCGGCGTGGATCCCGCACCGTAAAGTTTGGCGGCACGATCCTCGAACGCGCCGATCATCTTGCGAAGCGCGCGGTCGAACACCTGCCCGGCAATCGCTTCAAAGATACGGCTGCGAAAAGCGAAGTCGACGCAGAAGTCGACCATCGTCCCACCTTCCCCGTCCGGCCGGAACGTCCAGTCGTTGTGGAGGTGCGCCAGCGGCCCTTCGATATAATCGACATGGATGTGATTCGGCCGGTCCTTGGTAACGCGGGAGGTGAACTTCTCGCGAAGGGCCTTGAACCCGACCAGCACGTCGGCCACCATCAGCGTATCGCTATCCTCGCGCACGCGCACCGCCGTGACCCACGGTAGGAACTCACCATAGCGGCCGACATCGGCCACCAGGTCGAACATCTGTTCCGGCGTATAGGGTAGCCGGCGGGTTTCCTTATGCCTGGGCAACGGCCGCGCGCCCGAGCTGCGCGTCGCGCGCCGCCTTCATCTTCGCGAAATCCTCGCCCGCATGGTAGCTGGAACGGGTGAGCGGCGTGGCCGCCACCAGCAGGAAGCCCTTGGCCCGCGCGATCGCGCCATAAGCCGCGAACGTCTGCGGGGTGACGAAATCCTGCACCTTGGCATGTTTGGGCGTGGGCTGAAGATATTGGCCCATGGTCAGGAAATCGATGTTGGCCGATCGCATGTCGTCCATCACCTGATGAACCTCCAGCCGCTCCTCGCCTAGTCCTACCATGATGCCGGACTTGGTGAAGATCGACGGGTCGAGCTTCTTCACCTGCTCCAGCAGGCGCAGCGACGCGTAATAACGCGCGCCGGGGCGAATGGTGGGATACAGCCTGGGTACGGTTTCCAGATTGTGATTGTAGACGTCCGGCCGCGCGGCGACGATCGCCTCCACCGCCGCTTCGTGCTTGTTGCGGAAATCGGGCGTCAGGATCTCGATGGTGGTGGTCGGATTGGCGCGGCGGATCGCCTCGATCACCTTCACGAACTGCCTGGCGCCGCCATCGGGCAGATCGTCGCGATCGACTGACGTGACGACGATATGCTCCAGCCCCATCTGCGCCGCCGCGTCCGCCACATTCTGCGGCTCCATCGGATCAACCGCGCGCGGCATGCCCGTCTTGACGTTGCAGAAGGCGCAAGCCCGGGTGCAGGTGTCGCCCAGGATCATCACGGTGGCATGCTTCTTGGACCAGCATTCGCCGATATTCGGGCACGCCGCCTCTTCGCACACCGTGGTCAGGCTCTTGGCGCGCATCAGGGCGCGGGTCGCCGCGAATCCGGCCGAGGTGGGCGCCTTGACGCGGATCCAGTCGGGCTTGCGGACACGTTCGGGGCGGATCGGCAACGGCTCGTTCATGGGATGCAAATAGCGACTGCGAGCGTTGATCGCCAGCCCCGGCCGATCGCATCGATTGAAGCGTCACGAGCAGGCGGGTGTGCGAAGCGCATGGCTGAAGCGATGTCGCTCACGCCGTTCTGGTCATTGTCGCTTTGGCCATGCTGGCCAGCCAACACCGCCATCCTGCCGATTATCGCTGATTGTTTCGGCGGCGGATTGTCGTGGGCGGGTGAGGGTGGCACAAAGATTGGCGTTCTGATCCGCTGGAGGTTCCTCGCCAATGCTGCGCCGCCTGTTGCTGTCCTTTGCCGCTTTACCTCTGTTCCCGGCCGTTGCGGCGCATGATCCCGCAGCCCTGCGCGATGCGGCGGCGCAGACCGACACCCTGGCGTGGAGCATCACCGAAGGCCTGACCACCGAAGTCGGCCAGCGCCTTGCCGCGACCGAGAGCGAGGCACGCTCGCGCGAGTGGGCGGTGGCCAGGCTGAAGGCGCTGGGCTTTGCCAACGTCCGGATCGAGCCGTTCACCATGCCACGCTGGGATCGCGGCGCGGCCAGTGCGACGGTGCTGAGCCCCTTCCCGCAGACGCTCGCCATCGCGGCGCTGGGCTATAGCGGATCGACGCCCAAGGCGGGCATCGATGCCGACGTCGTCGCGTTCGACGGGCTGGCGGCGCTGAAGGCGGCGCCGGCCGCCGCGATCGCAGGCAAGATCGTCTACGTCACGCACCACATGGCGGCGCAGCAGGACGGCGGCAGCTACGGCGCGTTGAGCCCGATCCGCACGGTGGCACCCGGCATGGCCGCCCAGAAGGGCGCGGCGGCGATCCTGATCCGGTCGATCGGCACCGACCATCATCGCGTGCCGCATACCGGCGTGACCCGCTTTCCCGAAGGCACCCGGTCGATCCCGGCGGCGGCGCTGTCCACGGTGGATGCCGAGCAGCTCGACCGCATCCTGGCGCGCGGCAAGCCGGTAAAGCTGCACCTGGAGGTCGCGACCCGCCTGACCGGCCGTGCGCAATCCGGCAATGTCGTTGCGGAAGTGCCGGGCAGCGATCCGAAAGCCGGCATCATCCTGATCGGCGGCCATCTCGACAGCTGGGATCTGGGAACGGGCGCGATCGACGATGCCACCGGCGTTGCGATCACCACCGCCGCCGCCAAAAGGATCATGGATGCGGGCCAGCCCCGCCGCACGATCCGCATCGTCTGGTTCGGCGCGGAGGAGGTCGGCGGCTTCGGCGGCGATGCCTACGCCAAGGCGCATGGGGCGGAGAAGCACATGGTCGTGGCCGAATCGGACTTCGGCGCGGATCGGGTGTGGAGCCTGGCGGTGAATACGGGTGCGCAGGGCAATCCAATGGTGGAAAGGCTGAGCGAGGTGCTGGCGCCGTTGGGCATCACCCGATCGCACGGCGCAGCGCATGGCGGCACCGATGTGGAGCCCACGGCGGCGACCGGCACCGCCGTCATGGACCTGCGGCAGGACGGGTTGCGCTATTTCGACCTGCACCACACCGCCGACGACACGCTGGACAAGGTCGATCCGGCCCAGCTGCGCCAGAATGTGGCGGCATGGACGGCCGCGCTCGCGGTGCTGGCCAACGATCCCGTGGAACTGACGCCGCCGCCCGCCACCGCCACGGGCGAGTGACGGGCACGGCCGACGATCAGGCGGTCGCGACCTGATCGTCGGGCATGGCGGCCCGGATCATCCGTTCCCACACCACCGGGTCGCCGGCGGCCGCCATGCGCGCGTCAGGTTCGCGCAAGGTCTTCAGCACCGCCACTGCATCGTCCACATGCTCCGGCCAAGCCGCGTCCACTTCCGCCCCGGCGTGGCTGTTGTCGCCCTTGGCATTGGCGCTCAACCGTTGGCCTGCCAGCACGCGGGCGACCCGTTCCACCACATTGCCCTTGGAAATGTCCATCATCCGTCTCCCTGGTCGAAGAGGGCAACGGATCATTTCGCAAGCGGTTGCGTAAGGTCGGGTGCGACCGCCGCCTGGCATGAAGCACAGGCGGCATCCGTGATGACGGGGCGCCAGGCGACGCCCCTTCCCCGCAGGTTCAGTCGGCCTTCTTGAGGTGACGACGGCCGAGCAGTTCCGCAATCTGCACCGCGTTCAGCGCCGCGCCCTTGCGCAGATTGTCGCTGACGCACCATAGGTTGAGGCCGTTGTCGATGGTCGAATCCTCGCGCACCCGGCTGATATAGGTGGCATATTCGCCGACGCATTCGACCGGCGTGACATAGCCGCCATCCTCGCGCTTATCGACCAGCATCACGCCCGGAGCTTCGCGCAGGATGTCCTGCGCCTGCCTGGCGGAGATTTCGTCCTCGAACTCGATGTTGATGGCTTCGGAGTGGCCGACGAACACGGGAACGCGGACGCAGGTGGCGGTCACCTTGATCCTGGGATCCAGGATCTTCTTGGTTTCGACCACCATCTTCCATTCTTCCTTGGTCGAACCGTCGTCCAGGAAGCTGTCGATGTGCGGGATGACGTTGAAGGCGATCTGCTTGGTGAACTTCTTCGGCTCGGCCGGATCGCCGACGAAGATGTTGCGGCTCTGCTCGAACAGCTCGTCCATCCCGTCCTTGCCCGCGCCCGACACGGACTGGTAGGTCGCGACCACCACCCGCTTGATCCGGGCCACGTCGTGCAGCGGCTTCAGCGCAACCACCATCTGCGCGGTGGAGCAGTTCGGGTTGGCGATGATGTTGCGCGCGCGATAGCCGTCGATCGCCTCGGGGTTCACCTCCGGCACGATCAGGGGAACATCCGGGTCCATCCGATACAGCGACGAATTGTCGATCACCGTGCAGCCTGCGGCGGCGGCGATCGGTGCATATTTCTTGGTCGCTTCCGATCCGATCGCGAACAGGGCGAAGTCCCAGCCGCTCCAGTCGAAATGCTCGATATTCTTGACGGTCAGCGTCTTGCCGCTTTCACCGAAGTCGATCACGTCGCCGGTGGAACGCGACGACGCCAGTGCCGCAATTTCATCCGCCGGAAACTCCCGCTCCGCCAGGATGTTGAGCATTTCACGACCGACATTCCCGGTCGCGCCCGCGACGACCACACGGTAACCCATGCCAGAAAACTCCAATGATGCGCCGTTGCCGTTTACGGATGTCGCCGTCCGAGTCCAGCAAGACGAACTTGGCGACAACATAGCGACGGCCGGGAACAGCGCGGGTCCGCCCCCCGGACTGCCGCCACGCCAGCGTTACGTGGCGATCGCCGCGATCAGCCTGGGCACGTTGCTGACCGTGATCGACGGCGCGATCGCCACCGTCGCCCTGCCGACCATCGCCCGCGACCTGGGGGTGGATTCGTCGTCGGCGGTGCTGGTGGTGACAGTGTATCAGCTGACCCTGGTGATGCTGCTGCTGCCCTTGTCGGCGCTGGGCGACCTGATCGGGTTGAAGCGGCTCTATCAGGCCGGACAGGCCGTGTTCACGCTTGCCACGATCCTCTGCTTTTTCGCCAACAGCCTGCCCTTCCTGCTGGTGGTGCGGGTGCTGCAATCCATCGGTGCTGCGGCGGCCCTGTCGGTGATGTCGGCGCTGATCCGGCACATCTATCCTCCCGAACAGCTGGGGCGCGGCCTGGGGGTCAACAGCGTGGTGGTATCGATCGCGGGCGCGATGGCGCCGACCGCGGGCGGGTTGATCCTGGGGATCGCGCCATGGCCGTGGGTGTTCGCCGTCGGAGCGCCCTTCGCGCTGCTGTCCCTGTGGCTCGGGCGGTCGGCGCTGCCGGATGTGCCCGCGCGGCCGGGCCGCTACAATCTGGCCGGCGCGATGCTGAACATGGCGACGTTCGGGCTGCTGATCGCGGGGCTGGAGGCGATGGTGCATGGCAGTTCCCCGGTCGTCAGCGGCGCGATCGTCGTGATCGGGATCGGTTTCACGATCGGCCTCGTCCTGCACGAGCGGCGGGAGGCTGCGCCGATCCTGCCGGTGGACCTGCTCGCCCGCCCGGTGCTGGCCTTGTCCACGGCCGGCGCGTTCCTTGCGTTCGTGGCGTCCATGACGCTGCTGCTGAGCCTGCCCTTCCGCCTGCAACACGGCTTTGGCCTGACGCCGGGCGAGGTGGGCGCGGTGATCGCCCCCTGGCCGCTGACGACCATGATCGTGGCGCCGACCGCGGGCGCGCTGTCGGATCGGTATCCAGCGGGATTGCTGGGCGGGATCGGCATGGGCATCGCCACGGCAGGCCTGCTGCTGCTCGCGTTCCTGCCCGCCGATCCGTCCTATTTCGATGTGGCGTGGCGGATGGCGCTGACCGGAGCCGGCTTCGGCCTGTATCTGTCGCCCAACGCGCGGCTGATCGTGGGGTCGGCGCCGCGCGAAAGGGCCGCCTCGGCTGGCGGCCTGATCTCCACCACACGCCTGACCGGGCAGACGGTGGGCGCGACCCTGGTGGCGGCGTTGCTGGCCATGAACTTCGGATCGTCGGCCGTCCCGGCGGCGATCGCGGCCGTACTGACCGTGGCGGCGGCGGGGTGCAGCCTTGCGCGCCTGCGCCCGTCGATCCGCAATCCGCGACGCGGCGAGGCCCATGCCGCCGAAGCGGGCGCGCGCGCGGAATTCCACGGCGCATGAGCGGATGAGCCCCTTTTCGTTCCCAACGCGTTGGGGCCGGGATTATCGAGGAGGGTGACATGCCGTTCATCAAGACGCGCGACAACGTCGACATCTACGTCAAGGATTGGGGATCGGGCCGCCCGGTGATCCTGCTCCACGGCTGGCCGCTCAATGCTGACAGCTGGGACGACCATGCGCTTGCGCTCGCCGAGGCAGGGCATCGCGTGATCGCCTATGACAGGCGCGGCTTCGGACGGTCGGGCCAGCCATGGGACGGCTATGACTATGACACGCTGTCCGACGATTTGGCGCAGGTGATCGAGCAGACCGGCGTCACCGACGCGACCCTGGTCGGCTTCTCCATGGGCGGTGGCGAGGTCGCCCGCTACATGTCGCGCCACGGCGGCAAAGGCGTGGTGAAGGCCGGGCTGGTCTCCTCCGTGGTGGCCTATCTGCTGAAGGACGACAGCAACCCCCACGGGGTCGACGAAAGCGTGTTCGAGGACCAGATCAAGGCGCAGATCCGCAAGGACCGGTTCGGCTTTTTCGCCCAGTTCGCGGAGCAATTCTATGGCGTGGGCTATATCACCAGTCCGGTCAGCCAGCAGGTGCTGCACGCATTCGAGCGGATGGCGGCGATGGCCGGGATCAAGGGCATGCTGGACTGCGTGGATGCATTCGGCCGGACCGATTTCCGCCCGGACCTGCCCGCCTTCACCGTGCCGACCATGATCATCCACGGCACCAGCGACAAGACGGTTCCGATCGAACCCTCGGCGCGCCAGGCGGCGGCCGGCATCGCCCATGCCGAGCTGATCGAATATCATGGCGAGCCACATGGCCTGAACGTGACGGCCAGGGACCGGCTGACCGCCGACCTGCTCGCGCTCGCCCAATCCTGATCATCGGCGGGCGCTTCGGTGCGATAAACCGGAGCGCCCGCTTTCGCCCGAACGGCGACCGGCTCTCTCCTTTGCCACACCATAGCAACGATATGGTTGCGGCTACCGCCATGAGCCGCCAATAGTCGGAGCATGGCGACGACGCCCTCCCCCTTTTCGTTCCGCGACTATCGCTTCTATTGGTGCGCGCGCTTCGCCACCACCCTGGCGCAGAATGCCATGGTGGTGGTGATCGGCTGGCAGGTCTACGACATTGCCCGCCGCACACTCGCGCCCAGGGAAGCGGCCTTTCACCTCGGCATGATCGGCGTCGCGCAATTCCTGCCCCTCGCGGCGTTGACCCTGATCACCGGATGGACCGCGGACCGAGTCGATCGGCGCTGGATCGGGCGGATCGTCCTGCTGGTCGAGGCGCTGTGCGCCGCCTGGCTGGCGCTGCTGGCGTTCCACAACACGACCAGCCTGGCGGCGATCTATGTGGTGGCGGCCCTGCTGGGGGTGTGCCGCGCCTTTGCCAACCCCGCAATCGGGGCGCTTGCCCCTAATCTGGTGCCCGCCGCCGTGCTGCCGACCGCGATCGCGGCGTCCTCGGTCGCGTGGCAGACGGGCGCCATCGCCGGGCCGGCGCTGGGCGGCTACCTCTATGCCGGCGCGCACTGGATGCCATACACGGTTTCCACGATCCTGTTCCTGGTCGCCAGCGGATCGCTGATGTTCATCGGTCCGATCCCCAAGACGGAGCTGGACCGCAAGGCCAATCCCTGGCGGCAGATGATCGACGGGCTCAGCTATGTCCGCCGGAACCGACTGGTGCTGGGCGCGATCAGCCTCGATCTGTTCGCGGTGCTGCTGGGTGGTGCGACGGCGATGCTGCCCATCTACGCCCGCGACATCCTGCACGTGGGGGCCGAGGGACTGGGCCATCTTCGGGCCGCCCCTGCCCTGGGCTCCGCCGCAATGGCGCTGTGGTTCGCGTTCCGGCCGCTGAAACGCGATGTCGGCGTGAAGATGCTGGTGGCGGTGGCTTTGTTCGGGGCCTGTACGGTGGTGTTCGGCCTGTCGCGCCACCTGACGCTGTCGCTCGCCTGTCTGGCGGTGCTGGGCGCATGCGACATGATGTCGGTCTATGTGCGCCAATCCTTGATCCAGATCTGGACCCCGAACGACATGCGCGGCCGGGTGGGCGCGGTGTCCACCCTGTTCATCTCCGGCTCGAACGAACTTGGCGAGGCGGAGAGCGGGTTCCTGGCGGCGCTGATCGGCGCGGTGCCCGCCGTGGTTCTGGGTGGTTTGGGCGCGATCGGCGTGACCATCCTGTGGTCCCGATTGTTCCCCGAACTGGTTCGCGCGCGAACGTTCGATCCACCGACGACGCTTGAGAATATGCCTGGCGAGGAGATGGCAAAATGAAGGTCAACTCGGTTCTGGAAACCATCGGCAGCACGCCGCACATCCGGCTGTCGCGCCTGTTCGCGGACGTGGAAGTGTGGGTGAAGTCCGAACGGGCCAACCCCGCCGGATCGATCAAGGACCGGATCGCGCTCGCCATGATCGAGGCGGCGGAGGCCTCCGGCGAGTTGCAGCCGGGCGGCACCATCGTCGAGCCGACGTCGGGCAATACCGGCGTCGGGCTGGCGATGGTGGCGGCGGTAAAGGGCTACAAGCTGACGCTGGTGATGCCGGAGAGCATGAGCCTGGAGCGGCGGCGGCTGATGCTGGCTTATGGGGCGAAGTTCGACCTGACCCCGCGCGAAAAGGGCATGAAGGGCGCGATCGAGCGTGCGCTGGAGATCGTGGCCGAGACGCCCGGCGCGTGGATGCCGCAGCAGTTCGAGAATCCGGCCAACATCAACGTCCACGTCAACACCACCGCGCGGGAGATCCTGGCGGATTTCGCCGATACGCCGATCGACATGCTGATCACCGGGGTCGGCACGGGCGGGCATATCACCGGCGTGGGCGAAACACTGAAGCAGGCATGGCCGAACCTGAAGGTGTTTGCGGTCGAGCCAACCTTGTCGCCGGTTATTTCCGGCGGGCAGCCAGGGCCGCACCCGATCCAGGGCATCGGCGCCGGCTTCATCCCGCGTAACCTCCACACCGGGGCGCTCGACGGCGTGATCCAGGTCGATCCGAACGATGCCAAGGAATATGCCCGCCGCTCCGCCAGCGAAGAAGGGCTGCTGGTTGGCATCTCCTCCGGCGCGACGCTCGCGGCGATCGCTCAGAAGTTGCGGGAGCAACCGGGCGCGCGCGTGTTGGGCTTCAACTACGACACGGGCGAGCGTTACCTGTCGGTGCCCGACTTCCTGCCGGAATGATCCCGTGGTGCGCGGTGCCTTTTCGGGGCCGCGCACGAAGCCCTGAGCGTCACGCGCGGGGATGCGCGTTGCGGTAGACGTCCAGCAGATGGGCGGCATCCACGCCGGTATAAACCTGCGTCGAACTAAGGCTGGCATGGCCGAGCAGTTCCTGCAGCGCGCGCAGGTCGGCTCCGCGACCGAGCAGGTGCGTGGCGAAGCTGTGGCGCAGCGCATGGGGCGTCGCGCGATCGTTGAGGCCGAGCCGCGCCCGCGCGCCCCGCACCGCCCGGCGGATGATGTCAGGCGAAAGCCCCCCCCCCTTGGCGCCCCGGAAGATCGGCAGATCGCGCGACACGGCCCATGGGCAAGCGTCGAGATACAGCTGGATCGCCTCCCGCACCGGGGCGAGCAAGGGCACCATGCGGGTCTTGGCGCGCTTGCCGGTAACCACCAGCGTGTCGCCCAGCGGCAGCGCCGCGCCGGTCAGCGCCATCGCCTCCCCGATGCGCAATCCCGCACCATAGAGCAGGAGCAGCACCGCCCGATCGCGCAGGCCTATCCACGGTTCGCCGGAAGCCTCCTCCTCCGCATCCTCGGCAATGGCGAGGGCGTCCGCCGGACTGACCGGCCGTGGCACGCCCTTCTTGACGTGGGGGCCGCGCAGGCGGGGAGGCGCTGGCTTGTCCTGATCCTTCGCCGCAAAGGCCAGGAAGGCGCGCATGGCGGACAGTTCACGCGCTGCGGAGGCGTTGCCCAATCCCTCCTGCCGCCGTGCCGCGAGGTAGGCACGCAGGTCCGCCGCATCCAGCGCAGCCAGGTCGGCCGCCGCGATGCTGCCGCCCTTGTGCCGGCCCAGGAAGGCGATCAGGCGCCGGGCGGTTGCGGCATAAGCGCGGATCGTATGTTCTGAGCGGCGGCGATCATGCCGCAGATGCACCTCCCATGCGGCGGACAGCCCGAACGCCGGATGATTGTCGAGGGTCAGCGGCGGGGTCATGGGCACAGCATAAACGCCGGGCCCGGCTCATGAAAGCCGGGCCGCATCACGTGTGTCGCGATCACCGCAACAGCACAAGCTCCTCGGCCATGCTGGGGTGGAGCGCGACCGTGTCGTCGAACGCCTGCTTGGTCAGCCCAGCCTTCACCGCCACTGCGGCCGCCTGGAGGATCTCGGCGGATTCCGGGCCGATCATATGGATGCCCAGCACCACATCGGTCTCGGGATGGACCACCATCTTGTACAAGGCCCGCTCGTTCCGACCGGCCAGGACGTTCTTCATGGCGCGGAAGTCGGACGTATAGACCTTGACGCTGCCATATTTCTCCTTGCCCTGCGCCTCGGTCAGGCCGACGCCGGCCATCGGCGGATGGCTGAACACGGCCGAGGGCACGCAATCATAGTCCACCCGATGCGGCTTGTTGCCGAACACGGTGTCGGCAAAGGCCTGTCCCTCGCGGATGGCGACAGGCGTCAGCTGGATACGGTTGGTCACGTCGCCCACGGCATAGATGCTGTCCACGGACGAGCGATTGTCGGCATCCACCTTGATTGCGCCATTGCCGTCGAGGACCACTCCGGCCGTCTCCAGCCCAAGGCCTTCGGTCAGCGGCTTGCGGCCGGTGGCGAACAGCAACAGGTCGGCCGGGATCGGATCGCACCCGGTCAGGTGGACCAGCAACGATCCGTCCTCCTGCCGCTCCACCTTCTCGAACGTCAGGTTGAACCGGAACTGGATGCCCTTGGCGATGGAGATTTGCAGCAACCGGTCGCGGATCTGCTCGTCATAGCCGCGCAGGATCGTGTCGGAGCGGTTGACCAGCGTCACGGCGGCGCCGAGTTCATGGAAGATGCCGGCAAATTCGTTGGCGATATAGCCGCCGCCGGCGATCACCACCCGCTTGGGCAAACTATCCAGCAGGAACACTTCGTTGGAAGTGACGCCATGCTCGCTGCCGGGAAAGGTCGGCCGCATCGGCGTTGCACCGACCGCGATCAGGATCACGCCCGCCGTGACGGTCCGCCCGCTGGCGAGCGTCACCTCGTTCGGGCCGGACACGGCGGCGCGTTCGCGGACGATCTCCACCCCGTGATTGCCCAACGTCTGGCTGTAGATGCCTTCGATCCGGCTCACTTCCGCCAGCACATTGTCGCGCAAAGTCGGCCAGTCGAACGCGCAATCGGGCACGTTCCAGCCGAAACGGCGGGCGTCCGCCAGATCCTCCGCGAAATGCGCGCCATAGACCAGCAGCTTCTTGGGCACGCAGCCGCGAATGACGCAGGTGCCGCCGACGCGATACTCCTCCGCCACCGCCACCTTCGCGCCATGCGCGGCGGCGACGCGCGAGGCGCGCACCCCGCCCGATCCGGCGCCGATGACAAACAGGTCGTAATCGTAATCAGCCATGAGTGAGAAGGCCCGCGTTGATGGATGCAAGGGATGTAGGGCCGCGGCTCAGGCGCGGCAAACCGGAATGATTGGCGGACGGGATCAGGCGTCCTGCTCGGCCGGAACGGGCGTGGCCCATTCCGACAGCGGCAGCTTCGACGTGGCCTGCACCTCCGCCTTCATGCTTTGCTTCATGATCTGGAGCGCCCAGTCGCGCCGTTCGACCGTCTCCGCCGCCACCGCATCCTGCGGTATCCACAGGCGATAGTCGCGCATGTGCGCGTCGGCGGCGGTGAACAGGACGCAGATGTCGGCGGCGATGCCGGTGATGATCAGGCTGTCCACGCCCAATTTGGGCAGCAGCACCGGCAGGTTGGTGGCGTAGAAGCCGGAAAATTGCGGCTTGATGATGAAATAATCATCCTCGCGCGGCATCAGCTTTGCCACCATCTCGCGCGCGTCCTTGCTCGACAGTGCGCGTTCCAGCAGGCGCGACTGTTCGGAATGCCATTCGCCGAAATTATCGTTGACGTAGATGACGGGCATGTCGGCGTCGTCCGCCTCGTCCCGCAGGCGGAGGATGGCGTCGGCCGCATCCAGCGTCTGCTGACGCATGTCCGCCGCCCCGCCGAAATCCAGCTCCGTGATCATGTCCAGAATCAGCAGCGCGGTGCCGCCCCGCGGTGCGTCGCGGAACGGCGCAGTGGCGGATTTCCGCCCGGGAGATTGCTTCGCCATGACGGTCCAAACGCTTGGGGAGACGCAGGTTCCCCGCGGAATCAAAGACCTGCGTCGGCCCACACCACCTTGGCAATGCCCGACCAGTCGATATCCGCACCCTCGCGCTGGATGGTGGCGGTCAGGCGGTCGCGCACCAGCGAGAGGAGCGGCATCGGCACGCCGGACGTGCCCGCCGCTTCAGCCACCAGGTTCATGTCCTTCAAGCCCAAGGGCGCGACGAAGCCTGCCGGGCGGAACTCCCCGCCGATCAGCAGCCCGCCATAGGTGTTGTAGATCGGCGCGCCGAACAGGGTTCCGGTCAACACCTCCAGCAAGGTCGCCTTGTCCACGCCGCCACGCTGCGCCAGCGCCATGGCCTCGGCCAGCGACTCGATCACCGACATGATCATGAAGTTGCCGGACAGCTTGACCAGATTGGCCTGGGAAGGTTCGGCGCCGATCTCGAACGTGCGCTGGCCGATGGCGTCCAGCAGCGGACGGACCTTGGCAAGAGCCTCCGCCCCGCCGCCGGCCACGATGAACAACTTGGCGTCCGCCGCCGCTGCGGGCCGGCCGAATACCGGTGCGGAGACGAAGCCGCCGCCATGGTCGCGATGCGCCTGGGTCAGGCCCTCGGCCAGCTTTACGCTGATCGTGCTGTGCGAGACATGGATGATGCCCGGATCGGCGGAAAGGATGCCGTCCGGCCCGAACGTCACGGCCGCCACGGCGTGGTCGTCGGCCAGCATGGTGTGGATCACCTCGGCTCGCGCTGCCTCGGCCGGCGTCGCCGCGCGGGTCGCTCCGTCCGCCACCAGCGTGTCGGCCTTGTCGGCGCTGCGATTCCATACCAGCACGTCGTGCCCTGCCTTGAGGAGGTTGCGGGCAATCCCCTCCCCCATCCGGCCGAGGCCGACGAATCCGATCCGCATGCCTGTCTCCCTCAATGCGCCTGTTCGGGTTTCACGATCGGCAGCGGCAGGGGCATGACGGGGACGCCGTCCGCCGCCAGCGCCTTGGCTTCCGCATGCGTCGCCTGGCCGTGGATCGGGCGGCGATCGGCTTCGCCCTCGTGCATCGCGCGCGCCTCCTGAGTGAAGCGGCGACCGACATCCTCCGATCCCTCCAGCACCTTGGCCTGTGCCTTCGCCAGGGCGGCAAGCATCGCCCTGATCTCGGCGGGCGCGGGCGTGTTGCTGCGCATCGGCAGGGTTTCGCGCCGCTGGTTGCCCTTGGGCGCAACATTCGGTGCCATCACCGCCTTTTCCACCCGCTCGGTGCCGCAGATCGGGCAGGCGAGCAGGCGGCGTCGGCGCTGATCCTCATAATCTTCGCTCGAGCCGAACCAGGCTTCGAACACATGGCCCTGGACGCAGGCCAGATCGAACACGATCATCCCGCCACCTCGACCGGGCCGACCGGGCGGCGGTGCCGCAGTGCGGGGATCCTTGCACGGACCTCCTCAACGCGGGCCGGATCGATCTCGCAGGTCGCGAAACCGGGCGCGTCGCCCATATCGAGCAGCACTTCGCCCCAGGGATCGACCACCAGGGAATGGCCGTAGGTCTCACGCCCATCGGCATGGCGACCGGTCTGCGCGGCCGCGATCACGAAGGCGCCGGCCTCGATCGCGCGGGCGCGCAGCAGGACGTGCCAGTGGGCGCGCCCGGTCGGCACGGTGAAGGCGGCCGGCACCGACAGGATGGTCGCCCCGGCATCGCTCAGGCCACGATACAGATCCGGGAAACGCATGTCGTAGCAGATGGATAGGCCGAGCCGTCCCCACGGCGTGTCCACCGCCCTCGCCGTCTCGCCAGCATGATAAGCCGTCGACTCGCGCCAGCTTCCGCCGTCCGGCAGGTCCACATCGAACAGGTGCATCTTGTCGTAGCGCGCCCGGATCGCCCCGGCATCGTCGATCACGAAGCCGCGATTGACGAACGGCGCGCCATCCCGATCCGACCGTAGAGCCAGCGAGCCGATGTGGACCCAGATGCCGTGCCTGGCCGCCGCCTCACGCGTCGCGGCCAGTGCCACGTCATCCGCCTCCGCCACGATCGCCGCGGCGGCGCGCGTACGATCGCGGTCGAGCAGGCCGCTAATTTCAGGCGTGAACAGCATGTCGGCCCCGTCGCCCGCGGCGCGCTCCACCGCTTCCACCAGCGCACGCGCACCCAGCAGCGGGTCCGTGCCCGTATTCGCCTGAAACAGCGCGGCGCGCATCAGGCGGCGAGCAACGGGTCGAGCTTGCCGGCCCGCTCCAAGGCGGCGAGGTCGTCTGACCCGCCGACATGGGTGTCACCGATGAAGATCTGCGGCACGGTGGTGCGGCCGTTGGCGCGCGACAGCATCTCGGCGCGCTTCGGCCCGCCCATGGAGATGTCGAACTCCTCGAACTGAACCCCCTTGTCGGTCAACAGCCGCTTGGCGCGGGTGCAATAGGGGCAGAGCATTTTGGTATAGATTTCAACCTTGGGCATTTTCAATCCTTTGTGCCGAACTGTGATGCGTCACAAGGCCCTTCAACGCGCGTCGTCGGCATCCCGCACCACGCGCGCCCAACAGAGTATCGTCACATCGGCAGCACCCGCCTTGCGCAGCACGCGTGCGCAGGCGCTGACGGTGGCGCCGGTGGTGTAGACATCGTCCACCAGCACGATCCGACTGCCCTTTACCCGATCGCGCCATGTCGGGCTGACCGCGAATGCGCCGGATACGGTACGTGCGCGGGCCTTGCGTCCCATGTCGCGCAACGGCCGGGTGGCGCGGGTGCGGGTCAGCAGGTCGACGGCCAGTTGCGGACGAGGCACAAGCGCCCGTGCGATCAGCGCCGCCTGGTTGTAGCCGCGCCACCAGAGACGCCGCCGGTGCAGCGGCACGGGCACGACCAAGGCGCCGTCCAGCACAGGGCCGGCCGCGCGCCGCATCGGTCCCGCCATGGTGCGGGCGATGCCGGGGCGGCGACCATATTTGAGCTTCAGCGCCAGCGCCCGCGCGATCGGACCATAAGCGACCGCCGCCCGCATCCGATCGAAGGGCGGAGGATCGGCCAGGCACGCGCCGCAGACGCTGTCGTCGTAGAGGGCCAGTTCCAGCGGCTCGGCGCAGGTCGCACATGCCGGTCCGCCGAGAAAGTCCAGTTCCTGCCAGCAGGCGAGGCAGAAGCTGTGGTCGACGCCCACGATGACCCCGCATCCGGAACAGCGCGGCGGCAGCGCGAAGTCGAGCATGGCGCGGGACAGCGATCGCAGGGGCCGGAGGAGGACGGACAACGCCATGATGGCTTGTCCCCCGGCGCGGCTGCGGGCACAAGCGCGCCATCGTGGACGTTCCCGAAATCTTCAACCGCGGCCTGCGCCGCCTCCGCCGTAACCGTGCCGCGCCGTCCTTTGCCGACCACGCCTTTCTGCGCGAAGCGATGGTGGAAGGGCTGCTCGATCGGCTGGACTTGGTGACGCGCCCGTTCAGGGATGCACTGGACCTCGGCTGCGCGGACGGCAGCGTGACGCGCGCCTTGCAGGAACGGGGCATGACCGTCACCGCGACGGACAGCGGTGATCGCTTCGTGGAGGCGATCGGCGGGGTGTTGGCGGATGAGGATCGTCTGCCCTTCCCGCCCGCCAGCTTCGACCTGATCGTCTCGGCAGGCGTGCTGGACACCGTCAACGACCTGCCCGGCGCGCTGATCCAGTGCCGGCGGGCCTTGCGGCCGGACGGGCTGTTCCTGGCGGCGTTCGTCGGCGCGGGCAGCCTCGCCAAGCTGAAGCGCGCCTTGCTGGCGGGAGACACCGCCGCCGGCGATGCCGTGCCGCAGCGTATCCATCCGCTGATCGACGTACGCGCGGCGGGTGACCTGCTGACGCGCACGGGCTTCGTCCTGACGGTGGCGGACAGCGAATCGCTGGACGTGGGCTATGGCGACGCCCTGCGCCTGATGGCCGACCTGCGCGGAATGGCGGGCACCAACCTGCTCGCCGGGCAGCGCGGTCCGCAGATCAACCGGACCAGGCTGGCGGCGATTCATCAGGCCTTTGCGGCGCAGGCGGACGAGGACGGCCGCGTGCGCGAGCGGTTCGAGCTGATCTTCATGACCGGCTGGGCCCCCGGCCCCAATCAGCCGCAGCCGGCGCGACGGGGATCGGGCAATACCTCGCTCATGGCGGCCTTGAAGGGCCGGTCAGAGTAAGGCTTCGAGCAGCCCGATCAAAGGACGGTCGGGCTTCGGCATCGCCAGCCCGTGCAGTTCCGGCACCCGCACCCAGCGCAAGGCCCCGCCCTCCATCGGTTGCGGCAGACCCTGCCACTTGCGGCAGACGTAGAGCAACAGCAGCAGGTGACGATCGCTATGGTCGGACGGCTCGCTGGCGAAGGTGGCGGGCGCGAGACATGCCGCCTGGACATCGATGCCAAGCTCCTCCTTCAATTCGCGAGCCAAGGCGGCCTCCGGCGTCTCTCCAGCCTCGATCTTGCCGCCCGGAAACTCCCACAGGTCAGCGGCAGGCTTCCCCTCCGGCCGCTGCTGCACCAGCACGCGGCCATCGGCATCGATCAGGGCAACAGCGGCGACAAATAGCAGGGGCGTCATGGGAAGCCTTTATTAACCAGGGCCTGCTAGCTGAACATGGGGCAGCGAGTTCAGGCGGCACAGACATGAAAACATTATGGCGGCTTATTGATGATTGTAGGGGCGCAACAGCGATCGAATATGGTCTGCTGGTTGCTCTCCTTGCAATTGCTGGCCTAGGTGTGCTGGTGACCATCAACACGCAGTTCGGCAGCATGTGGTCAGGCCTCGCGGGAAGAATTCCATCCCTTTCGGGCTAAATCTCGCGCAACGTTAAACGTTCGGAAACCTACTTCCGCTAGATTTCCATCACTGACCCAAACGGCGGGGCCGGTGCAGATCGCTCCAAGCGGATCGTCTAGTTCAATAGGAGTTTGTAACATGCAGTACCTTCGTAACTTCCTGAAGAACAATAAGGGTGCAACCGCAATCGAGTACGGCCTGATTGCCGCTCTGATCGCCGTGGCAGCCGTGAGCGCAATGAGCACCATTGGCACCAAGGTCTCCAACACGTTCCAGAACGTTTCCAACCAGATGAAGAACCCGACCCCGTAAGTGGTGGGTGGCACCGGCTACGATCCGGATGGGATCTAGCTTCGCAAGAAAGGCCGGCCGAGCTCCTAGCTCGCCGGCCTTTTTCTATGTCCTCCGACCAACATAGATGGATTATGCGCCGGGTGACCTCTCACCCGATCGCCAGGAACCTGGCGCGGCGCTGTGCCAGCAGGGCCTTGGGCCGTTCGTCCGCAAGCGCCTCCAGCTCTTCCGCCAGCGCCGACCCGAGCGCGGCGATCGCAGCCGCCGGATCACGCTGTGCGCCGCCGACCGGCTCCGCGACGATGCGGTCGATCACGCCCAGTTTCTTCAGGTCGGTCGCGGTGATCTTCATCGCATCGGCGGCATCGGCGGCCTTGTCGGCCGTGCGCCAGAGAATCGATGACGCGCCTTCGGGCGAAATCACCGAATAGACGGCATTCTCGAACATCAGCACGCGATTGGCCGCGGCCAGCGCGACCGCGCCGCCCGATCCGCCCTCGCCCACGATCGCCGCGACGATCGGCACGGTCAGTTGCAGGCATTGTTCGGTCGAGCGCGCAATCGCCTCGGCCTGGCCACGCTCCTCCGCCTGCACGCCGGGAAAGGCGCCGGCCGTGTCCACCAAGGTTACCACCGGAATGCCGAATCGCTCCGCCAGCCGCATCAGGCGGATCGCCTTGCGATAGCCTTCAGGTTTGGCCGAGCCGAAATTGTGGCGGATGCGGCTGGCAATATCGTCGCCTTTCTCATGCCCGATCACCATCACGCGACGGCCATGGATGCGACCCAGCCCGCCCATGATCGCCTGATCGTCCGAAAAGGCGCGGTCGCCGGCCAGCGGCATGAAATCGTCCACGAAGCCCGCGACATAATGCTTGAAGTGCGGGCGTTCGGGATGGCGCGCGACCTGTGTCTTCTGCCACGGCGTCAGCTTGGCATAGGTATCGCGCAGCAGCCGTTCCGACTTGACCTGGAGCTTTGCGACCTCCGCCTCGATGTCGAGCGTCCCGTCGTTCGCATCCGCCGTGTCGCGCAACTCGACGATGCGCGCCTCAAGCTCGGCAATAGGTTTTTCGAATTCGAGATATGCAGCCATGGCGGCGCGGTACTTTTTGGGGGGCAGCCCGTCAACGATGCGGACCGCGAAGCGTCATGCGTCGGTGATTCGGGATGCTGACCGGTGAGCGTCGGCTAGCGGGTGCTTCTCGTTGACCAGCTCGACCAGGCGGCGGCTGTCGACATGGGTATAGATCTGGGTCGTCGCGATGTCGGCATGGCCGAGCATGGTCTGGAGCGCACGCAGATCCGCCCCACCCTCCAGCAGATGGGTCGCAAAGGCATGGCGCAGGACGTGCGGGCTGACGCGTTCGGGGCTGATGCCCGCCTCCGCCGCAAGCGCCCGGACAAGCTGGAACAGGCGCACCCGGCTGAGATGCGTCTTGCCCGACGGAAACAGGTACACGCCATCCTTCGGCAGCGTCGCGGCATAAGCGGCGGCGGCGGCCTGTGCCCGCTCCGAAAGGGGCACCAGCCGTTCACGCCCGCCCTTGCCCTTGAGGATGATGAAGGGCTGGTCACGGCGGATCAAGTTGCGCGGCAAGGATACCAATTCGGTTGCGCGCAGCCCCGATCCATAAAGCAATTCCACCAGCGCGGCGAGGCGAAGATCAGCGGGCGAGGGATCTGCCGCAAGCCGATCGGCCAGGGCGGCGAACAGCCGGTCCACGTCCTCACGGCCGAGGATCCTGGGCAATGTCCGTGCGGCGCCCGGACGCGGCAGGGCATCGGACGGATCGTCGCCGCGCAGCCCCTCCTCCACTAGGAAGCCGAAGAAGCGGCGCAGGGCGGATGATTTCCGTGCCAGGCTGCTCCGCGCAAGCGAGGCCCATGCCTCGGCGAGCAGCTGCAACGATGGCGGGTCGGCGGAGGCGAGACGCCCTTGGAGGATGGACGACGCGTCGCGCAGGTCGCGCTCATAGGCGTCGAGCGTGTTGCGGGCCGCGCCAGCCTCCGCCGCCATCATCTCCAGAAAGCGGTCGATCAGCGCAAGGTCGCCTACCGACGTCCCGGTCATGCGCGGGCGATCGCCTCCGCCGCGATCATGCGTGCCTCCCCGTTCATACCCACCGCATGGAGCGCGGCGATCATCTGGTAGAAGTCCGCCGGCGGCACGCCACCCCAGCGCGGGGATTGCATGCCGACAGCGACCAGCAACGCGATCGTCCCGCGGCCGCCCCCCCGCACAGCCCGGCGCAGCGCATCTGCATAGGCACTTGGCGCGCCTAGGGTGAAGCCGGTGTCCGCCGCCAGCTGCTGCGCCTCGCCGTCGGGCAGGCGGCCAAGACCGGCCAGCGCGGCGATCAGCAGTGCGCTGCGCTGCGCCCCACCCTGCCCCGCTTTGTCGGCAAAGCGCCGCACCCGATCGGCCGAGATCGTCACTACCGGCCGCGTCGCCCCCACCGCGAGCAGGGCCCAGGCACGATCGCCCTGCGATCCCCCGGCCGCGTCCGCCACGGAGGCCCAGCGTTCCGCCTGACGGTCCAGACCGGCGGAGAGCATGGAGGCGACCAGCGCCGCCACATCATCCTCCTGGCCGGCATCCGGCGTGATCCCGGTCGCGGCGCGGGCCGTCAGGATGGAGGCGGCGTAGCGGTCACGCTCACTGCCGTCATCGTTCCCGGACGCGTCCCACAGCCCGTGCATGGCGGCGAGACGCGCATCGTCATCGTCGCCCCGATAGGCCGCCCGTAAGCGCGCGAACGGGCTGTTGGCCTCGACGTCACCATTGTCATCCATGACCTGGCCGTAGAGATCGACCAGATTGGCGCTGGATACGGGGCCAAGCGTTGCAGCGATCCGCGCCGGGGTGACGCGATCGGACGGCGACAGCATCGGCGCGCGTGCCAGCCACGCCTGGAACCAGACCGGCGCGGCGGACAGCAGGGATTGCGGGATCATGACGCCCAGCGCGCTCGCCAGACCGAAGCGCCAGTCGGTCAGCGTATCCACTGCCACCCAGTCGATGCCGACCTGCCGCCGCCCGCCACCGCCGGCCGCGATCACCTTTTCCGCCAGCGCATGATCGATCGGATCGTTGGGCTGAGCCCGGCCGATCGTGGCGTTGGCGGTCGCATCGTCGCCCGACAGGGTCGCGCACATCGCTCGGATCATCGGCCAGACCGGCTGGCCGC
The DNA here is from genome assembly GCF_934560975.1 of uncultured Sphingomonas sp. Classification (GTDB taxonomy): domain Bacteria; phylum Pseudomonadota; class Alphaproteobacteria; order Sphingomonadales; family Sphingomonadaceae; genus Sphingomonas_I. The sequence goes on along the minus strand of NZ_CAKTFO010000004.1, from coordinate 163,949 downwards.
TCACCTGCTCGGGGCCGTCGCTCAGCGGGCACAGGCCAGCCGGATCGGCGTTGGCGAGCGCGCTTTCGATGGCCACACGACGCAGGCGCGGGCTGTAATTGTCGACGTCCACGCCCTGCACCAGCATCCGTGCCGCATCCGCCTCACCCAGGCGGAGCAGCAACGCGGCGCGATCGGCCACCCAGTCGGCGGGCCCGACGCCGCCCGGCGCCGGCGTGGCGGACAGGAGGACGCGGCGCAGCGTGATTTCCGCCCACCGCGATGCAATCGGAGCCTGCAGGCGGCGCATCAGCGTGGCGAGATAGCGTCCGTCCGCGTCGCCGAATGCGTCCGTCCCGTAGGTCGGCGCTCCCCCGACCGCGTCCAGCGAGCGGCGCGCCGCCGGGGGCAATTCCTCCGGCGGTTCGACCTCGGCCGCAACCAGCCGGGCAAGGTCGGTCGGCAGCAGCGGCTCGGCCGACACGGCGACGCCTTCATCGGCACCCGGCGTGGGCGGCACGACGGGTGCGGCCGTGTCAGCAGTGGCGTCCGCTCGCGGCTCTCCGCCCGATCCCGATGCAGGAGCGGGTGTAGGCGCAGGTGCCCCGCGCTGCGGCGGTGCTGCGGGTGGAGGCGACCCGAAGCCGGGCGGCAGCAGCGATTCGGGGCCCTGCTGTCCCAGCGCCGGCAATGCGACGACGAGCGCCGCCGTGCCCGCCAGCAGGCCGCCGAGGAGGATCTTAACGCGCGACGGCATTCGTCACCGGCAGCTCCATCCGGCTCACCGGCTGCTCCCGATCGAAGGAGGCAAGCACGAACAGGAGGCCGATCAGGACGACGGCGGCAATCAGGAGGATGAGGATCGGGCGCGGCACTGCTGGTCCTTGTGATCGATAGAGGTCGCTTGTCGCCGGGCTTTTGCCCGAGCGGGGGTGCCTGTGTATAGCCCCTGCCTATGTTTCAGCCCGCCCCGTCCAGGCCGATGACGTTCGGCCGCCCGATCGTGCTGATCGGCCTGATGGGCGTGGGCAAGTCCACCATCGGGCGACGCCTGGCGCAGCGGATCCGCTTGCCATTCGTCGATTCCGACCATGAGATCGAACATGCGGCGGGGCTCACCGTGGCGGAAATGTTCGAGCGTTATGGCGAGGCGCAGTTCCGCGACGGGGAGCGCCGCGTCATCGCGCGCCTGATCGACGGACGGCCCAAGGTGATCGCCACCGGCGGCGGCGCCTTCATGAACGAAGCGACGCGGGCATTGATCCTCGATCGCGCCACGGCGGTGTGGCTGGACGCCGACATTGACGTGCTGGCCGAGCGGGTCTGCCGTCGCGCGGGCACGCGCCCGTTGTTGAAGGGAGGAAATCCGAAGGACATGCTGACGAAACTCGCCGCCGTGCGGAACCCGATCTATGCGCTGGCGCCGATCCATATCGTCAGCCGGCCCCTGCCCCACGACGCCACCGTCGATTCGATCCTTCAGGCGCTGCAGGCATGACCCGCGTCACCGTCGGCCTGGGCGACCGCTCCTACCCGATCCTGATCGAAGCGGGATTGCTGGACCGCGCGCACGGCCATCTCGCGTCGTTTGCCCGCAACGGTCGCCTGATCGTGGTGGCGGACGAGCAGGTGGCCGCCTGCCAGATGGCGCGGCTCGCCGTCGGCCTGGGTGACGTAGCGGTGGAGCCGATACTGCTGCCGCCGGGCGAAAGCACCAAGAGCTGGGCGATGCTGGAGCAGCTGACCGATCGGCTGCTGGCGCTCGGGGTCGAGCGCAAGGACCGGATCGTGGCGCTGGGCGGCGGCGTGATCGGCGACCTTGTCGGTTTCGCCGCCTCTATCCTGAAACGGGGCTGCGGCTTCGTCCAGGTGCCGACATCGCTGCTGGCGCAGGTCGACAGTTCGGTGGGGGGCAAGACCGCCATCAACAGCCGCGCGGGCAAGAACCTGGTCGGGGCTTTCCACCAGCCCGATCTGGTGCTGATCGATCCGACCACGCTCGACACGTTGCCCGTGCGCCAGGTGCGCGCCGGCTATGCGGAGGTCGTGAAATACGGCCTGATCGACGATCCCGACTTCTTCGACTGGTGCGAGGCGCATGGCTCCACCTTGCTGGCGGGGGATGCCGGGGCGCGCACCCACGCCATCGTCCACAGCGTGGCTGCCAAGGCTCGCGTGGTCGCGGCCGACGAGCGCGAGACTAGCGGCACGCGGGCATTGCTCAACCTCGGCCACACCTTCGGCCACGCGCTGGAGGCGGAGACAGGCTTTTCCGACACGTTGCTGCATGGCGAGGGCGTCGCCTGCGGCATGACGCTGGCCTTCCGTTTCTCCGCACATATTGGCTTGTGCCCGATCGCGGATGCGGAGCGCGTCGGTCGGCATCTCGCCGCGGCGGGACTGCCGACCACGCTGGCGGCGGCGCAGGTCGATGCGAGCGGTGCGACCCTGGTCGACCACATGATGCACGACAAGAAGATGGACAGCGGCCGCCTGCCCTTCCTGTTGGCGCGCGGCATCGGCAAGACGTTCCTGGCGAAGGACGTCGATCTGGTCGAGGTGGAACGGTTCCTGGATGCAGAGCGGCAGCGTATGGATGCGCTAGCGTCGTAGCGCCAACACGATCCACCCGGCGATCATGCCGATGCCGCCGATCGGCGTGACAGCCCCCAGCCAGGTCGGCGCGCCCAGTGCCATCGCATAGAGGGTGAGCGCGAACACGGCCGCGCCGGCGACCAGCAAGGTGGCGGCCAGCCTGCCGCCAAGCTGCAGCGCGACCAGCGCCGCGACGGTGTGGACCATCTGGTAAACGGCCCCGGTCCGCAGCCACTCGGCGGCCTTGCCCGACGCACCATGCGCCCCGAACGCCCCCGCCATCACCGCCACCGCGCCGGACAAGGCCGCACAGGTCACCAGGGCCGACCGCTTCATTCATGATCCTCCGCCAGCAGGCGCGACGGTTGGAACAGGCTGCGCGCTTCTTCCGAGAACACGCCTTTCTCGGCCTGCACCCGCAGCCGCTCCTTGTCGCGCGCGCGATAGGCGCGTTCGATCCGGGCGATCATGTCGTCATGCACGCCCATCGTCGCCAGCGTGCGCCGCCCCATCACGACGGCGCTCTCGAACACCTCGCGCATCACCATGGCGGTATCGAGACCGTTGTAGCTGATCATGGAGCGGCGATCATAAGCGCGGACGAAGATCGCCGCCTGGCGGAACGTCTTGAGCGCGACCTGCAATTCCTCGCGGCTGAGCTGGTCCTTGTCCATGGCGAAGACGATCACGCGCGCCTCGCCTGCGCCCGCCTGCTCCAGCAGCTCCAGGCGCGTGCCATCGCCATAATAGACCTTGAGGTCGCAGCGGGCGGCGATGTCGATCATTTCCGCGTCATTGTCGATGATGGTCACGGAAATGCCCGCGCCGAGCAGCATCTGCGCGATGGTCTGCCCGAACCGGCCATAGCCGACCACGATGGCACTGGCCTGACCGGCATGTTCCGGGCCGTCCAGATCGTCCCGCGCCAACACCTCCGTCTTCCGGTTTAGGCGGCGCGACAGCATCATCAGGAATGGCGTGGTCGCCATGGACAATGTCACCACCGCACCCAGCAGGCTGGCGGCCTGCGGCACGACCAGCTGCGCCGCCGTCGCCTGGGCGAACAGCACGAAGCCGAACTCGCCGCCCTGGCTCAACAGCAGGCCGAGGCTGAACGCCGCTCGCCGTTCCATCCCGAAAGCAAGCGCCATCCCGAAGATCAGCAGCGTCTTCACCATCACTACGGCCGCCGCCAGGCCGAGCACGAACACGGGCCGTGCCATGATGGCGTGCAGATCCAGCTGCATCCCCACCGCCAGGAAGAACAGGCCGAGCAGCACCGCGCGGAACGGCTCCACATCGGCCTCAAGCTCGTGTCGGTAGGGCGAGTCGGCCAGCATCACGCCGGCAATGAACGCGCCCAGCGCGGTGGAGAGATGCAATTCCTCCATGACAGTCGCCGCCGCCATAACGGTGAACAAGCCGGCCGCCACGAACAGTTCGCGCTCGCCCAGGCCGCCGATCAGCCTGAACAGGGGATTGAAGACGTAGCGGCCGGCCAGCACCAGCCCGATGATCGCCGCCACAGTATAGATGCCGAGCAGCCAGCCCGGCGGCGTTCCCGGCTCCGGCGGAACCCGGCTCATCGCCGCGATCACCGTGATCAGCGGCACGATCGAGAGGTCCTGGAACAGCAGGATGGAGAAAGCCCGCTCCCCGAACGGCGTGTTCATGCGCCCGGCGGAGCGCAGCATCGGCAGCACCTGCGCTGTGGAGGACAAAGCCAGCGGTGCGCCCAGCGCGACGGACGCCGCCGCGCTGAACCCGGTGAAGGCGTAGATGATGCCCGACAAAGCGGCGCCGCACAGCACCACCTGCACCAGCCCGAACCCGAAGATGTCGCGCCGGAGCCGCCACAATCGGGTGAGATTGAGTTCCAGCCCGACCAGGAACAGCAGCAGGGTGATGCCAAGGTCGGCAATGCCCAGCTTCGTCTCCGCGCCACCGACCAGCCCCAGCACCTGCGGCCCGATCAGCGCGCCGGCGACAAGGTAGCCGAGCGTCGCGCCCAGTCCCAGTTTCCGGAACACCACCACGAAGCCGAGCGCGAAGCCCAGCATCACCACGCCCTCCACCAGGACGGTGTGGTTCATCCGCGCGGCCGTTCCGCGGCGCGCGCCGCCGCCTCCGCCACCGCCTCGAATGCCAGGCGGATCGAGGCGTGGCGGGCGCTGTGCGGACGGGCAGGCTCGAACAGGGCCAAACCGGGCCATGCGCCGGGATCGTCGCGTTCGCCGGCGAGGAAGGCGGTGAGCGCGTCGCGGGCCTCCGCCAGTTCCTCAGGCGTCCGGCCGACGGCGTGGACGCCCATCAGGGCGGCGGACGCCTGCCCCAGCGCACAGGCGCGAACCTCCTGCCCCAAGGCGACCAGCCTGCCGCCCTCATCCAGCGCCACATCGATCGTCACCCGGCTGCCGCAGATGGGCGAACGCCGTTCGGACGTGCCGTGCGGCTGTTCCAGGCGCAACTGGTGGGGGATGCTGGTGGCGAGGCGCAGGATCTCTTTATTGTAGAGGGCTGCCGACATGTCAGCTCCCGGTCCCGGCGGCGGGCGCGCCACGGCGGCGATTGACCCAGTCCACCATCGCCCGCCCACTGGCATTCAGCAGCGGGTAGCTCCGCGCCGTGCGCAGCCATTCCGGGCGCGCGGTCCGGGCACCGAACACCAGGTCGCAGCCGAGGTTGACCGCCAGGAACAGCACGGTTGCGATCAGCAATCCCTTGAGCGCGCCGAAGCCGAGCCCGAGCACGCGGTCGAACGACCCCAATACCGACTGGCGCGTACGCTGGCCGAGTTGCCCGGCGATCAGCTTGCCGGCGAAGAACACCACGCCGAATACCAGCACGAAGGCCAGCACCGCCGCCCCGGACGCGCTGCCGACCCATGCCGTCAGCCACTTGGCGACGGGCGTGTGCAGAAGCTTAAGCGCGAAGATGGCGGCGACCCAGGCGAACAGCGACAGGATCTCGGTCACGAATCCGCGCACGAGCCCAAGGATCGCGCCGCCGCCGATCAGCACGAGTACGATCACATCCAATGCGGTGAGCATGGCCGCCGCTATGACAGATCATTGCCTACAATCACAGTGGGTGATGGCGGAGCATAACGGCTTGCTAAGATGGCATGACTTGCCCACCTGCAAGCACATGCCCGTTCTCACCAAAATTTGCGGCCTGTCCACGCCCGAAACCGTCGACGCGGCGGTTGGCGGTGGTGCGGCATGGCTGGGTTTCGTGTTCTTCCCCAACAGCCCGCGCAACGTCGAAGCCGATGCCGCAACCGCGCTGGTCCGCCGCCTGCCCGGCCACGTCCGGGCCGCCGCCGTGCTGGTCGATCCCGACGAAGCCCTCATCCGGCGGGTCACGGCCACCGGCGTTCATGCCTTGCAGTTGCACGGCAACGAACCGCCCGAACGACTGGCGGCGCTACGCAGCCCGGGACTGGAATTGTGGAAGGCGGTGCCGGTGCGGACGCGCGCCGACCTGGAGCAGGCACGGCTTTATCGCGGGGTGGCGGACCGGATCGTGTACGATGCCAAGACACCGGTCGGCTCCCTGCCCGGAGGCATGGGCCTGCGCTTCGACTGGGCCTTGCTGGACGGGTTCGATCATCCGCTGCCCTGGGCCTTGTCCGGCGGGCTGGACGACGGCAATATCGCCCAAGCGGTCGGGCGCACCGGCGCCCGCATGGTTGACGTGTCATCGGGCGTGGAAAGCGCGCCCGGCGTCAAGGATATGGACAAGATCGCGACCTTCCTCCAATCGGCGGCGCAGCTATGACTCTTCCCAATTCGCTTCGGCAGCAACCCGATGCCTCCGGCCATTTCGGCACCTTCGGCGGACGCTATGTCGCCGAAACCCTGATGCCGCTGATCCTGGATCTGGAGCGCGAATATCGCGCGGCCCGGGCGGACCCGGCCTTTCAAGCCGAGCTTGACGGGCTGATGACGCATTATGTCGGTCGTCCCAGCCCGCTTTACTATGCCGAGCGGCTGACCGAGGCGCTGCGTGCGTCCGCCCCGCCCGGCATGGGGCCCAAGATCTACTTCAAGCGCGAAGAGCTGAACCATACCGGCGCGCACAAGATCAACAATTGCATCGGCCAGATCCTGCTGGCCCGGCGGATGGGGCGGAAGCGGATCATCGCGGAAACCGGCGCGGGCTCGCACGGGGTGGCGACGGCCACGGTGTGCGCGCGCTTCGGCCTGCCCTGCGTCATCTACATGGGCGCGAAGGATGTGGAGCGACAGCAGGCCAACGTCTTCCGCATGAAGCTGCTCGGGGCGGAGGTGGTGCCGGTGACGGCGGGCGCCCAGACGCTCAAGGATGCGCTGAACGAGGCGTTGCGCGACTGGGTCGCGAATGTTGAGGACACATTCTACCTGATCGGCACGGTGGCGGGGCCCCATCCCTATCCCGAACTGGTCCGCGACTTCCAGTCGGTGATAGGAACCGAGGCCAAGCAGCAGATTTTGCAGGCGGAAGGCCGTTTGCCCGATCTGCTGGTCGCGGCGGTTGGCGGTGGTTCCAACGCGATCGGCCTGTTCCACCCGTTCCTGGACGATGCCGACGTCAGGATGCTCGGCGTCGAGGCTGCGGGACATGGGCTGGACACCAGCCAGCACGCCGCCAGCCTCAACGGCGGCGCGCCGGGCGTGCTGCACGGCAACCGCACCTACCTGTTGCAGGATGAAGACGGACAGATTGCGGAGGCGCACTCCATCTCCGCCGGGCTCGACTACCCAGGCATTGGACCGGAGCATAGCTGGCTGCACGACATCGGCCGCGTCCAGTATGAGGCGGCGACCGACAAGGAGGCGATCGACGCCTTCCAGCTTTGCACCCGCATCGAGGGTATCATCCCCGCGCTGGAATGTTCGCACGCCTTGGCAGCCATTGTCCGCAAGGCGAAGGACTACCGCGAGGATCAGATCATCCTGCTCAACCTCTCCGGTCGTGGCGACAAGGACATCCCCGCCGTGGCTGACGCGTTAGGAGTGGCCTGGTGAACCGGCTGGCCGACGCCTTCGCCAAGGATCGTCCGGCGCTGGTCACGTTCGTGACGGCTGGCGACCCCAGTCCTGCCGCCACGCCGGCCATTCTCGATGCTTTGGTGGCGGGTGGTGCCGACGTGATCGAACTCGGCATGCCGTTCACCGATCCGATGGCCGACGGGCCGGCGATCCAGCGCGCCAACCTCCGCTCGCTGGCGGCAGGCACGCGCACGGCGGATATCTTCTCCATCGCCAGCGGCTTTCGCGCCCGCCACCCGGATGTGCCATTGGTGTTGATGGGATACGCCAATCCGATGCTGCGTCGTGGCGCCGAATGGTTTGCCGAGGCGTGCGTCGGGGCGCAGGTGGATGGCGTGATCTGCGTCGACATACCGGCCGAACAGGACGCGGCACTGGGTGATGCACTACGGGCCGTGGGCATCGCTCCGATCCGCCTCGCAACCCCGACCACCGACGCGGCGCGCCTGCCCAACGTGCTCCAAGGGGCGCGCGGCTTTCTGTACTACGTCTCGGTTGCCGGCATCACCGGCACGCAGCAGGCGGCGAGCGGCAGCATCGCTACCGCCGTCGCCGCGCTCAAGGCCCGTACCGAATTGCCGGTCGCGGTCGGGTTCGGGGTTCGCACGCCCGATCAGGCGGCATCGGTCGCGCGCGTCGCTGATGGCGTGGTGGTGGGCTCCGCAATCGTCGACGTTATCGCCGAGGCGGCAGCCAACGGCCAGGACCCCGCACCGGGAGTTCTGAAGCTGATCAAGGATTTAAGCGCAGCGGTTCACGCCGCGCGCAAGGAGATGGCAGTATGAGCTGGATCGACCGGATGCGCAATGCGCTCCCCTTCATGCCCAAGCGTGAGACGCCGGACGCGCTGTGGCACAAATGCCCGAGCTGCGGGACCATGTTGTTCACGCGGGAATATGAGGAAAATCAGTCAGTTTGCCCGAAATGCCAGAATCACGGGCGGATTGGGCCGAATGCACGGTTCGACGCCTTGTTCGACGGCGGCATCTATACCCTGATCGCAACGCCGCAGGTCCGTGAAGACCCCCTCAAGTTCCGCGACTCGAAGAGATATGCGGACCGGATCAAGGCCGCCCGGACCAAGACGGGGGAAGCGGATGCCCTGATCAACGCCAGCGGTACGGTGGAGGGTTTCAAGGCCATCCTCGGCGTGCAGGATTTCGGCTTTCTCGGCGGATCGATGGGGCTGGCCGTGGGTGCCGCCTTTGTCGCTGGCGTGGAGGCTGCCATCGCGGAACGTTGCCCCTATATCATCTTCACCGCGGCTGGCGGCGCACGGATGCAGGAGGGTATCCTGTCCCTGATGCAGATGCCCAGGACGACCGTGGCGATCCAGCAGCTGCACGAAGCGGGCCTGCCCTATATCGTGGTGATGACCGATCCCACCACCGGCGGCGTCACCGCCAGCTACGCCATGCTGGGCGACGTCCAGATTGCCGAGCCGGGCGCCCTGATCGGATTTGCGGGTCAGCGGGTGATCGAAAGCACGATCCGTGAAAAGCTGCCGGAAGGGTTCCAGCGCGCTGAATATCTGTTGGACCACGGCATGCTCGACATGGTGGTCCACCGGCACAAATTGCGCGCCGAACTCGCGCGATTGATCGCCTATCTCTGCCCCGGCAAGCAGGCGGCGTGACGACGGCGGCTCCTTTCCCGACGCGGAGGGGGCGACATGGCTGACTTTGCGATCTCCGCTGATCCGGCGGTGCAGGCGCAACTGGATCGGCTGGCGATGCTGTCGCCCGGCGCGGACGTGCTCGGGCTCGAACGCACCGCCACCTTGCTGGCGCGGCTCGGCAATCCGCATCGTGCCCTGCCGCCCGTCTTCCATGTGGCTGGCACCAACGGGAAGGGATCGACCTGCGCCTTCCTGCGTGCCGCGCTGGAGGCGGCGGGCCACAAGGTCCATGTCTATACCAGTCCGCACCTGGTCCGCTTCAACGAGCGGATTCGGTTGGCGGGACGCCTGATCGACGACGCCCTGCTCGCCGCCTTGCTGGAGGAGGTATTGTCGATCGCGGACGGCGTGTCCCCCAGCTTCTTCGAGGTAACGACCGCCGCTGCCTTTCTGGCTTTCTCGCGCGTTCCCGCGGACGCCTGCATCATCGAGGTCGGGCTGGGCGGCCGGCTTGATGCGACCAACGTGATCGAAACACCGATAGTCTGCGGCATCGCCCAGCTCGGCCTCGACCATCAGCAATTCCTGGGCGATCGGATCGAACAGATCGCTGCGGAGAAAGCCGGCATCGCAAAGGCCGGCTGCCCCCTTCTCACTCTCCACTATCCGGATGCAGAAGCCGAAGCGATCGACCGCGTCGCACGCGAACGTGGCGCCGTGCGGCTGACCCGGGGCGAGGCTTGGGACGTGGAGGTTCGTGGCGAACGGCTCCACTATCGCGATCCGACACACGCCATCGAACTGCCGCTGCCCCGCCTGCCCGGTGCGCACCAGGCCGGCAACGCCGCGCTCGCGGTCGCCATGCTCCGTCATCAGCAGCGTCTGGCGGTGCCGGATGCCGCCTTGCGCACTGCCATAGACTCGGCGGAATGGCCTGCGCGCTTGCAACAGCTCGCCACCGGTCCCCTGCCGGAGATGCTGCTGGCAGGAAGCGCATTGTGGCTCGACGGCGGCCACAATCCTGCGGCCGGTCGCGCGATTGCCGGCTTCTTTCGGGACCGTAACGCTTCGGACCGGCCGTTTCACATCGTGCTGGGGATGCTCGCCAACAAGGATCTGTCGGGGTTCCTGGAGCCTTTCGCCGGCATGGACGCGCACATCTGGGCCGTGCCGGTGCAGGGACATGCCCATCACGGTGCGGTCGCCATCGCCTCGGCCGCGACCGCCTTTGGGATGGGAGCCGACTCGGCGGACGATCCCGTCCAGGCGCTTCGCCGGATCGCGGTCGCGCACGCATCGGCAACGGTGCTGATCGGCGGATCGCTCTATCTGGCCGGCACGGTTCTGGAGGCGAACGGCACGCCGCCGGACTGATCCGACTTAATTGCGATTGACTTGCAATAGCGAAGATGGAAGGTTGCGCTCAGATCGAAGGAGCGCTGCCCGTGACGCACGACCATCCTGCCTCCACCGTCATTCTCCCCCATGCCGCGCCTGCCAGCCCGTATCGCCGCCTGCTGCTGTTCGGCATTCGCCGGATGGCGGCCGGCGGGATCAACGATGCCCATGCCGCCCATGCCTTGTTCACCGGATTCGGCCTGTCCTATCGCCGCCCGCTGGTGCTGCTGCGGGCGTTGATGGCGGAATTGTCGCGTGTTTCGACCAGGAAGCTGACGGTGGCGCCCTGCTGCTGCCCGCGCATGACGGACGACGAAGCCCTACTGCTTGATGTCATGGCCAGCGCGTCCAGCGATGCCGACGGCGCGCATCGGGCGCTGACGCGGTTACTGCACGTCCGCACCTGCCTGGGCGTACTCGGCAGTGCGCAGGCGGTGGATGCCGCGTTCACCGATTGCGGTATGCCGCTGTCAGATTGCCGGACGTGCAGCCAGAACGAAGCCTTCTGAGACCCGGCTTGCACCATGTTCCCACCAGGCGCCGGAGCCTCCGGCGCCTGCCTTATGCTTCGTCCGCGGCGATGCGGCGCAGCACGTCGCCTTGCACGAACAGGAACGAAGCCAGGCTATACGCGGCAGAGGCGGCGAGACCCCACCCCCACTGACCCGCCAGGGCGAAGGGCAGCAGCGTCCAGATCAGTCCGTCGCCGCTCGCCAGCCAAGGGCGTGATCGTCCGGGCAATCGCAACAGCATGGCGGCGGGAACCAGCGCCGCTATCACCCACCAGCCCCACTGGCGGTCGATGCTCCACAACATATAGGCCAGCCCGGCGATCGCCACGGTGGCCGCCACCGGCCGGACCACCGCCACGGCGTCCAGCACGGGCCCACGCCGATCGCGCACGCGCGCCAACCGCCTGGTGATGGCCGCCATCGGACCGGCCAGCAGCAACAGCAGCAGGGCCGCCCAGCGCCAGCCTGCCCAGGCAATGCCCGCGCCACCCAGCGCCATGGCCATGGCGGCCAAGGCGAGCGGCCGCGCCTCCACCCGGCGCGCCAGCAGGAGCGGTACGAAGATCTCCTCCAGCGGCAGGAACAGCGCGCGGCCGATCCAGTCGCCAGGCAGGCTGCGGGTGGCGGCGACCATCTGCCGCTCCGCATCCGCCAGCGACGAGGGATCGGTGGCGAGGATCGGAGGGTGCGCCGCCACCAACCGTCCGGCATCCTGCTGCACCGCGCGCCGGAGCAATGTGGAGATGGGATCCCAACTGCCCAGCATGGCAGCCGTTTCCGCCACATGCGCGCCATTGACCAGCGCCAATCCGGCCCAGCGCGTGTCCGCGTCGATCCGCTCGAACATGGCATGTTCGGGCACATCGGCCAGGATCGCGACGGTGCAGGCCGGCTGCGCCAGCGTTTCGCGCAGCAGCGCCTCGTCCGGCAGGCAGGCGTCGCTCAGCAGCAGCAGGCGATCGGCGGGCATCAGCGCCTCGGCAACGCGGTCGATCCCCTCGACCAGGGCGGTGCCGATCCCGTCGGCACGCAGCCGCTCCAGCACCTCCAGCAATTCCGGTGGAATAACGTCGACCAGCAGCAGCACCCGCTGCGCCCCGGCGGCGACGGCCCGCCGCGCCTGATGCTCGATCAAGGGCGTACCGGCGAGCGGCAGCAGCCCTCGCAAGCCTCCCGGCGCGGTCGCCGGGTCATAGGCGCCGATCAATACGTGGGCCGCTTGCTCCATCCACGTCCCGATAAAGCTCGCCGTCAGGAAATCAAAGCCGCGGCTTCCGCGCGCGATCAAAGATGGTAGAGACGGGACATGAACCAGGGGGCACGCGTGCAGGTGAATTGGGTGGACATGCCGCCGATCGAAACGGCGGCACCGTCCGACCTTGCGCCACAGGAGCTGATCGACAGCGATGCGGGCGCGCCGGAGGGTCGGCGCGGCCTGTGGGTCGCGGCGGCGTTGGGCCTGCTCGCCCTGATCTGGGTTGCCGGCCTGACATGGGCGCTTGCTTTGGCGGCGCCGGACGCGCCTGGTCAGCCATTGCGCCTGCTGGCGTGGATCGGGCTGGCGAGTGCTCCCCTCACTTTATTGGCCGCACTGGCCGTCCTGCTGCTGCGTACCGGCGGGATCGAGGCGAGCGCCTATGGCCGTGCGGCGGCGCAGCTCCGCGCCGATACCCGCATGTTGCAGGCCACGTTGGGCGGGCTCAACCGCCATATCGCGGCGGCGCGAGGCGAGCTTGCCGCCCATGCCGGCGAGTTGCAGCGGCTCGGCCAGGATGCGGGAACGCGCGTCGCGCGGGCCGCCGCCGACCTGGGTGCGCAGGGCGAGGCGTTTGTCCGCACCGCCGCCGCGCTGGACGATGCCACGGCCACCGCGCGTGCCGACCTGGGGGTCCTGCTGTCCGATCTGCCGCAGGCGGAGGCGATCGCCCGCGCCATGGCCGATGGCCTGCGCAACAGCGGGGCGGAGGCCGACGCTCACGCCCGCAGCCTCGCGCAATTGCTGGAACAGTTGGCGGGCCGCGCCCGCTCGGCTGGGGATGCCAGCAACGCCGCCAGTTCGCGCCTGACCATCCAGCTCGACCGGATCGAGGAAAGCGCCGCCGCCGCCGACCAGCGGATCGTGGAGGCAGCGGGTACGATGGGCCGCGCGGTGGATGCCGCGCTCGGCGCCGTCACGGAAGGCGTGGAGGAAACCCGCCACGCCGTCGCCGGGCAGAGCCGCGCCCTCACCGCGCTGGTGGAGCAGAGCCGGGCGGCGCTGAGCGGTGCTGGCGATGACGCGCTGCGGGCCTTGAGCGCGCGGATCGACGAACTGGTGGTGCGGGTCGACGGGATCGGCGCCGGGCTGCGCGGACAGGAGCTTGCCGCACGCGGGCTGCTCGGCCAGCTGGATCAGGCGATCGGCATGGTCGAGGATCGCTTTGCCGCTTTGAGCGACAAAGGCGCGGAGCACACGGCCGATCTGGCGGAGGCGATCGTCACTTTGTCCGAACATGCGGAGGCGGTCGGCCGAACATTGGGCGGCAGCGCCCACACCGCCGAAACCCTGCTTGGCCGCGTGTCGCAGTTGCGGACCCAGGCTGATGCATCCGGCGTGACCCTGGGCGACACCATCCCCACCGCTTTGTCCCGCGTCCGGCTGCATGCCGAACAGAGCCTGCAAACCATTTCCGCCGCGGGGCAACGCACGGAAGAACTGGCACGCAGCGCCGGCGAGATCAGCCAGCGCCTGTCCGATGCCGATACCTTGCTCGATCGTCAGCGCACCGCATTGGGCGAGGTCGGCGGCGAGGCGGACAGCCGCCTCCGGCAATTGCAGCAGCATACCGCATCGCTGGAGGACATGCTCCGCCGCGCCAGCACGGAGGTGGCGACCCTCAGCGATGGCGCTTCCACCCGGCTGGTCGAGGTGCTGGATCAGGTGCGGCAAACGGCGGCCCAGGCCTCCGAAGAGGCGCGCGACGCCTTGTCGTCCGCAATTCCGCGCGTGGCGCAGCGTCTCGGCGAGTCGGCCACCCGCAGCCTGACCGCCGCGATCGCGGAAGTGGGCAAGACCGAAATGGCGTCGATCGAAGCTGCCTCCGAACAGGCGATCGACGCCGCGCGCGCCGCCGCCGAGCGCCTGTCGCGGCAATTGTTGACGATTGCCGAGACGACCACCGCCATCCAGGGCCGGATCGATGCCAACGCCCAGGATACGGAGGGGCATGACGACCAGAGCTTCGCCCGCACCACCGGGCTGCTGATCGAGGCGCTCAATTCAACCGCGATCGACGTCGCCAAGATCTTCTCCAACGAGGTCAGCGACGAGGAGTGGAAGGCCTATCTGCGCGGCGATCGCGGCATCTTCACCCGGCGCGCGGTGAAGCTGATCGACCGCGCCGACTGCAACGCGATCGTCCAGCGTTACAATGAGGAAAGCGAGTTCCGCGAGCAGATCAACCGCTACATCCATGATTTCGAGGCGCTGATCCGCCGGGTGATGGCGGTGCGTGAAGGCACGTCGATGGCGACGGCCATGCTCTCCTCCGATACGGGCAAGCTCTACGTGGCGCTGGCCCAGGCGATCGAGCGGCTGCGCAAGTAAAGGCCCGGCGTGAGGCCGGGCATGCCACCGCCCGTCCTCTCCCGCAAAGTCCGCTGCCGGCCCGGGACAGTAAGCGGCCGATCAGTCCCGGAGCAGGAAGGCCGCGATCTCGCTCCCCAGTTCCGGGCGCAGCACTGCCGTCATGTGATTGCCCGGTATTTCGGATAGCCGCCCCTGCGGCAGCACCTGCGCCAGTTCGCCGGCCGAGCCATTGTCCTGGTCCTCCCGCCCGCTGAGCACCAGCACGGGTATGTCGATCCCGGCCAGTTCCGCCGTTGTCGTATCCACGAAGCTGTCCAGCAGCGGCAGCATGGCGGCGGGATCGCCACCGGTGGTCTTCAGGAACCCTTCCGCTAGCCACGCGCCCGATCCGCGCGGATGCGTGCCGGCATTGTTGAGAACGTCGCGAAAGAAGCCGGCGCGATGCCCGGTGTCATGCAGCCCCTGCAATCCCATGCCGGCGACGATCGCGCGACGGGGGCTAGCGCCATTGGCCAGCATCCGAACGACCGTGCGCCCGCCCAGCGAATAGCCGCCCAGGTCATAATCGGTCAGGTGCAGGTAATCGACCAACGCCTCCGCATCCCGCATCAGGATGTCGGGCGGATAGGCGGCAGGGTCGTGCGGTGCGGCGCTGGCCCCATGCCCGCGCAGGTCCGGCATGATCACGCGGAAGCCGGCATCCGCAATGTGCTGCGCCGTTCCATACCGCACCCAATTGACCCAGCCGTTGGAAAACAGACCGTGAATCAGGATCAGCGGACGGCCGCTGCCCACTTCCCGATAGGCGAGTTGGGCACCATCCCGGCCCAGGAAATGGTGGATCGGGAGGTCATTCGGGGAGCTTGCCAACACTTTTCATCCATCTGTCGACCACGCTCGCATTTTCGTCCGAGCGGAGCCCCGGAAGATGCGACGTGTCCTGCCATGCCGGCAGGATGCTTTCGGTTGCATAATTGTGCACGGGCCGGAAGCCGTGGGGATCGTCGAACGAACCCAAGGTCAGGTCCATCCGTTCGGCATTCTCCGCAAACCGGAAGCCCAAGGGCGTGCCACAGGCCGCACAGAAAGGCCGCTCCGCGATCGGCGAGGAGCGATACCATGCGGGTTCGCCTTGCCAGGCCACGCCGTCCAGCACCACGCTGACAAAGGCGATGGAGGCGCCGCCGGTCGCGTGGCGGCACATGGCGCAATGGCACAGATAGGCCTCGTCGCTGTCGATCCGCACCGAATAGCGTACCCGGCGGCACTGGCATCCGCCCGTCATGATCTTGACCATGGCACCACCTTTCGCTTTGGCGATTGCATGACGCGATATCGCTGACAAGGCGAACGGGCGAGGGATGTCTGGCGGCGAAGGAGAAATGCGAGTGCCGCCCAATACCGACTTGTTTACCCAGCAAGGGCCGCAGCGCCACAGCAAGGGCGAAGACGTCTATGCCATGATCGTGGGCGTGGCGTTGATCGTGCTCGGCATCGTCTGCCTGCACGCGGCCGGGTTGGTCACCGGCGGCGTGGCAGGCGTCGCTTTGCTCCTGTCCTACATCTTTCCGATAGCGCCCGGCTGGCTGTTCACCCTGATCAACCTGCCCTTTTTCCTGTTCGCCCGGGCGGCGATGGGGCCTGGCTTCATGATCAAGACCATCATCGTCAGCAGCGGGGTGACCCTGCTCTCGTTGCTCGCGCCGCACCTGCTCCGCTTCGCCTTTATCGACCCGCTGTTCGCCGCCTTGTTCGGCGGAACGGTGATCGGCATGGGCATCCTCAGCCTTGCGCGGCACCAGGCCGGAGTCGGCGGCACCGGCGTGCTGACATTGTGGCTGCAGAAGAAGCGCGGCTGGAATGCGGGCCGGACACAGCTCGGCATCGACTGCTGCATCATGTTGGTCGCCCTGCTGGCGGTGCCACCGACCCAGGTGCTGCTGTCGGCGGTGAGCGCGGCGGCGATGAGCGGGGTGTTGATCACCTTCCACCGTCCTGGCCGCTACACCGGCTATTGAGCGTTACGGGCGATGAGGCAGGGCGGCATGACCGATCGCTACGACGCGATCATCCTGGGGGCGGGCGGCGCCGGGCTGATGTGCGCCGGCGTCGCGGCCCAGCGTGGCCGGCGCGTGCTGGTGATCGACCATGCCGACGAACCGGGCAAGAAGATCCTGATCTCCGGCGGCGGGCGGTGCAACTTCACCAACCTGCACACCGCGCCCGATCGCTACCTTTCCAGCAATCCGCATTTCGCGCGCTCGGCACTGGATCGCTACACCCCGGCCGACTTCCTCGCGATGGTGGAACGCCATGGCATTGCCTGGCACGAAAAGACGCTCGGCCAGCTGTTCTGCGACGGCTCGGCCCGGCAGGTCGTTGCCATGCTGGTGGACGAATGCGCCAGGGGCGCGGCCACTCTGCGGCTGAACGCCCCGATCAGCGAGCTTTCCCATGCCGACGGGCTGTTCACCGTCTGCTACCGCGAAGGCATCGCGACGGCCCCGGCGCTGGTGGTCGCCACCGGCGGCCCATCCATTCCCAAGATCGGCGCGACCGGCTTCGCCTATGACCTTGCCCGCCGGTTCGGCCTGAAGGTAGTGGAGCCGCGGCCAGCGCTTGTCCCCCTCACCCTTTCGCAGGATGAGGCCTTGTTCCGGTCGCTGTCGGGCGTGTCCGCGCCGGTTCTCGCCAGGGCGGGCCGGACCGGCTTTCGCGAGGCCGCCTTGTTCACCCATCGCGGCCTTTCCGGCCCGGCCATCCTCCAGGTTTCCTCCTACTGGCGGCATGGGCAACCGATCGCGATCGACTTCCTACCCGACCATTGCGAAGGCTGGCTGATCGACATGAAGCGAAGCCGGCCGCGCATCAGCCTGGCGTCGCTGCTCGCCGGCCTCTTGCCCGGCCGACTGGCGGAGGCGTTGGCGGACCGCATCGCCCTGCCCGGTCCGCTCGACGAGCAGCGCGACGCGCGCCTCCGTGAGGTGGAGCGGCGTCTTGCCGGTTGGGAGTTCCGCCCGAACGGCACGGAAGGTTACGCCAAAGCGGAGGTTGCCGTCGGCGGCGTGTCGGTCGATGCCCTCTCCTCCAAGACGATGGCCGCAAAGTCGCTGCCCGGCCTCTTTTTCATCGGAGAGGCGGTGGACGTGACCGGGTGGCTCGGCGGCTACAATTTCCAGTGGGCGTGGGCGAGCGGCTGGGCGGCGGCGCACGCGCTTTAGCCAAACCTACCGTCGCCGGCCGACCAGTAGGTAAAGGCCCGCTGCTGGATCGCGCGAACGAAGGCGCTCGGCTCCGCGCCGGTCCATGCGCCCTTGTAGCCCCGCATTTCCGATGATCCGGTCCACCAGCCCTGACCGGGCAAGCGATCGGTTTCCCGCACCACCAGCACCGCCAGTTCGGGCTCTCCGGCAAAGGCGGCGGCCTGGTCTACCGCATCCAGGGTCCGACACAGGGCACGCATCTTCGGACGCGTGAAGCGGTGTCCCAGCTTCCCCAGCAGATCCGAATAGCTGATCGCCTCGCCAGCTTGGGCGGCTTCGATCAGCAGGGCCCGTACGCGGCCCACGTCCGCGATCGCGCCCGGCCCTTCGCTGGCGACGATCCCCTCCGCCTCAAGCCACTGGGACAATGTCTCCGCCATCACGCCTCCTCGCGGGAGCGTAGGCGACGCGACCGGATCGTCAACCGGCGACGCGCAGGGCTGCGCCGTCGCCGGTGACACGGATCAGCGGGTCAGCCGCTTGTGCGCGCCCGAACCAGGCCGGTCGGCCGCATCGCCCAGGCGACGACGCTTGTCTTCCTCATACGATTCGAAATTACCCTCGAACCATTCCACATGGCCATCGCCCTCGAATGCCAGGATGTGGGTGGCCAGACGATCGAGGAAGAAGCGATCGTGGCTGATGACCACGGCGCAACCGGCGAAATTCTCCAGCGCCTCTTCCAGCGCGCGCAGCGTCTCGACGTCCAGATCGTTGGTCGGTTCGTCGAGCAGCAGGACGTTGCCGCCCTCCTTCAGCATCTTGGCCATGTGGACGCGATTGCGCTCACCGCCCGAAAGCTGGCCGACACGCTTCTGCTGGTCGGGGCCCTTGAAGTTGAAGGCACCGACATAGGCACGGGTCGACACGTCATGCTTGCCGAAGGTGAAGCGGTCGAGGCCGTCAGAAACCTCTTCCCAGACATTCTTGTTGGCATCGAGATGATCGCGGCTCTGGTCGACATAGCCCAGCCGCACGGTGGGCCCCACGTCGATCTCGCCCGTATCCGGCTTTTCCTGACCGGTGATAAGGCGGAACAGGGTGGTCTTGCCGGCACCGTTGGGACCGATCACGCCGACGATACCGCCCGGCGGCAGCACGAAATCCAGGCCCTTGAACAATTGCTTGTCGCCATAGGCCTTGGTCAGGCCTCTGGCCTCGATCACCTTGTTGCCGAGCCGCTCGGGAATCTGGATCAGGATCTGCGCGGAATCGGGGCGACGATCCGCCTGCTTCTCGACCAGCTCATCGAACGCACGGATGCGCGCCTTGGACTTGGTCTGGCGTGCCTTGGGGCTCTGCCGGATCCATTCCAGTTCCTGCGCGATCGCCGTCTGGCGGCCCTTTTCCTCGCGCTCTTCCTGCTCCAGCCGCTTGGCGCGGCCTTCCAGCCACTTGGAATAATTACCCTCGAAAGGCAGCCCGCGACCGCGATCGAGTTCCAGCACCCAGCCGACCACATTGTCGAGGAAGTAGCGGTCGTGGGTCACGAGGATGACGTTGCCGGGATAATCGACCAGATGCCGCTCCAACCACGCTACCGACTCAGCGTCCAAGTGGTTGGTCGGCTCGTCCAGCAACAGAATGTCGGGCTTTTCCAGCAGCAGCTTGGTCAGGGCGACGCGGCGGCGCTCACCACCCGACAGCTTGGTGACCGGGCTCTCCGAAGGCGGGCAGCGGAGTGCCTGCATCGCGATCTCAAGCTGGTTGTCGAGCGTCCAGCCATCGACCGCGTCGATCTTTTCCTGAAGCGCGCCCATCTCCTCCAGCAGTGCGTCGAAGTCGGTATCCTCCTGGGGATCGCCCATTTCGGCGGAAATCGCGTTGAAGCGATCCACCATGTCGGCGACGGGACGCACGCCGTCGCGCACATTCTCGATCACGGTCTTGTTCGCGTCGAGGTGCGGCTCCTGCGGCAGATAGCCGACCTTGATGCCCTCGGCCGCCCAGGCCTCGCCCGAATATTCGGTATCGATGCCGGCCATGATCTTCATCAGGGTCGATTTGCCCGCGCCGTTCACACCGATGATGGCGATCTTGGTGCCCGGCATGAACTGCAGGTGGATGTTGTTGAGCACCGGCTTGTTGGCGCCCGGAAAGGTCTTCGTCAGGCCCTTCATGACGAAGCTGTACTGCACGGCCATGGCTTGCCTTGTCTCCGAGGGAATTGGATCTGGTGGGATCGGTTGCGACGGCGATAGCCCGCCTCTCGCGCCTTGCCAACATAAGGGCGGCGATCAATGGGCGCAACGCGGCAGGATGCGACCGGCGGACGGCCCGCTTGGCACCATGCGGCGGCACGATTATGCCTCCGCGCATGTTGGCCAGGATCGCTCCACTCCTTTTGCTCGCCACGCCGGTGATGGCGCAGGCTCCCGACGGCAATGCCGAGGTGCGCGCCGCCGCCGATGCGTTCGTCCACGCGCAGGAACAAGGGGACGGCACCGCCCTGGACCGTCTGCTCGCCCGCGATTTCCTGTTCGTGCGATCGTCCGGGCGCGTGGGCGACCGGCGCGACTATATCGACGGCTTCACCGCTCCGGGAATGAAGCTGGAGCCGCTTGTCGTGACGGACCGCCTCTTCCAGCGCCTGTCGGCCGACGTGGTGATCGTGGGCGGCGAGGCGCGGTTGCGGGGGACGGAGAATGGCCGACCGCTCGCCCAGCATTACCGCTATTCGGACACGTTGGTGCGGCGGGACGGGCGCTGGCAGGTGGCCTATAGTCAGATCACGCCTCTGCCCCTGCCCTGACGGTGATCTCTCCGCCATGGTGATCCCATCATTCGGCGAATCTTGCCGGACGTCGACGGCAAAGCCGGACCTCGTGGGTCGCCTTTCCTAGCTCTGGCACCCTTCGATCGCGATCGGCATGACGCCTGCGAGGGATCGTACCGACGCGGGCGAGCCGCGCCGGCCACGAGGGAGCGAACCATGGCTGGGAACGACACGGCACCGGTCCATCGCGATAATCCTCTGGGCATCTGCCATGCTCCGGGTGAGACGTTCGACGCCGATCCTTTGCTGTTCCGGCTGGCTCCGATCGTCGGCCTTCTGCTCAGCGCCAAGCTGACGTCGATCGCCTACGTCACGGCCGGAATCACCGTTCTGATCGCCACATTCTGCACGCGCGAGCGCCGGAGCGCGCCGGCGGCGGGTGCGTGATCCAAACGGAACTGCTCAGCGCATCGCGCCGAGCAGGCTTTCGATCGTCACAAAGGCGAAGGCGACCGAACTGTCCGCCACGCCATAAGGCAGGAAGATCATGTCCCCATGGCGGATGCCGCCGCAGCTATACACCACGTTCGGCACATAGCCTTCGCGATCCTCGTCCGCTGGCGACAACAAAGGCTGCGGCATCCGGCCGATCACCTTGCTGGGGTCATCCTTGTCGAGCAGGATCGCGCCGACCGAATATTTCCGCATCGCGCCGACACCGTGGGTCAGCAGCAGCCAGCCCTCGTCCAGCTCGATCGGGGAGCCGCAATTGCCGAGCTGCACCATCTCCCACGGATATTTGGGCGTCAGCAGCAGCTCGCCCTCACCCCAATGATCCAGTTCGTCCGATCGGATGATGAAAACGTTCTCGCCATCCTGACGCCCGATCATCAGATACTGGCCGCCGACCTTGCGCGGGAACAGCGCCATCCCCTTGTTGCGCGCAGCCGGGCCGCTCATCGGCGCCAGCGTGAAGGTGCGGAAGTTGGTGGTGCGCAGCAATTCCGAACGGATGGTCGCGCCGTTATAGGCCGTATAGGTGCCGATCCATTCCACGCTGCCGTCGTCGTGCGTGAACTGCACCAGCCGCATGTCCTCCAGCCCCTTGGACTGGGCGGATGTCATCGGGAACAGCACGGTGCCGGACAGCGAGCTGTCGGGATGGCGATGCACCTGGATCGCGCCATTGCCCACTTCGGCCGCGCTGTCGGCGGCCGTGGCGAAGGGCGGCTCCGGCATTAGCTCGACGATGGAGCCGGGGCCGAGAATGCCCTCGCGGAATGCAACGGAGGAAATATGCCCCTCACCGACCGCACGCAGCGACATGGCGATACGCATGGCGCCATCCGTCAAGCCGCTCTGGTCGGGGTGCGGCACGACGCTGGGGTTCATCAGCGCGGCGGCGGCATAGCTATATTCGTGGCAGAAGAAGGCGCCGATCAGCTGCTTCTTGATCTCCGAAATGGCGCCGCCGTCCAGTCCAAGAGCGGACTCGATCTGACGATAGCGGGTCATGAAGACCGACCTGGTCTGCCAATGTCGCGCCTCGAAGTCGCGCAGCACCAG
Organism: uncultured Sphingomonas sp.; assembly: GCF_934560975.1. Lineage (GTDB taxonomy): Bacteria > Pseudomonadota > Alphaproteobacteria > Sphingomonadales > Sphingomonadaceae > Sphingomonas_I. Next base: position 141,701 of record NZ_CAKTFO010000004.1, on the reverse strand, counting down.
CTCCAACTCGATCTCGGCCATCTCTTCGTCCATCACCAGCACGCTTTCCGCGATGCGGCGGACGCGGCCCGGGCGACCCGGCTCGGGATGGGCGTCGATCGGGATGTGAAACGGGCGCACCACAACCCGGGCCGGATCGGCCTGCAGGCGCAGCGGGCAATGGATCACGTCAAGCAAGTACACACCCCTGGGCTGTCGGAAAGTCGGCCGTCCGGCCTCACGCCGCTCTAGGCGCGGTCGCTTTACCCACAAAGGGCAAAATGACGGCCGCCGCCTTGCGAAAGGTCCGCGTGCGACAAACGGAGCGGCCGATCAGGCCTCGGCCGCCATGAGCGGGGTCTGGCCCGGCACCACCCCGACATTCGCCAGCTTGGCCATGGCCGCGCAGGAGAATTGGAAGGCCAGGATCGATTCGGCGCCCTGGTTCAGGTTGACCCGATCGCTCATCAGGCCGTCGAAACAGCCCCCGTCGGCGGTGGTCGCGATCGGCATGTCGAGGTCATTGTCGCCGAGATACCAGTTGTGCGCGCGCCACGCCGCATCCTGCCAGCGTTGCTCACCCGTCAGCCCGTGCGCCGCCAGCATGGCATCCACCGTCGCCCATGCCTCCAGCGGCTGCTGGTCGAACGGCAGCGGCTCGCGATATTCCTGCCCGAAGCTGTCGGTGCCGACCGCACGGAACTGGCCGCGCTTGTTGGTCTGCTTGGCATCGAGCCAGGCCAAGGCCGCCAACCCCTCGTCGATCATCGCCTGCTCGCCCAACAGGTCTCCGGCGCGCAGCAGCGCCTCGGGCAGGCGGGCATTGTCATAGGCCAGCACGCTTTGGAACCAGGTCCAGTCGTCCTTGCGCTCGCGCCGCAGCTCGGCCAGCAGCCGCTCGCCGAATTCGCGCACCATCCGCTTCGCCAGCGCATGGTCGCGATGCTGGCGCAGCACCGCTTCGGCACCCAGTAGTGCAAAGGCCCAGGTCCGCAGGCTGCCCAGTTCGAGCGAGTGCGGCGCCACCTGGTCGAACAGGTGCAGTGCCCAGCGGCGCATGTCCTGCGCATGCGCCTCGGCGGCGGTCACACCGATCGCCCATACCGAGCGGCCGAAACTGTCCTCCGACCCCTCGGCCTCCAGCCAGCCACGGTCGAAGCCCATGAAATTGCGAAAGCGGCCAAGCTCGCCATTCCATGCATGCTGCACGAACGAGGCGTAGATCGTCGCCAGCCGGTCGGCACGCGCCGCCTGCTCGCCTTCCACCCGGTGCATCAGCATCAGCGCGCGGCAATTGTCGTCCACGCAATAGCCGTGGTTACGATCCGGCACCGCGAAGATCGAGTGCTGGATCATGCCGGTGCGGTCGGTCATGCGCTCGATCGAATCCAGGCGTATCACGGCGCTCCGCCGGTCCACCCCCCGATTGGCCACCGGCAGGCGGATCGCCCGCCCCCGTGCCGCTTCGGTGCAGATCGACACATAGGCTTCCGCCAGACGCGACCACAACATGGTACGGCCCGCAGCATAAGCACGATCGCTCATCCGCCGCACGCGATCATCATCGTCGAGCAGGCTGATGATCTCCTCGGCGAAGCAGCGGCTGTCCCCGAACGACACCAGCACACCAAGGCCGTCGCGGAGCAATTCCGCCGCATGCCAATATGGCGTGGACACCACCGGCTTGCCGAGCGCGACCGCATAGGACAGGGTGCCGGACGTGATCTGCGTCTCGTTCAGATAAGGCGTGACGTAGAGGTCGGCGGCCTGAAGGTAGTCGAGCAGATCCTCCTGCTCCAGAAATCCGTCGATGAAGCGCACCGAACCGCTGACGCCCAGTTCTTCAGCCAGCGCCATCAGGCTTTCGCGATACGCCTCCCCTTCCCGCGCCACAAGGTGCGGGTGGGTGGCGCCGAGCACCACGTAGAGCGCCTCCGGGTGGGCGGCGGCGATCGCGGGCATCGCCCGGATCATCGTCTCGATGCCCTTGTTGGGCGACAGCAAGCCGAAGGTGAGCAGCACGCGCCGGCCATCGAACCCGAACTGCGGCTTCATCTCGGCCGAGGGCACGGCCGCGCGGTCCGGCACGCCGTGCGGGACCACCGCAATCTTGCTCCATGCAAGACCATGGACCCGCGCCAGGATCTCGCGCCCCTTTTCAGCCATCACGATCAGGCGCGACGCCCGCCGCGCCAACGCGTCCAGCACGGTGCGCTGGTCCGCGTTCGGCTGTTCCAGCACGGTATGCAGCGTCACCACCACCGGCGCATCGACCCGGTCGAGCAGCTTCAGCAGATGAGCGCCCGCCGACCCACCGAAAATGCCATATTCATGCTGGACGAGGACGACGTCCGCCCCGCTGTCGTTGATCGCCTGGGCGGCGCGGCGATAGTCCGCAATATCGTCCTGCGCGATCGTGCAGGCGACCTCCGGCCCGTAGGAGTGGTTGCTGCCCGGGTCGTTCATTGCATAGAGGTCAACGGCGATATCGGGAAACGCGGCGGCCAGCGCCTGGTGAACGTCTCGGGTGAAGGTTGCGAGGCCGCAGAGACGTGGGGGGCTGTTGCCGATCAGGCCGACACGCTTGATCTTGGACCCACCGGGAATTGCGGTCATCGATGTTCCTCTTCATGCCGGATCCGCGAAAAACTACCCTCCGCGTCGCCCGAGCCATTCATCCTGTGGACAGGTAAATGCGCAGCCGTAAACATGGTTCCTGCCACGCTGCGTTGCAACAGAAGCTGTCACGTCGCATTCACATAACGTGAAATTCGCGTTGACGGGCCTTTCCGGAACGCTAATGGAGCGCATCGGGACGGCATTCGGGCCGGGCCCGGAATAATTACGTGGAGCAGCACGAATGAAGAAGGTAGTCTTTGTTCTCGCCGCTGCCGGCCTGATGTCTCTGGCCGCTTGCAGCTCGCAGACCCCGGCGGAGAACGCCGCCGACGCAACCGAGAACGCACTGGATAACGCTGGCGAGAACCTTGAGGATCTGGCCGAGAACACCTCGAACGAGGTGGCTTCGGACGCCCTTGAGAACGCTGCCGACAACGCGCACGACGCGGCCGACAACGTTCAGTAAGCCGGCTTTCGCGGTCCTTCGGGATCGCATGGTTGGATAAGGAGGCGGGCGTCCGGTTTCGGGCGCCCGTTTTCTGTTGGGCGAACCAGCACGGCTGTTCACCCCCACGTGACGCACGTGGTCGAAGGCGCTAACGCGTGGCCCCATGAACGGCGCCCCCCTCACCCTCTTCAACAGCTTCAGCCGATCGCTGGAGCCCTTCGCCCCTGCCCAGGGCGACGTCGCCCGCGTCTATAGCTGCGGTCCGACCGTCTACAATTACGCCCATCTCGGCAATTTGCGGGCCTATGTCTTCACCGATACGCTGCGCCGCACACTAGCCTTCAAGGGCCTCGGCGTGCGCCATGTCATCAACATCACCGACGTAGGCCACCTTACCAGCGACGCGGACGCTGGCGAGGACAAGATGGAGCTGGCCGCAGCCGGGCTCGGCAAGGACATATGGGAGGTCGCGGCCTTCTACACCGCCGCGTTCAAGCGCAACCTCGCCGACCTCAACGTGCTCGACCCGACCCTATGGTCAGTGGCGACGGACCACATCGCCGACATGATCGCCTTCGCCGGGAAGATCGCGCCCGACCATTGCTACGAGATCGACAGCGGTCTCTACTTCGACGTGACCACCGTGCCGGATTATGGCCGACTGGCCCGCGCGGTGTCGGAGGAGGGTGAAAGCCGGATCGATCCGGTGACGGGCAAGCGCAATGCCGCCGACTTCGCCATCTGGCGCCGGTCGCCACAGGGCGAACAGCGGCAGATGGAATGGGACAGCCCGTGGGGGCGCGGCGCGCCCGGCTGGCATCTGGAATGTTCCGTGATGAGCCTCAAATATCTCGGGCCGGAGCCGTTCGACATCCACACCGGTGGCATCGACCATCGCGAAATCCACCATCCGAACGAGATTGCGCAGAACCAGGCTTATTGCGGCTGCACCGATGCCACGCCCGGTTTCACCGGCGCCCGCTTCTGGATGCACAACAATTTCCTGGTCGATCGGCAGGGCAAGATGTCCAAGTCGGCCGGCGGGTTCACCACATTGCAGTCGCTGATCGATGCGGGCGTGCATCCCCTCGCCTATCGACTGCTGTGCCTGTCGGCGCATTACCGTTCCGAGCTGGAATTTTCGACCGAGGCGGTGCTGGCGGCGCTGACCCGGCTCAAACGGCTGGTGCTCACGGTCGAACGGCTGCCGCTGGCATCGGTCGATTCGGGGGCGGACGCACCGGCGGCGATCAGGCTATATCTCGACCGGCTGGATGCGGGCTTGTCCGACGACCTCAACACGCCGGTCGCGCTGACGGCCCTGGACGACCTGCTCGCCGACAAGAGCCTGTCGCCGGAGGATCGCCGCGCAGGCCTGGAGCGGTTCGATGCCGCCTTGGGCCTCAACCTCCTGCGCATCACTCGGCCGGAACTGCGACTGCGCCCTGCGACGGCGAGCCCGACCGAGGCCGAGATCGAGGCGTCGCTGGACGAACGGCAGCAGGCGCGCGCCGCCAGGGACTTTGCCCGTTCCGATGCGATCCGTGATTCGCTTTTCGCGCAGGGCGTGGAGGTAATGGACGGCGATCCCCTGCGGTGGGACTGGCGGATCGCGCTCGACTAAGTCCGCGACTTCGCTAGCATGGCGTCATGGGGGAAAGACGCATTCTGACGATCGCCGGCACGCGGCCGGAGGCGGTAAAGGTCGCGCACGTCGCACGCCTGCTCGGCCGGCATGTCGGGATACATCATCGCCTGGTCGCCACCGGCCAGCATGGCGCCGGCTTTCACACCACCCTCGGCTATTTCGGGGTGGCGGCGGACGGGGATCTTGCCCTGCCCAACCGAGGCCCCGACGCCTTTGCGGAGGAAATTGCCCGCGCCGTGCCGTCGTTGATCGAGGCGTTCGCGCCCGATCTGCTGCTGGTGCAGGGCGATACGACCAGCGCCTGGGCCGCGGCGCTTGCGGGCGCCGCGTGCGGCATACCTATCGGCCACATCGAGGCGGGGTTGCGGTCCGGCAATCCCCGCATTCCTTGGCCCGAGGAACGTAACCGGATCGAGATCGACGATCTGTCCGCCCTGCTGTTCGCGCCGAGCGAGGCGGCGGCAGGCAATCTGGTGGGCGTCAGCGGCGAGGTGCATGTCACCGGCAACACCGCCATCGATGCCCTGCTGGAGTTACGGGACCGCTCTCCGCCAACCCTGCACGACAGCGCGCGCAAGCTGATCCTGGTCACCTGTCACCGGCGCGAGGCCATTCCGTGCCTTGCCGACCTGGCGCAGGCGTTGATCCGCATCGCCGATCGTCCGGACGTGGACATCCTGCTGCCGGTACATGGCAACCCCGCCGTGGGTGAGCCGTTGCGCCGGCTGCTCGGTGGGCATCCCCGCATCCGCTTGACCGACCCCCTGCCCTATCCTGAACTGGTGCGGTTGATGCAGGTTGCCCACCTTCTCCTCACCGACAGCGGCGGCTTGCAGGAAGAAGCGCCGGCGTTGGGCCTGCCCACCCTGGTGCTGCGCGACATAACGGAGCGGCCGGAGGTCTTCGCCAGCGGCAATGCCAGGCTGGTCGGGCTGGATCCGGATCGCATCGTGCGCAACACCATCCGCCTGCTGGACGATGTCGGCGCGCATGCGGCGATGTGCCGGCCCGCTTTCCCCTATGGCAAGGGCGATGCCGCGCCCCGCATGGTGGAGGCGATCACCCGCTGGCTGGGCCTGCCCTTCGCCCCGCTGCATGATCGCGCAACCTCCTACGCCAATTACCGGTAGGCGGCGCCCAAGACGACGTATCTTGCCTAAGCCGCCACCTTCCGCGAAAGACCGTTGCGGAAGGACGAACGACGTGGCGACGAACTGGACCCCTGCAAGCTGGCGCGATCATGAAGCGCGGCAGATGCCCGATTATCCCGATCAGGGGGCATTGCATGCCGCCGAGGTCGAACTCGGCCGCTTTCCTCCGCTGGTCTTTGCGGGCGAGGCGCGCGCCCTGCGCCAGGAGCTGGCCCAGGTGGCGGAGGGCAAGGCCTTCCTGCTCCAGGGCGGGGATTGCGCGGAGAGCTTCGCCGAATTCCACCCCAACAATATCCGCGACACGTTCCGCGTCATCCTGCAGATGGCGGTGGTTCTGACCTATGGGTCCAAGCTGCCGGTGGTAAAGGTCGGCCGCATGGCGGGCCAGTTCGCTAAACCGCGTTCGACCCCGATGGAGGAACTGAACGGCGTCAGCCTGCCCAGCTACCGTGGCGACAACGTCAACGACATCGCGTTCACGCCCGAATCGCGCCTGCCCGACCCGCAGCGCATGATCCGCGCCTACAGCCAGTCGGCGGCGACGCTGAACCTGCTCCGCGCCTTTGCGCAAGGGGGCTATGCCAACCTGCAACAGGTTCACGCCTGGACGCTGGACTTCATGGGCCGCAGTCCATGGGCGGCACAATATCAGCAGCTGGCGGACCACATCGGCGAGGCGCTGGCGTTCATGGCGGCATGTGGCGTCAGCCCGGAAACGGTGCCGCAGCTGCGCGCCACCAGCTTCTACACCAGCCATGAAGCGTTGCTGCTGCAATATGAACAGGCGCTCACGCGGCAGGACAGCCTGACCGGCGACTGGTACGACACCAGCGCGCACATGCTGTGGATCGGGGACCGCACGCGCTTTCTGGGTTCGGCGCATGTGGAATATCTGCGCGGGGTCGGCAATCCGATCGGGATCAAATGCGGCCCCAGCCTTGAGCCGGATGCATTGCTGCGCCTGCTGGACGTGCTCGATCCCGCGCGGGAGGCCGGACGGGTCACGCTGATCACACGCTATGGCCATGACAAGATCGAGCAGCATCTGCCCACCCTTGTCCGCGCCGTGAAGCGGGAGGGCCGGCCGGTCGTGTGGAGCTGCGACCCGATGCACGGCAACGTGGTCAAGGCCGCCAACGGCTACAAGACGCGGCCGTTCGAGCGGATCCTGGCCGAGGTACGCGGCTTCTTCGCGGTGCATCGCGCGGAGGGGACCCATGGCGGCGGCATCCATGCCGAGATGACCGGGCAGAATGTCACCGAATGCACCGGCGGCGCGATTGCGGTGACTGAACAGGGCCTTGCCGCACGCTATCACACCCATTGCGACCCGCGCCTCAATGCCAGCCAGAGCATCGAACTGGCCTTCCTCCTGGCCGAGATGCTCAATCAGGAGATGCGGGAGCGCGAGAAGGCTGCGGCCTGAACCGCATGTACCGGACGCCCACCATCACCCGCATCGTGGCAGGTGATGGTGGGTCCAGCCGCCTCCGGACCACAGCATATTCCGGTGCTTCCGGGAGGCAGGGTGGAGAGTCATTCAACCCCGCAAGCAGGACGGACTTGGACGGGCAACGGCTCGGTGGCGCGGCGTGGCTCGTGGATGATACAGGCCGGTCTGGCCGACGCCGTCAGTCCTCGATCAGATCGAGATAGGCGACCACGTCGTTGCTGGTCTGGATGAACAGGCCCGCCTGCACCTCTTCCGGCTGCAGGGCGGCGGTGTGCAACGCCTCCGCCAGCGAGCCGTAGATCAGTGTCGCCGCCGCCCCGCTATCGTCATCCAGATGGTAGAGCCGGACGGAAACGTCGTCCGATACCGTCCGCACGGGACCGCCCTACTCGGCCGCGACCGCTTCGAGCGACAGCGCATCCTCCGCCACTGGGAAATCCTGCTCCTGCAGGAAGCGTTCGGCGTCCAGTGCCGCCATGCAGCCCGTGCCGGCGGCGGTGATCGCCTGGCGGTAATGCTTGTCCATCACGTCGCCGCAGGCGAACACGCCGGCGACGCTGGTCTTGGCGGTGCCGGGGATCACCTTGATATAGCCTTCATCCAGCTCCAGCTGACCGCCGAACAGCTCCGTCTGCGGATGATGGCCGATCGCGACGAAGCCGCCATCCACCTCCAACAACGACGTCTCGCCCGTCTTGGTGTCCTTCAACTCCAGGGCGGTCAGCCCGGTCTGCTGGTCGCCGACGAAGCGCACCACCTCCTTGTTCCACAAGGGCGTGATGCCATGATGCGCGAAGAGGCGGTTCTGCAGGATCTTCTCCGCACGCAGCGTGTCGCGGCGGTGGACCAGGGTCACGTCGTGGCTGTGGTTGGTCATGTATAGCGCCTCTTCGACCGCAGTGTTGCCGCCGCCGATCACCGCCACCTTCTTGCCGCGATAGAAGAAGCCGTCGCAGGTAGCGCAGGCCGACACGCCCTTGCCGCTCAGCTCCGCCTCACCCGGAATGCCCAGCCACTTGGCCTGCGCGCCGGTTGCGATCACCAGAGTGTCGCAGACGTAGAGCGCTCCGCCGTCGCCCTTCAACCGAAACGGACGCTCGGACAGGTCGACCTCGACGATCGTGTCCCACATCATCCGCGCGCCGACATGCTCGGCCTGGGCCTGCATCTCCTCCATCAGCCACGGACCCTGGATCACGTCGCGAAAGCCGGGATAATTCTCCACGTCGGTCGTAATCGTCAGCTGCCCGCCTGGCTGGATTCCCTGCACCACGATCGGCGCCAGCCCCGCCCGCGCGCCATAGATTGCGGCGGACAGCCCGGCGGGGCCGGAACCCAGGATCAGCATACGGGTAGAATGGACAGCGCTCATCTCAACCTCAGTCGTTCAGACGAACAGATAGGGTGTAGGCCCGCCGCTTAGCAAGCGGGAGCGACGCGGCAGCGCCCGTTCAGCGGCGCCGGATCAGGCGATCGGCCGACTGGTTGCTCGGCGGCTTGCCCGGGGTGTCGAGTGCATCCCCCTGACATTCCCGTTCAAGGTCCGCCCGGATCAGCTCGTCCAGCTTGGCCTGCATCGCGGCCGGATCCCGATTTTGCGAGTTCTGGATCAGGAACACCATCAGGAACGTGACAATGGTAGTGTCGGTATTGATGAGCAGCTGCCACGCATCGGAATAACGGAAGATCGGCTCCGTCACGCCCTACGATCACCGCGACGAGCGCGAGGAGAAAGGCGAGCGGATCACCCGTGAAACGGGAGATGCCGTTGGCGACGGCGGTGAAGAAACGGTCCATCGCCACTCGCATGACATACGGGAAAAGCGTGGCCGATCCGCAAGCGCGGGGCACCGCGACACGTTCGACCGTCACGATCGCCTTCCCGGAAGCGATCGCGCGGGTGCCAAGGGCGAGGGCGCGAAAACCCGAACACTCTTCACGCCACCGCCGCTGCCACGTTGCGGCGTTAAGGGGATCATAACGACCGCTCCGGCATAAGGCTGTTACGGCAGGCCTCTGCGGACCCACTCCGCAGCGGTGACGTTCTTCCAGGCGGCAGCCGGGTTGCATCGATCGCAGCCCAGCTTGTGCCGCTCAGGTCCATGTCCTGGTCCCGGTCGCCTCCCTGACGACCGGGACCAAGCAGCGAATGCCTGACCTTGGCGCTACAGGAACCGCTACCGCTTACCTGCCGTTGGCGCATGCATGAGACACGTCATCGCATCGTGCGCCTCCGCTGCTGGCATGCTGCTCGCTCTCGGCGCGTGCTCGTCCGCGTCGGACGATGCCCCCCTCGCATCCTCCACAACCAACATGGCGGAAACCAGCATTACACCTGCCCCGCCGTCGGGCGTACCGGCCGACGCGACTCCGGTCGAGACGCCCTCTGCCCCCGCCCCCGTCACAATCATCGGGTTGGAGGGGCTGGGCGATCTGCGCATCGGCCAGCCGGTGCCTCCGGGCGGAAGCTGGGCTGCGCGCGGCGCGCAGGAGGGGGACGCCTGCCGCACGGTCACGTCGCCGGATTATCCCGGCGCTTATGCTATCGTGACGGACGGCAAGGTCCGGCGCATCACGGTCGGCAAGCGGTCGAACGTGACCCTGGCGGAAGGCATCGGCCCGGGGGCGAGCGAGGCGGAGGCAAGGCAGTGGTTCGCCGGCTTTCGCGCGGAGCCGCACAAATATGAGGATGCTCCCGCCAAATATCTCACCGCGCCCGATGCGGCCAATGGCAGCTCCGCGTTGCGGATCGAAATCGGGCATGACGGCAAGGTCGGCCTGATCCACGTGGGCACCATGCCGGAACTGTCTTACGTCGAGGGGTGCAGCTGATCTTGCCGGCCGGGCGCCTGTCGCAGCCGTTCTTTGACATTTTGCGGACGAGCCCGTTGCGCGTATGCGGCTGCATGATCTTCATGACAGGTGATATTTGGTGAGCGAGACCGGTGGCGAGGTTGATCTTACGAATTGCGACCGTGAGCCCATCCACCTGCTTGGAGCGATCCAGCCGGTCGGCTTCCTGGTCGTCGTCAGCACCGACTGGATCGTGGCGCGCGCATCCGCCAACGTCGCAACCTTTCTCGGGGTCGCACCGACATCGATGATCGGCAACCTGCTGGCCGACTTCGTACCGCACCAACTCGTTCACGACCTGCGCAACCGTATCGCCTATCTGGGTTTGCCGGACACGGTGGAGCGGGTGTTCGGGTGTCAATTGCGGGAGGGCGGCGACACGTTCGACATCGCCGTCCACTTTTCCGGCGGCCAGATCGTGATCGAGGCGGAGCCCGGCGTTCAAAGCAATGGCGACGCCACCGGCACGGTTCGCGCGATGATGACGCGGCTCGACGGTCAGCCCGATCTTACCGCTTTCTATCGAGAAGGCGCGCGGCAGGTGCGTGCCCTGCTCGGCTATGATCGCGTGATGGTCTACAAATTCGCACGCGACGGCGCGGGCGAGGTGATTGCCGAGGCGGCCAAGCCCGGCATCGGATCGTTCAAGGGCCTGCATTACCCGGCCAGCGATATCCCCGTTCAGGCCCGCGCGCTTTACAAGCGCAACCTGCTACGCGTGATCCGCGACGTGAACGCCACGCCGGTGCGGATCGTCCCCGAACTGGACGAGCATCGCAGGCCGCTCGACCTGTCTTTGTCGGTGCTGCGATCGGTGTCGCCGATCCACATCGAATATCTCAAGAATATGGGGGTGGAAGCATCGCTGTCGATCTCCATCGTGGTGGACGACGAATTGTGGGGCCTGTTCGCCTGCCACCATTATTCGCCGCGTGCGCCCACGTTCGAGCGGCGCTCGGTAAGCGAGTTGTTTGCCCAGATGTTCTCCATGCGGCTGGAAAGCCGCGAGCGACGGGCGCTGGTGGAATATGAACGGCGCGCCCGCGACATTTCGGACCAGCTTCTCGGCGCGGTGGCGTCTGACGAGACCCTGCTGAACGATCCGGACTGGCTGGCCGACATCCTCACCAGCACCATTCCGGCCGACGGGGTCGGGGTCTGGATCAACGGCAGCTATGCTTTTTCCGGCGTCACCCCGCCGACCGATGACTTCCGCCGCATCATTCGCGCCCTGAACGGGACAGCGGCGGGAAAGGTCTATTCCACGGACCATATCGGCTCGCTCGTCGATCGGGCGGAACCCTTCGCCAGCCAGGCGGCCGGTCTGCTCGCCATTCCCATCTCCCGCGCGCCCCGCGACTATGTGGTGCTGTTCCGCAAGGAAATGCGGGATTCAGTGCGCTGGGCCGGCGACCCGCACAAGCCGGTGCAGTTCGGCCCCAATGGCCCACGGCTGACGCCGCGCGAAAGCTTCGCCGAGTGGCAGGAGCTGGTGGAGGGCCGCTCCCGCCCGTTCACCCCATCGGAACTGCGGGTGGCCGAAACGCTGCGCGCCACGTTGATCGAGGTGGTGCTGCGCCTGGCGGATGAGGCGGCTGCGCAAAGGCACCAGGCCAATGCCCGCCAGGAATTGCTGATCGCCGAGCTCAACCATCGGGTTCGCAACATCCTGGGCGTGATCCGCGGATTGATCCGCCAGTCGCAGCCGGATGAGAATGCCGTGCGCGACTTCGTCAAGGTCGTGGACGGACGCATCCACGCGCTCGCCCGCGCCCACAACCAGATCACCGACGATCATTGGGGTCCTGCCCCGCTCCAGGCACTGATCGACGCCGAGGCCGGCGCGTTCGCCGCCAACAAGGAAAGCGCGATCATCTCGGACGGGCCGCCGGTCCTGCTCAACCCGCAGGCGTATTCGACCATGGCGCTCGTCATCCATGAACTGGTGACCAACTCCACCAAATATGGAAGCCTGTCCGACAATGGCGAGGTCCACATCCGGTGGCAGCGCAATGGCGACAAGAGCCTGGTCTTCACCTGGCAGGAAAGCGGCGGGCCACCCGTCGCCAAGCCCACGCGCAAGGGGTTTGGCACCACCATCGTCGAGCGGTCGGTGCCGTATGATCTCGGCGGCACGGCGGAGATCCACTATGATCCTACCGGGGTTCATGCCCGCTTCTGCATTCCGGCGCGGCATGTGTCCGAACGACGGACCTTTGCGGGTCCGGCGGTGAAGCTGCCGCACCCGAGGCCACATCATCCGGCGCCCATCAAGCCTGACCTGCTGGCAAACCGATCGGTGCTGCTGGTGGAAGACAGCCTGATCATCGCGCTGGATGCCGAGGACATACTGACCCGCTTCGGCGCTACCATCGCCACGGCCTCCACCCCGGCGGCCGCGCACGACACGCTGGACGATCTGACGCCGGATTTCGCGATCCTGGACATCAATTTGGGTGACCAGACCAGTTTCGGCATCGCGGACCGACTCCAGGACCAGGGTGTCCCGTTCTTCTTCGCCTCAGGCTATGGCGAACAGGCCAAGCTGCCCGATGAACATCGAGCGCGGATGGTGGTGCAGAAGCCCTATACGACAGAAAACATCGCCCGTGCGGTGGAGGAACTTCTCGGCCTGGCATGATGCCGCGCGACGGCCGTCGCTCCGGGGGGGGGGGGAGCTGGACCACAGACCATGACGGCATACCGCATTTCTGGATGCCGCAGAATCGCACCCACGATGAAGAAATCGGCTGCCGTCGAATATGACCGGACCCAGCCTTTACCAGACCTTTCGGCACATCGTGTGCCTCCCAGTCTGCATGGGAGGCATGGTAGCGGAGGAGGGACTTGAACCCCCGACACGCGGATTATGATTCCGCTGCTCTAACCAGCTGAGCTACTCCGCCCCAATGTCACGGCCGACCGGAACGAGGCGCGGCCTATAACAAGGGATGGCAGGCGGTCAACTCCATCCATGCGCTATTTTTGCGCGGCACCGGGTTCAGATGGCGTGGGAACCGGGCGCGACCCGCCACGTTCGCGCCAACGTGAATTGTTGAGGCTTACGGAGGAGTTTGGCCCGATGGATCTTTCGACGCCGCTGGAAACGATCTGCCGCTTGATCGTCCGCGCTCGTGAACTCGAAGCGCAGGTGCCCGCGATCGAGACTGACGAGGAAAAGGACCCCACCGATTCGGACGATGAGTTCGCGGTGCTGGAGGATGAGGCCAACGAGGCGATCGAAGAGGAGATCGAGGCGCTGCTCGACGATCTCGGGGACGACCAGTTGCAGGAGGTGCTGGCGCTCGCTTTGGTGGGACGCGGCACATACGACGCTAGCGAGTGGGACGACGCCATCGAAGCCGCGGCCGATCCGGATGCGGAGGATCCGGCCGACCAGCTGCTGGATATGCCGACGCTGGCTGCTTACCTCGAAGCGGGCCTGGCCGCCTTCGATCTCAGCTGCGAAGGCATGGGCCAGATCGACTGATCAGCCCCGGAACGGGTGCCGGGACACCGGCTCCCACGGACCGCCCCGGTAACGCCAGACGGCAAGGGCGGCGATAACTATCGGGCGGGGACGAAAATCCTCGCCCAACATGCGCTGGAGCGCCCGCGCATCCTCCGGCGACACCTTGTTCTGCACCGTGACATGCGGCCGCCATCCCGCGCGATCCTGCGGCGTGAGCAGCAGGCCGAAAGCGTCGGCCAGCTCCGCCCGAATGCGTTCGAGGTCGGGAGACAGGATGCGGATCGCCGTACCACGTCCCAGGTTCATGAGCGCGCTCGCCTGAGCGTCCGGACGTGGGCCACGGCTCGCCTCCGCAAGGCGGGATTTGAGTTCGTCCTCGGCGGACGGCGGCAGCGCGTGGAACAGGGTCAGGTGCGCGGCCAGCAGGTTGCGTTCCGGCGGAAAATGCGCGCGACGCAATCCGTCCAGCCACGCAAGGTCTGTCGGCGCGAACAGGGCCGAGACGATCAGGGGCGCGGCCGCGGGATCAGGCTGCATGAGCGGATCGCGCGGCCGTCGGCCAGTTGCCGGGTTCAAGCGCGGTGCGGGTAGCAAGTTCGGCCGCGTCGATCCGCGTGCGGACATAGCCGTCGCACACCGTCACCTCCGACCAGCGCAGCGCGTGGAGTCGCTCCCCCACCCCGCCGATCCCGCCTTCGCACACGACCAGGTAGCTCACCGAACCCCGGTCGCAAGTGGCCATGGCCTCCACGACATTGGCGATCGTCCGGTCGGCGCCATCGCGGACCGGCATGCCTTCCAGCTTGCTGAGGGCGAACAGGTCCGCCGTGGGCGCAGACACGCTTTCCTGTCGCGCCGCCTCCGCCCCGCTGTCGTAGCGGGCACGTCGGCCGAGCCAGCGCCACACGCCGACCACGTCGACCAGCAGGAGAAAGGCGTTGCTGATCAGCAAATTCTGCTGGTTTGTTGCGATGCCGACGATGACCCAGGCGATCGCGCCGATCGTGAACACCACGAACCCCCATCCCGTCACCCTCGGCCCGAGATTGGCGGCGGTCATCACCGCAGCCATCATCGTCGCCGCGGGTGCGACCCAGCTTGCAAACTCCACGCATCGCTCCTCTTGTTCGTGGAGGGAGCAACGTCGCGCAACACCGCACGATCCATCCGCGCCCGCCGCAGGGCCGCACGCGTGTCTATGTCCAGCAGGTTGCCGCGCCCGCCACGGACCGTGCCGATGCGGCCGGGGTCGAGCCGCCGGACCAGCCCCGTGTCGCCGGACGGCCGCACCGCGCGTCCCGCCGCCGTTCGCACCAGCACGGGATGCCCCAACGCTTCACCCACGCGTGGCCGCACTGCGTCCAGCCCCGCCGTCAGCCGCATGGCACGCGGTACGGTCGCAAACGGCATGTCGGCGAGGAAAATCAGGATCTCGCGCTCACAGGGCCGTAGGGCCGCCAAGGCCGCACCCAGGCTGCCGCCCATGCCGGTGCGCGAGGCGGGCGCATGGACCCAGTGGACGCGCTTGCGCGGCCTGTGCCGGCGAACGGGCGCGACCACGATCACCCGCCCTCGCACCGACGCCAGGGCGCGGTCGAGCGCATGGTCGAACAATGACCTGCCGGAGATCCGCGCTTCCAACTTGTCGGCCCGACCGAACCGGCGCGACCGCCCGCCCGCAAGCAGGATGGCCGCGCGCACGGTCTAGATCTCGACCTGGCTACCGAGTTCGACGACGCGATTGGTCGGCAGGCGGAAGAATTCCATCGCACTTTCCGCATTGCGCAGCATCCAGGCGAACAGCTTTTCGCGCCAGATCGCCATGCCGGGCCGCGCGGACGGGATCAATGTCTGCCGCGCGAGGAAAAAGCTGGTATCCATCATCCGGAATTGCGGGCCGCAATCCTTGACGTGCGCCAGCGCCGCCGGAACGTCCGCATCCTCCATGAAGCCGTAACGCACAACGACGCGGAAGAAGCCTTCGTCCAGATCCTCCACCCGCAGGCGGTTGGGCGAGGAAACGTAGGGCACATCCTCGATCTTCACCGTCAGCAGGATCACGCGCTCGTGCAGCACCTTGTTGTGTTTGAGGTTATGGAGCAGCGCATGGGGAACGCCTTCGGGTGCCGAGGTCATGAACACGGCGGTGCCGGGTACGCGCGTGGCGGAATTGACCGCCGACCGCACGAACACCTGCACCGGCATCGCCACCTCGCGCATCCGCTCGATCATCAAGGCCCGGCCCTTGGCCCAGGTGGTCAGGAGCGTGAAGGCGAGGAAGCCGATCAGCAGCGGGAACCAGCCGCCATCGACCACCTTGGTCAGGTTGGACGCAAAATATGCGGAATCGATCAGCAGGAACAGCGCGACCAGCAATCCGCCCAGCCACTTGGGCCAGTTCCAGACCCGGATCACCAGCACACCCATCATGCAGGTGGTGATGAACATCGTGCCCGTCACCGCAATGCCATAGGCCGCCGCCAGGTTGCTCGATTCCCGGAAGAACAGGACCAGCAGCACGACCATCACCATCAGCGCCCAATTGGCAACCGGCACGTAGATCTGCCCGGCGGCCGAGACGCTGGTATGCTCGATCCGGACGCGCGGCATCAGACCCAGTTGCACCGCCTGCTGCACCACCGAGAACAGGCCGGTGATCACGGCCTGGCTGGCGATAATGGTCGCCATGGTGGCGATGCCCACCAGCGGGAGACGCCACGCCTCCGGCGCCATCAGGAAGAAGGGGCTCTCCACCGAAGCGGGATCGCGCAGCAGCAGCGCGCCCTGCCCCAGATAGTTCAGCATCAGCGCCGGAAATACCAAATAGAGCCACGCCGCCTGAATCGGCGGGCGGCCGAAATGGCCCATGTCGGCATACAGCGCCTCCGCACCGGTCAGCGCCAGCACGATCGAACCCAGCGCCAGAAACGCCAGGAGCGGATCATGCGCGAAGAAGCGGATGCCCCATACCGGGTTGAGCGCCGTCAGAATGTGCGGGCTTTCGACGATGCTCATCAGGCCCAGCACCGCCAGCGTCAGGAAATAGACGCACATCAGCGGCCCGAAGAATCGCCCGAGCAGGTCGGTGCCACGCGATTGGATCAGGAACAATCCGATCAGGATGCCGACTGCGACCGGGATCACGAAGGGTGCGAAGCCGCTCTGGACGATAGCCAGGCCCTCCACCGCCGACAGGACGGAAATGGCCGGCGTGATCATGCAATCGCCGAAGAACAGCGCCGTGGCGAGCACGCCCAGCAGCACCAGCCCGCTGCTCCATCGCCCGCCGCCGCCGGCGCGACGCTGGATCAGCGCCAGCAGCGCCAGGCTGCCGCCCTCGCCCTTGTTGTCGGCACGCAGGATCAGCAGGATATATTTGCCGGTGACGATCACCACCAGCGACCAGAAGATCAGGCTGAGCGCACCCAGGATGTGGAGCGGATCCACCGCCAGCGGGTGGTGGCCGATGAAGATTTCCTTCATCGAATAAAGTGGACTGGTTCCAATGTCGCCATAGACGACGCCGATCGCGCCGAGCGACAGCCGCAATAACCCGTGCGGGCCATGCGCGTGATCGCCCGTGGCATGCGGCGGGGCATCCAAGGGTGCGGGACTGGGTGAGACGGCGGTGCCGGAAGACATAGATGCGAAGGGACCTTCACACGGCCGGGCTGCTCGGCGCAAGGAGCGCCGGACCGCATCCGGCGACAGCGGCGGGCCACTAGCACTTAGGTTAGGACGCCGCAACAGCGCACAGATGGGCGGTCAGGCCGGGCCGAACAAGGCCTCCGCCTCGCTCCGCGTCGGAATGGCGCGCAGCACGAAGCTGCTGTTGATGGTGGTGACGCACGGCAGCCGGCCGAGATGCTCGCGATGGATGCGCTCATAATCGTCCAGGTCGCGGCACACGATCTTCAGCCGGTAATCGTGACTGCCCGACACCAGCATGCATTCCACCACGCCGGGAATTACGGCAACGGCACGCTCGAAGCGGGCGAGTTCCTCTTCGCTCTGGGTCGACAGCGTGATGTCCACCAGGGCGGTCACGCGAAAGCCGATGGCGCGCAGCCCGAACCGAGCGGCATAGCCAGCGATCCAGCCGGACGCCTCCAGTGCCTGAATGCGGCGGGTGCAGGCCGACTGGGACAGCCCGATCTCCTCTGCCATCCGCGACACGGGGAGTCGCGCGTCGCGTCCCAGCGCGCGCAGCAGGGCAAGGTCAATCCGATCCATCATGCATGGATTCTCTGCGAGGCAGCCATTTGGCAACGGCTTTGTTTCCGAACGGTCACCCGCAGCCACTACTTTGCACGGATCTTCGCAACCTAAAACGATATGATCACGACACAGATAAGGAGAGACTGCGATGCGGATCGGCGTGCCCAAGGAGATCAAGAATCACGAATATCGCGTCGGCCTGACGCCGCCATCGGTCGCGGAGCTGGTCGCGGCAGGCCATGAGGTCGTCGTCGAGACGGGTGCCGGCGGGGGCATCGACTTCCAGGATGCGGACTATGTCGCGGCAGGCGCGACGATCCTGGCTACCGCCGACGCCGTGTTCGATCGGGCCGAGATGATCGTCAAGGTCAAGGAACCCCAGCCGGAGGAGATTGCCCGGCTGAGGCCCCATCACCTGTTGTTCACCTACCTCCATCTCGCCGCCGACAAGCCGCAGGGGGAGGGGCTGATGGCCTCCGGTGCAACCTGCATCGCCTATGAAACCGTGACCAGCCCGCGTGGCGGCCTGCCCCTGCTCAAGCCGATGTCGGAGGTAGCGGGCCGCATGTCGGTTCAGGTCGGCGCGCATTACCTGGAAAAGGAACAAGGCGGGCGCGGCGTCCTGCTGGGCGGGGTGCCCGGTGTGGCACCGGCCCGTGTGGCCATCCTCGGGGGTGGCATTGCGGGGGTGAATGCGGCGCAGATGGCGGTCGGCATGCGCGCCGACGTCACCATCTACGACATCAACAATGATCGGCTGGCCGAACTGGACATGTTCTTTTCCAGCCAGATCAAGACCGCTTACGCGTCCAAGGCGGCGATCGCCGCTGCCGTCGCCAAGGCGCATCTGGTGATCGGCGCGGTGCTGATCCCCGGTGCCGCCGCGCCCAAGCTGGTCACCCGCGACATGCTGAAGACGATGAAGCGCGGATCGGTGCTGGTCGACATCGCGATCGATCAGGGAGGCTGCTTCGAAACCAGCCATGCCACCACGCATGACGATCCGGTGTTCGAGGTGGACGGCATCATCCACTATTGCGTCGCCAACATGCCCGGCGCCGTCGCACGCACCTCCGCCTTCGCGCTCAACAACGCTACCCTGCCCTTCGCCCTGCGGCTGGCCAGCCTGGGCGCGGAGGCGACCATGGCCGCCGACCCGCATCTTGCCGCCGGCCTGAACGTCTCGGGCGGCAAGATCCGCCACCAGGCGGTGGCCGACGCGCTTGGTTTACCGTTCAACTGACGGGAACATGATCGGAACATCAGGCGTTTCCACGCAAAGGAGTTCGCCTGATGACCGACAATCCCAAGAGCAATCCTACCTCCAACGCCGAAAAGGATCCGGACGACTGGACCACCGGCGGTGAGCCGATGACCGGCGCGCAGGCCTCCTACCTCAAGACCTTGAGCGAGGAAGCGCACGAGCCGTTCGAGGACGACCTGACCAAGGCCGAGGCGTCCAAGCGCATCGACGCCTTGCAGGAGGAGACTGGACGCGGCCAGTAAAGGTCGGCAACGCGGGCGGAGCATGACGGCCCATCTTCAGCTCCGCTCCGCTACGTCCGCCAAGCATGACGAGGTCGATGCGGCCTTTGGTCAATTCGACCTTGCCGACCCTTGGAGTTATGCCGCGTTTCTCCGTGCCCATGCGCGGATTCTGCCGGCGTTGGAAACGGCTTTGGCGCAGTCGGATGCTGTGCCGGATTTCGCCCCCCGGACGCTTGAGCTGGTCGCGGACCTTGCCGCGCTCGGTGAAGCTCCCCCGCCCCTCCTGCCGGCTCCGGCGCTGGACGATGAGGCCGCGGCATTGGCGGCCATGTATGTGGTGGAAGGGTCGCGGCTGGGTGGCGTGATGCTGTCCCGCCAAATTCCGGCTACCCTGCCCCGCGCCTATCTTTCGGCCGCACATCGTCCGGGCGGATGGCGTAACGTGCTGGCTCATCTGGACGCCGGTTGGGACGGGTCCACCGCCTGGATGAGGCGCGCGATCGCTACGGCGGAAAGCGTCTTCGACCTTTACGCCCAAGCCGCGCGGCTGGAGACTGTTACCCGGCCATAGTCCTCAAGGCGTTCGGGATGCACGATCGTCGCGTGCCCGAACGCGGACCCTGAACGATACAGGACGGGCCCCCTTGCACTGTTCGACGACCCCGCCATCGACCGACCCACAGCGATAAATCCCGCTCAGCGATCCTCCACCGGCGCGGTTACGATCATGCGTCGGCCAGGATGATTGTCCTCGCGCTCCATCGTTCCGCCGAGGCGCTGAACCATCGCCTTCATCATGCGGGTGCCGAACCCTTCGCGCGTGCTGTTGCCGCCACCGCCGCCCTGATCCGCGACGATCAGGCAGAAGCTGCTGCCATGTTCGTTGAGCGAGATCTGCAGCGGACCCGGCTGCCCACCATAGGCATATTTGTTGGCGTTGATCACCAGTTCGGTCAGGATCAAGCCGACATGGACGGCGCGATCAGCCGGCAACAGAACCGGCGCCAGATCCAGCACCATTGCCTGCGCCCATTCCGGGCCCATGGCCGTATGCATGTCGGCGATCAGCTCTTCCAGATAGCGGCCGAGGTCGACCAACTCGATCTGGTCCGCCTGATAAAGGCGGCGATGGACCAGCGCCACTGCGGACAGCCGCCGCTGCGCCTCGCCCAGATGCTCGGCCAGTGTCTCGTCCCCGGCAGCTTGCGCCTGTAGCGAGAGGAACGCCTGCACCAGTTGCAGGCTGTTCTGGACGCGGTGGTTCACCTCGCGCAGCAGATGCTCCTTCTCCGTCAAGAGAGCGTCCTTTTCCGCCAGCGTCTCGTTCAGCTGGCGGTTGAGCTGGCGCAGGCGTTGTGCCTGCTGCACTTCGATCAGGGCGCGGCGCAAATGGCTCGCCGCCTCGACCTCCGCCACGCTCCACCGCCGCGATCGGCCGCGCACCGTCTCGTTCCATGCCGCAAAGCTGGCGCGCGGGGTCAGCTCACCGCCGGGCGTGGATACCGCCTTGTGCGGGTTGCCCGCCCATTTCACTTCCTCCGGCTGTTCCGCCCGGAACCACAGCAGCTGCCCGACGCCGCTGATGGCGATCACCACCACGCCGCTGGCAGCCTCGCGGTAGGTCTGGGCGGGGGAAAACAGCTCGCCCAAGCGGAAGGTCGAGAATGGCTCTCCGCTGCTCTTGGTGGACAGCCAGGCAGTCAGCTCGCGCAATTGCGCCGCGTCAGGGCAACAGCCCTGGGTAACGACGTCGTCCGGGCTCCAAACTGCAAATCCATCCGCGCCCAGCAAGGCTCGCAGTTCGATCGCGCTCTCGCTTATGCTGCCTTCCAGCATGTCGCGGCTTGCCAGACGTGCGACGATCGCCTCCTCGGCCGATCGCAAGCGGATCCGCTCACGATAGCTTTCCGCTTCCTCCTTGGCGCGGATCTGGCGACTAAGCCCGCCCGCCAGCGCCCGACAGGCCGCCCGCGTTTCGTAGCTCAGCTGCCGCGGAGCATGGTGGTGGCAGGCGATCAGCCCCCACAACAACCCGTCCTTGACGATGGAAATGGACGCGGACGCCCCCACCCCCATGTTGCGGAGATATTGCAGATGGACCGGCGACACCGAACGCAACGCCGCGTCGGACAGGTCGATGCTGCTTACCCCCGCAACATCCGGCCGGATCGGCGCGGGATCGTAATCCACCCGCGAGATGACTCGCACCCGATTGCGGACGTACAGCGCGCGCGCCTGTCGCGGGATGTCCGTTCCCGGGAAATGATGGTTGAGGAACGACCCCATCTCGAGATCGCGATCCTCCGCGATGACCTTGCCTGCCTCGTCGTCCAGGAAGCGGTACACCAGCACCCGGTCGAAGCCGGTCAGGTCGCGAAAGGCGACCGCCGCGCGTTCGCACAATTGCGCGAGGTTGGCTGCCCGCTCGAAGCTGGCGCCGGCCGCGTCCAGCCAGGCGAGCATCGCCGCCGCCGGCTGCGGAACATCCGGCCTCGGCTCCAACTCGACCAGGATCAAGTCGCCGGACAGGAACAAAGACGCGTCGAACGTCTCGCCACGGCCCGCCACCGGCAGCAGGGGTACGGTCACCCCCACGGTTGCGCTCGCCTGCTCGATCGCCATGTCGACCTTCTGCGCCAGCAGATCGGCGATTGCCTTGCCCTGCCAGTCCGGCATCAGCCGCGCTTCCAACTCGCCCGCGCCGGCGATCACCAGTCGGGTGTCGCGCTCCGCCAGCAGCAGCAGGCCGTGCGGCTGGATCGAGCCGGGGACGTGGATCGGCTCACGGTCGCAAGCGGTTGCGTCTACGGCAGAAACCGGGGCGACGGGCGTCACACCCACGGGGCTCACATGTGCGACCAAGCAATCCTCTCTTGGGCACGTGCCATGCCCCGTCGTGCAGCACCTTAAAGTGGGCAAGCGACGTTGCAAGTACCCGATACTGATCCGACCAATGTGTTAGTGGGAAAATGTTGCTATCTTTATAACAAGATGGTGGCCATATTTACAGAAACGGTGCAATTGGAGGTGCGTCCACGTCGCCCGCCGCCACGAAGCCCGTATTGAAGAAATCGGGCTTGCCATAGACCATGGGTCGGCCGTCGGGTCCGTCGAGCCGCCCGCCGGCGGCCCGCAAAACGGCATCGCCCGCGGCGATGTCCCACTCGCAGGTCGGCGCAAGCCGGGGATACAGGTCGGCCTCCCCGGCTGCCACCATGCAGATTTTGAGGCTGGACCCGCGCGACACCCGGCTGGCGACGTCAAACTGGTCGAGATACGCCTCCGTGGCAGGCGAGTTGTGCGACCGCGACGCCACCGCCGCCAGGCCGCCAGCCGGGCGCATGCGCACCGCGATGGGCTGGCGCTCCCCGATCCGCCCGTCCTCGCTTACGACGGCTGACCATGCGCATTGCCGGGCCACATCGCCCATGAACAGCCGGCGCTCGACCGGTGCGTAGACGATGCCCAGTGCCGGCGCATGATCCTCGATCAGCGCGACGTTGACGGTGAAGTCCCCGCGCTTGCCGACAAACTCCTTGGTCCCGTCCAGCGGGTCGACCAATAGGAACCGGCCATCGGTGGCGGGAATGTTGCCGGCGGCCACCTCCTCCTCCGCGATCACGGGAATGCCGGGCAGGAGCCACGCCAGAGCCTTCAGGATGATGGCCTCGGCGCGCTGGTCCGCCTCCGTCACGGGAGAGGCATCGTCCTTGAAGACCACCGCGAAATCGGTGGCATAGACCGCCATGATCGCCTCGCCCGCCTCCACGCAGGCAGCGGCCAGATTGGCGAGCAGCAGGTCACGATCCCGCGCGAAATCTCCCTCGGTCATGGAGGACGCCTATGTCGCGGCGCATTGCGGCACAAACATTTTGTTGGAGGACAAACCGCCGGCCCCATGCTTGAGACGGGTTCTGATGACGGCCCCCCTCACCCATCTCCAGCGGCTCGAAGCCGAGAGCATCCACATCCTGCGCGAAGTGGTCGCGGAGGCCGACAAGCCGGTGATGCTCTATTCGGTCGGCAAGGATTCGGCCGTGATGCTGCATCTGGCGCGCAAGGCCTTCTACCCGGCGGCGCCGCCCTTTCCGCTGCTGCATGTGGATACGACCTGGAAGTTCCGGGCGATGTACGCACTGCGCGACCGGGCGGCAGAGGCAGCAGGCATGGACCTTCTGGTCCACCATAATCCCGATGCGATGGCGCGGGGCATCAATCCCTTCGACCACGGGCCGCTCCACACCGACATGTGGAAGACGGAGGGGTTGAAGCAGGCACTGGACCATCATGGGTTCGACGTGGCCTTTGGCGGCGCCCGACGCGACGAGGAGAAGAGTCGCGCCAAGGAGCGGATCTTTTCCTTTCGTTCCGCCAATCACCGGTGGGATCCGAAGAACCAGCGGCCGGAATTGTGGCACCTCTACAATGCCCGCAAGGCCAAGGGGGAGACGATCCGCGTCTTCCCGATCTCCAACTGGACCGAGCTCGACATCTGGCAGTATATTCACCTGGAAGGGATTGAGATCGTACCGCTTTACTTTGCGGCTCCGCGTCCGACGGTGGAGCGCGACGGCATGCTGCTGATGGTGGATGACGAACGCTTTCCGCTACGATCGGGGGAGGTGCCGGTGGAGCGGTCGATCCGTTTCCGCACGCTCGGCTGCTACCCGCTGACGGGCGCGGTGGAGAGCGAAGCCACCACGCTGACCGACGTCATCCAGGAGATGCTGCTTACCACCACGTCCGAACGCCAAGGGCGCGCGATCGATCGCGACGCGGGCGGGGCGAGCATGGAAAAGAAGAAGCAGGAAGGCTATTTCTGATGTCGGACACCCTGCCCGACAATCGTTATCGGATCGACGCCCTCATTGCGGACGACATCGACACCTACCTTGAACGGCATCAGCGCAAGAGCCTGTTGCGGTTCATCACCTGCGGGTCGGTGGATGATGGAAAGTCCACCCTTATCGGGCGGTTGTTGTACGATTCGAAGATGATCTTCGAGGATCAGCTGGCGCAGCTTGAGGCGGATTCGAAGAGGGTCGGAACGCAGGGGCAGAATATCGACTTCGCCTTGCTGGTCGATGGCCTCGCGGCGGAGCGCGAGCAGGGTATAACCATCGACGTCGCCTACCGCTTCTTCGCCACCGACAAGCGCAAGTTCATAGTCGCCGACACGCCAGGGCACGAACAATATACGCGTAACATGGTGACCGGCGCGTCCACCGCCGACCTCGCCGTGATCCTGGTCGATGCGCGCAAGGGCGTGCTGACCCAGACCCGGCGGCACACCTATCTCGCGCATTTGATCGGTATCCGGAACCTGGTGCTGGCGGTGAACAAGATGGACCTGATCGACTATGATCAGGGCCGGTACGACGCGATCGTGGCGGATTATGCCGCCTTCGCCCGCTCGATCGGGATCGAGGCGTTCACCGCATTGCCGATTTCGGGTTTTACCGGGGCCAATATTTCGCTGCGCTCCGAGCAGACCCCTTGGTATCTCGGTCCCACATTGATCGAACATCTCGAAACGGTGCCGGTCGACACCGATGCCGGGCGTGATGCGCCGTTCCGCCTGCCGGTACAGTGGGTGAACCGCCCCAATCTGGACTTTCGCGGTTTTGCCGGACCGATCTCCAGCGGGACGATCCGCCGGGGTGATCCCGTCCGCATCCTGCCGTCGGGCAAGACGTCCACCATAACCCGCATCGTGACCATGGACGGCGACCTGGACGAAGCGGTCGCCGGCCAGTCGGTCACCCTGACCCTTGCCGACGAGGTGGATTGCAGCCGGGGCGACGTGATCGCGACAGCCGATGCTCCGCCGGAAGCGGCCGACCAGTTCGAGGCGACGATCGTCTGGATGGCGGATGAGGAGATGCTGCCCGGCCGTCCTTATTGGCTGAAGCTGGGCACGCAGACCGTTACCGCCAATGTGCAGGCGCCAAAATATCAGGTCAATGTCAACACGTTGGAGCATCTTGCCGCCAAGACGTTGCAGCTGAATGCGATCGGCGTGTGCAACCTCTCGACCGATCGCAATATCGTGTTCGAACCCTATGCCGACAATCGCGACCTGGGCGGGTTCATCCTGATCGACAAGTTCACCAACGCCACCGTGGCGGCGGGCATGATCCACTTTGCGTTGCGCCGCGCGCAGAACGTGCACTGGCAGGCGACCGACATTACGCGTGAGCGGCACGCCGAACTGATGCGGCAGAAACCGGCGGTGTTGTGGTTCACCGGCCTGTCCGGCGCGGGCAAATCCACCATCGCCAACCTGGTGGAGAAGAAGCTGGCGCGCATGAACCGCCACACCTTCCTGCTGGATGGCGACAATGTGCGACACGGGCTGAACAGGGACCTGGGCTTCACCGACGTGGATCGGGTCGAAAATATCCGCCGGGTTGGGGAAGTGGCCAAGCTGATGGCCGATGCGGGGCTGATCGTGGTGACGGCCTTCATCTCCCCCTTCGTGGCTGAGCGGACGATGGTGCGGCAGATGCTGCCCGCCGGCGAGTTCATCGAGATCTTCATCGATACCAGCCTGGACGAAGCCGAGCGGCGCGACGTGAAAGGTCTTTATGCCAAGGCGCGCGCGGGCAAGCTCGCCAACTTTACCGGTATCGATTCGCCATATGAGGCGCCGGACCGGCCGGAACTGCACATCGACACCGCCCGGCTCTCGCCCGAGCAGGCAGCCGACGTGATCGTAGATTATCTGCTCGACCGCTGAACCGGCCGATTCAGATTGGCGACGGCGGTTCCGCTCGCCATGACGATCGCGTCCTCGACGAAGCCGGTCACGTCCTGACCGAAGCTGCGCATCGCCCGCACGCGCAGCCGAAAGCCGACGTAGGAGGCTGCAATCGCAGTCGCCGCGGCCAGCACGGCGGCGGTCTTGCGCTGTTCCATCGGTGCGAGTGCCGCACCGGCAAAGGCCGCGGTGACGCTACGGGCGATCAGTCCCGGCAGGATGATGCGATCGGGTGCGGAGCGGAGCTTGTCGCCCGCCATCTCGCTGCCGGCCAGAGCGATAGCACCGGAGACGACCAGCGGATTGGCGAGCAGCCGGGCACCCGGCGCACCGGCCGGCAACACACCCCGCCGCGCGGCACTCGCGACGGCGGCGAGCGGCGCCATGGCGCGTTGTCCGGCGACCAGGCCGATCAGGATGGAGCGTAGCATAGGGCCTCCACGGTTTAGCGACAATGCGCCTCCAACCGCCGATCGCGGCTTGGGATCCCGGGTGCTGCGTAGATCGGCCGGATTGGAACCCCGGCTTAGCCTTGGAAGACGCTCAAACCCGCTTGCCGCCAGCGCGCGAAGTCCACGACCTGCCGAGCCACCAGCGCGATCTGCCCGCCGACCTTGGCATCCACCGCCGTGCCGTCATCCTCGAACATCCTGCCTTCGGGCACGAACGCCGCCCCGTAAGGCGTCGGCCAGGCCCGCAGGGCGTGAGCGATCGAGCGCAAGGTCACCAAAGTCGTGCCGCACGCCAGCCAGCCGAATGCCGTGACGATGGCCCCGAAGGCGCACCCGTCCAGATAAGGCCGCTCGTCGCGCGCCAGATCCTCCAGCAGGTCGAGCGCGTTCTTGACCGGGCCGGTGATGCTGCCATGGTAGCCGGCCGATGCGACGATCACCCCGTCGCAATCGCGCACAGCCTCCACGAACAGGCTTTCCTCCTCCGTCCGCTCGCTTCGCCCCGGCACATACAGCGGCAGGCCGGAGATCAGCGCGCCGTCGATCAGGCGCGTGCGTGCGCCCATCGCTTCGGCCGCCTTGAGCGCGCACCGCACCGAAAGTTCGCTGGTGGAATTTGGCCGGGACGTGCCGCCGATGCCAAGGATCAGCGGTTGGAACATGTCGGCCATGGCTCTCGCCTAGCGGGGCAGCCGCGCCTGCGCAACCGCCCCGCTCGCCCTCATGGCTTGGGCTCGTCGCCGTAATAGAGTTCGCCGATGCGGATCTCCTCCCGCCCCTGCGACACGCGATGGGCATTGGTGTCGCGCAACGAGTAAACGCAGCCGCAATATTCCTGCTGGTAGAAATGCTCGCGCTTGGAAATCTCGATCATCCGCGCGCCGCCGCCGCCCTTGCGCCAGTTGAAGGTCCAGTAGGCCAGCTCCGGATAATGTGCCGCCGCCCGCTCCCCGCAATCGTTGATCTGCGTCATGTTCTTCCAGCGCGAGATGCCGAGCGAGGAGGTGATGATCGGAAAGCCATGTTCATGCGCATAGAGCGCCGTCCGCTCGAACCGCATGTCGAAGCACATGGTGCAGCGGACGCCGCGTTCGGGCTCATGCTCCATGCCGCGCGCGCGCTTGAACCAGTTCACCGTGTCGTAATCCGCATCGACGAACGGCACGCCATGCGCCTCGGCGAAGCGGATATTCTCCTCCTTGCGGAGGACATATTCCTCCTTCGGGTGGATGTTGGGGTTGTAGAAGAAGATGGTGTAATCGATGCCGCTCGCGGTCATCGCCTCCATCACCTCACCCGAACAGGGTGCGCAGCAGCTGTGCAGCAGCACCTTCTTGTGCCCGTCGGGCGGGGTCAGGACGGGACGCTCATACTCGCTCATGCCCTGCCCTATACCATCGCCCGCCGGCGGGGTCATCCTTGTGCGGGCGTGTCCGGCACGATCGTGCGCACGATGGAGGCGTCGAGCGCCTCGTAATCGTGGAGCCCGATCACGTCGTACAATTC
Source organism: uncultured Sphingomonas sp. (assembly GCF_934560975.1). Taxonomy (GTDB): domain Bacteria; phylum Pseudomonadota; class Alphaproteobacteria; order Sphingomonadales; family Sphingomonadaceae; genus Sphingomonas_I. The sequence continues at coordinate 113,654 of NZ_CAKTFO010000004.1, read as the reverse complement.
AGCGCGGGTCTGCATGCGGTCCACCATCGCATGGGCGCCGCCGTCACGGGCGATCGCGGCATAGAGTTCCTCCTGCGCCTTGTTGGCGACGCGCAGCGAGGATACGGGCCAGATCACCATCTTGTAGCCCATCGCTGCGAACTCGTCGGCGGTGAAGAAGGGCGTTCTGCCGAACTCGGTCATGTTGGCGAGAAGGGGTACGCCCGGCATCCGTTCGGCGAAGGCGGTGAACATTTCCCGCGTGTTCAGCGCCTCGGGGAAGATCGCGTCGGCGCCAGCCGCCATATACAATTTCGCACGGGCGACGGCCCCTTCCAACCCTTCGCTGGCGGCGGCATCGGTGCGGGCGACCACCACGATATCCCGGCTCGCTTTGGCCGCGGCGGCGACCTTGGCCGCCATGTCGTGCGCGTCGGCAAGCCTCTTGTCGTTGAGGTGCCCGCATTTCTTGGGCAGCAGCTGGTCCTCCAGGTGGACGGCCCCTGCCCCCGCCTCCTCGAAGGTGCGGACCATGTGCATCACGTTCAGCGCCTCGCCGTAGCCGGTGTCGCCATCCACCAGCAGCGGCAGGCCGGACGATCGCACGACCTGGCGGATGAAGAAGGCGACCTCGTCTACCGTGATAATGCCGAGGTCGGGTAGCCCCATGGAGGCGGTCATCGCCGCGCCGGAGAGGTAGAGGCCGTCGAACCCGGCCCTCCTCGCCTGGATTGCGGCATGGCCGTTGTGCGCACCCGGCAGGCGGTAGATGCCCGGCCGGGCCAGCGCCTCGCGAAAGCGCCGGCCCGCGCTGGTGGCGGGCAGGTCATCGGCAACGAGATAGGGCATGGTTCCTCCTATGTCCGCGCGGCCAGCGGAACCCAGGCGAGATCGTCGGGGCCGGTATAATGTGCGGACGGGCGGATGATCTTGTTGTCCTCCCGCTGCTCGATCACGTGCGCCGACCAGCCGGAGGTGCGGGCGATCACGAACAGGGGCGTGAACATGGCGGTGGGCACGCCCATGACGTGGTAGGACACGGCGCTATACCAATCCAGGTTCGCGAACATGGCTTTGGCGTCCGCCATCACCACCTCGATCCGTTCCGCGACGGCGAATTGGCGCTGCGACCCGATCTCCTCCGACAATCGCCGGGCGACCCGCTTGATCACCTCGTTGCGCGGGTCCGCCACGGTATAGACGGGATGGCCGAAGCCGATCACCACCTCCTTGGCTTCCACCCGGCGGCGAATGTCCGCCTCGGCCGCGTCGGGGCCGGGATAGCGTTTCTGGATGTCGAACGCGCCTTCGTTGGCGCCGCCATGCTTCGGCCCGCGCAACGCCCCGATCGCGCCGGCGATGCAGGAATGCATGTCCGATCCCGTGCCGGCGATCACCCGCGCGGTGAAGGTGGAGGCGTTGAACTCATGCTCGGCATAGAGGATCAGCGAGGTGTGCATCGCCCGTACATGGCTGTCCGACGGCGGGCGGCCATGCAGCAGGTGGAGGAAGTGGCCGCCGATCGAATCGTCGTCCGTTTCAACCTCGATCCGCCGGCCATGATGCGCGAAATGATACCAGTAAAGCAACATCGAGCCGAGCGACGCCATCAGCCGATCGGCAATGTCGCGGGCATCCGCCAGATTATGGTCCGCCGGCTCCGGCAGGACGCAGCCCAGCGCCGATACGCCGGTGCGCATCACGTCCATCGGGTGCGCGGCCGCCGGCATCGCCTCCAACGCCACCTTCACCCCCTGCGGCAGGCCACGCAGGCTGCGCAGCTTCGCCTTGTAGAGCGCGAGTTGCGCCGCCGTGGGCAGCTCGCCATGCACCAGCAGATAGGCAATTTCCTCGAACTCCGCCTCGTCGGCAAAGTCGAGAATGTCATAGCCGCGATAATGCAGGTCGTTGCCCGTGCGGCCAACGGTGCACAAAGCGGTATTGCCCGCCGGCACCCCCGACAGTGCCACCGACTTCTTGGGCTTGAATGTCTGTTCGGTCATCCTCTCCGGCTCCCCTTATGTTAGAAGATGCCGGCCGGCGCATCCGCGCCCAGCCGTTCCGCCAGAACCGAAAAGTTCAGGTCCAGCACCTCGTCCGCCGACAGGCTCGGCAGCCGCTCCACCAAGGCGAGAAAGCGATCCTGCTCGGCCTCCTCCACAATCCCGTCCGCCAGCGTGCGGAACTTGTCGATGTAGCGCGGCCGATCGAACGGCCTCGCGCCGAGCGGATGGGCATCCGCGATCGCGAGTTCGTCCTGCAGGACGCTGCCATCCTCCATGGTCACGATCACCTGCCCGCCAAATGCCTTGTCGGCACCCGGCGCATGATAACGCCCGGTCCAGACGGGATCCTCCACCGTGGTGATCTTGCGCCACAAGGCGACGGTTTGGGGCTGCCTGGCGCGCTCCGGCGCATAGCTATTCACATGGTGCCAGCCGCCATCCTCCAGCGCCACGGCGAAGATATACATGATGGAATGATCCAGCGTCTCGCGACTGGCATTGGGGTCCATCTTTTGCGGATCGTTGGCGCCGGTGCCGATCACATTGTGCGTGTGATGGCTAGTACGGATCAGCACGTCCTTCACCCCGCTGAGGTCACCGATCCTGGCCCGCAACCGGCAGGCGAGATCGATCAGCGCCTGGCTCTGATACTCGGCCGAATATTCCTTGGTATAGGTGTCCAGGATCGCGCGCTTCGCCTCCCCCGGCGCAGGCAGCGGCACATGGTAGACGTGGTCGGGCCCGGAGAGCAGCCACGCGATGAACCCGTCCTCGCCCTCATAGGCCGGCGACGGCGCGCCTTCGCCCCGCATCGCGCGATCGACCGCCTCGATCGCCATCTTGCCGGCGAAAGCGGGGGCATAGGCCTTCCATGTCGAAATCTCGCCCTTGCGCGACTGGCGGGTGGTGGTGGTGACGTGCAGCGCCTGCTGGATCGCCTGATAGGTGATCTCGGTCGACAGGCCCAACAATGCAGCGATCCCGCCCGCCGCGCTCGGTCCCAGATGGGCGATATGGTCGATCTTGTGCTCATGCAGGCAGATGCCCTTCACCAGATCGACCTGCAGTTCGTATCCGGCCGCCAGCCCACGCACCAGCGCCGCCCCGTCGCAGCCCCCGGCCTGCGCCACGGCCAGGATCGGGGGGATATTGTCGCCTGGATGGCTGTAGTCGGCGGCCAGGAAGGTGTCGTGGAAGTCCAGCTCCCGCACCGCCGTGCCATTGGCCCATGCGGCCCATTCCGGGCTGATCCGCACGTCCCGCGACAGGCCGAAGATGGGTGCGCCGCGATCCGATCGATGCCCCAGCGCCTGCGCCCGCGCCGTGCGGATCGGATGGCGCGCGATCGATGCGGCGGCGACGGCGGCATTGTCGATAATGCGGTTGCCGATCATCTCCGCCACATCGGCCTCGACGGGCACGGGATCGGTGGCGACCGCCGCCATCTTCCACGCAAGCTGCTCCTCGCGCAGCAGCGGCTCGGCCGACTTGTAGGTTCGAACGTCGTGCAGCTTCACAGGCTGTCATCCTCTCTCTGCTGGATGGCCCGGGCGCAGGCTTGTCGTGCCGGATGTTTCCGCATGGTGGCGGTTGCTGCCCGAATGCCGGACGCGCCCGATCGCCGGCTTGGCGGATCATCGGTGCAGGCACGTCGACCATGAGCCAGGACTAGGCCTAACCCCGAACGCCCGCAACACCCCCGCCCGCCGCGCTGGACCGGGCGCCGCCGGAGCAAGGCAGATACGAAAAAGCCCCGCCAAGTCATGAACCTGGCGGGGCTTCTATCTGGTGGGCGTGGCAAGGATTGAACTTGCGACCCCTGCGATGTCAACACAGTGCTCTACCACTGAGCTACACGCCCACTGGAGCCCCGAGGGGCTCTAAACTCAGCGTCTGGCGGGGCTCCTAGCGGAGCCTTTTCGATTGCGCAAGCACTCAAAGATCGGCTGCACTGCCCATTTCGAACATGCGGTCCACCTCCATCACCAGATCGCGCAGGTGAAACGGCTTGGACAGCACCTTCGCCTCGGGCGGCATGGCCCCGTTCTGCAGCGTGACGGCGGCGAAGCCGGTGATGAACATCACCCGCATGGAGGGGTGCATCGTGCCGGCCCGTTGCGCCAGTTCGATGCCGTCCAGCTCCGGCATGACGATGTCGGTAAGCAGCAGGTCGAACGAGTCACGTTCAAGCTCGACCAGGGCGGACATCCCGCTGTTAACGGCCTTCACACCGTAGCCGGTCCGCTCCAGAGCACGCGCGAGATATTCGCGCATGGAGTCGTCGTCCTCGGCGAGTAGGATACGTATCATCTGGGCTCTCCGGGGACCTGCTGACAGTCTGTTCAGGCCCTTTATCGCCGCAATGGTTAACAAATTCTAGCCGCAATGCGTCAGTCAACGCGTGGGGCGTGAGATGGCTTCACGGAAACGTCACGCGCGATTAGCATGATCGCATGACCGACCCCCTGGACATAGCGGCCGGAGAGAGTGCCCCGTTCGTACGGATCGGCCCGCCAAGCCCGACGACGGCCATCGTGGTTGCGGTGCCGCATGGCGGACGGGACTATCCACCCGAACTGCTGGCGGCGGCGGCCGGTCCCGTGTCCCGTCTCGAATCGCTGGAGGATCGCCATGCCGACCTGTTGATCACCCAGGCGGTGGCGGAGGGCGCCGTGGGGATCGTGGCGCGGTCGCCCCGTGCCTGGATCGACCTCAATCGCGGTGAGGAGGATCTGGAGCCCCTGCTGCGCTGGCCGGCGCTGAGCAAGCTTCCGGTCAGCAGTCGGGCACGGTCCGGCTTGGGTCTGATCCCGACAAGGATCGGCGGGCGCGAGCTGTGGCGCATCCCCCCGTCCACCGCATCCATCCAGCGCCGGATCGACACGGTGCATACCCCGTATCACGCGGCCATTGCCCAGGCGCTGGACGATGCATGGCGCCGGTTCGGCCATGCCGTGCTGCTCGATTGCCATTCCATGCCGCCGCTCCACGGAGCGCGCCCGCCGCAGATCGTGATCGGCGACCGGCATGGTCGCTCCGCGGCGCCCGGCCTTGCGGCGCGTCTGGCCGCCACCGCGCGGCTGCATGGTTACACCACCGCCCTGAACGCGCCTTATGCGGGCGCCTATGTGCTTGCACGCCATGGCAGCCCCTCGACCGGCATCCATGCCGTGCAGGTCGAGATCGATCGCAACCTCTATCTGGAGGCCGGATTGCGGGACGTGTCCATGGGATTGCAGCCGGTCCGCGCACTGATAGCGGATCTGGCGCGCGAAGCCTGCCTGGCGGCACAGGCCGCCTTCCCCGCAGCCGCCGAATAAAAGAAGCCACCCTGCACTTTCGTGCAGAGTGGCCAAGGTTCAGGGAGGGAGCGCGCCTTGGCGCGCTCAAGTCCTACCGCGAAAGGGGGAACACGATAGGACACTGCATAAATAAGCGAGCGGCCTAAGGGTTTCAAGGATCGCGAAATTTTTGTTTGCCGGTCGGCTCGTCACTCAGGCCGCGCCGTTCGCCGCGATCGCGCCCGGCACCTGGCCCTGATCCCACTGCCGACCGAAGATGTCGTTCATCAGGTTGAGCGAGAACATGTGGGCGTGCAGCACCGTCAACATGCCGTTCTGGTTCATCTTGCGCAGCTGATCGCCGCGCAGCTCGCGCAGCTTGTCGTTGTTGACCATGCGGAAGCCACGATAATTATAGGGCTGGGGCATGGATGGATGCTGGATGCTGAACTCGCCGTCCTCCAGGACGTTGAGGTCGTTCAGCTCCTTGATGAACTGCGTGGTCGCCTGCGCCGCAATCTCGAACTGCTCGCAAAATTGGAGCGTGTCGGTGACGACCTGAGCCGGCTGTCCGTTCTCGAACAAGGGCAGGCCATCCTCGAACTCGCCGACCAGGCCGCTCAACGGGTCGAAGCACAAGGACAGCTCGTCCTGATCCTGGTTGAGCCGAGCCAGCAGCCACGGATAACGGCGCAGGAACGCAGGCACATAGCCAGCGTCGAACTTGCCGTCCTTGACGAACACGTTCACGCCCTCGTTCAGGCCCATCAGCGCCAGCGGCACCGCTTCGGCACCGGACGAGAACACGATCGGGAAGAAACGCTGCGCCAGCGGGAACTCCTCCACCGTCAGCGGCACGGCATGCACCTGCGCGATCATGTTAAGATCGCTCAGCGGCCGCATCTTCCACGTCGCATGCTCCACGCTGGAAAGCGGGACCAGGTCATTATAGAGCATGGGCAGACCCTGCATTGCAGGCTGGGCGGCGCTCGCCATCATTTCTCTCCAAAACAAGCGTATGGCCGGGTGGCCGACGGTTCGTGCCGTCTATTGGCTCGCATCCGGCTTCGCAACCTACTCTGCCGGGATCAGCTTGCCCGGATTCATGATGCCGTGGGGGTCGAGCGCGCCCTTGATGGCGCGCAGCAGGGCCAGGCGCGTCGGATCGGCGGTGCGCGCGAACTCGGCAAGGCGGATCTGGCCGATGCCGTGCTCGGCGGAGATCGAGCCGCCCTGCCGCCCCACCAGATCGTGCACCAAGCAACTCACCGCGGCGCCATGACGGGCGATCCAGTCGGGGCGATCCGCACCTTCGGGCGGACGCACGTTGAAGTGGATGTTGCCGTCCCCGAGATGACCGAAGGCGAAGACGCGCGTCCCGGCGAATTGCCGCTCCACCGCGGAGATGGCTGTGGCGAGGAAATCGGGCGTAGCGGATACGGGCACGGAGATGTCATGCTTCACGGCCGGCCCGTCCGCCCGCTCCGCCTCGGGCACGGTTTCACGCAGCCGCCACAGGGCGTCGGCCTGCGCTTCGCTGGCGGCGATGGCGGTATCGTTGATCGCCCCGCTCTCGATCGCGCCCGCCAGCACGCCGGAGAGACTATCGGCCGGGTCCGGCAGGGCCGCAGGCGCGGTCGCCTCCAGCAGCACATACCAGGGATGCGATCCGGCCAACGGCGCGCGGGTGCCCGGCACATGCGCGAGCACGAGGTCGAGCGCCACGCGCGGCAGCAGTTCAAAGGTCTCGATCGCCTCGCCCGTCGCCTCCTCCAGCTGCCGCAGCAGGCGGAGCGCATCGGCCGGCCGGTCCAGACCGATCCATGCCACGGCGCGCCTGCCCACCGCCGGAACAAGCCGCAGGCTGGCCGCCGTGACGATCCCCAGCGTCCCCTCCGCCCCGACGAGCAACTGGCGCAGATCGTAGCCGCGATTGTCCTTGCGCAGGGCGGACAGGCCATCGAACCGGTCGCCGGACGGCAGCACCGCCTCCACCCCCAGCACCAGCGCCCGCATCGCGCCGAAGCGCAGCACCTGCGTTCCCCCCGCATTGGTGGAAATCAGCCCGCCGATCGTGGCCGATCCCTTGGCCGCCAGGCTCAGCGGGAAACGTCGGCCGACCTGCTCCGCCGCCTCGTGCAAGGTCGCAAGGATCACGCCGGCTTCCACCACCGCGACATTGTCGTCGGCCGATACCGAGCGGATCGCATTCATCCGCCGCAGGGACAGGAGCAGCGCGCCACCCTCCGCCGGCGGCACCGCGCCCGCGACCATCGACGTGTTTCCGCCCTGCGGAACAATCGCGACCCGCGCCTCCGCCGCAAGCCGGACGATGTCGGCCACCTCGTCCGTGGTGGCCGGGGACAGCAGCGCCGATGCCTGCCCCGCCACGCGCCCGCGCCAGTCGGTCAGCCACGGCGCCAGCGCGCGGGGATCGGCGGTGAAGCCCTTGGGCCCCAATCGCCGTGCGAGCAGCGCCAAGAATGTTGCATCGGGAACACAGGTCATCACCGTCCTATAACCTGGCCGGCCTGCCGCCCGCCAGTTCATGCGGCATTAAAGCGCGGGTCCGGAACGGAGAAAGCGATGACGGACCCGCGATCCTGATGCTGCTGCTTGCCGCCGCGCTGGCTGGTGCCGCGCCCGCACCGCATTCCGCCTGGCCCGGCGCGGTCGAGATGGCGCAGCTCAGCTTCCGCTCGCGCATGGTGGTGCGGGTGCAGACCCTGCATGCCCGCCGCCACGTGGTGCAGACCTATCGCGAAAAGAAAGGCCCGCGCTGCGTGCCGATGAACGACATCCTGGGCGCCGCCGTGCTGGACAAAGGCGGGGTCGATTTCGTGATGCGCGGCGGGCAACGGATGCGGGCGCGGCTCGCCTCGTCCTGCCCCGGGCTGGATTATTATAGCGGCTTCTACATTCTTCCACCGGCGAACGGGTTGATCTGCAGCGATCGCGACGTCGTTCGAGACCGGGCAGGCGGCGAATGCCCGATCGACCGGTTCCGTAAACTCGTGCCCAAGATGGACGACTGATCCGGCTTTTACTTGACAGTTTGGTTGATTTGGTTCCTAGCGATCGGCATTCACAGGGGCACAACTACGCGCTCCCTAGATCCTGAACCGGACAGACATGACTTTCGCCGACCTCGGCCTTTCCGACGAACTCCTCCGCGCCATCACCGATGCCGGCTATTCCGAGCCGACTCCGATCCAGGCGGCTGCGATCCCGCCAGTCCTGATGAACCGCGACCTGATCGGGGTTGCGCAGACCGGGACCGGCAAGACCGCCAGCTTCGTGCTGCCGATGATCGACGTGCTGGCCCATGGCCGTGCGCGCGCGATGATGCCGCGCAGCCTGATCCTGGAACCGACACGCGAACTTGCGGCCCAGGTTGCGGAAAACTTCGAGAAATACGGCAAGTATCACAAGCTCTCCATGGCGCTGCTGATCGGCGGCGTCTCCATGGGCGACCAGCAGAAGGCGCTGGAAAAGGGCGTCGACGTGCTGATCGCGACGCCGGGCCGGCTGATGGACCTGTTCCAGCGTGGCAAGATCCTGCTGTCCGGCTGCACCACCCTGGTGATCGACGAAGCGGACCGGATGCTCGACATGGGGTTCATCCCCGACATCGAGGAAATCTGCTCCAAGCTGCCGGCGACGCGCCAGACCCTGCTTTTTTCGGCCACCATGCCGCCGCCCATCAAGAAATTGGCGGACAAGTTCCTGTCCAACCCGAAGACGGTCGAGGTGGCCCGTCCCGCCTCCACCAACGCCGCCATCGAGCAGCGGCTGGTGGAAACGTCCACCCGGGGCAAGCGCGAGACATTGCGCGGGCTGCTGCGCGCCGATGACCTCCGCACGGCAATCATCTTCTCCAATCGCAAGACCATGGTGCGCGAACTGACCACGTCGCTCACGCAGCACGGTTTTGCCGCCAGCCAGATCCATGGCGACATGGAACAGGCGGAGCGGCTGCGCGAACTCGAACGCTTCAAGACCGGCGACATCAACATCCTGGTCGCGTCCGACGTCGCCGCGCGCGGCCTGGACATCAAGGGCGTCAGCCACGTCATCAACTTCGACGTGCCTTGGCATCCCGACGACTACGTGCATCGCATCGGTCGCACCGGTCGCGGCGGCGCCACGGGCAAGGCCTTTACGCTGGTCACCAGCGAGGATGCCGAGGCGATCGCCAACATCGAAAAGCTGACCGGTCAGAAGATCGAGCGGATCACGCGCGATGGCGCGTCGGAAACGGCCTCCGCCCCGGCCCCGAAGCCGGCACAAAAGTCGGCCGAGGACAAGAAGGACGCGTCCGCCTCCAAGGGTAGCCGCAGGCGACGGCGCGACGGCGCGACGGCTGAAGCAGCCGAGGCGGTCGAGCAGGTCGTTGCGGCACCATCGGCAAAGGCACCGGCTCGAACTCCGAAGGAACCGCCGGTCGAGGCACCGGCACGGGTTTCGGCGGAACCGCCCTTGCGCGTGGTTGAAGACCGGTCGTCGCGCTACGATTGGAATGGTCCGGTGCCGGGCTTCCTCTCCCAAGGCTTCAACTTCGCGGACTGATCCACCGTCGGCCTATGGCCGATGGCTTGATCGACCCTTATGCGCTGATCGGGATCTATGGCGGCTCTCGCCTTGTGGTCGCGCGCCATGGCGGCGTGACCGCCCTCGGATCTGGTGAACGCCCTCGCGAGGCAATGCTGGCGCAAGGGGATCTGTCGGCAACTGCCGTGATGGGGTGCACCGGACGGCAATGCACGGCCAGGATTGACAGGCATCGCGCACGCCCATGCACGATCAGGCAGCAGATATTTCGGGATAATCATGGTGGGCCCGGCAGGACTCGAACCCGCAACCTAGCCGTTATGAGCGGCCAGCTCTAACCATTGAGCTACAGGCCCACGGCGGCTGAATAGACGAGGAACACGCCGTCAGGCAAGCCGTGGGGGAAGAGCATAGTTGCTTAACCAAGAAACTTTATTATGCCGCTCTGGCTAACGGCTAACGGGAAAGATGCACATGGCGACACATATCACCCTCGACGAGCTCGATCGTACGATCCTGGGCACGTTGCAGAGCGAAGGTCGCGTTACCAATGTCGAACTGGCCCGCCGCGTGGGGCTGACCGCGCCGCCCTGCCTGCGCCGGATGCGCGCGTTGGAGGAAGCCGGCGTGATTCGTGGCTATCACGCTGAACTGGATGCCGTGAAGCTGGGCTACGGGATCATGGTGTTCGCGCTGGTCAGCCTGAAGAGCCAGGCCGAGGACGATCTCAAGCGGTTCGAAGCGCATATCGCCGGCCTTGCCGAGGTCCGGGAATGCCACATGCTAAACGGCGAGATCGACTTCATCCTAAAGATCGTGGCGCACGACCTTCAATCGTTTCAAAGCTTCCTGACATCCAAGCTGACGCCTGCGCCGAACGTGGCGAGCGTCAAGACGTCGCTGACGATCCGCACGTCCAAGGAGGCATGCGGCGTTCCCGTCGACGACGCCTGAACGAAGGCGGGCGGCTGGATGCCGCCCGCCCGTCACGTCACGCTTCGGTCGTGGGATGGTCGAGGTGGATCACCCAGAAGTCGGCGATCGGCTTCAACTGGCCCTGAACCTGGCCGAACGCCGTCTTTGCGCCCGCCGCATCACCCGACTGGGCCAGCGCCCAACCCATGTGCAGATTGGCGACATTGTTGTCGACGCCGCCCTTGCTCATGGCAACCTTGTAGAGGTCGACCGCCTTGGCATATTCGCCGTAGCCGACCAGCGCGTCGGCGGTGCTGAGGGCACCCTTGCCGGTCGCGGCGGCACGGGCCGACTTGTCGGCGCCGGCCAGCGAGGCCTTGTCGCCCGGCACCTTGGCCTTGACCTGCGCCATGACGTCGGTGGCGTCATTCTTGCCGGTCAGGTTGACGACGCCCTTGGAGCTGCCCTCCTGAAGAACCGACATCGCCTCGTTCGGGAAGCGCATATAGACGTCCAGCGCATATTCCCGATAATCGACGTCACCGCTCAGCGCGTTGGCGTGGCGAAGCAGGCGGAATACGTCCACCTGTGCTGCCGTATCCAGGTTGGCGCGATCGCCATAGACGCGCAGCGCGTTGTTCCAGTTCTTCTTGGTCGGATAAGCGGCCACCCATTTCTTGGTGACTTCCAGCGTCGCGGCATTGATGGCCGGTGCGTCCGCCGGATTGGCCTTCGCGCGATAGCCGAGGTCGACGCCGCGCTCATACCATTCGGCCGGGACCGGCTTGCCCGCGGCGACCTGCTTGTCGATCGCGGTGTTGACGGTCTGCAGCGCCTTGAGCGGCTGACCCTGGTTGGATTGCGCCATCACCAGCATCGGCACGATGTCGGTATTGTCGGTGCCGGACTGCTGGGCCGCGGTCAGCGCCTGCTCAACACGGGGATAGTCCTTCTTCTCCCACGCAAGCTGCGCCTGCGCGATATAGAGCTGGGGCAGCACGGCCGGGTCGGCGCGGCCGCTGGACACCATCAGGTCGATAGCCTGCGCCTGCAGGGCATTGTCCTTGTTCTGCTGCGACAGCTTGTACATCAGCGAGCCGGTCGCATACTTGTCATCTTCGGTGGTCGCGGCGGCGCGCGCCTTCTCCAGTTCCGCGGCGGCCGTCGCCGCATCATTGCCGTCCAGCGCCTTCTGGGCGGCGGCCAGCGGAGCAAGCGCCTCCTTGGAATAATTCTTCTTCGGCGCCGCTGCCTCATCCTTTTTCTTCGCGGCGGAGGCCGGCGTGGCCACGGCAAGGCCACCAAGCGCAAGCGCCAGCGCAAGGTGCGAAACAATCTTCATGGTCCATCTCCTCTGAGCCGGCACGCCGGCGGCATCGCCATCGTGCCTAATGTGGTCGCCGAAACGGGGCAAGCAGCCTCTCTGCCGATCGGCTGCTGAACCGCCGCTGTATTGGTGTCAGTTCCTCCGCTGCGATGCGATCCAGGCATCGATCTTGGCATTGAGCACGGTCATCGGCAGCGCGCCCGTGTCCAGTACCTGCGCATGAAAGGCACGCGGGTCGAACCGCGCGCCGAGCGCCTGCTGCGCGCGCGTCTTGGCCTGCGAAATGGTAATCTGGCCCACCTTGTAGGCGAGCGCCTGGCCTGGAATGGCGATGTAGCGTTCCACCTCGGCCGTGGCGTCCGTCTCCGTCTCCGGCGAATTGTCGAGCATATACTGGATCGCCCGCTCACGGCTCCAGCCGTAAGCGTGGATGCCCGTATCCACCACCAGACGCATGGCGCGGAGCATTTCGTCGTTCAGGCCACCGATCCGCTGCCACGGATCGCTCTCCATGCCCAGTTCCTTCCACAGGCTCTCGGCATAGAGCGCCCAGCCCTCCTGAAAGGCGGTATTGCCTTCGAAGCGCATGAAGTTGGGCAGCTTGTCGTTTTCCTGCGCCAGGCTGATCTGGAAATGGTGGCCCGGCTCCGCCTCATGCAGGAATAGGGTTTCCTTCTCCCACGTCACGCGCGACGGCAGGTCGTAGCTGTTATAGTAGAAGATGCCGGGGCGCGATCCATCGGGGGTGCCGGCATTGTAGGAGCCGCCCGCCGCCGTCTTCTCCTGGTAGGCAGGCACCGGCCGGATTTCGAGCGGGGTCTTGGGAAAGGTGGAGAACTGCTCCGCCAGCCGTTTTTCCACCTTGGCCTTGGTGGCGAAATAGCCGTCGCGCAGTTCGGCGGCGCTTTTGGGCTGGAACCGGGGCGAGGTGCGCAGGAAGGCGAAGAATTGCTGCGGCGTGCCCTTGAAGCCGACGATGCGCTGCTGCTCGGCCAACCCCCTCCGGATGCGCGCGACCTCCCCCAAGCCCAATTTGTGGACCTCTGCCGCGCTCATCGGCAGGGTGGTGTTGCTCTCGATCAGGTAGGCGTAGAGCTTGGCGCCGCCCTTCATCGCCGACAGCCCGACCGAGGGGCGTGCGGCCGGCAGGTATTCACGCTGCAGGAAGTCGCGCAGCCGCGTCTCCGCCGGGATCAGCACGTCGCGGATCTGCGTTGCATAAGCGGTGCGCAGCCGCGGGCGGTCGGCTTCCTTCACGCCCTCCGGAAATTGCCGGACCGGACCGTAGAAGGTGGATGTTTCCACGCCTTCGTTGATCTGCGCCGTAAGCTGCTCGATCATGTTGCGGACGGTCAATTGCGGCTGCAGGATGCCTGCCTGCATACCCTGTCGAAAACGGCCGATCACCTCGTCCAGCAGGCGCGCATAAGCAGCGTTGCGGATAAGATTGTTCTCGTAATCCGCCAGCGTCGCGAAAGGCGCCACGCCCTTGCCCGAAGCCAGATCGGGATAGGAGAGATGGATGCCGAAGAAGTGGTCGATAGGCCGCACCTTGAGCGACAACAGCAGGTCCGGATCAGCCAGCAGTTTAAGCTGGTCGCGCGTCTTCCACGCGAAGCTGTCATAGGCGAGCTGATCGGTAAGATCGAGCTGCGTCCGATCGATCGCCTGCAATGCCGCCAGCTCGCGCGTGGCCGCATCCCGCTCCGCTGCGAAGTAAGCGTCGCTGAACGGATCCCCCGCCTGATCGGCGTAGCGCAGGTCACCGCGGCCGAGCGCCTCCAGCGGATTGCGTCGCAGATTGGCCTCGTCGCTCTGGGCAAAGAGCGCGAACAGCCGCGCATGGCCATCGGTGGCGGGCTGGGCAATGGTCGGGGCGGCCACCAACAAGGTAGCCGCCAGCGCGGCGGCGACGTGTCGCATCATTCCTCCAGGAAACGGATCAGGCCGCGAAATCGCCGATCATCTCGTGCAGCGCGCCGAGACAATCCTCGCCCAAGCGCATCGAGCGCTCCGCCGACCAGCCGAACTCGGGGTCGGGCAGATCGTCATTGTCCTTGAACGGCATTTCCAACGTCATCGACACCGCGCCGAAGCGTTCAGCCAGCTGGTTGGTGGACATGGATAGATTGGCCCCGCCGCTGCCCACCACGGCATAGCCATGCTTGCTCTGGAAATCGGGCGAGCGCCGCGCCAGCGTGTCGCGGAAGCGGTTGAACAGCGCCGCCTGCCGCTCGGTCAGGCTGGGAATGCCTTCGAAGCCGGCGAGGAAGACGTAGGGGATCGCCTCATCGCCATGGACGTCGATGGCGAAATCCACCCCCGTCTCGTCCATTCGATTGCGCACGGCCAGCACCTCGGGACTGCGCTCCGCCGTAGGCTCGTGCCACTCGCGATTGAGGTTCACGCCGACGGCATTGGTGCGCAAGTGCCCGCGCCGTGACCCGTCCGGGTTCATGTTGGGAACGATGTGAAAGGTCGCCTCGCGGCGCAGCACGCGCGCGACCGGATCGAACGGGTCGGTCAGGCGGCCGATCGCGCCCTCTATCCACCATTCCGCCATCGATTCGCCGGGGTGCTGGCGGGCATAGAGCCATACCTGCAGCTTGCCCTCGCCCACCGTCAGATAGTCGATATCCTGCCCGTCGAGCGTTTGGCCGAGCGAGCGATAGCCGACGCCCGGCAGCATCGCGACGCTGGCGACCAGATCATGGTGCCGCTCCATCGAATAAGGCGCGAAATAGGCGAACCACAGGCTGTCGACATCGCAAGCATGGCGGATCGTCAGTATGCCATCGGCGAAGCTGGTCTCCGCCAGACGCCAATCCTCGCGATCCGCCGACCAGCGTGCGCGATAGTCGGGCCACCCGTCCGGATAGGCCGATCCCGCCGCGTTGGTGATCCGCAGTTCCACCGTCCGCCCGGCCGCGCCGGTCAGGCGGAAGTGGAACCATTGGTAGAAATCCGATCGTTGATCGGTGATGATCTCCAGATCGAAGCGATCACCATCCTGCGAAAGGACACGGATATTGCCGCTGTCGAATGCGGCGGAGATGTGTGCAGTCATTTGACGGTGATAGTCCGCCCCGACACGCCCGGAAAGTCCTGGAACATGGCGGTGGCAAGCTTCTGCACCGCGTCGGTCGGCTGGCTGCCGGGCTCCCCGAAGCGGCCGCTGGTCTGCGCCCTGCCCTCCCAGATGGTGGTGCTGTCGGAACGCCGCTTGATCTGCACCGTCAGGCGGGTGCTGACATATTGCGACGGGCGATTGCCCGCCACCGGAACGCTGACGCCGCCGCCGATCCCGGTGTGGCGGCCGAACGTGCCGCCGCCGAGGCCGAGCGAGAAGGACGAACGCGGAGGACCATCGAAGAAGGCCCGGTCGACGACGACGGCCGCCACCTGTTCCGACTTGGTCAGGCCCGGAGCCTCGGTGAAGCCCAGCCGGGCGAGTTCGGCGCCGACAACGTTGGCATAGGCCTGAAATTCGGGGCTGCCACGATCGGCGGGGAGCAGCGGCTCGACAGTGATCTGTCCGCGCGCAATCGGTTGATTGAGGTGGAACCGGGTCACTTCGGTCTTCGGCTGGCTGGCGCAGCCCGCGAGCGCCAGCGCGCCAAGCAGGGCAACGGACAGGGTCGAGCGCATGCTGTTCTCCTTTAAAGTGCGCGTCGTTACGCCGCTGAAACGCCCAATATGCAAGATCGCTGCATACCGAAATGGTTGACACTCAACAGTTCACCGCATAAGCGGACGCCTCTTTCGACAACCCAAGAACACAAGGCAGGCGTAACGGCCATGAAGATCCGCAATTCCCTGAAGTCGCTGAAGGACCGTCATCGCGACAATCGCGTGATCCGCCGGCGCGGCCGCACCTATGTGATCAACAAGACCAACCGTCGCTTCAAGGCCCGCCAGGGCTGACCAAGCCCGACGTTGGGTGACGCAACGTCGAATCGATGCGGCCGTGCGAAAGCGCGGCCGTTTTCGTATGTGCGGACAATAACCGGCAAACGTCCGGTATTCATGCGTCCAGATGCGGCAATATAGCCCGCACCATGTCGAGATCGCATTCCCACGCCGAGCGATGGAAATGGTCGGCGGTCTCCACCTCCGAATTGATCAGCGCCGCATAAGCCAGCCCCTTGGCCTGGGCGAGCTTCACGTAGCAGCGACCGGGATAGCCTTCGGACAGAAGTTCCAGCATCTTCGGACCCTGGCTGCCGTTACGACAATATAGCAGGTTGGCGAGCCCGGCCCCATGCGGCCCTACGATCACTGCCGCGTCGCGGAACGTGGCCGCCTGTTCCGCCGGCGACAGCCCTCCCGGCGTCAACACGTAGAAGCCGCGCGCTTGCAGCAGGGCGATCAGCTCCGCCTCGTTGCGCATCGGGCGTCGATCCGGGGCATCCCGGCGCGATATATAGAGCCTACGCCCTCGCCCTGATCGGGGAAGTGGTGCAGCGGCCTGTGCAAACAGTGCGAGAACATGCGGATGCGGCGCAAAGCCGGAGGATCGCCCCGTCATGTTGGTCAGGACGGCGCGGTCGAAACTCGCCAGCGCGTCTCCGGGCACCTCGATCCAAGTCGTGTCCGGCGCAAGAAAGGCCGCCAGGTCGCGCCTCCATTCCGCATCCAGCGGCGGCACGATCACGGGTGCGTCGCCATGCCCGAGGGCGCGATAGGCCAGCACCGCGCCCATCGTTTCCAACAGCATATGGAAATAGGCATCCTTGCCGGAATTGCCGGCCACCAGAGGCGCCATCCCCGTAGCAGGATGAACCACCGACCGCTGCACGCCGGCAAACAGCTGGTGCCAATGATGTGCGCCCAGCGTGTGGATGGAGTTGAGATCAAGCCCGCCATCGCGCGACAGGACGGCGAAGCGGCCGCCGGCGACCACAATCGGCTGCGGATCCGAAAAGGTGATGGCAGGGGCGGTATATTCCTGCCCCGCACTCTCCACAAACCGGCTGACCCGGTCACTCGGCGTCACCCGGGGCGATATATGGATCCCCGGGTGCCACGCGGCGACAGGCATTTCGGGCAGGGTCAGCATGATGCGACCTGTATCCGCATCATGCTGACCCTGTACCGGAACCTGCCCATCGTCAGGCGTCGTGGCCTTCCAGCTCCTTGCCGGTAAGGCGCTGGACGTGCAGCACGTTGGTGGAGCCCGGCGTTCCGAACGGCACGCCGGCCATGATCACCACCCGGTCGCCGGCCTTGCCGAGCTGGTGACGCAGCGCCATCCGCTTGGCCTTGGCGACCATTTCCTCGAAGCTGTCGACGTCCTTGGTGTGCACCGCATGGGTGCCCCACATCAGGCCGACGCGCCGCGCGGTGGTGAGCGACGGCGTCAGAACCATCAGCGGCACCGCCGGCCGGTCGCGCGCGATGCGGCGGGCGGACGATCCAGACACGGTGAAGCAGATGATGGAACTGGCGGAAATCGTGTCCGCAATCTCCTTGGCGGCCTGCGACAAAGCGTCGGCCGTGGTCGGATCGGGCAGCGTTTCCGTGAAGTGCAGGCGCGCCTTGTAGCCGGGGTCGTTCTCCACCGCGACGGCGATGCGGTCCATCATCGACACGGCTTCCTCCGGCCATGCGCCGGCGGCACTCTCCGCCGACAGCATGATCGCGTCGGCGCCATCATAGATGGCATTGGCCACGTCCGACACCTCGGCCCGCGTCGGCGACGGCGAGACGATCATGGATTCCAGCATCTGCGTCGCGACCACCACCGGGCGGCCCATCCGGCGGGCCGTGGCGACGATCTGCTTCTGCACCAACGGAACCTGTTGCGGCGGCAGTTCCACGCCCAGGTCGCCACGCGCGACCATCACGGCGTCGGCCAGTTCCAGGATTTCCTCCAGCCGCTCGACCGCCGCCGGCTTCTCGATCTTGGCGAGGACGGATGCCTTGCCCCCGATCAGACGGCGAGCCTCCGCCACATCCTCCGGCCGCTGCACGAAGCTGAGTGCGATCCAGTCGGCGCCCTGCTCCACGGCAAAGGCCAGGTCCGCGCGATCCTTTTCGGTCAGCGCCGCCATCGGCACGACCACGTCGGGCACGTTGAGTCCCTTGGAGTTGGACAGCGGACCGCCCACCTCGACAATGGTTTCGATCCGCTCGGGCGCCACGCTCGACACGCGCAGCACCAGCTTGCCGTCGTCCAGCAACAGCCGCGCGCCGACCTCCAGCGCCGCGAAGATCTCCTTGTGCGGCAACTCGACCCGGGTCGCATCGCCGGGGGTAGAATCACGATCGAGGACGAAGTGCGCGCCGGTTTCCAGCAGCACCTTGCCCTCCGCGAACTTGCCGACGCGCAGCTTCGGCCCCTGCAGGTCGAACAGGATCGTGGCCGGGCGACCAAGCTCCTCTTCCAACCCGCGGATCGCCTGGATCAGCGGCACCTTGTCGGCATGGGCGCCGTGGCTCATGTTGATGCGGAACGCATCGGCACCGGCGAGATAGAGCTTGCGGATCATCTCCGACGAACTCGACGCGGGGCCCAGCGTCGCGAGGATACGCACCTTCCGGCTGCGCGGCGCAAATTGGGTCGGCACGGTCACCTCTTGTTTTCCCGTCACATTCCGAAAGTGACTTGGTTAATCCTTGGCCGTCGATAGGCCGGTCCGTGCCGCCTATGCAACGGCCAGGTTACCAGACCGTTCAGCCGTTGAGCCGCATATCCAGATAATCGTCCACCGACTTCATCAGCTGCGGCATTTCATGCTCGAAGAAGTGGTTGGCCCCCGGGATCACATCGTGGTGGATCGTGATGTGCTTCTGCGTGCGCAGCTTGTCGACCAGCTTCTGGGTCGCGCCCGGCGTCGCCACCTCGTCCGCCTCGCCCTGGATGATGATGCCCGACGACGGGCATGGCGCCAGAAAGGTGAAGTCGTAGAGGTTGGCGGGCGGGGCGACGGAGATGAAGCCCTTGATCTCCGGCCGGCGCATCAGCAGCTGCATCCCGATCCACGCGCCGAAGCTGACGCCGGCGATCCAGGTGGTCTGCGCTTCCGGATGGATCGACTGGACCCAGTCGAGCGCCGAAGCAGCATCGGACAGTTCGCCGACCCCGTTGTCGAACACGCCCTGGCTCTTGCCGACACCGCGGAAATTGAAGCGCAAGGTGGCGAAACCGCGACGGACGAAGGTCTTGTATAGCTCCTGCACCATACGGTTGTTCATGGTGCCGCCCGCCTGCGGATGCGGGTGGAGGATCATCGCCACCGGCGCGCGCGGGCGCGGGCCAGGCTGGAAACGACCTTCGAGACGGCCTTCGGGGCCAGGGAAAATGACGTCGGGCATCGCTCTCGCTTCAGAATGACGGGGATGCGCTTGGGAACGCGCGCGCGCCGCGCCTATATAGAAAAGGCGCATCATCGCGCAATCATGGAGACATGAAAGCTCACATGGCCGACCGCATCTATCTGGACCATGCTGCGACGACGCCGATCCTGCCGGCAGTGCGGGAGGCGATGGTCGATGCATTCGGGCGCTGGGCCAACCCCTCCTCGCCCCATGCGGAGGGGCGCGCGGCGCGGGCGGCGCTGGAGGATGCGCGGCGGCGGATCAAGGCGGCGCTCGACTGGGACGGAGCGGTGATCTTCACCGGCGGCGCGAGCGACGCCGCCGCGCTGGCACTCACCCGCGCACGGCGAGCGACACGCGCAGTGTCCGCCGTCGAGCATGACGCGATCCTGCGCCTGGGCAAGGACGCCACCATCATTCCGGTCGATGCCAGCGGCACAGTCAAACCCGAAGCTATCCCCGGCGATGCGCTGGTGGCGGTGCAGGTCGCCAATAGCGAGACGGGCGTGATCCAGCCGCTGGACGACCTTGCCGTAACGGTCCGGGAGCGCGGAGGCCTCTGGCTGGCCGATGCGGCGCAGACCGCGGGCAAGATCCCGCTGCCCTCGGCCGACATGCTGATCCTGTCGGCGCACAAGCTTGGCGGCCCGCCGGGAATAGGTGCTTTGCTTATCAAAGAGTTAGGGTCGCTTCTTGCTATCGGAGGACAGGAGCAAGGCTATCGTCCCGGCACGGAGAATGTTCCTGCCGCGATCGGTTTTGCCGTGGCGCTGGAGCAACGCGGACCGCGCGACCACCTCGCTTCGCTGCGTGCGAGAATCGACGCGGCGACGCGCGAGCTTGGCGGCGTGGTGGTAGCGGATGCGAACTCGCGCCTGCCGGAAATCGCCTCCTACCGGCTGCCTGGCCTGGCTGCCGCCGCCCAGCTGATCGAGCTCGATGCGGCCGGCATCTCGGTTTCGGCGGGCAGCGCGTGCAGCTCGGGCAGCCTGCGGCCGAGCGCGGTGCTGACCGCGATGGGGTGGGACGAGACCGCCGCGCGCGAGGTGATCCGCGTCAGCCTGGCTCCCCAAACGACCGATGCCGAGGTCGACCTTTTCCTTCAGGCATGGCGCCGCATCGCGGATCGGCGGCGCGCGGCATGATCTATCTCGATTACCAGGCGACGACCCCGCTTGCGCCAGCGGCCCGTGACGCGATGTTGCCGTGGCTGAACGACCGGTTCGGGAACCCCCACTCCCCCCATCGCATGGGTCGCGAGGCGGCGGCGGCGGTGGAACTCGCCCGGATGCAGGTGGCGGCTCCGTTCGGTGACGGTGGGCGCCTGTTCTTCACCAGCGGCGCGACCGAGGCGATCAATTGGGCGCTGAAGGGCCTGATGGCGGCGGCACCACCGGACCGGCGCAAGCTGGTGACGGTCGCGACCGAACATGCCTGCGTACTCGACACGGCGCGCTGGCTGGAAAAGATGGGGTATGAGTGCGCCATATTGCCGGTCGATCGCGACGGGCGGGTCGACCTGGACACGGCGCGCCGGACGATCGACGCACGCACGGCGGTCGTGGCCGCGATGCTGGTCAATAACGAGATCGGGACGATCCAGCCGATCGCCGCGCTGGGCGAGAGAGCGCGCGCGGCGGGCGCGCGGATGGTCTGCGACGCGGCGCAGGGCTATGGCCGCATCGCCATCCCGATCGAGCATTGCGATGCCGTCGCCATTTCCGCGCACAAGGTCCATGGCCCCAAGGGGATCGGCGCTTTGTGGCTGCGCGACGGGGTTGAGCCGGAACCGCTGCTGCATGGCGGGGGGCAGGAATATGGGCTGCGATCGGGCACGTTGTCGCCGTCCTTGTGCGCGGGATTCGGTGCCGCTGCCGCCGTGGCGACGGAGCGCATGGACATTGACCTTCACCACGCTGCCGCGCTGCGCGACCGGCTTCTCGTCGCCCTGGGGCCGGACTGGCAGGTAAATGGCGGCATGGACCATCGCTACCCCGGCAACCTCAACCTCCGCCGCGACGGCGTGGATGCGGGGCGACTTATCTCGGAGCTGCGGCAGATCGCCTTCTCCGCCGGTTCGGCCTGCGCGAGCGGATCCGGCCGGGCGAGCCATGTCCTCAGCGGCATCGGTCTGTCGGACCAGCAGGCACGCGCCTCTATCCGGCTGGGTTTCGGCCGCTACACGACGGAGGATGAGGTGGATCGCGCCGCCGTCCTGATCGAACAGGCCGCCGCGCGACAGTGGGAGTGGGCATGAAGATATGGTTCCTGTCGGCCGGGGGCGAGACGATCGGCGACGTGGAGGCGGCCAGCGGCGAACGTCTGCTCGACATCGCCCAGGCGAACGGCCAGGCGTTGGAAGGAACATGCGAGGGGCAGATGGCCTGCTCCACCTGTCACGTCATCGTCGCGCCCGAAGACTTTGCCAAGCTGCCGCCCGCAAGTGCCGACGAAGACGACCTGCTCGACCTGGCGGCGCATGTCACCCGCACCAGCCGGCTTGCCTGCCAGATCTGGCTGGAGGAAGATTGGGGCACCCTCACCGTCCGCATCCCCGCCGACGCGCGCGACATGCAGGGGCGCTGAAGCCGCTCAGCTCCGTTTAGGCCGCCTTGCGCGCCTTGTCGGCGGGCTCGCCCCCGGCGGCGGCCAGCAGCAGCCGCTCCAAGGTACGCAGGCGCGCCGGACTGGTGATCTTGTCCCCAATCAGGTCGGTGACGTAGAAGACGTCGATCGCGCGCTCGCCATAAGTGGCGATGTGGGCGGAGTGTATCGTCACCTTCGCCTCGAACATTGCATAGGCCAGCGCGTGCAGCAAAGCCGGACGGTCCCCGGCATGTACCTCCACCACCGTGTAGCGGTTGGAGGCATTGTTATCGATCAGCACGTTGGGCACGACGGTGAAGGCATGGGCGCGCATCCGCGGCGCCGGCTTGGCGCCCAGCTTGGCGGCAAGCTGCCCCCTGGCCGCAAGGGCATCCTCGATCGCCTGCGACAGGCGGCGCAGCCGGTGCGGATCGTCCAGCGCCTGCCCGAACGGGTCCTGCACCAGGAAATTGTCGACCGCCATGCCATCGCGCGTAGTGTGGATGCGCGCGTCGATGATGTTGCCGCCCGCCAGGTGGATCGCGCCTGCCACTCGGTAGAACAAACCCGGATGGTCGCCGGCATAGACCGTAACCAGGGTCGCCCCCAATTGGGGATCGGCCATGGCAGAGATGGACAAGGGTCGCTTGCCCGCATCCGCCGCGGCGATCTGCCGGGCGTTGCGCTCCAATATGTCCAGGCTTTCGGCAACCCAGTAGCTGTCCGGGAAGCGGCGCACATGCGCCTCGAACCGCGCGTCGGGCCAGCCGAGTTCGTCGGCCAGGTCGGCGCGCTTGAGGTCGATCCGCTCGCTCCGCCCGCGCTGCTTGTGGCCGAGCCGCAGCACCTCCTCCGCCGCATCGTAGAGGTCGCCCAGCAGCTGCCGTTTCCACCCGTTCCACACGCCCGGGCCCACCGCGCGAATGTCCACGATGGTCAGCACCAGAAGCATGCGCAGCCGCTCCGGGCTCTGCACCAGTTCGGCGAAGTCGAGGATGGTCTTGAAATCGGACAAGTCGCGTTTGAACGCCGTCGCGGACATCAGCAGGTGGTAGCGGACCAGCCACGCCACCGTCTCCGTCTCCGCCGCCGACAGACCAAGGCGCGGGCATAGCTTCTCGGCAATCTCTGCGCCCAGCTCCGAATGGTCGCCGCCGCGTCCCTTGGCGATGTCGTGCAGCAGCACGGCGACATAGAGCGCGCGCCGCGACACGATATGGCCCACGATCCTGGACGCCAGAGGATGATCCCCCAGCAGGTCGCCCTTTTCGATGCGCGCAAGCAGGCCGATGGCGCGGACGGTATGCTCGTCCACCGTGAAATGGTGGTACATATCGAACTGCATCTGCGCCACCACGCGGCCGAAATCGGGCACGAAGCGGCCGAACACGCCCGCCTCGTTCATCCAGCGCAGCACCGTTTCGGGATTGCGGGGGGACGACAGCACCGACAGGAACATGGCGTTGGCGCGCTTGTCGTCGCGCACAGTGCCGTCGATCAGCCGGGCGTCGCGCCCCGCCTGTCGCATGGCAAGGGGGTGGATTTCCAGCTCGTAGCGATCGGCCAGCGCGAACATCTGGATCAGGCGGACCGGATCCTCCGCAAAGAACGTTTCGTCAGGGATCGTCAGCCGCTCGCGCTGGAGCAGGAATCCTTCCAGCTTGCGCTTGCGCCGGGGCAGGCTGGGCAGCCCCAGTCGGCGGGTGCGGGCGGCGAAGCTTTCGTCCAGCTGCGCCAGGAATATGCCGGTAAGGTCGCCCACTTCCTTCGCGGTCAGGAAATAATGGCGCATGAACCGCTCCACGGCCGCGCGCCCCGGCCGGTCGGCGGCATAGCGCATCCGCGACGCAATCTCCGCCTGAACGTCGAAGGTCAGCCGGTCCTCGGCCCGGCGCGCCAGGATGTGAAGGTGGCAGCGCACCGCCCACAAGAAGTTTTCCGCGCGGCGGAACCGGCGCAGCTCCTGCGCGGTGAACAGGCCGGTATCGACCAGTTCGGCCACCGTCCGCACCTTGTAGACATATTTTCCGATCCAGAAGAGCGTGTGGAGGTCGCGCAAGCCGCCCTTGCCTTCCTTCAAGTTCGGCTCGACCACATAGCGGCTGTCGCCCATCCGCTCATGCCGGGCATTGCGCTCGGCCAGCTTGGCGGTGATGAATTGCCGCGCCGTGCCGGACATCACTTCGCGGTCGAAGCGGGCCGCGCCCTCGTCATACAGCGCCTCGTCTCCCCACACGTAGCGCGCCTCCAGCATCGCCGTGCAGACCGTCAGGTCGCTCTTGGCCATGCGCACCATGTCGTCCAGCGATCGGCTGGAATGCCCCACCTTCAGACCGAGGTCCCATAGCAGATAGAGGATCGACTCAATCACCTGCTCGACCCATGCCGTCTGCTTCCACGGCGTGACGAATGCGATGTCCACGTCCGAATGGAGCGCCATCTCGCCCCGCCCATATCCTCCGACCGCCAGCAGGGCGATGCGCTCGCCCGAACTGGGATGGTTGTTGGGGTAAAGCCGCTGGACGGTCAGGTCGAAGGCCAGCCGCAGCAGCTGGTCCGTCAGGAAGGCATAGGCCGCCGCCGTCTCCGCACCGCGACTGGGATGTTCCGCCAGCCTGCGGGCGATCTCCGCGCGCCCCTCATCCAGCGCCTTTTTCAGGATCGGCGTGGCAGCGGCACGGAGCCCGGCGGAATCGCTTACCGGCAGATCCGTCAAAGCATCGGACAGGGTGCGCCGATTGATGATCGCGCGCCGGCTCGGCAAAGCATCGAAGCGGGTGCTCATGCACGTCAGATAAGGCCGGCTCCCCCCGCCGTCCATGGCAGGCGCGGGATCAGGATTGCGTCAGCGCCAGCACCATGATGGCGCCGATCAGCGCGACCAACCCGAACAGGAAGATGCGGTCCGCCCATGGTCCGGTTCCGCCGGGTCGAAGCTCGTCCCCGGAACGCAGCGCCAGATAGGACAGGAAACAACTCAGCCCGAAGGCGATGGCGGCCATCCAGGCGATCTCGTCCGCGAAGCTGCTGCGCGCGACCTGGCTGACGTTCAGCCCGGCGATGATGACCAGTGCGATGCCCAACAGGTTGGACGCGGCATTCAGGATATGGCTCGGGCGGTGCATTCCGGTATCCTACCGTGTCGGTGGCTGTCAGTCGGATGAACCGTCCGCGGCGATCGCCTTTAGCCGATAGACCAGCTCCAGCGCCTCGCGCGGGCTCAGTGCATCGGCATCGACTTCGCCGATCGCATCGCGCAGGGGATCGGGCCGGACATCCTCCTTGTCCGCCGCCGCCGCGAACAAGGGCAGGTCGTCGAGACCGGCCGCCAGACCGCCGGTTGCGGCGCGCCCCGCCTCCAGTCGTTTGAGCACGTCCCTCGCTCGCGCGATCACGGGCGCGGACAGGCCGGCCAATCTCGCCACCGCCAGGCCGTAGCTGCGGTCCGCCGGACCGGAAGCAACCTCGTGCAGCAGCACCAGATCGCCTTTCCACTCGCGCGCGCGGACATGGTGGAGTGACAGCGCGTCCAGCCGCTCGGCCAATCGGGTCAGCTCGTGATAATGGGTCGCGAACAGGCAGCGGCAGCGATTGATGTCGTGCACCGCCTCCACCACCGCCCAGGCGATGGCGAGGCCGTCATAGGTGGACGTGCCGCGCCCGACCTCGTCCAGGATCACGAAACTGCGTTCGGTCGCCTGCGCCAGGATGGCGGCGGTTTCCACCATCTCCACCATGAAGGTCGATCGCCCGCGCGCAAGGTTGTCGGACGCGCCGACGCGGCTGAACAGCCGGTCGCACAGTCCCAGCGTGGCGGAGGCGGCGGGCACGAAGCTGCCGGCCTGCGCCAGGATCAGGATGGCGGCATTCTGGCGGAGAAAGGTCGATTTGCCGCCCATGTTGGGGCCGGTGACCAGCCACAGCCGGTCATGCGGTCCGAGATTGCAGTCATTGGCGACGAAGCGCCCGCCGCTGGCCGCGACCGCGCTTTCGACCACGGGATGCCGGCCTTCGGTGATCTCCATGCAGGCCCGATCGACCAAGCCCGGTCGCGCCCAGCCGCCCTCCGCCGCCCGCTCCGCCAGCCCCGCCGCGACATCCAGCCGGGCCAGCGCATCCGCCGTCGCCGCGATCGCCCCGGCGCGCGCCAGCGTGTCGCCGACCAGCTCCTCCAGATGCGCCGCCTCCGCCGCCAGCGCATGGGCGCCCGCCTGCCCGACCTCGCTTGCATGTTCGTGCAGTTCGGGGGCGTTGAAGCGCACCACTCCCGCCAGCGTCTGCCGGTGCGTGAAGCCGCTGTCGGGCCGCATCAGCGCATCGGCGGACTTGGCGGGAACCTCGACATGGTAGCCCAGCACATTGTTGTGGCGGATCTTCAACTGGCCGATGGCGGTGTGGGTGCGATAGCGCGCTTCCAACGCCGCGATGGCGCGCCGCCCCTCCCCACCCCGACTACGCAGCGCATCCAGCGCGGGGTCATAGCCTTCCGCGATATAGCCGCCCTGCGCCGTATCGATCGGCGGTGAGGCAACCAGCGCGCGCTGCAACCGGTCGATCAGCGCGCCGTGCCCCAGCAAGGCGGGCAGCAACGTATCCAACAAGGCGGGGCGCGGGGCGAGCGCCGACAGCACGCCATGCAGGCGATGCGCCTCGTTCAACCCGTCGCGCAATTGCGCCAGGTCGCGCGGGGCCCCGCGTCCCGCCACCAGTCGCCCGAGCGCGCGGGCAATGTCCGGCAGGCTGCGCAAGGTCGCACGCAGCCGCGCCCGCAGATCGCCCCCGTCATGCAGGAACGCGACCAGGTCCAGCCTCTGTTCGATCCGGTGAAGGTCGGTCAGCGGGGCGGAGAGATCGCCGCCAAGCAGCCTCGCGCCGGCGCCGGTCACCGTCCGATCGAGCGCATCGAGCAGGCTGCCCTTGCGCCCGGTGCCGCTCGCGACCGTAATCTCCAGGCTCTCGCGCGTCGCCGCGTCGATCATCATGTGATCGCTGACCATGCGCCGCGTCGGCGGTTGCAGAAACGGCAGGCTGCCTTGCCCCGCCCGCTCCAGATAGGTCAGCAATCCCCCGGCAGCGCAGAGTTCGACACGCTCGAACGCGCCCCACCCATCCAGCGTCGCCACATGGAACAGCGCCTTCAGCCGCCGTTCGGCCCCGACGCTGTCGAACCCGCTTGAGGGCGTCAGCGGCAGCATGGTCGGCAGGTCGAAACCCTCCGGCGCGACCAGTTCGGCCGGGCCCAGCCGGGCCAGTTCCGCATCAAGGTTGGCGCCGGCGACCGCGCCCAGTTCAAACCGCCCGGTCGAAATGTCGGCCGCGGCGAAGCCCACCTCGCCCCCCGCTTTGACCACCGCCACCAGCCAATTGGCGGCGCGAGCATCGAGCAGCACCTCCTCCGTCAGCGTGCCGGCGGTGACGATGCGGACGATGGCGCGACCTACCAAAGCCTTGCTGCCGCCGCGCTTCTTGGCCTGTTCGGGCGTTTCCGTCTGTTCGGCGATGGCGACGCGGTGCCCCGCCTTGATCAGCCGGGCGAGATACGCCTCATGGCTGTGGACGGGCACGCCGCACATCGGGATCGGAACGCCGCCATGTTCACCGCGCGCGGTCAGCGCAATGTCCAGAACCCCGGCCGCGGCCCGCGCATCCTCGAAGAACAGTTCGAAGAAGTCGCCCATGCGGTAGAAGAGCAGGCAATCCTGCGCCTCCGCCTTGAGCGCGAGATACTGGGCCATCATCGGGGTGGGCTGATCGGTCACGCCAGCCGCTTACAGGCGCGCGACCGGCTTGGGGAAGCGGGTTTCGGCGAACCGCTCCCGGCCAGCTGCCCGATCCTGAGCGGTCCCGCGCGATGCCCCCGCTTGACCACGAAGCCTGCTGGCGGCAGCGTCCGCGGCATGACCGACGCAGATTTGACCCTCACCATCCCCTTCACACGCGAGCAGATCGAGGCGATCGATCACTGGATCGCGCGCCATGACGATCCCAAGCCGACGCGTGAGGATGCCGTTCGCCAGCTGGTGGCCGGGCGACTCGGCGCTTACGGTCCTTCAACCATCATCCCGCAATTCACCACTGGCCGCGACATCGTCTAAACGCAGCGGCTTGCGTCTGAACTCAGCGCGGATTGCGCTTCAGGCTTTCGTCCATACGGGCGAGCTGCTCGGGCGTCGCCGGCTGCTGGTGCTGCGCCTTCCAGTCGGCATAGGGCATGCCATAGACATGCTCGCGCCCCTGCTCCTTGCTCAGCGTGCCTTGCGACGCCTCCGCCAGCCAGTCGCCCAGGCAATTGCGGCAAAAGCCGGCCAGCCCCATCAGGTCGACATTCTGGGCGTCGGTGCGGTGCTGCAGATGCGCGACCAGGCGGCGGAAAGCAGCTGCGGCGGTGGCGTCGTCATAATCGGGTAGCATGCCGGCATTTTAGGCGTCAGCGCGCCACCGGCCAAGCCCAGATCAGCGCATTGCCGATCAGGACCAGTGCGGCCACCACCATCAACAGGCCATGCCGTCTTTCGCCCCGCCGGGCGAAGCGCCACGTTCCGCCGGCTGCCAGCGCGACCGCCGCGATCACGACGATCGCCAGCACGGCCGGGTTGCATTCATGGCACCGCGATCCGGAACTATCACCCCTGGCTCAATGCTTCTTGCCCCGCCAGATGTTGCGATAGGCCGCATAGGCCAGCGCCGTGGCGATCAGCAGGTAGATCACCACCCCCACGCCCGCACGGTGGCGGTTTTCCAGCTTCGGCTCGGCCGCCCACATCAGGAAGGCCGCCACATCGTCCGCCATCTGCGCGACGGTGGGCTCGGTCCCGTCCGCATAGGTCACCTGCCCCTCCGCCACCAACGGCGGCGGCATCGCAATATTGAGGTTTGCGAAATACGGATTGTAATGGAGCCCCTCCGGCGTCCTCGCGTCGGGGAACCGCTTCACCAGCTCCGCCGGCTGCGCCTCATAGCCGGTCAGCAGCGAGAAGACGTAATGCGCCCCGCCCTCGCGCGCCTTGGCCATCAGCGACAGATCGGGCGGCAGGGCATTGTTGTTGGCCGCGCGGGCGGCGGTTTCGTTGGCATAGCTCGCGGGGAAATAGTCGCTCGGCAGCGCCTTGCGGGTCGTCGGCTCGCCCGTATCCGGGTTGATCGCCGGAACCTCCACCGGCCATTGCTTGGCGATGGCCTTCACCTCGGGCTTGGAGAAGCCGATCCCTTCCAGGTCGCGGAACGCCACATATTTCATCGAGTGGCAGGCGGAGCAGACCTCCTTGTAGACCTGGAACCCGCGCTGGAGCTGCTGCCGGTCGTAGCGGCCGAGCGGGCCGTCAAAGCTGAAGCTGATGTCCTTCGGCTCGCGATGATAGACATGGGCGGCGGACACCACCTCCGCTTCGTGCGGTGTCGTGATGAACCCCCAGAACAAGGCCAGCAGGAAGCCGATGCCGATGACCGGAGCGATAAAGGGTCCGATGTAGCGGAGCATGATGCGATGATCCCCCTTGCCCGTGTCAGGCCGTGTGCAAGCCGACGGGTGCCGCCTCGGCCTGCTCGCCATGCAGCACGGACTCTGAAATCGAGTTCGGCATCGGCAAAGGCCGTTCCATCGCGGACACGAACGGCAGGATGATCAGGAAATGCGCGAAATAATAGCCGGCGCACAATTGGCTGACGATCACTACCGTCGCGGTCGGCTCCGCCTGCCCGACATAGCCGAGCACCAGCACGTCCAGCACCAGCGCCCAGAAGAACCATTTGTAGACGGGCCGGTAATGGGCCGAACGCACCGGTGAACGATCGATCCACGGCAGGAAGAACAGCAGCAGGATCGCCCCGAACATCGCCATCACCCCCCACAATTTGGCGGGAATGCCCAGGAAGTCGCCGGTGAACGCCTTCAGGATCGCGTAGAAGGGCAGGAAATACCATTCCGGCACGATATGGGCGGGCGTCGAGAGCGGATTGGCCTCGATATAATTGTCGGGATGGCCCAGCAGATTGGGTTGAAAGAACAGGAACAGGGCAAAAACGGTCAGGAACACGCCCACGCCGAACCCGTCCTTGGCCGTGTAGTAAGGATGAAACGGCACGGTATCCTGCGGCCCCTTCACGTCCACGCCGGTCGGGTTGTTCGATCCCGGAATGTGCAGCGCCCAGATGTGCAGGATGATGCACCCGGCAATGACGAACGGCAGCAGGTAATGGAGCGAGAAGAAGCGGTTGAGCGCGGCATTGTCCGGCGCGAACCCGCCGAGCAGCAGGGTGTGGATCGGCTCCCCCACGATGGGTATGGCGGAGAAGAAGCCGGTGATCACCTGCGCGCCCCAGAAGCTCATCTGCCCCCATGGCAGCACATAGCCCATGAACGCCGTCGCCATGATCAGCAGGAATATCACCACGCCGATCAGCCACACCATCTCGCGCGGGGCCTTGTACGATCCGTAGTAAAGCCCGCGAAAGATGTGGATGTAGACCACCGCCAGGAACATGCTGGCGCCGTTGGCGTGGGCATAGCGCAGCAGCCAGCCGGCATTCACGTCGCGCATGATCGCCTCGACCGAGCCGAAGGCGACCCCGGCGTTGGTGGCATAGTGCATCGCCAGCACGATGCCGGTCACGATCTGGATGGTCAGCGCGAGGCCAGACAGCACGCCGAAGTTCCAGAAGTAATTGAGATTGCGCGGCACCGGATAGCCCGCCCCCACCGCATTGTAGACCAGGCGCGGCAGCGGCAGACGCACATCCAGCCACTTCATCAGCGGGTTCTTCGGCGCGTAATTCTCAGCCCAGGGAAAGCTCATTGCCGGTCTCCTCAGCCGATCTGGACGACGCTGTCGGACTTGAACGCATAGTCCGGCACCTGCAGGTTCTTGGGCGCCGGCCCTTTGCGGATGCGTCCCGCAGTGTCGTAGGCGGATCCGTGGCACGGGCAGAAATAGCCGCCGAAATCGCCCCGATTCTCGCCCGGCGTCACCCCCAGCGGTACGCAGCCGAGATGGGTGCACACCGCCATGGTGATCAGCCAGTCCTGCTTGCCGGGCTTGGTGCGGTCGGCCAGGGTCTGGGGATCGCGCAGGTCGGACACGTCGACGGCATTCGCCGCCGCCACCTCCTTCGGCGTCAGGCGGCGGATGAAGACCGGCTGCTTGCGCCACGACACCTTGATGCCCGACCCCGCCGGGATCTTGGACACGTCCACCTCGGTCGAGGCGAGCGCCAGCACGTCGGCCGAGGGGTTCATCTGGTTGACCAGCGGCACGGCGACCACCACGGCCCCCACCCCGGCGAAACTGACTGCCGCAATGTTAAGGAAGTCACGACGGCGCGGACCTGTGCCGTCCTCATGCTCAGCCCCAATCACCGGAGGGCGTTGATTGGGATCGTCGACCAGTTCGGACGTCACCATCTGCGGGCACCTCTGCGTTGGTCCTGTTTTCTGGCACGCATACACCGCCCGCACACGCAAATGGCGGCACGAATGGACTTTGATAGACAACAGTTCGATGCTTTGCCAAGCATGGATTAGTGTTCTGCGATACGTTCGCAATAACAAGGACTTGCCTTGCCGCAGCCGGAGCGGCACGGCGATGCCGATGATATTGGACGACGAACAGCTTCGCGCGCGGACGTGGTTTGAGGCCTTGCGCGACCGCATCTGCGCCGAATTCGAAGCGATCGAGCGGGAAGCGGGGAGCGATGCCGCCTTCACCTACACGCCGTGGCAACGGACCGATCCCACCGGCGCGGACGGCGGCGGCGGGGTACGCGGCCTGATCAAGGGACGCGTTTTCGAGAAGGCCGGCGTCAACGTCTCCACGGTCGGCGGGCATTTCGCGCCCGAATTCGCCCGGACGATCCACGGCGCCGCCGACGATCCGCGTTTCTTCGCCACCGGCATCAGCCTGGTCGCGCACATGGCCAATCCGCACGTGCCCGCCGTGCACATGAACTGCCGCTTCCTTGCGACCACCAAGCGATGGTTCGGCGGCGGGGCAGACCTCAATCCTCCCATCCCGCAGCAAGGCGATACCAGCGACTTCCACGCTGCCTTTCGCACGGCGTGCGAGGATCACCCGGGCGTGAGCGATTATCCGCGCTTCAAGCAATGGGCCGACGATTATTTCTACATTCCCCATCGCAAGGTGCATCGCGGCGTCGGCGGAATTTTCTTCGACCATCTGGAGGGCGGGTTCGACGCCACCTTCCCCTTCGTGCAGGCGGTAGGTGAGGCATTCCTCCACATCTTCCCCGACATCGTGCGCCGGCGCATGGGCCAGCCGTGGGACGACGCCGACCGTGCAAGGATGCTTGCCTTCCGCGGGCGCTATGCGGAGTTCAATCTTGTCTATGATCGCGGAACATTGTTCGGACTCAAGACCGGCGGCGACGTCGACGCCATCCTGATGAGCCTGCCGCCGGTGGCGACATGGTCGTGACATGCTGACCCCGGTTGCCCCCAGCGAGTTGGCGGCGATCGTCACGTCGCTGGAGATGCGCGCGCGACCGTCCGTTCGCCCGTTTCCCGCCTCCCCGTTGCGGCTGGCACGCTGGCGAGCGCCCACCCCGGACGCCTATCGCACCTTGTTCAGGCGGGTCGGCGCGCCTTGGCTGTGGTTCTCGCGGCTGCTTCTGTCGGACGCGGACCTCGGCGCCATCATCCATGATGACGCGGTCGAGATCCATGCGGTGCTGGACCCGGCGGGGATCGAGGTCGGCCTGCTGGAACTCGATTTCCATCAGGCAGGCCAGTGCGAGATCGCCTTCTTCGGCCTGGTCCCGGAACTCGCCGGCCAGGGGCAAGGCCGCTGGCTGATGGCGCAGGCGCTGATGCTCGGCTGGCGGCGCGACGTGGAGCGGCTATGGGTGCATACCTGCACGCTGGACCACCCGTCCGCGCTCAACTTCTACCGCGCGCAAGGCTTTACGCCGTTCGCGCGGATGGTGGAGACCTTCGCCGATCCCCGCCTGCTCGGTGCCTTGCCGCGCGATTGCGCGCCTCAAATCCCCCTGCTCGATCCGCCGAGCTGAAGGAAATAGACGGCACCCAGCAGGTGCAGCCCCGCACCGACCAGAGCGGCCAGCAGGCGGGACACGAACGCGTTCACGGCAAAAGCAAGATCCGGCGCGCCCAGGCCATTTCCGGCGAGAAGCACCACCGCGCCGATCGCGCTGCCCAGCGCCAGCACCACGATCATGCCGCCGACCACATAGACGGCGAAGCCGGCGAACAGGCGCCAGAACAGCTTGCGCGTCAGGTGCCAGCTCTCGCTGATCGCCGCCATCGGCCCTACCCGGCGGGTTAGGATGATGCCGTTCAGGACGGACAGGCGCGCGGCCGCCACGATCACCATCCCGCTCAGCGCACCGAACAGCAGCGACTGCACCACCCGCATGTCCAACCGCAGCATGAACAGGACCAGGGTCACCACGAACGCCGCCGCCATCAGTCCGGCGAACAGCAGCACCAGCACCCCGATCATCACCGGCAGGCGACGGAAAGCCAGCAGGATCGCCTCCTTGACGCTGATGCGCGGCACCACCGCCAACGCGGTCAGCGCCAGCCCACCCAGCGATCCGCACAGGAACAGGACGATGCTGAGCGGGAACAGCCAGCGCGCCGCCTGCATGATCGGGGCGGGGTTGCCCGCCTCCATCGCGGCGGTCAGGCCGGTCCGCAACGCTTCCGGCACTAGCAGGTCGGTCGCGAACGACGGCAGCACCATGAAGGCCAGCATCACCGGCAGCAGCAACGGCCATTCCCGCGCGACGATGCGCTGGGTGCCAAGGAAACTCTGTTCGATCGAAAACGCGGCCAAGATACTCTCCCGTTGTCGCCTTATCATCGGACGGCACGGCAAAGGCAATCGAGCGCCGCGCTTGCGATCCCGTTCGCGTCCGGCCAGATGACGGTCATGCCTGCACCGCTGGAACAGATTGAATGGCGCGTGTCGCCAGGTTTGACCGATTATCCTGCAGCCCTAGCCGAGATGGAGGCGCGCGCCGCCGCGATCCGGGACGGCACCGCACCGGAATTGGTGTGGCTGCTGGAACATCCGCCCGTGATCACCGGCGGCACCAGCGCCGCCACCGAAGAGCTGCTGGAGCCCGGCCGCTTCCCGGTCCACACGGCGGGACGCGGCGGCCGCTACACCTATCATGGGCCGGGCCAGCGTGTCGGCTATGTGCTGCTCGACCTGGATGCGCGCGGGCGCGACGTCCGCTGCTATGTCGCCGCGCTGGAGGACTGGCTGATCGCCACTCTGGCCGAACTGGGCGTTGCCGCGCGCAAGGCGCCCGGTCGAATCGGCATCTGGGTCGATGATCTGGAGGGGCGCGAAGCCAAGATCGGTGCGATCGGCGTGCGGGTCAGACGGTGGGTGACCTTGCACGGCTTCGCGCTGAACGTCGCGCCCGATCTGACACACTTCAACACGATCGTGCCGTGCGGCATCGCCGAATATTCCGTGACCAGCCTTGCCGCCCTGCACCGCCCGGCCGGGTTTGCCGAACTGGACGCGGCGCTTCGCGCGGGCTTTGCCGACTTCCTGCGTTCACTCGTGCGTCTGCCCTTCTCCTCTTGAGGCGTTGACGCAATGTGGTAATGTCCCGCGCGATTTGGGTGATGCTAGAAGGCCCGGTCCAAATCGAAAATATAGGGAGTCTGACATGCGAGACATTCTGAAGAAGACCACCGCCGTTGCGCTGGTTGCGGCGGCTCTGGCCGTCTCCGCCTGCTCGAGCGAGACCACCAACGTGACCGAGAACGTGTCGATGACCGACATGAACGACATGGGCACGATGAACGACATGGCCGCCACCGACATGATGGCGGACAACGGCACCATGGCCGACAACAGCATGATGGGCGACAACTCCATGAACATGGAGTGATCGTCTGATCACCGGTTAGGGAAAGGGGCCGTCCGGTATCGGGCGGCCCCTTTCTTTTTGTCAGCGATTCAGCGCCACCAGGGTAGTGCCCGCGCCCCCGCCGCGCTGGCCGTCCAGCTGGGCCAGGATCACGTTGTCATATTGATAGGGGTCGCCATAGCTGGTCAACGCACCGTTGGCATCGAGATCGACCGTGAAATAGACCAGATAGACCGGCCATTGATGCGGCAGCCTCAGCGTCTGCGTATCGGCGCCGGCCAGCGCCTGCTCCAGCGCGACAGCGTCGCCGCCCTCACGCGACATCAGTTCGGACGCCAGCTGGTCGATATTGCTCACCCGGATGCAGCCATGGCTGAGCGCGCGCTGGTCGCGCTTGAACGCGGTCTTGGCGGGCGTATCGTGCAGGTAGATGGCCTGGTCGTTGTCCAGGTTGAACTTGATCCGGCCCAGCGCATTGCGCGGCCCCGGCGCCTGCACGATCGCGCGCGCGCCGTTGCCGAGATCCTTGTAGCGGAAACCACCCTGCCCCGCGCGGATGTTGGCGCTCTTGACGATGCTGGCCGGCACATACCATGACGGATTAACCACCAGGGAGTTGGCCGGGCTGATCATCAGCGGCGTCGGCGTCGCCTTCGCGCCCACCACCACCGTGTAGCTGGAGCGGACCAGCCCGCTCTCCACCACATCCAGCTTGTAGCTGGGTACGTTCACGTAGATGTGATCGTCGCCCATGGCACGCGGCATCCAGCGCCAGCGTTCCATGTTTACCCGGATCCGGTCGCGCATGACAGGGTCGTCGGTCTCGGCCAGCGCATCGCGCAGGGCCGCGTAGCGGGGATTGTCGGGCAGCAGCGACGCGTAGAAGCTCGGCAGCGATCCGGCATTCGCCGCCGCATGCAGCCGGTCGGGCAGTTGCGCGCGCTCATAGGGCGAGCGTTCGATCATCCAGTTCATGCTCGACCGGTCGGTCACCCGGCCGAAATGATAATCATTGGCAAGGCGTAGCGCCGCCGCCTCGGCCAGGATGTCGAGCGCGGGACCGGTCCCGCCGCTGGCGCCGTCCACCGCCTGGCGCAGCGTGGCGAGGTTGTAGTCAGCGGGATTGAAGCCTTCGCGTTCCGCGCCCTGGATCACGCCGATCAGCTGCTTCACCGCCTGGCGACTCCAGCGTCCCTCGGGTGCGGTTTGGATGTCCGGCAGCAACGACGTAGATGCCGTGACGGCGGCGACCGCGGCAGGAACGACGCATGGCGCCGCGCCACAGGCCAAGGCGGCGGCGAGGATCGCACGTCCGAACGACATGTGGCTCACGCTTTTACGCATCTTACGCTCCCTGTACTCTTGCCAGCAGAACGTATGAGCGGTTAGGCCGATCCCTGTTTACCTTCTTGTCAATCGAAAGAACAACGACCGGTCGCTCGCGCGCCGGCCGTTGCGGATTTACCATGATGGCGTGGCTCAGATTTCGCCTTCCAGCCATCCCTTCAGCTGGCTCTTGGGCGCGGCGCCGACCTTGGTCGCGGCGGGCGCACCGCCCTTGAACAGGATCATGGTCGGGATACCACGCACGCCATAGCGGCCGGGCGCGTCGGGATTTTCGTCGATGTTGATCTTGGCGATCGTCACCTTTCCGGCGAGTTCGTCCGAAATCTCCTCCAGCGCCGGGCTGATCATGCGGCATGGCCCGCACCATTCCGCCCAGAAATCGACGAGCACGGGGCCGTCCGCCTGCAGCACGTCGCTTTCCCAGGAGGAATCGGTGATCTTCTTGGTCGCCATCGCAGGACTCCTTGTTATCGTGACGGGCATGTAAGCAGCCGCTTCAGGCCACTCAACCGCTTTGGCCCAGCTTTTGCTCCGCATCCTGATAGCCGGGCTTGTGCCTGTCGAGCAGGCGCGGCGACAGCGGGATCAACGTCGGCCCTGACGTGTAGAGCAGGGCGGCATCGATCGGTCGGTCGGGAAAGATCACCGCCAGTGCCGCGACATAGGCCGCCATCTGGCGGAGATGATGGACCGGCGCCTCTTCCGCCGAAGCCGGCACGCGCCCGCCCGTCTTGAAATCCGCAAGCAGTATCCGGTCGTCGCCCACTACCAGCCGGTCGACGGTGCCGGACACCACCGTGCCATCGGGCAGCACGGCGGCGATCGGCGCCTCCGCCAGACCAGCGGGATCGAACAAGTCCCGATGCGCGGGGGCCGCCACGATCCCGCACACTTCCGTCACCAGCGCCTTGCGCTCGGCCGGATCCGCGACGCCGCCAGCCTGCTCCAGCCATTGGTCGCCCGCCCGCATGCGCTCGTCCGGCGGCAGATCCGGCAACCGCTCGAACAAGGCGTGCAACAGGCGCCCGCGCCGGGCTGCTGCCAGCATGGCCGGACCGGGCGGGGGATCAGCGGTCAGGTCTTCACCCAGAGACGACGGCGCGAGCGGACGCGGCGGGCGGCTTTCCTGCGGCGCCGGCCGGCCGATGAATGACGGCAGCGGCGGCGGCGCGGGCAGCGCCCGGCGCAACAGCTTGGCGGCAGGATCGGCGTGCACTCCCCCTGCCCCGGCGGCACCGCCATAGCTCCGCACGGCGCCCCAGTCCGCATCGTCCCGCCATTCCGCGCCCAAAATCTCCAGCGCGCGATCCAGTTCGGCATACCAGCTTTGCGCCGGCGGCACCCCCTTGGCACGCGGGCCCAGTGCGCCGCCGATGACCAGCATCTCCTCCGCGCGTGTCACCGCGACGTAGAGAAGCCGCCAATGCTCCTCCCGTTCGCACCGCTCGGCGTGGGCGAGCGCATCGCCCAGCGTGCCCGTCAGTTCCGCCTTGCGCGGCCGGAAGATGCGCAAGGGATCTCCGTCCTCCTCCATCGTCCATTCGATCACGTCGGTGCGCGACGCATCGGGATCGCCGGGTGCGTCGGCCAGGATGACCAACGGCGCCTGCAAGCCCTTGGCGCCATGCACGGTCATCACCCGCACCGCATCCAGCGGCGCGGATGGATCGCGCGTTACCTCCACCTCGTCACGGTCGAACCAGTCGAGGAAGCGTTGCAGGGTCGGCGTCGCATCGCGCTCGAACGACAGGGCCGCGTTGAGCAGTTCCTCGATCGGGTCGCGCGCCTCATGCCCCAGTCGTGCCATCAGCCTGCGACGGCCATCGAGCGGCCCGGACAGGATGTCCTCCAGGAAGCGGTAGGGCGTCGCTAAATCGGCGCGGTCCAGCAGCCGGTTCAGCCCGTCCAGCGATCCGACGCTGGCGGGATCGTCCAGCACGGCATGCCACAGCGTGCCACGGCGGCCGAAGCCGACGCGATACAACTCCTCC
Source organism: uncultured Sphingomonas sp. (assembly GCF_934560975.1). GTDB lineage: Bacteria > Pseudomonadota > Alphaproteobacteria > Sphingomonadales > Sphingomonadaceae > Sphingomonas_I. The sequence continues at coordinate 75,490 of NZ_CAKTFO010000004.1, read as the reverse complement.
TGGCTCCACCCGAACAGCGGCGACACGAGCAGGGCGGCGAGGTTCAGATCGTCTTCGGGTTGCAGCACGAAGCGGATCGCCGCCATCAAGTCCCGCACCGCGAGCGGCGCATCCAGCCGCAACCGGTCGACACCCGCGACCGGCACGCCTTCCGCATGCAGCCGGGCGACGATCAGCGACGCCAGCGACGCCCGCTTGCGCACCAGGATCAGCACATCCTCTGGCCGCAGCGGCCGCTTGCGCCCGGCGAGCCACAGCGGTTGGTCCAGCCAGGTCCGCACCTGTCGCGCCAGCCGGGTGGCAAAGTCGCGGGCGGCATCGTCCAGCCATCCTTCCTCACCCTCATCGTCATTGCTGACGCCTTCCTCCAGCGACACCGGCTTCCACTGGATAACCTGGCCCGGCAACCCCTTGCGGGCACTGACATGCGGCTCGGGCGGGTCGAGCAGGCCCATCCGCTCCTGCCCGATCTGATCGATCAGGCGGTCCACCACGGCCAGGATCGGGGGGGTGGAGCGGAACGAACGATCGAGCGACAGACGATGGACCTGCTGCTCCCCCATCGCCGCCGCCCCCTCGAAATATCGGCGAGCGGCCGCGAAGGCGACGGGATCGGTGCCCTGGAAGCCGAAGATCGCCTGCTTGAAATCGCCCACGGAGAAGATCGTCCGGCACACGCCGTCGGGCTTGGGTTCCTCCACGAAGAACTCTTCCGCCAAGGCGCGGACGATGGTCCATTGCGGGACATTGGTATCCTGCCCCTCATCGACCAGGATGTGATCCGTGCGGCGATCGAGTTTGTAACGGATCCATTCGCCGATGCCCGGCCGTTCCAGCAGCGCCACCGCCGCATGGATGAGGTCGTCGAAATCGACCGCCCCGGCCGCGCGCTTGGCGGCGCCATAGGCAAGCGCATAGGCCTGGCCCGCCCGCAGCGCGGCGGCGAGTTCGGCCGCAAGTGCCGCCCGCTTGCGCAGGCCCAGCAAGGCATCGACGTAGGCATGGGCATCCCCGCAGTCGGCGGGATATTGTTCCACCTGCGGTGCCTGCCCCTTGGCGAAGGAAAGCGGGTCGCCGTCCTTCCTAGTCCAGACGCGATGCAGTTGTTCCAGCGTGGCCGCCCGCTCGGAGGCATCCGCCGCAAGCCATGCCTCCACGATCGCCGCGCGCTCTTTTCCGCGCGAGGTAGCCCATGCGCGATTGGCGTCGGCGATGCGCCCCAGGCAGGCGGTGTCGAACCGCCTGTCGCTCACCTGTTCCAGGATATGCTCTTCGACATCGCCCAGCGGCACGTCCAGCGCGGTGCGCACGCGCGGCTCGATCGCCTCGCGCGAGCCGAGTTCGCTCAGCGCCGCATGCGATTGGGCGGAGACGCGCAGGAAGCGTTCGGCCTTGTCCTCGCCCAGGCGGCGGCTGAGCGACTGGATGTCGCGCACCAGGCCAAGGTCGCCGCCACGTTCGGCTTCAACCAGCAATTCCGCGAGCGTCGCCCGCGCCAGCGCGGCCTCGGCGGCCCCTTCCAGCGGTTGAAAGCCGGGGGTCAGGCCCGCCTCGGCGGGGAAGCTCGCCAGCATGGTCTGGGCAAAGGCGTGGATCGTCTGGATGCGCAGTCCGCCGCCCGGGGCGTCCAGCACGCGCGCGAACAATCGTCGGGCGCGGCGCAGCGCCTGGTCGTCATTCGGTTCCGACAAGGCGAACAATTCCTTGCGGAGCTTGCCGTCGGGCAGCCTGACCCAACTCGCCAGGCGACCCTGAATTCGTTCCGCCATCTCCGCCGCGCCTGCCTTGGTGAAGGTCAGGCACAGGATGCTCTCCGGCTCGGCTCCGTTCAGCAGCAGGCGCAGCACGCGCGCGGTCAGGACGTGCGTCTTGCCGGTGCCCGCCGACGCCGACAGCCACACCTGACGCCGGGGATGCGACGCTTCGGCCTGAGCGCCTTCCAGCACCTGGAACAGGGACAGACGCCCGCTCATGCATTCTTCCCCGGCGCGGCACGGCCATACCATTCGTCCAGCCGCATCAACTGGTCATAATCGCCATAAGGGGCATATTCCGGGTGCAGCTTGGCGGTGAACGGCGCATCGCCCAGCAGGAACGTGTCCACCGCCTCCGTCAGCACGCGCACCGCCCGCGTGGTGAAGTCCTCCGGATCGATTCCTTCGCCCGACTTGCTGAGGCCGACCGGGCTGGTGACATAACCGAGCTGACCGTCCTTGGCCGCCAGCGACCAATATTCGAACGTGGTCGGACGCGCGTGGAGGTCTTTTCCAAAGCCCCCCCGCTCGGCAATCAGGCCGAGCAGGCCCAATTGCATCGAATAGCCTTCCGCCACCGCCCGCCTGGACGGAGGCTTGCCGGTCTTCCAGTCCACGATCGCCAGCGTGCCATCGGTCAGCCGATCGATGCGGTCCACCGTGCCCTCCAGCCGCAGCCCCGCCACGTCGATGGTGCCCTTGACCTCCGCCGCCACAGTCCGGCGGCCAGCGGCGGCGCCGCGCGCCACCTCCTCCGCGATCCACTCGATCGCCTCCAGCAGGCGCGGGGTCCACAAGGCGCGCAGCACGGGATGGGCGGACGTCTCCGCCAGCAGCCGTTCGGCGCGGGGGCGGAGCCTTGCCGGATCGCAGCCATCCTCCTTCACCCACGCCTCGAACACGGCATGAACCGCACTGCCGCGCCAGGCGGGGCTGGGATCGGCATCCACCGCGTCCCATGCGCGCAGCTTCAGCATGGCGTCCGCGTAGAAGGCATAGGGGTCCGCCCGCAGCCGGTCGAGCTTGGTCACGGCGATCCTGCGCGGTCGATCGGCTGTCGGCGGACGCGGGGCCGGCCGGTCGATCAGGATCGGCGCGTCCGGCCGGTCGATCATCTCGGCCCAGCGTTCCAGCGTGCGGGCGGGCGCGAGGCCGCCGGTCATCGCCTCCAGCCGCAACCAGAAGCGTGACGGCACGGCGGGCGCGCGCGCATCGCGGCGGGCGCGGGTGATCAGCACCTCCGGCGCGCCGAGCGCGGCGGCGAACTGCTCTGCCTCCGCCCCGATCCGGCGTTCCAGGCCGGGCAGGCCCAAGGTCTTGCGGACGGCGGGCGCCAGCCAGGGATCAGGCGCGGGCAAGGCCGGCCACACCCCCTCGTTCAACCCGCCCAGGATCATCAGGTCGGCTTGCTGCAGGCGCGCCTCGATCAGGCCCCAGATGAACAGGCGCGGATGCCCGCCCTGCGGCGGCCTGACCGCCACCCGGCCGAGCATGTCGCGCAGGATACCGGGCATGGAGCCGGGTCCGACCGCCATCGGCCCCTCCACCGCATGCTGTTCCAGGCTGGCGACCAGTTCGGCGGCCGCGCGGCCGGCGGGGCGGCTCCACGCCGCATCGCCGGCAAGCCGCGTCGCCGTCTCACGCACCGCGTCCAGCATGGCGGCAAGGGTGGGTATGCGCTCCGATCCCGCGCGTTCCAGCGGAGCCAGTACGGGCTCGACCCGGTCCCACCAGGCCAAGGCGGCCTCTCGCTGCTTCCGGGTCCGATCGTCCCCTTCGCGCAGAAAGGTCCGGATCGCATGGAGCCCCGGCGCGGGGCGCGGGCCCCGCAAGGCGCGGTCCAGCGCGCGCACCCCGGCAAGCCAATCCGCCCGCCCCTCCCCGCTGCACACCAGGGGATGTTTCAGCAAGGCCAGCAACGGCACCGGCGCGAAGCCCTCCGCCGCCGCATCCGCGATGCTGGTCAGCAACGTACCCGGCGGGGTGAGGGAGAGCGGGCGGCCCGCGCTGTCGTCCGCCTCGATCCCCCACCGTGCCAGATGCGCCGATACGCGCGCGGCCAGGTTGCGGTCCGGCGTCACCAAGGCGGCGGTGCGCCCCGGCGTCTCCAGCGCCTCGCGCATGGCGACCGCGATCGCCTGCGCCTCCGCCGCCGGATTGGCGACCGTCAGGGCGCGGATGCCGGACAGACGACGCGCATGCGGCCCGAGCGTCACCCATTTGTCGGTAAAGGCCGCCGCCGCCATGGCATTGTGGATCGCACGACCGCGATCGGCGGTGGAGCCGCCCGCCCCGCGCTGCCGCCATGGCCGCACTTCGGCGCGGTCGACACCGATCCGGTCGAGCAGTTGGCGCAGCGCGAACTGGGGATGCGTCTCGATCGGACGCCCCTGCTCGCTCCCGCCGAGCGCGTTCCATTCCTCCTCCGGCATGCCCCGGTCCAGGTCCGGCAGCACGACCAGCCCGCTCGCCAGCCGCGAAACGCGCCGCAACAGGCGGGCGAGCGGCGGGGCGGCGGCGGTGATGCCGGCCGCCACCACCATGCCCCGCGGCGGCCGCTCGGCCCAGCGCCGCTCCACCGCGCCGAGCAGGCGGTTGCGGCGGTCGGCCAGGTCGATCAGCCTGCGCCGTCGCAGCTCCTCCGGCCAGCGGTGCAGCACCACCTGCAATATGGCGAGGGATGCCTGCCAGTGGCCGGCCAGTTCCGCCGGCACCGCTTCGGCCAGGCGGACGGGCGGTACCTCGTCCACGATCATCTGGTCCAGCAAGCGGGCGAGGTCGGCGGCAAGGCGGACCGCCTCCGCCGGGTCCAGCCCCGGCTGCGCATCCCCGATCAACCGCGCAAGGATCAGCTGCCGCGCCACCGGGTCGATCGCCGGCGGCACGGGATCACCGGCGGCCACGTCGAACGCCGCGCCAAGCTGCTCCTCCAGCGATGCGTCGCCCACCGCCACCAGGCGCGGCAGCAGCAACCCTCCCCCTGCCCGGCGCACGAACGCATCGGTGACGGCGCGGACCGCGCGGTTGTTGGGCAACAGGATGATGCCCCGTGCCAGCGCCAGCCGGTCCGTGCCCGCCCGCGCCACCAGCCCCTGCGCCAGGGCATCGGCAAACGGCCAGTGGATCGGGATGGCGTAGACGTTGGGGCGGAGGATGGAGGCGCTTTCGTCGTGACGGTCCGTCATGCTCATTCCGCCGCCAGCAGCGCCTCGGTCTTGGCGATGGCGGGGGGCGTGCCGACGTCGAACCACAGGCCCTGGTGCACGACCCCGAAGGCCCGCTGGGCCTCGATCGCGCGATCCCACAGGATGTTCATGGAGAAGGCGCCTTCGGGCGCATCGGCGAACAGGCGGCGCGACACCAATTGCACCCCGGTGAACACGAACGGCGCCATCTTGCCAGGCGCGGGCCGCAGCACTTGGCCCCTGGGATCGAGGCGGAAATCGCCCTTGCCGCCGTGGCAGTGGGCGCGTGCGATCGGCACCAGCAGCAGCAGCGCGTCCATCCGCGCATTGTCCCACTGCGTGTCGAGCAGGTCGATCGCCCGCACCGGTCCGTCGACCCACAGATTGTCGCTGTTGACGATCAGGAAGCGGTCATCCTCGATCAGGGGCAGTGCCTTGGTCGCCCCACCGCCGGTTTCCAGCAGCTGGGCGCGTTCGTCCGACAGGACGATTTCCGGGCCTCCCTTGCGGCCGTTCAGATGCGCCTCCAGCGCATCCGCCAGGTAATGCGTGTTGACCACAGCACGCGCCACGCCCGCATCGCGCAGGCGATCGAGCGCATGGTCGATCAGCGGCTTGCCGGCCACGGACACCAGCGGCTTCGGCCGGGTCGCGGTCAACGGTCGCATCCGCTTGCCGAGCCCGGCGGCAAGCACCATCGCGGTGCGGATCGTCATGCCGGCATGTCCGCCCAGGCCGCGCCCCGCTTGTCCGCCGGCACATGGGCGTCGAACCAGCACCGCACCGGTGCCAGTGCCGGATGGGCCAGGTCACGCTCAAGATAGGTCCAGACACGCGATTGATAGGACAGATAGCGGGGCTTTCCGTCGCGCTTCCACAGGCGGGTGAACAGCCCCAGGATCTTGGTATTCCGCTGCGCGCCGAGCAGCGCGTAAGCGGCGTCATCCACTTGGCCGTAGCGGGCCAGCATGGCCGCCTCCAGCGCGGGCGAGACGTCCCGCCGCGCATCCTGCAACAGCGACACAAGGTCGTAGGCGGCGTGCCCGGCCAGCGCATCCTGGAAATCGAGCAGGCCGAGGCGACCGTCGGTCAGCAACATGATATTCTCGGCATGGTAATCGCGCAGCACCATGGTCGACTGATCGTCCGCGATCGGGGCCAAGGCCTCCGCCCACGCCTCGGCATAGCCTCCGCCCGGCTCCAACTCGACAGCCGGCATATACCATTCGGGGAACAGGCCGACCTCGCGCTGGTACACGGCCATGTCATAGGGCGGCAGCGCGCCCGCGCGATGGCCATGCAGGTCGCGCAGCAGGTCGATCGCCGCGGCGTACACCTCCTGCTCGCGGCCGGCATCCGCCTCCACCACTTCCCGCATCCGGGCGTCGCCAAAGTCCTCCAGCAGGATCATGCCGCGCTCCAGGTCCTGGGACAGGATGCACGGCGTGACGAAGCCCAGCGTGCGGAGATGGTCGCCGATCGCCACGAACGGGCGGCTGTCCTGATGCTGCGGCGGCGCGTCCATCAGCACCGCGCTGGCGTCCGACCCGACCACCCGGAAATAGCGCCGGAACGAGGCGTCGCCGGCAAGCGGCAGGATGGTCGCATCCTCCCACCCGGCATTGTTGAGGAACAGGTCCGCTCCGGCGGACGGCGTCATGATCGGACGGGCGGCCATCGGCCTTCCCATGACCCCGATGCCTGCCAAGTCAAGCGGCGGCCGCCGGCCGGCTCCTCCTCCAGGCTCAGGCGAAGCGCATCCGGCCAGGCACGCGCGCCCATCCGCTCCGGCCATTCCACCAGCAGCGCCGCTTCCAGCCGGGCATCGTCCAGCCCAAGCTCGTCCAGCTCCTCGGCATCGTCGACCCGATAGAGATCTACATGCCACACCGGAATCGCCAGTTCGGGCGGCGCATAAGCGATCACCAGCGGGAAACTGGGGCTTGGCGCCTCGTCGGCCAGCCCAAGCCCGGCGAGGATGCCGCGCGCCAGGGTCGTCTTGCCGGCCCCCAGCGGTCCCGCCAGCGTCACCACGTCGCCCACCCGCAAAGTGCTGGCGAGCGCCATGCCAAGCTGCCCCGCCGCGTCCGCATCGGCCAGGTCGAGCGATCCTGACGCGATCATGCCTCCTCGTCCGCCACGTCCAGCGGCAGGCGGACGATCACGCTGGTGCCGCGCCCCACCTCCGACAGCAGTTCCAGCGTGCCTCCATGTGCCTCCACCAGCTGCCGCGCGAGCGGAAGGCCGAAGCCGCCGCCCGGCTCGTCGCTCCTGCCCTGATCCTGGCCGATGGTGCTGCGGGTCATGCGGTCGAACAATCGCTCGCGCTGCTTGGGCGCGATCCCCTGGCCATTGTCGGAGATCACGATCTCCGCCGCGCCGTCCACCCGTTTGCTGCGCACCAGCACGCGCCCGCCGGCCGGCGTGTAGGACACGGCATTGCGCAGCAGGTGATCGAACGTCTGCATCAGGCGCTTGCGATCGCCCACCACGGTTCCGCTCTCCGGCGCGATGTCGGCCGCCAGCAACAGCCCGGAATTGTGGGCGCTGTCCCGCACCAGATCCACCGCGCCGCGCACCAGTTCGGATACGGCCAGCGACTCCATCGCCATCGGCAGGGTGCCGGCCGCGCTCTGCGTCAGGTCGAGCACGTCCGAGGTCAGGCTCGACAGACGCTGCACCCCCGACAGGATCGCTTCCACATAATCTCGCGCGGTCGCGCTCAGTTCGCCGGCATAGCCGCTGCCGAGCATTTCCGCGAAGCCGGCAATGGAGGTGAGCGGCACGCGCAATTCGTAGCTCATGCTGGCCACGAACGAGTTCTTCAGCCGGTTCGCCTCTTCCAGCGCTTCGTTGCGGTCACGTAGCGCCTCCTCGATCCCGCGACTGGCGGTGACGTCCAGCAGGGTGAACAGGGCATTGCCGTCCGGCAGCGGAACCGCCGCAAATTCGAAATGCCTGCCATCGACCAGGCTGATCCGGCCGGAGCGATGCTGCCGCTCCACCGTCGCGATCCGCACGAGATCGCGGATCAGGCCGGCGCGTGACGGGTCCAGCAGCTTGGGCGCGATCGTCTGCACCAGCGCATCCACGCGGGGGTGGCGCGCCAGTTCCTCCTCCGGCAGGTCCCACACGTCGCGGAAGCGGGTATTCCACAGGTTGAGCCGCCCGTCCGCCGCAAACACGCCGATCGCCTCGAACAGGCTGTCGAACGTCGCGGTGCGGACCCGCACAAGCGTGTCGCGGGCGCTGGCGAGTTGGAGATGCTCGGTCCGATCCTCGAAGATCAGCAGCAGTCCACGGTCCGGCAAGGGCTGCGCGACCACGCGGATATGGGTGCCGCCGGGCAACAGCCAATTTTCTTCCGCCGGCTGGGCCAAAGCGAACCATTGCCGCCGCTCCGCCTTCCAACCGGGGAAGTCGCGGCTTTCCGGCGCGCGCTGCGCCTCGCGCATCCGTTCCAGAACGCGGTCGAACTCCGGGTGGTCCGACAGCCAGTCCGGCTCCAGCGCGAACAGGCGCACGAACTGGCGATTGTAAAAGACCAGGCTGTGATCCGCCGCAAATTGCGCGACGCCCGCCGACAACCGGTCGAACATGTCATGCTGGGCGCGCACGAACAGGCCGAGGTCGGAGCGTGCGTCCTCCAGCTCCTGGATGTCCATGGCATAGCCTGCCACGCCCGATTCACCGATCGGCACGTCGGCGACGCGCATCATGCGACGTTGCCCGGCGATGATCGCGGGTGCGGAGCGGATCACGACGTGGCGGCGGTCGCGCGCCTCCGCCGCCGATGCGCTGGGCGTCTGGCCCCCACCCGTTTCGACCAGCTCGATCCCTTGCGCCACCACCTGCTCGGCATCGCCCGCCTCCACGGCGCGGACGTAAGCGCCGTTGACCAAGGCCAGATCCATGTTCGGTCCGCGATGCCACATCGGGAATGGCGCCGCCTCGATCAGCGCCGACAGGCCGTCCACCGCCCGGCGCATTCGCACCACCTGCTGGTCCAGTCGCCCGATCGCGCGCTGCGTCTCACTGACGTCAAGCAGCCAGACCAGCACCACGCGGCGATCGTCGCCCGCGACGCTGTACGGCTCGACCCGGAGGGAGAATATGCGGCCAGGCGCCTGACCTATGGTGATCTGCACCTGACGGCTGGACGCCCGGGTTGCGCGGATCGCGTCGACCAAGGCGGCATAATCGCCTTCCGCCAGCCGAGGCTCCTTGGCGAAGTCGGTCAGTCGCGTGGGAACCGCATCCAGTTCCAGCCAGCTGGCGATGCGAGGATCGGCATCGATCGCGTCGTCGGGGTAAACCAGCATCGGCAGGCTTGGCGCGCCGGCCAGAAGATCGGCCACCGCCCGCGCCTCCGCAATCGACGATTCGGCCCGCGCTGCCTTTCGGACGCCGACCAGGGTCGCCGCCACCGCAAGGACCAGCCATAATCCACCCATGGTGGCGAGCAGCAAAGTGCCGGTGGGAAGGTTCGCGATCATCGGCCCGCTTCTAAAGCGGGCCGATCGGTTGGAACAGCTTTCTGTATGGATCAGTAACGATAATGGTCGGGCTTGAACGGCCCTTCCGTGGTCACGCCGATATAGGCCGCCTGCTTGTCGGTCAGCGTGGTCAGCTTCACGCCCAGCTTGTCGAGGTGGAGGCGGGCGACCTTCTCGTCCAAATGCTTCGGCAGGACATAGACCTGATTGGCATATTGCTCGGCCTTGGCGAACAGCTCGATCTGCGCCAGCACCTGGTTGGTAAAGCTGGACGACATCACGAACGACGGGTGGCCGGTGGCGCAGCCGAGGTTCACCAGGCGACCCTTGGCGAGCACGATGATCTGCTTGCCGTCGGGGAATTCGACCAGGTCGACCTGCGGCTTGATCTCGGTCCACTTGTAGTTGGACAAGGCCGCGATCTGGATCTCGCTGTCGAAGTGGCCGATGTTGCAGACGATCGCCATCGGCTTCATCTTCGCCATATGCTCGGCGGTGATGACGTCGGCATTGCCGGTCGCCGTCACGAAGATGTCGGAACGCTCCACGGCTTCCTCCATCGTCACGACCTCGAAGCCTTCCATCGCCGCCTGCAGCGCGCAGATCGGGTCGATTTCGGTCACCAGCACGCGCGCGCCGCCGTTGCGGAGCGACTGGGCCGAGCCCTTGCCCACGTCACCGAAGCCGGCGACCGTGGCGACCTTGCCGGCCAGCATTACGTCGGTCGCGCGACGGATCGCATCGACCAGCGATTCCTTGCAGCCGTACAGGTTGTCGAACTTGGACTTGGTCACGCTGTCGTTGACGTTGATCGCCGGGAACGGCAGCTCGCCCTTCTTCGCAATCTCGTACAGGCGGTGGACGCCGGTGGTGGTTTCCTCCGACACGCCCTTGATCGCCTTCACCGTGGCGGTCAGGTAGCCCGGCTTGGCGGCGATGAACGCCTTCAGCGCACGCTGGAACTCGACCTCTTCGTCATTTTCCGGGTCGTTCAGCGTGCCGCCTGCCTCCAGCCGCGCGCCGATCAGCGCGAACATGGTGGCGTCGCCGCCATCGTCCAGGATCATGTTGCAGGGCTCGTCGCCCCAGTCGAAGATCTTGCCGACATAATCCCAATATTCGGCCAGCGTCTCGCCCTTTACCGCGAACACCGGGATGCCGGCGGCGGCGATGGCGGCCGCGGCGTGATCCTGGGTCGAGAAGATGTTGCACGATGCCCAGCGCACTTCGGCGCCCAGATCCACCAGCGTCTCGATCAGCACGGCGGTCTGAATCGTCATGTGGAGCGATCCGGTGATCCGCGCGCCCTTCAGCGGCTTGGACGCGCCATATTCGTCGCGCAGCGCCATGAGGCCCGGCATCTCCGTCTCGGCGATCGCAATCTCCTTGCGACCGAACCCGGCGAGCGCGATGTCATGGACCAGATAGTCGGTGAAAGTGTCGGCTGCGGCGGTGGCCACGGGCACGTCTCCTGGGCAAAGAAAGGGACGATCGCACGGTCGCGATCCTGCGCTTCGCCTAGCCGCTCACGCGCCGCCGATCAAATATAAAGAAAGCTTTATATAGCCGCCTCAGCGCACTGACGCCACCACGATCGGCCCGGCCAAGGGCTGGTCCGGCGTTTCGCACGTGCCGTCGGGCAATCGGGTGACCAACCCCTCCCGCTCGACCAACAAGGCCAACCCCTCCAGCGAATTGGTCATCATCGCCGCTTCTCGTGCCAGACTGGCCGCCGTGCCGCAGCTTTCCGCACCACTCGGCCCCGCACCATAGCCGTTCGCCATCGACGTGGTGAAGCTGTCATACGCCCGCTGGCCCGCCACTGGGCCATGGCTGTGGATGAAGTGCGCCTTGAGCCGGTCATTAACCTGGCCGATCGCAGCTCGGTTTGCGCTAACGAAACCGTTATAGTCGGCCAGCATGCCATGCCCCGACGCCTGACAGCGCAGCGCCGTCACCATCAGCATCGATTGAAGCTCGCGCACGCCCGCTGCGCTCGCTTCCTCCTGTCGCCAGCACGACGCGCCCGCCGACGTCCCAAGCAGCGCCCCCGCCGCCATCGCGGCTACCACTCGCTTCATGATCCACACCCCTCCGGGCCGACCCTCGCCGCCCTGTCAAAAGGTGTGACATGATCTGGTGAAGAAAGGCTAAACCACGGAGAGGTCGCGCAAATCGGGCACGCCGGGGAACAGGTCGACCACGTCCGCCTGCGGTGCCACCGCGCGCAGCAGCAAGGTGCGATGGCAGCCGCCCGGTTCGCGTTCGAAGCACAGCAAGGCGGACGGTTTCTCCGCCGCAAGCTCCAGCATCTGGCCTGCCTGGACGATCGCCTCGGGCAGATCGAGTTGACCGGCATACACCCGCTCCAGCACGTCATGCCGCCCCTTGCGCGCCGCCTCGCGTCCTTCCGGCGGCGTGCCCAGCGCCCGCAGGTGGACATAGTCGATCCCCGCCTCCACCAGTCCGCGCGCCAGGATGTTCTTGGAAAATCCCGGACGGCGCGACAGCGGCACCGCGCGAACATCGATCAGCCGCTCAACCCCAGCCGCCTTCAGCGCGGCCACGAGTTCCGCCTGCGTCGCTTTTTCATATCCAATGGTGAAGATGCGCATGACGGCTAGATAGGCGGGGCCGACCCGGTTACGAGGCGCCATGCACCAAATCCATATCGTCGGCGGCGGCCTCGCCGGGTCCGAAGCCGCGTGGCAACTGGCACAGGCCGGCTTCGACGTCCGCCTCTCCGAAATGCGCGGTGTCGAGAATACACCCGCGCACCACACCGATCACATGGCGGAGCTGGTCTGCTCCAACAGCTTCCGCTCGGACGATGCCGAACATAATGCGGTCGGCCTGCTCCATGCCGAAATGCGGGCGCTCGGCTCCCTCATTCTCGGACAGGCCGACAGGCATCGCGTGCCCGCCGGATCGGCGCTGGCGGTCGATCGCGACGGCTTTTCCGAAGGGGTAACCGCCGCCATCAGCGCCCATCCCAGGATCGAGCTGGTGCGCGAGCGGGTCGATCGCCTCCCGGAGGGGCCGGCGATCATCGCGACCGGCCCGCTGACCGCCGTCTCCCTGGCCGAGGCGGTGCAGGCGGAGACGGGCCAGGATGCCCTCGCCTTCTTCGATGCGATCGCTCCGATCATCCATCGCGAGTCGATCGACATGGACGTGGCCTGGTTCCAGAGCCGCTGGAACAAGGGCGACGGTCACGACTACATCAACTGCCCGATGTCCAAGGACGAATACCTCGCCTTCCATGCCGCGCTCCTCGCCGGGGAGAAGACCGAATTCCGCGAATGGGAAAAGGACACGCCTTATTTCGAAGGCTGTATGCCGATCGAGGTCATGGCGGAACGCGGCGTCGATACGCTCCGCTACGGGCCGATGAAGCCCGTCGGGCTCGACGATCCGCGCACCGGACGCTGGCCCTATGCCGTCGTGCAGCTGCGCCAGGACAATGCGCTGGGCACGTTGTGGAACATAGTCGGTTTCCAGACCAAGCTGAAATATGCCGAACAGGTCCGGGTGCTGCGCATGATCCCCGGGCTTGAGAAGGCCGAGTTCGCCAGGCTGGGCGGCCTCCACCGCAACACCTTCATCCAAAGCCCCAAGCTGCTCGACGGCACGCTGCGCCTCAAGTCGCGCTCCAACATCCGCTTCGCCGGTCAGATTACGGGGTGCGAGGGCTATGTGGAAAGCGCTGCGATCGGCCTCTTGGCAGGGCGTTTCGCCGCCGCTGAACTTTCCGGCGATACGCTGGCCTCGCCTCCGGCCGAGACCGCGCTAGGCGCCCTGCTCGGGCACATCACCGGCGGCGCCGATGCCGAGACCTACCAGCCGATGAACGTCAATTTCGGCCTATTCCCGCCCCTGCCGGGCAAGTCCCGCAAGGCTGATCGCAAGGCGATGATGGTCGCGCGTGCGCGCGAGGCATTGGCCGGCTGGTGCGCCTAGCGGCGTTGTCGGCCGGAGCGTTGGCCAAACTCCTGGTGGGGCCGCACGCTGAAACCGCGTTCATCGCTTTGCCGCGCCGCCCTGATGGCGCCCAGCCCGAGACATACCAGTTGAACGATATGAAGCGCACCGCCCCTCCTGATCGGAAGTTCCGCAAGTCAGATCGCAAACCGATAATGACGGCCAGCGTGCGGCAGGACAGCCAGCTAGCCTGCATAGCTGACAGCGTTTGGTCGAACATTCGCCGGCTTTGCCATGCAATATGCAACGCCGCCGCAGACCGGAATGGCGTTTGATACCCTGCTCGAGCGAACCAGCGATGGCGCCCACCCCCCGAGCCTCATTATCCGGTGACCTCACCTAAAATCTTCCCTGCAACCCCCGTATACGCAACGCGGGATCACAGCCTTCCGGTGCAAAGCGCCGGCAAGCTGGCTGAGCCAGAGATTTGGGGTGCAAACAACAGGTCGGACGTCTGGATCGCATGCGGGACCATACGCGCCAGACAATGCGCATGAACTTGGATTGCGCGTCATCTTCCTGCGCCAGGCCGGTTCGGAAATACCGCCCCGGCTCCGGCTCATGCAGGAACAGGGTCTGCTTCTTCCAGGTCACGCCACCACCGCCAGCACGCTGACGCCGTGACCGCCGGGACCACTCCCGGACCATTACCAAGGTCCATCGTCGCCCGGTGCTCTACTGCAACATATCGTTCGATGAACAACAGCTTCGGCTTCTTCGCCCGCTTCACCGCGTCCCCAGCGATGACGGCAGCACATGCAAGTGACGGCAGGGTAATCCGCCGACCTCACTCTGACGATCAACCGATCTCGTTCATTTCTACAAAAGGAAAACATCCCCAGCACGGACCGTCTCACCCGATCCATCCGCATAGCGGATCAACAGCGCGCCGTCCTGGTCCAACCCTTCGAACAGCCCCTCCCGCCCGCCGACACTGACGGCGGTGCCTAGCGGGTGGGCGCGGGCCAGCCACTGACTGCGGACGGGGGCCAGCCCTTCCGCGCGCCAACGACCGAGCCATCGTTTGAACGCCGCCGCCAAGTCGAGCAGAAAGGCATGGGCATCGGGCGCACTGCCGCACAGTGAGTGGATGCTCGCCGTTGGCCGATCCAGTCCGGCAGGGGCCTCGGCAAGGTTGACCCCCATGCCGATCACCACCGCCTCGCCCGCCCGTTCCAGCAGGATTCCCGCGATCTTGGCCGAGCCTGTCATAAGATCGTTCGGCCACTTGAGACTGATCGCCATACATCCTGCATAAGCCGACGCCACGTCGTCCAGCGCGACGCCCGCCACCAATGCAAGCGAAGGCGCCGGTGGTTCGCCCGCGCGCAAACGGACGATGGTGCTCGCGTAGAGATTGCCCGGCGGAGAGTTCCAGATCCGCCCCGCTCGACCACGCCCCAGCGTCTGCCGCTCCGCCCGCAACCAAGTTCCCTCGGCCGCTCCGGCAGCCGCCTCGGCCAGCAGATCGGCATTGGTGGATCCGGTTTCTGCCACCGTACGGATCAGGACTTTCATGCCTTCAGCACCACCGCGTCGGACCGACAGCGCACATAAAAAGGGACGCAACCGCCAAGCTGCGCCCCCCTTCTTGTCAGTTTTCTGGGAGCGCCGTCCCCGAACATGGGATAGGACGTCAGAACAACGCCTTCGCCGCCGCCATCGTCGCCGCACCCAGGGCCGGGATCGCCAAGTAGCCGAGTGGCGACACCGCCACCGCCGCCAGTGCGATCAACCCGCCTTCGACCCGGCTCTCGGCCGGCGCGAACATTGGGGCGGGATCATCGAAGTACATCGTCTTCACGATCTTCAGGTAATAATAGGCGCCGATCACCGACGTCGCGATACCGATCGCGGCCAGCGGCCACATGTTGATCTGCACCAAGGCATCGAACACCACGAACTTTGGCCAGAACCCGAACAGCGGCGGGATGCCGGCAAGGCTGAACATGAACATCGCCATTGCCGCCGCCAGGCCGGGCCGCGTCCGCGACAGGCCGGACAAGGCCGCAATCGTCTCGACCGGTTCGCCGTCCGCGTCACGCATCTGCAGCACGCACAGGAACGATCCCAGCGTCATCACGATATAGACCGTCATGTAGGTCAGCACCGCCGACACGCCGGCCTGCGTACCCGGCACCAGCCCCATCAGCGCGAAGCCGACATTGTTGATCGACGAATATGCCAGAAGCCGCTTGATGTTGGTCTGACTGATCGCCGCGACACCGCCCAGGACGGTGGAGGCCAGCGCGGAAAAGATCATCACCTGCCGCCACGCATCGGTCGCCGGACCGAGCGCCTCGACCGCGACGCGGACCAGCAGCGCCATTGCCGCAACCTTCGGCGCGGAGGCGAAAAAGGCCGTGACCGGGGTCGGCGCGCCTTCATAAACGTCCGGCGTCCACATGTGGAACGGCACGATCGACGCCTTGAAGAACAGGCCGGCCAACGTGAAGACCAGTCCGAACAGCAGCCCCGTCGACAACCCGTTCGCCGCCACCGCGCCGGCAATCCCGTCGAACATGGTCGTACCGGTGAAGCCGTACAGCAACGCCACGCCGTAGAGCAGGATGCCGCTGGCGAGCGCACCGAGGATGAAATATTTCAGGCCCGCTTCGGCCGACCGCTGGTCCCGCCGCATGAAGCTGGCGAGCACATAGGCGGCGAGGCTCTGCAGTTCGAGCCCGACATAGAGGGTCAGCAGGTCGGTGGTCGACACCATCATGCCCATGCCGGCAGCCGACAGCAGCACCAGCACCGGATATTCGGCCCGCATCCCGCCCATCCGCGCGAAATAGCCGCGCGCCAAGATCAACGACACCGCCGCCGAGATGTAGATCAGCACCTTGGCGAAGGCCGCGAAGGAATCGGCGACATACAGGCCGCCAAATGCCTGGCCGCCATTACCGGCTGGCCCAAGCAGGCTCAGTCCGGCCATTAGGAACAGGCCGACAGCTGCCCAATTCCCGAACCGGGCGCTTTCATCGCCCTTCCAGCCGGCCAGCAGCAGCAGCAGCATCGCACCGACCGACAGAATCAGCTCAGGCAGTACCAAAGCAAGGGACGAGCCCATCAGTGCGCCCCCTCATGTGCCGCGGCGACGGCAGTCGCCGGGTTAGCCGAACGCACCAACTTCGAATCTCCGCCGGGCCAGGAGCGGTCGACCCGCGCCAGCACCACACCCACATCCTTGCGCATCGGCGCCATGAAACTCTCCGGATAGACGCCCATCCACATCACCACCGCCGCCAGCGGCACCAGCAGCACCAACTCGCGCGCGGAGAGATCGGGCATCGCCGCAACGTCGGCCTTGTCCAGCAGACCCTGTGCGACGCGGCGATACAGGTACAACATATAAGCCGCGCCCAGAATGATGCCGGTCGTCGCCATGAACGCGGCCCAAGTCGACGCGCCGTAGATGCCCATCATGCTCAGGAACTCGCCGACGAAGCCCGACGTGCCCGGCAGACCGACCGACGCCATGGTGAACAGCAGGAACAGCACGGCATAACGCGGCATGTTGTTGGCGACGCCGCCGTAGCGCCCGATCTCACGCGTGTGCAGCCGGTCATAGACCACGCCGACGCACAGGAACAATGCGCCGGAGACCAGACCATGGCTCAACATCACCAGCATAGCGCCCTCCAGGCCCTGCCGGTTGAAGGCGAACAGGCCGAAGGTGACGAATGCCATGTGTGCGACCGACGAATAGGCGATCAGCTTCTTCATGTCCTCCTGCACCAGCGCGACCAGGCTGGTGTAGACGATCGCGACGCTCGACAGGCCCGCGACCAGCCAGAAGAGCTGGGCCGAAGCTTCCGGGAACATCGGCAGCGAGAAGCGGATGAAGCCATAGCCGCCCATCTTCAGCAGCACGCCAGCCAAAATCACCGACCCTGCCGTCGGCGCCTGCACGTGCGCGTCCGGCAACCAGGTGTGGACCGGCCACATCGGCATCTTCACCGCGAACGATGCGAAGAAGGCCAGGAACAGCCAGGTCTGCGCCTGCGGCGGGAAGTTCGTCTGCATCAGCACGGGGATGCTGGTCGTTCCGGCGAAGTTCGCCATCCACAGCATCGCGATCAGCATAAGCACCGATCCGAGCAATGTGTAGAGGAAGAACTTGTAGGACGCATAGATCCGGTCGGCCCCGCCCCAGATCCCGATAATCAGGTACATCGGAATCAGGCCGGCTTCGAACATGATGTAGAACAGGAACAAGTCCTGTGCCGCGAACACGCCGATCATCAGCGTTTCCATCAGCAGGAACGCCGCCATATATTCCGGCACGCGCTTCTGGATCGCGTCCCAGCTGGCGAGGATGCAGATCGGCATCAGGAACACGCTAAGCACGATCAACATCAGAGCGATGCCGTCGATCCCCAGCGCCCAGGAGAAGCGGCCGAACAGCGGAACGCTCTCGACGAACTGCCACTGCGGGCCACCGACCTGATAGGTCGACCAAAGAAGGATGCCGAGCGCGAAATCGGCCAGCGTCGCGGCGAGCGCGATCCACCGTGCGGCCTTTGCGTCCGCGAACAGGCACATGATCGCGGCCAGCATGGGCAGCGCGATCAGCAGCGAGAGAATGGGAAAGCCAAGCTGGTTCATGTCAGATCGCGATCGCCCAAGTGGCGGCGGCGGCGAGCCCGAGCAGCATCACCAGCGCATAGGTGTAGACGTAGCCGGACTGAAGCCGGCGGCTGGCGACATTGCCGAGCTGCACAACCCAGGCTGCGCCGTTCGGTCCGAAGCGGTCGATCGTCTTCTGGTCGCCGCGCTTCCACAGGAAACGGCCGAGCGCGAAGGAGGGACGCACAAACAGCAGGTCGTAGAGCTCGTCGAAATACCACTTGTTCAGCAGGAAGGCATACAGCCCTCGGAACGTGGCAGTGAACTTCGCCGGGATGCTGGTATCCAGCACGTAAGCCCAGAGCGCGATCAGGAAGCCCGTGATCATCACGGCCGTCGCCGAAAGCTTCACCCACAGCGGCACCCCGTGCATCGCGTGCATCAGATGCTCGTTGAATGCCAGGCTCCCCTGCCAGAACCCGCCGGCATGTTCCGGATCGATGAAGAAGTGGTGGAAGCCCATGCCGGCGAAGATCGCGCCGACCGTCAGCACCGCGAGGGGCACCAGCATGGGCCACGGGGCCTCGTGCGGATGGTAGCCGGCCGTGCCTTCCACCGGTGCGTGATGATGATGTTCCTCGCTCTTCTCGCCCGCCGGATCCTCGACCCGGTGATCTCCGACATGCGCCACGTCATGCGCGATGGCGTGCGCGTGATCATGATCGTGCCCGTGGGCATGATCGTGACCGTGGCCATGCGCATCATGCACCGCGTGCTGGATATGCTCGGACGCTGCCCAACGAGGCTTGCCAAAGAAGGTCAGGAATATGAGCCGCCACGAATAGAAGCTGGTGAGCAGTGCGGCGATCACGCCCACCGCATAGGCCACCCCGCCCGCGGTCGTGCCGCTGGCATAGCTAGCCTCGATGATCGCATCCTTGGAGAAGAAGCCCGCAAAGCCGAAGCTGGGAATGACCGCAACCTGGATCACGCCCACGCCGGTAATGGCCAACGTACCCGCCATCATTGCCCAGAAGGTGATCGGGATATGCTTCCTGAGCCCGCCGTAGAAGCGCATGTCCTGCTCATGATGCATGGCATGGATTACCGAGCCTGCGCCGAGGAACAGCAAAGCCTTGAAGAAGGCGTGCGTGAACAGGTGGAACATCGCCGCGCCGTAGGCGCCCACCCCCGCCGCGAAGAACATGTAGCCCAGCTGCGAACAGGTCGAATAGGCGATCACGCGCTTGATGTCGGTCTGAGTCGTGCCGACCGTAGCCGCGAACAAGGCGGTGGCTGCACCGACGTAAGTCACAACCGTAAGCGCGGTGTGGCTGGTCTCGAACATCGGTGACAGGCGGCACACCATGAACACGCCCGCGGTCACCATCGTCGCGGCGTGGATCAGCGCCGACACAGGCGTCGGGCCCTCCATCGCGTCGGGGAGCCAAGTGTGTAGGCCCAATTGCGCCGACTTGCCCATCGCGCCGACGAACAGCAGCAGGCAAAGCAAGGTCATCGTATCGACCCGCGCGCCGAGGAAGCCGATCGTCGACCCGGCCATGGACGGCGCCGCCGCCAGGATCGCCGGGATCGATACCGTCCCGAACACCAGGAAAGTGCCGAAAATGCCCAGGCTGAAGCCGAAGTCGCCGACGCGGTTGACCACGAACGCCTTGATCGCCGCCTTCTGCGCCGAAGGCTTTTCGTACCAGAAGCCGATCAGCAGGTAGGAGGCGAGACCCACGCCCTCCCAGCCGAAGAACATCTGGATCAGGCTGTCCGCCGTTACCAGCATCAGCATGGCGAAGGTGAAGAGCGACAGATAGGCGAAGAAGCGCGGCTGCGACGGATCCTCGGCCATATAGCCCCAGCTATACAGGTGGACGAGGCTGGAGACGCTGGTCACCACAACCAGCATCACCGCCGTCAGCGCATCGACGCGCAATGCCCAGTCGACCTGCAGATTGCCGGAGTTGATGAAGGCCAGCACCTGCACCACGCGGGCGATCTCCGTGCCGCTGAGGAAGCCGATGAAGATCGGCCACGCCAAGGCGCAGGACACGAACAGGCAGCCTGTCGTGACCAGCTTGGCAGCCGTGTTGCCGATGGCGCGATTGCCAAGGCCGGCGATGGCCGCTGCAAGGAGCGGCAGAAAGACGAGGGCGGTAATCACTCGATGTCAGCCCTTCATCCGGTTGACGTCTTCGACCGAGATCGTGCCCCGGCCACGGAAATAGATCACGAGAATGGCAAGTCCGATCGCGGCCTCGCCAGCCGCCACGGTCAGCACGAACATCGCGAACACCTGGCCCACGAGATCGTGGAGATAGGCCGAAAAGGCCACCAGGTTGATGTTCACGCTGAGCAGGATCAGTTCGATCGCCATCAGGATGATGATCAGGTTCTTGCGGTTCAGGAAGATCCCGAACACGCCCGTCACGAACAGGATGGCCGAGACGGTGAGGTAATGTGTCAGTCCGATCACAGCTCGACCCCCTGCCCGACTGTCGGTTGCGTATTGCGGATCGCATCCTGCGGCCGGCGGCGATTCTGGTCAGCGACACGCTGGGTACGGACGCCGCCGCGCTTGCGGTGGGTCAGCACGATCGCGCCGATCAACGCCACCAGCAGCACCAGTCCGGCCGCCTCGAAAATATAAAGGTAGCGCGTATAGATCAGGATGCCGAGCGCCTGGATATTCGGTACCGTGTCCGGCGTCGGCGCGGTGCGGTTAAGCTCCACGCCACCGACGCTCCACGCTCCCGTCGCAACGATGATCTCGATCGCCAGCAGGGCTACCAGGGCAATGCCCGCCGGCAGATACTTGATCGTCCCCGAGCGTAATTGCGCGAAGTCGATGTCCAGCATCATGACGACGAACAGGAACAGGACCGCGACGGCGCCGACATAGACGATGACGAGCAGCATCGCGATGAATTCGGCACCGACCAGCACCATCAGCCCGGCGGAGTTGAAGAAAGCGAGGATGAGCCAGAGCACGCTATGGACCGGGTTGCGCGCGGTCACGCACAACACGCCCGCGAGCACCGTCACGATCGCAAACAGATAAAAGGCGAGAACCTGGATCACGGCTGTCGGAATGCCCCTGGCGAGTTGCGGCGCGGCTTAACGGTAGGGCGCATCGGCGGCAAGGTTCTGTGCGAGGATCGGCTCCCAACGGTCGCCGTTCGCAAGCAGTTTTGCCTTGTCGTAGATGAGCTCCTCCCGTGTTTCGGTCGAAAATTCGAAATTCGGTCCCTCGACGATCGCGTCGACCGGGCAGGCTTCCTGACAGAAGCCGCAATAGATGCACTTCGTCATGTCGATGTCGTAGCGCGTGGTGCGGCGGCTGCCGTCATCACGCGGTTCGGCCTCGATCGTGATCGCCTGCGCCGGGCACACCGCCTCGCACAGCTTGCACGCGATGCAACGCTCTTCCCCGTTGGGATAGCGGCGCAGGGCATGTTCGCCGCGGAAGCGGGGCGACAGCGGGTTCTTTTCGAACGGATAGTTGATCGTCGCCTTGGGCTTGAAGAAGTAGGACAAGGTCTTGGCGTGCGCCTTGACGAACTCCCACAGCGTGAACGACTTGACGTAATAGCCGAGATCCACGGCCTCAAACTCCGTAACGGGTGATCATCAGATACCCGGACACGAGGAACACCCAGAAGAGCGACAGCGGAAGAAAGATCTTCCACCCCAGCCGCATCAGCTGGTCGTAGCGATAACGGGGCACCGTCGCCTTCACCCAGGAGAAGACGAAGAAGCCGAACAGGATCTTGGCGAACAGCCAGATGATGCCCGGAACCGCATAAAGCGGCGCCCAGTCGAGCGGCGGCAGCCACCCGCCCCAGAACAAGGTGGCGTTCAGCGCCGACATCAGCAGCACATTGCCATATTCGCCCAACCAGAAGAGCGCAAAGCTCATGGACGAATATTCGGTCTGGTAGCCGGCGACGATCTCGCTTTCCGCCTCCGTCAGGTCGAACGGTGCGCGCTGCGTCTCGGCCATGGACGAGATCAGGAACACCACCGCCATCGGAAAGAGCAATGGATTGAGGCCGTAGAAATTGATGAAGCCTAGGATATGCCCGCGCTGCCCGTCAACGATGTCGTTGAGATTGAAGCTGCCGGTCCACAGCACCACCGAGATCAGCACGAAGCCGATCGACACTTCGTAGCTGACCATCTGCGCGGCGGCACGGATTGCCGAATAGAAAGGATATTTGGAGTTGGACGCCCACCCCGACAGGATCACGCCGTAAACGCCCAAGGAGCTGATCGCGAGCAGGTAGAGCAAGCCGACAT
Source organism: uncultured Sphingomonas sp. (assembly GCF_934560975.1). Classification (GTDB taxonomy): domain Bacteria; phylum Pseudomonadota; class Alphaproteobacteria; order Sphingomonadales; family Sphingomonadaceae; genus Sphingomonas_I. The sequence goes on along the minus strand of NZ_CAKTFO010000004.1, from coordinate 53,191 downwards.
TGATGTCCGCCAGCACCGCGCGTGGCCCGAACGGAATCACGGCCCAGGCCGCCAGCGCGACCGTGAAGGTGATGATCGGCGCGATCAGGAACAGGCCGCGATTGGCAGCCGACGGGATGATCGTCTCCTGCAAGAAGACCTTCAGGCCATCCGCGAACGATTGCAGCAGGCCGAACGGCCCGACTACGTTCGGTCCACGCCGCAACGCCATCGCCGCCCAGATCTTGCGATCGGCATAGATGATCATCGCCACCGCCAGCATCAGCGGCAAGGCGATCGCCAGGATGTCGATCAAAGTGGCGAGAAACCACGCCCCTTCATATGGCAGGAAGCCGGTAAACCAGTTCGTCATTCGGCGGCCTCCGCGTAAGATGCGCCATGCAGCAGCTCGGCGGAGCAGCGCTGCATCGTATCGCTCGCACGCGCAATGGCGTTGGTCAGGTAAAAGTCCTGGATGGGGTAGCCGATCTCACCGCTGGCGGCGCGATCGAGCTGCGGCACCGACCAGTCGAAGGAAGCGATCTCGCTGATGCGGCCCAGTGCCGGCACGTCCGCCTGCATCATGGCGCGCAGCTGGTCGAGGCTGTCGAACGGCAGCTTATGCCCCAGCACCTCAGACAAGGCACGAAAGATCGCCCAATCCTCGCGGGCGTCGCCCGGCGCGAACACGGCGCGATCGCCACGCTGCACCCGGCCCTCCAGGTTCACATAGGTGCCCGACTTCTCGGCATAGGACGCGGCCGGCAGGATCACGTCCGCCATGGCCGCGCCATTGTCGCCATGGTGGCCGACATAGACCATGAAGCTGCCGGACAGAGTTTCCTGCGCGACATCCTCGGCTCCCAGCAGGAAGACAAGCTTGGGTGCGGCCTGCGCCACGTCCGCCATGCCATTCTTCTGCGCATAGCCGAGCATCAGCCCGCCCATGCGTGCCGCCGAGATGTGCAGCACGTTGTAGCCGTTCCAGCCGTCCTTGATCAGACCAAGGCTGTCGACCAAACCGAGCGTGGCCCCCTGGGCCACCTTCAAAGCGCCACCGCCGACGATCACTGCTGGACGCTGCGCCGCGCCGAAGCGGTCAGTCAGCTCCGCCGGCAGGTTGCCGAGCAAGGACAGGTCGTTGCCAAGCCAGGTGACCGGGTAGGTCAGGTCGACCTCTGGCCCGATCGCCCACACCTTGGCACCGCGCTTCACAGCCTTGCGGATCCGCGTATTGACGAGCGGCGCTTCCCAACGGACGTTTGCACCCACCAGCAGGATCGCATCCGCCTGCTCGATACCGGCAATGGTCGAGTTGAAGTTGACCGCCGCCAGGTTCGATGCATCATAGGTCAGGCCGTTGTCGCGCCCTTCCAGCAGGTCCGAACCCATCGACCGCAGCAGCGCCTTGGCCGCATACATCGTCTCGCAATCGACCAGCGGACCGGCGACTGCCGCGACGCTGGCGCCGGCATTCACCGCCTCGATCGCGTCGAACGCCTCGCCCCACGTCGCCGGCTGCAACTTGCCACCCTTGCGGACATAAGGACGGTCAAGGCGACGACGGACCAAACCATCGACCACGTGGCGCGTCTTGTCCGACGCCCACTCCTCGTTCACGTCCTCATTCACCCGCGGCAGCGCGCGCAGCACCTGACGGCCACGGCTGTCGAGGCGGATGTTGGTGCCAACCGCATCCATCACGTCGATGGTGAAGGTCTTCTTCAGCTCCCAGGGCCGCGCCTCGAAGGCGTAGGGCTTGGAGGTGAGCGCCCCTACCGGGCAGAGATCGACCACGTTGCCCGACAGCTCGGACGTCACCGCCTGCTCCAGGTAGGAGGTGATCTGCATATTCTCGCCGCGATACAGCGCGCCGATTTCCTCCACGCCCGCCACTTCCTCGGCAAAGCGCACGCAGCGGGTGCACTGGATACAGCGGGTCATGATCGTCTTGACGATCGGACCCATATATTTCTCGGTGACCGCTCGCTTGTTCTCGTGGAAGCGCGAATGCCCCCGACCATAAGCGATCGACTGATCCTGCAGGTCGCATTCGCCGCCCTGGTCGCAGATCGGGCAATCGAGCGGGTGGTTGATGAGAAGGAACTCCATCACCCCCTCCCGCGCCTTCTTGACCATCTGGCTGTCGGTGCGGATCTCCTGGCCGTCGGCGGCCGGCAGCGCGCACGACGCCTGCGGCTTGGGCGGTCCGGGCTTCACCTCGACCAGGCACATGCGGCAATTCCCGGCGATCGACAGCCGCTCATGGTAGCAGAAGCGCGGGACTTCCTTGCCCGCGGCTTCGCAGGCCTGGAGCACTGTCGCGCCCGCGGGGACTTCGACCTCGATCCCGTCGACGGTTAGTTTCGGCATATCAGTTACTCCGCCGCCACCGCGAAGGGCTCGGCCCGACGCTCGGTGATGCGGCGCTCGATCTCGGGACGGAAGTGGCGGATCAGGCCCTGGATCGGCCACGCGGCCGCGTCGCCCAATGCGCAGATGGTGTGGCCCTCGACCTGCTTGGTCACTTCGTGCAGCATGTCGATCTCGTGCAGTTCGGCCTCGCCGCTGCGCAGCCGCTCCATCACGCGCCACATCCAGCCGGTGCCTTCGCGGCACGGCGTGCACTGGCCGCAGCTCTCATGCTTGTAGAAATAGCTGATCCGGCTGATCGCGCGGACGATGTCGGTCGACTTGTCCATGACGATCACGGCCGCTGTGCCGAGGCCTGAGCCGAGTTCGCGCAGACCGTCGAAGTCCATGGGCGCGTCCATGATCTGCGCGGCCGGCACCAATGGCACCGACGAGCCGCCCGGGATCACGGCGAGCAGATTGTCCCAACCACCGCGAATGCCGCCGGCATGCTTCTCGATCAGCTCGCGGAAGCTGATGCCCATCGCTTCCTCGACCACGGTCGGCGTGTTCACGTGACCGCTGATCTGGAACAGCTTGGTGCCCTGATTCTTGTCGCGGCCGATGCCGGCGAACCAGGAGGGACCGCGCCGCAGGATCGTCGGCACCACCGCGATCGATTCGACGTTGTTCACCGTCGTCGGGCAGCCGAACAGGCCCACGCCCGCCGGGAAAGGCGGCTTCAGGCGCGGCTGGCCTTTCTTGCCCTCGATGCTCTCGATCTGGGCAGTTTCCTCGCCGCAGATATAAGCACCGGCGCCACGATGCACGAACACGTCGAAGTCGTAGCCCGACCCCGCCGCATTCTTGCCGAGGAAGCCCTTGTCATAGGCCTGCGCCACCGCCGCGAACAGATTCTCCGCCTCGCGGATGAACTCGCCCCGGATGTAGATGTAGGCGGCACGGGCCCGCATGGCGAACCCGGCGATCAGCGCGCCTTCCAGCAGCTTGTGCGGATCATGGCGCAGGATCTCGCGATCCTTGCACGATCCGGGCTCGGATTCGTCGGCGTTGATCAGCAGGAAGCTCGGCCGGCCCGGCTTGCTTTCCTTGGGCATGAAGCTCCACTTCATGCCGGTCGGAAAGCCCGCGCCGCCACGCCCGCGCAGGCCGGACGCCTTGATGTCCTCAATGATCTGATCCTGGCCACGGCCCATCAGATCCTTGGTATTGTCCCAGTCCCCGCGCTTCAGCGCACCTTCGACTCCCCAATCCTGGAAGCCGTAGATGTTGGTGAAGATCCGGTCCTTGTCCTCGATCGGGCTGATCATCGGCCCTTCCCCACCAGTTTCTCCGCACCAAAGTAAAGGGCCACCGCTACGACGAGGCCCAGCGCCAGCGCCGCGGCGGCGACCAGCACCTTGAGCATCAGCACCGCAACCACGATGCCGAGCAGGATCGCAAGCATCGCCGGCATCAGGAGGTGAACTCCTTCAGCACCGTCGGCCCACCCACGGGCGACGCCAGGAAGCGGTCGACCTGCGGACCGGGCTTGGGCTGCTCGCCGCGCGCCAAAGCGTCCAGGATCGCGGTCATGCTCTCGAACGTCAGATCCTCGTAATTGTCGTCGTTGATCTGCACCATCGGGGCGTTCACGCAGGCGCCGAGGCACTCGACCTCGGTCAGGGTGAACAGACCATCGGCCGTGGTCTGCCCCTTCTTCAGCCCCTTCTTGTAGCAGGCGTCCAGCACGTCGTCCGAACCGCGAAGCATGCAGGGGGTGGTCCCGCACACCTGCACATGGTGCCGGCCGACCGGCGCCATGTTGTACATGGTGTAGAAGCTGACCACCTCCAGCGCGCGGATGTACGGCATGCCGCACTGCTTGGCGACATATTCGATCACCGGCACGGGCAGCCAGCCCTGGGTGTTGGTTTCCGTGCCGACCTGGCGCTGCGCCAGATCGAGCAGCGGCATCACCGCCGAATGCTCGCGCCCCTTGGGATAGCGCGCGAAGACCTCCCGCGCCTTGTCGGCATTCTCCGCCGTCCAGGCGAAATTGCCCCAGCGCGCGCGGGTTTCGACTTCGTCTGGAATATGGGCTGCGTCAGCCATCAGCGATCAACCTCGCCAAACACGATATCAATGGCGGACAGGACGGCGGTGACGTCGGCCAGCATATGGCCCTTCATCATCGTGTCCATCGCCTGGAGGTGACTGAAGCCGGTTGGGCGGATCTTCACCCGGTACGGCCGGTTCGTGCCGTCGGCGACCAGATAGACGCCGAACTCGCCCTTGGGACTTTCCGTCGCGACGTAGACATCGCCGGCGGGCACATGGAAGCCTTCGGTAAAGAGCTTGAAGTGATGGATCAGCGCTTCCATCGACTGCTTCATCTCGCCGCGCTTCGGCGGAGAAACCTTGCGGTCGGCGGCCATCACGGGCCCCTCCGGCATCTCGGCAATGCACTGCTTCATGATCCGCATCGACTGGCGGACCTCTTCCACCCGCACCATGAAGCGATCGTAGCAGTCGCCGCGGGTGCCCACGGGCACGTTGAATTCCATGCGGTCATAGACCTCATAGGGCTGCGACTTGCGCAGGTCCCACGGAATACCCGCGCCGCGTATCATCGGACCGGAAAAGCCCCACTTGAGCGAATCCTCCTTGGACATGATGCCGATGTCGACGTTGCGCTGCTTGAAGATGCGATTGTCGGCCACCAGGCTGATCGCATCCTCGAACAGGCGGGGCATCCGCTCGTCCAGCCAGTCACCGATGTCGGTGAGCAGCTTCAGCGGCACGTCGCGGTTGACGCCTCCAACGCGGAAGTAATTGGAGTGCATCCGCGCGCCGGATGCACGCTCGAAGAAGTTCATGCAATCTTCGCGGATCTCGAACAGCCACAGATTGGGCGTCATCGCACCCACGTCCATGATGTGCGAACCGAGGTTCAGCATGTGGTTCGAGATGCGGGTCAGCTCCGCGAAGAAGACGCGCAGATATTGCGCGCGCAGCGGCACCTCGACAGCCAGCAGCTTCTCGATCGCCAGCACGTAGCTATGCTCCATGCAGAGCGGCGAGCAATAATCCAGTCGGTCGAAATAAGGCACCGTCTGCAGATACGGACGCCATTCGCAAAGCTTTTCCGTGCCACGGTGCAGCAGGCCGACATGGGGATCGACCCGCTCGATGATCTCGCCGTCCAGCTCCAGCACCAAGCGGAGCACGCCGTGGGCGGCCGGATGCTGCGGGCCGAAATTGATGGTGTAATTGCCGATCGCCACGTCATCGGACGCGGGCGCATCGGTCACGCCCTGCGAGGCCGGCACGGTGGTGCCCGACGGCTCGATCGTGCGCGAATCCGCATCGGAGTCAGCCACCCCAATGGTGACGGTACGACGGCTCACTTCTTCACCTCATCGGCCTTGGCCGGCGTCGGCGCGCCGGGCGCCTCAGCCATCTTGGCCTTCTCGTCGCCCGGCAGCACATATTCCGCACCTTCCCACGGGCTGAGGAAGTCGAACATCCGCACGTCCTGGGCCAGGCTCACCGGCTCATACACGACGCGCTTCTCCTCCTCGGAATAACGCACCTCGACATAGCCGGTATAGGGAAAGTCCTTGCGCAGCGGATGGCCCGAAAAGCCATAATCGGTCAGGATGCGGCGCAGGTCGGGATTGCCGTCGAACAACACCCCGAACATGTCGAACACCTCACGCTCCAACCAGCCGGCGACCGGCCAGATCGAAGTCACCGACGGGACCGGCGCCACCTCGTCCGTGGCAACGTGGACCCGCAGCCGATGATTGCGCGTGACCGACAGCAGGCAATAGACCACCTCGAACCGTTCAGGCCGATCCGGATAGTCAACGCCTGCAATCTCCATCAGCTGCTGATATTCCAGCGCATCGCGCAGCGCGACCAGCGCCTCGACCAGCGCCTCACGGCGCACGTCTAGGCGGATTTCATGGTTGGCTTCGCTCGCATCGACCAGCATGTCGCCCAGCGCGGCCCGCACCTGATCGATCACGCCCTCGTTGGAGCTATGTTTCGGGAAAGAAGGCATCAGCGTTCGATCGTCCCCACGCGGCGGATCTTACGCTGGAGCTGCATCACGCCGTAAAGCAGCGCCTCCGCCGTGGGAGGGCAGCCCGGGACATAGATGTCCACCGGCACGATGCGGTCACAACCCCGAACCACGGAATAGCTGTAATGGTAATAGCCGCCGCCATTGGCGCACGACCCCATCGAGATGACGTATTTCGGGTTCGACATCTGATCGTATACCCGACGCAGAGCCGGCGCCATCTTGTTGCAGAGCGTACCCGCCACGATCATCACGTCCGACTGGCGCGGTGACGCGCGCGGCGCGACCCCGAACCGCTCCAGGTCGTAACGCGGCATGTTGACGTGGATCATCTCCACCGCGCAGCAGGCGAGCCCGAAGGTCATCCACCACAGCGATCCCGTCCGCGCCCACTGGAACAGATCCTCGGCCGAAGTGACCAGGAAACCCTTGTCCTGCACCTGCGCATTCAGGTCGTTGAAGAAAGCCTGATCCGGCGCCTGCCCTTCGGGCTTGAACGGATCCAGACCGGCGGGAAGCGTCACTCCCATTCCAGGGCCCCCTTCTTCCAGGCGTAAGCAAAACCAATGGCGAGTTCGACCAGGAAGACCATCATCGCCGCCCAGCCGGCAAAGCCGATGCCACCCAGCGCCACCGCCCACGGGTACAGGAATGCCGCCTCAAGATCGAACACGATGAACAGGATCGCGATCAGATAAAAACGGACGTCGAACTGCGCGCGGCTATCCTCGAATGCGGGGAAACCGCATTCATACTCGGCCAGCTTCTCCGGCGTAGGATTGGACGAGCCGGTGAGGCGCGAGACGATCATGGGCAGCACGACAAAGGCGGTCGAAAGAACCACCGCGACGCCCAGGAACATCAGAATCGGCAAATAGCCTGCGGCGACGTTCGCCATGGTTTCTGAAACACTCCGTCACCGGGACGCGACACACGCCCCGCACACCCGCGCTACCTAAGCGCGCCGCACCTGCGAAGCAAGCGGGTGCGGCCATGAGAATGAATCGCAATTAGCGTGACTTACCCGCGGTGGCGCTGCGCCCAAGAAAAGGGCACCACGTCCGCAGACATGGCACCCCTTCCCTCAATCAGCGTGCCGTAATCAGAACTTGCCGGACAAGGACACGCCGATCACGCGCGGGTCGTTGTAGACCGCCGCCATATAGTTTTCGATCACGCCCTTGAGGTTCTTTTCGTTGGTGATGTTGCGGGCGAACACCGCCAGTTCATAGGCCCCGTCCGGTGCCGAGTAGCCGAGCTTCAAGCCGCCCTCGAAATTGCCCTTCGCGGTGAATTCCCTGGTCTTATACAGAACGAAGCTGGTGTAACCCTGCACGTTCCAGTCGGTCGCCGCAAACAGGCTGCCACCATTGGTCATGGGCACATCGTAACGCGCCGCGACGTTGAAGTTATATTTGGGCGCGTTCGGCAGGGGATTGCCATCGATCTGAGCGAATATCGTCGGCGCGCCGAACAGCGGCCTGGTGATCGTCGGATCCTCCACCGTGCAGACCACCCGGCCATTCAGGGCACAGACCTGCGCGTAGACGCGGTCGTCCTTGATCTCCGTATGGAGGATGCTGGCGCCCGCCGTCAGGCTGAGATTGCGGAACGGGCGGAATTCCAGGTCGGCCTCGGCGCCATAGCCGATCGCCTTGTCGGCATTGAACAGCACGCCGTTGCCGTCGGCGTCGTTGCCGTTCAGCTGGATGTCCTTCAGCCGCCAGTAGAAGCCGCTCGCGTTCAGGCGCAGCATGTTGTTGAACAGGCTGCTCTTGAAGCCCGCCTCGCCCGACAGGATCTTTTCCGAGTTCGCAGTGGTGAAGTCGGAGTTGAACACCGCCGACCGGCCCTGAATGGTGGGTCCGCGGAAGCCGGTGGCCAGGCGCGCATACAGGCTGAGGTCCGGATTGACCTGATAGAGCGCGCTCAGATCCCAACTCGGTTCGCTGTCTGACAGGCGGACATAGCGGCGGCCCGGATAGGTCACCGCACCGGCCACCGTATCGGCCGTCTTGAGCAGGCGCGTCTTTTTGGTGTCCTTGGTCTCGCGCGCGCCGGCGGTGATGGTCAGCCGATCCGTCGCCTTCCACGCCACCTGACCGAACACCGCGTAAGAGGTGTTGATGTTGCGCAGCCGCACCCAATTGTTCAGGTTGCGGGCGGCGGTGGCGAGGAAATAAGCCCGCTGGTAGAAGTCGGTCGTGTCGCGGCTGTCGAAATAATAGCCGCCGATCTGCCAGGTGATCGGCTGATCGTCCGGGCTCGCCAGGCGAACTTCCTGCGTCCACTGGTCCAGGTCGCGGATCTGGCCCTGGCTCTGGCCGAAGCCGTTGGGCACGCCGTTGACCGGGAAGTTGGCTGCCGCGCCGCCGTCCGTGTCGCCACGGCTGTAGCCGTCGGTCGTCTCATAGGCGGTGATCGAGGTCAGAGTGGCGCCACCAAAGTCATAGGAGACGTTCAGCGAGCCGCCATAAGTGTTGTAGGACTGCGGATTGTTCGCCGCCTCGTCATACGCGACCTGCTTGCGCGACGCGTCGCTCTTGTTGGAGCCCCGGGTCAGCGCGCTGCGCAGGAACAGGGTGGAGGTGCCGTCATAATCGCGGAAGTGGCCCGAGGCGAGGATCGACAGACGCTCGGTCGGGGTCAGCAGCAGCTGGATCCGGGCATCGCGCTCGTCGAAGCCGCCCATCGCATCCTTTTTCGGTGTACGGGTGCCGTCCGCACTCACGCCCGAGAAGGTGTTGTCCACGTAATCGTCGCGGTGCTGATAGAGGCCGGACACGCGGATCGCGACCTTGTCGGGAACGATCGGGCCGCCGACGCCCGCGTCGAGCGTTGTGGTGTTGTAGCTGCCGTAGGTTGCCTGGGCGCGGCCTTCCCAGGTCTGGCCGGGGCGGATCGTGTCGAACTTGATGATGCCCGCCGTGGTGTTGCGGCCGAACAGCGAACCCTGCGGCCCGCGCAGCACCTCGATCTGCGCCACGTCATAGACGGGGTTCGACTTCAGCACGACATGCTCCAGCACCACATCGTCCTGGATGATCGACACGGGCTGCGACGCGCCGAGATAGAAGTCGATATTGCCCAGACCGCGAATGTAGAAGCGAGGGAAGATGCGGCCGGTCGTGGTTTCCGCATACAGGCCGGCGACGCGACCCGACAGCGACAGCAATGTATCGTCGCCACCGGCGGTGAAGGCCCGCGCATCCGCGCCACCCACCACGGCGACCGAAACCGGCACGCGGGACAGGCTCTCCGTCCGGCGCTGCGCCGTGACGGTGATCTCGGGCACCTCATCCCCGGCGGTCGGGGCGGCGGTGGCGGACACGTCCTGCGCGTGCGCGGCAGTGGCGAACAGCAGGGCACCCAGCGACGCACTGAGCGCGAGCGCCGACTTGGCAACATGAGCTTTCAACAAAATTCCCCCTCGGAAGCAGCAGCGGGAGGCATCATTGCGCCCCGCTCGCGTGCGGCTTTCCCTGACAAGGCGGCCCGCTTGCTGCAGCGCCGCATCGCGCGATCTAGGAGGTGATTATGTCTGGTTTGTGACAGCTTACTTGCGCAATGCCCCAGCCAGCAGCTTGTGCAGCTTCGAATGCAGACCGTCATTCGCCGCCAGGAACTCGTTGCGTTCCATCGTCTGCTCACCGCCGCGATAATCGGTAACGAAACCGCCAGCTTCCTTGACCAGCAGCAGGCCGGCCGCCACGTCCCACGGACGCAGATCGCTTTCCCAATAACCATCGAACCGCCCCGCGGCGACCCAGGCAAGATCCAGCGCCGCCGAGCCGAAGCGGCGGACGCCTGCCACCTCGGGCGCGATCGCGGCGAAGATCTTGGTCCATTCCTGAAAATTGCCATGGCCCAGGAAAGGGATGCCGGTGGCGATCAGCGCGTCGGACAGCTCGCGCCGCGCCGATACGCGAAGGCGCCGGTCGTGCAGCCATGCACCGCGCCCCTTTTCCGCCCAGAAGCTTTCGTCAGTCACCGGCTGGTAGACATAAGCATGGGTGATCTCGCCCTTGCCGTTGGGCAACGGCGTTTCGACCGCGATCGAGATGGAGAAGTGCGGAATGCCGTGCAGGAAGTTGGAGGTGCCATCCAGCGGATCGACAATCCAGCGCGGCTTGGTCGGGTCGCCCTCGCGCGCGCCGCCTTCCTCGCCAAGGAAGCCCCAGTCGGGCCGGGCCTTCTTCAACTCCTCGTACAGCGTCTGCTCGGCCTGCTGGTCAGCCTGACTTACGAAATCCGCCGGCCCCTTGCGCGAGACCTGAAGCTGCTGCACCTCGCCAAAGTCGCGGCGGAGACGCGGCCCCGCCTTGCGCGCGGCGCGCTCCATCACGGTGATCAGGCCCGAATGCGCTACCATGTCATGCTCCCCTCCGCCGCCACGGCAGAGGCTCTAAAGTGAGTATGGCGCCGCCGGAGACCATGGCTCCGGCAGCGCCCCGTATTGACGGCCCGGCGTCGGATGCCCGCCAGAGCCCGATCCCGCCGCTTGACATGCGGTGGGGACAAAGCCGGATCAGTCCGCGCGGCGGACATATTCCTGGCTGTAGACATCGACCACGATGCGCGTACCGCTGGAGATATGCGGCGGCACCATCACGCGCACGCCATTGTCCAGGATTGCCGGCTTGTAGGAGGAAGACGCCGTCTGCCCCTTCACCACCGCATCGGCCTCGACGATCGTCGCCTCGATCGTGTCGGGCAGCTGCACGTTGATCGGCTCTTCGTCATAGAGCTCCATCACCACGTCCATGCCATCCTGCAGGAAGGCGGCGGCGTCACCCAGAAGGTCGCGCGGCAGACCGATCTGCTCGTAGGTTTCCTTGTCCATGAAGGTCAGCTGCTCGCCATCGGCGAACAGGAACTGGAAATCCTTGGTGTCGAGTCGCACCCGCTCCACCGTCTCGGCCGAACGAAAGCGGACATTGTTCTTGCGGCCATCGCGCAGGTTCTTCAGCTCGACCTGCATATAGGCGCCGCCCTTGCCGGGCTGGGTGTGCTGAATCTTCACGGCGCGCCAGATGCCGCCTTCATATTCGATGATGTTGCCGGGACGAATGTCCACGCCGCTGATCTTCATGAGTATCTCGCGCCTAGAAAGAACTGCGCTCCGAAAGCGCAAGCGCGCCCCTTAGCGGGACGCCGCCTGCCCGGCAAGGATCGGGTAGGGATTGACCGCCCGCCCCTGCGACCATGTGTCACCACCGGCCATGGCGTTGACGGCATAATGCAGGTGTGGCGCATCCGGGCTGGCGTCACCCGTCGCGCCAACGGTGCCGAGCGGCTGGCCCTGCGCCACCTTCATGCCTTCGCGCAGGTTCGGCGCATAGGCATCGAGATGGGCGTAATAATCCTGCCAGTTCACATCGTCGCGCCGGACGTAGAGGGTATGGCCGCCATCTTTGCTGTCGAAGATCTTTTCGATCGTGCCGGCGGCGGCGGCGAGAACGGGGGTTCCTTGCGGGGCAGCGATGTCGATCGCCTCATGCGCCCGTTCGCCGCCTGCGCGCGACTGGCCCCAGGTGTCGGTCAATTGGGTCACCTGGACGCCGGCGACCGGAACGACCAGCCCGCCTTGAGCGGCGGACGCCTCGGCCGTGACTGTCTGGTCGGGCGAGCGGGAGGAACCCAGCCCCACCCCACCCGACCTGAGCAGCAGGACGAAGCCGCCGATCACCACCGCGAAGCCGATCAGCATCCACCAACCGAGCCGCGTCACGGCTGGAACACCGCCGGCGTACCCGGACGCACCATCAGGGACAGGCGCGCCGCGTCCCAGTTCGACAGGCGGATACAGCCATGGCTTTCCGACCGGCCGATGCTTTCCGGATGGGAGGTGCCGTGAATGCCGTAATGCGGTTTGTTGAGGTCCATCCACACCACGCCGACCGGTCCGTTGGGCCCGGGCTTCAGCTGCTGCTTGGTGTCGCCCTTGTCGGCATCCCAGAACAGGTCGGGATTGTAATGGAACGGGGGCAGATAAGCGGTCCCCTGGATGGTCCATTTGCCGATCGGCAGCGGATCATGCACGCTGCCCATCGTCGCGGGGAATTGCGCGATCAGCTTGTCGCCCTCCCCGAACACCCGCAGCACGCCATCGGACTTGTCGACCACGACCCGCTCCGCCCGGGGCTGCGCCGAGGAGACGCTGAGCATCTTCAGCGTGTCGCGCCAATCGGGTCTCAACGTGTCGGGATAGCTGGTGGCGCTCGGCAACACATTCGGGACGCGGATCACGGCGCCGACGCGCAGCCGGGTCGAAGGACTATTGAGCGCGATCAAGGTCGCCTTGGATGTATGAAAACGCTCAGCCAGCTTCTCCATCACGTCCGCATAGCCCATGACCGGCAGCTTGGCCTGATCCTCCGGCTTGTCGGGCATCGCGCCGACGAACGGACCGGCCAGCGCCCAACGGCTGAGCGGCACGCCGACCACCCCGGGGGTCGAGGCATAAGGGCGCAGCGCCACCAGCGTGGCGGAATCCAGTTCACCGGTCACGCGCAGATCATTGGCGCTCTGAAATCCTTTCACCGCCTTGGTCAGCGAAGCGCCGCGATGGCCGTCGATGATGCCGGGACCGAAGCCGATCCGGTCGAGAACCACCTGCACCTGCAACACCTGCATGTCGGGGGCGGCGGGGGGAGCAGCCGGTGAAGCGGTACTTACGAGACAAGACGTTGCAATCGCGAGGCAAACGCCGGAAACCTTTAGTTTAACCACGCGTGCTAAGCTCCTATCTTCATGAACGGGCACGAGGAGGAACGCCGTTACGCGGCTTTCTTTCCGAAGAGCGGGGTATGCGTTTGATGATGGATGTCGAAATTGGCCGACGGCGGCTGCTGCGCGGTGCCGTGATGACGGGTGTGGGACTGCTGGGCGCAAGCGCGGCGATGGGCGCCACGCCGGAGCAGCGGCTCGCCTTCCGCAACATCCACACCAACGAGACGTTCGACGCGCGCTTTTTCGGCGCAAACGGTTGGGACAGCCAGGGTCTGGCCGAACTGAACCACGGCCTGCGCGACTGGCGCAACAACCAGTCCACCAGCATGGATCGCGAACTGCTGGTGCTGCTCAGCAGACTGCGCGATCGCCTGGGCGTTGCACCACAGGCCAAGATTGATCTGATTTCGGGCTACCGCTCACCCGTCACCAACGCCGCCCTGCGGGAGCGCGGCGGTGCCCATACCGGTGTTGCCACCAAGAGCCAGCACATGCTGGGCAAGGCGACGGACATCCGGATGCCGGGCGTAGGCCTGGATCGTCTGCACCTGGCGGCATTGTCGCTGAAGGCGGGCGGAGTCGGTTATTACCCGCACGACGGCTTCGTCCATGTTGATACGGGCCGCGTCCGCGCCTGGTGATCGCCTTCGGGCTGTTTCATCAAGGTGAGTAGCCCTTCATACCAGACGATCGGTTGATTATTCTTTCCTAGACGAAGGACCAAGCGCCGCTTCGGTCGTTGTCTCCCTATTCCGGTAGGGGGTGATGGCGGACCATTTCAGGCGGCATTTGCGGAGACGGTTCAGGGTGTCGGCCAAGCGGCTGGCCGGAATCATGGGGTTCGAGCTGTTGCTGCTCGGGCTGCTGATCCTTACCGTCGTCGCATTCCTTTTTCAGGGCGCCCTGCTGGACCGGACGCTGGCGATCATGCCCGATCCGGCCGGGCGCTATGTTCCCCATGCGCGCGCCGATGCGGTGGAAGGCGGAACGTCCGGAATCTCGATCGACCGGCAACAGCCTTCCAGCTGGTCGTGCCGGCTGACCCGGGCCTATCAATATCGCTTCTGCTCCTACGAACTGGCGATCGATCGCACGGGCCGGGGCCACGGCGTCGACCTCACCCATTTCAGCGCGATGCGGATCGTCTTGGATTATGCGGGGCCGGCCGAAACCGTCCGGATCTACCTGCGCAACTTCGATCCCCGCTACAGCAAGCCGGGACAGGTCGATTCCACCAAGTTCAACATGGCCGAGGTGCCGGTTCAGCGCGGGCGCAACGTCATCGATCTGCAGCCCAGCGACCTCCGCCCGGCGGAATGGTGGATCGCCAAGTTCAAGATGCCGCGCGAACTCAGCCAGCCCCAATTCGACAATGTGGTGGCCATCCAGGTGCAGAGCGGAACCTACGCGCCGGTCGGCCGGTACCGCATGCGACTGGATCGGATAACGCTGTCCAGCAAGCGCATCACCATTGGCGCCTGGTACGCCACGATCGTCGGCATCTGGGCGCTGCTGATCGGAGCCTATCTGGTCCACCGCATCGTCCAGCTGTCACGCGACCTCGACCGGCGGCGCGCAAGCCAGGCGGCGGCGCTGCGCCTCGTCCGCCATGCCGAAGAGTCGGCACGGCGCGATTACCTGACGCAATTGCTCAACCGTACCGGCATCATGAACGCCTATCTCGACATCAATGCCATGAGCGGGGACGGAGCGCGACTGGCGGTGATCCTGCTCGACGTGGATCATTTCAAGCAGGTCAACGATCGCTGCGGCCATGTCGTCGGTGATACCGTGCTCACCGGGGTTGCGGATGTGCTGACCGCCAATACGCGCGCCAACGACATTGTGGGGCGATGGGGCGGCGAGGAATTCGTGGTGATCTGCCACGCGGGAGGGGCGGATGCCGCCATGACCGCCGCCGAGACGCTGCGTCGGGCGATCGCCGACCACCCCTTCCCCGGCTGCGGCCCTGTTACCGCCAGCCTGGGCGTCTTTTGCTGCACGGGCGCCGGACAGGAGTTGGAGGTGGCCATCGCCCGTGCCGATGGCGCTTTGTACCGAGCCAAGGCGCAAGGCCGCAATTGCGTGGTGAACTATGACGCCGTGAAGGAGAATATGGGCTTACGCGCTAGGGACGGCTGACCTCCATCCAGTCGCGGAACGGCCTGCCATAATATTGGTCGAGCAGCTCCATCGGCAGCGCGCTAGGCTTCACCCCGCTGGAATTCCACAGCATCGCCACGCCGAACCGCGACACCGGATCGAACACCATCAGCGAGCGCGACCCCGTCACCGCGCCCCGGTGCCAGATGATGTGGTGCCCTTCATAGTTGGAGGCACGAAAGCCGAGCGCATAGGCGCTGTCCTTCAGCGCCAGATCATAGGGCGGCAGGCCGTGGCGGGACGTGGTGACACGCGGGGCATGGACCTCCCACAACAGATCCGGGGGCAGGATGCCGGGGGCGCCGCCCATTTGCGCGCGCATCCAGATGCCGAGATCCACGATGGAGCTGTTGACCCCGCCCGCGGCCGGCACACGGTAATAAGCCTCCTGCACCGGAATTTCCGTCCGTCCACGATGCGGCCGTGCCCAGCTCGGCGCATCGACCAGCCCCTCGCGCGTCGTGCTGGCGCTCGTCATCCCGAGCGGGCCGAAGATGTAGTGCCTCGTGGCCTGATCGTAGCTGAGCCCGGTGGCCTTCTCGATCGCCTCGCGCGCCACGTCGAAGGCGACGTTCTGATAGGCCCAGCAGGTGCCCGGCGGACACATCGGGAAGAGCGGCCCGTACATGCCGCGGATCAGGCCGGGATCCTCGTTATTTTCCAGCCGATCGTCATAGGCGTTCTTGACGATGCCCAGCCGGTGCGACAGCGCGTCGGCCAGGGTCGCGACATTCTGATTGTCCTTGGGCAGCTTCAACGTGGTCGACCATTTGGAGACGGGATCGTCCAGCGACAGCTTGCCCTGCCGCGCCAGCAACGCCTCCAGCGTCGCCGCCACCCCCTTGGACACGGATGCCCAGCGGAAGATGGTCTGCGGGGTAACCTTGTCGGCGGAGCCCGCCTCGGTCACGCCATAGCCCTTGATGAAGGACAATTGCCCGTCCTCGATCACGGCGATGCTGAGGCCGACCATGTCCTTGCGCTCGACCACGGACTGCAGCCGCCGGTCGAGCCGGGCATAATCGATGCGGTAGGATTTGGGGTTGAGCGGGCCAGCACCCAGCTTGCGTTCGGCCGTGGCCGCCGCGCTGATACCCTGTCGCACCGGGCGGGCCGCGAAGAAATGGCGGGCGATCACCACCAATTCGACCAGCAAGGCGAGCGCGAGCAGGCCATAGATGCTGCGCACGACCAGCGGATCACGCCACAACAGACGATCACGGACTTTGGAAGGCGGCTTCAGCTTGATCACGGGCGTCTTTTCATTGTCCCGCTCAGCCTTGCGGACGCGAAGCCGCCCCGTCAACGAGCGCCGTATTCGGTTCGTCGTGCGACGAAGCGTTCAGCCGTCGTAGGCCGCACCCGTCTTCGCCCGCACCTCATCCGCCGTCACGCCGGGCGCGAGTTCCAGCAGCCGGAACCGGCTTGCATGGTCCGGACGGCCAAAGACGCACAGGTCGGTCACGATCATGTCCACCACGTTCTGGCCCGTCAGCGGCAGGGTGCAGGCGGGGATGAACTTGGGCTCGCCAGCCCGGGACACATGCTCCATCACGACGATGATCGTCTTGACCCCGGCGACCAGGTCCATCGCCCCGCCCATGCCCTTCACCATCTTGCCGGGGATCATCCAGTTGGCGATGTCGCCGCCCTCCGACACCTCCATCGCGCCGAGCACGGTAAGGTCGATATGCCCGCCCCGGATCATGGCGAAACTGTCGGACGAGGAAAAGTAGCTGGAGGACGGCAGTTCGCTGATGGTCTGCTTGCCGGCGTTGATCAGGTCGGGATCGACCGCGTCATCATAGGGGAACGGGCCGATGCCCAGCATCCCGTTCTCCGATTGCAAGGTTACCTCGATGCCCGGAGGCACATGATTGGCCACCAATGTCGGGATGCCGATGCCCAGGTTGACGTAGAAGCCGTCCCGCAATTCCCGCGCGGCCCGCGCCGCCATGTCGTCACGAGTCCAGGGCATCAATGCGTCTCCGATGGGCCGGACCAGCGTTTGTCCGCCGGGAACAGATCATCCAGGGTGCCGGCCACGCCGGAGCCGTATACCGGATTGGGCAGCAGGAACCACCCCGCTCCCCACTTCGCCGCGACCGCCGGGGATTGGGCGAGGGTACGGCGTCCCTGCACCGACAGGGTCGGCGTGTTGAAGGCGTCGCTGAAGTCGCCGAGCTGATCGCCCATCATCGCCAGCACGCACCAGCGCGCCGCCACCGCCTGACGCCGCGGGTCCTTGCCCGATCCGGGCGCCACGTCGTTGCGGAGGAACAGGGTCTGATCATGCACCGCCGGGCCAAGTCCGGCCGTGGCGAGCGCGTCGATCGCGCCGGTGGCATTGGCGCTCAGCCGGTTGGAGATGAAGATCGGCGTTATGCCGGCCGCGCGCACCTGGGCCAGCGCCTCGCGCGCGCCGGGAACGGGCTCGACATAGGGCGCCCCACCCTTCTCCCACGCATCCCAGCGTGCGGCGTCGAAGCCGGCGTCGGGGCGGGTCGCCCCGTCATAATTGGCGCCGGTGTTGAGGATGGCGGTTTCGTCCATGTCGAGCACGATCGCCGCGGGCTTTGCACCGCATTGCGCCCAGCGGGGTGCATCCGGTGTCGCACCGGTCACAAGCACGGCGCCGTCGACCGGCTTGCCCTGCTTGCGGGCAGCGTCGGCAGCCAGGACGAAGCGGACCATCTGCCGATAGGCCTGACGCGACAGGATCGCGGCCTCGCCCGATCCGTGCAGCCATTGCAACGTCTTGGGCACCGCAGGGGCGGACGATGCCGGGGTGGGCGGCGGCGCAGGCCTGTTGTCCACCGCGACCACGCAGCCGGCCAGCAGCGGCAAGGCCGCGATCGTGGGCAGGAAATGCTTCACGCCGCCTCACGCGGGCGGGTGGTACGAAACTCGATCTTCTTGTCGTAGGGCGCGCCCAGGATCAGCCGCTTCACATAGATGCCGGGCACATGGATCGCGTCGGGATCGAGGCTGCCTACCGGCACGATCTCCTCCACCTCCGCCACCGTCATCCTGCTGGCTGTCGCCATCGGCTGGTTGAAGTTGCGCGCCGTCTTGCGGAAAATGAGGTTGCCGGCCTCGTCCGCCTTCCACCCCTTGATGATCGACAGGTCGGCAACGATCCCGCGTTCCAGGACATAGGTCTGCCCATCGAACTCCCGGGTCTCCTTGCCGTCGGCCACCACCGTGCCGACGCCCGTTTTGGTGTAGAAGCCCGGAATCCCCGCCCCGCCCGCGCGGCAGCGTTCGGCCAGCGTGCCCTGGGGGCAGAACTCGACCTCCAGCTCACCCGCCAGATATTGCCGCTCGAACTCCTTGTTCTCGCCCACATAGGAGGAGATCATCTTGGCGATCTGGCGGGAGCGCAGCAGCTTGCCCAGACCCACGCCGTCGATCCCGGCATTGTTGGACACGACGGTCAGGCCGGCTACGCCCGACGCTTCGATCGCGTCGATCAGCCGTTCGGGGATGCCGCACAGGCCAAAGCCGCCCGCACACACCGTCATGCCGTTCGCAAGCAGGCCGTCCAGGGCGGCGGCCGCGTCGGGATAGATCTTGTTCGCCACGAAACCTCCACCGGAGCTGGACCGGGATGTAGGCGGTCCGAGCGAAGCGGGTCAACATTGCCGCTTGCCCTCCCGCCCGGCTATGACGCGCGCATGATGACCCCAAGGACCGGCGGCCGCATCCTGGTGGATGCTCTTGTCACCCAAGGCTGCGACCGCATCTTCACCGTACCGGGCGAAAGTTTCCTGCCGGTGCTGGATGCGCTGTACGACACCCCCTCCATCAACCTGGTGGTGACCCGCGCGGAGGGTGGCGCGGCCTTTATGGCCGAAGCGGACGGCAAGATGACCCATCGGCCTGGAATTGCCTTCGTGACGCGCGGGCCGGGCGCCACCAACGCCTCCATCGGCGTGCATGTGGCGATGCAGGATTCCACTCCGATGATCCTGTTCGTGGGCGACGTGGCGCGCGACGCCCGCGATCGGGAAGGCTTTCAGGAAGTCGATTTGCCGGCCTTCTTCACACCGCTTGCGAAGTGGGCGGCACGGATCGAGGATGCGGCGCGCATCCCGGAATATGTCGCCCGCGCCTACGCCACCGCTATCAGCGGCAGGCCCGGGCCGGTGGTGCTGGCGCTGCCCGAAGACATGCTGGAAAGCCAAGCGCAAGCGGAGGACCGGCCAGCCATCGCCCGTGTCACGCAGGCCTGCCCGGCCGAGGCGGTAGGCCATGTCTATGCCCTGCTGCGCCAGGCCAGGGCGCCGCTGGCGATCGTCGGCGGCGCGGATTGGGATGCCGAGACCGGGCGCGACTTTGCCGACTTCGCGCGTCGCACGGGCCTGCCGGTAGTGGCCGCGTTCCGTCGCCAGGATGCGATCCCGAACGAGAGCCCGGTCTATGCCGGCAATCTCGGCTATGGCCCCAACCCCAAGCTGGTCCAGCGGGTGCGCGATGCCGACCTGCTGCTGGTGGTCGGCGCGCGGCTGGGGGAGGCGACCACCGATGGCTATACGCTGATCACGCCCGACCATCCCGGGCAGGTGCTGGTCCACGTCCACCCCGATGCGACCGAACTCGACCGGGTCTACCGCACCGATCTGGCGGTGTGCGCCGACACGCGAGCCTTTGCCGCCGCCATTGCCAACGTCAGCGATCATTCGGTCCATTTCGAGGCTGGCGCACAAGCACATGCCGAGTGGCTGGACTGGAGCACGCCCGCGCCCAACGGAGCCGCGCTCGACCTCAATCTCTGCTGGGCGGTCCTGCGTGAACAGCTGCCGGGGGACAGCATCATCTGCAACGGTGCGGGCAATTTCTCGGCCTGGGCGCATCGCTTCTGGCATTATGCTGCCAAGCCGTCTCAACTGGCGCCGACGGCCGGCGCGATGGGCTATGGCGTGCCGGCGGCGATCGCGGCGGCATTGCGTTTCCCGGAGCGGCAGGTGGTCGCGGTGGCGGGCGACGGCGACTTCCTGATGAACGGACAGGAGCTTGCCACCGCCGCCCACCAGGGTGCCCGACTGTTGGTGCTGCTGATCGACAATGGCAGCTACGGCACGATCCGGATGCATCAGGAGCGGCGCTATCCGGCGCGCGTATCCGGCACCGACCTCGCCAATCCCGACTTTGCCGCGCTCGCCCACGCCCATGGCGGATGGGCCGAGACGGTGGAGCGGACCGACCAGTTCGCACCGGCGCTGGCCCGCGCGCTGGAGCAATCAGGCGTGGCCCTGCTCCACCTCAGGACCGAGATCGAGCGGATCAGTCCCGCACTGACCATTTCGGGCCTGCGCGGCGGATGAGCGACGCCCGCCCTCTCCTGCTGTTCGACTCCGGCGTCGGCGGCCTGTCCGTGCTGGCAGAGGTCAGGACAGCCCTGCCCCGCGCTCCGATCGTCTATGTCGCCGACAATGCCGGCTTTCCCTATGGCACCAAATCGGAGGCGGAGATCAGCGCGCGCGTGCCCGCCTTGCTCGGGCGGCTGGCGGAACGCTATCGCCCGCGCCTGATCACCATTGCGTGCAACACCGCCTCCACCATCGCGCTGGCCGGGGTGCGCGCGGCGTTGGACCTGCCGGTTGTCGGCACGGTGCCCGCGATCAAGCCCGCCGCCGAACAGTCGCAGACCCGCGTGATCGGGATACTCGGCACCGATGCAACGGTGCGGCAACCTTATGTGGACGATCTGTCGCGGCGCTTCGCTGGCGATTGCCGGGTGCTGCGCCACGGTTCGGCGGCCTTGGTCACGCTGGCGGAAGCCACGTTGCGTGGGCAGTCGACCCCGGACAGCGCCTATGCCGACGCGCTCGCCGGCCTGCTCGACCAGGAAGGGGGCGAGCGGATGGACGTGGTGGTGTTGGCCTGCACCCACTTCCCGCTGGTGGCGGACCGGCTGACAGCCGTGGCACCCCGCCCCTTGCGCTTCGTCGACGGAGCGGCCGGCATCGCCCGTCGCATCGTCCACCTGACTGACGGCCAAGCCTGGCCGGCGGCGTCACCACCCGGCGCCGCCGTCTTCACCGGTCCGATCCAGCCGTCGCAGGCCTTTGCCGACGCCCTCGCCCAACGCGGCCTGGGCCGGGTGGAGATCCTGTAAAACCGCCCAGTGTGATCGGAACTTTGACGCCGGACAAAGCCTTCCTGCTGGAAAATCAGCATGTCCGACGCTAGAGACACATCTTCGCTGCCGGGGACTGGCACTTTGGATTATTCCCGCATTTTTACCCAGGCGATCGACCGGCTGCATGCCGAGGGTCGCTATCGGGTCTTTATCGACATCCTGCGCAACAAGGGCATGTTCCCGAACGCACGCTGCTTCGCCGGGCATAACGGGCCGAAGCCGATCACGGTGTGGTGCTCCAACGACTATCTGTCGATGGGCCAGCATCCCAAGGTGATCGCGGCGATGGAGGAGGCGCTGCACGATGTCGGCGCGGGCTCCGGCGGCACGCGCAACATCGGCGGCAACACTCATTATCATATCGACCTGGAACATGAGCTTGCCGACCTGCACGGCAAGGAGAATGCGCTGCTGTTCACCTCCGGCTATGTCTCCAACGAAGCGACATTGTCGACGCTGGCCAAGGTGCTGCCGGGCTGCATCATCTTCTCGGACGAGCTGAACCATGCCTCCATGATCGCGGGCATTCGGAATTCGGGGTGCGAGAAGAAGATCTTCCGCCACAACGACCTCCACCATCTGGAGGAATTGCTGGCCGAGGCCGACCCCGAAGCGCCCAAGCTGATCGCGTTCGAGAGCGTCTATTCGATGGACGGCGACGTCGCGCCGATCCACGCCATCTGCGACTTGGCGGACAAATATCATGCCCTCACCTACCTGGACGAGGTGCATGCGGTCGGCATGTACGGTCCGCGCGGCGGCGGCATTTCCGATCGGGAGGCGGCCACCAGCCGGCTGACGATCATCGAAGGGACGCTCGGCAAGGCGTTCGGGGTGATGGGCGGCTATATCGCGGCGGACAAGATGATCGTCGACGTGATCCGCTCCTACGCGCCGGGCTTCATCTTCACGACCTCGCTCTCGCCGGTGCTGGTCGCCGGTGCGCTCGCCAGCGTGCGCCACCTCAAAGGCTCCTCGGCGGAGCGCGAGGGGCAGCAGGCGGCGGCCGCCCGGCTGAAGGGCATGATGGCGGATGCGGGGCTGCCGGTGATGGACACCACCACGCACATCGTGCCGCTGATGGTGGGCGATCCGGTCAAGGCCAAGCGCGCCAGCGACATCCTGCTGGCCGAGTATGGCGTCTATGTGCAGCCGATCAACTATCCCACCGTCCCGCGCGGTACGGAGCGGCTGCGTTTCACCCCGGGCCCCAGCCACAGCGAGGAGATGATGCGGGAGCTGGTCGATGCGCTGGTGGAGATCTGGGACCGGATGGAGATGCGGCTCGCCGCCTGACCGTTTGGGACCATGCCCAAGCTGGCCTGAATCGCACGGCAGCTCTAGAGGGATGGCGATCCGAATCGACCGAAGCCCGGCATGGCCATGCGCCACCGGGCTGCCGCATCCTCAAGGGAGCCCCGCATGAGCAGCCAGATCGCGAACGACATTCAGCCGGACGGCTTCTTCTCACGCGGGCTGGAGCAGGCCGATCCCGCCGTGTTCGCCGGGGTCCGGCATGAAATCACCCGCGAGAAGGACCAGATCGAGCTGATCGCGTCCGAGAACATCGTCTCCAAGGCGGTGCTGGAGGCGCAAGGGTCCGTCTTCACCAACAAATATGCCGAGGGCTATCCCGGCAAGCGTTATTATCAGGGCTGTGCGCCGTCCGACGAGGTCGAGCAGCTCGCGATTGATCGCGCCAGGCAGCTGTTCGGCTGCAACTTCGCCAACGTCCAGCCGCATTCGGGCGCGCAGGCGAACGGCGCCGTCATGCTGGCGCTGACCAAGCCGGGCAACACGATCATGGGGCTCAGCCTGGATGCCGGCGGCCACCTTACCCACGGCGCGCGTGCCGCCATGTCGGGCAAGTGGTTCAACGCGGTGCAATATGGCGTCACCCGCGACACCCACCTGATCGACTATGACCAGGTCGAGGCGATGGCGCAGGAGCATAAGCCGACCATCATCATCGCGGGCGGATCGGCCTATCCCCGCCACATCGACTTCGCCCGCTTCCGCGCGATCGCGGACGCGGTCGGCGCGATGTTCATGGTCGACATGGCGCACTTCGCCGGGCTGGTCGCGGGCGGTGTCCACCCCTCGCCGTTCGGCCACGCCCATGTGGTTACCACCACCACGCACAAGACGCTGCGCGGCCCCCGTGGCGGCATGATCATGACCGATGACGAGGCCATCGCGAAGAAGATCAATTCGGCCGTATTCCCCGGCCTGCAGGGCGGCCCGCTGATGCACGTCGTCGCCGCCAAGGCGGTGGCGTTCGGTGAGGCGCTCGATCCGTCGTTCAAGGCCTATGCCAAAGCGGTGGTCGACAATGCCAAGGCGCTGGCCGAACAGCTGAAGCAGCGTGGCGCGGCGATCGTTTCGGGCGGGACTGACACGCACCTGGCGCTGGTGGACCTGACCCCGCTGGGCGTTACCGGCCGCGACGCGGACGAGGCGCTGGAGCGGTGCGGCATCACCTGCAACAAGAACGGCATCCCGTTCGATCCGCTGCCCCCGGTCAAGACCAGCGGCATCCGCGTCGGATCGCCGGCGGGCACCACCCGTGGCTTCGGCGTGGCCGAATTCCGCGAGATTGCCGACATGATCGCGGACGTGCTGGAGGGCCTGCGCACCAACGGCGAGGCGGGCGACGCCCAGGTCGAGCAGAATGTGCGCGAGCGCGTCAAGACGCTGACTGCGCGTTTCCCCATCTACCCGGAGCTTTGACGCCCACGTGCGCTGCCCCTTCTGTTCGCACCCCGACAGCCAGGTCAAGGATAGCCGTCCGGCGGAAGATGGCGCCGCCATCCGCCGGCGGCGTCAGTGCGAGAGTTGCGGCGCGCGCTTCTCCACGTTCGAACGGACGCAGCTGCGAGAGGTGACGATCGTCAAGAATGACGGCACCCGGCAGTCGTTCGATCGCGCCAAGCTGGAACGGTCGGTCGCCATAGCCGCGCGCAAGCGGCCGGTGGCGCCCGAGCAGATCGAGCAACTCGTATCCGGCATCCAGCGCCAGCTGGAAACGCTGGGCGATAGCGAGATCCCGGCGTCCCGGGTGGGCGAAATGGTGATGGACGGGCTGCAGCAGCTCGACAGCGTGGCCTATATCCGCTTCGCCAGCGTGTATAAGAATTTCCGCGAAGCCAAGGACTTCGAAGCCTTTGCGGGCAGCGTATCGGAACAGGGCGAGTAAGCGCCCACGCCCCCTTCCGGGCATGACCCAGCGGATAAGAGAGACATGACAGCCCCGCCCCCCGCCATCGTTCTGGTCCGCCCGCAGCTTGCCGAGAATATCGGCAAGGCGGCGCGTGCCATGCTGAACTTCGGCCTCACCGACCTGCGTCTGGTCAGCCCACGCGATGGCTGGCCTAATCCCGCCGCCGGCCCGGCCGCGTCGGGCGCTGATATCGTGCTGGAGCGCGCACGGCTGTTCGACAGCGTGGCGGATGCGGTGGCCGATTGTGCGCACGTCTATGCCACCACGGTCCGCAAGCGCGGCGTCACCAAGCCGGTGGTGCGCCCCGATGAGGCCGCCATCGCCGTGCGGGCGGAGACGGGCGGCAGCGCATTCCTGTTCGGGCCGGAGCGGTCGGGGCTGGAGACGGACGATGTGGCGGTGGCGCGGACGATCCTGACCGTGCCGATCAATCCGGAGTTCGGCAGCCTCAACCTCGCACAGGCCGTGATTCTGGTCGCCTATGAATGGTCCAAGGGCGAGACGCTGAAACAGCCCCCGGCCGTGGAGATCGATCCGCCCGCCCCCCAGATCGAACTGGACGGCATGATCGATCAGCTGGACGGGATGCTACAGGCGACTGGCTACTTCTACCCACCGGACCGCACACCCGTTACGCGGCGCACGCTGCGCACCTTGCTGACCAAGCCGGGCTGGAACAGTCAGGAGGTCCGCACCCTGCGCGGCGTCCTGTCGACCCTCGCGCGTCCCCGGCCACGCTGAGCCGGGCCTTGCGCCTAGACGCTCAAGCCTTGCGGTAGTGCCAGCGGAGCATCGGCCTGGCGAGCAATAAGCCGGCGATGAAGCCCCCGATATGGGCGGCGGCGGCGATCGCCACGCCTTCGGTGCGGGATGCGATGCCGAGCAGGAGCTGCACCGCGATCCACGCCGCCGCCAGCCATGCCACATGCAGCCAGCGCGCGACCTCCGGTGAGAATCTGGACGGCAGGCGCTGGCCGTAGAGGATGGCATAAGCCCCCACCAGCGCGGAAATGGCGCCGCTGGCCCCGATCATCGGCGTCATGGAATGCGGGCCGACGACATATTGCGCCAGCGCGGCGGCATAGGCCCCGCCGATGAAGAGCGACAGCACGCCCGCACGGCCGAGCGCCACCTCATCCTCACGCCCGCAATAGAACAGCATCAGCAGGTTGAAGCCGAGGTGGAGCAGACCCGCATGGAGCAGGGTCGCGCTGAGCGGCGTAAGCACCAGCGGCAGGGCGCCGGTCACCATGGCGCCGGACAGCCGCGCGGGGATGAACCCGCCTACCATCGCGGCCAGGTCGCCCATGTGGAGCGTGCTGACGGCGAGATAGCTGACAACGGTCAACGCGCCCAGCGTGACCGTCATCTTGGGCGAGGTCGTCTTCATCCCTTGCGGAGCAGGACGATAGTCAGATGAATTCGATCTGGGAAACGACGTAATAACGATCGCCCGAAGGAACCGTCACCTCGACCTCATCGTCCACCTTGCGCCCGATCAGCGCGCGGCCGAGCGGCGAATTGTAGCTGATCCGGCCCTGCTTGGCATTCGCCTCGGTCTGGCCGACGATCTGGTACTTCACCGGCTTTTCGTCTTCGTCCAGCAGGTGGACGGTGGCGCCGAACACGATCTTGTCACCCGACAGCATCGTGGGGTCGATCACCTGCGACCGGGCGAGCTTGTCCTCGGCGTCGGCGATCATTGCCTCGACCTGGCCCTGACGCTCCTTGGCGGCGTGATATTCGGCATTTTCCGAAAGGTCGCCGTGGGCGCGCGCCTCTTCGATCGCGTCGATGATCTGCGGACGCTCGGCCTTCAGGCGCGCAAGCTCTTCCGTGAGCATTGCATAACCTTCCGCCAACATCGGCAGCTTGTCTTCGCTCGCCATCTCGAAACTATCCCCTTTCAACCGTCAAATCACCCACACACCGCCAGGTACAGGGCGATGCCCGCATCTCCGCACTATGTGGGCGCGTCAATCAGCCATGATAGGATTGGAGAGAGCGTACTTCAAGGCTCCGTTCCCGCAGCGCCGCAATGGCGCGGACCGCTGCTACGCCCGCCGCAGCCGTGGTGAAATAGGGAATGCGCGCCAGCATGGCGGAGGCCCGGATCGATTTGGAATCCTGCAGGGATTGCCAGCCCTCGGTCGTGTTCAGCACCAGCTGCACGCCGCCATCCTTCAGCCGATCGACGATATGCGGGCGACCTTGCGCCACCTTGTTCACGCGTTCGACCGCAAGCCCCCGCGCGTTCAGATATTCGGCGGTGCCATCGGTCGCGACGATGCTGAAGCCCAGGTCAATCAGCTGTCGCACCGCCGGCTCGATCACCGCCTTATCCGTCGGCTTGACCGAGACGAACACGGTGCCCGACTGCGGCAGGACGGTAGAGGCGCCCAGCTGCGACTTGGCGAAAGCAGTGGCGAAATCTCGATCAATTCCCATGACTTCGCCGGTGGACTTCATTTCCGGTGACAATACCGGATCAACTCCAGGGAAGCGCGCCCAAGGAAATACCGCTTCCTTGACCGCGATGTGGTCCGGATTGCGCGGGATCGTGGGAAGGTCGGCCAGCATCTCGCCCGCCATCACCCGCGCAGCGATCTTCGCAACGGGTGCCCCCACCGCCTTGGCGACGAACGGCACGGTGCGGCTGGCGCGGGGGTTGACCTCGATCAGATAGACCTCGCCGTCCTTGACCGCATATTGGACGTTCATCAGCCCCCTGACCTTGAGCGCGCGGGCGAGCGAGTCGGTCTGACGCTCGATTTCGGCCACGATCTCGGCCGGCAGGCTGTAGGGCGGCAAGGTGCAGGCGCTGTCGCCGGAATGGACGCCGGCTTCCTCGATATGCTGCATCACGCCCGCAACCACCACGTCCTGGCCGTCGGACAAGGCGTCCACATCCACTTCCACCGCATCGCGGAGATAGCGGTCGATCAGCACGGGGCTATCGCCGGACACCTGCACCGCCGTCTCGATATAATGTTCCAGCTGTGCGGGGCTGTCGACCACCTCCATCGCACGGCCGCCCAGCACATATGACGGGCGGGTCAGCACGGGGTAGCCGATCCGCTCCGCCACCGCGAGCGCCTCCGCCCGGCTGCGGGCGATGCCGTTGGCCGGCTGCTTCAGGTCGAGCTTCGCCACCAAGTCCGCGAAACGCTCGCGATCCTCGGCCAGGTCGATGGCGTCGGGCGAGGTGCCGAGGATCGGGATGCCCGCCTGCTCCAACTCCTGCGCGAGTTTGAGTGGGGTCTGGCCGCCGAACTGGACGATCACGCCGACCAGCTCGCCCGACTGCTGCTCGACATGCAGGATTTCCAGCACGTCCTCGGCCGTCACCGGCTCGAAATAGAGGCGGTCGGACGTGTCATAGTCGGTGCTGACCGTTTCCGGGTTGCAGTTGACCATGATCGTCTCGAACCCGGCATCGCTCAGCGCGAAGCATGCGTGGCAGCAGCAATAATCGAACTCGATCCCCTGCCCGATCCGGTTGGGACCACCGCCGAGGATGACGATCTTGCGCTTGTCGGACGGCTGCGCCTCATTCTCCGGTTCGCCGAAGGCCGGGGCCTCGTAGGTCGAGTACATGTAGGGCGTCTTGGCCTCGAACTCGGCCGCGCAGGTGTCGATCCGCTTGAAAACGGGACGCACGCCCAGTTTGTGGCGGTGCGCGCGCACTTCCGCTTCGGTGACGCCCCCGGTCATGCCGGCGATCGCGTCATGGACGATACCGCCGCCCCGCGCCTGCGCCCGCCGCATCCCGGCCAAGTGCACGGAGTTGAGCGCCAGCCAGCCCAGCTTCTTGTCCGAAAAGCCCATCGCCTTCAGCTTGCGCATGCCCGCGGCATCGTTGGGCAGGCCGTCGCGGCACACCTGCTCCTCGGCGGCCACGATCTCGTCCAGCCGCTCGATGAACCAGGGGTCGTACTTGGCGATGCGGCACACATCCTCGACCAGGAAACCTTCACGCAGCGCCTGGGCGGCGATCAGCAGCCGGTCGGGCGTGGGCTCGGCCAAGGCCGCCTCGATCTCGGCGCGCGGCGCGCCCTTCAGGCGATCGACCACGTTCAGGCCGGACAGACCGGTTTCGAGGCCACGCAACGCCTTTTGCAGGCTTTCGTGGATGTTGCGGCCGATCGCCATCACCTCACCCACCGACTTCATGGCAGTGGTCAGGTGGTCGGACGCGCCCTTGAACTTCTCGAACGCGAAACGCGGAATCTTGGTGACGACATAGTCGATCGTTGGCTCGAACGAGGCGGGCGTCGCGCCGGTGATGTCATTGTCGATCTCGTCCAGCGTGTAGCCGACCGCCAGCTTGGCCGCGACCTTGGCGATCGGAAAGCCGGTTGCCTTGGATGCCAGCGCCGAGGAGCGGCTGACGCGCGGGTTCATCTCGATCACGACCAGGCGGCCGTCCTTCGGATTGACCGCGAACTGGACGTTGGAACCCCCTGTTTCCACGCCGATTTCACGCAGCACCGCGATACTCGCGTTGCGCATGATCTGATATTCCTTGTCGGTCAGCGTCAAGGCTGGCGCGACGGTGATGGAGTCACCGGTATGGATGCCCATCGGATCGACATTCTCGATCGAGCAGATGATGATGCAATTGTCGTTGCGATCCCGCACGACCTCCATCTCATATTCCTTCCAGCCGAGGACGCTTTCCTCGACCAGCACCTCGGTCGTCGGAGAGAGATCAAGGCCCGATGTCACGATCTCGATGAATTCCTGCCGGTTGTAGGCAATGCCGCCGCCCTGCCCGCCCATGGTGAAGCTGGGGCGGATAATGGAGGGGAGCTGCACGAACTCCAGCGCATCCAGGGCTTCTTCCACCGTGTGGGCGATGCGGCTGCGCGGGCTTTCCAGCCCGATCTTGTCCATCGCGTCGCGGAAACGCTGGCGATCCTCCGCCTTGTCGATCGCGTCCGCATCCGCGCCGATCATCTGGACGCCGTATTTCTCCAGCGTACCGTCGCGGAACAAGGCGAGCGCGGTGTTGAGCGCGGTCTGGCCACCCATGGTCGGCAGGACGGCGTCGGGCCGCTCCTTCTCGATGATGCGGGCGACCACCTCGGGCGTGATCGGCTCGATATAGGTCGCGTCGGCCATGTCCGGATCGGTCATGATCGTCGCCGGGTTCGAATTGACGAGGATGATGCGATAGCCCTCCTCGCGCAGCGCCTTGCAGGCCTGCGTCCCCGAATAGTCGAACTCGCAAGCCTGACCGATAACGATCGGACCCGCGCCGATGATGAGGATAGAGGAGATGTCGGTGCGCTTGGGCATGATTTATCGAATA
This sequence comes from uncultured Sphingomonas sp., assembly GCF_934560975.1. Lineage (GTDB taxonomy): Bacteria > Pseudomonadota > Alphaproteobacteria > Sphingomonadales > Sphingomonadaceae > Sphingomonas_I. The sequence goes on along the minus strand of NZ_CAKTFO010000004.1, from coordinate 23,196 downwards.
CCTGTAGCCCTCTCCCTTGAGGGAGAGGGTTGGGTGAGGGTGATCCGGCGGTGACGGAGAAACGATTGACGTCTTTCGCGCGCATGCTGCGGAACGAAGCAACCAATGTCGAAGCGATGCTGTGGCAGCGGCTGCGCAATCGGCAGATCGAAGGCGCCAAGTTCGTGCGCCAGCTTCCGATCGGGTTCTACATCGCCGACTTCGCCTGCCGTTCGGCGCGGCTGGCGATCGAGCTGGATGGTGGCCAACACTCCGCCAGCGTGACGGACGTGGAACGCACCCGTATCATCGAGGCACATGGCTACGTCGTAATCCGCTTTTGGAACAACGATGTAGTCGAGAACATCGACGGCGTTCTGGAGGAGATCAGGGGCGCGATCCTGAACGCTCGCGCTTGAGCCCTCTCCCATTTGGGAGAGGGTTGGGTGAGGGCACCCTGCCTTCGAGATTGCACGCTCGCCTGCGCCTCGCTCCCCCTCACCCCAGCCCTCTCCCCGCTGAGGAGAGGGAGCTTTCACGAGGCGCTCCGCAACTGGTTCACGAACTGCTCGAACAGGTAATGGCTGTCCTGTGGGCCGGGGCTCGCCTCCGGGTGGTATTGCACGGAAAAAGCGGGCTTGTCCTTGAGGCGCAGGCCGGCGAGGCTGCCGTCGAACAAGGAGAAGTGGGTCGGCTCGACCGTGTCGGGCAGGGTTTCGGTCAGCACCGCGAAGCCGTGGTTCATGCTGGTGATCTCGACCCGGCCGTCGTCCGACCGCTTGACCGGGTGGTTGGCACCGCGATGACCCTGGTGCATCTTCGCGGTCTTGGCGCCGACCGCCAGACCCAGCAATTGGTGGCCAAGGCAGATGCCGAAGATCGGCGTACCGATTTCCAGCAATTCGCGGATGACAGGCACCGCATATTGGCCGGTCGCGGCGGGATCGCCAGGGCCGTTGGAGAGGAACACGCCGTCGGGCGTGTGCGCCATCACATCATCAATGGTGGCGGTTGCCGGCACCACCGTCACCCGCGCGCCCGCCGCCACCAGGTTGCGCAGGATGTTGCGCTTGAGCCCGAAATCGATCGCGACGACATGCGGTCCATCGGGATTGGCGGCATGGGTCGCATAGCCCTGCCCCAGCGTCCACAGCCCGTCGTCCCAGCGGTAGCTCTGGGTCGAGGACACCTGCCTGGCGAGATCCATGCCTTCCAGGCCCGGCCAGTCGCGTGCCTGCGCCACAAGCGCATCAAGGTCGAACTCGCCCTTGGCATTGTGCGCGATCACGCCGTTGGGCGCGCCGCCCAAGCGGATGGCGCGGGTCAGCGCGCGCGTGTCCACACCCGCCAGGCCGATGCGGCCATTGTTGCGCAACCAGCCGTCGAACCGCTGGGTCGAGCGGAAGTTGGACGGATCGGTCACATCCTCGCGCACGATGCAGCCCAAGGCGTGGGGGTTGATCGCCTCCACATCCTCCGGGTTCGCGCCGACATTGCCGATATGGGGGAAGGTGAAGGTAACGATCTGCCCGGCATAGGACGGATCGGTCATGACCTCCTGATAGCCGGTCATGGCGGTGTTGAAGCACACCTCGCCGACGGCGGCCCCTTCGGCCCCGAAGCCGCGGCCCCAGATAACCGAACCATCGCCAAGGACGAGAACGCCCGTGGCTCCTTCCGGCGCGCGTGATGGCGTGGCGTCGGCCATGATGGGCAGGCACTCCTTGTGGCATGTGGCGATGTCGCTAAGCGCCGCCCGCTAAACCGCATCGGCGGGGTGGTCAACTCTACCAAGTCGAGCCGTGCCCCGCTAAGGTCGGGGTTTCCGATTAATCCGAGACATATGATGATCCGAGACGATGTGAAGACGGCGCAGGTCGCCGCGATGAAGGCCGGCGACAAGCCCACGGTGAACGCGACGCGCCTGATCCAGGCGGCGATCAAGAATCGCGACATCGAACTGCGCACCGCCGCCACCACGCCCGACGACGACGTGCTGGTCACCGAAGTGCTGCAAAAGATGATCAAGCAGCGCCGCGAATCGATCGACCTCTACCAGAAGGGCGGCCGTCCGGAACTGGCCGACGCGGAGCAGGTCGAAGTGGCGGTGATCGAACGCTTCCTCCCCGCGCAGATGAGCGAGGACGAGGCCAAGGCCGCGATCGACGCGATCGCAACCGAACTCGGCGCCGCATCGGTCAAGGACATGGGGCGCGTGATGGCGGCGGTGAAGGAACGCCATGCCGGCGCCATGGACATGAGCAAGGCCAGCGCGCTGGTGAAGGCGCGGCTGGCCTGCTGAACCGCCCCGGTCCTTTTCCCTTCCCGCCGGGCCGGATTGATGCTAGTTAAAATCCGGCCATGGCGTCTGCCGCTCAGGCATCTCGAACCGACAGCGGACAACCGCGTCGCCCCGGTGGTGGCGGCGGGTTGCTGTCGCCCGCATTCATCGACGAACTGCGTAACCGCACATCGCTGTCCGGACTGATCGGCAAGTCGGTCAAGCTTCAGAAAGCGGGTCGCGAGTATAAGGGCTGCTGCCCCTTCCACAATGAGAAGACGCCCAGCTTCTACGTCAATGACGAGAAGGCGTTCTACCATTGCTTCGGCTGTGGGGCGCATGGCGACGCGATCCGTTTCCTGACGGAAGCCAAGGGCCTGCCCTTCATGGATGCGGTCAAGGATCTGGCCCAGGCGGCCGGGTTGGAGCTGCCCGCGCCCGATCCCGCCGCACGCGCGCGGGCGGAGCGGGCCAGCGGGCTGGTCGGCGTGAGCGAAGCGGCGGCGGCCTGGTTTCGCAAGCAGCTGGACGGGATCGAGGGCGCGGCGGCGCGCACCTATCTCGACAAGCGCGGCATCGGCGCGCACGCCCGCGAGACGTTCGGCATCGGCTTCGCGCCGGATGGCCGCAACCGGCTTGCCCCCGCGCTGGACCCCGTCAAGGAAGCGGAACTGGTCGAGGCCGGGCTGCTGATCAAGCCGGACGATGGTGGCCGCGCCTATGACCGGTTCCGGGGCCGCCTGATGATCCCGATCCGCGACGCGCGCGGGCGGACCATCGCCTTTGGCGGGCGCATCCTGGACCAGGGCGAGCCCAAATATCTGAACTCGCCGGACACGCCTTTGTTCGACAAGGGCCGCACCCTGTTCAACCTCGACCGCGCCGGCCCGCTCGCGCGCAAGAGCGGACGGGCAATCGTGGTCGAAGGCTATATGGACGTGATCGCGCTGGATCAGGCGGGGATCGGCGAGGCGATGGCCCCGCTCGGCACCGCCCTGACCGAGGCGCAGATGGCGCGGCTGTGGACCCTCACGGATGCGCCGGTCCTGTGCTTCGACGGCGACGCGGCCGGGCGCAAGGCGAGCCTGCGCGCCGCCCATCGCGCCCTCCCCATCCTGCGTCCCGGCAAGACCCTGCGCTTCGCCATGCTACCCGCCGGCAAGGATCCCGACGATCTGGTGCGCGACGGCGGGGCAGATGCATTCGAGGCCGCGATCGCCGATCCGGTGCCGCTGGACGTGCTGCTCTACCAGGAAGCGCGCGAGGCCGCCGACATGGACCGGCCGGAGGCACGCGCCGGCCTGCGCCAGGCGCTGAACGAACTGGCGGCGAGTTGCGGCGACAAGCTTGTGGCGGAGGAATATCGCCGCTCGCTGACCAGCCTGTTCTTCGAGGATTTCGGGTGGAACAAGGCCGAGCGGCGCACCATCGCCAGCGCCGTGCTGCGCGCCGGCGCGACCGAGAAGCCGCGTGACCTGCGCGACGCCTATGTCGAGGGGCTGCTCTATGGTTTGTCGCGTCAGCCGGGGCTGATCGCGGACCATATGGATCAGCTGGGCGGCCTGCCGATCGCGGACGAAAAGCTCGATCGCTGGCGGCGGGCGCTGATGGATGCCGCGTGGCGCCACCCGGCTCTTGATAGCGACGCAATTCCCTCCATATTGGAAACTGCGTTGTTGCCTGAAGTTTTGCAGTTCAACCTACAGCAGCGGCTGCGTTTCCCGTTTATCGGAACGGACGGATCGCTGGCCGCGGAACAGCTGGGGGCATTGATCGACATGCTGTGCGCCGAGCGGGAGCTGGGCGAGCAGCTGGCGATGTTGAACGCAGAGGCGCAGGGCGCGGTGGCGAACGGCAACGAAGATCGCTACGGGCGCGTCGAATCGGAGCGGGCCGATATTCGTGAACAGCAGGCGCGCCTGCTGGAGCATGCATTCGGCCTGGGCCAGCAAGATTGAGGGTATAAGAGGTAGCATGGCGAAGAACGGCATGACGGCGGATGCTGGCGAAAAGGTCGATGGCGGCGATGCACCACTGCTCGACCTCAACGAGGCATCGCTCAAGAAGCTGATCGCGCGCGCGAAGAAGCGCGGCTACATCACCTATGACGAACTGAACGAGGCGCTGCCGCAGGATCAGATGTCGTCCGAGCAGATCGAGGACGTCATGTCCGCCCTCAACGAGATGGGCGTCAACGTCGTCGAAAACGAGGAAGCCGGCGAGGATGGCGACAGCCCGCCGCAGGAGGAGGAATCCTCCGACGAGGGGCTGGACGGCAGCGACGAGGCGGTCGCCACCTTCACCGCCACGCCCAAGAAGGAAACCGTGGATCGCACCGACGATCCCGTCCGCATGTACCTGCGCGAAATGGGTGCGGTGGAATTGCTGTCGCGCGAGGGCGAGATCGCCATCGCCAAGCGGATCGAGGCGGGTCGCGACACGATGATCCAGGGGCTGTGCGAAAGCCCGATCACGTTCAACGCCATCATCGACTGGTCGACCCAGCTGAACGAAGGCACGATGCAGCTGCGCGAGATCCTGGATCTCGACGCCATGGTGTCCAAGGGCCCGACCGCCGAGCAGGTGGAAGGCGCCGAGGACGAGGGCGACGAGATCAGCGAGAAGTCGACCGGTCCGTCCTTCAAGGAAGAGGAAGAGCCGGAGGAAACCCCGTCCGAGGATGACGAGGATTCCATGGTGGAGCGGCGCGCGCCCCGTCCGTCGGACGACGAGGAAGAGGATAACACCCTCAGCCTAGCGCAGATGGAAGAACAGCTGAAGCCGCAGGCTTTGGAGAAGTTCGCCACCATCACCGACCTCTACCAGGCATTTTCCAAGCTGCAGGCGAAGCGGGTCGCGGCGCAGGGCCTGGGCAACAACTTCCCGGCTGCGGAAGAAACCAAGTATCAGGACCTGCGCGAGCAGCTGACCGCGGAAGTGGAAAGCGTGAAGTTCCACGGCGCCAAGATCGAGCATCTGGTCGACCAGCTTTATTCCTACAACCGCCGCCTGACCGCGCTGGGCGGGCAGATCCTGCGCTTGGCCGAGCGCCACAAGGTGCCGCGCAAGGACTTTCTGGATCGCTATGTCGGCCATGAAACCGAGGAGGGCTGGGTTCAGTCCGTCGCCGGGATCGACCGCAAGTGGACCGCATTCGCGACGGAGGAAGCCCGCCCGGCCGAGCGCATTCGTGCCGAGGTGAGCGAGATCGCTCAGGCGACCGGCATGGCGCTGACCGAATTCCGGCGCATCGTCAACATGGTGCAAAAGGGCGAACGCGAGGCGCGCATCGCCAAGAAGGAGATGGTGGAGGCCAACCTGCGCCTCGTCATCTCGATCGCCAAGAAGTACACCAATCGCGGCCTGCAGTTCCTGGACCTGATCCAAGAAGGCAATATCGGCCTGATGAAGGCAGTCGATAAGTTTGAATATCGTCGCGGCTACAAATTCTCGACCTATGCGACGTGGTGGATCCGGCAGGCGATCACCCGCTCGATCGCGGACCAGGCGCGCACCATCCGCATCCCGGTCCATATGATCGAGACGATCAACAAGCTGGTCCGCACCAGTCGCCAGTTCCTGCACGAAACCGGCCGCGAGCCGACGCCGGAGGAATTGGCCGAACGCCTCTCCATGCCGTTGGAGAAGGTGCGCAAGGTGATGAAGATCGCCAAGGAGCCGATCAGCCTCGAAACGCCGATCGGCGACGAGGAAGACAGCCACCTGGGCGACTTCATCGAGGACAAGAATGCGGTCATCCCGGTAGATGCCGCGATCCAGGCGAACCTCAAGGAAACGGTCACCCGCGTCCTTGCCAGCCTCACCCCGCGTGAGGAGCGCGTGCTGCGCATGCGCTTCGGCATCGGCATGAACACCGACCATACGCTGGAGGAAGTGGGCCAGCAGTTCAGCGTGACGCGCGAGCGCATCCGCCAGATCGAGGCCAAGGCACTGCGCAAGCTGAAGCACCCGTCGCGCAGCCGCAAGATGCGCAGCTTCCTCGATCAGTAAGGCATCCAGCCCGGCTGGTTCATCGCGGCCGGGCTAGCGTAACCGTAAAAGTAACCGGATCTTTACGCGTTCCCGATATGCCCTTTGGCTCAGTAGAAAGCTGTGTCGCCACGGCATTTTCGGGAGCAGCGTAGATGTCCGTCGCCATATTGCAAACAGCCCCCATCGAGTTCGGGGAGTTGCTGGTTGCACTGGCCGCCGCCGAGGGTAGCGCAAGCCACCCCTATACGCACAGCTACGAACTGAATGCCGATCCGCTGGCCAACCGCAACCTGGCCGACGTGCTCCACCTGCTGGCGATGCTGCACGGACCCCAGCCCGGCCTGATCGAGACCGCCGCCGAGCGCAACGTGCTGCCGGAGGCGGAGCGTTGGTTCAAGCAGACCGCCATCGCCTTTGCCGCCGAGCGGCAATTCCTGGCGCAACTGATCGTCTCCGCGGGCCCGGCGCCCAGCACGCCGGGCGAGGCGGAAACCGCCGCCGCGATTATGGATCAGCGCCATGCGATGGAGGTGATCGCCTCCTCCGATCGGTTCGGCTGCGCGCTGGGCGCCACCGTGGCCCTGATGTTCGACTGGGAGGCCATTCGCGCGGTGCTGGATACGGCGGCGGCACGGATCGGGATCGAGGCGCCCGACATGCTGTTCCCCGACGAAAGCGAGACGATCGAGATTCTGGCGAGCCTGACGCCGCAACCCCGGCTGGATCGCACCCTGAGCTTCGGCGCGCGCCAGCTGCTCGTGCAGCATCGCGGCCTGTGGGACGTGCTGGAGGCGCGGGCCGCCGCGCGCGGTCAGGGCTGATCGCGCACGACAGCGACCGGAGTCGACGGATGCAAGCCAATCCGGTCGACGTCGAACCTCGCTTATGCTGCTGCGGCGGCAAGGGCGTTGCCGCAGCCTGATCCGAACGGATCCTAACGGCGAGCAGTGTCCTTGGCGGCGCGGTAAAGGGTGCCGCCGGTCATCGCTTCCGCCACGCCGGTGGTGCCGGGGAAGCTGATCGCCCGGCCGTCCAGCGTCCGCAGCGCCATGTAGGCGAAGCCCTCCGCCTCCGTGGCGTCGCCGTTCCAGCCCAATGTCTCGATCGGCTCCGGCGTCAGACCGCAGGTATCCCCGATCATCCGCATCAGCGTCGGATTATGCCGCCCGCCGCCGGCGACGATCAGCCGTTGCGGTCGCCCCACCAGGCCGAGCGCCAGCGCCACCGTATCAGCCGTGAAGCGGGTGAGCGTCGCCGCGCCGTCCGCCGGCGACAGGCCACGGGCAGGCGCGATTGTGAAGTCCGCCCGGTCGAGCGACTTGGGCGGAGGCGCATCGAACCAGGGATTGTCGAGCATGGTGTCGAGCACGTCCAGCGCCACCTGCCCTTGCCCCGCGAGCGTGCCGCCCGCATCGAAGCGCGCGCCGCTGACCAATCCCATCCAGTCGTCGATCAGGCCGTTGGCCGGTCCGGTGTCGAATGCGATCAGGGCGCCATCCGCGCCGATCCAGGTGAGATTGCCGACCCCGCCCAGGTTCAGCACCGCCGCCGGCTTGGGGAGGGCGGCGGTCAGCGCCTGGTGGTAGACGGGAAGCAGGGGCGCGCCCTGCCCGCCGGCCGCCACGTCGGCACTGCGGAAGTCCGCCACCACGTCGATCCCGATGGCGTCGGCCAGCCGCTGGCCGTCGCCGATCTGCCATGTCCATCCCCGATCGGGCCGGTGCGCCACGGTCTGTCCGTGGAACCCGCATACCGCCACGTCGCCCGCCGCCACCCCGGCCTTGGCCAGCAGGGCATGGACCACGTCTGCATGAAGGTCGGTCAGCAATCGTGCGGCGTCGTCGATCGCGGGCGCCGGTCCCGGTCGCTCCATGCCGAGCGCCACGCGTGCAGCCTCGGCCAGGCGCGATCGCGTCCTGTCGTCATAGTCCAGGCCATGGAAGGCCACCGCCCGGACCCGATCCGCGCCATCGCTGTCGATCAGAGCCGCATCGATCCCGTCGAGCGACGTGCCCGACATCAACCCCACCGCCAGCATCAGGCCGCCACCTCCACCGAGTTGAACGAGTCCGGCGGCAAGGTCAGCTCCACCATCTGGCGCCCCAGCATCAGCTTCAGCGGCATGGGTTCGGCCAGGGGATTGTTGGCGATCGCCACCGCCCGCCCGTCACCCGCAAAGGCCAGCACGTCGTCATATCCGGTGATGCTGGTCGCCTCGATACGCGCCATGCCGGGACTGACGAAGTGGCTGAGATGTTTCATTACCCAATAATCCGGGTTCCAGGTGGCGCTGTGGGTGGCGGCATCCACCGTCAGCAGTGAGTTCTGCCGCCAGCCCCAATGGCTCGCTCCTCCCGTTTCCAGCGCCAGGTTCCAATATTGGTAACCGGTCGTGCCGTTGCGGAGATACTGCTTCATCAGCGACCAGCTGTAGCGGGCATAGCGCCAGTCGTTGCGGCCGTCGCCGCACTCCTGCTCGCTCTGGTAGATAGGCAGCGTGGGATGGGCCCGATGGATCGCGTCCACCGCCCCCTTGCCCGCCCATTGCACGCCCACCCCATTGATGGCGGGCCCGGCCTGCGGGTCGGCCAGCACCTCCTCAAGCAGGCGCGGGTCGGGCCGCTCCAGCGTGCCGAAGAATATGTCTACATCGCGCGCCGCCATCTCCTTGCCGAGATAGGGCAGGAAGCGGGCGAGACCCCGCGGTGTCCAGCAGCAGGAGGGGAAAGGCTGGGCCGAGTTGAACTCGTTCTGCGGCATGACCATCCCAATGGGAATGCCACGCGCCTTGTAGGCGTCCACGAACTTGCCGAAATAGCGGGCATAAGCGTCAAGATATTCGGGCTCCTGGATGAACCAGTCCGCCCCTTCCCGGCCCTCCGCGCCCTGCGGCAGGCCGTTGTCGGGCATGCCGGGCTGGCTGTGCGCCATCGCATAATGGCCGTTGCGCTTCATCCAACTGGGCGGGCTCCACGGCGAGGCCCAGAGTTTCAGGTCCGGCTGGTGCTTGCGCGCGGCGCGGATGAAGGGAACCAGCCCGGTATCGTCCCGCGCGACCGAGAAGGTGCGCAACGCCAGATCGTCGGGCGTTTCGTCATACGAATACCATCCGCGCGCGAAATCGTTGGCGCCGATCGGCATCCGGCAGAGCGTGAAGCGCGCCCCGTCCGGACCGAACAGCTCGGCCATCACCTCCTCGCGCCCGTCATCCGACAACAGCAGCAGCGCATCCCAGCCCATTTCGTTGAAGCAGCCGCCGAAGCCGGCCATGATCTGGTGCTGCTTTCCCGCGTCCAGCGTGACGTCGCCGGTCTCGCCCGGCTGGGCCTGGCGCAGAATGGCGCCCTCCACATCCTTCCACGGCTGGTCGCGCGTCGTCACGACCCAGCGCAGCGTCGGCTCGCCCGCCCCGCCCTGCGCCCTGGCAAGCGCCGGAATGCCGGCGGACAGGCCGGCGAGCATCATGGCATGCAGCAATGCCCGGCGATCAAGATCCAGCGACATGGCGCCGCTATGCGCCCCCACCCGTCGGGTCACAAGCCCGACCGGGCGGGCGCGTCGCGGATGACGGGCGGCGGATCGCATGCTAGGCGCACCGCCGACATGGCCAGCTATCAGTCCGACCTCCTCCGCCTGCTCGACGAGCGGGGCTACATCCATCAGGTAACCGACGCCCCCGCGCTGGACGCGCTGGCGGTGAAGCAGGTGGTGCCGGGCTATATCGGCTTCGATCCGACCGCGCCGTCCCTCCACGTCGGGTCGCTGGTGCAGATCATGCTGCTCCGCCGCCTGCAACAGAGCGGGCACAAGCCGATCGTCGTTATGGGCGGCGGCACCGGCAAGATCGGCGACCCCAGCTTCAAGGACGAAGCGCGCAAGCTCTTGGGCGAGGATGGAATCAAAGCAAACGTTGCCGCGATCCGCCGCATCTTTGAACGCTTCCTGACTTTCGGCGACGGGCTGAGCGACGCGATCATGGTCGACAATGCCGAATGGCTCGATCAGCTGGAATATATCCCGTTCCTGCGCGACGTGGGCCAGCATTTCTCCGTCAACCGGATGCTGAGCTTCGACAGCGTGAAGCTGCGCCTGGATAGGGAGCAATCGCTGAGCTTCCTGGAATTCAACTACATGATCCTCCAGGCCTATGACTTCCTGGAGCTGTCGCGCCGGGCCGCCTGCCGGCTGCAAATGGGTGGGTCGGACCAGTGGGGCAACATCGTCAACGGGATCGAACTGGCCCGCCGGATGGACGGGACGGAGGTCTATGGCGTGACCACCCCGCTCATCACCACCGCCGATGGCGGCAAGATGGGCAAGACGATGGCGGGCGCGGTGTGGCTGCACGAGGACCAGTTGCCGCATTACGATTACTGGCAATTCTGGCGGAACACCCACGATCAGGACGTGGGCCGTTTCCTGCGCCTGTTCACCGACCTGCCGCTGGACGAGATCCGCCGGCTGGAGGCGCTGCAAGGGGCCGAGATCAACCAGGCCAAGATCGTGCTGGCGACCGAAGCGACGCGCATGTGTCGCGGCGCACCGGCCGCCCTGGACGCGCAGACCACCGCCGAACAGACGTTCGCGCAGGGCGGCGCCGGCGAGGGCCTGCCGCGCGTGCGGGTGAGCGAGGGTACGATCGGCCTTGTCACGGCCCTGACCGTGCTCGGCTTCGTCAGCTCCAACGGCGAGGCCAAGCGCAAGATCGACGAAGGGGCGGTGCGGTTGAACGACCTTCCGATCCGCGACGCCAGTTATGAGATCGTGCTGGATCAGGACGATCCGGTGAAGATCAGCCTCGGCAAGAAGAAGCACGGGCTGCTCAGCCGATGATCCTGCACGTCGTCCCCAATGTCCGCCAGATCGCGACGGAGATCTGGCGCCCGATGAGCATCCTGTTCGTGTGGGATGTGATCGTCACGATCATCTGGTACGTCCTGCCGTTCCGCGCGCCGGGGCTGCCGCTGACCCTGTTCGGGTCGGCCCTGGCGCTTTTCCTGGGGTTTCGCAGCAATTCCGCATACCAAAGATGGTGGGAGGGCCGCATCCTGTGGGGATCGCTGATCAACAATTCGCGCAGCCTGGCCCGCCTGTGCACCGCATTGCTGCGCGGGGACGAGGCGGAGAAGCGCGACCTGCGCCGGACGCTGGTGCTGCGCCAGATCGCCTATGCCCATGCGCTTCGCTGCCGGCTGCGCGGGCACAAGCCCGACCATGACGTCCACCGCTTCCTCTCCTCGGGCGAGGCGGCGCCTAGCCTGTCGCGGTCCAACAGCCCCAACGGGCTGCTGGACGGCAGCGCGCGCCGTATCGCGGATGCGCAGGAGGCGGGCTGGATAGACACCATCCAGCAGGCGGAGTTCGAGCGCGTCCTGTCGGCCATCACCGATGCGCAGGGCGGGATGGAGCGGCTGAAGAACACGCCGCTTCCGAACCAGTATCGTTTTCTTCCGGAGCTGTTCACGCGCCTGCTCTGCATTCTGCTGCCGATCGGCCTGGTGGAAACGCTCGGCTGGGCGACGCCGGTCGGGTCCACGCTGGCGGGCATCATGTTTGTGGCGGCGCTGCGCATCGGGGACGATCTGGTCGATCCGTTCGCCAACACGGTGCACGACCTGCCGCTGGCGGCAATGTGCCGAACGATCGAGATCGACCTCCTGGAGAATATCGGCGATCCGTCACCCGACCCCCTGCCCCCGGTGGGCGGCGTCCTCTGGTAGGCGCGGCGATCCGGGCCTAAACGGGGTCATGCGCCGCTTCCTTCTGCTCACTGCCGCTGCCTTCGCGTCGGCCAGCCCTTCCGTCGCGGCACCGCTCGACGATCTCGCGCTGCGCTACGTCACGCTGTCGCTGGAGGCGGGCGAGCGCGAGCCGGGCTATGTGGATGCCTATTACGGGCCGGCGGCACTGGCGGAGGCGGCCAAGGCGCACCCGCGCGACGTGGCGGCGCTCAGCCATGAGGCAGAGGCACTTGCGGCCGCGCTGACCGCGATCGACCTCGCTAGCCTGGATGCGGACTCACGGCGGCGGCGGACCTTTCTGATCGGGCAGGTCACGGCAGCCCGCACCCGCCTTACGATGATGACGGGCACGCGCCTGCCGTTCGCGGACGAGGCGCAGGGCCTGTTCAGCGTGCGCCCGACCTTGAAGCCGCTGTCGGCCTATGATCCCGTGCTGGCGCGGGCCGAGGCGCTGGTGCCCGGACCGGGTCCGCTGTGGCAGCGGGTCGATGCCTATCAGAACCGCTTCGTCGTCGCCGCCGACAGGCTCGACCCCGTGATGCGCGCGGCGATCGCCGGCTGCCGCGCCCGCACCTTGGCCCACATCGCCCTGCCCAAAGACGAGCGGTTTGAACTGCAATTCGTGACCAAGCAGCCGTGGAGCGGCTACAATTGGTACAAGGGCAATGCCACCAGCCTGATCCAGGTCAACACGGACCTGCCGGTGCGGATCGACCGCGCGGTCGATCTCGGCTGCCATGAAGGCTATCCCGGACACCACGCGCTCAACATGCTGCTGGAGCAGAAATTGGCGAAAGGGCGCGGCTGGATCGAGTTCACCGTCTACCCGCTGTTCAGCCCGCAATCGCTGATCGCGGAAGGTTCGGCCAATTACGGGATCGAGCTGGCTTTTCCTGGGCCCGAAAAGGCGCGGTTCGAGGCTAGGACGCTCTACCCGCTGGCCGCCCTGAACCCGGCGGAGGCGGCCCGCTATGACCGCTTGCTGGACGCGCTGAAGGCACTGGCCGGCGCGCGGATGACGATCGCCGCCGACTATCTCGACGGCAGGATCGACCGCACCGAGGCACTCGCGTTGCTCCAGCGATACCAGTTGGTCAGCCCGGAGCGGGCGGCGCAGTCGCTCAGCTTCACGGAGAAATATCGCAGCTACGTGATCAACTATGGCTTGGGCCAGGACATGGTGCGGGCTCATGTCGAACGTGCAGGCCCCACTGCCGCGATGCGGTGGAAAGCGATGGAGCGGGTCATATCCGAACCGACCGTGCCGGCCGACCTGCTGCCCTGATCCGAACAGTAGAACCGCAGCCTCACCCAGATCGGATCAGAGACACCGCCGCGTCGCGTTGGAACAGATAGAGGGCGGTGCGGGCGGCCGCGCCGCGTTGGCCGGACAGACCGCCGTCCCGGTCCACCAGCAAGCGGGCATCCTGCGTCGCCGTGTCGATCAGCGCGCCGGTATGCTCGGGCGTGGCCAGCTTGAACGCGGCCTCGCCCGACTGGCGGGTGCCCAATATCTCGCCGGCGCCGCGCAGCCGCAGATCCTCTTCCGCAATACGGAAACCGTCATTGGTGTCGCGCAAGAGTGCCAAGCGGGCGCGCGCGGTTTCGCCAAGCTGGCCGGCGGTGCGCAGCAGCAGGCAGATCGATCGCCCCTCGCCCCGCCCGACCCTGCCGCGCAACTGGTGTAGCTGGGCCAGGCCGAAGCGATCGGCATGTTCGATCACCATCAGGGTCGCGTTTGGAACATCGACGCCGACCTCGATCACCGTCGTCGCGACCAGCAGCTTCAGGTCGCCGCGCTGGAAGGCGGCCATGACCGCATCCTTCTCCGGCCCCTTCATCCGGCCATGAACCAGCCCGACCGCATCGCCCAGCCGCGCCTTCAGCGCCGCCGCCCGCTCCTCCGCGGCGGCAAGGTCGCTGGTCTCGCTTTCCTCGACCAGGGGGCAGACCCAATAGGCCTGGTTGCCGCTGGCGAGGTGGCGGGCCACGCCCTCCACCACCTCCACCAGGCGATCGTCGGAGATGACGCGCGTCTCGATCGGCTGGCGGCCGGGCGGCAATTCGTCCAGCCGCGACGAATCCATCTCGCCATAATGGCTGAGCGTCAGGGTGCGCGGGATCGGCGTGGCGGTCATCGCCAGCACATGCGGCGGCTGCTCGGCCTTCTGGGTCAGCAGCATGCGTTGCGCCACGCCGAAGCGGTGCTGCTCGTCCACCACCGCCAATCCGAGCCGCTTATAGGCGACCGTCTCCTGAAAGATGGCATGCGTGCCGATCAGGATGTCGATCGATCCGTCGGCCAACCCCATCAGGGTCGCCTCGCGCCCCCTTCCCTTGTCGCGGCCGGTGAGGATGGCGAGGTTGATCGGCACCCCCGCCAGCAGTCGTGAGAGGTTCTCGAAATGCTGGCGGGCCAATATCTCGGTTGGGGCCAGCAACGCGCCCTGCGATCCCGCCTCCACCGCGACCAGCAGCGCCATCAGCGCCACCAGGGTCTTGCCCGCGCCGACATCGCCCTGCAGCAGCCGCAGCATCGGGGCGGACTGCGCCATGTCGCCTTCGATCTCTGCGATGGCGCGCGATTGGGCGCCGGTCGGGCTGTAGGGCAATTTCAGCGCGGCGCGGAGCCGCCCGTCGCCGTGCAGCGGCACGCCCCGCCGGCTGCGCGACGACTGGCGGACCAGCATCAGCGCCAGCTGGTTGGCGAACAATTCGTCATAGGCCAGCCGCTCGCGCGCCTTGGCGTCGGCCGGGTCGGCGTGGACACGCCCGAGCGCCTCGCGCCAGCTTGGCCATTGACGTTTGGCGAGCAGGCTCGGCTCGATCCATTCCGGCAAGGCGGGCGCGCGCTCCAGCGCCTGGGCCACCAGCGCGCCGAGCCGCTTGCCGGTCAGCCCTTCCGACAAGGCGTAGACTGACTCGCGCGGCGGCAGTGCCTGCGCCTCCTCCGCAGTCATCACGTCGGGATGCACGATCTGGAGCCACTGGTCGTAGCGGTCGAGCTTGCCCGACACCGCCTTGGGCTCGTTCAGCGGCAATTGCTTCTTCGCCCAACCGGAACTGCCGCCGAAGAAGACCAACGCCACCATGTTGCCGGCCGCATCGCGGGCGATGACGCGCCCGGGTGCCCGTGCGCTACCTGACATGCGATATTCTGTCGGTGTCACCGTCACGGTCACGACACGGCCGACGTCGGCCTCGTCCAGCGCGGTCACCGCCTTGCGGTCGATCCAACCGGTGGGAAGATGGAACAGCAGGTCGACCGCCTTGTCCAGGCCCAGCCGGGCCAGCGGCTTGGCAAGTTGCGGGCCGACGCCTTTCAGCGCCTGAACCTCGGCGAACAGCGGATTGAGAATGTCGGGTCGCATGGCTAGATGAGACCAGCCTTAGCCCCTCGATCCCGGCGCCGCCAAGCGGTGGCCGATCATTTGCCGTTGGAGAAACATGGACCGCGACATCCGCCTCAAGCGCCTCCGCTTCCGCGCGTGGCATCGTGGCACCAAGGAGGCCGACCTGATGGTGGGCGGCTTCTTCGACCGTTTCTCGCCCGAATGGGACGACGGGCAGATCGACTGGTTCGAAGCGTTTCTGGAAGAACAGGATGTCGACATCATGGGCTGGGCGATCGGCACCATCCCGGTGCCGGATCGTTGGGCAGGCCCGATGATGGATCGCCTGTGCGTGCTGGATTACGTGCCGATCGAGAAGTGACGGTGTCCGCGCCCTTGCGGAGGCAGGGGCCATATCGCCGGTGTCAGTCTCCGCTGGCGTCGGCGGCGTGGCTGCGGTGAACGCGACAGGTCCCTGCCTCCGCAGGGCGACGATGATCGAGTGAATGGCTGACCTTCAACGCATTCTGAACACGGGCGAGCAACTGACACTGGCGGGTGCGCCCGCGGGCTTCCTGCCATGGCTGATGGCGGATTTGGCGCGTGCGGCGAAGGGCCGCGCGGTATTCATCGCGCCCGACGAAACCGCGATGCGCGCGCTGGCGGACAATGCCCGCTACTTCGCGCCCGAGCTGGAGGTGATCACCTTCCCCGCCTGGGACGTGCTGGCCTATGATCGCGCCTCGCCATCCCTGCGCTCCACCTCCGAACGGCTGGCCGCATTGCACGCGCTCCAGCGCAAGCGCGACACGCCGCAGCTGCTGATCACCACCGTCAACGCCGCCACCCAGCGTACCTTGACCCCGTTCCGCGTCCGCCAGCTGTCCGCCACGCTGGCACCGGGCGAGCGGATCGACCGCGATGCGCTGGCGGAGCTGCTGCACGCCAACGGCTATATGCGGTCCGACACCGTCCACGAGGCGGGCGAATATGCGGTGCGCGGCGGGCTGGTGGACCTGTTTCCCGCCGGCGAGAGCCTGGCGCTGCGGCTCGACTTCTTCGGGGACGAGATCGAGACCGTCCGTCAGTTCAACCCGGAGGATCAGCGCACCACCGCCACGATGGCCGGCTTCACCCTGCTGCCCGCGTCCGAGGCGCTGCTGGATGCGGACGGCATCAAGCGATTCCGCAGCCGCTATCGCGAGAAGTTCGGCGCCACCGCCACCGGCGACCCGCTGTATCAGGCGCTGTCCGAGGGGCGTCGCCTGGCCGGGATGGAGCATTGGCTGCCCTTGCTGGAAGAGCGGCTGGCGACCCTGTTCGACCATCTCTCCGACGATGATCTGATCGTTCGCGATTCGGGCGCGGACGGCGCGGCGGCATCGCGCTTCGAATCCACCACCGATTATTACGAGAATCGCAAGCGCGCCCAGACCAAGGATCCCGGCAGCTACCGCCCGCTGGAGCCGAGCGCGCTCTACCTGACCGAGCGGGAATGGCAGGAAGCGGTGCGTGATCGCCCGATCCACCTGACCACACCATTCCACGAGCCCGAGAGCGATCGTGTGATCGACTTCGGCGTGGACGGCCCGCGCGATTTCACGCCCGAACGCACGCAGAACGCCAACGTCTACGAGGCGGTGGTGGCGCATGTCCGCGAACTCGGCCGGACGAAGCGCAAGGTCGTGCTGGCGAGCTATTCGGCGGGCGCGCGCGAGCGGCTGGCGGGGCTGCTCAACGACCATGGGCTGGATGGCGCGATGCTGGCCGACGACTGGCAGGATGCGCTGGGCAACGCATTCCGGCCGGGCACCACCGCGCTGACGGTGCTGCCGCTCGACCATGGCTTCACCACGCCTGACGTGGCGTTGTTGACCGAGCAGGACATGCTGGGCGACCGGCTGGTGCGGCGGCAGCGGCGGCGCAAGTCGACCGACGCGTTCCTCAACGAACTGGCGACGCTCTCGCCTGGTGACCTGGTGGTCCATCGCGACCACGGCATCGGCAAATATGGCGGGCTGACCCAGGTGCCGGTCAGCAAGGTGGCGCATGATTGCGTCGCGGTGGAATATGCCGGCGGCGACAAACTCTACGTGCCGGTGGAGAATCTGGAAGTCCTGACCCGCTATGGCAGCGAGGAAGGGGCGAGCCTCGATCGTCTCGGCGGCGAGGCGTGGCAGCGGCGCAAGGCCACCATGAAGGAGCGCATCCGCGAGATTGCGGGTGAGCTGATCGCCACCGCCGCGCAGCGTGCTCTGCGCGCGGCCGAGGTGGCGCAGAGCGATACGGCCTACGCCGCCTTCGCCGATCGCTTCCCGTACCAGGAGACGGACGACCAGGATCGCGCGATCGACGATGCGCTGGGCGACCTCTCCGCCGGAAGGCCGATGGACCGGCTGGTCGTGGGTGATGTCGGATTCGGCAAGACCGAGGTGGCGTTGCGCGCGGCGTTCGTCGCGGCGATGGCGGGAATGCAGGTGGCGGTGGTCTGCCCCACTACCCTGCTCGCCCGTCAACATTATACCAACTTCGTGGAACGGATGCGGGGTTTCCCGCTGGAAGTCGGCCGCCTGTCCCGCCTGGTCACCACCGCCGAGGTCAAGCGCACCAAGGAAGGCATGGCCGCCGGCACGATCGACATCGTGGTGGGCACTCACGCCATCCTCGCCAAGGGGATCGACTTCAAGCGGCTGGGGCTGGTCATCGTCGACGAGGAACAGCGTTTCGGCGTCACCCACAAGGAACGGCTGAAGAGCCTGAAGGCGGACGTGCACGTCCTGACGCTGACCGCCACGCCGATCCCGCGCACGCTGCAGATGGCGATGTCGGGCCTGCGCGAATTGTCGGTGATCCAGACGCCGCCGGTCGATCGTCTGGCGGTACGCACCTATGTGGCGCCGTGGGACCCGGTCGTCATCCGTGAGGCCCTGTTGCGCGAACATTATCGCGGCGGGCAGAGCTTCTTCGTGGCGCCGCGCGTCGCCGATTTGCCTGACATCGAGGAGTTCCTGCGCAAGGAAGTGCCGGAGGTCCGCTACGTGGTCGCCCACGGACAAATGGCTGCGAGCGAGGTGGAAGAGCGGATGAGCGCCTTCTACGACAAGAAGTTCGAGGTGCTGGTGTCCACCACCATCATCGAAAGCGGGCTCGACATCCCCTCCGCCAATACGATGATCGTGCATCGCGCGGACCGCTTCGGGTTGGCGCAATTGTACCAGATCCGGGGACGCGTCGGCCGGTCCAAGACGCGCGCCTATGCCTATCTCACCACCCCGCCCAACCGGCTGATCACCGAGACGGCGGAAAAAAGGCTGCACATTCTGCAGAACCTCGACACGCTTGGTGCGGGCTTCCAGCTGGCAAGCCACGATCTCGACATCCGCGGCGCGGGCAACCTGCTGGGCGACGAGCAATCGGGCCACATCAAGGAAGTGGGCTTCGAACTTTACCAGTCGATGCTGGAGGATGCGATCATCGAGGCCAAGGCGGGCGGCCTGGCGGAGGCCGCGCGCAATCGCGAATTCTCGCCGCAAATCTCGGTCGACGCGCCGATCATGATCCCGGACGAATATGTCCCCGATCTCGATCTGCGCATGGGCCTCTACCGCCGCATGAACGAGCTGGAGGACAAGCAGCAGATCGAAGGGTTCGCGGCCGAACTGATCGACCGGTTCGGCCCCCTGCCCGAACCCACGGCCAACCTGCTGAAGGTGATCGAGACCAAGCTGAACGCCAAGAAAGCCTGCGTCGCCAAGCTGGACGTTGGGCCGAAGGGCGCGCTGGTCACCTTCTTCGAGGATAATTTCCCCGATCTGCCGGGATTGTTGGCCTATGTCGATCGGCTGAAGGGCACGGCCAAGCTGCGGCCGGACAGCAAGCTGGTGATCCAACGCAACTGGCCCGACGCGGCGGCTCAGTTGAACGGCGCGCTGCAATTGTCCAAGGGGCTGGCCAAGATCGTCGGCTAGTCCCGATGCGGCAAGGCTGACGGCGGGGGCCGTGCCGCCCGTCAGCGCCGGGGCCGCATGACCGCGTACAGCGCCAGGCTGCTGATCGTCACGGCCACGAAGCCGGCAATCTCCGCCCACTTGGCGATGGCGATCAGCACCACCATGCTCACCATGCCCAACGCTGCGGCGACCGGCAGGACACGGAACGTCAGGGGCTGGCCGAGGATGGCCACGTCGCGCCGCCGGAGCGCGAGCGCGGCGGCACAGGCCAGGAAATACAAGCCCGCGGTCGCCAGGGTGGATAGGATAGCGAGCCGGGTGAAGGTGCCGGTCGCTGCCAGCACGACCGCGATCAGCGAATGGACCCAGATCGCGACATGCGGCGTCGCAAAGCGCGGATGCGTGCGCCCCAGGGCGGCCGGCAGCATTCCATCGCGGGCGAAGGCAAACAGCACGCGCGGCGCGCCCAGAATGTCGCTGCCGATCCAGACGAAGCGCGACAGGATACCGCCCGCCAGCAGGACGAGGCCGAGCGCCGGGCTGATCCGCCGCATCCCGTCCGCCAACGGTTCCGCCGAACCGCCGAGTGCGGGCCCAAGCAGCCCCTGCGCCACCATCTGGATCGCCACATACAGGACCAGCACGAACAGCATCGCCAGGATGGTCGCGCGCGGCACTGTGCGCACCGGATCGGACACTTCTCCGCTGGCACCGAGCGGCGTCTCCATTCCGCAAAAAGCGAACAGGGCCAGGATCATCGCTTCAGCGAAGTGGCCGCCTTGCCCCGCTTCGGTCGCGACCGGAGCATCGTGACCCGCGAGCAGGACGGCACCGCCCACCAGCACGAACACGGCCAGAGGCACCAGCTTGATCAGCGTGCCCCACGCGATCACCGCCGCCGCCAGCCCGGTGCTGCGCACGTTGACCCACGGGATCAGGACGAAGATCACGGCCAGGATCGCCAGCCTTGGACTGATGCCGGACAGTGCCGGGACCAGGATCGCGAGCGCATCGCACAAGGCCGCGGCGATGCCACCGCAGGCCAGTACGCTTGCCAGCCACATATACATGCCGGTGAGAAAGCCCGCGCCCTTGCCGAACGCGGCTTCCACCGTGCCATACGCGCCGCCGCTGGTGGGCACCCGGCTACCGGCTTCGGCGAAGCAGATCACGACCGCGCCCATCACCACCGCCACGGCGAGGTAGGCGAGGGGCGCGAGGCCGCCCGCCGCCGCCGCCATCGCCGCCGGCAGTCCGAAGATGCCCGCGCCGACCACGCCGTTGACGATGCTGCCGGTGAAGCTCCACAACCCGACGCCGCGCGTCAGCCCCTGGTCACGCATGGCCTCTTCCGCAGCCATTCCTGTCGTCGTTCCGGCCATATGCTGCCCCCCCTATTCCGACAAAGGTTGCCGAAGCAGGTGGCGAAGGCAACGCAGAACCTGTTGGGCGATTGATGAACGCCCGCTTGTATGGCAAGCACGCGCCCGCAACAGGGAGGAATAAGCGCGTGGAAACAGTGTACGACTGGGTGACGGTTGCAATTTTTGCCGGCCTGATCGTGCTGTTCTTGCAGCGTTCGTCCGGCGCGGGCGAGCCGCAGGATTCGATATGGCAATATCTTGCCGCCTCCGTGGGCTGCGCGCTCGCCAATTATGTCGGCAACGAAGCTGTCAAGCATGGCGAGAATGGTGCACCGGATTACCTGTTCCACGCTTTGGCCATCGCCATCCTGGCGGCAACAGTCGGGTACGTCTGGTACGCGCTGAAGCCGTTCAAGCGCACCTGACCAAGGAAGCGAGTTCAGGCCGCCCCGTCTGCAGAGCAGCGGCGGCTTCCGTGCTTTCAGGATGACACAAGGCGGAGACGGCTGGCGCAGGAATAGCCAGCCGAGCAGTGGCGATGCCATCTGGTGATGGTGGCGTAGGTCAACCGCGTGGTGTGAGCCATTATGCTCGCCTGACTAGGCTATAGCGATCGACCAGCCTGGCTTAAGCCGTGCTCCCGCGGAGGCCGCGAGCGCAGCGGCCGCAAGGGCGCCGCTCGGAACTCCTGGGCTCCCGCCTTTGCGGGAGCACGGACAGGCTTCGACGTCAGCGGAGCCGTCAACCGCCCGCCATCAGGAGCGGCACAGTCACCGCTCCCGGCCGATCTGCCCGTTACAGCTGGCCGTGGCAGTGCTTGTACTTACGGCCCGATCCGCAGGGGCACGGCGCATTGCGGCTGATGCGGCTTTCCCAGTCGTCCCCCGTCGCTCCTTCCGGCATCGGCAGATCGGGTTGCGGCATCTGTAACGGTGGCAAGCGCGTCGTCACCAGGCCGAGGGACGACGCATCGCGGTCGAACGTGTCGTCGCGGCCGGTCAGCGGATCGATGTGGGTGGTGGTGAAGATGTCCGGCATGCTCGGCATTTCGGGCTGCGCCGGGAAGTTGAAGCGGATGTTGCCGAGCGTGCGGGTCACATCCTCGCGGATCGCACCCAGCATACGCTCGAACAAAGCGAACGCCTCCTGCTTATATTCGTTGATCGGCGTCTTCTGCGCATAAGCACGCAGGTGGATGACCTGACGCAGCGCATCCAAGGTCGCCAGATGCTCCTTCCAGTGATGGTCCAGGGTCTGGAGCAGGACATTCTTCTCGATCCCGGCCCAGCTTTCCTCGCCGATCTCCGCAACCCGTTCGGTCGTGTTGGCGTCGATCATGGCGGAAAGGCGCTCGCCCAGCAGTTCGGGCTCGACCATCTCCTCCCTCAGCCAGTCTGCCACGGGGGGTTCCGTGCCGAGGATGTCGGTCGCGCGGGCCTTCAGCCCCTCCACGTCCCACTGCTCGGGATAGGAACCCGGCGGGCAGGCATCGGCGATGATCGCATTCACCGTTTCCGAGCGCATGTCGGCCACCACATCGTCCACGCTGGCCGCGTCCATGATGTCGGAGCGCTGTTCGTACACCACCTTGCGCTGGTCGTTCATGACGTCGTCATATTCGACCACCTGCTTGCGGATGTCGTAATTGCGCGCCTCCACCTTGCGCTGCGCGGTCTGGATGGCCTTCGCAATCCAGGGGCTGACGATCGCCTCGCCTTCCTCCAGGTTGGAATTGACCATCTTGGAGAACATGGTCTGCGGGCCGAAGATGCGCAGCAGGTCGTCATCCAGGCTGAGGTAGAAGCGGCTGAGCCCCGGATCGCCCTGGCGGCCCGAACGGCCGCGCAGCTGATTGTCGATCCGGCGGCTTTCATGCCGTTCGGTGCCGAGCACGAACAGGCCGCCGCTGGCCAGCACCTGCTCCTTCTCCGCCGTGATTTCGGCCCGGATGCGCGCCGCGGCCGCGTCATGTTCCGGCGTACCCGGCTGGAGTTCGGGATGCTCGGCGGCAAGACGCAGTTCCAGATTGCCGCCCAGCTGGATGTCCGTGCCGCGGCCCGCCATGTTGGTGGCGATCGTGACCGCGTTCAGGCGTCCGGCCTGAGCGACGATCGTGGCCTCCTGCTCGTGATAGCGCGCGTTCAGCACGCTGTGGGCGATCCCTTCGCGCGTGAAATATTCGGACAGGAGTTCGGACTTCTCGATCGACACGGTGCCGACCAGCACCGGCTGGCCACGCTCCTGCGCATCGCGGACGGCGCGGGTGATGGCCGCGAACTTGTCGCCCATATTCTTGTAGAATTCGTCCACATCGTCCTTGCGCTGGACGGGAACGTGGGTCGGGATGGTGACCACGTTCATCTTGTAGATCTGGTAGAATTCGTGCGCCTCGGTGGAGGCCGTGCCGGTCATGCCCGACAGCTTAGGATACATGCGGAAATAGTTCTGGAAGGTTATGGAGGCGAGCGTCTGGTTCTCAGGCTCGATATTCACGCCTTCCTTGGCCTCCACAGCCTGGTGCAGGCCGTCGGACCAGCGGCGGCCGTCCATCATGCG
>NZ_CAKTFO010000003.1 GCF_934560975.1 uncultured Sphingomonas sp. | reverse complement strand
CACTTTTGTTGCAAACCCCCGAAAACCGCCAATTCCAAAACCATAACGAAGCGAATCACAGCGCGAATCAACGGGATCAGGTGACCTGGTAGGGTGCGGATTGCAGCCGCCCGGAGCATTTGGCCGACAGAGGTGTACCACGGCGGCCAGTCGCGGGATCAAGGCGTCCTGCGCTCGCTGGGTTGCAAGTCCCGGAGGCGCTCGTCGATGGCGTACACAGCAGGAAGAGCCGAGACAGGAAAAGACAGATGGCGTCGATGGATGACCTGATTGCGGACACCGTCGTCGTCGTCAAAGAGCATCGGCGTGGGCTGGGCCGATCATGGGCTTGCTGACGTTTGGAGAATCGCTGGCCGTGATAGAGGCACTGATCCCTGCGCCGCGTTGATCATCGCTCCTGGCGGCATGATCGCGGCTGGAATACTTGGCCCCCTCCCAGTGATTCTCGGGGGCGGTGATCGGCACCATCCCCAGACACTGGGTATCGTTCGGGATCGGCCAGGCCCTCGGTTCATTGGCCTACCGGCATGAGTCCGCTCAATCCTCATTGCCTCGGCATAGCGAGGGCTCGCCTGTTTTTCCGTTGTTACGGCTTCACGTCGCTGTTGCTGGGGCGCTTCCTCGGTCCGGTCCGCGCCACCATCCCCTGGTTGCCGGCATGGTAGGAATGAGGACGCGGATCTTTCAGGCAGCCCATATCGTATCCGCCATCTTGTGCGTTCCCACGCTGCCCATACCGGAGTTCCTCGCGACACAATGGCCAGGTCCGACGGATCAGATCACCGAGCAGCACATCCTCGCCGTTGGGCAGGTCGTGACGGGCATGACGGTAGGCGCCGCCGCGATCGACGCCAAGGTGATTGCGATGGCGAGTCGCAAGCGCGACCGGACCCGCAAAGCCTGAACGCAGGCTTGCCGCCGCACGGATCGCGACCTCCTCTCGACCAGATCTTTCGGCTCAGACATGAAGAAGGCGGACATCCACGATGCCCGCCTCCCCTTGCCGCAATATGATCG
Source organism: uncultured Sphingomonas sp. (assembly GCF_934560975.1). Taxonomy (GTDB): domain Bacteria; phylum Pseudomonadota; class Alphaproteobacteria; order Sphingomonadales; family Sphingomonadaceae; genus Sphingomonas_I. Next base: position 239,115 of record NZ_CAKTFO010000003.1, on the reverse strand, counting down.
TTGCGCGACCATGTCGGATGTCCAGATCACCCACCGCTTCGGGCCGACATAGGGCCATGCACGGGATGACCGACGCGGCATCAGCTGGTCTGACGCGCCAGTTCCTTGTTGATGCCCAGCGCGACCAGCGTGCAGACCGCGCCCGACAACAGATAGGCACCGATCGCCCACAGACCGAAGTTGCTCGCCAGCAGCAATGCCGCGAGCGGCGCGAAGCCGGCGCCGAGCAGCCACGACAGGTCGGAGGTCAGCGCAGCACCGGTGTACCGATGCGCGCCGCTGAAGCTGGCGTTGATCGCGCCCGACGACTGCCCAAAAGCCAGGCCGAGCAGCAGGAAGCCGCCCAGCATGTAGGTCAACTCGCCGCTCGCGCCCGCATCCAGCAGCGTCGGGGCGAGACCGCTGAACACACCGATCAGCCCCGCCGACACGCCCAGCACATTGCGGCGACCGAAGCGGTCGGCCAGCAATCCGGACGCCAGCATCGCCAGGACGCCGACCACCGCGCCGGCCATCTCGATGACCAGAAAGCGCGACGCCGATTCACGATTGAACAGCACCGCCCACGACAGCGGAAACACGGTTACGAGGTGGAACAGCGCGAAGCTGGCAAGCGGAGCAAAGGCGCCGAGCAGCACGATGCGGCCATCCTCACGCAGGGTCTCGCGAATGGAGGCCGGTTGCAGTTCGCGCGTTTCAAACAGGTGCTCAAACTCGGGCGTGACGACCAGACGCAGCCGGGCGAACAGCGCCACCACGTTGATCGCGAACGCCACAAAGAACGGGTAACGCCAGCCCCAGGCGAGGAAGTCCTGCGCGGGCAGCGCGGAGCTGAAGAAGGCAAACAGGCCGCTCGCCACCAGCAGGCCCAGCGGGGCGCCCAGTTGCGGGATCATCGCATACCAGCCACGGTGCTTCTGCGGCGCATTGAGTGCCAGCAGCGACGGCAGGCCGTCCCAGACGCCACCGAGCGCGATACCCTGACCGATGCGGAGCGCGGCCAGGAACCATGCGGCCGCCACCCCGATCTGCTGATAACCCGGCACGAATGCCATGGCGATGGTGGACAGGCCCAGCAGGAACAGGGAGATGGTGAGCTTCACCCCTCGCCCATAACGGCGATCGATCGTGATAAAGATCAAGGAGCCGAGCGGCCGAGCCAGAAACGCCAGCGGAAACAGCGCAAAGGAATACAAGGTGCCGGTCAGCGCATCCACCTGCGGGAAGATGAGCGACGGGAACACCAGCACGGACGCGATCGCGTAGACGAAGAAGTCGAAGAACTCGCTCGTCCGCCCGATGATCACGCCGATGGCGATCTCGCCCGGATGCACGTCATGATGGTGGCCGCGGGCATTCACCACCCGTGCGTCACGTTCGAGGGGCGTCGAGTTCGACGCGGCGAGGGGGGCACTCATGGCGCTTTTATCTCCCGGGGTTCCGTCCCCGTCAAACGATGATCAGGGCAGACAGGGTGCAATCCGCGAATACGGTGGACACGCCCGTCTTATTCGGTAGGGCCTTTGCCCGTTCAACCCGCTATTGGGGATAGGACAAAATGTCCAATGTTGCATCGCCACAAAGCGAGTCTACGGGCGCGGTCATGCGCATAAACCTGTCCAACGCCACGAGGCGCCTCACGCGTCCGGGGCTGCTCCTGTTGCCGCTGCTTCTCGCCGGGTGCGAGAGGGCGGTGCTGAACCCCGCCGGCGACGTCGCGCGCCAGCAACGCGACCTGATCTTCATTTCCACGGGGCTGATGCTGCTGATCATCATCCCGGTGATGGTGCTGACGGTGGTGTTCGCATGGCGTTATCGCGCGTCCAACGAGGATGCCGAATATCGGCCCGACTGGGACCATTCCACGTCGCTGGAGCTGGTGATCTGGTCCGCCCCGCTGCTGATCATCATCGCGTTGGGCGCGGTGACGTGGCTGGCGACGCACACGCTCGACCCTTACCGCCCGGTTGACCGGATGAAGGCGGGTGAGCCCGTTCCCGCCAACGTCCGCCCGCTGGAGGTGCAGGTGGTGTCGCTCGATTGGAAGTGGCTGTTCATCTATCCGGAACAGGGCATCGCGATGGTGAACCGGCTGGTCCTGCCGACCGATCGCCCGATCCGCTTCCGCCTGACCTCCTCCTCGGTGATGAATACCTTCTACGTCCCCACGCTTGCCGGCATGATCTATACGATGCCCGGCATGGAGACGGAGCTGAACGCCGTGCTGGAGCGGACCGGGCGGTTCGAGGGCATGTCCGCCAATTATTCGGGGGCCGGCTTCTCCTACATGAACTTTCCGATGATCTCGGTCGACCGGGCCGGCTTTGACCGCTTCGTGGCGGAAAGCCAGGCGTCGGCGCGCCGGCTGGATCGCGGCGAGTATATCCAGCTGGAAAAGCCCAGCGAGCGGGTGCCCGCCATCCTCTACGGCACGGTTGAGCGCGGGCTGTTCAGCCGCGTCGCGCAGGTGTGCGTGCATCCGGGGCAGACCTGCATGAGCGAGACGATGCGCCATGACAGCATGGAGCCGGGCAGCCATGCGCCGGTCAACAATGCACCCTATCGTCCTGCCGACCGCAAGGGCGCGCTGGAGAAGTCTCCGGAGGAAAAGGGCTCCAGCCCGAACCGGAGCGCCCCGCGCGGTCCGGCTGCAGGAACCGGCAAGCCCGGCGATCCATCCAACCGCAACATGACCCACCTCGACCTGCCGGCGCTGCCCGGTGCGGCCGCGGCTGCGGCCCAGGCCTGAGCGGCCAGGAAGAACCCATGTCCGAAACACTCATCAAGACCATATTCGGGCGTTTGACGCTCGAAAGCTTTCCCATTCACGAGCCCATCCTGATCGCGACCTTTGCCGGCGTGGCCCTGGGTGGCGTGGCGCTGCTGGGCGCCCTCACCTACTTCCGGCTGTGGGGTTACCTCTGGAAGGAGTGGTTCACGTCCGTGGACCACAAGCGCATCGGCATCATGTACATGGTCATGGGCCTGGTGATGCTGCTGCGCGGCTTTGCCGACGCGCTGATGATGCGTGCGCAGCAGGCAATGGCGTTCGGCACCAACGAAGGCTTCCTGCCGGCGCACCATTATGATCAGGTGTTCACCGCGCATGGCGTGATCATGATCTTCTTCGTGGCCATGCCGTTCGTGACGGGCCTGATGAACTATGTGGTGCCGTTGCAGATCGGCGCCCGCGACGTCAGCTTCCCGTTTCTGAACAATTTCAGCTTCTGGATGACGGCATCGGGTGGCGCGCTGGTGATGGCCAGCCTGTTCATCGGTGAGTTCGCCCGCACCGGCTGGCTGGCGATGGCACCGCTGTCGGGGCTGGATTACTCACCGGATGTCGGCGTGGATTATTACATCTGGGCGCTCCAGATCGCCGGTATCGGCACCCTGTTATCAGGCGTGAACCTGCTCTGCACCATCGTGAAGATGCGTGCGCCGGGCATGAGCCTGATGAAGATGCCGGTCTTTACCTGGTCGGCGCTGGTCACCAACGTCCTGATCGTGGCCGCCTTCCCCGTGCTGACCGCCGTGTTGGCGATGCTCAGCCTCGATCGCTATGTCGGCACCAACTTCTTCACGAACACGCTCGGCGGCAACCCGATGATGTACGTGAACATGATCTGGATCTGGGGTCACCCGGAAGTCTACATCCTGATCCTGCCGGCCTTCGGCGTCTTCTCCGAAGTCGTGTCGACCTTCACCGGCAAGCGCCTGTTCGGCTATACGTCGATGATCTACGCGCTGATCGTGATCTGCATCCTGTCCTACCTGGTCTGGCTGCACCACTTCTTCACGATGGGTTCGGGTGCCAGCGTCAACAGCTTCTTCGGCATCACCACCATGATCATCTCGATCCCGACGGGGGCCAAGATCTTCAACTGGTTGTTCACGATGTACAAGGGCCGGATCCGGTTCGAGCTGCCGATGATGTGGGCGATCGCGTTCATGCTGACCTTCGTGATCGGCGGCATGACCGGCGTGCTGCTTGCGGTTCCGCCGGCGGACTTCGTGCTCCACAACTCGCTGTTCCTGATCGCGCACTTCCACAACGTGATCATCGGCGGCGTGCTGTTCGGAATGTTCGCGGGCATCAATTACTGGTGGCCCAAGGCGTTCGGCTTCAAGCTGGACAAGTTCTGGGGGCTGGTCAGCTTCTGGTGCTGGGTGGTCGGCTTCTGGGTGGCGTTCACGCCGCTCTATGTGCTGGGCCTGATGGGCGTCACCCGCCGCCTGCGCCACTTCGACGATCCCAGCCTGCAGATCTGGTTCGTGGTCGCCGCCGTGGGTGCGTTGATCATCGCGGCCGGGATCGGCGCTTTCCTGGTGCAGATCTTCGTCAGCATCGTGAACCGTGAGAAGCTGCGCGATTTCACGGGCGATCCGTGGAATGGCCGCACACTGGAATGGGCGACCTCGTCGCCGCCGCCGGCCTACAACTTCGCGTTCACGCCGATGGTCCACGAACTGGAAGCCTGGTACGACATGAAGAGCCGCAAGGCCGTGCGCCCGGTGGGGGGCTTTCGCGCCATCCACATGCCGCGCAACACCGGAACGGGCGTGATCCTGGCTGGCCTGGCAACCGCGTTCGGCTTTGCCATGATCTGGTACATCTGGTGGTTGGCGGCGATCAGCTTCGTCGGCATCCTGGCCGTGGCGATCGGGCATACGTTCAACTACGACCGCGACTTCTACATCACGGCCGACGAAGTAACCCGGTCCGAGGACGCGCGGACCCGCGCTCTTTCGACCGCGACGGGAGCATAAGACAATGGCGTCAAGCAGCATGCCCCCGGGGGCGGAAGCGCCCGTCTTCTACGAACTGGACGAGCATCACCATGAAGCGGGCGCCAGCACGGCGCTCGGCTTCTGGCTCTACCTGATGAGCGACTGCCTGATCTTCGCGATGCTGTTCGCAAGCTATGGCGTCTACGGCAGCAGCTATGCGGGGGGGCCGCGCCCCTCCGAACTGTTCGAGCTGCCGCTGGTGGCGGTCAACACCGCCATGCTGCTCCTGTCCTCCATCACCTATGGCTTTGCCATGCTGGCGATGGACAAGAACCAGGTGCGGGCCACGCAGGGCTGGCTGGCGATCACCGGTATGTTCGGCCTGGCCTTCGTCAGCATCGAACTGTTCGAATTCTCCAACCTGATCGCCGAGGGTGCGGGGCCGCAGCGTTCCGCCTTCCTGTCCGCATTCTTCACCCTGGTCAGCACCCACGGGCTGCACGTCAGCGTCGGCCTGATCTGGCTGGTGGTGCTGATGGTACAGGTCGGCCGCAAGGGCCTGATCGCCGACAATCGCCGGCGGCTGCAGTGCCTGTCGCTGTTCTGGCACTTTCTGGACGTGATCTGGATCGGCGTGTTCACCTTTGTCTATCTTCTGGGGGTCCTTCGATGAGCACTCACCCGCACGACGCCGCGGACGTGCACGGTCACGACCACAGCCACGGCCATGGGCACGGAGACGGGCACGGGCATGACAGCGGCGCGGCGCATGGTACGCTGGGCAGCTACCTGACCGGCTTCATCCTGTCCGTGATCCTGACCGCGGTTCCGTTCGCGCTGGTCATGTCCGGCGCCATCGCCGACCCGCGCGTCACCGCCTATATCTGCATGGGTTTCGCGCTGGTGCAGGTGCTGGTCCACATGGTCTACTTCCTTCACATGAACAGCCGTTCGGAGAATGGCTGGACCATGATGGCGTTGATCTTCACCCTGATCATCGTCTTTATCGCCCTGATCGGGTCGTTGTGGGTCATGTTCCACATGAACGCCAACATGATGCCCGGCATGGAGATGGGGTCCACGGACGCGATGTGACCCGCTCGGTCGCACGAACCGGCATGGCGGCCCTTACCGTGGCCGCCATGCTCCTCTTTACCGCATTGGGCATCTGGCAGGTCGAGCGCCGCGCCTGGAAGCTCGATCTGATCGCCCGGGTGGATGCCCGGATCAAGGGGCAGCCCGAACCCCTTCCCCCGCCCGCCAGCTGGCCCGCCATCGGCCCGGACGATGCCTATCGCCGCATCCGGGTACGAGGTACTTTCCACCACGATGCCGAAACACTGGTCCAGGCGGTGACGGGGCGAGGCCCCGGCTACTGGGTCGTCACCCCCCTCGTCACCGCCAGCGGCACGGTTCTGGTCAATCGCGGCTTTGTCCCGCCGGATCGGCGTGCACCGTCTACCCGCGCGGCGGGCGCGGCCAAGGACCCCGTCACCGTAACCGGATTGCTCCGCATAACCGAGCCGGGGGGCGGTTTTCTGCGCGCCAACGATCCCGGGGCGGATCGCTGGTATTCGCGCGATGTCCAGGCGATCGCACGCAACCGCCATTTCGGCCCTATCGCCCCCTTCTTCATCGATGCGGACGCGACGCCCAATCGGTCCGGCTATCCGGTCGGCGGCCTGACCGTGGTCGCGTTTCCCAACAGCCATCTCTCCTACGCGCTGACCTGGTTCACGCTCGCTCTGCTCAGCGGTGCCGCGACATGGCTGGTGCTGCGGCCGGAGAAAGAAGGGTGAACGAAGCGCCTTTGCTGGCGCTGACCCGCAAGCGCGCCTTCGGTCCCTCGCTCCACGCCACCGCGGCGGAGAATATGCGGCAGCTGGTGCAGCTGCGCTGGATCGCGGTCGCGGGGCAGTTGCTGACCATCCTGATCGTGGGCCCGGGTCTCGGCGTGCCGCTGCCGCTGGGCACGATGCTGCTGGTGATCGCCACGCTGGTGATGGTGAACCTGCTGGCGCTGCTGGCAATGACGCGCCACGCCATCACCAACATCGACCTGATGTTCGCGCTGCTATTCGACGTCGGGTCGCTCAGCCTGCAACTCTACCTGTCGGGCGGCGCAACCAATCCGTTCATCTCGCTCTACCTGATCCAGATCGCCCTGGGCGTAATCCTGCTCGAAACCTGGTCGGTGTGGATCCTAGTGGCGGTCGCCAGCGTCAGCTACGCCATGCTGACGGTCCGCTACCGCCCCCTGCTGCTGCCCCGACGGTTGCTGCCCGCCGCCGCCGACGTCCACACGCTCGGCAGCTGGCTCAGCTTCACATTGGTCGCGACCCTGCTGGTGCTGTTCATGGCGCGGATCAGCCACAATCTGCGCGCGCGCGACACCTATCTGGCGGATCTGCGCCAACAGGCGGCCGAACAGGACGGGATAGTCCGCATGGGCCTGTTCGCGTCGGGAGCGGCGCACGAACTCGGCACGCCGCTGGCCTCTATCGCCGTGATCCTGGCGGACTGGCGTCGGATGCCTGCGCTTGTCGGTGACGAAACCCTGCGCGGCGAGATCGAGGAAATGCAGGCGGAGATCCGGCGCTGCAAGTCCATCGTCTCCGACATCCTCCACTCCGCCGGCGAACCGCGCGGCGATGCGATGGGCAAGCTGAGCGTCCGCGCCTTTCTGCACGAGGCGGCCGCCGCCTGGGCGGCGACCCAGCCGGGCGTGGCGCTGACCTACCAGGCCGACGCGATCGGCGATGCAACCGTGGTGGCCGAGCCCGCGCTGCGCCAGGCCTTGTGGAGCCTGCTCGACAATGCGGCGGAGGTGTCGCCCGACCGGGTGGCGTTGCAGGCCCGCCGCGATGCCGCCGAACTGGTGATCGCGGTGCGTGACCAGGGACCCGGCTTCCCGCCGACCCTGCTCGCCGACGTGGGCAAGCTGTACCACTCCAGCAAGGGCGCGGGCCATGGGGTCGGCCTGTTTCTCGCCAGCAATGTCGCGCGGCGGTTGGGCGGGCGGCTGGAGGCGTACAATCGCAATCCTGGCGCGGAAGTCAGACTGATCCTGCCGCTTGTGTCCGGCGACGGGAAAGCCCGATGAGCGACGATCGCCGCCTTCTGATCGTGGAGGATGACGCCACTTTCGCCCGCACTCTCCAGCGATCGTTCGAGCGGCGCGGCTATTCCGTCGCGGTGGCCCACAGCCCCGCCGAACTGGACACGTTGCTGGAGACCGAGCAGCCGGGCTTTGCGGTGGTTGACCTGAAGCTCGGCACCGCATCCGGCCTGCCTTGCGTCGAGCGGCTCCATGCGCATGACGCCGACATGCAAATCGTCGTGCTGACCGGCTTCGCCAGCATCACCACGGCGGTTGAGGCGATCAAGCTGGGTGCCTGCCATTATGTCGCCAAGCCGGCCAGCACCGACGAGATCGAGAGCGCGTTCGGCAAGTTCGAGGGTAATGCCGCTGCCCCGATCGGCGAACGCGCCAGCACCATCAAGACGCTGGAATGGGAGCGGATCAACCAGGTGTTGGCGGAAACGGGCTTCAACATTTCGGAAACGGCCCGCCGCCTTGGCATGCATCGGCGTACCCTGGCGCGCAAGCTGGACAAGCGGCCGGTGCGCTAAGCTGCGGGCCTGCTCACCCGAGCCTCTTCACCCCCAATGGCCGGGTCACACCGGCAAACCGATCAGCTTCACTGCCGAGTCTCCATGCATGAAGATGTGGCGGAAACACACCTCGCCGAACCAAAGTTGCTTCGTATATAGCATATCGTATAATATATTTTGACAATGCGTGACGATCATGTTGCACTCTCCTTACAGCACGACCGCAGATCGGGTTGGGAGTCAGATATGCAGAAGAAGTTCGGCTTAAATCGGAACGGTGCCGCACTCGGCGCGCTGGTGACCGCCTTGTTGACGACAGCCGCGCCGGCGCAGATCAGCGGCACCGTTGCCCCGCCGGAGCAAGCGGACAGCTCCGCTGCCGCGCCGGCAAACGAGATCATCGTCACCGGCTCACGCATTCCCCAAGCAGGCTTGCGCAGCGTCAGCCCGATCACGACGGTAGCCCAGGAAGAGGCCAGGTTGCAGGGCACCACCAGCGTCGAAACCCTGCTCAACCGCCTGCCACAGGTGGTGCCGGATGCGACCGGCACGTCCAACAGCGGCTCGACCGGCATCGCCACCGTCAACCTGCGCGGGCTGGGTGCCAACCGTACGCTGGTGCTGATCGACGGCAAGCGCCTGATGCCGGGCGATCCGTTCGGGTCTGCCGCCGACCTCAACGCCATTCCCACCCCGCTGATCGAGAATGTGGAGGTGGTGACCGGCGGCGCGTCGGCCGTTTACGGATCGGACGCGGTCGCGGGCGTGGTCAACTTCAAGCTTCGCCGCAACCTGAACGGCGTCCTCGCCGACGCGCAATATGGCTTCTACCAGCATGACAACAACAATGGGGTGGCCCAGCGCGCGCTGACGGAGAAGGGATACACCGTTCCCAACGGCTCCTTCACCACCGGCGCCAACTATACCGCCTCGCTCGCCTTCGGGGCGAACTTCGCCGAGGGACGCGGCAACATCACCGCTTATGGCGTCTATCGCAAGGCGAAGCCGGTCTTCCAGGGCAAATACGATTATTCCGCCTGCGCGCTGGCCGGCTCCGAAGCGCCGTTCACCTGCCTGGGATCCGGCAATTACAACCGCTTCGTGGTTCAGGGCACCGCGCCGCAGGGCACGCAGCGCGACTTCTTCGCGGAGACCAACGGCACGCTACGGCCGTACAATGGGGCGACCGACACGTATAACTATACGCCGATCAACTACTTTTCACGTCCGGACAAGCGTTACCAGATCGGCGCGCTGGCCCATTACGCGGTCATTCCCGAGATCGAGTTGTACGCCGATGCGATGTTCACCAAGGATCGCTCGCGCTACCAGATCGCTGAATCCGCGCTCTTTCTAGGCTCCGCGCCGACCGACGACGGGTCGGTCCACATCGCCTGCGACAATCCGCTGCTGACCGCCGATCATGTGCAGAAGCTTTGCACCAATTTCGGCCTGTCGGGATCGCAGCAGACGCATGTCCAGATCGGCCGGCGCAGCATCGAGGGCGGCCCGCGTTATTACGATCAGGAGCATACGTCCTACCGGTTCGTCGGCGGCTTCCGGGGCGAGCCGATCAAGGGCTTCACCTATGACGTGTCGGCGCAATATGGCCGCACGGATTATTTCCAGCAGCAGCTGAACCAGCTCTCCGTTTCCCGCGTCACCCGGGCACTAGACGTGGTCAATGTAAGCGGGGTCGCCACCTGCCGCTCGGTGGTGGACGGCACCGATCCGTCGTGCGTGCCGCTCAATGTGCTCGGCGGGCTCGGCTCGTGGACGCCGGAAATGCTGAACTACATCGCCACCGACACGTATCAAAAGGGCGACAGCACGGAAAAGGTCATCAGCGCCACGCTGGCCGGCGATCTTGGCCAATATGGCGTCACGCTGCCGTGGGCGACCGACGGCGTCGGTTTCGCACTGGGCTATGAATGGCGTGACGAGCGGGTCAGCTACACGCCCGGCGCCAACGACCTGACCGGCGACATCTATGGCGGCACCAAGGCGCAGGTGCTGCCGAGCAGCGGCTTCGACGTGAACGAATTCTACGGCGAAGTACGCATACCGCTGATCCAGGACGTTCGGTTCGTCCGGGACCTGACCTTCGAAGGCGGCTACCGCACGTCCAAATATTCCAGGTCGGGCCGGGTCAACAGCTACAAGCTCGCGCTGGATTATGCGCCGTCGAGTGATATCCGCGTCCGCGCCAGCCTGCAGCGGGCGGTCCGCGCGCCGACCGTCAACGAGCTGTTCTCGCCCATCGTCGGCGGCAATTTCGGCGCGCAGGACCCCTGCTCCGGCGAGCAGCCTAGGCGGACGCTGGAACAGTGCGGGCGGACCGGCGTGCTGCCGTCGCAATATGGCCTGATCCTCGAATGTCCGGCCGACCAGTGCACCGCCATCGGCGGCGGCAATCCGGCGCTGACGCCGGAAAAGGCGGACACGCGCTCGATCGGCTTCGTCCTCACGCCGCGCTTCATCCGCGGGCTGAACATCACGGCCGACTATTTCGACATCAAGATCAAGGGCGCGATCGGCACCATCGGTGGCAACACCATCCTGACCCAGTGCCTCGAAACCGGCAATCCGCTCTATTGCGACCGCATCAACCGCAACGGCAGCGGCGCGCTGTTCGGTGGCGCCACGACGGGTATCTCCGACGTCTACGCCAATGTCGGCGGATCCCGCACGCAGGGGATCGACGTCAGCGCCAATTACAGCCTCAACCTGACGGACATGGGCCTGACCAACGCGGGACGGATCAGCTTCGCGCTGATCGGCACCGCGTCGCTGAAGTCGGAGAACGAGCCGCTAATCGACCTGGGCACCTATGACTGCGCCGGCGTGGGTGGCCGCACCTGCGGCGGGCCCAATCCGAAGTGGCGCCACCAGTTCCGCACCAGCTATGATTACGGCAATGCGCAGCTGTCGCTGAACTGGCGCTACATCGGCCGCTCCAAATATGACGGCAACGAGGATGATCCGTTTCTGGGCCAGGGCACCGACCTGCCGGCGCTGAAGGCCTATAGCGCCTTCGACCTTGCGGCGACGCTGCGCCTGAAGCCGGTTCTGCTGCGTGCGGGCATCAACAATGTCTTCGACAAGGATCCGCAGATCCTGGGTACGAACTTCTACAGCAACCTGAACGGCCCGACATATCCGGGTTGGTACGATGCGCTCGGCCGCAGCATCTTCTTCGGCGCGACCGTCGAATTCTGACAACCGGGATGCCGGTCCTCCCCGGAGCGGCCGGCATCCGACATTGCACAAGGTGCGCATGACCGACATCGCCCGCCGCGACCTTCTCGCCGCCGCCAGCGCGGCGAGCGGCCTGGCCCTTGCCGGACTGCCCCGCCCGGCGGGGGCAACGACGGCCGACGCCACGCCACGCGCCATCGTACCGCTCGATGCGGGCTGGCGCTTCCACCTGGGTCACGCATCCGATCCGGCCAAGGATTTCGGCTTCGGCCGCTCGCACGACACCTATGCCAAATCGGGCGATGTCGGCAGCGACGTGACCGAGGCGAGGTTCGACGATACCGGCTGGACCGCCGTCATCCTGCCCCACGACTGGGCAGTCGACCTGCCTTTCACGCAATTCGGGCCGCCCGGCTCCGATGCCGACCGCACCGGCGCCTATCAGGGGTTCAAGCCGCTCGGCCGAATGTGGCCGGACACCAGCGTCGGCTGGTATCGCCGCGCGCTGCCGATCGCGACGGCGGATGCGGGCAAGCGGCTGTTCCTGGAGTTTGACGGCGTTTCGCGCGACTGCCTGGTTGTCCTGAACGGCTGCGTGGTGGGATCGAACGAGAGCGCCTATGTGCCCTTCTCCCTCGACATCACCGATTTTGCCAGACCGGGCGAGACCAACATCCTGGTGGTCCGCTGCGACGTGAGCCTGGGCGAGGCCTGGTCCTATGAAGGGGCGGGCCTGTATCGCGCGGTGCGGCTGGTAAAGACCGCACCGGCCCATGTCCGCCAGTGGGGCGCGACCGTCCGGTCCGAGGTGAAGGGGGCAGACGCCCTCCTCCGCATCGCGACGGAGGTTGACAATCACGGCGCGGCGACGGCGGCGCGCATCCGATCGACCGTGATCGCACCCGATGGCCGCACGCTGGCGACTTCGCTGTCCGATCCGGTCGAACTCCCGGCCTGGAGCGGCGTCACGATCGCGCAGGAGACGATGGTGGCGCAGGCGGCGCTCTGGTCGCTCGAACAGCCGCACCTCCATCGCCTGATGACCGAGGTGCTGATCGGCAGCGTGGCCGTCGATCGGGTCGAGAACAGATTCGGTATCCGCACCATCCGCTTCGATGCGGCGCGCGGCTTCTTCCTCAACGGACGCCCGGTAAAGATCAAGGGCACCTGCAACCATCAGGACCATGCCGGGGTGGGCTTCGCCGTGCCCGACAGCCTGCACGTCTGGCGACTGGAGAAACTGAAGGAGATGGGCAGCAATGCCTATCGCTCCACCCACCATCCCGCCGCACCCGCCATCCTGGACGCATGCGACCGGATGGGCATCCTGGTGCTGGAGGAAACCCGCCAGATGTCGAGCAATCCGGAGGGCATGGGGCAGCTCGACCGAATGGTGCGACGGGGCCGCAACCATCCCAGCATCATCCTGTGGAGCATTGGCAACGAGGAAATCCATCGCGGCACGGAAACGGGCGCGCGCATCGCCGAGACGATGAAGCGCCGCGTCTACGAACTGGACGGCACGCGGCCGGTGACGGAGGCGATGAACGGCAAGTTCGGACAGGGCGCCTCACCCGTGCTCGATGTGCTGGGCTGCAATTACTACCTCGACGAGATCGACCCTTTCCACGCCAGCCACCCCACGCAGCCGATCGTCGGCACCGAGACGGGCAGCACGGTGATGACGCGCGGCGAATATGCGCGCGACGACCAGGCCGGGATCGTCCCCGCCTACGACACCGACTTCCCCAAATGGGCAGGCACGGCCGAACGCTGGTGGAGCTTCTACGACGCGCGTCCCTGGCTGGCTGGCGGGTTCGTGTGGACGGGCTTCGACTATCGCGGCGAGCCGACGCCGTTTGAACGCTGGCCGGAAAACGCCTCCAACTTCGGGCAGATGGACCTGTGCGGCTTCCCCAAGGATAATTACCATTATTATCGAGCCTGGTGGGGAGCGGAGCCTGTGCTGCACCTGTTCCCGCACTGGAACTGGAGGGGCCGCGAGGGGCAGATCGTGCCCGTCTGGGTGCACAGCAATTGCCAGGCGGTGGAGCTGTTCCTCAACGGCCGATCGCTCGGCCGCAAGCCGGTCGAGCGTAACCGCCACCTTCAATGGCAGGTGCCCTATGCGCCCGGCCGGATCGAGGCGCGCGGCTTTCGCAACGGTCGCCGCATCCTCACCAGCGTGCGCGAGACCACCGGCGCGCCGGCCCGCATCGGCCTGTCGAGCGACCGGCGTCGGCTGAAGCCCGGCGAGGTCGCTGTTGTCCGCGCCGCCATCCTGGACGCCAAGGGTCGGGAGGCACCCGCCGCCTCCGACCGCGTGGAGTTCACCCTTCACGGCGACGCCAGGTTGCTGGGCGTCGGCAATGGCGATCCCCGCTCGCTGGAGCCGGATCATGCGAGCGGTCGCTCCGCCTTCAACGGACTTTGCATGGCATTGGTGCAAGCGGGCGGGCGCGGCGGCCTGATCCGTGTGGAGGCGCGGTCCGGCGGTCTCGTCACCGCCGCCTTGCCGCTGATGGGAGTGCCCGCATGATGTTCCGGTCCGCCGCTGTTGCCGCATTGCTGGCACTGGCGTCGCCTGTTTACGCTGCAAAGCCGGCCACCGATCTAGCGGGCACCTGGCTGTTCGCGCCGTCCGACGACTATCCCGGGCTGCGCATGATGCGCCTCTCTCGCGGCGCCACGGGCTGGCAGGGAATGGTGACCAGCGACTGGTATGGCGACCTGCGGATGCGCGGGCTGGAGGTGGAGGGCGGCAGCCTCAGTTTCCTGATCGACAATGGCAATCCCCGCCTGCCCGCGCGCCGCTGGACGGCGGAGCCCAGCGGCAGCGGAATGCATGTCACCGGCGACATCTGGCACCGTCACGTCGACACGCAGGTGCGGCGCGGCACCCCGGCCGATGCGGCCCGGTTGGCCTTCCCGACCTATCCCCTGCCCGCCCCGGCGACGCTCAAGCCCGACGGCCAGGCATCGACGCCGCCGATGGAGTGGAGCAGCTGGAATCACTTTGCCGCCGCGATCGACGACCGCACCATTCGCGAGATTGCGGACCACCTCGTCAGCTCCGGCCTGCGCGATGCCGGCTATCGTTACATCAATGTAGACGATGGCTGGCAGGGCGATCGGGCGCCGGATGGGACGATCAGGCCCAACGCCCGTTTCCCCGACATGAAGGCGCTGGCCGATTACGTCCATGCGCGCGGGCTGAAGATCGGCATCTACAGCTCACCGGGGCCGAAGACGTGCGCCGGCTTCGTCGGCAGCCACGGCCATGTCGCGCAGGATGCGGCGAGCTTCGCGGCATGGGGCATCGACTACCTCAAATATGATCTCTGCTCGGGCGAGGGCCTCTACCGCACCGCCGCCGAGGTGAAGCTGGCCTATCAGGAAATGGGGCAGGCCCTGCGCGCGACCGGGCGGCCGATCGTCTACAGCCTCTGCCAATATGGCCGCGACCGGGTCGGCACATGGGGCCGCGACGTGGGCGGCCATTTGTGGCGCACGACCGGCGACATCGAGGACACATATGCCTCCATGTCGGGCATCGGCTTCGACCGGAACGGCGACCCGGCCGCTGCCGGGCCGGGCGGCTGGAACGACCCGGACATGCTGGAGGCCGGCAATGGCGGCATGAGCGACGACGAGTATCGCACGCACATGACATTGTGGGCGATCATGGCCGCGCCGCTGATGCTGGGCAACGACCTGCGCACCATGTCCCCTGCCACGATCGCGCTGCTGGAAAATCGCGGCGTGATCGCGATCGATCAGGATCCGCTCGGCCGGCAGGGCCGCCGTATCCGCAAGGATGGCGGCGCGGAGATCTGGGCCAAACCGTTGCGGGACGGATCGGTGGCGATCGCCCTCTTCAACCGGAGCGAGGCGGCACGCCCCGTCGCCTTCACGGCCGAGGATGCATCACTGAAGCGGATCGGATCGTTGCGCGACGTCTGGGCCGGCGTGCCCGACAATCCCGCGCGGCGCAGCTGGACGCTCCCGGCCCACGGCGCCGTGCTGCTGCGGTTGAAATGAAGCATCCGGTGGAACATCGCCCGCCGGCAGACCGGTTTTCGGGATCAGGTGGCAGAGACACCCTGCCGACGCGCGCCCACGATGATAGCAGTTCTTTATTGTGTTCATTACTCGTAAGCTGGAGCAGTCCGATGCTGCATCTGGGATCCTTCGCGCAATGAGCCTCGTCGTCCGCACCTTGTCGGAACAAATCTTCACCATCGTCCGGGAACAGATCGTCTCCGGAAAACTGCCGATCGATCAGGCGATCCGGCAGGATGCCCTCGCCAACGAACTGGGTGTCAGCAAGGTGCCGCTGCGCGAGGCGCTGGGCCGGCTGGAGCAGGAAGGGCTGCTGGTCAGCCAGGCCAATCGCGGCTTCTTCGTCCGCTCCATGTCGGCGACGGAGGCCGAGGAGATTTACGACCTGCGCCTGTCGATCGAGCCGGATGCGCTGGCCACGGCCAGCCTGGTCGCGACCGAGCAGGATCGCCTGGAGGCCGAGCGGGCCCTGGCCGAACTCGACAAGGCCGCCGCCGAAAGGCTGGACCAGGTCGCCGCGTGCAACCGCAGCTTCCACATGGCGATGGTCCGGCCCGGCCGTCGCCTGCTGACCACGCAATTGGTGGAACGGTTGCAGATCCTGTCCGAACGCTATGTCCACAAACATCTGGAGCCTGCCGGTCGCGAGGATCGCGCGCATCTGGAGCATCAGACGTTGCTCAATGCCTGGCTGGCGCGCGACGCAGACAAGGCACGCGCGCTGGCGGCGGCGCACATCGACGCGACGCGGGCCGACCTGCGGCGCCAATTGGGGCTGTGACGCCCAGGCCGCCAAAGCCGCCTGACTGACCGGCCGCGCCGTCGGCCCGTCAGACCCTATCAAGGATTTCCGATGAACGTCGTTTCCCCGCGCGGGCTGGTGCTCGCGCTTGCCCTGTCGTGCGCCCCGCCCCTCCTTGCCGCCGCCCCGACGGCTGCGGATTTCCAGCGATCGATCGGCCTGCGGGACCGCTGGCAATATCTCACCCGCGACATCGCCTGGCCGGTGCAGTGGACGCCCGATGGCCGGGGCTTTACCTATCGCAAGACGGTGGCGGGCGGTTTTGCGTTCGAGACGATCGACGCCGCCACCCTGGCCAAGGCGCCGGCCTTCGATCCGGCGCGCCTGGCCGCCGGCCTGAGCAGCATCCGCCAGCAGCCCGTGGACCCGCTGCGCCTGCCCTTTGCCGACTTCGACTATGCGGATGGCGGCAAGGCGATCCGGTTTGAGATGGACGGCAAGGGCTGGTCGTGCGGCCTCGCCGATTATGCCTGCACCGAGCGGAAGAGCAGTGCACGCCCGCGCGGCTTCGGCGTGGTGCGCGACCTGTCGCTGCCCGCCGACAATCACTCGCGCCGCTCGCCCGACGGCCGGTGGGAGGCGTATGTGGAGGACCACAACCTCGTCCTGCGCAAACCCGGCGGCACGCAGGTGGTCCGCCTCAGCACCGATGGATCGGAGGGCGACTTCTACGATCCGGAAACGCTCAGCTGGTCGCCCGACAGCCGCCGCATCATGATCTATCGCGTCCGCCCCGGCTTCGCCCGCCGCGTCCTGCGGATAGAGGCGGCACCGCATGACCGGTTGCAGCCGGCAGTGCGGAGCCAGCTCTACCCCAAGCCGGGTGATGCGATCGACCAGGAGCAGCCGGTACTGTTCGACGTGGCCGCCCGGCGCGCGACGGCGATCGACCCTGCTTTGTTTCCCAACCCCTATGAACTGTCTCCGCCGCGCTGGCGCAAGGACGGCCAGAGCGTGGCGTTCGACTATGTCCGGCGCGGCTTCGGGCAGGCCCGCGTGATCGCGATCGATGCGGCAACCGGCGCGCCCTACGCCGCCGTGACGGAGGACGCCAAGACCTTCGTCTATGCCGATCGCCGCTTCGCCCACGATGTGGACGGGCTCGGCAGGGAGATCATCTGGGCATCCGAACGGGACGGCTGGAACCACCTTTACCTGATCGACGGCCGCACCGGCCGCGTCCGCAGCCGCATCACGCGGGGCGACTGGGTGATGCGGGAAATCGTCAGGGTGGACGATGCCCGGCGGCAGATCTGGTTCGCCGCAAGCGGGATGAACCCGGGCGAGGATCCCTATTTCAAGCATTATTACCGCATCGATTTCGATGGCCGGCACCTCATCCCGCTGACCCCCGCCCGCGCCAATCACAGCCTCAGCCTGTCGCCCGACATGCGTCACTATGTGGACACCTATTCGCGGGTGGACCTGCCCACCGTGGCCGAACTCCACCGTGCCGGCGATGGCGGGTTGATCGCCACCATCACCAAGGGCGACACCAGCCAGCTGGTCGCCGCCGGGTTCAAGCCGCCGGAGGTGTTCACCGCCCAGGGCCGCGACGGCAAGACCGACATCTGGGGCCTGGTGGTTCGGCCGCGCGACTGGAACCCGCGAGAGCGCTATCCGGTGATCGAGAACATCTATGCCGGTCCGCACGACAGCTTCGTGCCCAAGGACTTCTGGCCGTTCGGCTTCCATGCCGGCGGCGACAAGGTGATCGGGATGCAGGCGCTGGCGGACCTGGGCTTCATCGTCGTCCAGATCGACGGCATGGGTACGGCCAACCGTTCTAAGGCCTTTCAGGATGTCGCCTGGAAGGATCTGGCGGACTCCGGCTTTCCCGACCGCATCCTGTGGCACAAGGCGATGGCGGCGCGCGATCGGTCCTACGACATCGGCCGGGTTGGCATATACGGCGCGTCGGCGGGCGGCCAGAGCACGCTCAACGCGCTGCTGTTCCACGGCGACTTCTACAAGGCCGGGGTGGCCTATGCCGGCTGCTACGACAATCGCATGGACAAGATCAGCTGGAACGAACAATGGCTCGGCTGGCCGGTCGATCAAGGCTACGCCGCCGCGTCGGGCGTGGACCATGCCGCGAAACTGACCGGCAAGCTGCTGATGATCGTGGGAGAACAGGACAGCAATGTCGATCCCGCCTCCACTCTCCAGGTGGTCGACGCGCTCATCAAGGCCAACAAGGATTTTGATCTGCTGGTGGTGCCCGGCGGCGAGCACAGCGTCGGCCGATCCAGCGGACCGATCGATTACCTGACCCGTCGGCAGTACGACTTCTTCGTCAAGGCGCTGGCCGGTGAGGCGACGCCCGACTGGAATACACAGGGCGGCGTCGCGCGGTGATCCGGCACCCCACCCCTCCAGGTGCACTAGCCCGACGGAGGAACCTCGTAGCTCCACTTGACGACAAAATGGATCGAAATTATCGGATTAATCAGAGATAAAAGGGGGGTGCCTTTCGCGTCGCCCCTGCTCGAGGAGATGACGTTGATTGGCTTCCCGAAGATTCTGCTGCTGACCGGCGCGTCGGTCGGCGCCCTGATGTCGACGGCTGCCGCGCTGGCGCAGACCGGCCCGGCCCCTGTCGGCCCGGCGACGACCCTGCCCAATACCGATCAGCCGCCCCAGGCCACCGGCGCACCTGTTGAAGTGACGCAGCCCGCCGCCAACACGCAGACCGCGAACGCCCCCGCCGAAACCGCCGGCGCGCAGGAGATCGTGGTCACCGCCCGCCGTCAGGCACTGCAGAACGCGACCGACCGCAAGCGCAACTCCGACACGGTGATCGACTCGATCGTCGCCGATGATGCCGGCAAGCTGCCCGACAATTCCATCACCGAAGTGCTGCAGCGCGTGCCGGGCGTCACCATCGTCCGCTTCGCCTCCCTGGGTGATCCCGACCGCTTCTCGGTCGAAGGTTCGGGCATCCAGGTGCGCGGCCTGTCCAGCGTGCTCGCGACCCTGAACGGGCGTGAGATCACCGGCGCCAATGGCGGCGGCGGCCTGAGCTGGAACGAAGTCACGCCCGAACTGATGGCGGCGGTCGACGTCTACAAGGCGAGCACGGCCGATCGCATCGAAGGCGGCATCGGCGGCGCGGTCGACCTGCGCACCAAGATGCCGTTCGACTTCAGCAAGCCCGCAATCTCCGGCACGGCATCGGGCGGCTATGGCGACCTGTCCAAGAAGGGATCCTATGGCGGATCGGTGCTGGCCACCGACACGTGGGAAACCGGCATCGGCAAGATCGGCATTCTCGTCGACGTGGCCTACAACAAGCTGCGCTCCAAGAGCTCGTTCATCCGCGCGGAGCCTTATCTGCCGCGCATCGTCGACGGACAGACCCGCTATATCGGCAACGGCTTCGACTACGGGCAGGAACAGTTCACCCGTCGCCGCCAGGGCTTCTACGAAGCGCTGCAGTGGGAACCGGCCAGCAACCTGCGCTTCTTCCAGACCGCCTTTATCAGCAACTACCGCAGCGACCGCAACGAAACCGGCGTGTTCGCGGTGCCCAACAGCACCAATCCGGCGTTGTTTCCGGTGCCTAGCAGCGATGCGGTATATGATCGCAACGGCATCCTGCAGAGCGCGAGCAGCCTGACCCCGACCGCCGGGGGCAGCTTCACGGCAGGGTCGGTCACCGGCCAGACGACCGTGTCCAGCCAGGAAAACGAAACGCGCGATTTCAGCCAGGGTTTTGCGTGGGATGCCACGTCCAACCTGAAGGTCGGCGGCGCGCTGCAGTTCATCCAGTCCTTCTCGCACACCGACCGGATGGGTGCCGCCAACCAGAACGCGATGAACTCGTTCGGGTTCGACACGACCGGCGGCCTGCCCAACTTCTCGCTGGTGCCGACCAACGACCTGACCAACCGTACGCCCTATCAGTGGACCAGCTTCTCGTACGCGCCGGATCGCAACCGTGCGCGGTCGACGGCTGCCAATCTTGACCTGACCTATACGGTCGGTGACGGCTTTATCCGCCAGATCCAGGTCGGCGCGCGTTATGCCAACCGGCGCGAGCGCGACAACCAGATCGGCACCTACTGGACCGCGCTGGGCCGCGACTGGAACGGTTCGCCGCAACAGACGCTTGCCGACGGCAACCCGGCGGACTCGCAGTTTGAAGGGTTCAGCAACTTCTTCAAGGGCGACATCGCCGCCCCAGTTTCGCTCTATATTCCGAGCTTCGGGACGATCGGCACATTCGATCCGATCTACCTGCAGAATACCTATGGCTACGACAAGGGTCTGAATCCGAACGGACCAAACCCGATCGGTCAGCAGAACCGTTATGGCGAGTTCTTCACGCGCGTCCGCAACAAGGCAGCGTATGTGCAGGCGCGCTTCGGCGGCGATGTGGGGCTGCGTTTCGACGGCAATGTCGGCCTGCGCGTGGTTCGCATCAACGTAAACGGCACCGGCAACGAAGTGCTGAACTACCCGCAATTCTACAACACTCAGGCCGATGCCAATGCCGATCTGGCGGCAGGTGGCGGCAATGCCATTCAGGCGTTCGCCCGGTCGTCCGTTCAGTCGTCCGACAACAGCTACACGCGCTTCCTGCCGTCGTTCAACCTGAACCTGAAGCCGACCGACCAGCTGGCGGTGCGCATGGCGGTGACCCGCACCATGTCGCTGCCGGACTTCATCTCGACCCGTGTCACGCGCACCATCGGGATCACCACGGCCGCCAACGCCAACAATACGGCCGCCACCAGCTACGCGCCGATCTTTGTCGGGTTCACCGCCGATCGCGGCAATCCCGACCTGAAGCCGACGATGGCGCTGAACTTCGACCTGAGCGCCGAATATTATCAGGGCAGCAGCTTCAGCGCGCACGTGGCGCTGTTCCACAAGCGGCTGAAGGATCTGATCCTGTACGGCAACACGCTGCGCCCCTATTCGCAGACGTTCACCCGCCCGAACGGCAGCAGCGTCGATGTGACCAACATCATCAACGCCAACGAAGTGTACAACGCGACCCAGACGTCGAAGCTGACCGGTGCCGAAATCGGCGGCCGCAAGTTCTTCGACATGCTGCCGGCACCGTTTGACGGCATCGGCGTGGAAGCGAACTACACCTATATCGACAGCAGCGCGCCGAGTGCGATCGCTCGCGACATCAATGGCGAGTTGATGAGCGGCCTGCCGATCGTCGGCCTGTCCAAGCACAACTACAACCTGCAGCTCCTGTACGAGAAGGATCCGGTCTCGTTCCGCCTCGCTTATTCGTGGCGCAGCAAGTATCTGCAGACGACCAACGGCAATGGCACCACGCCGACCTACCTGCTGGTGGGGTCGGACGGCAGCCAGGAAACGGTCCGCGGCCTGCTGCCCGTCTACGGCGCATCCTACGGCCAGCTTGATGGCGGCATCACCTTCACGATCAACGATCACCTGAAGGCCTATGTGCAGGGCACCAACCTGACCAATGCCAAGACCAAGACGCTGATGGCCGGCTATCCCGGCGGCACGACCCTGGTCCGCAGCTGGTTCGTGTCGGACACCCGCTATGAAGGCGGCATCAACTTCAACTTCTGATCGCGGTGGCGACACCGTGGAACGGAGTTGACGATCCCTGCCGGTGAGGCAGACAGCACGGCTCCCCGGTCCTGATCGACCGCGGGGGCCGTCCTTGTATAGGGAGTGTGCGCGTGGTCCGGAACGTGATCATTGTCGGGGGTGGCACGGCGGGCTGGATCACCGCCGCCTACATGGCCAAGCGGCTGAATGCCGGCACGCCGGGCGGCGTGACGATAACGGTGATCGAGTCCCCCGATATCGGGATCATCGGCGTCGGCGAAGGCACCTTTCCCAGCATCCGCAAGACGCTGAGTGCGATCGGCGTGGACGAGGCCGAGCTGGTCCGGTCATGCAGCGCCACGTTCAAGCAGGGCATCCGCTTCACCAACTGGCGTGCGCCTGCGGCGGATGGCCGGCCGCACGATTACTTCCATCCGTTTCAGGCCAGCGCCGATCATGACGGGCTCGACCTCCTGCCCTACTGGCTGCTTGGTGCGGGAGGCGACGCGCCGTGGGCATCGGTCAATACGGTGCAGCGGGTCGCTGCCGATGCCTGCCTCGCGCCGAAGCTGATCTCCCACCCCGAATATGTCGGGCCCCTGTCCTACGCCTTCCATTTCGACGCGGTGCTGCTCGCCCGGCTGCTGCGCAAGACGGCGCTCGGCCTGGGCGTGACCCATGTCAGCGATACCGTGACCGGCGTGACGCTGGCGGAGGATGGCGGCATCGCCAACCTCCAATGCCGCGAGGCGGGCACCGTGACCGGCGACTTCTATGTCGATTGCACCGGCTTTCGCGCACAGCTGATCGGTGAGGCGCTGGGCCGCCCGTTTCATTCCCGCCGCGACGAGTTGTTCGTCAACCGCGCCGCCGCCATCCAGCTGCCCTATGACAGGCCGGACGCGCCGATCGCGTCGCAGACCTTTGCCACGGCGCAGGATGCGGGCTGGATCTGGGACATCGGCCTGCACGAACGGCGCGGCACGGGCTATGTCTATTCGTCCGACCATGTCAGCGACGACGAAGCCGTGCGTACCTTGCGCACCTATCTGGGTGACAGGGCCGATGCGGTGGAACCCCGACTGCTGACGTTCGAGGCCGGATATCGCGAACAGCAGTGGCACAGGAATTGCGTAAGCATCGGACTGTCTGCCGGCTTCATCGAGCCGCTGGAAGCGACCGGCATCGGCTTTGCCGAGATCGCCGCGCTCAACCTGGTAAACCTCTTTCCGTGGGAGGGAGAGTTCGAGATCAATGCGCGTCAGTTCAACCGCATCATGACCAAACGCTACGATCACGTGGTCGATTTCATCAAGCTGCATTACTGCCTGAGCGATCGCGGCGACACCGCATTCTGGCGCGACAATCGCGATCGATCGACCCGATCGGATGCGTTGCAAGACCGGCTGGAACGCTGGCGTCACCGTGCGCCCGACTTCATCGACATCGACCTCAACCACGACATCTTCGTCGCCGCCAACTGGCAATATGTGCTCTACGGCATGGACTATCGCACCGACATCAGCGCCCAGGCGAGTTCGTACCGCTATTATGACGAAGCCAAGCGCGCCTTTGCCGACGTGCGCCGGCAGCAGGCCAATGCCGTAAAGCTGCTGCCCCGCCACCGCGCGCTGGTGGATCAGCTGGCACGCCCCGGCGCACGCTTCGCGGGACGTTGAGGCGTGGGCGATCCGATCCGCACCGCGGTGATCGTCGGCGGCGGCACGGCCGGGTGGATGACCGCCGCCGCCATGGCCCGCCTGCTGGGGCGGGGACGGGCGACGATCCGCCTGGTCGAATCCGACGCGATCGGCACGGTCGGCGTAGGCGAGGCGACCATCCCCGCCATTCGCGACTTCAACGCCCTGCTCGGCATAGACGAGGGCGATTTCCTGCGTGCCACGCAGGGCAGCTTCAAGCTGGGGATCGAGTTCGTGGACTGGCTGCGCCCCGGCCACAGCTACCTCCACCCGTTCGGCACGCATGGCCGCGATGCCCAGACAGCGCGCTTCCACCAACTGTGGCTCAAGCTGGTGCAGGACGGGCTGGCGACCGCGGACGACGACCTCGCCGCCTACAGCGCCTCCACGCTGGCGGCGCGGCAGGGCCGGTTCGCCCGGCCGGAACTAAACTCCAACCATCCCCTGTCCACGCTTAACTACGCCTTCCACTTCGATGCCGCCCTATATGCCCGCTATCTGCGCCAATGGAGCGAGCAGCGTGGCGTGCTACGCTCCGAAGGCACGATCACGTCGGTGGCGCGCGATGGGACGAGCGGCCTGGTCCGGTCCGTCACGCTCGTCGACGGGCAGGTGATCGAAGGCGACCTGTTCGTCGATTGCAGCGGCTTTCGTTCGCTGCTGCTGGGCGAGACGCTGCACGAACCGTTCGAGGATTGGAGCGCCTGGCTCCCCTGCGACCGTGCGGTGGCCGTGCCGAGCGCGGCCGGCGACCGCATCCCGCCTTATACCCAGGCGATCGCGGACGCGGCCGGCTGGCGCTGGCGCATCCCGCTGCAGCATCGCACCGGCAACGGCTATGTCTACAGCAGCGCGCATCTGAGCGACGACGCGGCGCGCGCGCGGCTGCTGGCGACCATCGGCGGCGAGCCCCAGGCCGAACCGCGCCAGCTGCGCTTCACCGCCGGCCGGCGGCGGCATGCGTGGAGCCACAATGTGGTGGCGATCGGGCTCAGCAGCGGGTTCCTGGAGCCGCTGGAATCGACCAGCATCCACCTGATCCAGACGGGCATTTCGCGGCTGATGCTGTTCTTTCCCGACCAGGATTTTGCCATGCCGGATCGCGACGCGTTCAACCGCCAAACCGCGCGCGAGTATGACGATGTCCGCGACTTCCTGATCCTCCACTACAAGGCGACCGAGCGGTGCGACACGGCTTTCTGGCGGCATTGCCGCGACATGCCGATGCCGGACAGCCTGGCCCGCAAGATCGAACTGTTCCGCTCCAGAGGGCGCATCGTCCGCCATCAGGAGGAGCTATTTTCGGAGGATAGCTGGCTGGCGGTGCTGGTCGGCCAGGGCATCATGCCTGCGGGGCACGACCCCCTCGCCGACACGATCCCGCCCGATGCGTTGCGTCAGCAGATGACCGCGCTGCGTGGTGCGTTGCAACGTGCGGTCGCGCCATTGCCGCCCCACGAGGATGTGCTTGCGCGGTATCGCAGCGGCGGCGGCTGACGGATCGCAGCGCCCGGCTCCACCTACTTGGTTGCGGGATGCTCGTCGGTCCGGTGGCGCTCCACCGTGTCCAGCACGTCGGTAATCAGGCGGTGCATGGTGCTGCGCGCCGCCTCCACGTCGCCCGCCACGATCGCGTTGCACACATGCGCATGCTCGGGCAGGCTGGCATTGGGGCCGCGCACGCGGTTGGTGAAGCGAATGGACGTCCGCAACGCCATCGCCACCGTGTCGCGAAACTGGGCGTAGAACGGGTTCTGCGTCGCGCGCAGGATCGCCACGTGAAAGGCGATGTCGGCATCCAGCGTGTCGTCCGACCCCTGCTCCGCCGCCTGCATCCGCTCCAGCCCGGCCGTGATGCTGCGAATGTCCGCATCCTGGGCGAAGCGCGCGGCGAGCGCCGCCGCCTCTGGCTCGATCGCCAGACGCAGCTGGGTGAATTGCCGCAACAGGTCGAGCGAGAAGTTCCGTTCGAGCAGCCAGCGCAGCACATCCGGATCGAACAGGTTCCATGCGGGCGTCGGCTGCACCACGGTGCCGATGCGCGGGCGGGCGGTCAGCAGCCCCTTGGCGGTCAGCATCTTCACCGCTTCGCGCGTCACCGAGCGGCTGACTCCATGGTGCTGCGCCAGTTGCGCCTCCGTCGGGAAGGTGCGCGCATCATAGGCCCCGGTGACGATGGCGCGCCCCAGCTTTTCCAACATGCCGTAGGTCAGGTTTCGGCCAAGCCCGACGGTGTCGCCCTCGATATGGGGCATAAGCAATGGCCTGTTCATGCGCCGATCATAGCCACAGTCCCCGATTGATGACCAGATAGCGTATCGTCGATATTGCAGATGTTGCCGTAAGCGGCCGATCCTGGACGTTGCGGGCGGTGCGCAGACCTGCGGCAGGCTGGTGCCGGTGGAAGCAATATTCCGAAACGGTACGCGCGTTGCCCTGGTATGATAAATATGCCAATTCAGGGGCATAAAGGCGCTTTCAAGGGCGCATGGCATCCTCTGCCCGCGGTTTTGCGGGACGTACGGGGCCAGACAAGAGGGAGATCGATGGTGTTGCGACGGCTTTCCGGCATGCAGGCTGCGGGGGCGCTCGCCCTCCTTCTCCACGCCGCCTCCCCCGCTTATGCGCAGGAGGTGCTGGATCCCGATCCCAACACCCTGCCCGCGAGCCAGGATCCCAAGCGCAAGGCCAATGGGCTGGCCCAGACCCCGCCGATGGGCTGGAACAGCTGGAACAAGTTTGCCTGCAAGGTCGATGAAGAGACCATTCGCGCGACCGCCGACGCGATTGCCGGCAACGGCATGAAGGAGGCAGGTTATAATTACATCGTAATCGACGATTGCTGGCATGGCACGCGCGACGCCAACGGCTTCATCACCGAAGACCGCACGCGCTTCCCTTCCGGCCTCAAGGCTTTGTCGGATTACGTCCATGCCAAGGGGCTGCAATTCGGCATCTATTCCGATGCGGGCAGCAAGACCTGCGGCGGTCGTCCCGGCAGCCAGGGTCACGAATACCAGGATGCCGTGCAATATGCGCGCTGGGGCGTCGACTATCTCAAGTACGACTGGTGCTCCACCGGCACGCGCAATGCCGAAGAGGCCTATGCGCTGATGGCGGACGCGCTGAAGGCGAGCGGCCGGCCGA
Source organism: uncultured Sphingomonas sp. (assembly GCF_934560975.1). Taxonomy (GTDB): domain Bacteria; phylum Pseudomonadota; class Alphaproteobacteria; order Sphingomonadales; family Sphingomonadaceae; genus Sphingomonas_I. Next base: position 212,316 of record NZ_CAKTFO010000003.1, on the reverse strand, counting down.
TCCTGTTTTCGATGTGTGAATGGGGCAATTCCAAGCCGTGGCTGTGGGCATCCAAGATCGGCAACATGTGGCGCACCACCGGCGACATTACCGACAAGTGGCAGGGCAAATATAATTACAGCTGGGGCGTGGCCTCGATCGCGGACATGAACGAGCCGCTATGGCCCTATGCCGGCCCCGGCCACTGGAACGATCCCGACATGCTGGAGGTTGGCAATGGCGGGCTGAGCGATACGGAATATCGCGCGCATTTCTCCCTGTGGGCGATGATGGCCGCGCCGCTGATCGCCGGCAACGACATCTCCACCATGACACAGCAGACCCGCGACATCCTGCTCAATCGCGAGGTGATCGCGGTCGATCAGGACAGGATGGGCCAGCAGGGCCATCGCGTGTGGCGCGACGGCAAGCAGGAAGTGTGGAGCAAGCCGCTTGCCGATGGTGGCCGCGCAGTGCTGTTGTGGAACCGGGACGAGGCAGCAAAGACGATCAGCGCCGATTGGATTGCGCTCGGCCTGCCCGCCACGCTGAAGCTGCGGACGCGCGACCTATGGGCGCACAAGGATCTCGGCCGCAACTCCGGCCGCTTCTCCGCCGAAGTTCCTCCACATGGTGTCGTAATGGTGAGGTTGCAGCCGTGATGCATATTCGTTTGGCCCTTTCCGCCGGCATCTCGGCCGTTGCGCTCGCTTCCGCGCCGGTGATCGCAGCGGCGCAGACGGCATCCGCGCCAGCCACAGCGTCCGCTTCTCGTGAGCGCACCGATATCGACGCCGACTGGCGGTTCGCGCTGGGCCACGCCCACGATCCCGCGCGCGACTTCGGCTATGGCACCGCGGCCTTCTTCTTCGCTAAGGCCGGCTATGGCGATGGCCCCGCCAGCCCGAAGTTCGACGATCGCGCCTGGCGCAAGGTGGACGTGCCGCACGACTGGGGCGTGGAGGTGCCGTTCGACGCCAAGGCCGAGACCAATCACGGCTCGCGCGCGATCGGCCCCGGTTTTCCGGAGCATAATATCGGCTGGTATCGCAAGACCCTGTCTATTCCGGAAAGTGATCGTGGCCGCCGCGTCGCCGTCGAGTTCGATGGTGTGTTCCGCGACGCCGCCGTCTGGTTCAACGGCCATTATATCGGCCAGGAGCATAGCGGCTATTCGGGCGTCCGCTACGACCTGACCGATTACATCAACTATGGTGGCCCCAACACGCTGGTGGTGCGTGCCGACACATCCACCTTTGAAGGCTGGTTCTACGAAGGCGCCGGCATCTACCGCCACGTCTGGCTGACCAAGACCGATCCCCTGCACGTCGCCCATTGGGGCACGTTCGTGACGTCCGAACTGACCGGGGCGGACGCAAGGGTCACCGCGCGTGCGACCATCGCCAATGACGATCGCACGGAACGGACCTTCACCGTAGACCAGGAAATCCTGTCGCCCGACGGCAGGCGCCTGGCCCTGGTCTCGACCGAGCAGCGGACGGTCGCGTCGCATGGATCGGCGGAGGTGGCCGCCACCGTCGACCTCAAGAATGCGGCCTTGTGGTCGCTGGAGCAGCCGCGCCTGCACCAGCTGGTCACCACCGTGCGCGAAGGCGGACAGGTGCGCGACCGGTACGTTACCGATTTCGGCGTCCGCTCGATCCGGTGGGATGCCGATACCGGCTTCTGGCTCAATGGCCGCAACATCAAGCTGCAGGGCACCAACAACCACCAGGACCATGCCGGCATCGGCGCCGCCCTGCCCGACGAGATGCAGGTCTACCGCCTGGAACGGCTAAAGGCGATGGGCGCCAACGCCTACCGCGCCTCGCACAACCCGCCCACGCCGGAGATGCTGGACGCGGCCGATCGGCTGGGCATGCTGGTGATCGACGAGCATCGGATGATGGGGACCACGCCCGAAATCCGCGACCAGCTCGACCGCCTGATCCTGCGCGACCGCAACCATCCGTCCGTGATCCTGTGGTCGGTCGGCAATGAGGAATGGGGGATCGAGGGGAAGGAAATTGGCGCGCGGCTCACCACTCTGATGCAGGAACGGGTGCACGAGTTGGACCAGACCCGTCCCACCACCGCCGCCACCGCGGGCAACGACGGACGCGGCATTTCCACCACCACCGAAGTGGCCGGGTTCAACTATCGGTCGCAGCATGACGTGGATGTCTACCACCGCGACTATCCGCGCACGCCGATCGCGATGACGGAGGAAGGGTCGACCTTCGCCACGCGCGGCGTCTATTTCGACGATCGCGGCAACGTCCACCTGGCGGCCTATGACAAGCCGCAGCGCCCGACCGGATCGAGCAGCATCGAACAGGGCTGGCGCGCGGTGATGGAGCGGCCGTGGATGGCGGGCATGTTCGTATGGACCGGCTTCGACTATCGCGGCGAAACCACGCCGTTCGGCTGGCCGGCGATCAGCTCGCAATTCGGGATGCTCGATACGACCGGCCTGTTCAAGGACAGCGCGTGGTTTCTGAAGAGCCAGTGGACAAGCGCGCCGATGGCGCACATTGTCGGCCATTGGAACTGGCCGGGGCGCGAGGGGCAGCCGATCCCGATCTGGGTCTACGCCAATGCCGACGAAGCGGAACTGACGCTCAACGGGCGCAGCCTCGGCCGCCGGCGCATCCCGGCGCAGGGCCATGCCGAGTGGCAGGTGCCGTATGCGCCCGGTAAGCTGGTGGCGATCGGCTATCGGGCTGGCAAGCGCGTTGCCAGCGATCAGGTGGTCACCACCGGTCCGGCGCGCACCCTGTCGCTCTCCGTCGATCGTCCGGATACGCCGACCGCCAAGGGCAATGTCGCGGTAATCGACGTGACCGCGCGCGATGGGAGCGGCCGGATCGTACCCGTCGCCGCCGACGACGTGCGCTTCACCGTGCGCGGGGCGGAGATACTGGGCGTCGGCAATGGCGATCCCGGCAGCCACGAGGCGGATCGCTTCGTCGACGGCTATCAGGTGCAGGGCTTCGATCACTGGCAGATTGCCGACCTTTCCGCCGGGGCGACCACGCTGCCCGATCCGACGACGCTTAGCTGGCGCGATCCCTTCCGCTGGTATGCGCCGGGCACCGGCCCCAAGACGCCCGAGGCCTTTGCCCTGCGTGGCCGACTCGCGCCTTCCGGTAACGCGGTTGCGGGACGCCGCACCCTGTTTCTGCCGCAGCTTGCGGACGGGCAGCACGTGCTGGTCAACGGTGCGGACATGACCGCGCGGGCCACGCGCGACGGCAGGGGCTGGGCGCTGCCGCTGGACGCCAATGCCGGTGGCGCGATCGACTTGGTGATCGTGGTGCCGGGCCAGGCGCAAGCGGCGCTCGGCGTGCTGGAGGATGAGGGGATCGGCGGCAAGAATGTCGCTTACCTGCAAACCGTCACCCCGGCCGGCGCATGGCATCGACAGTTGTTCAACGGCCATGCCCAGATCATCGTCAAGCTCGACCAGGCGCATCCGACCGCCGGCCTGACCGCAACCGCGGCCGGACTACGCCCGGCCAGCGTTTCCCTCCGCTACGACAATGGCGGGTCAGGGCCGCGCGCGGGATCGGCCGCAAAGGGCATCCAGTGAGCGAGACGCGACATATCATGGCAGCTCTTCGTCACAAGGGCGTGAGCCTGGGTTTGCTGGGCCTCGCGGCTTTGCAGGCAACGGCGCAGGCGGCGGGTCCGGTGGGAACGGCCGTGCCCTATGTGTGGAAGAATGTCGCCTTGGGCGGCGGCGGCTTTGCGCCGGGCATCGTGTTCAGCCCGGTGGAACGCGGGCTGGCCTATCTGCGCACGGACATGGGCGGCGCCTATCGCTGGGATGCGGCGTCCAGGACCTGGCTCCCCCTTCAGGATGGCGAGGCGGAAGCGAGCTACATGGGCGTCGAGAGCATCGCGCCCGATCCCGTGAACGCCGACATCGTCTACCTGGCGGCGGGCATGTCGGCGCGCGGCCCGGCGGCAATCTTCCGCTCGGCCGATCGCGGCGCGCACTGGCAAAAGGTGCCGGTGCCGTTTGCGATGGGCGGGAACGAGGACGGGCGTGGCATGGGCGAGCGCCTGGCAATCGATCCCCATCGCCACGACACCCTGATGTTCGGATCGCGCCATGACGGGCTGTGGCGCAGCGACGATGCGGGGGCGCATTGGGCCAAGGTCGCCGGCTTCCCGCTCACGGGGCTCGGCCGGCCGACCCAGCCGCGTCAGACGCATGGCGGCCTGTCGTTCGTGATCTTCGATCCCAAGGTGTCCGGCCGCATCTTCGTGGCGAGTGCCGATCCGGGCGACCGGCACCTGTTCCGATCCGACGATGGCGGACGGAGCTGGACGGCGGTAGCCGGCGGGGCAGCGCCCGACCTGCTGCCGGTCAAGGGCGTGATCGGCACGGACGGCGTACTCACCATCACCTATTCCGACGCGATCGGCCCGAACGGCATCAAGCGCGGGGCGGTGTGGCGGCTCGACACAAGCAGCGGGCGCTGGACCGACGTGACGCCGCTAAAGGGACCGGACACGCTGCCCGGCGGCTATATGGGCGTCGCCGTGTCGGCGCAGAATCCGCAGGTGATCGCGGTCAGTACCGTCAACCGCTACAAGCCCATCGACACGGTGTGGCGGTCGGTCGATGGCGGTCGCACCTGGGACGAATTGTGGGCGCATAGCGTGCGCGACGTCTCCGCCTCACCCTTCCTCGACTTGGATGACAAGGCCGATTTCGGCCACTGGATTGCGGGGCTGGCGATCGATCCGTTCGATGCCAATCACGCCGCCTACGTCACCGGTGCCACAATGTACGCGACCGACGCGCTGCTGAAGCCCGGCACGATGCGGTGGGTGCCTTGGACCAGGGGAATCGAACAGACCGCCATCATCACCCTGACCAGCCCGACCGGCGGCGCGCCGCTGGTGTCCGGTTTCGGCGACATTGCCGGCTTCCGCCACGACGATCTTGCCGTCTCGCCGCCGCATGTTCACCTCAATCCCTACCTCACCAACACCAACACGCTGGATTATGCGGGCCTGAAGCCGGCGGTGATGGTGCGGAGCGGCAGCCGCCATACAAAGGTGGTGCCGGACACGTCGCTCGCCTGGTCGGCCGATGGCGCGGAAAGCTGGACGCCGTTGCGCGTTCCGCCCTCCCCGCCCCATGCGGATGGCAGCCCGACGCCGGAACAGACCGGTGACGCCGCCGTCACCGTCTCGGCCGACGGGACGACCTTTCTGGTGGAGACGGACCGCCCGGTGCTGACGCGGGATCGCGGACGGACTTGGCAGGCAGTGGCGGGGTTGCCGCCGCGCGTGCGGGTCGCGGCCGACAAGGCCGATCCGCGCCGCTTCTACGCCATCGACTTCGATGGCGGGCATTTGGTGCGAAGCGAAGATGGCGGTTTGCACTTCCACCCCGTCGCCGGGCGCGGCCTGCCCGCCGACCTTGGCCCCGCCCGCGTGACCTGGCGCGAGGCGCAGAACCCGCTGCTCGCCACGCCAGGGCGGGCCGGTGCGTTGTGGCTGAACGTCGGCGGCGACCTCTACCGCTCCACCGATGCGGGTGAGAGCTGGACCCGGACGAGCCAAGGCCTGAAGGCAAACTATTATGGACTCGGCCACGCCGCGCCGGGCGCAAAGTGGCCGGCCGTCTACGCAATCGGCCAAGCCGGTGGGTCGAACGCCATCTGGCGCTCGGTCGACGGCGGCACTGTCTGGCAGCGGATCAACGACGACCAGCACCAATGGGGCATGCGCTTCCGCGTTATTTCCGGCGACCCGCGGCGTTATGGCCGGGTGTATATCGGGACAGACGGGCGAGGCCTGCTCTACGGCGATCCCGCTTGCTGACCGACAGGCCCGTTGAGGATACCGGGCCGATCGTTGCCGAGGCGAAAACATTTCATGCTCCCGCGAAGGCGGGAGTCCAGGAGCCGCAAGGGCGTTGCCCGACACTTCTGGGCTCCCGGCTTCGCGGGAGCATCGTTCTCATGGGAGCAAGAATCCCGGGGATTCCTGACGCACACGTGCGCTTGCCAAGTACCGCCCGGTCTTTGACGCGGACACAGCGTCGACGCTGCCGGGCAGGTTCACCAGATTGAACAAAGGAAGGCGGCGGATCGCTCCGCCGCCCGGGTTCGGGTCACTTCCGGAACGGCTTAGCCTTGTAGCGCGGGGCGGCCGGGCGTGAGCGTTCCCCGTCGGGTGCCCTGCGGGCCGGACCGGCGGGGCGCGGGCCGTCCTGGGTCTGTTCGATGCGGATGCCGCTTTCGTCCTCGCCATCAGCATTGGCGGTACGCTTGACGGTGGCGGCAAACTGCGCGGCGATCGCGGCTGGAACCTGGAAATGGGTTTCATTCGCCGAGATGCGGATCGCGCCGATCGCATTCTTTGTAATGTGCCCGCGACGGCACAGCAGGGGCAGCAGCCAGCGCGGATCGGCATTGTGGCGACGGCCGATGTCCATGCGGAACCACACCACATCCTCGAAGCCAGGACGGTGCTTCTCCTGCTGCTGAGCCGCGCGGCGTGCATCCGGCGAGGCGCCCAGCAATTCCTCCGGCTCGGGCATGGACGCGCGATGCGCCCGCACTAGGGCCGCCGCAATCTCCTGCGGGCTCTTGCTCTCCAGCAGGCGCGTGCCGATCGCCAGATCGTCCCCGTCCGTCTCGATCGGTTCCAGCAGGGTCGCCATCAGCCGGTCGCGATCCTTGGCCTTCACCTCCTCGGGCGTGGGCGGATCGATCCACTCGACGTTGATCTTGGCGCCGCGCAGCATCCCTTCCACCCGGCGACGGCGCGGATAGGGCACGATCAGCACGGCCGTGCCCTTCTTGCCCGCCCGACCGGTGCGGCCGGAGCGGTGCTGCAACGTCTCCGCATCGCGCGGCAGCTCGACGTGTATCACCAGGCTCAGCGACGGCAGGTCGATGCCGCGCGCCGCGACGTCGGTCGCAACGCAGACTCGCGCGCGCCGGTCACGCAGCGCCTGAAGGGCGGCGTTGCGCTCGTTCTGGCTATGCTCGCCGGACAGGGCCACGGCCGCGAAGCCGCGCTCCAGCAGGCTGGCATGGAGGTGGCGCACATTGTCGCGGGTGGCGCAGAACAGGATCGCCGTATCCGCTTCGTGCAGGCGCAGCAGGTTGATGACCGCATGTTCGATATCGGACGGCGAGACGGAGACGGCCTGATAGGCGATGTCGCCATGGCCGCGATTGTCGCTGATGGTGGTGATGCGCAGCGCATCGCGTTGGTAGCGCCGCGCCAGCGCCACGATCGGGGCGGGCATAGTGGCCGAGAACAGCAGGGTCCGCCGCTCCGCCGAGGTGGCATCCAAGATCTCCTCGAGATCCTCGCGGAAACCCATGTCGAGCATCTCGTCCGCCTCGTCCAGCACGGCGACGCGCACGGCCGACAGGTCCAGTGCACCCCGCTCCAGATGGTCGCGCAGGCGGCCGGGCGTGCCGACCACGATATGGGTGCCGTGGCTGAGGTTGCGACGCTCACGCCCCGCGTCCATGCCGCCGACGCAGGTGGCGATGCGCGCTCCCGCCTTGCCGTACAGCCACATCAGTTCCCGGCTGACCTGCAGCGCCAGTTCGCGCGTCGGCGCAATCACCAAAGCGAGTGGCAGCTGCGGCGCGGGCAGGTCCGGCGTCAGCAACTGGTCGGCCATGGCAAGGCCGAAGGCGACGGTCTTGCCCGACCCCGTCTGGGCCGACACGACGAGATCGCGACCGACCGCCCCTTCTTCCAGCACGGCCGCCTGGACCGGCGTAAGGGAGGAATAGCCACGTGCGGCGAGCGCCTCGGACAGAAGCGCCGGAATGTCTGGAAACTGCATGATACTCTTGGAGGTAGGTGGTTACGCAGACTGTGCAAGGATCTGCCGGAAACAGGCCCGCGCCACCGGAAGCCCGGAGCACAGTGTGCGCCCATGTGATTATGGCAGCGCCCCTACCACAGCGCCGCGCCGCGACCAACCTTTTGCTGGACACCTGCCCTTTTCGCCGGGCAGCGCGGGCTCACCCCTTGCTGGATTCCCGTTCCTGCCCGCAGCGCGAGGAGTCCGGCAGTGGCGCGCGTCCGCGCAGTTTGCGCAACTCCCTGGCCGCATCCTCCATGTCGTCGCGGAACGCCTTGGAGGCATGAAGCGCGCTCACCAGGGCGGCGCCGGAAAGATACCCCGCCTCCACCGCGCTGCGGCTGTGCGATCCGCAGATGAAGCGGCTCTCGCCATATTGCCGCCCCCGGCGCAAGATTTCCGTTGCGCGATCCGGCATCAGCTCGGCCAGTATCAGGGCGGTGGACCAGCCGTTGGCGGTGTGACCGGACGGATAATCGCCATTCCGCGCGAGATGATCGGTCTTTGGCTCGCAAATCGGCCCTTGCTGGCTCAGATAGGGGCGCTTGACCGCGAAGCCGTCCTTGGCGCGGCCCACCATGCCGCCGTCGCCCATGCGCTGGAAGACGCGGGCGAGATCGGGCGCGCTGTCCGCATCGATCCGCATGTTGAGCGCGCAGGCGAAGACGGCGAAGCGATCGTCGGTTACGTCACGCTGCGCCAGCGCCCAGCGCGTGGTGCCCGAAAGCTTGCGCGTGTCCAGAAAGGTCCGGCGATCCTCCTCGGCGGCGGGCGAACCCGGTCGCGGCGGTGGCGGAAGCACGCGCATCAGATCGGGCACGGACTGCGCATCCAGATACGGCTCGGGCGCGCGATCCGCCGCAAGCAGGGCGACGGAGGCAAGCGCGAGCAGCGCCCGCTTCATCGCCGCTTTTCCAGATCGCCGCATCCGGCCGGCCGGCGCACCGGATTGCAGCGCGCCACCATCCCGCCCGGCTGTTGCACGCGATAGCCGCCCTCCAGGCGCGGATCGGGCCAGAGATAGTCGGTGGAGACGTACTGCGCCCCGCTTGCCAGCGCCGCGTCGCGCGGGCGCGTGTCGTTGGCCCGGGCCTCCCGCGTATTCGCGTCCGCGCGGGTCCGCACCAGATAGCCGGCCGCCACGTCGCGGCGGATGCGCGCGCCATCCACGATCGGATCGTTGAGCGTCAGATAGGCGGCAGCGGGCGAGGCTTCGTCAGTGTTGATGAAGAATACCCGCTTTTCCAACGAGCGGCGGCGGCCACGATATACCGCGACTTTCTCCGGCGACTCGTCCAGCGCGAACAGGAACCTGCCGCGCGACGCCTTCAGCGTGGGCCAGTTGTTCGCCAGCACCGCGTCGCGCAGGGTGGGATACCTACCCTGCACATCGTCGGGCGTGACCAGCTTGCCCGGCCCCATCACCGATCGGATCTCCGCATCCAGCGCGTCATAGGCCGCCTGGTCATAGCGCAGGGCATCGATGCCCCCACGCGCGGCATTCTGCTCATCCTTTGCGTTGAACATCAAGAGGATGGGAACATGATCGGGATGCCCATCCGACCAGGCGCGGATCGTGCGGAGGCAATCCAGCAGCAGGACGCAGCTGGACGAATTGTCGATGCCGGGGATGTGCAGCACCTTGAAGCCTGGCCGCTTGAGGCGGGGATCGTCCGAATCCGCCGCATAATGGCCGCCTTGCGGATCATAATTGACGTCGATCTCCAATTGGCGCGCGCCGGCATCCAGTTGCTCGGCCAAGGGGCGGTGCGAATAGTCCAGCGCGTCCGCCATCTGTGGTGCCCCGGCGCGCAGCTTCGCCATGGTCGCGGCCGGCATCGGCAGCTTGTAGCTGTTGTGCGTGCCGATCACGGCAATGTCGTTGAGGCGCAAGGGCGGGGCGGCGTCGCGCGCCACCCCGTTGCTTGCGGCGAGGATGGCCGCTGTGGCCGGAACCAGTCGCTTGATCATGTCGCGGGCCTCAGAAGTGGAACAGCACCGAACCCTGCACCGCCCGGCCGAAGATCGGCCGCGCCAGGACCACCGCGCCATCAGCGGCACCCGGCACCTGCTGCTGCCCGCCGCCCTGGCCCAGGCCCAGGCTGTTGGACAGGTTGCTGCCCTTGACCTGCACCGTCAGCGCCGGCGTGATGTCGAATTCGGCGCTGGCGTTGAATACGGAGAAGGAGGGTAGCTTCACCAGATTGGCGTCGTCATTATACTTGGTCCCCTCGAACCGCCATTCGCCCAGCACGCGCAGGCGCCCCTGCAACAGGGTCAGGCGCGGGCGCACGCTGGTCATTACCTTGGGCATGGAGGACGGGCGATTGTCGTCGAACGACACCGCGACCAAGGCCCCGTTCACCTGCGTGTTGTAGGTATAGTTCTTGAACTTGGGATCCTGGTAGGTGGCCGTCGCCGACACGTCGAACCAGTTGGTCGGGCGGACATTCGCTTCCAGCTCCAGCCCGACCGTGCGCACGTCGCCGTAATTGATCTCCTGCACGATCAGCAGCGACTGCGGATCGATATAGGTATTGGTGAACTGCACGTCCTTGAAGCTGTTGTAGAAGACAGTGGCATACAGGCTGCCCCAGTCCTTCATGAACTTCACGCCGCCTTCGGCCTGCTCGATCGACTGGCTGCGGATGCCGGTGGGCAGCACGTTGTCGCGATACTGGCCGATCATCGGCAGGCGATAGGTGTTGGTGTAGCGGGCGAAGATCCCCGCTTCGGGCATGAATTGCCAATTGGCGCCGAACGTGTAGGCATAATCGTCGAACGGCGGCTTGAAGCGGTTGTAGACGCCTGATCCGAACAGGACATTGTCGTCCGCCAGCGTGGTCGGATCGCCCAGATTGTAGGGAGGGCTGCGCACGCCCTCGGAATAGCCGTGCAGCCAGATCTTTTCGTAGCGGAAGCCGCCGTCCAGGCGCAGCTTCGACGTCACCTGCCATTCGTCGGAGATGTGGGCCGCCACGTCCTCATAGCCGCCGAATGAATGGGCAAAGCGCGATTCATAGCGGGCGATGCCGTTGTCGGTAACCCGGCCGACCACGCGCCCCGCCGCATTGACCGCCACCACGTCGAGCAGGCGGGCATTTGGCGCCACCTCCGTGATGCCGACGCCGTCATTGCGGTCATGCGCCCAGTCGGCGGAGGTGCCATATACGCCCAGCTTCACGTCGTGCCGGCCGATGCCCGTGTCGAACACATGACCCAGTTCGACCAACCCGATCGTCTCCGAAATCGGGTTCTGGATCGACTGGAAGGTGTTGACGCCGACCAGGCCGTTGCCGTTCGCATCGGCCGGATAGGCGCTGCCATCGGTCGCGTAGACCAGCCGGACGTCGGTGGCGCCCTGCCCCGCAAAGGCCCGCAGCGCATTGGTGCGAACGCCCGAAAGATAAGCTGCCTGGGTCGAGAGATTGTTAAGGCCGCGGGCGTTGCGGTCGGTGTTGCTGTCGCGATAGCGCAGGCCGCCGCTCAGCGTCGTGCCGTCGTCAAACTCGATATTGCCCTTGGCGGTCAGTTGCAGGTCGCTCGACTGGTTGAAGAGGTTGAAGTCGGCGCGGCGCTGCCCGCGCGGCGTCTTGATCCGGACCAGCCCGTCCTCACGCCCGGTCAGCGTGTCGTCATGACCGTTGAACGGCTCCAGCGGGCGAAGTTTGTTGCCGCTGCGGACCAGGGGCGTCGCATCGAAGAAGAAGTTGTTGTCTTCCATGTACTTGATGCCGAAGGACAGGCTGCCGCGCGCGAAATCCTTGGAGATCAGGACGCGGCCCTGCCCGCCATTGTTGGCGGTCGGCCCCGGATCGCGGACACCCTTATCCTTGTTGTAGAAGCCGCCCGCCGAGAAGCGCCAGCCGTCGCCCAGGGGGCCGCCGAACCAGACGTCGCCGCGGATCTGGCCATAATCGGCGGTGGTCAGCTTGACGATGCCCGACAGTTCGGGCGTGCCCTTGCGCGGGATGAAATTGATCAGGCCGCCCGGCGCGTTGGCGGCGAAGATGGACGACGGCCCGCCGCGCACCGCTTCGATGCTGGCATAGCTTTCGTCGATGCGCAGGAATTGATCGACATTGATCCAGTTGATCCCCGGATCGTGCTGGATCGGCAGCCCGTCCTCATACACGGCGAGCGATTCATAGCCGCCGCGCGGAATGCCGCGCACGCGGATATTGTTGGCGGTCACGCCGGCGGAGGAGTCCGCCCACACGCCCGGGATCTGCTGCATCGCTTCGGCCAGGTTGCCGATCGCGCGCTGGCGCAATTCCTGATCGTTCAGGGTGGTGATGGAATAGCTCGCCTCGACCTTGCGCTGCGTGGTCGTGCCGAGACGCGCAGTCACCAGCACCTCCTCGCCCTGGCCCTCGCGCGCGGCGGCGTCGGATGTCGCGGCGGGTTCCGCCGCCTGGGCGGAGGCTTGCTGATGGCCCACGACAATGGCCATGGCTGCCGCGGTGGCCCGCAGCACCGAAACGATGCGCATATTGCTGTCTCCCTGACGAACGACCGTCTTCGCGGCCGTGCTTCGGGGCGTTCGCTAGTGCAGCACTATGACAGGCGCTGGTCGGTATCGTTACGGTTACGTTAAACGACGGAAGCGGTCTGCGCGCCAGCATCCTTGCACGAGACGTTCGGCAGTGGGCGCGATCATTTCAGTCGCGCCCGCTGCCGGTGCAATTCAGCTTTGCTTTTCAAAGGCCCCGTTGATGGTCAGCTGCACCTGATCGTCGACCACGGGAACGGCGGCGCCCAGGCCGAAGTCGCTGCGCCTGACCGTGCCGGTGGCGGAGAAGCCGACCGTCGTCGCCTTGCTCATCGGATTGGTGCCCGCGCCATAGAATTTGGCCTGCAACGTCACTGGCCTGGTTACGCCCTTGATGGTCAGGTTGCCGGTGACCTGGGCACCCCTGCCGCTCGCCGCCACCTTGGTCGAGACAAAGGTCGCCTCCGGATATTTGGCCACGTCGAACCAGTTGGCGGAGGAGAGATGCTCCTTGAACATCGCGCTGGTGGTGGTGATCGCAGTCATCGGAAAGGTCAGCGACAATTTCGCGGCGGCCGGGTTCTTCGGATCCAGCGTCAGCGTGCCGGTGGGCGAACCAAAGGCCCCCTGCAGCACCGAAAAGCCCATATGGTCGACCGACCACAGCACCTGCGTGTGGTTGGGGTCGACCGTGTAGGTGCCGGCCTGCACGCGCGACACGTCAGGTGCGCCGGGCTTGCCCGCGGGCTGGGCGATCGCCGGCGCGGCGATAAGGGCAAGGGCAAGCAGGGCATGACGCATGGCAAAGCTCCGGATGGTTGGAGCCCGATCCTTATCCGCGCTTCGCACTTCGTCAATGAGACCTGCTTGGCGTAACCATCCGAAGCTTCACGGCCGCGCGGAACGAAGCCCATCGCTTCCTCGGCCAAAGACAGAAAGCGGCGCGTTCACCGTCCGGCACCGCCCTTCCCCGTCCGAATATCTCCGGCGGCGGCTTGCTTACCAGTTCACCCCGACGCGTGCGTAGAGATAGCGCCCGTTGAACCCGAACGGCGAATAATAGGGAAAGGCCGTTCCGCCATTGTTGTAGTTGGCGGCGTTGGTATCCAGCACCCGGTCGGGATAGACGTCGAACAGATTGTTGACGCCAAGAGCGACGTTCAGCCGCTCGGCCAGCTTCACCCGCGCTTCCGCATCCACGATGACGTGGCGGCCCGTATCGGCATAGTCCGCCACGGTCGTCGCAGGCTGGGTGACGTTGCCGTAATAGGTCGCGCGCAACGTCGCTCCAAACCGGTCGAGCGACCAGTCGGCCTGGCCCACCACCTTCACCCGGGGCGTGCCATGCTCATACGCGGCGACACGCTGCGGCCCGAACAAGGCCGGCACGGTCACGATGCCGGTGCCGGTGGGCACGCGGGTGATGTCGACCTTGTTGAAATTGGCCGACGCCGTGAGGTCGAACAGGCCGACCCGGTCCGTGGGCAGGCGGTAATGGCCGACCACGTCGATCCCCTTGGTGGTCGAGCGCAGCCCGTTCACGAAGAAGCGCGCGGCGCTGACATTGTAGGGGGCGAGCAGTTGCGCGATCTCCGGCGTCGCATTCACGCCGGTACCGAGATTGTCCGACAGCCCGATCTGGTCACGAATGCGGATGCGATAGGCGTCCACCGACAGGTCGAACCGCCCGAACCGCACCACGCTGCCGCCCGACAGGTTGAACGACTTCTCCGCCTTCAGCGCCCTGCCGCCCAGCGCGGTCGCGACGGGGCTGGTGGAGGGGTAGAGGCCGGTATCGACGATGGTCGCCACCCCGCCGACATTGGTGACCTGCGGCTGGGTCAGGGTGTAATAGGATTGCTGGAGCGATGGCGCACGGAAGCCGTTGGACACCGTGCCGCGCAGGGCGAAGTTGTCGGTGAAATCGTAGCGGCCGGACAATTTGCCGGTCGCGGGGCTGCCAAAGTCGGAATAATCCTCCGCCCGGCCCGCCAGTCCCAGGGTCAGCCGGTCGAACTTCGCCTCCAGGTCGACATAGCCGCCGATGTTGCGGCGGTGCCGGTCGAGCGCGTTGGCGGTGGAGAAGCCCTGGAAACCCTGTGCGCCCGAACCGAGCGCGCCATTGCCGCCCAACGGACCGCGCGCATAGGATTCCACTTGGCCCGGCTTGATCTCGAACCCTTCGCGGCGCCCTTCCACGCCCCAGGCGACCGTCAGACCGCCGCCGGCGAAATCGAACCTCTTGCTGACGTCGATGCCGGCCGTGAGCTGCTCGTAATTGACCCGTCCGTCATAGAAGTCGGTCGGAGACGCCGCGCCGAAGGTCGAGTTGATCGAGTTCAGCGTGGCGAAGCGCAGGCCGTTGCGGCCATAGGCGACGTTGAGATCGACGTTCCAGTCCGCGACCTCGCCCTTCAGCCCCAAAGCCGAATTGATGTCGTTCGACTTGACGTTGATGCGCGGCACGAAGCCGTCGGGATAGATCGCGGCCACATTGTTGGCGTTGGTGGGCAAGCGGAAAAAGGCGCTGCCCGTGCTGTCGCGATGCTGATAGCCGCCATAGCCGTAGAGCGACCAGACATCGTTCAGCGGCAGGCTGAAATTGGCGAAACCGCTATATTGCTCCACCGATGGATCGCCGAAGCGCGATGTGACCCGGTTGGGCGTCACCCGCCGGTCGAGATCGCCGCGGCTGGTGCGGTTGCGGTCGAGATATTCGCCCGACACGGTGAGGAAGCCGTCCTCGCCCAGCTTGAAGCCTTGCCAGGCCGATGCATTGACGGTGCCGCCGTCATGACGATCATAGCTCGTCCGGGCTGCATTCACCTCCGTGATATACTGGCCATAGGTGACGGTGGCGCCGCCGCCATGATCCGCTTCGCGCAGGCGCAGGTTGATGACCCCCGCAATCGCATCCGATCCATATTGCGCCGACGCGCCGTCGCGCAGCACCTCGACGCTGCCAAGCGCCACGGGCGGGATGGTGTTGAGATCGAAGGCGGCCGACCCGCGTCCGACCGAGCCGTTGGTGTTGAGCAGGGCCGAGCTATGCCCGCGTATGCCGTTGATCAGCACCAGGGTCTGGTCGGGGCTGAGCCCGCGCAATGCGGCGGGGCGGATCGCATCGGTTGCATCGACGGCGGCCGAACGCGGAAAGTCGAGCGAGGGGACCTGCACCGACAAGGCCTGCGCCAGTTCGGTCGTGCCCTGCTGACGCAGCACGTTGCCGGAAATGACATCCACCGGGGTCGCGCTCTGCAAGCGGGTGCGCCCTTCGCCGCGCGAGCCGACGATCACGATCTCCTCGGGCGTGTCGGCAGTGGGGGCCGCATCCGTAGCCGCCGTGACCGATCCTCCGGTCTTCTCGGCCGGCGTGGCATCCTGGGCGAGAGCCGGCATCGCCGCGAATGCCGCACCGGCTGCGATTGCGAGCGAAGCCGGCCGGCGAAGGGTCTTGTTCATGTTATTTCCCTGGATTGGTTGCCCGCCCACGCGCCCGCGGCAAGCGGTAAAGAGCCCCTGTGACCCCTCCTAATTAATTGATCACGCACAAAAAGATTGCAGCCATGTTAGGCTGGCTTTCATCCTTTTTCCGGAACTCCGCCGCACGCGATACGTCTTTCGGATCATGGACGAGGATATCGCGTACCTGGGGCTGCTGGAGGATGAGGCTATCATGCTCGACACCGCCGCCCTGGAGATTGCGGCGCTGGATCATCCGGGCGTCGCACTCGACCAATATGCCGACCTCCTCACCCGGCTGACCGAGCAGCTGGTCCGCCAGGGCGGACAGGCCGGCGCGGCGTCCGAGCAGGCCGACGTGCTGGCGGACGTGGTCGGCGGCGAGTTCGGCTTCACGGGCGACCGGTCGACCTATGACGATCCCGACAATGCCGACCTGATCCGGGTGATTGACCGGCGGCGCGGGCTGCCGGTCAGCCTGGCAATCCTCTACGTGGCGGCGGCGCGGCGCCTGAGTTGGAGCGCGGACGTGCTGAATACGCCCGGCCATGTACTGGTGCGGATCAACGGACCGGCCGAATTCGTGTTGATCGACCCGTTCGAGCGGGGCAGGCCCGTGGACGCGGGCGATCTGGCCGCCTTGCTGGGCCGCATCGTCGGGCCCGGCACCGTGCCCACGGCCGAGCATGTCGCGGCGATGCCGAGCCGGGCGGTGCTGGTCCGCCTGCTGATGAACCAGGCCACGCGGGCGGAGTTCGGCGGCAATACCAACCGAGCCCTGACGCTGTATCGTCGCATGACCCTGATCGCGCCTTCCTTCAGCCATCCCTGGTGGGAGAAGGCACGTCTGGAATTGCAGCGCGACGATCCGGCGGCGGCGCGGGCGAGTCTCAGCGCGATGCTGGAGGTGACCCGCGATCCCGGCATGCGCGGCCATATCTTCGGCGCGCTCGACGCCATTTCCAGTGCGAGTTCATGACAGACCTGACCAGCATCGACCCGCGCCTGAACGTGGACGACGGCATCTGCCGCGTGGTGGTCGAAACGCCGATGGGCAGCCGTTCCAAATATACTTACGAGCCGGAGTTGCGGGCGCTGGAGCTGTCCGGGCTGCTGCCCGCCGGCATGAGCTTCCCGCTCGATTTCGGGTTCGTGCCGCGCACCCTGGCGGAGGATGGCGACCCGCTCGACATCCTTGTGATCGGCGACGAGCCGAGCGCGCCCGGCTGCGTGGTGCAGGTCAAGCTGCTCGGCGTGATCGAGGCGGAGCAGAGCGAGGAGGGTCGCACCGTCCGCAACGACCGGCTGATCGCCCGCACCGCGCTGTCGATCAATTATCGCGATGCCGACGATATTGCCGATCTCGGGTCCAGCTTCGTCGACCATCTCGGGCGCTTCTTCGTCAACTACAACGCGCTCAAGGGCCGGCGCTTCCGCGTTCTGGGAACGGGAGGGCCGCAACGGGCCTGCGAACTGATCGCGGCGGCGACAAGGCCGCCCGACTAGGTTTCACCACGGCGGGTCCATGCGCACGGCGCATCCCATTGCCCGGACGATGCCTCGGCAACACGGCGTCGCCCTGCCCCTCTCCGTTGCTTGTGTCAGAGTGTGCGTGCTTACCAGACCCCTCCAATTCCTGATCGCGGAATGCGAACCCCCCGCCGCCCGGGACAAACGCCGCCACAGCGTCGGCCGGAGTTCGGGCGAAACATATGAAGCGCTGCTCGCCCATGTAGCGCCGGGCGCGGAATGCGTTCGGATCACGCCGACGGACCATGCGCGCGAACATCCTCCATCGGCGGAGCTGGCCGGGTATGACGGCGTCTTCCTGACCGGCTCGCCGCTTCACCTGTATGAGGACAAACCGGAATGCCGCCGGGTCGTGGAGATGATGCGGGCCGTGTTCGAGTCCGGCACCCCCGCCTTCGGCTCCTGCGCGGGCTTGCAGGTGGCGACGGTAGCCGCCGGGGGCAGCGTGCGGTCGATGCAGGACCGGCGCGAAGCCGGCTTCGCACGCCGCATCTTTCCGACGGAGGCGGGTCGGCGGCATCCGCTGCTGGCCGGGCGGCCGCTCGCCTTCGATGCCCCGGCCATCCACACCGACGAGGTAGAGGCATTGCCGCCCGGTGCGACCCTGCTCGCGTCCAACCGCCTGACGGAGGTGCAGGCGGCGGAGATACGATATGGAGCGGGCATCTTCTGGGGCGTCCAATACCATCCCGAGATCAGCCTGTATGAGGTGGCGGCGGCGCTGCGGCGGCAATCCGACGATCTGGTCGAGCATAAGCTGGCGGAGGATGCGGATGCGGTCGAAGGGCAGGCCGCCCTGGTGGAAGCGTTGCACGACGCGCCCGGGCGCCGCGACTTGAAATGGCGCCTGGGACTGGACGATCAGGTCACGGATGCGGAGCTGCGATCGGTCGAGATCCGCAACTTCATCGATCGGCTGGTGCGCCCGACCCGATCGCAACGCGGACGCGGTTAGACCGTGTGGCGGCTGGTGCGTTGTGTCGGTCAACCGCCATCGGACAGGATCGGCCCGACGCATGACCGACTGGATCAGCACCTTCATCGAAACGGCCGGCCTGGCCGGCATCGCCGCGCTCATGTTCCTGGAGAACCTGTTCCCGCCTATTCCCTCGGAGGTCATCATGCCGATGGCGGGATTGGTGTCGGCGGAGGGCAAGCTCGCTTTGCCGGGGGTGATTGCGGCGGGGCTGACGGGAACGCTCATGGGTGCGACCTTGTGGTATGGCGTCGCCCGCTGGGCCAGCGAGGCGCGCCTGAAACGCTGGGTCGCACGCCATGGCCGCTGGATCACCATGAACCCGGCCGAGATCGACCGGCTGGAAGACTGGTTCCGGCGTCATGGTCATGGGGCGGTGCCGCTTGCCCGTCTCGTGCCCGGGCTGCGCACGCTGATTTCCATCCCGGCCGGGCTGTTCGGGGTCGCGTTCGGCCGCTTCCTGCTGCTGTCGGCACTCGGCGCGGGGGCATGGGTCGGCATCTTGGCGACCGCCGGCTATTATCTCGGTCGTAGCTTCGACGGCATCGACCGCATTCTGGAGGTAGCGGGCACGGTTGTGCTGATCGCGGCTTTTCTGTTGTATCTCTATAGGCTTGCGACCTTCCGCTCCGATTGCGCCTGAGCTGGCTGCCGGGACGCGAGCCGTGCGGCTCCTGGGCCGCGCGCGCGCCAGCGGCGTCGTTCGCCCGGCCCGGCCGATCGCAGCAGTTCCAAGAGGTTACACTGGACCCTCGCCAGAAATGCCCTATATACCGTCTGGTATGGAAGTGCGTTCCCTTTGTTGCGGCCAGAAAGGCCGTCCGCGCGAATTCGATGTGGATCAGGCGCTGGGTCAGGCCCTGCGCGTGTTCTGGCAACGCGGCTATGACGGCGCGTCGATGACGGAGCTGACGGCGGCGATGGGCATCACCAAGCCCAGCCTGTACGCGGCGTTCGGCAACAAGGAAGCGCTCTTCCGCAAGGCGCTCGACCTGTATGAGAACGAGAAGATGGCGTTCATGGACGCTGCCCTGGCGGAGCCCACGTCGCGGCAAGTGGCGGAACGGCTGTTGAGGGGCGTGCTGGCGATGCAAACCAGCAGCTGCGATCCAAAGGGTTGCCTGGGGGTGATGAGTTCGGTTGCGGGCAGCCAGGAAGCGGACTCGATCCGGCAATGGGTGATCGAGCGCCAGCAGAGTTCGCGCGCGGCGCTGATCGTTCGGCTGGAACGCGCCAAGGAAGAAGGCGACCTGCCGACCGACATCGACCCCGACGCGCTTGCCCGCTACATGACAGCGGTGGTTCAGGGATTGACCTTGCAGGCCCGCGCCGGCGCCTCCGCAGGGGAACTGGAGAGCCTGGTCGACATGGCGATGCGCACCTGGCCGGGGCGCTGAACCGGTTAATTACCGCACGGTACAGAAAAGCGTTGACGCTGCAAACCTCCTGAATATATACCGCCCGGTATCGAAGCGGACCGATGGTTCGTCCAGCGGGTGTCAAGCATGTCAGGGCGATCAAGGCTGCGCGGATAGCGCGCCGTCATGATCCACGGGTGCACCCCTTGGGCGAAAGGCGCAACTGCGTCGCGTACCGACGGTGATCGCTGCGAAGCAAGAAAGGGAAATCATGGCCTATCTCGACCACGCATCCGCCTTTGCAGCCGGATCGGCCCAGCCGGTGGCCGCTGATTGGGCCCTGGCGCCCAGCGAGGCTTCGGGTTTTTCCGCGTTGGAATGGAGTGTTATTGCGCTTGCGCGTCGCGATCGGCTGTCCAGCCTGACCGCGCCGGGCGCGATCTCCCGCGCATTCGGCAGCCTGTTCGGGCTCGGCCGCCAGTCAATGCTGGCCGATCCGCAACTGGAAGCACTTCGCCGGGTGGCGGTCCATGCCTGGCACAAGGGCTACACCCTGCCCGTGTCGGAGATTAAGCGGTTCCTGGCGTCCGGTTTCAACAGCGCCCAGCTGGATACCCTGCTGGCCAGCATCTCCGGCCAGCGGGCCGCGCGCGCCCGCCACTAACTCAGTTTGTAGCGGCACTGACACAAGCCGGCAAAGCGGTTAGCTTATGACGATCAACATGACAGACATGATAGAACGCGATTATCTGGAACGCCGGGCCGAGGACGAGCTGGATTGCGCCCAGCGCGCTTCGCCCCCTGCAGCCGTGAAGGCGCATTACGACCTGCTCGGCCGCTATCTCGACCAGCTCTATCCCGCGCGAACGCAGACGCCCGCCGGCGGCCTGGATCCGGCGCGCTCCTGATCCCGTAACCGCCCTGCCCCCGCTCCTGCGCAAGCAGCGGCGCACCATCCGATTGCGTCCGGGTTGCTGCGCCCCTGCTTCCGCAGGAGCGCAGCCCCGTTCCGCTTACTTCTTGCGACCGCGCCCGGCCGACAGGTAGCGCGCCGGCACCTTTACCGTGACGCTCTGCCCCGGATCCATCGCATCCTTGGCCAGGATCACCCGATAGCTGCCGCCGGCGACGCGGAAGGCGTGCTTCTGCTGGTCCCAGGTCGACAGCAGGCGCGGATCGATCGTGACGCTGACCGTTTCCGATCCGCCGGGTGCCAGCGACACTTTCTGGAACGCGCCCAGCCGCTTCGGTGCTTCCCACCCCCCGGCCACCGGCGCCACGTAGACCTGCGCCACATGCTTGCCCGCGCGTTGGCCGCTGTTGCGGACGCGGAAGGTGGCGGAAATGACGCCCCTGCTCTGCCGGGCGGTCAGCTGGTCCTGCACGAAGCTGGTGTAGCTCAGGCCGTGGCCGAACGGAAACAGCGGCGCCTTGTTGGTCTTCTCGAACCATTTGTAGCCGACCGCCGCACCCTCGGTATAGCTGACGTCGAACACCTGCTTTTCGGGCAGGCCCTTGCCGGCAATGGTGGCGCGGGGATAATCCTCCGCGGCGCGGCCGAAGGTGGCGGGCAGCTTGCCCGACGGGTTCACCGCACCCGACAGGACGCGGGCGATCGCCTGGCCGCCGCGCGTGCCGGGATACCACGCCTCGACGATGCCGCTCACCCGGTCGGCCCACGGCATCAGCACCGGTCCGCCCGTTTCCAGCACGACGATGGTGCGGGGATTGGCGCGGGCCACGGCCTCCACCACGGCGTCCTGATTGTCGGGCAGCGCCATGGGGAAATCCAGGCTCTCGGCCGTCCACTGCGTGACGAACACGATCGCCACGTCGGCCGTCTTGGCCAAAGCCGCCGCAGCGGCGGGGCTGGTGCCCGGATCGAACAGCACCCTGGCGCCGGGCCGCTCGGCCGCCAGCGCGGCGCTAGGCGAGGATTTGCCGTAGACGATCGGGCCAGGCCAGCTCTTCGGCCCCTCGCCCTTCACGGCCGTGCCGCCGCGCGGATAGACCTGCGCCGATCCGCCGCCGGTCAGCACGCCGGCATCGGCATGGCCGCCGACGATGGCGATGGTGCGTGCGGTCTGCGCCAGCGGCAGGATGTTGCCGTCATTCTTCAGCAGCACGATGCCCTCTTCGGCATCGGCCTGCGCCACGCGCTCGTTCGCCGCGAAGTCGATCCAGCTGATCTTCACCGGATTGTCGACCGCGCCCACGCGGATCAGCGCGCTGGCGATCCGCCGCGCCTTGTCGTCCAGCACCGCCGCCGGCACCTGGCCCGACTGGACGGCCGCCTTCAATTTCTCGCGCCAGACATAGCTGTCCTGCTTGGCCACGCCCGTTTCCTGGTCCAGCCCACCCAGAGCGTCGCGCACCGCGTCATGCTGCGCGCCCCAGTCGGACATGACAAAGCCGTCATAGCCCCAGTCACCCTTCAGCACGGTGTTGTTCAGCCAGCCATTCTGGCAGGCATGGACCCCGTTAACGAGGTTGTAGCTGCACATCACCGAACCCGGGTTGCCCTGTTCGATCGCGATCTGGAAAGCGAGCAGGTCGGACATGCGCGCGGCCGGCTCGTCGATCAGGACGTTGACCGTGTTGCGCCCGGTTTCCTGATCGTTGAGCGCATAATGCTTGATCGTCGATACGATCATGTTCGACTGGATGCCGCGGATGAAGGAGCCCACCATCATGCCGGCCAGCAGCGGATCCTCCCCGCCATATTCGAAGTTACGCCCGTTGCCCGGCTCGCGCAGCAGGTTCACGCCGCCGGCCAGCATCTCGTTGAAGCCGGAATTACGCGCCTCCGAGCCGATCATCGCGCCGGCCTGCTGCGCCAGTTGCGGGTTCCAGGTAGAGGCCGTGAGGATACCAGCCGGCAAGGCGGTGCGCTCAAGATCGGCCGGTGCCACGCCTTGCGTGGCCACGCCGCTGCCGGCGTCGGTCTGCCACTGCGGGGTGAAGCCCAGGCGGGGCACGCCGGGGACGAAGCCGGCGGACTGACGGCGCGCTTCCGGGAAGCGGAACAGGTTCCAGTCGTTCTGCACCCCGAAATAACCGGTCACCAACACCAGCTTCTCGTCGAGCGTCATCGCCTTGACCAGCAGGTTGGCGCGGGCATCGGCCGACAGCTTGCGGTTCTTCCATGCCTGCGGATCGGTGGGCGCCGCGGCCGTCGGCGCGGTGATCGCGACCAGCGCCACGGCCGACAGCAATGCCAGATACTTCATGTTCTTGTCCTCTCCATGGCGGTGGCACCACCAACGCCGTCCATCGCCTCATCGCGCAAAGCGGCCGCTTCGCCAAGCGTTCGTAAACGCTCGACTCGATCGCGGCGGGAGGGATAGAGCCGCGCCATGCTTCGCCGCCTGCTGCTCGCACTCGCCTTTCTGTCCGCCACGCCGGCCTTCGCCCGCCCAGCCTTGTGGAAGCTGGCGGATGCGGACACGACCATCTGGCTGTTCGGCACTATCCACGTCCTGCCGGAAGGCCATCGCTGGCGCGATCCGGCCCTCGATCGCGCTGTCTCCGGGTCGGAGACGCTGCTGCTGGAGGCGGTGCTGGACCAGAACCCGGCGGAGGTCGGCCGCCTGTTGATGACGATGGGCCGCGACGAACGCCTGCCCAAGCTGGTCGATCGCGTTCCCGCCGCCAAGCGGGCCCGGCTGGGCGCCTTGGTCAAGGCCAGCGGCTTCCAACCGGACATGCTTGACGGCATGAAGAGCTGGGCCGCCGCCTTCGTCCTGACCGGCGCGGCGCTCCGCGACATGGGCGACGAGGTCAGCGCCGGCGCGGGCATCGAACCCCAGCTTACCCGCCAGTTCCGCGGTGCCGGCAAGCCGGTGCAGGGCCTGGAAACCGCGGCGCAGCAGCTCGGCTACTTCGACGCCCTGCCCGATGCCGCGCAGCGCGCGTTCCTGGTGGCGACGCTGGACGATCCCGCCAAGACGCGCACCGACTTCCGCGACCTGGTCGCCGCGTGGACCAGCGGTGACGCCAAGGCGATCGAGCGCGCCTTTTCCGACGATCCGGAGTTCACGCCCGCCTTGCGCGACTTGCTGATCCGCCGCCGTGACCAGGCGTGGGCCGATGCGCTGGCGAAGCGGCTGCAACAGCCGGGCACGGTGTTCATGGCGGTGGGCGCGGGGCACCTGGTCGGCCCGGACTCGGTCCAGCACATGCTTGCGGCCCGAGGCCTGAAGGCCGTCCGCGTGCAATAGTTGCCGGGGGGTGCGCTTTCCGCTATGCGCGCCGCTCCCGCCGGACATCCCTGGAGGCGGCGGGCATCAACTCAAGCGAACTGGAGACAGATTTATGAGCGACACGCTCACCCTGTCGGCTGAGACGCGCGATCGGGCAGGCAAGGGAGCCTCCCGTGCACTGCGTCGCGAAGGCCGCGTCCCCGCCGTCGTTTACGGCAACAAGCAGGAAGCCCTCTCGATCACGCTGGAGGAAAAGGCGCTGATGAAGGCGCTGAACACCGGCCACTTCATGAACTCGGTCATCATGATCGAGGGCGTGGGCGAAGCCGTGCGCACCCTGCCGAAGGACGTTCAGTTCCATCCGGTTTCCGACCGTCCGCTCCACGTCGACTTCCTGCGCATCGGCGAGCACACCTCCGTGCATGTCGACGTGCCGGTCGTGTTCACCGATGAAGAGCTGTCGCCCGGCCTGAAGCGTGGCGGCGTGCTGAACGTCGTCGTGCACAATCTGGGCCTGGTCGTGGACGCGGCCGAGATCCCGAGCGAGATCACCATCTCGCTGAATGGCCTCGAAGTCGGCACCAGCATCCACCTCAGCCAGGTCACCCTGCCCGCCGGCGCCCGCGCCGCGGACGAGGAAGACGTGACCATCGCCACCATCGTCGCACCCTCCGCGCTCAAGTCGAGCGAAGGCGGGGCCGAGGCGGCAGAGGGCGAGACCCCGGCGGCCTAAGGGCATCGTCTCCCTTGCGCAGGCGGCGCATGATCTTTCCGGCAGGCGGGCAACCGCTTGCCGGAGACATGCAGCGACCACAGCGCAAGGGCGACAGCGATTGACGATCATCCATGCTTATCTGGGTCGGCCTGGGCAATCCGGGCGCGCAATATGCGCTGAACCGCCACAATGTCGGCTTCATGGCGGTCGATGCGATCGCGGAAGTGCACCGCTTCGACCCATGGAAGAAGCAGTTCCAGGGCTGGGCCAGCACCGGGCGGATCGGCACCACCCGCATCCTGCTGCTGAAGCCCGCCACCTTCATGAACGAGAGCGGCCGCTCCGTCGGCGAGGCCTTGCGCTTCTACAAGGCGGATCCGGGCGCGCTGACCGCCTTCCACGACGAACTCGACCTCGAACCCTTCCGGGTGAAGGTGAAGACCGGCGGCGGAGCGGCCGGGCATAACGGACTCCGGTCGATCGATCAGCATCTGGGCCAAGCCTATCGCCGCATCCGGCTGGGCATCGGCCATCCCGGCCATAAAGACCGGGTGACCGGCCATGTCCTCGGCAATTATGCCAGGGCCGAGATGGACGACCTGTCCGACATGCTGGGCGCGGTCGCGGCCGAAGCGCCGCTGCTGGCGACAGGCGACGACGTGCGCTTCATGAACGAAGTGGCCCTGCGGCTGAAGGATTGAGCGGTCAGCCGCCGCCAATCCCCTGGATGATCGTACCGGAGCCTTCGCATTCCGGGCAGGCTCCACCCTCGATCTGTCCCGTACCGTTGCATCGCGGGCAAATATTCTCCCCTGTTCCCGGGGTGCCGGGCGCGGCTTCGTCGCCAGGCGCCATGGCATCGTCGCTGGTCATCTCGGCCTCCTCGCTTGCCGTCACCACAAAACCCCCGGTGCGGCGCGAAGGTCCATCTGGCGCGGTGCGCGCGGCCGTCCTAAGCGCCGGGCATGACCACACGCAGCCTGTTCGCCACCCGCTTCTACGAAGGCCAGCTCGGCAATGCCGCCTTGCTGGAGGAATTGGAGCATAGCTGCCGCACGCTGGCGGAGGATGATCGCGCGGGCCAGCAATGGTCCAAGGCGCACGGCTATCGCGGTTACACCTCCTATGCCTCGCTGGACGACCTGCCGCGACGCGATCCGGTGATGGGTGATCTGGTCAAGACGCTGAACCGCCACGTTGCGGCTTTCGCCAAGGAGTGCGGCTTCGATCTCGCCCGCCCGCTGAAGCTCGACAATCTGTGGGTCAACGTCATGAAGCGCGCCGGCACCCATTCCGGCCACATCCACCCGCATAGCGTCGTGTCCGGCACGCTCTATGTCGCGGTGCCGCCGGGATCGGGCGCGCTGAAACTGGAGGATCCGCGCCTGCCGATGCTGATGGCCGCGCCGGGCCGCCTGCCCGACGCCGCGCCCGACCTCCAGCCCTTCATCTACGCCGAGCCGCAGGAGGGGTCGATCTTCCTGTGGGAGAGTTGGTTGCGGCACGAGGTGATGGCTAGCGATGCCAAGGATGCACGGATCAGCATCAGCTTCAACTATCGCTAAGGCAGTCGCACAAGGCTGGCCTTGACGCCTCACACCCTCTATGGCGCCCGCATTCTCAGCAATCCGGACGAACCATGGGCTTCAAGTGCGGCATCGTCGGCCTGCCGAACGTCGGCAAGTCGACCCTCTTCAACGCGTTGACCGAAACGGCGGCGGCGCAGGCGGCGAATTATCCCTTCTGCACGATCGAGCCCAACGTGGGCCAGGTCGCCGTGCCCGACCCGCGTCTGGACGAGCTGGCCGAGATTGCCGGCTCCGCCAAGAAGATCGAGACGCAGCTATCCTTCGTGGACATTGCCGGCCTGGTGCGCGGCGCGTCCAAAGGCGAAGGCCTGGGCAACCAGTTCCTCGCCAACATTCGCGAGACAGACGCGATCATCCACGTGCTGCGCTGCTTCGAGGGCGAGGTGACGCACGTCGAGGGCAAGGTCGACCCGATCGCCGATGCCGATACGGTCGAGACCGAGCTGATGCTGGCCGACCTGGAAAGCCTGGAGAAGCGCGTTCCCAACCTCGTCAAGAAGGCGGCGCAGGGCGACAAGGAAGCCAAGGCGGCCGCCTCCGTGCTCGGCGAGGCGCTCGACCTGCTGCGCGACGGCAAGCCCGCGCGCCTGACTCAGCCCAAGGATGAGGATGAGCGGCGCCAGTTCGACCAGGCGCAGCTGATCACCGCCAAGCCCGTGCTCTACGTCTGCAACGTTGACGAGGGCGCGGCGGCCGATGGCAATGCCCTGTCCGCCAAGGTGTTCGACAAGGCGGCGAGCGAGGGCGCCAAGGCCGTGGTCGTGTCCGCCGCGATCGAGGCGGAGATCGTCACGCTGGCGGCCGATGACCGGGCCGAGTTCCTGTCCGACCTGGGCCTGGAGGAAACCGGCCTCGCCCGCGTGATCCGCGCTGGATACGACCTGCTCCACCTGCTGACCTTCTTCACCGTGGGCCCCAAGGAGGCACGCGCCTGGACCGTGGAGAAGGGCTCCCGCGCGCCACAGGCGGCGGGCGCGATCCATTCGGATTTCGAGCGCGGCTTCATCCGGGCCGAGACGATCGCGTTCGAGGATTATTCCGCCTGCAAGGGCGAAGCCGGCGCGCGGGAAGCGGGCAAGCTTCGCTCCGAAGGCAAGGATTATGTCGTCCACGACGGCGACGTGATGCTGTTCCGCTTCAACGTCTGACCGCGACCGTCGCCTTATCGTCACATCCAGGGAGCAGCGGCAGGCCATGCGCTGGCTGATTCTGTCGCTGCTCGCTTTGCTCTCCGCCTGTGCGGCACCCCGGCCGCACGTCGCCGTGCTGGCCGGCCCGCCGCCGCTCACGATCCTGGTATCGATCGACGGCTTCCGGCCCGATTACCTGCACAAGGGCCTGACCCCGACCCTCGATCGGCTGGCGGATACGGGCGTGTCGGCGGCGATGCGTCCGTCCTTCCCCACCAAGACCTTCCCCAACCATTATGCGCTGGTCACCGGCTTGCGTCCCGACCGCAACGGCATCGTCGGCAACAAGATGGAGGATCCCGCACGGCCGGGTGAGCTGTTCACCATGGCCACGAAGGATGCCTATTGGTGGCAGCAGAGCGAGCCCATCTGGATCACGGCAGAACGCGCCGGCATTCCCACCGCCACCCTGTTCTGGCCGGGGTCGGAGGTGGCGCTGGGCAACGTCCGGCCGCATGACTGGCTGCCCTATGACAAGGCCGAGCCGGGCCGCATGCGGGTCGATCAACTGCTCGCATGGTTGCGTCGCCCGCTTGCCGCGCGACCGGGCTTCGCCACGCTCTACTTCGACGTGGTGGACGAAAACACGCACCATCATGGCATCGGCAGCGCGGAGGGCATCGCCGCCATCCGGGAGGTGGACGGCAACGTCGGTTACCTCACGGCCGAGCTGGCGCGGAGCGGCATTGCCGCCAATCTGGTGATCGTGTCCGACCATGGCATGGCCCCCTCCGGTCCCGACCGCGTGGTGATGCTCGACACGCTGGCGAACCCGGCCGACTATCGCGTGATCGAGGACGGGGCGAATGTCTCGCTCTATCCGCGGCCAGGCCATGAGGCGGCGTTGGAGCGTGCTCTGGTCGGCCGGCACGATCATGTGACATGCTGGAAACACGACGCGCTGCCCGCGCGGTTCCACTTCGGACACAACCCGCGGGTCGCGGCGATCTTCTGCCTGCCCGACGAAGGCTGGCTGGTGTTCGCGACCATGCCCAAGGCGGTGGACGTGGGCAGCCATGGCTATGACAATGCGCTGCGATCGATGCGGGCCACCTTCATCGCCAACGGACCCGCGTTCAAGCAGGGCAAGCGGCTGCCGCTGTTCGACAATGTCGATGTCTATCCGCTGCTGCGCGACCTGATCGGGCTGCCCGTCGCGGAGGATGTGGACGGCACGGATGCACCGTTCCGGAAGGTGCTCAACCGCTGAACCCCCGCCTCCAGTCTGCGAAGGCGAGGGTTCGGGATCAGCGGCGCTCCTTGGTGGCGTGGAAACGGATGGCGGGGAAGCGTCCCAGCACGTAATTCAGCTCCCACGCATCCTTGGCCATGAAGACGGGTTCGCCATCGCGATCCTCCGCCATGGCGGCGCGATGCTGGCCGATGAAGCCGTCGAGCGTCTTGGCATCGTCCGCGCTGATCCAGCGGGCCGTGTCCCACGGCGACGCCTCGAATCCCGCATCCACCTTATATTCGGCCTGCAGACGGCTGATCAGCACGTCCAGCTGCAGCTGTCCCACCACGCCCACAATCCAGTTGGAGCCGATCTGCGGATGGAACACCTGCATCACCCCTTCCTCCGCCATGTCGTTGAGGGCGTTGCGGAGCTGTTTGGTCTTGGTCGGATCCGCCAGCCGCACGCGGCGCAGGATTTCCGGGGCGAAGTTCGGGATGCCGGTGAAGCGTATCTCCTCCCCCTCGGTCAGCGTGTCGCCCACGCGTAGCGTGCCATGGTTGGGGATGCCGATGATATCGCCCGGGAAGGCCTCCTCCGCCAGTTCGCGGTCGCGCGCCAGGAACAGCAGGGGCGAGTGGACGGCGATGGTCTTGCCGGTGCCGACCTGCGCCAGCTTCATGCCGCGCCGGAACCTGCCCGCGCACAGCCGCATGAAAGCGACGCGGTCGCGATGCTGCGGATTCATGTTCGCCTGCACCTTGAACACGAAGCCGGCGACCTGGGCCTCCTCGGGCTCGATCGTGCGCGGCTCTGCCGGTTGCGGACGCGGGCTCGGCGCGAAGGACTCGAGCGCGTTGATCAGCTGCTCGACCCCGAAATCCTTCAGCGCCGAACCGAAATAGACCGGCGTCAGGTCGCCTGCCCGATAAGCGGCGACGTCCATGTCGGCATAGCCTGCCTGCGCCAGCTCCGCCTCCTCGCGCAGCAGCGACACGGCACCGGCCGACAGCAGGCCGTCCAGATCGGGATCGTCCAGTCCACCGACCGGAACGCTGTCGCCCTCGAACGCACCGGTCGCATCCTGCGCCGGGCGATGGAGGACGTTCTTGGCGAGGTCGTAAATGCCCTCGAACGTGCCGCCCATGCCGACCGGCCAGCTCATCGGGCAGACGTCAAGCGCCAGCGCGTCCGCCACCTCGTCCAGGATCTCGTAGGGCGCGCGGCCCTCGCGATCGACCTTGTTGACGAAGGTGATGATCGGCACGTTGCGCAGGCGGCACACCTCGAACAGCTTGCGGGTCTGCGCCTCGATGCCGCGCGCCGCGTCGATCACCATCACCGCCGAATCGACGGCGGTGATGGTGCGATAGGTGTCCTCCGAAAAGTCCTCGTGGCCCGGCGTGTCGAGCAGGTTGAAGACGATGCCGTCCCGCTCGAACGTCATCACGGACGAGGTGACGGAGATACCGCGCTGCTGCTCGATCTTCATCCAGTCCGACCGCGCGCGCCGCGCCTGCCCGCGCGCGCGCACCTCACCCGCCGTATGGATGGCGCCGCCGAACAGCAGCAGCTTCTCGGTCAGCGTGGTCTTGCCGGCGTCCGGGTGGGAGATGATCGCGAAGGTACGGCGCGGGGGTATTTCGGGTGATGCCATGATGGCTCAGGCGCCTAGCAGGCGACGGGCCGCCCGTCATCCGCGGCATAAGGCATTGCTTTCCGGCGCGCATGATCGTCAAAGCTCGTCGCATGTTGCGTCGTCTAATCCCGGACCCGTTCCTGCTGTTCCTGATCGGTGCCGTGCTGCTGGCCACCTTCCTGCCGGCGCAGGGGGCATTTGCCGTGCTGGTCGGCTGGCTCTCCACCGCAACCATCGTGCTGCTGTTCTTCTTCCACGGCGCGAAGCTGGCGCGCGACCAGGTGCTGGCGGGGTTGACCCACTGGCGGCTCCACATCGCTATTCTCGCCAGCACATTCGTGATGTTTCCGCTGATTGGGCTGGCCGCGTCCCATGCCGCGCCGAGCCTGATGCCCCAGCCCTTGTGGATCGGCGTGCTGTTCCTGTGCGCGCTGCCGTCCACCGTGCAATCCTCCATCGCCTTCGTGTCCATGGCGCGGGGAAACGTGCCGGCGGCGATCGCGAGTGCGTCGGCCAGCCAGATGCTGGGCATCGTCGCGACGCCGTTCCTGATGGGGCTGCTCGCCAACACCCATGGCGGCACGGGCGGGCTGACGGGCATCGGCAAGGTGGCGGCGCAGATCTTCATCCCGTTCGTGGCCGGGCACCTGTTGCGGCCCGTGATCGGCGGCTGGGTCGACCGGCACCGCCAGCTGGTGGGCCTGACCGACCGGTCGACCATCCTGATCGCGGTCTACGGCGCCTTTTCCGCCGCCGTGATCGAGGGATTGTGGCGGCAATTGCCCCTGTCCAGCCTGGCCGTGCTGTTCGCGGTGGATGCGATATTGCTCGCCTTTGGGCTGGGCGCGACATGGGCTCTCGGCCGCCTGTTCGGTTTCAGCCGCGAGGATCGGATCACCATCCTGTTCTGCGGCACCAAGAAGAGCCTGGTGCAGGGCGTACCTATGGCAAAGGTATTGTTTCCGGGCCCACAAGGCGGCGTGATCCTGTTGCCGATCATGCTATTCCACCAGATGCAGTTGATGGCGGGTGCGTTTATCGCGAAGGCCTATGCGAAGCGAAGCGAGGCGGATTGATCCGCCCGAGAGGAGCAGGATGAGCGACGAGACGATCTATCCGGTGCCGGCACAGCTGGCGGCCCATGCCCGGATCGACAGCGGGCGATATCAGGAGATGTATGCCCGCTCGCTTGCCGACCCGACCGGCTTCTGGCTCGACCAGGCCAAGCGGCTGGACTGGGCAAGCTTTCCCACCAAGGCGGACGAAAGCAGGTTCGACCGTGAGGATTTCGGCGTCCGCTGGTTCGCCGACGGGACGCTCAACGTCGCCGCCAACTGCCTCGACCGCCATCTGGCCGAACGGGGCGACCAGACCGCCATCATCTGGGAGCCCGATCAGCCCGACGAAGCGCCGAAGCATATCAGCTATCGCGAACTCCATGCCGCCGTGTGCCGCTTCGCCAACGTGCTGAAGGCCAATGGCGTCACCAAGGGGGACCGGGTCACCCTCTACATGCCGATGATCCCCGAAGCGGCGGTGGCGCTGCTGGCATGTGCGCGGATCGGCGCGATCCATTCGGTCGTGTTCGGCGGCTTCTCGCCCGAGGCGCTGGCAGGGCGGATCGAGGATTGCGGCTCGACCGTGGTCATCACCGCCGATGCCGGGCGGCGCGGCGGCAAGACCATCCCGCTGAAGGCCAATGTGGATGCGGCGGCGGCGCATTGCCGGATCGAGCGGACGATCGTTGTTCGCGCGACCGGGTCCGATGTCGCAATGCAGGACGGCCGCGACCTGTGGTGGGACGCGGCGATGGCGGATGCGTCGGCCGACTGCCCGGCCGAGCCGATGAACGCCGAGGACCCGCTGTTCATCCTCTATACCAGCGGATCGACCGGCAAGCCCAAGGGCGTGATGCACACGTCGGGCGGCTATCTGCTGTGGGCCAGCCTGACTCACGAGGCGGTGTTCGACTACCGCCCCGGCCAGACCTATTGGTGTGCCGCCGATATCGGCTGGGTCACCGGGCACAGCTATATCATCTATGGACCGCTGGCGAACGGAGCCACGACCCTGATGTTTGAAGGCGTGCCGAACTGGCCCGATGCCAGCCGCATCTGGCAGGTGGTCGATCGCCACAAGGTGGAGATCCTCTACACCGCGCCGACAGCGCTGCGTGCGCTGATGAAGGACGGCAACGCGCCCGTCGCGCGCACCAGCCGCGCCTCGCTCCGCATCCTGGGCACGGTCGGGGAGCCGATCAATCCCGAGGCGTGGCGCTGGTATCATGACGTAGCAGGCGAAGGCCGCTGCCCGGTGGTGGACACCTGGTGGCAGACCGAAACGGGCGGCCACATGATCACCCCCCTGCCCGGCGCCACCCCGCTGAAGCCCGGATCGGCAGCCAAGCCCTTCTTCGGCGTCGAGCCCCGCCTGCTGGACAATGAGGGGCAGGTGCTGGAAGGGGCGGCGGCCGGCAATCTGGTGATCGCGCGATCCTGGCCGGGCTTGATGCGCGGCGTATGGGGCGACGCGGATCGCTTCTTCCAGACCTATTTCTCGCACTTCCCGGGCGTCTACACGACCGGCGACGGCGCGCGGCGAGACGCGGACGGCTATTGGTGGATCACCGGCCGGGTGGACGACGTCATCAACGTGTCCGGCCATCGCCTCGGCACGGCGGAGGTCGAAAGCGCGCTGGTGCTGCACGCCAGGGTAGCGGAAGCGGCGGTGGTCGGCATGCCGCACGAGATCAAGGGCCAGGGCATCTACGCCTATGTCACGCTGAATGCGGGCGAGGAACCGAGCGACGCGCTGCGCAAGGAATTGACCCAATGGGTGCGGATGGAGATCGGGCCGATCGCCACCCCCGACGCGCTGCAATTCGCGCCGGGTCTGCCCAAGACCCGCTCGGGCAAGATCATGCGCCGGATACTGCGCAAGGTCGCGGAAGGCGACGTTTCCAATTTGGGAGACACCTCCACGCTCGCCGACCCGAATGTTGTCGATGATCTGATCCGCAACCGGATCAGCCACAACTGAGGCGCTGTTGACCGGTATATCGTATAATATCGTTGTTGGGGTGCGTGCGTCCGGTTAGAGCCTGATCGAGGGACGGCGGGCGCATGCGGGTCTGCACCATGTGGACCTCCATCTTCATGGTGCGCCGCACGGCCGGCTGCTCCTCACATCCTCTTGCGTGAGAGCCCCATGCCGCCTGTCCGCCTGTTGGCCACTTTGCTGCTGCTTGCCGGAACCAGCCTGTCCGGGGCGGAACCGGCCTCGCGGACGCAGCCGCAGGCGGCGCCGACATACGCGCCGATCGCGACCACGGACCATATGGCCGGGGCGTTCAGGCTCTCCTTGCGGGCCGACACGCAGACCTTGGCCCGGCTGTCACCGGCTGACGAGGCAGGGTTCAGCTTTGTCCCGACATGGAAGGAGGCGGAGCGCGCCGGCAACGGTTACAACCATGTCGGTGACCTGAACCTTCGCCTGCGGATGCCCGGCGGAGCATGGCGGGACTTCGCCTCTGCCCATGCGCGCAGGCCGATCCGGCCGCTACCCGGCGGCGGCAAGACCATCGCGGCGGCCGACATCACAGCCACCCTGGGCGATGGCCTGCCGTTGCGGGTGGAGCGGCGCTGGGTCGATGACCATGGCGCGGTGGCATTGCGCTTCCGCCTGACCAACGGCTCGGCGCAACCGGTCGAGATCGGTGGGCTCGGCATGCCGATGGTGTTCGACAATATCCTGACCGGCCGCAGCCTGGAACAGGCCCATGCCGAGAGCAGCTTCACCGACCCCTATATCGGCCGCGATGCCGGCTACCTTCAGGTCACCCGCCTGAACGGCGGGGGCCCAGTCTTGCTCGTCCTGCCGCGGAAGGGCACGCCGCTGGAGGCGTACAAGCCGCTCAAGAACCCGGAGCAGGACAAGGATCGGGGCATCTTCACCGACCGCAGCCCGCGCGGCCAGACGTCCGAAGGGTTTTACGAGTGGACGGTACGTTCCGCCGCTTATGCCGCGCGCGAGTGGAAGGATGTGGGCGAGCAGTGGAATGCGCCCACGTCCGTCACCATCGCCCCCGGCAAGACGATGGAGATCGGCGTGCGGCTGACCCTGGCCCCCTCGATCCGCGCGATCGAGACGACTCTGGTCGCCAACCGGCGGCCGGTCGCGGTCGGCATACCCGGCTATGTCGTACCGACCGACCAGCAGGCCACCCTGTTCGTGCACGCGCCGAGCGGGCTTCGTTCGATCGAGAGCCATCCGGCGGGCGCGCTCACCGTGGCGCGGGCCGGGACGGTGAACGGCTGGACGCGGCTGACGGTGCGCAGCCATGGCTTCGGGCCCGCGCGCCTGACCTTGGGCTATGCCGATGGCGCGCGGCAGACGGTCAGCTACTACATGACGAAGCCGTTGGACCGAACCATGGCCGATCTCGGCCATTTCGCCACCACCCGCCAATGGTATGAGGGCAAGGGCGATCCCTTCGGCCGATCCCCCGCCATTCTCACCTTTGACAGGCAAGCCGACCGCATCGTCGATGTGGAGCCGCGCGTCTGGATCGCGGGCATGAGCGACGAGGGCGGCGGCGGCAGCTGGGTCGCCGCTACCATGAAGCAGCTCGACAATCCCGCTCCGGCCGAGGTCGCGCGGATCGAACGGCTGGTGACCGAAACCGTCGTCCGCCGGCTGCAGGTGCCGGACGGCCCGCAGGCCGGCGCGGTCCGCAAGAGCCTGTTCTACTATGATCCGGCCAGGTTTCCGAACGCCTATGCCGCCTTTCCGGCTGACAGATGGGCATCGTGGACCGCCTGGAGCGCGAAGGCGGCGGGCGATCCCGGACGCGCCTACAACTATCCCCATGTCGCGATCGGGCATTGGGTGCTGTATCGCACGGCGCGCAACCATCCGGGGCTGGTCACGCGCCACGACTGGCGCTGGTATCTCGACCGTGCCTTTATGACCGTCACGGCGATGATGCGCGACGCGCCTTATTATGCCGACTTCGGTCTGATGGAGGGCGACGTGTTCGTCGACATCCTGAAGGACCTGCAGCGCGAGGGTCTGACCGCCGAAGCGACCGAGATGGAACGGCTGATGCGCAAGCGCGCCGACCATTGGCGGACGCTCCAGTTTCCGTTCGGGTCGGAAATGCCGTGGGATTCGACCGGCCAGCCCGAAGTCTATGCGTGGATGCGCCATTTCGGCTTCGGACTGCAGGCGGACCTCACGCGGGAGGTGATCCTGGGCTATGATCCCGCCATTCCGAGTTGGGGTTATAACGGCAATGCCCGCCGCTATTGGGATTTCCTGTATGGCGGCAAATATGCGCGGGTGGAGCGGCAGATCCACCATTACGGCTCCACCCTGAACGCCGTTCCGTTGTTCGACGCCTATCGCCGCAATCCGGCGGACCTGCACCTGTTGCGTGTCGCCTACGGCGGGATGATGGGCGGGATCACCAACATCGATCAGCAGGGCTTTTCGTCCGCCGCCTTCCATGCCTGGCCCGACATGATGCGGTGGGACCCGTATAGCGGCGACTATGGCATGGGCTTCTACGGCCATGCCCTGACCGCCGGATCCTATCTGGTGAAGGATCCGACGTTTGGCTGGCTGGGCTTCGGCGCGGACATATCGCTTGCCGGCGGCACCGTCATCCTCATACCCAGGGACGGCGCACGGTCGCGCCTGTTCGTCGCCCCTGCCGGACAGTGGATCACGCTGGAGGCGGGCAAGATCGCACGCGCCAGCTACACCCCCGCGACCGGCCGCATCGCGCTCACCTTTGACCCGGCCGACGCGCATACCCCCGCCGCGCGACTCTTCGTGGAAGCAACCACGCCCGACGCGCGCCCGCTGGCAATCGCAGGCGCGCGGCAGGAGCGCGGCGGCTACACACTGCTCTTGCCCCGCACTCCCCGCACCATCCTGCTCCAGCCGCTATCATAGGCAGGTACGCGCCGGGACAGTCCCGCGAAGCATCCACAAGGAATGGCGAACACAGCCAGAACATTATAGCTTTCTCCATATCGATCGTTTAGGCGTGGCGACACGGACCATGGAGGGGCGGCGTTGGTCTCGGGAGAGTGATGGACAGTCAGGCTTCTCCCACGCTGGACCGGCTTCTCGCCTGGTCGCTCGACCACCCGCTGCCTGCACCCAGCCGCTATGCGCTGGCGACGATGCTGGTGGTGACCACGGCATTGTTGCGCATGCTGCTGATCACCAACCTGCTGCCCTATCTGCTGTTCATTCCGGTGGTGCTGCTGATCGCGCTCACCATGGGCAGGAAGACCGGCCTCTACGCCACGTGGCTGTCCGGGATCATGGCGGGCGCGACGCTGGCGAGCGCCGACAACGCCTGGTGGCTGACCGGCATGCAGTGGATCGCTACCCTGCTCTACACCGGCGTGATGACCGGCGTCGCCCTGACCGCTGCGGAGTTGCGCGGGGCCTTTCGCCGGTCGCAGCGGCTGAGGATGGAGCTTGCAACCGCCAACGGCCGCCTGCTCGACCATCAGGAACAATTGCGGCTGGTGAACCGCGAGCTGGGGCACCGGCTGAAGAACCAGCTGACCATCGTGCAGGCGATTGCGGGCCAGACCCTGCGCCGCTCGCTCGACGTCAAGGCGGCGAACGAGGCCCTGAACACGCGGCTGGCCGCATTCGGCCGGGCGACCGACATGCTGACCGCCGCCGACTGGCGCTCGGCCGACCTGCACAAGCTTGCCGAGGCAGCCCTGGGCAGCGAGCCGGAACTGGCCGGGCGCATCCACATCAGCGGACCGCCCGTATCCTTCAACCCGCAAATCTCGCTCGCAGTGGCGCTGGCGCTGCACGAGTTGATGACCAATGCCACCAAATATGGCGCGCTGTCGGTGGACCGCGGGCATGTGGAGCTTCACTGGACGCTGGCGGCGGATGGCGATGGCGACCGGTCGCGCTTCAACCTGATATGGCGCGAGATCGGCGGCCCGCCGGTCAGTCCGCCCACACGGCAGGGCTTCGGATCGTTCATGATCGAACGCTCGCTAAGCTCCTATTTCGGCAGCAGGAAGGCGATCGCCTATGATCCCGCCGGGCTGGTCTTCTCGATCGATGCCGTGATCGGGGCGGAGCATATGGAGGCGGCAACGGGATCACCGCTCCACTGACCGCGGTTCAAACGACAGCTGCCAGGATTGTGTCCGGGAAAGCCACCATCACCGATGCCTTCCGCAACGTGCGCCGCCGCCGGGATTTCTGACTGCGCCACCAAGTATCCGTCTGACATTTGGAGGTATTCCGCTTGGCCCTGCCGTAGCGCAGACCACTTCAACTTTCCCAAACCTAGAAATTCCGTTGAGATTACGATAACGCCATCCAGACAACCTGACCTGTTAATCCATGTTATTTTGCAGCATTGTTTTGTCGATCGGCCTTGTTCGCAGGAACACGGATTGCCCTTCAGGATTGAGCTGTCCGGGTCCAGGAGGAATGATGCGCGTCCACCATCTGAATTGCGGCACGGATTGCCCGTTGGGCGGCGCCTTGTTCGACGGGCGCAGTGTCGGGCTGACCGGCCGCCTGGTCTGCCACTGCCTGCTGATCGAAACCGACGCGCATGGGCTGGTGCTGGTGGATACGGGCTATGGATTGAAGGACGTCGATCATCCCCATCGCCGTCCGCACCCCCGCATCACGCGCACCATGCGGACGCTGCTCAATATCCACCTGCGCGAACGGGATACGGCGATCCGCCAGATCGAGGCGCTGGGCCATACGGCGCGGGATGTGCGCCACATCGTGCTGACCCACCTGGATTTCGACCATGCCGGTGGGCTTGAGGATTTTCCTGAGGCGACCATTCACCTGATGGATGCGGAATGGACGGCGGCGACCGGTCCGCGTACCGGCTTCGTGCCGCGCAATCGCTACCGTCCCGCGCAGTTCAACGAAGTTGGCGAGTGGCGGCGTTATGGGGCGTCAGGAGAAAGCTGGTTCGGCTTTGATGCGGTTCGGGGTCTTGAAGGGTTGCCACCGGAAATCCTGCTGGTGCCCCTGCCCGGCCATACATGGGGCCATGCCGGGGTCGCGATCGGCAAGCCCGGCGGCTGGCTGCTCCATGCCGGCGATGCATATTTCTATCGCGGCGAGATGCGGGAGGCGCGCCGGCGCTGCACGCCGGGCCTGCGCGGCTACCAGACGATGATGGAGGTCGATCGCGGCCTGCGGATGGACAATCAGGAGCGGCTGCGGCGATTGTCGATCGAGCAGCGCCACGAGATCAAGATCGTCTGCGCCCACGACGCCGTGGAGTTCGAGCAAGCGGCGGCCGGCCGGCTGCTCTGATCCGCCGATCAGACACGCACGGCCTGGCGTTCCCGACCCGCTTCACCGAAAACGCGCACATAGCGGGCAATCTCGCGCGGATCGCCGGTCGCCTTGTCGGGATTGTCGGACAGCTTGACGGCGGGTCGCCCCTCCGCCGACGCTACCTTGACCACCAGCGACAGCGGCTCCAGCTGCGCCGAACCGGCCAGATCGCAGCCGCGAAAGTCGTTGGTCAGGTTCGTCCCCCAGCCGAAGCTGGTGCGGACGCGACCGGCAAAATGGCGATGTACCCGCTCGATCCCGTCAACGTCCATCGCGTCGGAAAAGATCAGCAGCTTGGTCCGGGGGTCGCGTCCATGGTCGCGCCACCACGTCATGATCCGCTCGCCCGCCTCGATCGGCGGCGCACTGTCCGGGCGAAATCCGGTCCAGTCCGCGACCCAGTCGGGCGCGTCGCGCAGGAACGCCTCCGTGCCGAACGCATCGGGCAGCGCGACCAGCAAATTGCCGCCATAATGATCCTGCCAGTCCCGCAGTACGCGATAGGGCGCCGTGGCCAGTTCGGCATCATCCCGCGCCAGCGCGGCATAGACCATCGGCAGTTCGTGGGCGTTGGTGCCGATCGCCTCCAGATCGTGGTCCATAGCCATCAGCACGTTGGACGTCCCGATCAGGCGTGATCCCAAGCCTTCCTTCAACGCCTCCACGCACCATCTCTGCCACAGGAAACTGTGCCGCCGCCGCGTGCCGAAGTCGGACAGGGCCAGATCGGGCAAGGCGCGCAATCGCTCCACCTTGGCCCACAACCTAGCCTTGGCGCGCGCATACAGCACGTCCAGCGCGAAGCGGCCGCGCATCCGGAGGGCGGAGCGCGAGCGCAGTTCGTTGATGATGGTGAGCGCGGGTATTTCCCACATCGACGCATCGGTCCACGGCGCGTCGAAACGCAGCCGGAACTGGCCGTCCTCAATCGACAGATCATAGTCCGGCAGCTGGAACTCGCTTAGCCATGCCAGGAAATCGGGCGCGAACATCCGCTCGCGCCCGTAGAAGCTGTTGCCCGCCAGCCAGATCAGCTCCTTCTTGGCGAAGCGGATCGTGCGGGCGTGGTCCAGCTGCTCCCGCAATTCCGCCACGTCGACCTCTTCGGCCAGGCGGACGTGGCGGCTGCGGTTGAGCAGCGTGAACTCGGTCCGCACCCGCGGATGCAGGCGCCAGATCATCTGCAGCA
This sequence comes from uncultured Sphingomonas sp., assembly GCF_934560975.1. Lineage (GTDB taxonomy): Bacteria > Pseudomonadota > Alphaproteobacteria > Sphingomonadales > Sphingomonadaceae > Sphingomonas_I. The sequence goes on along the minus strand of NZ_CAKTFO010000003.1, from coordinate 172,599 downwards.
TCAGCAGCTTGTAGAAGTCGGTATCCAGCAGGCTGCGCACGATCGGATCGAGCCGCCAGCTATGATCGTAGACCCGCGTCGCGATGTCGGGCAGCGCCATCAGGCCACCCGGTCAGATGACCGGCGTTCCGCCCGTAACCGCCACCGTCGCCCCCGACACATAGCTTGCCTGCGGATCGGCGAGCAGGACATAGACAGGCGCAAGCTCCTTCGGCTGGCCCGGTCGCCCGAGCGGTGTGGATGCGCCGAATTCCTTGACCTGTTCCGGCGGCATGGTCGAGGGAATAAGCGGCGTCCAGATCGGACCCGGCGCCACGCAATTGACGCGGATCCCCTTCTCTCCCAGCAATTGCGCCAGGCCGCCGGTGAAGTTCTGGATCGCGCCTTTTGTGGTCGCATAAGCGAGCAGGGTCGGCTTCGGCATGTCGGCATTGACGGAGGTCGTGTTGATGATGACCGCACCCTCCCCCATGTGCGGTACCGCGGCCTTGGCGAGATAGAACATGGCGTGGATATTGGTCGCGAACGTATACTCCCACTCTTCGTCGGGAATGTCGGTCAGCGCCTCGAACGTCTTCTGGTGCGCGGCGTTGTTGACGAGGATGTCGATCCCGCCAAGCTCCGCCACGGCGCGCTCCACGATCGCGCGGCAATGGTCGGCCCGGCTGATGTCGCCGGGCACCAGTATCGCGCGACGCCCGGCCTGCTCGATCAGCCGCCCGGTTTCCTGCGCGTCCTCATCCTCGTTCAGATAGGCGATCAGGATGTCCGCGCCCTCGCGCGCATAGGCGATCGCGACCGCTCGGCCGATGCCGCTGTCGCCGCCGGTGATGATGGCGCGCTTGCCCACCAGCTTGCCGGAACCGCGATAGCTGTCTTCGCCATGGTCCGGGCGCGGGGTCATGGCATCCGTGGTGCCGGGCACGTCCTGCTGCTGTTCAGGCATGGGTGGGTTGGGTTCGTTCACGCTTCTCTCTCCTGCGGTGGGAGATCAACGCATCGCCCGTGCGCGGGTTTGTCGCCTTATCACGGGATAGTGCCCCCGCTTCACCTTTCGGCTGCGCAGCGACGCATCCAACCTCCCGTCGCCGCGTTTCGGGATCATGAGCAACACACAACCGCCGCCAGGCAGCAACCGCCGCGCCGTGCGCATCGCGATCGTCATTGCCGTGATCGGGGCGGTGCTGTGGGTTGTGACCTTCCTCGGCATGAACCTGAGCAGCTACAAGAGCATCAAGGAAGATCCCCAACCCGGACAGCAGACGCCCGCCCCTGCCCCCGGCGCGTCCCGCTGATGCCACGTCTGCACCCTTGAGCCCGGCCGCCGTCAGCGAGGGCTGACGGCCACCGCAGGCTGCTGCCACCCGCCACCCAGCGCCAAGAACAGTTGCACCTGATCGGCGGAGATCCTGCTCTCGGTCGATGCCAGCAACTGTTCGCTGCTGATCAGTGTCCGCTGCGCGTCCAGCACCGGCAGGAAGCCGGTGCGTCCGGCGCGAAACAGCGTCTCCGCATCGCGCGCCGCCCGCGCCGCCTGAGCGCGTGCCTGACGCAAGGCAATGGCGCGGTCCAGATCGCGGGCATAGACGGTCAGAGCGCTTTCCGTCTCTCGCAACGCCACGAGCACGATGCCGTCGAAGCGGGCGAAGGACGCATCCGCCTGCGTCTGCGCACTCGCGATCCGCGCGCGGACCCGGCCGCGATTTGGGAATTGCCAGCTGATCAGCGGCCCCAGCGAAAACTTGAACGTGTCGCCGGAAAGCGCGCTTCCCGCGAGGCCGACCGAACCGACCGACGCGCCCAACGTGACCTGCGGATAGAGTTCCGCCTCAGCCACTCCGATCCGGGCGGTTGCGGCGTGCAGCTCCTGCTCCGCCCGGCGAATGTCGGGCCGGCGGCGGATCAGAGCTGCGCCATCGCCGATCGGGATGGTGCGCGTCAGCCGCGGCTCCTCCGAGCATTGCGCCACCGTGCGGTCGAACTCGGCCGGCGGACGGCCGGTCAGCGTCGCCAGCCGGAACAAGGCGACCTGCCGCGCGGCGAGCAGCGCCGGCAGGCTGGCCTGCACCTGCGCCTCCTGCGCGAGCGAGCGGGTAACGTCGAGCGAGATGCCGCGCCCCGCCTGGTTCAACCGCCGGGTCAGCGCGGTGCTGCGCGCCTGCAGCGCCAGCGCCTGCTGCGCGATGCGGACCTCACGCCCGGCCGCGCAGGCATCCACATACGCGCCCACCGTTCCCGCGACTACCGTGACGCGCACGCTGTCATAGGCCGCCTGCGTTGCCGAGACGTCGGCATTCGCCGCCTCGATCGCGCGACGGACCTGCCCCACCAGATCGACCTGATAGGATACGGACGCGCCCGCCGAATAGACGAAGGCGTTGGGCAGGGCCGCGCCGGGCAGCAGCTCCTCCTCCGCCGAGCGCCGGCCATAGCCCGGCCCGGCCTGCAGCCCGAATTGCGGCTCGCGCGCCTGGCGGGCAAGCGCCGCACCGGCCCGCGCATTGGCGATATTGGCGCTGGCGATGCGCAGGTCGGTATTCGCCCTCAACGCATCGGCAACCAGGCGGTCGAGCAGCGGATCGTTGTAGAGCCGCCACCAGTCGGCCGGCACCGGTTCCGGCGTGAACAGCTTGCTGTCACCCGACACGAAGGCTCCGGTCGCGCTCGGCTGTTCGGCAATCGCAGCGGCCGGCCGCTGGTAATCCGGGCCGACCGCCGCGCAGCCGGCAAGCAGTGCCGCCATGCCGACGGCGACGATGCGGCGGATCATGCCTGCGCTCCCTGCGGATGCGGCGCGGGCGCGCGCGGCTGCACGATCACGGTCGCGGTGCGGCCCACCACCAGCTCGAGCCCGCGCGGCAGGCGGTCGATCGCGATCCGCACCGGAATACGTTGCGCCAATCGCACCCAGCTGAAGGTGGGGTTGACGTTGGCCAGCAGATTGGAGCCTTGCGACCGGTCGCGTTCCTCGATGCCGCCGGCGATGCTCTGCACATGACCGTGGATGGAGCGTGCCTCGCCCATCAGGCGGACCTCGACCGGATCGCCCACATGGATGCGCGGCAGCTTGGTTTCCTCGAAATAGCCGATGACGTGCAGCGAGCTGCGGTCGATGATGGCGAATTCCGGGCGACCGGCGGTGGCATAGTCGCCGGGCCGCAGGTCCAGGTTGGTCACGGTGCCGGCGACACTGGCCTTCACCTCCGTCCGGGCCAGGTTGAGCCGGGCGGTGGCGAGCGAGACGCGGGCCTGTTCCAGCGCGGCGGTCAGTTGCTGGACCCGGGCGACGCCCTGCTCGCGCACCTCGCCCGCTACCAGGTCAGCCAGCTCGACGTTGCGCCGCGCTTCGCGTCGGGCTTGGGCAAGCTGCACCAGTTGCGCCGCCACCGCCGCCTCCGCCTGCGATACGGCAAGCTGGTAGCGCGGGCGATCCATCTCGAACAACGGCGTGCCCGCCGTCACCGCCTGGTTGTCGCGCACCAGCACGCGGGTGACCAGGCCGGACACGTCAGGCGCAACCTGCACCACGTCGGCGCGGATGCGGCCGTCGCGGGTCCAGGGGTCGACCTCATAATGGGTCCACAAACGCCGGGCGGCGATCACGGCCACGGCGACCACGGCCAGCGTGATCACGATCCGCAACACCACGGCGGGACGAACGAAAGCAAAGGGTTTCATGATCTCTAGCCAACAAAGGCGGCGCTGAGCGGTCCGCCTGTGATAAGGGTGCCGATGCCCGCCCACAGCACGATGGTTAGCGCCACGTCGAACAGGCCGCGATGCCATACGAGGCGGTAAAAGCCCGTGCGGGATAATGCCCAGCCGACCGCTTGCGCCAGCGGCAACGCCAGACAGGCGGCCAGCAGCAGCGGGTGGACGAACACGCCGGCAATGTTGATCTCCCCGGTCATGCCGCCAGCCTGTCCGGCTGCCACGCGGGCGCGTCGGGGAAGAAGTTGCGGCGCAGGCCCGCCAGCGCGATCAGGATGCGGCGCCGCTCGGCCGGGTCGGCACGGTGCCACCCGCCGGCGATCGCATCGTCGATGCGCGCCAGCAAAGCGGGCGGCGGCGCCTCCTCCCTGCCCTCGGCACGGGCCGCGAAATGGTCCGCGATCGCGACGCGCAACGGCTGCTCCCCGCCGTCCAGCTGGGTCAGGTTGATCCCGATCCGCAACTCGCGCAGGCTGGCCGTGGCCGCGTCGCGATCCTGCCCTTGAACCTGCCCGATCCGTGCGGCGAGCAGGCCGACGCGGTCCAGCATCCGACTGGTCCAGTCGGCCCGTCCGCGTTGCGCGGCCGTCGCCAGTGCGGCCAGGTCGCGCCACCCTGCCCGACGCAGCCGCTGCACCGCCCGCGCCGCGCCGATGCTGCGGAACAATTGCGTGGTGATGATCGCCGCCGCCACGCCCACCAGCTGCGCGACGTTGCTGTTGAAGAAGGCTGCGGCATCCACCGTGAACTGGTTGGTCAGCGCCAGCCCCCCGGCGAAGCCGATGATCAGCGGCATCATCCGCCCATACCAATGCGGCAGCGCCATCAACATGCCGACGAGCAGCAGCGCCGGCGCCAGCGCAACCGTCAGCATCACGAATCCGTCCAGCCGCGGCAGGATCACGAACAGATAGAGCGCCGCCAGCACCACCGAATAGACGGTCCAGATCAGGTAGTTCTGCTGCGCCGGCACCGGATCGTCCATGGTGGCGAAGAAGCAGCAGATCACCGCCGCGATCATCGCCGCCACCGCCCCCTCCGGCCAGCCGGTCGTGATCCAGAAGATGCAACAGCCCATCACCGCCATGAAGGTGGCCGCCGCCGACAGCAGCGCCATGCCATAATCCCTGTGCAGCGGCCGTTCCGACCGTTCGCGGACCAGCCTGTCCAAGGCGGGCGGCAGCACCCGCTCCGGCTCCACCACCTGCGCCGCGAGCAGGCGGGTGGCCTGCCAAAGCTCCATCAGCTCGGCCAGGCGCTCCGCCAGGTTGAGCGTCAGCAGGGCGCGCCAGCTGCGGTCACCGGCGGAAGTGATGGCGTGCGCGCGATCGATCAGCGTTCCGCCGTCAACCTCCCCGGGCGCGCTCACCCAGTCCCGCACCTCCTCCGTCAGCGCCGCCAGCCACGGCTCGATCGGTCCCAGCGCCGCCAGGCTGCGCAATCGGTCCTCCACCGCCGAGACCAGCGGCAGCAACATCACCAGCCTGTCCTGCAGCGCACTCAGCACCGCGCGGCGCGGCTGGATCCGCGCCGTATCGAACGGCAGGTGAATGGCGGTGGCGTTCAGTTCACTGACATCGGCCGCCAGCCGCGCCCGCTCGCTGGCGGTGCGCGTGGGCGGTACGGAGGACAAAGCGTCCACCGTCCACGCCCGTGCCTCGTCCATGATGGTGGCGACCCGCTTGCCCAGCAGTGCGGAGACGCTGCGCGGAAACACGATGGAGTGGACCAAAGCGGCGCAGATCACGCCGATCCCGATCTCCTCCGCGCGCAGCACCGCCGTCTCAAAGATGGCCTCGGGGTGCGACACGCTGGGAAAGCCAATCAGGGCGGCGGTGTAGCCGCTGAGCATGAACATATAGGATCGCGGCGTCCGGTCGAGCAGCGACACGAACTGGCACACGGCAACCCACAGCGACAAAGCGAGCGACAGCAGGATTGGCGCATTGACCAGATTGGGGACCAGCACCACCGTGACGCATGCGCCCACGATGGTCCCGCCCAACCGGAACACCGCCTTGGATCGCACCGCGCCGCTCAACGGCTGGCTGGTGATATAGGCGGTCGCCATCGCCCAGAACGGCCGGTCAAGCCCGGCCCAGAAGGAGACGAGCAGGCCCAGCATCGCGGCCGCGAAGGTGTTGGCCGAAAATACGACTTCGCGAAGCCCTATTCGCGCCATCTCAATCCTGCCCGCCTGCGCCGATCGCGTCGTTCAGCCGATCGAGAACGGACAGGGCGGTGCGCAGATCCGCTTCCGATATCCCGTCCAGCAACGCCGCGCGGATCCGGGCCGATCGCGTCTCGGCCCGCGCGGCCAGATCGCTGCCCGCCTCCGTCAAGTGCAGTGTGCGGGCGCGCTTGTCGCTGGCATCGACCTGGCGTGCGACCAAGCCGGCGCGCTCCATCTGATCGACCAGCGGCACCACCGACGCCGCCTCCATCCCCATCTGCTCCGCTAGCGCACCCTGCCGCACGCCGTCGCCCAGCCGCCCCAGCAACATCACCGCGAGCGCCATGGAGTGGGACAGCGACAGGTCCGCCATCCCACGATCGAGGGCGCGGCGGTAGGACCGCGCGAGCGGCACCAGCCGGGCGCCGAGACGGCGCTGGAGATCGGGATCGACCTTCGTCACGATCTTTATATAGTTAGGTACCTATCTAACTGCAATGTGAAAGGACGCATATGGTCGGGCTTTTCTTCGTTCCTTCAGCAGCTTGGAACGGGCTTGCCGAAAGCGTTCCACTAATGTTCTAAGACGCCTGATCGGCTGGCGGCCGACTCGACTGTGATGGAGCGTAACCATGCAAGCACCTGCGCGGCGTCGTGCCGGGACACGGGCGATCGTCGATCCCCGCCGTGCAGGCGGGTCGGCATGATGGCCGCGCTGGAGCGTCCTGACCGGCCCGAACAGCTCTGGCTCGACGTCGCACGCCCGCTTCAGCCGAGGCCGCGCCGAAGCCGCGCCACCCCGCGCGATCACACGGACGATCCGCCCGCCCCCCTGCCGTGCGCCCAGATGGAGTTGCGGATGGTCGCGCCCTCCCCGCCTGCCCCGGAGGTGCGGACTTTCTTTCGGGCCGCGACCCTGCCGCCGCCGCCGGCGGCGGGGACGGCTCCACCGTTCGCCGCATGGCTGCTGGCACAGGTCAGCCGCAAGGGCGCGATCGGCGAACTGGCCAAGGCGGTGAAGCTGGACCGCCACTTCCCGCGCGCCGGCAGCGCCGACGACGTGCGGGCGCATTTCGGCAATGTCGGGGCGGACGGCGATGCCTATGACGTGCTCGATGAGGCGGAGCGGGCTTATGATCGGGATCTGGGATAAGTCTGCGGCGACCATGACCGTCTGCGCGGGGAATCGGGTTTGAAGACCAATGTTGCACCGCCATGGCTAGTCACCGCCCTTGCCCTCTCGCTCGCAGCGTCGCTGTCCGCCGCTCCACCGCAGGATGTGCCCGCAGCCCAGCAGGCTGAGCCCGTCTACCAAAGCTCCTCCGAGCGTCGGGTGGTGCAGGATCGGCAATGGGGGCCATGGCTCGGCCCGTTCCGTGCAAAGCTGGTGCCGAGCCTGATGCAGGATTTCGGCGAACGCTACCTCTACGCCGCCGCCAATGCCGCGCTGGCCGATCCGCGCCCCGGTGAGCAGCGAGTGGTGTTTCTGGGCGATTCCATCACCGATCGCTGGAACCTGGCGCGCTCCTTCCCCGGCAAGCCTTATGTGAACCGCGGCATCGGCAGCCAGGTCACCGCCCAGATGATCCTGCGCTTCCACCAGGATGTGGTGGCGCTGAAGCCGGCGGCGGTGGTGATCCTGGCGGGTGTCAATGACGTGCAGGGATTCCTGCAACAGGAAACGCCCGAGCAGATCGAGGCGAATTGGGAGAGCATGGCCGACCTGGCGGATCGCCACGGCATTCGCGTCATCTTCGGATCGCTGCTGCCGATCAACAATTACACCGAACCGGCACGCGACGTGGTGAAGGAGCGCGATCCCGCGACGTTGCGTCAATTGAATGCGTGGTTAAAGGGTCTCTGCAAGGCGCGCGGCTATATCTATGCCGATTATTACGCGGCGATGGTGGACGATCGCGGCCTGCTTTCGCGCAATCTGACAACGGACGGCATCCACCCCCTCACTGCCGGCTACGACCGCATGGCACCGATTGCGCAGGCTGCAATCGTGAAGGCATTGGCCAGGCGATAGCCATGCCTTGCGCGGCGGATCAGGCCAACCCGCGCCCCTCGATCCGCAACGCCGGCACGAAGCCGGCCGGTGCCGCCGCTTCCAGTGTGAGGTGCAGCCCACCTTCGTCCTGACGATGCGCGATGGGGCCGCGCCCGAGCAGGGTTACGCGCTCCACGACACCGGCCGAGCCGCGCGGGAGGGAGGCGATGCGCGCCTCACCGGCGGGCATTTTCATGAGCAGGGCGTAGAGCGCCCCCTTGTTGGTCGTGAAGCGTATGTCCTGCGCGGTGAACGGGCTGGCGCTGCCCTCGTTCTGCATGCCCGCGACCAGCCTGGTCGGCCCCTCGCCGTAACGCCGCCACGGCCGCGACCCGAAGATCGCCTCGCCATTGGTCCTGATCCATGCTTCCATGCCGTCCAGGATCTTGTCCTCCTCCGCATCGATCGAGCCGTCGCCCGGCTGCGGGATGGACAGGAGCAGATTGCCATTCTTGGACACGACGTCGGCCAGGCGCTGGATCACGTCCTCGGCCGTCTTGTAGCTGCGATCGTTCAACCGCGCGACGTTGTAGAACCAGTCGCCGATGCAGGTGTCGGTCTGCCACGGCTCGGCGCGCAGGCGATCGCTGAAGCCGCGCTCCACATCTTCAACGATGCCGCCGATCTGGTGCGGCTCCAGCTTCTTGCCGGTCAGCACCACGTCGATCTCGCCATGCCACTGGATCGAGCGGTTGTAATAGTCCGCTGCCGCTTCCAGCCCAACCGACCCGAACGGCAGGGCAGTATCGTCCATATAGCAGAGGTCGGGCTTGTACTTCGCGATCAGGTTGGTCTGGCGGAGCAGCCAGTTGGCAACGTAAGCGGGATCGTTCGGAGGGCCGCTCTCGATCCACTGACCGTCATGGGCCTCGTGCCACGCATTCATCGCCTCGATCGTGTCGATGCCGTCCGGCACCACCTGATGCCGGCCGGTATACAGGCGCTGCGGGTCCAGCCCCTGCCACCATCGGCCGCGACCGGCAGCATTGGTCAGGTGAAAGGCATCGTAGCGCTCGCCTTTCATGGGCCCGACCGGATCGTAGCCATAGGCCGGCTGATACCAGTGCCAGCTATGCGCGGCATGGTTGGACACGCCGAACTTCAGCCCCGCCTTTCGCGCGGCCCGTTCCCACACGCCGACAATGTCGCGCTTCGGCCCGACCCGGAGCGAATTCCACGCATGGTACCGGCTGTCATAGCAGTCGAGATTGTCGTGATGGCACGCCAGCGCCATGAAATATTTCGCGCCAACCCGCTTGTAGCGTTCGACCAGCGCCTCCGGTTGCCACCGCTCGGCACGCCACAGATGCTGGACGTCCTTCATCCCGAACACGGACGGATGGCCGTAGGTACGGACATGATGCTCGTACATGGGATGGCCCTGCATGTACATGAAACGGCCATACCAATCGCCCTGCGCCGGCACTGCCTGCGGCCCCCAATGCGACCACAGGCCGAGCTTCGCGTCGCGGAACCAGTCCGGGTAGCGATAATGCTCCGCCAACGAGGCCCAACTCGCCTGCACCGGGCCGCGCGCTGTTCCCATCGGACTGTTGGCGATTGCCGCCCGGGTGCCGAGCAAAGCGGCGCTGCCCGCCAGAAATTCCCTGCGTCCGATGGTCATCGATGCGCCGCCACACCGTCAGGATTTCCGCCCATTGTCCCTCTCTCCCGGACCTTGACCCACGCGTGCCCGTACGGAAGCTGACGCTCGCACGATCGACGATGCCGGACGGCTGCGGGTACAGCATGGCGAAGCGATCTGGCAACATGGGCGCGACGGGCGGGAGGCTGTCGCACAACTGACATGATCCGCCCATAACGCCCGGACTTTGCTGACATCCCGACGCTTCTGGTCACCCATGCGCAGCCCGCTTTCTCCATCGTCCCTGTCCCGTACGGGCACAGCCGTCGCCGTCGGCGCAACCGGTCCGGCACGCTGGCGGGAAGCGCGACTGGTCGCTTACTCGGCGGGAAATTTCGGCAAGAATCTCGTCTTTGCCGGAGCGGATGCGACGATCCTGTTCCTGCTGACCGACCTGTTCGGTCTGCCGGGATCGGTCGCAGGCAGCCTGATGCTGATCGCGCTGGCCGGCGACCTGATCTTTGACCTGCTCGCCGCCGCCCTGGTCATCCGCTTGCGGCGGTCGGGCCGGGGATATTGCTGGCTGATCGGGGCCGGCGCCGTTCCGGGCGGTGCGGCATTCGCCTTGCTCTACGCCATCCCGGCTCTGGGTGTGCAGCAAACCGGGATATTGGCTGGCACGTTGCTCGCCTTCCGCGGTGCCTATGCCGTGATCGACGTACCGCACAATGCGGTGATGTCGCAGATCAGCAGCGACAGCCGCGCGCGCGGCCGCATTTCCGGCTATCGGCTGTTTTTCAGCACTGTGTCGTCGCTGATAGTGGCCTCCGTGCTGACGCCGGCGGTGCAGCTGGCGGCGCATCAGCGGACCTTCGGAACATTGGCGGCGATCGGGCTGGTTGCGGGCGCGCTGTTCGCCGCGACGCTGATCGCATCCGCGCTGGCGTCTCCCACCGACCCCGCCGGCAGCGCCGTGACCGTGTCCGATGGCCTGGCCATACCGGTGCGCGACCCGCTGGTGCTGGCCATGGCGCTGCTCGCCATCATTACCGGCTTTGCCGCGCCCGCATTCGTGCGGATGCTGCTTCACCTCACCACTTACGTGATTGGCCGGCCCACCCTGGCCGGATCGCTGCTGCTGGCGGTGACGGCGGGGCAGTTCCTGGGCGTGCTGCTGTGGACAGCGTTGACCAGCCGTTATGACAAGAGCGTGCTGCTGGCCGCCGGACATGCCGTGGCGGCGTTCGGGCTGATCCTGTTTGCGGCCTGCCCGCATTCCCCGCCGTTGCTGGCGTCATGCTGCATGCTGATCGGGGTAGGCCTGGCCAGCATCTACATGCTGCCCTGGGGCCTGCTGGCCGATGTGGTGGACTTCGTCGCCTGGCGCCATGGCCGGCGGTTCGAGACGGGTTTGTTCGCCGCCTATCTGGTGGTGGTGAAGGCCAGCGGCGCAGGCTCAACCGCGCTGATCGGCTGGTGCCTGGGGTGGCTGGGCTACATGCCGGGAGAGGTTCAGTCCGCGGCGGTACGGGCCGGCATGCTGGCGCTTGGCCTGGGCGTGCCGATCGCCGGCTGTCTCGCCGCCGTGCTGCTGCTGCCGCGGTTCGACATCGGCCATGCCCGCCATGCCGGCGTGATCCGTGCGCTGGAGCGCCGTCGGCCCCGCCCCGCCTGATCAGCCGGGGGCGGAGCCGGTTTCCGGATTGTAGCGCGGATTGGCCGGATCGATCGGCGACGGCTGGACCCGTTCGGGCGGTCGCGCGCTCTCCGCCCAGGCACGGCAGATCATGTCGCGCAGCATTGTCGCACCCGCCGCCGTCTGGCGATAGACGAGTTCGCGCACGTCCTTGTCGGCCGGATTGGCGAAACCGTCGCGCTGTTCCAGCCTGTAGACGGTTTCCATCTTGCCGGCGGCATCGTCCAGGAAGGCGAGGAGAGCGTCGAACATGTCGCCGCCGCGATGGCCCGGCGCACCGATCCGACCGGCAATGTCGCCGGTGGTCAGGCCGATCGCGTCGACGAACTGCCCCTCGAACCGCCCATGGATCGAACGGTCGCGCGTATAGCCCTTGGGATTGTCGCCACGCCATCCGTCGCTGTTGACGGAGTCATGCAGCGGCTGCGCGCCGTCACCGACATAATGGCCGAGCCGGATCACCTGAAACGCGCAATTCTGCTCGGCAAAGCGGGTGTCCTGGCCGGCCGCCTGGGCTGCGCGGAGGCCGCGCATGCAGACGATCAGGCGCTGATACGCCTCCATCGCCGCATAAGGCAGTGTGCCCGTCCAGCGAACGTTGGTGCGCCGGGCGGTTTCCGGATCCGTATCCTTGATGCGCTCATATTGCTTGTAGAGCGCGATCACGAATTCGTAGCGCGATCGCGGGATCGGCTTCAGGAAGGCGAACTGCTCCCTGAACCAGCCATGGTTCGGATCTTCCTCGATCTTGGAGAAATTCTCGGCATTGCCGCGCCAGCTGTCCGGCAGCGTGGACGACGCGGCGATATAGTCGACATGTCGCCGGAGGAAGACGGGGCCGTCATCCGGAATGGCGTCGATCGCGGCGCGGTCGATCACCGCATGGGCCCGGTCGCTCCATGCCTGCGCCGCCGTGGCATGGAGCGCGAGCGCCGGCAGGACGGCGCAAGCAAATCTGGTGAAACGATGCATGGGGGATCTCCGCATGGAGGGATCAGGGATCGAGCGGGTCGCGCGGATCGACGCGCGCCGATTTGGCGGACGGGCGGAACTCCAGCGTGGTCGGGGAGAGACGCCGGCCGACCGCACCGGGTTCATAGCCCAGCTCCTTCAGGTTGCGGGCCGCGAACGGAGGGCTTTCGATATAGGCGCTCTGCATCGGGTTGCAGACGATCAGCGTATCGCGGTCCAGCGGAGCGTCCATCGCCATCAGCAGGCGGGTGGCGTTGCGCAGGTTGGTGGTGGTGTGGCGGGCATAAGGCTCGACTAGGATTGCGTCGGCGGGCACACCGTAGCGATCGATCAGGGCGTGGCGCATTTCCTCCGCCTCCACGAAGCGGGTCGCGCGCGGGTGCGCACGTCCGCCACTGACGATGATGAACGGCACGTCGCCTTGCGCGAACCGATCCGCCGCCAGCCGCAGGTGCAGCTTGCCGAGCGGGCTCAACGGCATGTCCGTCACCTCGGGACCGACCCCGGTGACGATCATCGCGCTGTAGCGAAGCCGTTTCCAGTCGATCCACCGCGCCCGCGTCATCGCCGCCGCATTGTCGCCGCCCGACAACGGATCGAAGGCGATCGCATCGGTCCGGTCGTTGGTGTCGAGCACGGAGACGGCAAATTCCATCGCCGGATCCAGCGCCTGGAGCGATCCGGCGCGCGGGGTGCGGGCCAGTGCCAGGGCGGCTTGCCGCCGGGTCTGCGCCTCCGCCCCGTCGACCGGAATGCCGGGCCCGTCGATCAGGGGGTAAGCGGGCGCGGCACCTAGCGCATAGACCTGGATCACGGCATTCACGCCCTGCACCTCCCGCCGCAATCCCGCCTCGATCCCGTCATCCGGAGGAACGACGGCGGAAGCGCGCGCGAGCGGCACTAGCGCGGCGATCAGCGGTTCGACCTCGGCATCGCTCCACAGCAGCGCCCGCGCCTCGCACAGCGTGTCCGTGCCGCAGGCGTCGCGCCGCGCGGCCCGGGCAGCCAACAGGCGCGTGAGGCCCGGCCGCGTGTCCAGCCGCCGGCTTTCCGCGACGCCGGCAAGGAGCGGAAAGAGCCGCCGCGACAAGGCGTCCGCGACGCGATCCCGCGCCACCGGGGCTTGCGCCGCCGCGCCATCCGCCGCCTGCGCGACGGCGAGCGGCGACCAGGCGCAGGCCGCCACCAGGGCCAGCCTGGGCCACGATCGCCCTGTTACCACGACTTGCCTACGACCAGCCGGACATTGCGGCCAAAGATCGGCCGGCCATAGATGGCCTTGGCATTGCCCTGCCCGCTGAGCGAGTCCGTGCGGGTATTGCCCTCGGTCAGGCCATGCGCGTTGAACAGATTGTCGCCCACCACCTGCACCTGCCAGCGATCCCGCCGCAGCGTCACGCCCGCGCCGATCGTGCCATAAGCCGGCAGCGCCGTGTTGTTGTAGAGATCGACGTAGCGTTTGCCCATGTAGGTGTAGCGGCCATAGATCGACACGTCGGTGCCGCCGGTCTGGAAATCGAAGCTCGGCCGGACGTTGCCGTAGATCTTGGGCTGGCGCACGATCTGATTGCCTTCCGCCTGTTCCGGATCGGCGCCGGTCGCGCTTTGGAAATTCTTGTACTTGGGATCGCTGACGGTCAGCGCGCCGTTCAGCGTGAACCATGGCGTGACCGACCAGGCGCCATCGAATTCGACGCCCTTGACCTGCGCCTCGCCGATGAACGGCACGTTCACGTCGTTGCGACCCGTGGTCGGGTCGAAGGCGAGGAACGAGGCGTTGAGCGGATCGAAGTTGGTGTAAAAGCCGGTGACGTACAGGTAGGAGCGACCGGCGGCGAGCTTCAGACCCGCTTCGAACTGATCCGCCTTGGTGGTCAGGATCGTCGGATTGATGCTCATCACCGTCTGGACGCTGGGCGGCGTTTCGAGGTGCGAGGCGCGACCGTAGACGCCCACATGGTTGTTGAAGTCGTAATTGGCGCCGACCGTCCAATTGGTGGCGTGCGGCTTCCCCTTCTGGTTCAGGATCACGCCGGTGAAGGCGCGGGTGGTGTCGTCCGCCAGCGTCGTCGCATCGCCCAGATTGGCCTGCCCGGTCAGCGCCGCCCAGCCCTTGTAGCTGTAGCGTTCGTGGCGGATGCCGCCATCGATGTGCAGACCCGGCGCGATTTCCCAGGTGTCGTTGGCGAAGATGGCAAACATCTTGGCGTCGGAATCGCCCTGGTTCAGCGTGGCGGCGTAGTTCAGCACGCCATTGTCGGTCACCCGGCCGAGTTCCGCGCCACCCGCCGAATAGGCCACCAGGTCGAGCGTGCGCGGCTTGCCCGCCACCTCGATCAGGTAATTCTGGTACAGCGTCCTGCTGTCTTCGCCATAGACGCTGGCATACAGGCCCAGCTTCACGTCATGGCTGCCGATGCCGGTGTCCAGCTTCTTGGCGACGGAGACGGTGCCCTGCGCCGAATAGAAATCCGAATGGATGTCGCGATACTGGCCCTGCATGACCAGGCCGGACGCCGCATAGGGATCATAAGCCGTAGTGGTTCCGGCCAGCACATAGCCGAGCGAGCTGACATTGCCGAACGCGGTCCGGGCACGCGCCAGGTAGCCGTTGGCGAAGCCGTTGCCATCAGCCGGGTTGGTGGTGGAATAGAAGGCCGTGAAGTCGAGCTTGCCCTGCGTGTAGCCGGCCTTGGCCTGCACCAGCCATCCGTCGAAATCGCCGTCATATTGCGCGCCGAAATTCACCATCCGCATGTGGCGGCCATCGGACAGGTCGCTGTTGCGGCTCTGGATCTGGCCGACGCCGTCCCGGTACAGCAGGTTGACGTTGCGCAGTGCCGGCGAATTCATCGTGCCGTCGAAATAATCGATGTAGCGATTCAGCGACACGCTGGGATTGCGGGGGTCGTTGGTGGGGATCGGCAGATAGAAGACGTTGTGATCGTTGACGTAGTTCAGGCTCAGCTTGACCGAACCATTGTCGAAGTCATGCTTCAGGTTCGCGCGGATCTGGCCGCCCTTGTCGTTGGGGAAGCCGTTGTCACGATAGCCGTCATGATAGCGGATGAAGCCGCCGATGGCGTAATAGGTATTGTCGCTGACCGGCCCGGCCTGATAGGCGTCCAGACGGTAGAGGCCGGTGTCGCCCAGCGTGACCTGCGCCTTGCCACGCGCCACGTCGCTGCCGGTGACGGTGATGGCGTTGATGATCGCGCCCGAATAGCTGGCGTAGACAGGAGCCGGGCCGCCGCGCACCACTTCGACGCGATCGGTCATCAGGTCCTGCTTCAGGATGGCGTCGCCGCGGAAGAACACGCCGTCATTTTCGTGGAACAGCGGCAGCCCGTCCTGCTGGAAGCTGACGAAGCCGCCATCGTTCGGCAGGCCGCGAATACGGTAGATATTCTGCACCTCGCCGCCGGTGATTTCCGTCTGGAATCCGGGCAGCTGCCCGATCAGGTCGGCGAAGTTGACCGGCGCGATCTTCTCCACGTCGCGCTGCGAGATGGTGTTGATCGCATAGGACACGTCGAAGCGGCGCTGGGCGCGGGTGGAGCCGGTGACGATGATGTCGCTAGGCGCGTCGCCCGGCGCGTCCTGCGCGCTCGCGCCGCCCGCCGGCGTGGCTGCGTCAGCCCGCGACTGCGGCGGCGTGTCCGCCTGTGCCTGAACCGGCGTGGCGAGACTGAAGCAGATCGCGCCCAGCGCGGTGCCTGCGAAAATCGTCTTGAGCATAAATCCCCTGCATGGTCGCTGGCCTCGATCGAGGCTGTCGCAGGGGCCATTGGTCGGCTTCCATGACGCTTTTATTTATTTTCTGGAAAGCAATTAATATAAGGCGACGGATCAGCGGTGCGGCTGCGGCCGATCTTACCGGGAGATGAGCGTGCGTATCCCTGTTCTGGGCAAGGATCACCGGCGCGTGCTGCGGGAGCTTCGCGCCTGTGGACCGTCCTCCCGCTCCGCGCTCGCCGCCCGGCTGGAGATGAGCGGCACGGCGCTCACCAAATTGTCGCGTGAGTTGCTTACGCTGGAGGTGGTGGAGGAAGTGAACGGCGGCGGGCCCAGCCGGCGTGGTCGGCCGTCGGTTCCGCTACGGATCGCGCCTGCCGGCGGCTATGCGGTCGGCGCGACGGCGCACCAAGGCGTGCTCGACGTTGCGCTGATCGACTTTGCCGGCGGCACCATCGCGGCCCACAGCGAGCATATTCCCCCGATCAACCCGCGCGACTTTGCGGAGCGCGTCCGCACCCTCACCCACATGCTGGTGGACCGGCACCGCCTGCTCGGCCGGCGCATGTTGGGTATCGGCATCGCCGTGCCCGGCCCGGCTCTATCCCCGGCGGGCGATCGCTGGAGCGTGGTGGACGCATTGCCGGAGTGGCGCGGCGCCCCGTTGCGCGCGATCATGGCGGACACGTTCGGCTGGCCGCTGTGGATCGAGAATGACGCCAACGCCGCCGCCCTGGCCGAATTCTACCTGGCCGGTCTCATGGGCAAATTCTCGACCATCGCCGTGCTGCTGCTGGGCTACGGGATCGGTGCCGGGATCATCGTCGACGGGCGCTTGATCCGTGGCCAGCATGGCGTCGCGGGCGAGGTCGGATGCCTGTTCCCGATCGACCAGCCACGGCCCAGCCCGCTCGACCTTCTCTCCACCCTGCGCAACGAAGGCTGCCCGATTTCTTCCGTCGCGGAGATCGACCCCGCGGCGCCGGCGCAGCGCGCCACGATCGAGCGGTGGATGGACCGGGCCGCCGGCCAGTTGGAGCTTGTCTGCAACACCGCCTTCGCCTGGTTCGATCCCGGCGCGATCGTGCTGGCCGGCCCGCTTCCGGCCGAGATACTGGACGGGCTGGGACAACGCCTGAAGCGCGCCGACCTTGTTTCCACCATCTGCGATCGCAGGCCGCCGGTGGAGGTGTCGGGCCTGACCGGCTCGCCCATCACGCTCGGCGCGGCCTTGCTGCCGATGCACAGCTTTTCGGGCCAGATCTGACCTTGTCCCACCTGCGGCCGGCCCGGCAAAGGTTAGCAAGCGCGGCGATCCCGATGTAAGGCGCTGGCCATGATCCGCGTATCCGAGTTGAAACTGCCGCTCCACCATGCCGACGAAGCGATCCCGACAGCCCTCTACAAAAGGCTGCGCATCACCCCGCGCGACCTGATCCGCTACTCGGTCGTGCGGCGCGGTCATGACGCGCGTGACCGCGCCGCCATATCGCTGGTCTATTCGGTCGATGTCACCCTGAAGAACGAGGCGGCGGTGCTGACGCGCTTCCGCCGGGATCGCGACATTCAGCCGACGCCGGACACACGCTACCACCCGGTCGCCACCGCTTGCCCTGACGCTGCGCGCCCGGTGGTGATCGGCGCCGGCCCATGCGGCCTGTTCGCGGCCCTGATCCTGGCGCAGATGGGATTCCGCCCGATCGTGCTGGAACGCGGCAAGGTGGTGCGGGAGCGGACCAAGGATACGTGGGGACTGTGGCGGCGCAGCGTCCTCAACCCCGAATCCAACGTCCAATATGGCGAGGGCGGGGCCGGCACCTTTTCCGACGGCAAGCTCTACAGCCGCATCAAGGATCCGCGCCACCTCAACCGCAAGGTGCTGACCGAGTTCGTCAAGGCCGGTGCCCCGCCGGAGATCCTGACGGAGGCGCACCCGCATATCGGCACGTTCCGGCTGGTCACCATGGTGGAAAACATGCGCGAGACGATCGAGGCACTGGGCGGCGAATATCGCTTCTCCACCCGCGTCGACGGGCTGGACGTCGCGACGGACGGCACGGGGCAGCGGCGGCTGCGCGGGCTCCACCTGCACACGGGCGAATATCTGGAGGCCGGGCATGTCGTACTGGCGGTCGGGCATAGCGCGCGGGACACGTTCGAGATGCTCCACGCCGCCGGCGTCCATGCCGAGGCCAAGCCCTTCTCCATCGGCGTCCGGATCGAGCATCCCCAGTCGTGGATCGACCAGGCCCGGTTCGGCCAGGATGCCGGCAACCGCATCCTCGGCGCGGCGGAATACCACATCTCGCATCACTGCTCGAACGGACGCACGGTCTACAGCTTCTGCATGTGTCCCGGCGGGACGGTGGTGGCCGCCACGTCCGAAGAGGGCCGCGTCGCCACCAACGGCATGAGCCAATATTCGCGCAACGAACGCAACGCCAATTCCGGCTTCGTCGTGGCGATCGACCCGGCGCGCGACTTTCCCGGCGACCCGCTCGCCGGCATCGCGCTCCAGCGGCATTGGGAGGAGCGCGCCTTTGTCGCGGGGGGGTCCAACTACAAGGCGCCGGCGCAGCGGCTGGGCGATTTCCTGGCGGGCCGCCCGTCCACCTCGCTCGGCAGCGTCGTGCCCTCTTATCGCCCGGGCGTGCAGCCGACTGACCTCGCCCAATGCCTGCCCGACTTTGCGGTGGCGGCGATGCGCGAGGCGCTGCCCGTGTTCGGCAAGCAGATCCGGGGCTACGACCATCCCGACGTGGTGATGACGGGGGTCGAGACGCGCACCTCCTCCCCCGTCCGCTTCACGCGCGGGGACGATCTGCAGAGCCTCAACACCGCCGGCCTGTTCCCCGCCGGCGAGGGGGCGGGCTATGCCGGCGGCATCCTCTCCGCCGCCGTTGATGGCATCAAGGTGGCGGAGGCGGTGGCGCTCAGCCTTGTGGCGGCATGACCCTGATCCTGTTCAACAAGCCTTACGGCGTGCTGAGCCAGTTCACCGATCGCGGTACTGAAACGGCGCGTGCGACATTGTCGGACTTCATCGACCAGCCCGGGGTCTACCCTGCCGGCCGGTTGGACCGCGACAGCGAGGGGCTGCTGCTGCTGACCGACGACGGCCGTTTGCAGGCGCGGATAGCGGACCCGAAGTTCAAGCTGCCCAAGACCTATCTGGTCCAGGTGGAGGGATCGCCCGACGAAGCGGCGCTGGATCGCCTGCGGGCCGGGCCGATGCTGAACGACGGGCCGACCCGCCCGGCCGAGGCCGCGCGGATCGACGATCCCGCTTTGTGGCCGCGCGACCCGCCGATCCGCGTCCGCCAGAGCATCGCCGATTGCTGGCTCATGCTGACGATCCGCGAAGGACGCAATCGGCAGGTGCGGCGGATGACGGCGGCGATCGGTCATCCCACGTTGCGGCTGGTGCGGTGGCGCATCGGCGACTGGTCGCTGGAGGGCATTGCGCCCGGCGCATGGCTGATGGCGTGAAGCTGTTCTTCGACGGGGGCAGCCGTCCGTCCGGCATGGAACTGGCGGTGGTGGTCGGCGGCCGCAGCACGATCAGGCGCGATCTCGGCGCGGGCGGCAGCATGGACGCCGAATGGCTGGCGCTGATCGAAGCGATGCGGATCGCGCATGCCATCGACCTGACCGATCCGGTGCTGCTGGGCGATGCGGCGGCGGTGATCGCGCAGGCCAACAATGCGGTACGCTGCCCACCCTCGTGCCTGCACCACCTGGCGGTGTTCCGCGCGCTGCCAAGGCCCGGGGGAGGCGTGCGCATCCGCTACGTCAAACGGGCCCAGAATCTGGCCGGGATCGCCCTTGCCGCATTGCACGACCGGTGACGCTTTGGCCCGGCGGAGTAGCGAGACGGAAAGCCCGGACCGGTCGTCGCCGGGCGGCGGCAAGACCGATCCAAAGGGCAAGGAGAAATACGTGGGTACATCGTCGGCCGCACCCTGGACCGCCGCGATCGCGCGCGGGCGCCATCGCATGGCGAAGGCGGCGTTCCATGCCGGTCTGGCCTGCGTCATGCTGCAGGGCTGTTCCGACCCGAAGGTGGATGCACGGCGCAAGGCGGCGGGGCAGAACCCCTCCCCCGCTGCCCTGATGCGGGTCGCGGATGCGGAGCGCGGCGGGCGGTTGTTCGGCCAATGCGCCGGCTGCCACACGATCGGCCAGGGCGCACCCGATCGCAACGGGCCCAATCTGTTCGGCATCGTCGGCAAGCCCATCGCCGGCGCCAGCGCGCTTCGGCTATACCGATGCGCTGAAGGCGAAACGCGGCCGCTGGGATGCGGCAACCCTGTCCGAATGGCTGAAGGATCCGCAACGCTTCGCACCTGGCACGCGCATGATGTTTTCGGGCATCCCCGACCCGCTGGATCGCGCCGACGTCGTTGCTTTCCTGAAGAGCGAGGCGGCACGCTGAACCTGCCGCTCAGCGGCTGAACCCGCACAATGTTTGGCCCGCCCGTGACAAATAGTGTCGCGGGCGCGGAACCCGGAACGGGCTTCATCAACCTGGGTTAGCCCCGTGCGCACCTCAGCGCATCCTCCCGGGAGATACCGAATGATCAAGAGCCTGCTGCTGACCGCGGCCACCTTCACCGCGATAACGCCAGCACTGGCTCAGGAGGCTTCGTCCTGGACCAGCGCCTATGCCGGCGGCCGGCTTGGCTATAGCTGGCAGCCGAAGGACGGCAGCGAGCGGCTCGACTTCGACACCAATCGCGATGGTCGCTTCGGCGACACCGTTCGCACCGCCGCCGGCGCGGACGCCTTCTCGCCCGGCTTCTGCGGCGCGGAGGGAACAACCTCGCTCCCGGCGGGCGGTTGCGCCGACGACAAGGATGCCGTCACCTATACCGGCATGGTCGGCTTCGACTATCAACTGCCCAACATCGCGGGCGGCGGCATCGTCGTCGGCGTGGTCGCGGAATATGGCAATTCGCACGTCAACGACAGCGTGACGGGCTTCAGCACCACGCCGGCCAATTACGTGCTGACACGCAGCCTGCGCGGCACGGGCGCGGTTCGCGCGCGTGCCGGCTACGGCTTCAACGACACGCTGGTCTACGGCACCGGTGGTCTCGCTTATGGGCGCGTCCGCACCCGCTTCGGGACCACCAACAACGCGAATGCCTTTGTCGATGCCAACGGCGACGACGCGCGGCAGAACAGCTACAAGGACGATCGCTGGGGCTACACGGTCGGCGGCGGCGTGGAGCAGCGGATCGGCGAGCATTTCTCGATCGGTGCGCTCTACGGCTTCACCAGCCTGGCCGACGGCAAGTATCGCCTGGGCGTCGAGCGCGGCACCGCGCCGGCCACCAACCCGTTCCTGCTCGCCAACAGCACCGGCACGGACCTGCGCCGCAGCCACAGCCGGTTCGTGCGGCATGACGTGACGGTGACCGCCGCCTACCGCTTCTGATCGGACGCGCGGGGTTCGTCATTGGGGAGGGCCATGCCTGCGGGCGTGGCTCTCCCGTCGCCTTCGCCCGCGCTCAGAAGGCCAGTTGCGAGCGGACCGCGACCGTGTCGTAGGACTGCCCGATCTCGGCACCCAGCGGCGTTGCATAGGCGGTCGGATCGGGCGACAGCCGGCGGACGCGGACATGCTGGTAATCCAGCATCAGGCGCAGCACCGGGTTCAGGTACCAGTTGATCCCAGCGGCCACGATCCGCTGCTCCCCGCCGCGCACGCCGTCGAGCGAGATCGCGGTGCCGCGCGCGCCTGCCTTGTAGTTCAGGTCGACATAGGAGTAACGCCCGACCAGCTCCACCGCGCCGAAGCCACCCTTGGCGGGATCCAGCACGCGCGATACCGGCGGCGCGTCAAAGGCGAAGGTGCCCGTATTATACTTGCGGCGCTCGCCGGTCAGCACCCAGCCACCTTCAACATACCAGCCGCCGAAGTGCGGGTTCTCCAGGCTGCGGTCGCGGCGCTCGATGCCGATGAACTCATACTCGCCCTGCACATAGACGTTCCGGCTCTGCACGGCGAGTTCCAGGCCGACCTCGTTGACATGGCGCGCGTCGATCGTGCCGGTGTCGATCAGCCGCGTGCCGTCCGTGCGCAGCTCCGGCCGTTCGCGCAGCTCCACGGGATGGCGGAGGTCGCCGTCCGCGCCGTCCGGCCCGCCTGCATCGCTGACGCTGAACACGCGGCTGCCATGCGCGCCGACATGGACCAGCCAGTCCTTCCCTTGAAACGGGATCGCCGCCAGACGGGCCACGCCGCCGAAATTCTGGTCAAAGGATTGCGCCGTGCCTGACCCGCCGGTGTTGATCGTGCCCACCGTCCGCGTGGTCAGCGCAAGCGCCGCGAACCAGCGTCGGCGCGCGGCGGTCAGCTGGATCGCCTCGCGGAAATCCCCGCCGGCGATGCCGCGGCTGATATCGCTGATCGCCGGCCGCTCCATCAAGGGCATGCCCTGAACGGAGTTCTGGTCCTCCAACCCGATCGAAGGCGCAAAGGCGCCGACCCGCAGGTGAAACGGCTCGATCCCGCTATATTGCGCCCAGAGTTCGAACACATGGCCCGCATCCTCGACACCCGAGCCGCCGAAGTCGAGCAGCACGTTATATTCGAAATCGTCGAACAGATGGCCATCGATGCCGATACGCGCCCGCCGCAGCACGGTGCCGTTGCTG
Source organism: uncultured Sphingomonas sp. (assembly GCF_934560975.1). GTDB lineage: Bacteria > Pseudomonadota > Alphaproteobacteria > Sphingomonadales > Sphingomonadaceae > Sphingomonas_I. Next base: position 150,011 of record NZ_CAKTFO010000003.1, on the reverse strand, counting down.
AGGTCGCGGGCATGGCCGGCATCGTTGGCGCCGCCGCCCCGCCGCAGGTCGGTGGTCAGCGGCCCGGCCCGTTTCTGGAAATAGCCGCCGCCGTCGAAATGGAGCACGCCGTGCAGGATGGCGGCGAAGCGCCCATCCATGCTGTGGATGGATGGGTGTGCGCCCTCAAACGTCGCGAAGCCCTGATTGGGGCCGGGTTCCGACGAAACGACCGGTCGCGGCTGGTCCGGGCTCCGCGACGGCGTGATCCGGGCCGGCCGGTCGCCCGACGCGCGACTTGCAGCGGGGGCAGACGTCGGGACTGCGGCCGTGGCAACCTCCGTTCCGCGCGTCTGCGGGCTGGCGGCGGCCGCACCCGGCTGGGCTGCTCGGCTCAGCGCCTCCACCGTTCGTGTGAGGGCCCTCACCTGCGCCTCCAGCGCATCGATCCGCGCATCGCGTGGATCGGGAGCAGACTGGGCGGCCACACCGCTCGTCACAAAGGCAAGGGTCCAAATCGCGCTACAGGTGAGTACCGACGCAGCCGCAGAAGAAGATCGCATCACCATCATCCTGTCGGGGCGGGTCAGCGAGCGGCCGCCCCTGCCCCCGCCGGCGGCCTGACCGGCGCGCCCGTCGCCGTGACCCGCCACACCGTATTGCCGACATCGTCCGCGATCAGCAGCGCGCCCGTGCGGTCCACCGCCAGTCCGACCGGGCGGCCGAACGTCCGTCCCCGCTTTCGATCCAGGAAGCCCGTGACCACATCCTCCACCATCCCGGCCGGACGGCCGTCGCGGAACGGAACAAAGGCGACCTTGTAGCCGGACGGACTGTAGCGGTCCCAGCTGCCATGCTCGCCGATAAAGGCGCCACCCCGGTAGTGAGCCGGCAGCGCATCCGCGTCGTAGAAGGTCAAGCCGAGCGCCGCGACATGGCTGCCCAGCGCATAATCCGGCTTGATGGCGCGCGCGACCATGTCGGGGCGTTGCGGGCGCACGCGCGGATCGACGTGCTGGCCATAATAGCTGTACGGCCAGCCATAGAAGCCGCCATCCCGGACCGACGTGAGATAGTCGGGAACCAGGTGCGGGCCCAATTCATCCCGTTCGTTCACAACCACCCACAAAGTGTTGGTTCCGGGATAGAAATGCGGACTGTTGGGATTGCGCAAGCCGGTGGCGAACTCGCGCGCGCGGCCGGTCGCGCGGTCAATCTCCCACACGCCGGCGCGGCCTCTTTCCGCCTCCATCCCGTTTTCCGTGATGTTGCTGTTCGAGCCGACGGTAGCGTAGAGCCGCTGGCCGTCGGGGCTGACCGTCAGGCTCTTGGTCCAGTGATGGTCGATCGGGCCGCCGGGCAATGGCGTCAGCACCTGCCCCGGCGCGGTGATGCGGGTCTGGCCGGGCACAAAGGAATAGCGCACCACCGCGTCCGTGTTGGCGACGTACAGATTGTTGTCGATCCACACGACGCCGAACGGCGAGTTCAGATGATCGAGCAAGGTCACCTGCACTTCGGGCGTGCCGTCGCCGTCGGCATCGCGGATCAGTGTGATCCGGCTCGCCGCCTTGGGTCCGCCGGGGAAAGCGGTGGCCTTGTTCTTCACCAGGGCGACGATCGGGTCCTTGGGCCGCTTCACCGGCTCGGGCGGGGGCGACTTGGCCTGCACCGCCAACACGTCGCCGTTGGGCAGGACATAGACCATGCGTGGGTGCTGCAGCCCGGTGGCGAGCGCCTTGATCTGAAGGCCCGCGGCGACGGTCGGCGTCTGCCCCGGCTTCCAACCTTCACCCGGGGAGACCTTGATGGGCGGCAACAGATACTGCTTCGGCTCGGGCAGCAGCGGGTTTGCGCCGACCTGCTTGGTTTCGTCAAACGGCGGATCGCTGCATGCGGACAGGCCGAGGGCGAGCATGGCCAGCGCCGGGCCGGCTTTGATGGCGACGCGGATCATCGCGCGACACCCACGCCGTGACGGTAGGTGAGCGATCCGCCCAGCCAGGCGCTGACCACCAGAATGACGCTCACGACACCCGACAGGATCAGGCCCTGCGGCATCACCGCGGTCCAGCCGTCACGGCTGTGGACGAAGGCGTTTATCAGCGACAGCACCATGGCCAGGACGTTGAGCAGCATGTGCGGCGTCGCCGGACGCGCCTTGCGCACGCGCCGGTCCCCGAAATAGTCGATGAACCCCGCCACCGCCGCAAGCGCGCCCGCGATCAGCCCGGCCGTGATCAGCCAGATGGAGAAATATTGCCACAGCAGGTTTTCGCTGCGGGCGTAGATGATGTCCGTCACGAACGCGCCGGTCAGGAACGCGATCGGAAACGGCACCAGCATCGGATGGATCGGGTGGGAAAAGATCTTGGCGGTCGAGCGCGGATGATCCCGATCGCGGCCGGCACCTGATCCGTCACCAGCGGCCCTTCCCGCAAACCGCCCTTCGGCGCGGCGGGAGGGCGATCCTGCATCCCCATGATAGGAGTCCTCGCCTCCGCGTGTCGTTCGGTCCCGATCCACCATCCGGCGCCCCCTGTGCAGGCCTTGTCCTGTGGCGCAGGTAGTGGAAGCCGCATCGTGCGCCACAACATGGGTGAGGACTGCATTTCGCCGCAGCGGACATTGCGCGAGAACGGTTCGGCTGGCGGATACTTGGGCGGGGGTTCCGGGTTGTTAACCATCGCGATCACGAAGGACTTCACCCATGGCTGCGCAACGTTACCGTCCTCCACACGATTTCGGCCTCGGCGGGGTGGCGATCGGCAACGAGTTCCAGTTCGCCACCGACGAGCAGGCTGACGCGACCTTGTCCGCCGCCTGGGATGCGGGCGTGCGCTATTTCGACGTGTCGCCCTGGTACGGCCTGGGCCTGGCGGAACGGCGCTTCGGCCGGTTCCTGGCACGCAAGCCCCGGCACGAGTTCGTGATCTCGTCCAAGGTCGGCAAGCTGCTGCGCGCCAGCCGCGACAATCAGGCCGCCAGATATTTCCCGTTCACCACATCCCCCAACACGCCGCATTTCGACTACAGTGCCGACGGGGTGCTGCGCTCGATCGAGGACAGCTTGCAGCGCCTCGGCCTGGATCGGCTGGACATCGTGTTCGTCCATGATCTGTCGCCCGATAATGCCTACCTGCCCGACGATTGGGAGGCGCTGTGGCCCATCGCCGAACAGGGTGCCTTTCCGGCGCTGACCCGCCTGCGCGAGCAGGGGGTGATCGACGGCTGGGGCATGGGGGTGAACTGCCCGCAACCGATCCTGCGCTGCCTGGAAGTCGCGGACAGCGACGTGCACCTCCTTGCCAGCCAATATTCCCTTGTGGATCATGCCAACGCGGTGGAGCAAGTATTTCCAAAGGCACGCGAAAAGGGGGTCAGTTTCGTGGTCGGGTCGGCGCTCAACGCCGGCTTTCTGGGCGGTGCGCCGCGCTACAATTATGGCGAAGGCAATACGCTGATCCCAGACGACAAAAGGGTGCGATTGGAGACGTTGCGCGCCATCGCCGGGCGGCACGGCGTCGATGTGGTCGCCGCCGCATTGCAGTTCAGCCTGGCGCCCGACGTCGCCTCCGCGCTGATCGTCGGCACCGCCAGCGCCAGCCACATGCTGGCCGACCATGCGGCGCTGCGGGCGAAGATCCCCGCCGCCTTCTGGGAGGATCTGCGGGCGGAGAGCATCCTCCACCCGGATGCCGCCCTGCCCCGCTGACCCCGAACACCGTGCCACATTAAAGGAGACGTGCCATGCAGACCCGCAAGCTCGGCCAACAAGGCCTGGAAGTGTCCATGCTCGGCCTCGGCTGCATGGGCATGTCCGATTTCTACGGCAGCCGTGACGAGGGCGAGGCGGTCGCCACCATCAACCGCGCGCTCGATCTCGGCGTCACCTTTCTCGACACAGCCGACATGTACGGCATGGGCAGCAACGAGGAATTGGTGGGCCGGGTCGTTCGGGAACGGCCGGAATGGGTCGTGGTCGCGACCAAGTTCGGCAATGTACGCGGTACGGACGGCAGTTTCCAGGGCGTGAACGGCCGCCCCGATTATGTCCGTCAGGCCTGCGACGCCAGCCTGCGCCGCACCGGCCTGGCGGTGATCGACCTATATTACCAGCACCGTGTCGATCCCGAAGTGCCGATCGAGGACACGGTCGGCGCAATGGCGGAGTTGGTAACGGCGGGCAAGGTCAAGTATCTCGGCCTGTCGGAAGCCGCGCCCGCCACGATCCGCCGCGCGCATGCCGTCCACCCGATCAGCGCGCTCCAGACCGAATATTCGCTGTGGAGCCGCGATGTGGAGGCGGAAATCCTGCCCACCTGCCGCGAACTCGGCATCGGTTTCGTTCCCTACAGCCCGCTCGGCCGCGGCTTCCTGACCGGCCAATTCACATCGCCCGAGGACCTGGCGGAGGACGACAGCCGCCGCAACCATCCCCGGTTCCAGGGCAATGCCTTTGCCCGCAACCTGGACCTGGTCGCCGCCATCGGGACGATGGCCGCGAACAAGGGCTGCACACCGGCGCAATTGGCGCTCGCCTGGGTGCTGCGGCAGGGCGAGGACATCGTGCCGATCCCCGGCACCAAGCGGCGCACCTATCTGGAAGACAATCTCGGCGCGCTCGACGTCACGCTGAGCGAGGCCGACCTGCGGCAGATCGACGCCATATTGCCGCCAGACGCAGCCGAGGGCCTGCGCTACCCGCAAGCCTCCATGGCCAGCATCGACCGGTAAGTCCGGACCGCTATCTGCAAGCCGGCGCTCGGCCGCTTACAGCAACAGGCGGTCGCGCCAGTCAGCGACCCTTTGCTAGAATGGAGAATAATGCTCCCGCGGCGGCGGGAGCCCGGGAGGCGCAAGGGTGATCCCCCAGGCTTTGGACTGTCCAGTACCGACCGATGGATGGGATCCCACATCAGCAGGACAGCTCGCACCAGCCAAAACAACTGAACAAGCCGCCGCCAAGCCTGTTCGGGAACGACCCGTGCGGTCTGGCCAGCCTTGGTGTCTAGCGACAGCTGGGGCTGCCAAGCCGGCCCAAGACCTTAGGGCAACGTGCTGAAAAACCGAACTATTGCCGCAACGCCTTGACCTGCTGGTCAAGCTGATCGGACTTGTCCCGGGCTGCGGCACGGATCGCCCTGGCCTGATCCTCAAGCTTGTCCGCCTCGGCATCGGCACGGGATCGGATGACGCGACGCTGATCCTTCAGCGCGTCGGCCTGTGCGTCGCGTGCGTCGGCGGCGGCACGGTCGGCGCGATCTTCCGCCCGCCCGATGCGCTCCGCCGGCCCTTCGCCGTTATAGGCAATGCCGGCAGCATTGGCAGCCGCCTCGTCCTGCGCCGCACCGGCCTGCTCCTTTGGCCCAGCGCATGCGCACAGGCAAAGGCTCGCGGCAAATATGGTGGAGAAAGTCCGCATTGCGCCTCCACGAGAAAAGGGCGGCAATGCCGCCCCTCTCTTCATCAGATCTTATCGCCCAGCGCGCCCTTGACGCTGCCCTTCACGTCCTGGCCGGTACCCTTGAGCTGCTGGGCATCGCCTTCGGCCTCCAGCTGCTCGTCGCCGCTTGCCTGGCCGATACCTTCCTTGATCTTGCCCGCAAGCTTGTTGCCGGCAGCGCTGACTTTGTCCGTAAACTCACCCATGTCACGCTCCTTACGGTAAGTGTTTGATCCAACGCAGCTAACAACCATCAGCCGGCCTGGTCGTTCCTATGCCGCTCGGCCTGCGTGCGACAGGATGCGCAAGGCGGCACACAAACCATTGAAAACATCGGCAGGCTTCCGCGCCCAAATTCGATCGTTACAGCGGAGCCATCCGCCGGAACGCTTCGGTCACCGCGCGTTCGTCGATGGGCTTGCTCAGGATGATGCCGGGCGGGTTGCACGGCTGGCACTCATCCGGCGATCCCGTGATGAAGATCACCGGGATCGGCCCATGATGCGCCTGGATCGCTTGAACGGCCATCGGCCCGGTTCCATGGACCAGTCTGACGTCCGACAGGATGATGTCGGGCACGTGCGCTCGCGCCGCATCCACCGCCTCCTCCTGATTGTCCGCCGTATCGATCGAGGTCGCGCCGGACGCGCGCGCGATCTCTGCGACCTGCTCGGCGATCACCCATTCGTCTTCGATCACAAGCACATGGCACATTGCGCTTACCTCCTTGATGCAGGTTAACCAACAAGGCCGGTCATGGGTTCATCTCCCTGCAAGTTTTGGCAAAGGTCGGCGGCGCTACCGTTGGTAGCGTTTCACGCAACGGGAACTCTCCGCTCGGGCAATCGCTGTCGGCGTGATCAAACCCCGACATTCCCGAAAGGCCATCATGCCCATCAAGGCTGTTCTGTTCGACATCGACGGCACCCTGGTCGACAGCAACGACCAACATGTAATCGCCTGGGAAGAGGCGTTCGCCGGGATCGGCGCGCGGTTTGATCGGCAGGTGATCCATGATCAGATCGGCAAGGGCACCGACATGCTGGTTCCCACCCTGCTGCCCGGCATGCCCGAACAGGAACAGGAGCAGCTGGGCGAAGCCCATGGTGCGGTGTTCAAGTCCAAATTTCTTAACGACATACAGCCATTTCCCGGCGCGTCCGACCTGCTGCAGCGGGTCCATGCGGCCGGCCAGCAAGTGGTGCTGGCGTCGTCGGCGTCCAAAGCGGAGCTCGACCATTATCTCGACCTGCTCGACGTTCGAAAGCTGGTCGCCGCGACGACCAGCGCCGACGATGTGGAGAATACCAAGCCTGCGCCCGACATCTTTGCAACCGCGCTCACCAAGATCGCGCCGCTGTCGCCGGAGCAGGTGATGGCGGTGGGCGACACGCCCTATGATATCGAAGCCGCACGGAAATGCGGGATTGCGGCGATCGGTCTCCGCTCAGGCAAGTTTTCGGACGATGCGCTGCAAGGGGCCGGCGCGGTGGCGCTGTATGACGATGTCGCCGCCCTCCTGCGCGATTATGACGGCTCCCCCCTGGCCGACCGCTGAAGGCCGTCTTGTCCCCGCCCTAGCCTACGCCGCAGCGCAGTGGTGAGGCATCGGCCACCCGCTCGCCGGCCCATCCGTCCGCTACCGCCATGGTATGGAGGTAGAGCAGCGCCGAACGGCTCCAGGTAAAACGCATCGCCTGTGCCCGCCCGCGCGCGACGAGAGCATCACGCAAGGCAGGATCGTGGCGGAGTTGCAGGAGGCTGTTGAACCACGCTTCCGGATCGTCAGGCGAGGCATATAAGGCTGCACTTTCGCACACTTCCGGCAAACTCGTGCGATCCGATGTGACCACCGGGCAGCCGACCGCCATCGCTTCCAGCGGCGGCAGGCCGAACCCTTCCACGAAGGAGGGAAACGCCAGGCACAGCCCGTCGCGGAGCAAGGCGGCCAGCGCCGGATCGGGCAGCCGGCCCAGATGATGCACGTTGGCGGCGTGGCTCGCGCCCGCCCCCCGGAATACGCCCGGATCGGCATGGCCGACCAAGGCGACGCGCAACCCGGCCGCCTCCAGCCGCCCGGCCAGGCTCAGGACGATGCCCACATTCTTGTGCGGCGCCGGGCTGCCGATCAGGACGATCGTGTCGCGGCCCGCCAGCTTCGCGGATGCTTCCGTATGCTGTGGCGTCCATTGCCGGACATGCTCATGCCCGTTGGGCACGACGATGATCTTGTCCCGGCGGCAGACGCCATGTGCAGCCAATTGGCCGGCGGAGTAATGCGACACCGTCGTCACTGTCCTCGCCGAGCGGCCAAGCGCCGGCATCAGCAGGCGATAGAGCCAGCGAAACGACCGCGAATAGCTTTGAGGAAAGCTGCGCGTGTTGAGGTCGTGGATGCAAAGGATGTGCTTGCGGACAAGCAGCGGCCCGGTGTTGGTCAGGCTGATCAGGCCATTGCGGGCGTGGAGCGGCAGCACCGCCTGCTCCCACAGGTGGCCGCGACCGGCGCTGGTGCGGCAGGTTCGGATGGCGTGCAGGCGCGGCAACGCCTCGACGTCCGGCGGCACCACAAGGTCAATGGCAAGTTGGTCCGCCAGCCCATGCCTTTCCGCCAGATGGCGATCGAGTTCGTGCAGGATTTCCCATGCATAACGCTGCACGCCAGTGCGCGATTGGCCGAGGAACCGACCGTTTAGCGCCCAGTGCCGCGTCATTGCGCCACCTGCCGCCGATGCACCCGAGTCACTGATCGTTCCGCGCCTGCACTGACCATCATGGATGCGCTTGTCATGGCGGCACATGTCCAGCCTAGGCGGACCGGATCTCAATGGAGAATGCGGAGTAGCCCGCCCCCTCCCCCTTGGTCGGGCATGCCGTTGCGGAACCACGCCCATCGGGTGCCAAATCGCACTAAAGGATTGCCCCTGAATAGAGGGTTCCGCAACTTCGGACTTATTCGGCGCGACATGCGCACGGCCGGGGACGGCGATTACGGGCTATGGCTTCCGTTACATATGGAACCGCCACCTATTGCATCATAGGCTGCACCACATTCGGCGATGCGGACGCGGTAGCGAGCATGCCTTGGGGGCGCTGAAGGCGCGGGGGCACGGACATTCGGGCGGCCAGGCCGAGCGAGGGTCCAGTAGAGCGCATGGGTGGGACATGAAAATCGCTGTCGTGCATGAATGGCTGACGACCTATGCCGGTTCCGAAAAGGTGCTGGCCGAGATATTGGCCGAATTTCCACAAGCCGACCTGTTCTGCTTGATCGACTTCTTGCCGGATCAAGACCGCGACAAGCTTGGCGGGCGGCATCCCAAGACGACCACGCTGCAACGCTTCCCGTTCATCCGCAGCCTGTACAAACATCTGCTGCCGCTGATGCCGATGGCGGTGGAGCAACACGATCTATCGGGCTACGACGTGATCATCTCCAACTGCCATTCGGTCGCAAAAGGCGTGATCGTCGGGCCCGACCAGCTGCACATCTGCTACTGCTACAGCCCGATGCGCTATGCGTGGGATCTGCAGAACCAATATCTGGAGGAATCGAATCTTTCGCGCGGGCTGACCGGCGGAATGGCGCGCTGGATCTTTCACCGCATGCGCCTGTGGGACACGCGCACGGCGTTCAGCGTCGATCACTTCATCGCCTGTTCCAGCTACATCGCCCGGCGCATCCACAAGGTCTACCGGCGCGCGTCGACCGTCATCTACCCCAATGTCGACGTGGATGCCTTCGTGATCGGGGGAGAGCGGCAGGATTATTACCTCACCGCCTCGCGCATGGTGCCGTACAAGAAACTGCACCTGATCGTGGAAGCCTTCGCGCGGATGCCCGACCGCAAGTTGGTGGTGATCGGCACCGGGCCGCAGTTCAAGCGGATCAAGGCGCTGGCGACCGACAATGTCTCGGTCCTGGGCTTCCAAGAGTTCGCCGTGCTGAAACGGCATCTGCAACAGGCCAAGGCCTTCATCTTCGCATCGGAGGAGGATTTCGGCATCGCTCCGCTGGAGGCGGCGGCTTGCGGTACGCCGGTGCTGGCGTTCGAGCGCGGCGGTGCGAGCGAGACCGTGATCGACGGCGTCACCGGATTGCACTTCAAGGAGCAGACGGCCGACGCGATCTGCGCGGTAGTGGACACGTTCGAGGCTTTACCGGCGGACACGTTCGATCCGCAACGGATCCGCGCCCATGCCGAACGCTTCTCCACCCGACGCTTCCGCCACGATTTCGGCCAGTTCGTCCGCGCGGCCTGGACGGCGCACCAGCAGCGCCTGTCCGCGCAGAAGACCCAGGCCCTGTTCCCGGCCGCACCGGTGGCCACGCCGGACGACGGCGTGTTCGATGGCGTCGACCGGCTCTTCCCCCATGCGCCCGCCGCCGCGGCACCCGCCTTCGCCCACCCGCTTGGCGAGCCAGCGATGCAGTCGGTCGCGTGAGCGGCGGCACCGCCTGTCGCCCCCTCCCCCCTCCCCTCCGGAAGGAGCATGATGTGAAAACGGCGCTGATCACGGGCATCACCGGGCAGGACGGAGCCTATATGGCCCGGCTGCTGCTGCAAAAGGGCTATAGGGTCTATGGGACCTATCGCCGGTCCAGTTCGACCGACTTCTGGCGGCTGCGCTATCTCGGCATGTTCGGGCACGAACATCTGCACCTGATCAACCATGACATCACGGACTCGGGCGGCGCGTTCCGCCTGATGGAACGGTGCGAGCCCGACGAGGTCTACAATCTCGGCGCGCAGACCTTTGTCGGCAGCTCGTTCGACCAGCCCACGCAGACGTCGCTGATCACCGGACTGGGTGTGTTGAACATGCTGGAGGCGATCCGCACGGTGAACCCGCGCATCCGCTTCTACCAGGCATCATCGGCGGAGATGTTCGGCAAGGTGCAGACCGTCCCGCAGACGGAGGCCACGCCGCTTTATCCACGCAGCCCTTATGGCGTGGCAAAGGTGTTCGCCCACTGGATGACGATCAACTTCCGGGAATCCTACGACATGTTCGCGGGCATCGGCATTCTGTTTAACCACGAATCCCCCTTGCGCGGCGAGGAGTTCGTGACCCGCAAGATCACCGCCGCCGCCGCCGCGATCAAGCTCGGCAGCAGCGAGAAACTGGCGCTCGGCAACCTCGACGCACGGCGCGACTGGGGCTTTGCCGGCGACTTCGTGGAGGGGATCTGGGCCATCCTCCAGGCCGACAAGCCGGACACGTTCGTGCTCGCCACCAACACCTCCAGCACGGTCCGCGCCTTTGCCGACACGGCGTTCGAGGCGGTCGGCCTGCCGCTGGAGTGGCGTGGCGAGGGTGCCGCCGAGCGCGGTCATTGCGCTGCCACCGGCCGGGAACTCGTCCATGTCGATCCCGCTTTTCAACGTCCGGCGGAGGTCGATTACCTGCTGGGCGATCCCGGCAAGGCCGAGCGCGTGCTGGGCTGGCGTCCCAAGACTTCGGTCAAGGAACTCTGCGCCATCATGGTGCAGGCGGACCTGAAACGGGAACGGCAGCGCCGCGACAGCCTGGCCGCCAGCTTCGCCACCATGCCGCAGCGGGCGGACATGGATTTGCCCGATGCCGCGCTGATCGGGCGGACTTTCGACCCGGCCACCATCGCGGCGGCGGCGCGGCCCGCCGCGTGAGCGGGCCAGGACGGATCAGCGTTGGTCGGTCACCTGCATGGTGAAGGCAAACCAGGTGCTTTCGCTCTGATCGAACAGCTGCACCACGCCGTCGCGCACCTCGGCCACGTAGAAGCCGGCCGACCCGCGATCATAGCCCCGGACGGTGGAACCATCGACCTCGAACGAGATGAAGGACTTGTCGCCCGCGTCATGCAATTCAGGCAGGGTGCCGCCGAACGTCGCCTGGCGGCCACCGTCCAGCGCCTGGACGCGATCGCCGCGACATTCGGCCGCGATCCGCAGATGCTGACCGGCTGCGTGGTCGTAGAGGCCGGCGACCTTCTGGCCGGTGACGATTGCGTGCGCGGAGGCCGCGACGATGGCGCGCGTATGGGGATGCATGAAGCCTCCTGCCATCAGGCCGGCATGGGGATCAAGCGCCTTTGCCGGGCCATTGCCGCGCGGCGGCGCCGCCGCCCCGGCCCCAGCAGTTAAAGCGGGACCGGCAAAGGGGCGGCGGTGTCGACCAAGCCAGCAGCGCGCAGGTCCTGCCAGAAGCCGGCGGGGATTGTCTCCTCCAGCGCCGCGCGATCCTCCGCGATCCGGCCCGGTCGGCTCGCGCCCGGAATCACCGCCGCCACCGCCGGATTGGCAAGCGAGAATTGCAGCCCGGCCGCCTTCATGCTGACCCCATGCCGGTCGGCGATCGCCTTGATCCGCGCGACCGTGTCGAGGATGGCGGGGCTGGCCGGGGCATATTCGAAGTTCGGCCCGCCAACGAGCGCACCGGAACTGTAGGGCCCGCCGACGACGATGCCGAGCCCGCGTTCCGCCACCGCCGGCATTACCCGCTGGAGCGCGCGGGCATGGTCGAGCAAGGTATAGCGTCCGGCAAGCAGGAAGCAGTCGGGCCGCGGCTCCTTCAGGTCGAGCAACGTCTCGATCGGCTCGCACAGGTTGACGCCAAGGCCCCAGGCCTTGATCACGCCCTCGTCACGCAACCGGTCGAGCGCGCGGAACGCACCCGTGCGTGCTTCCTCGAACCGGGCGATCCACTGATCGCCCCAGAAATCGCGGGCGAGATCGTGGACAAAGGCGATGTCGATACGGTCGGTGCGCAGCCGCTCCAGACTGCCCTCGATCGACCGCAACGTCGCGTCATAGCCATAATCGTTGACCACCGTGTTGGCGCGGCCGTAAGCGAACACCCCGGCCTTTTCGCCCTGCTCGCGCGCGCTGACATCTTCCATCTCGTCCAGGATAAGCCGGCCGACCTTGGTGCTGATGACGTACTGGTCGCGCGGCTTGCCGACCAAGGCCTCGCCCATGCGCAGCTCCGCCAGCCCTGCGCCGTAGAATGGGGCATTGTCGTAATAGCGGATGCCGTTACTCCACGCGGCGTCCACCGTCGCCAGCGCCTCCTCCTGCGGAATGTCGCGGAACATGTTGCCCAACGGGGCCGCCCCGAAGCCGAGCTTGCCCAGCAGGATATCCTTCAATGCCATGATCTTGTCCTTTCGCCGGGCGACCATGATCGGGTCGCGCTTGGGAAGAGTGTGTCCAGCCTGTTCTGGTCGTTCGCCACCCGTCAGTCACCCCGCGACACGATGCGCGCGACCGCCAGATCGTTGGTGACGTTGCCCAGAGTACGGAACAGATCGGGCAGGGCCTCGATCGCCAGAAGCAGCGGCAACGCCGTTACCGGCACCCCGATCGCCAGGCAGACGGGAGCGATTGTCGCAAAGAAGGACACTTGCGCCGGCAGCCCGACCGCGCCCAAGCTGACCGGCACCGCCACCAAGGCCGCCAGCACCAAGAGGCCGATGTCGGGCGCGATCCCGTTCATGTGGGCAAGGTAGATCGTCACCGCCACGTTGGCGGCGGCGCTGGCGGCGCGGAACAAAGACACGGCCAGAGGCAGCACTATCCCCGCCGTGTCCTCGCGTATCTGCAACCGGGCCGCCGCCTCCACCATCACCGGCAGGCTCGCCAGCGACGATTGGGTGCCTAGCGCGACCGCCTGCACCGGTGCCGCCGCCCGGGCGAACGCGATCGGCGACTCCCGTCCGGCGAGCGCGACCCAGATATAGGCCGCCAGCGTTGCCGACAGACAGACGACCGATACCACTACCACATATTGGCCCAGGGTTCCGAAGATCCCCGCGCCCAGGCTGGCGGCGGAGGCAAAGGCCAGGGCCGCCACCCCGATCGGCCCGACCCGCAGCACCCAGCGGACCAGCACCAGCATCGCCTCCACCAACGCGCCGGTCGGCCGCAGCAGGGCATCGGCGGAGGCGGTTTCGAGCCGAGATATGGCGAAGCCGAACAGCAAGGCGAACACGACCAGCGGCACCATTGCGGTGTCGGCGGCGGCCTTGATCGGGTTGGCCGGGATGATGGAATGATACCATTCGCCGGATGGCGCGGCGGCGGGCAGCGGCCCCGCCGCGCCGGCGTCCAGCGTGCCCGCGACCACCGGCCAGGCACTCAGCAACCCCTCCGCCAGGAAAGCGGCGACCAGGCAGGCGACGGTCAGGATGATGGCAAACCACGCCAAGGCCCGGATCGTGACCGGGCCCGCGGCCGCGCTGCGCGAAGCGCCAGCGGTGCCGGTCACCAGCAGGCCGAACACCAGCGGCACCACCGTCATGGTCAGCGCGTCCAACCACAGCGCGCCGACCGGCCGCGCCACCGCCAGCACGACGTCGCGGACCGCACCGCTGCTCACCGCGCCGCCGACCAGCCCGATGGCTAGTCCGAGCAGCAGCAGGAACGGTCGCGGACCGCCTTTGGCCCGCCCTTCGCCGGATGCGGCGCTCACCGGCTCACGCCCGTCGTTCCATCACGGCCGAGACCAAGGCGATCCGGTCCACGTCCGCATAAGCGGCGTTGTCCAACTCCTCCCCGAACACGTCCGGATCGATCTCGCGATAGTGGAGGGTGCAGCCGCGTTCGGTGGCGAGTTCCGCCAGGCGCCCCCGCAACGGGTCCGCCCCGTCGAGGATGGCGCTGCCCGTATAGAGGATGAAGCGGCCCTGCGGCGCCAGCCGGGCGGTGGCGTCCTGCGCCATGCCGAACGCGACCGCCGCGCCGTGCATCCCGCCGCCGTCGCGATAATCGCGCTTGTCCTCGTCGATGATGTAGGGTGGATTGGCCAGCACGATGTCGAGCGCGCCCTCCACTGGCGCCAGCGTATCCGCCAGCACGAAATCGGCCGCGACCCCCGCCGCCCGGGCATTGATCCGCGCGAACGCGATTGCCTTCGGGTTGATGTCGGTCATGGTGATGGCCAGGTCAGGGCAGCAGCGGCTGGCGACGATCGCCCCCACGCCCGCGCCCGCGCCGATATCGACCAAGTGAGCGCCCTCCCCCCGGGGGCAGCGCGCCAACTCGCGCTGGATCAGGTCGGCGAAGCGGTAGCTGTCCGGGCCGAGGAAGACGGCGTCCTTGTCCTGCGTCGGGTAGGCCGAGTGGGCGAACAGGCCTCCATGCAGGGCCGAAACGCGGATCCGGCTGCGGAAACGATCGCCCTCTTCCCAGACCAACCCGCAGGCGACCAGCCGTTGGAGCAGCGCCGCATCGACAGCCCCGCCATCGAACGTGCGGTTCCAGCCGAATGCGTCGGCCAGCCCGCCCGCCCCATCGTTGCGCGCGACGACGCGCGCGTGGGTGGCGGGGGTCGGCGTGACGAACGCGTAACCGGCCTGCTTCAGCCAACCGATCAGATCCTGCAGGACGGCGCGGCTTTGCTCGTCCAGGCCGGGAGGCGGTGTCGTGTCAAAAGCTGGCAAGGGGATCTCCGGCGCTCGGTCGTTCCCCCAACGCCGGGTAGCGGGATCGGCTCCGCAACGTAAAACGGTGTCTCAGGCGATCTTGTCCGCCAGTGCCTCAAGCGCCGCGGTATCGGCCCGTGCGACCTCACTCCGCTCCTCGTACAACTCTACCAGATCCTGGTGGACGGAACGCACCATGCAGGAGGTTTCGGTCATCTTCCGCCGCTCCTCCTCGGTGCGTCGCTTCAGGAACGCCTCCTCATCCTCATAGGCCTGCATCCGCCATCCTCCGATCTGCCGCGGTGGCATATGGACCTTTCGCCGGTAGCCGCAAAGGCCTGGTCCTCAACCAGGGCGCGCCCTGAAGCTAGAACAAGCCCAGAAACTTCTTGCGCTTGGGGCTCTTCGCGGGCGGGCTTGCCCCGACATCCCCACGCGGCCTGCCGCCCTTGGTGCGCTGGGCGGCGGCATTGGCACCGGCCAGCACCGGGCCGCACGCCGCCGCCTTGGCGTCGCCGGGATCGACAAAGGCGAGCAAAGCGGCGGGCGGCAGCAACGCCGCCATCCCCAACCCGACGCCCACGCGGGCGAACAATTGCGGGCTCAACGGCTGGATCACCGGCGCGGCGAAATAGCCGCCCAGCCCGATCGGCGACTGGCCGGAAAAAAGGCTGAATTTCTTGGCATCCGCGCGAATGGCGATGTCCACCCGCTCGTCCTTGAACGAAAAGCCGCCCCGGCCGGCAATCACGTTCTTGGTCGTGTCGATCAGGATCGGGTCGGCCGTGGCGGTGCCGTTGCGCACGGTAAAGGCGACCAGCCCGCAATTGATCTGCACCGGATCCTTCAGCTTGCCCTGCAGCATCCGTTGCGCGAACACGCCGAGGTCGAGTTCCACCAGCTGGACGTTGCGCATCCAGAAGGTGCCGCTCGGCAGCACGAAGGCGATCCGCCCGCGCGACGTGGACAGGCTGTCGTGGACGCTGTCGCCGTCGCCGACCAGCTGAATCCGCCCCGTTACGGTCCCGGTCGTTCCCGCCTCGATCGCGCCGAACCCCGCCAGCAGCCGGCTGAGCCGGGTGGACAGCAGCCGGATGTCGTACACGGTGCGGGCGGGGCGGACCCGCGCGTCGATCGTCACGTCGGATGTCACCCGCCCCCGCGCCATGGTGAAAGTGAGCGGCCTCAGCTTCAGCAGGCTGTTGTCGAGCGAAAGGCGCAGGTCGATGTCCGACAGCGGCACGCTGCGCGATCGGACCGTATCCACATGCCAGCGCAGCCCGGCGTCGAAAGCCCGCAGCGCCTCGATCCGCAGCGGCGCGTCGGGCAGCAGTCGCGGCGCGCCCTTGACGCGGGTGATGGCGGCAGCGGCCCCGCGGCTGGCGACCGCATCCGGATTGTAGCCGATGAACGGCGCCACATCGACGATGTCCAGCCGGTGGGTGGTGAGCGCGGCATTGACCCTGACGCGCGACTCGCCGTTGTGGACGGTAAAGGCGCCGGCAAGATCACTGTCACCGAAACGCCCGCGCATCTTGGTGAAGCGGTATTCCGCCTCGTGCAGCACCAGCTGCGCGGTCAAGTGATAACGCCGCGTATCGGGCACCGCGACGCCGATAATGTCGAGCAGATGGGCAAGGTTGCGCCCCTTCGCCGCAACGCGCAGCGGAACGTCCTCCAGCGCGGCCAGGCTCGGCAGGGTGCCCCGCATCCGGATCACGTTGCCGGCCGCGACGGCGCGCACGGTCAACCGGTTGTGGCCGCGCTGCACCGTGGCGTTGGGCGAGAGCAGCGCGCCCGTGACGACGAAGGGCGTGTCCCGCACCTGCCCGCGTCCGGCGAAGCGGATGGCAGAGCCGATATGCGCGTTCTCCGACCGGATCGTCTGGTAGCGCAGGTCCGTCATCAGGCGGAGGCGCGGGTCGCGATAGCGCAGGGTGGTGCCGGTCAGCGTCGCCCGGTCGATCACGGGAAAGGTGAGCGGCTTGCCGCTCTTCTTCTCGCTGAAAGTCCAGCTATTGTGGCGGTGCGCCCGGTCCCATTCCAGGTCGATCGCCGCATCGGCCAGCTCGACCCGCCGTATCCGCCACTTGTCCCGCAGCAGCGACAAGGGCGACATCCGCGCTTCCACCCGGCGGCCAAGGAACAGATGGGGACGGCTGGCATAATCCGGGTTGGAGATCGTCAGCCCTTCGGCCCGGAACTGGATCTCGAACGGATCGAAGAACAGCTGGAAGTCGCCGGCCACGCGAACCTGGCGGTGCAGCTGCGCACCCACCAACCGCTCGAACGGCGCGCGCAGGAAGCGGCCCTTGGTGACGTAAAGCACCGCCCAGGCTGCGACCAGCAGCAGGAACAGGCCCGCCACGATCCGGAGCAGCCAGCGCCGCCGCCTGTGTCTTGTCTCGCCCGCATGGCCGGGGGTGGAACTGGTCGCCACTAGGCCCCTCTGGTTGGTCCCATGCGCCGGAGGGACATGGCATCAGGCACAACCGCCGTTGCGCCATTCCGTGCCATCGGCCGTGCGCGCTGGCCTATAGCAGCTTGTCCAGCGTGATCGGCAGGTCGCGCACCCGCTTGCCGGTGGCGTTGAAGACGGCGTTGGCGACGGCGGCCGCGACGCCGGTGATCCCGATTTCCCCGATGCCGCGCGCACCCATTGGCGCATGGGGATCGGGAATGTCGGTCCACATCACCTCGATCTCCGGCACGTCCATGTGCACGGGGACGTGATATTCGGCTAGGCTGGGGTTCATGATGCGCCCGGTGCGCTCGTCGAACTGCGTTTCCTCCATCATCGCCAATCCCAGCCCCATGATGATGCCGCCGCGGAACTGGCTGGTGGCGGTCTTGGGATTGAGGATCCGGCCGCAGTCGAACGACCCGAGGAAGCGACTGACGCGGATTTCGCCCGTGACGGCATTGACCCGCACCTCGCAAAACATCGCACCGTGCGAGTGCATCGACCAGTGCATCGTCTCCAGGGGTGGCGGCGGGCTCGCCTCCACCACCACCTCGTCGCGCCGGGCGCGCGCCAGGATGGAGGCATAGCTTTCGTGCCGCGCGGGATCGTCCAGCTTGGCGAGGCCACCATCCACGCCGCCGACCTCATCCGCATCCAGCCCGGCGAGCGGAGAGTCGTTGCCGGCCAGCTTCAGCAATTCGGTGACCAGAGCCCGATGTGCGGCGATCACGGACGCGCCGATGGCCGCCGTCTGCTGCGACCCACCCGCCATGACCAGGCCGGGCAGCGTACTGTCGCCATAGCGGAACGCGACCTGATCCATGGACAGGCCGAGGCGGTCGGCGGCGACCTGGGTCTGCGCGGTGGCGGTGCCCATGCCCATGTCGTGTGCGGCGATATCCACGGTGGCGTGTCCGTCGCGGGCAAGCGTGATCCGCGCCGCGCCGCCCGGCATCCGGTAATACGGATAGGTCGCGGTAGCGACGCCGGTGCCCACCAGCCACTCGCCCTCGCGACGGCTGCCGGGTGCGCCGCGTCCAGCCCAGCCGAACCGTTCGGCGCCGTCGCGATAGGCCTTCTCCACCTCTCGTAAGGAGAATGGCGCGCCGGTGGTCGGGTCCTTGTCCGGTTCATTGCGCAGGCGCAGTTCGATCGGGTCCATGCCCAGCTCGATCGCCAGTTCGTCGATGGCGCTTTCCAGGGCAAAGGTGCCCACGGCTTCGCCAGGCGCGCGCATGAACGTGTTGGCGACCATGTCGAGATAGGCGACCTCGACGTCCAGCTTGAAGCTGCCGGCGGCATAGGCGCTGCGGGCCGGCAGGATGAACGGTTCGGGCAGGACATTGTGGTGGCTCATCACCACCGTGCCGGTGTGGATCAGCGCGTCGAAGCGGCCGTCCGCCTGCGCGCCCAGGGCGACGCGCTGTTCGGTGGTGGTGCGGCCGCCGACCACCCGATACACGCCCTCGCGCGACAGCATCAGGCGGACCGGCGTGCCCGCCAGCTTGGACGCGGCGGCGGCCAGCACCTGATGCTGCCACAGGCCCTTGCCGCCGAACCCGCCGCCGACAAAGGGCGACGTGACGTGCACCTGGCTTTTATCGATGCCGAACACCTTGCCCAGCGACCAGGCGGTGTGCGCCACCATCTGCGTCGCGTCGTGCACGCGCAGGGTGTCGCCCTCCCACGCCACGGTGACGGCGTGCAGCTCGATCGCATTGTGGCTGTGGCGCGGGGTCGTGTAGACGTTGTCGACCCTGTGCGGCGCGGCCGCGAACGCCGTATCCGCGTCGCCGATCTCCAGCTTGAGCGGTTGGCCCATGAACTGGCCGGGCTCGGTGCCCTTCGCCTTGGCCTCGGCAAAGCCGGTGACCGCGGGGTCGGCCTGATAGGTGATGCGGATCAGCGACTTGGCGTGGTCCGCCTGCTCCTGCGTGTCCGCCAGCACCAGAGCGACCGGCTCGCCATTCCAGTAGACCCTGGCGTCCTGCATCACCGGCAGGTCGTTGCCGCCGCACGCTTTCTCGGCCGTCATGAACAGCGGCATCGGCGCCATGCGCGGGGCGTTGCGGTAGGTCATCACCAGCCTGACGCCGGGCGCGCCCTCCGCCGCCGTCGTGTCCAGGGTCGCGATGCGGCCCTTGGCGATGGTGCTGAACATCAGCGCGGCATAGAGCATGCCGTCGAGCGGGAACTCCGCCGCATAGGGCGCCGCTCCCTGCACCTTGAGCGGCCCGTCCAGGCGAGAGACCGGCCGCCCGAGATAACCATGCTGCGCGCGGATCAGCGGATCAGGGCGCCCGCCCGGCATCCAGCTGTCAGGCGCAAGCTGCACCGCTTTCTGCATCACTGCCTGCGCCGCGCCCTGCGCCGCCTGCTTGGCGTCCCCCACGATGCTCATGCGTCCGCTCCCGCAAGTTCGGCCAGCACGGCCGTGATCGTCCGCGCGGCGAGTTCGACCTTGAAGCCATTGTCGCGCAGCGGCCTGGCTGCGGCCAGCTCCGCCTCGGCAGCGGCACGGAAGGCAGTCTCCGTCGCCGGTCCGCCCTTCAGCGCCTCCTCCGCCGCCCAGGCACGCCATGGCCGGTGCGCCACCCCGCCCAGCGCGAGCCGGACGTCCGCCACGCGGCCGTCCCGCACCTCCAGCGCCGCCGCCACGGAGACCAGGGCGAAGGCATAGCTCGCCCGATCGCGAACCTTGCGGTAGGTCGAATGTGCGGCAAGGGGGAGCGCGGGAAGTTCGATCGCCGTGATCAGCTCGCCGGGTGCCAGCACCGTCTCGACATGGGGCTCATCGCCAGGCAGGCGATGCAGATCGGTCAGCGGTAGCGTCCGCGTGCCGCCGGTCGACGACAGGTGCACCGTCGCATCAAGTGCCGCCAGCGCGACGCACATGTCCGATGGGTGCGTGGCGACACAGGCTTGCGACGCGCCCAGGATGGCATGGATGCGGTTGAAGCCGTCGATCGCGTCGCACCCCTCGCTCGGCTGGCGCTTGTTGCAGCGCGACCCGGCATTGTCGTAGAAATAGGTGCAGCGCGTCCGCTGGAGCAGGTTGCCGCCGACCGTCGCCATGTTACGGATCTGCGCACTCGCGCCCGCCAGGATCGCGCGGGCGAGCATCGGGTAACGGGTCCGCACCGCGCGATGTTCGGCCAGGCTGCTGTTGCGCGCCGCCGCCCCGATCAGCAGGCCGCCCGACGGCGTCTCCTCGATTGCGGCGGACAGGCCGGTCACGTCGACCAGCCCCTGAGGCCGCTCGATCGTCTCGCGCATCAGGTCGACCAGATTGGTGCCGCCGCCCAGGAAGCGGGTGCCGGACGCGCCGCCGAGCCGCAGCGCATGATCGGCATCGTCGGCGCGGGCAAAGGTGAAGGGGGTCATTCCGCAGCCTCCCCATAGACATCGAGGATGGCATCGACGATGCCGTTATGCGCGCCGCAGCGGCAAAGGTTGCCGCTCATCCGCTCACGCAACTCCTCCCGGTCGAGCGCGATCGTGTCCACCGACAGGTCGTGCGTGACATGGCTCGGCGTGCCCCGGCGCAGTTCGGCCGCCATGCCGATCGCCGAGCAGATCTGACCCGGCGTGCAATAGCCGCACTGAAAGCCGTCATGCTCCACAAAGGCCGCCTGCAACGGATGCAGCGCCGCATCATCGCCCAGCCCTTCGACCGTTATGATCTCGCGCCCGTCATATTGCACCGCCAGCGCCAGGCAGGACAGGATCCGCTCTCCGTCCGCCAGAACGGTGCAGGCACCGCACGCCCCCTGGTTGCACCCCTTCTTGGTTCCGGAAAGATGCAATTGCTCGCGCAGAAGGTCCAGAAGCGAAACGCGCGGATCGTGCGGCAACGACACCGACGATCCGTTCACGGTGATGGGCATGAGACATCCCTTCGGATTGGGGCGGCCAATGTAAATCAATCCCGCGGAGGCGGCAACGCGGCCACCTCACTCCCACGCCAGCTGGACCCGCCCATCGGCTGGAACGATGAAGTCGGTCCGCTCGGGCGTGTCGGCATGCGGCGCAACCTCCCGCCCGGCCACACGCCCATGCACCGCACGTTCGTTCCGCTTGCCCGGCCAGACCGCACTGAGGCACGCCGTGCCGCCGCCCGGCCCGATCAGCTGGAGGGCGATCGATGTAGGCCCGGTCCGGTCCAGCGTGGCGACGAAATGGTCGCAGAACAGCAGAAACGGCGCGCCCTCCAGGCGGTGCGAGCTGTGCACCGCAAAGGTCGGCGCGGCGCCGCAGCCGTAGATTTCCTGCCCGACCTGTCCGGCCGGCTGGCCATCGCGGTAGAGATCCTCCAAAGGGAAGGACAGCGTGTGGTCGACATGGCCGTTGCGCACCTCCTCCGCGATGGCATGCTCCGGCAAGGCATCGGGATAATAGAACCAGGCACGATCGAGTGCGTAGCGGCAATATTCGCACAGCAGCAGCCGCACCGACTGGTCCAGCTCCGCGCCGGCATCCCTCAGGTAACGCTCGAACGCGGAGAAGCTGTCGAAACATTCGTAGATCGCCATATAGGGCCCGTCGTGCAGCGCCGTAACGCCCAGGAAGTTGGGGTAATGCGCGGCTGCCTTCAGGTTCGACTCCCACATGGCGGCGTTGTGGAAGAAGCTGGCGACGAAGACGTAGCTTTGCCGCAAATAGGTGGCGTCGTTGGTCAGCCGCCATAGCCGCATGCACGCGGCGGCGCCCCAGGCGGTCAGGTTCGCCTGATAGTTGAGGTTGAACCGCATGCCCCGGGTCGCGTCCAGCGCCGCCCGCGCCTCGTCCAGGTAGCGCCGCTCCGAACTCAGTTCGAATGCCTGGAGCATCACGTAGGCGTAGATGCCGCCCACATCCGTCTGGCCCAGCCCCCCGTCGTCGCGGGCCGGCGTAATCACCGCAAAGCTGCGCAAATCATATTTGATCGGCCACACATAACGAAAATGGTGCGCCGCATCGATCGTATGCCCGAGCGCGCGGAAGAACAGGTCGCGGGCAGCCGCGTCCCCGAACTCCGCCAGCCGGCCGAGGTTCAGCAGCGGATGGTAGAGGTACCAGCTGTCGACCGCATCCATATCCTTGTCGCCCTTGGCATTGGGCAGGTAGCGGCGCAGCGTCCCCAGTGACTCGTCGAAGAACTTCGGCACGCCCTTGGCGAGTTCGTCCGCAAACGGGAGCGGCTCCCCCGTCCACCGTTCCCACGCCCGCAGCGCGGCGAGCACCGACAGTTGCACCATCGAGTCGGGATACTCGCTGGCGGTGTAGGGATGGATGTAGGTGTGGCGGTAATGGCGGATCGTCGCCTTGCGCGAATGCTGGAGGTCGCGCACCGTCCGTTCGGCACGGGCCGGCCAGTCGCGCCATTGCGGTTCGGGCTTGTCGATCCGGCCGTAAAGCTGGACCTGCATCTGCAGGAAGCTCTGGGCGCTGTCGCATTCGTCGGTCCACGCGCGGGTGCCGAACACGAGCAGCGCGTCGGACAACGTCACGGTGCGGCCGGCGGGCAGCGGATTGATCGGCGGCGTGCCGCTCTGTGGCGGGCTCGGCGGCAGATAGCCGAGTTCCGGCCATTCGCCGCCGACCGCTCCGTCCGGTTTGGTGCCGGTTGCATTGTGGTAGTCGTTCAGCGCGGTGAGGTTCTGGAAATACAGCAGTTCACCCAGGTCCGGCTCCTCCCGGCGGAGGAATAGCAGGCCCGAGTTCAGCCCGCGCTGCGCCGCCTCGACATGGCCCTGCGCGCTGACCGGATCGTCGTCCGCCCCGATCGGATACAGGTCACGCGGCAGATAGGGCACCAGCAGGTCTGCGGTGGGCGTCAGTTCAACGGTCGCGCGGAGCATCGGCCGCTCTTCCACCTCGCCACGGATGCGCACCTCGTAGCGGCCGGCAGGGCCCTGCACCTCGAACCGGCACCGCTCCCCGGAACGTGGCCGAAGCTTGCGCACGCGATGGCCGCCGCCGGGTACGTGCGCCGTGCGGATCGCATAACCGCCGGCGCCCTTGACCCGCACGATCAGCCACAGGCTGTCGCGCCCGTTGCAGATTTCCAAGGCCAGATGGGCGAGTTGGAAGCCACCCAGGCGGCGCATCCCGCCCGCCAGTTCACTGCGCAGCGCCAGGGTCAGCGGCGAAAGCTTGTGATCCTCACCCGGCAAGCCTCGCACCTGCGCCACCACATCGCCGTTGGAACATGCGTGGGATAACCATGGCAGCCGCGCCACGTTCCCCGCCGGCGGCCCGTGCGACCGGCGGGAACTCACGCAGGCGGGGTCAGGCGGTCCAGTGAATGTCGATCGGCTGTTCGGCCTCCGCCAGCACCTGCCCGATCGGCAGCTTGGAACCCGCGCCGTCCTCGATCGCCTGCTCGACCAGGGCGCGCTTTGTGTCGCCGGTCAGGCACAGCATCAGCGCGCGGGCGGACAGGATGGCAGCCCGGGTCATGGTCACGCGCGCGACCGGAGCCTCGGGCGGCAGCGGATCGGGCATCACGCCGATGGCGCGACGCGTCTTGGGCGCCGTCAGCGCCGCCTGAAGATCCGGACCGGGGAAGATGGAGGCGGTATGCCCGTCGCCGCCCACGCCCAGCAGCACCACGTCCGGCGGCCACTTCATGTCCTGCATCCGCGCGTCGGCGGCATTGCCGGCGGAGGCATAGTCCAGATTGTCGGGCGCAAGCGGGATCACCCGCGCGCCCTTGGGCATGAAGATGCGGGCCAGCATCGCCACGTTGGACAGCGGATCGTCGATCTTCACCAGCCGATCGTCGACCGGAAAGATGGTCACCCGCTTCCAGTCATATTTCATCTGCGCCAGCTTTTCATACGCCTTGACCGGCGTATTCCCGCCGGACAGCGCCAGCAAAGCCGCATTGCGGGCGTCCAGCGCACTTTCGACGATGAAGCCCAGATCGCCCGCGACCGCTTCGGCGAACGCCTCGGCGTCGTCATGCTCCCACCATTCGGCCTCAATCATGCCAGCTCACTCCGTCTCGTTCGGTCAATGCAATCGCCGCAGCCGGGCCCCAGGTTCCCGCGGGGTAGGTCTTCGGCGTCATGGAATTCAGGCTCCACCCTTCGCGAATCGCGTCGATGAAGTCCCACTGCGCCTCCACCTCGTCACGGCGGACGAACAGGGTCGGCTCGCCCTCGATCAGGTCGAGCAGCAGGCGTTCATAGGCAATCCGGCGGCGCACGTCGGCAAAGGCGTTGGCCATGCCGATCTGCAACGGCACCTGGCGCAGGCGCATGCCGTCGCGGTCCAGCCCCGGCACCTTGGACATCATGGTCAGGGTGACATTCTCTTCGGGCTGGATTGCGATCACCAGCGAATTGGGCTGCAGCACCGCGCCGCGCCCGGCGAACATGGAATGCGGCACCGGCTTGAACTGGATCACGATTTCCGACTTGCGCACGGGCATCCGCTTGCCGGTGCGCAGGTAAAAGGGCACGCCCTGCCAGCGCCAATTGTCGACATGCGCCTTGAGCGCCACGAACGTCTCGGTATCGGATGGCTTGCCGAGTTCGTCGAGATAGCCGGGCACCGGCTGCCCGCCGACCGCGCCGGCGACATATTGGCCGATCACGCTTTCCCGTGCCGCGTCCAGCTTGCGGAGCGAGCGCAGCACCTTGACCTTCTCGTCGCGGACGGCCGTGGCGGTGAACTGGGCCGGGGCCTCCATCGCCACCAGCGCGAGCAGCTGCAGCATATGGTTCTGCACCATGTCACGCAGCGAGCCCATGTCGTCGAAATAGGAGGTTCGGCCCTCCAGCCCGACGGTTTCGCTGACCGTGATCTGGACATGTTCGATCGCGGAGGCGTTCCACAACGGCTCGAACAGCAGATTGCCGAAGCGGAGGGCGAGCAGGTTCTGCACCGTCTCCTTGCCCAGATAATGGTCGATGCGGAAGGTCTGGCTTTCCGGGAAGACGCGCGCAACCGCGTCGTTGATCTCCATCGATGAGGCGAGATCCTGGCCCAGCGGCTTTTCCAGAGCGAGGCGCGTTTTGGGCCCGGCGAGGCCCGCCATTTCCAGACCGGCGATGGTCGGCTCGAACAAGGAAGGGGCCGTGGACAGGAATATCGCGACGCCGTCGCGGACGCGATCGCCCACCGCCTCGCCCAGCTTTCCCAGCGTTTCCGGCTTGGACGCATCCGCCGCGACATAATGGACTCGGGCCAGGAAGCTCTCCAGCACGTCGCGCGCGAGTCCCCGATCCTTGATGATCGGTTCCAGCGCGGTGGCGGCCGTGTCGCGAAAGCCGGCATCGTCCGTCTCGGTCCGGGCGGTGGCAAAGATGCACAGTCCGTCCGGCAACAAGCCATCGGCATGGAGGCCGAACAGGGATGGCAGCAACATGCGCCGCGACAGGTCGCCGGTGGCGCCGAACAACAGGAGCGTCTGGGCAGGTACGGGCATCTAGATCTCCGAACGCCGCAAAGGGTCTATCAGCCCGCGCCTGTCGCGCGCCGCCGCGCGCTTGTCCAGCCTTTGACGGCAAGTCCGCCGCCGAGAGGGGCCGGCCGAGCGATGGATATGCTGAAAATTTCTCTCTATGCCGCATCCCATGTCCGACACGCTCGTCCGCCTCCAGGCCACAATCGCCAGCCGCAAGGGGGCCGATCCCGCCTCATCCTATGTGGCCAGCCTGTTCGCCAAGGGCCGCCCGCGGATCGCGCGCAAGCTGGGCGAGGAAGCGGTGGAGGCCGTCGTCGCCGCACTTGCCGAGGACCGGGCGGCGCTGACCGGGGAGGCGGCGGACCTGATCTTCCACCTTATGGTGCTGCTGGCCGATGCGGACGTGCCGTTCGCCGATGTGCTGGCGGAACTGGACCGACGCGAAGGCGTGTCGGGCCATGACGAAAAGGCAAGCCGCACCGCCTGACTCCCCCGCCCCTCCGCAGCCCGCCACTACAGGAGCCGCCATGCCGATCGATGCCACCGCCGCTTACGACGACAGCAACATCTTTGCACGGATCCTGCGCGGAGAGATTTCGGCCAAGGCGGTCTACGAGGATGATTTCGCCCTCGCCTTCCACGACATTGCGCCGCGTGCGCCGGTGCACGTCCTGGTGATCCCCAAAGGAGCCTATGTGTCCTGGGACGATTTCTCCGCGCGGGCCGGCGATGCGGAAATTGCGGGCTTCATTCGCGCGATAGGCCATGTCGCGCGAGTGCATCGGCTGGTGGAGCCGGGCTATCGCCTGCTCGCCAACATCGGACCCGATGGGGGTCAGGAAGTGCCGCACCTGCACGTCCACCTGTTCGGAGGCCGACCGCTCGGTCCGATGCTGGCGGAATGAGCAGTCCTTCGCCCGCCCTTGTTGCACTGCCGCGATCACCTCCTATCGCACTGCCGGGATCACCTCCTATTGCACTGCCGGGATCACCTCCTATTGCACTGCCGTGACAAGGCGTTAGGCTCCCGGCTCATTGGGCCTCCGCGCCCGCTTGGGGGACCCCGCATGCTTTTTGATCGCGTCAAGCCACTCGACGCCATCTTGCTTACCGCACAACGCAAGTCGCTTCATCGCACCTTGGGCGCCTTTCAACTGACGATGCTGGGCATCGGCGGCGTGATCGGCACTGGCATTTTCGTGCTGACGTCGGAGGCCGCGCAGAAGGCCGGCCCGGGCATGGTCGTGTCGTTCCTGATCGCGGGATTCGTCTGCGCCGTCGCGGCCCTGTGTTATTCCGAACTGGCGTCGATGGTGCCGGTCTCGGGCTCCGCCTACACCTATACCTATGCTGTTGTGGGCGAGTTGCTGGCTTGGATGGTCGGCTGGGCGCTGATCCTGGAATATGCGGTGGGCGCGTCCGCCGTCGCGGTCGGCTGGTCCAACCATGCCGTCGGGCTGCTGCAGGGTCTTGGCATCACCGTGCCGCCAACGTTCAGCAATGCCGATGCGTTGATGGCCAAGGTGCAATTGGCCTTCGGTGCGCAGGCGACACCCGACCTGATGACCGCCATGCGGGTGGGTGGTTATGTCAACCTGCCCGCCGTGGTCGTGGTCGGATTGGTGACGTGGCTGCTGATCGTCGGCACCACCGAAAGCGCGCGGGTCAACGCCGTCCTGGTCGCGATCAAGATCGTGGCACTGACCGCCTTCATCGCTTTGACCCTGCCGGTGATGAATGCCGAGCATTTCACGCCGTTCGCCCCCACGGGCGCCAGCGGCATGTTCGGCGCCGCCGCTTCCATCTTCTTCGCCTATGTCGGCTTCGATGCGGTTTCGACCGCAGCGGAGGAAACCAAGAACCCGCAGCGCAACGTGCCGATCGGCCTGATCGCCAGCCTGCTGATCTGCACCATCTTCTACATCGCGGTCGCCTGTGGCGCGATCGGTGCGATCGGCGCGCAGCCACTGACCAGTGCGACGGGCGCCCTGCTGGCGCCTGGGTCGGCCGAAATGGCCGGCCGTTGCGCCACGGTGGTCGCATCGGGCGCACTGGAGCCGCTGGTCTGCTCGCGTGAGGCACTGGTTCATGTGCTGGATACGCTGAACTGGCATGGGATCGGCCGTCTGGTCGGCCTTGCCGCCGTGCTGGCGCTGCCGTCGGTGGTGCTGATCATGATGTTCGGCCAGACCCGCGTCTTCTTCACCATGGCGCGCGATGGCCTGCTGCCGGAGCGGCTGGCGTCCGTGCACCCGCGCTACCGCACCCCGCACGTCGTTACCCTGGTGACGGGCGCGGCGGCGATGACGGCGGCGGCCTTCCTGCCCGTCGGCAAGCTGGCCGATTACTCCAACAGCGGCACCTTGTTCGCGTTCCTGATGGTGGCGGTCTCGGTGCTGGCGCTCCGCAAGATCGACCCCAGCCGTCACCGTCCGTTCCGCACGCCCCTGGTGTGGCTGGTCGCGCCTTTGTCGATCTGCGGCTGTCTGGTCCTCTACATGTCGCTGCCGCTGACGGCGATCCTGGTCCTGCCGGGCTGGGGCGCGATCGGCCTCGTGGTCTATTTCTTCTACAGCCGGGCGCGCAGCCATGTCGGGCGTGGTGCGATCGAGGTGGCAGAACCGGACGCGTATCAGGGCACCGAACCGTCCGTACCGGGCACGCGCTCCTGAGGCTCTGCCGGGCGCGGATGCTCCTGCCTGGTCAGGAGCCCGCGTCCGGCAATGGTTTCGGGGTTCCCGGGCTCCCCCTCGCGGGAGCACGGAATGGTTCGATGCCGGCACATCGGCATTCACCAACAAAAAGGCCGCTGCCCCGTCGCGAAACGAGGCAGCGGCCTTTTTTTGCGGTCCTGCTGGTTCCGCTTACGGACCGCGGCTGCCGCCGCTGGCGCCGAAGATCTGGCCGGTGGAGAAACCGGCCTCATGGCTGGCCAGCACGACATAGAGCGCGGCCAATTCCGCCGGCTCGCCGAACCGGCCGAGCGGCGTGTTCGCACCGAATTCGCCCAGCTTGCCGGGCAATTGCCCGCCCGCGACCTGCAACGGCGTCCAGACCGGACCCGGCGCCACGCCGTTCACGCGGATGCCCTTCTTGGCCAATTGCTTCGCCAGACCCTTGGTAAAGATCATCAACGCCCCCTTGGTGGAGGCATAATCCAGTATCTCCTCCCCGGGATCGTAGGAGTTGACCGACACCGTGTTGATGATCGCCGCCCCGGCCTTCATCTGCGGGATCGCCGCCTTGCAGATCCAAAAGGGCGCGAAGATGTTGGTCTTGTACGTGCGCTCGAACTGTTCGTCCGTGATCTCCATGATGTCGGCCTTGCTCTGCTGATAGGCCGCATTGTTGACCAGGATGTCGAGCCCGCCGAGGCCGCGCACCGCATCCGCCACGATCTTCCGACATGCATCGGATGTGCGAATGTCGGCAGGAATGGCAACAGCCTTGCGCCCGTCCTTGCGGATCAGGTCGACGACCTCGCGTGCGTCCGGCTCTTCGCTGGGGTAATAGTTGATCGCGACGTCGGCGCCTTCCCGCGCGAAGGCGATGGCGGCGGCGCGGCCGATCCCGCTATCGCCGCCTGTGACGAGCGCCTTGCGCCCCGCCAAGCGGCCCGAGCCCTTGTAACTGGTTTCGCCGGAATCCGGACGCGGCGTCATCTTGCTCTGCAAAGCGGGCCAGGGCTGGCGCTGCTCGGGCAATGGCGGCTTGGGATAGTTGGCAGCGAGCGGCGTGGTCGGTTCGCCGGGCGCGTGCTTCTCTGGCTGATCCTGCTGCTGTTGCTGTTGCGCCCGTGCCGGAGCCGTCGCGGCTGCGGCGAGGCCCACGGCCGCCGCCGCACCGAACATGTCGCGACGCGAAGGCCCGCCCGTCTGGTCGTTCATTACCGATCTCCTCAAGGGGAAGTCGGCAGTTGAACCGATCAGCACGGGCGGAGTTCAGCGCAGGCCCACAAAAAAGTCTCTAAAGGATTGTATCTTAACCCAGTTTATCGGCAACGAGCTGGCTGAGCTTGGCTTCCGGCCGTGCGCCGTAATGGGAGATGACTTCCGCCGCCGCGATCGCGCCCATGCGCAGGCTGTCGGCAAGGGCGCGCCCCTGCACCTGGCCCGCCAGGAAGCCGGCGGCGAACAGGTCGCCCGCACCGGTGGTGTCGACCACGCGCTCCACCGGCTCGGCCGGAACCGTCGCGCGCTCCCCGTCATGCACCGCCACCGCGCCATCGACTCCGCGCGTGACCACCAGGGTCGGCACCTTGGCGGCAATCGCTTCCAGCGCCGCGTCGAAATCCGTCCCCTCCACCAGCGACAGCAATTCGCTTTCGTTGGCGAACAGGATGTCGAGCAGGCCGCTGTCGATCAGGTTCAGGAAGTCCGCGCGATGGCGCGATATGCAGAAGGTGTCGCTGAGCGTGAAGGCGACCTTGCGCCCGGCGGCGCGCGCAATCTCGATCGCGGCGCGCATCGCGGCGCGCGGCTCCTCCGGATCCCACAGATAGCCTTCGAGGTAGAGGATCCTGGCGGACGCGATCAGTTCATGGTCGATCGCCGCCTCCGGCAGGAACTGCGACGCGCCGAGGAAGGTGTTCATGGTCCGCTGCGCATCCGGCGTTACCAGGATCAGGCAGCGCGCGGTGGACGGCTGGCCCGCGCGGACGGCAGTGTCGAACACGACATGGTTGGCGCGGATGTCATGCGCGAACACCGCACCCAGCTGGTCGTCCGCGACCTGGCCGATGAAGCCGCACTTGGCGCCCAGGGCCGCCATGCCCGCCACCGTGTTCGCGGCCGATCCGCCGCTGATCTCCCGCCCGGGCCCCATGCGCGAATAAAGGCTATCGCTGGTGGCCTCGTCCATCAGCCGCATCGATCCCTTGGCAACCCCTTCTGATGTCACGAAGTCGTCGTCGGCTTGGGCGATCACGTCGACGATGGCATTGCCGATCGCGACAACGTCGAGGGTGGGCTCGGTCATAAGCGCTGATGTCTCCTGAAGATGAATCGCGCCTAGGGGCGAGCGCGCGGCCGCGCAACTGCCGTTGATCTTGGGGGGGCACGCTTGCTATCGCCCGACCCCATGTTGCCGCCGCCCGAAACATCCCGAGTCGCCACCCACCGCGTCGCCTGCGATGGTGCCACTGAAATTCCTGGAGGCGCCGCGCTGGGCCATCCGCGCGTGTACCTTGAGATTGACGAGAAGGGCTATGTCGATTGCGGCTATTGCGATCGCCGCTTCCTCCTGATCGGCGGCCCGGCGGACGATCAGGCCGCGCATTGATCCATCGCTGACGGGCGGACCTGTGTCCGCCCGCTCCACTTCCTCGTTGTCAGGCAGGCCCCTTCCACTTCCGGAGAGAGCCTGCCCCATATGCCCTGGCTTAGCAGCGGCGTCCGTCGCTGCGGTCGACCGAGCGGCCGAGCAGGCCGCCGCCCGCCGCGCCCAGCACCGTGCCCAGCGTCTTGTCGCCGCTGCCGGCCACCGTGTTGCCGAGCAGACCGCCGGCGATGGCGCCGATCGCCAGGCCGCCATTGCCCTTGTCACGGCAGCGGTTGGAATAACCGCGGCGATAGTCGCTGCGCCGGTAATCGCTGCGGCGATAGTCCCCGCGATAGTCGCGATTGTCGTAGTGGCGATCATAGCCGTGGCGATAATGATGGCTGCGCGCCTCCACGGGAGCGGCCACGCTCGTCGCGATGGTCGCGGTCAGCAAAGCGGCGGCGGCTAACTTGCGGAACATACATCATCTCCCTCTTCGATCCGATGATCAGGGGATAGACTCGGGCTGGTGTCGCCATACTGAACCGGACTGTCAGCGTCGGTTCAGGCGCGGAACGACCCTTCGCCGCGTGTCGCCGCCATCTGGCGACGGGTGACATGGACAGCCGCCGCGATCCCGCTATCAGGCGCCGATGACAATCATCGCCACCATCATCGACACCGCCAGCGGCGCCGCCATCCAGAAAATGAAGTTCGGCCGCATGCCCCGTTATGGCGCAGCCTTTGTGCTCGAATCCGGCAAGCAGGTGATCGCGCAGCGCGTGGAAGTGGGCAAGCCCGCCCCCGGCAAGTTCATCTCGCCCGTCAGCGTGTGGGTGACCGTGCCGGAGGATTCGCGGCAGCCGTAACAGCTTCTTCGCTCCACGGGCGGCGATTGCCGGCGTCGTGCCCGGCGCCTCGGCCGATGGGGAGGGAGGGCCTGGAGCCCCCTCCCCTGCACGGCCCCAGGCAGGCCTGTCGTTCCCGCCACGACAAGGCTTACCGGCGACGCCGCCTGCCCCTATATCGGTCCCATGACCCTGCTCGCTGATCCCCGCCGCTTCCTGTATCGCGATCTCGACCCGGACGCCGCCGCCCGCTTGACCGGCGATGCGCTGCGCAGTTGCGACGATGGCGAGCTTTACCTGCAATATATCGCGAGCGAGGCGTTCGGCTTCGATGACGGGCGGCTGAAGACGGCGGACTTCAACACGCAGGCGGGCTTTGGCCTGCGCGGCATTTCGGGCGAGACCACCGCCTTCGCCCACGCCAACGAGATCAGCGAAGCCGCGATCAGGCGCGCAGCCGAGACGATGACCCTGCTGGATCCGACCAAGGGCACCCGCGCCGCCGCGCCGCGCCGCACCAACGCGCAGCTTTATACTGGCGAAGATCCGCTGTCGGCCGTCCCCTTCGCCCGCAAGGTGGCGTTGTGCCAGAAGATCGACGCCGCCGCGCGCGCCCGCGATCCGCGCGTGGCGCAGGTGACGGTCGGCCTGTCGGGATCGTGGAGCGTGGTGGAGATCGTGCGCCCGGACGGCTTCGTGGCGCATGACGTCCGCCCGCTGGTACGCCTCAACGTCTCGATCGTCGCGGAGCAGAATGGCAGGCGCGAGACCGGCTTCTTCGGGATCGGCGGACGCTATCTCTACGATCGCCTGTTCGGGCCGGAGACGTGGAACCGCGCGATCGACCAGGCGCTGGCGCAGGCGCTGATCAACCTGGAAAGCGTGCCCGCCCCCGCCGGCGAGATGACGGTGGTGTGTGGCCCCGGCTGGCCCGGCGTGCTGCTGCATGAGGCGGTCGGCCACGGGCTGGAAGGCGACTTCAACCGCAAGGGCACGTCCGCCTTTGCCGGCCGCATCGGCGAGCGGGTGGCGGCGCCGGGCGTGACGGTAGTGGACGACGGATCGATCGAAGGACGTCGCGGCTCGCTCACCATCGACGACGAGGGCACGCCGACCCAGACCAACGTGCTGATCGAGGACGGCATCCTCAAGGGCTATATCCAGGATCGGCTGAACGCCCGGCTGATGGGCGTGGCGCCCACCGGTAACGGCCGGCGCGAGAGCTTCGCCCATGCACCGATGCCGCGCATGACCAACACCTTCATGTATGGCGGCCAGGACGATCCGGCCGAGATATTGAGCCGCGTCAAGAACGGCATCTACGCCAAGTCGTTCGGCGGCGGTCAGGTGGACATCACCAGCGGCAAGTTCGTGTTCAGCTGCACCGAGGCCTACAAGATCGAGAATGGCAGGCTGGGCGCCCCGATCAAGGGCGCGACCCTGATCGGGGACGGCCCGACCGTGCTGACCAAGGTGGCCGCGATCGGCAACGACATGGCGCTGGACGAAGGCGTCGGCATCTGCGGCAAAGGCGGCCAGTCGGTGCCGGCGGGCGTCGGTCAGCCGACTTTGCTGGTGAAAGGGATCACGGTCGGCGGCACTGCCGCGTGACGGCGGCCGCGGCGGACGGCACGCACCCCATGCCGCCCTTTGCGGAGAGCCGGCACCGGTGACCACGCCGGTCGCGCTGGCGCTGGGTGGCGGGGCGGCGCTCGGCTGGGCGCATATCGGCGTGATCCGCGTCCTCCAGCAGGAGGGGATCGAGATCGGGGCGGTCGCCGGCACCTCCATCGGCGCGATCGCCGCCTTGTGCGTCGCGGCCGGCCGCGTCGACGTGCTGGAGGACATCGCGTTGGGCGCTACCCATCGGCGGGTGCTGGCCTATCTCGACCCCGCGCTCGGCACCGGCGCATGGTTCGGCGGACGGCGGATCGCGCGGGAACTGACCCAGCATTTCGGACGGTTGCGGCTGGAGGACCTGCCGATCCCGACCGCGCTGGTCGCCACCGACCTCCACAGCGCCGAAGAGGTGCGGCTGCGCGCAGGACCGGCCATCTCCGCCGTGCAGGCCTCCATTGCCCTGCCCGGCGTGTTCCGCCCCGTCCTGCGCGACGGGCGGCTGCTGATCGATGGCGGCATGGTCGCCAACGTGCCCATCGGCGCGGCGCGCGCGCTCCGCCCCGGTCTGCCCGTGGTCGCGGTGGACGTGATGGGCGACTATGCCGGCTATATCCAGGCGAGCGGCGAGGCCGGACGGCGATCGGCGCTGGGCACGATCCGCGCCGGCTTTCTGATGATGACGGTGCAGCAGACCCGTCAGGCGGTGGCTTTGCACCCGCCGCGCGTCCTGATCACCGTGCCGGTGCTACACCTCGGCACCGGCGCCTTCACCCGCGCGGAAGAGCTGATCCGGCTCGGGCGGGAGGCGGCGCTTGCCGCTTTGCCCGACATCGTGGCTGCACAAAAAGCAGGCAGCTGCCCCTGATTGCCCATGTTTGCGGCTAGGCAGAGGGTCTTGCGGCCTCGCCTCTCCTCCTGAACCATTCTGGCACGCTTCTTGCGAGGTAGAAGCGAGCGCCAGCGCAGGGGAGGCAGGATGAAATTGGTCATCGCGATCATCAAACCGTTCAAGCTCGACGACGTGCGCGAGGCGCTGTCCGCGCTCGGCGTGCAGGGCATGACGGTAACGGAGGTCAAGGGGTTCGGCCGCCAGAAGGGCCAGACCGAAATCTACCGGGGGGCCGAATACAGCACCAACATGGTGCCCAAGATCAAGGTGGAGGTCGCGTGCAGCACCGACCTTGCGCCACGGGTGGTGGAAGCGGTGCAGCAGGCCGCCAACACCGGTGCGATCGGCGACGGCAAGATCTTCGTACTGGATGTCGGCCAGGTGGTGCGCATCCGCACCGGCGAAACCGACGAGACCGCGCTCTGATCGCAGCTCTGACAACAAGGGGGGACTAGATGAAGCTGTTCAGCAAGATTGCGGGTCTCGGGACGGCGGCGGGCCTTGGCCTGTTCGCCGCTTTGCCCGCCTGGGCGCAGGATGCGGCCCTGCAGGCGCCCGCCGCAGCGCCGACCGCCACGGTGGACAAGGGCGACACCGCCTGGATGATGACCTCCACCATCCTGGTGCTGATGATGATCCTGCCGGGTCTGGCCCTGTTCTATGGCGGCCTGTCCCGCACCAAGAACATGCTGTCGGTGATGACGCAGGTGGGCGCGGTCGCCTGCTTGGCCATGCTGCTGTGGGTCATGTACGGCTATTCGCTGGCATTCGGGCCCGACGTGGCTAATGCCACGCTCAGCAACGTCATCGCGTCGTTCGACAAGGCGTTCCTGCGCGGCGTCACCTCCGCCTCCCAGGCCGCCACCTTCACCGCGGGCGTCGAGATCCCCGAATATGTGTTCATCTGCTTCCAGATGACCTTTGCCGCGATCACGGTCGCGCTGGTGCTGGGATCGGTGGTGGAACGCATGAAGTTCTCCGCCGTGATGGTGTTCGCCGTGGTGTGGCTGACCATCGTCTATTTCCCGATCGCACACATGGTGTGGGCGTCCAGCGGCGTGTTCTTCAAGGCGGGCGCGCTGGATTTCGCGGGCGGCACGGTGGTCCACATCAATGCCGGCGTGTCGGCCTTGGTCGCCTCGGTCATCCTCGGCAAGCGCATCGGCTATCCGACCGAGCGGATGGCGCCGCACTCGCTGACCATGACCGGCATCGGCACGGGCCTGCTGTGGGTGGGTTGGTTCGGCTTCAACGCCGGCTCCGCGCTGGAAGCCAACGGTTCGGCCGCGCTGGCGATGCTGAACACCTTTGTCGCGACGGCATCGGCCGGCCTGTTCTGGATGCTGGCGGAGCGTTTCTCCGGCCACAAGGGTTCGGCGCTGGGTTTCTGTTCCGGCATCGTCGCCGGCCTGGTTGCGGTGACGCCGGCGGCCGGCAATTCCGGTCCGTTCGGCGCGATCGTGCTGGGCGGGATCGCCAGCATTATCTGCTTCCTGGCGGTGTCCGTGCTGAAGCCCAAGCTGGGCTATGACGATGCGCTGGACGCATTCGGTATCCATGGCCTGGGCGGCATGATCGGCGCTGTCGGCACCGGCATCGTCTATTCGCCCGCTCTGGGTGGGCCGGGTGCCGCCGATTACGACATGGGCGCCAAGCTGATCGTCCAGGTGGAAGCCGTGCTGACCACCATCGTCTGGGCCGGTGTCGGCACCGCCATCGCCATCTTCGTCGCCAAGGCTGTGACCGGACTGCGCGTCAGCCGAGAGGTCGAACTCGAAGGCCTCGACCTCGGCGAGCATGGCGAGCGCGCCTACAATTATTGATCGGATCGGGGCGGGCCGGCGATCGGCCCGCTCCTTCAGGGGTTCCTCCTGCGAACGACTGGCCGGCGGAGAAATCCGCCGGCTTTTTTTGTCAGCCGAGCATGGGACCGATCGGGGAAATGTCATAGCCGGCCGCCGCAGCCTTGGCCGTCAGCGTGGCGGGTTCGTCGCCCATCCGCGCACGGGCAAGCGCCCACAGGAAGGTGGAGCGCGTGCCGGATCGACAGAAAGCCAGCACCGGTCCCTCGGCTTTGTCCAGCACTTCGGCCATGGCGGCCACCTGGCCTTCCGAAAAACCGGAATGGTCGACGGGAATGGCGACATAATCCAGCCCCTGCGCCTTGGCCGCCGCCGCGATCTCCGCGCCGGAGGGCTGGCCCAGCTGCTCGCCGTCCGGGCGGTTGTTGACCAGGGTGGTGAAGCCCTGGTGCCGCGCCTCGGCAATATCCTCGGCGGAAACCTGGCCAAAGACGAACACGCGATCATCAAGCCTGCGGAACATGCATATCTCCTTTGGGGCAATTCTAGCCGAGATGACGAACGGGAACAGCCATGCCTTGACACGGGTTCGGGGGGATGTGCCATAAAGAACATATAGAGAACATGCGTGATCGAGTCGCCCACCCTTCCCGCGCTCAAGGCGCGCTTCGCCGGCCTGGAAACGGCCGCTCCGCCGCTCCGCTGCCCGTTGGGGGCGGAGCGGCTGGACGCGGCGCTGGGCGGTGGGCTGGCGCGTGCGCGGCTGCACGACATCTGGCCCGCATCGGCGGAGGACGGTCTCAGCGCAACGGGCTTTGCATTGATGGTGGCGCTGCGGATCAGCGGCGCCGGCAATATCGTCTGGATCGCGGAGGAGACGGGCGAACGACGGCGTGGGCGGCTTTATGGGCCCGGCCTGGCCGAACTGGGGGCAGACCCCGCCCGCTTGCTGTTCGTGACCGCGCCCGACGACATGGCCCTGCTGCGCGCGGCGGGGGATGTGGTACGCTCGCCGGCGGCGGGCACGGTTGTGATCGCGCCTTCGTCCGCCGCGACGGTCGGCCTCACCGCCAGCCGGCGCCTGACCCTGTTCGCGGAGCGATCCGGCGTCACCGCGATCCTGCTGCTGCCGGCGGACCCGTTGCAGCCCTCCGCCGCGGCGACGCGCTGGCAGGTGGCGGCGGCCGCCTCCGCCGCCCTGGACGCCAACGCGCCCGGTTATCCCGCCTTCACCGTCACCCTGACACGCCAACGCAGCGGCGCGCCGGTGCCCGCCACACGGCTGGAATGGGATCGTGAACAAGGCCGGTTCGCGGCGCTACCTGGCGCTGTACCTGCCGATGCTGGCGGAGGATTGCTGGCGCTGGGCTGATCCCAACCCGCCAGCGGCGCCAGTCGCCTTCACGGAACGGCAGGCGAATGCCGTGCGGCTGACCGCCCTGTCGCGCGCGGCGCTGGCGTTGGGCCTTTCCCCCGGCCTGACCTTGGCCGACGCCCGCGCCCGCGTGCCGGAACTGGTGGCGGTGGCGCGGGATCATGCCGCCGAAGCGCAGATGGTCGCGCGGGTGGTGATGCTGGCCGGACGCTATACGCCGATGGCGCAGGGCGAGCCGCCGGACGGCGCGATCCTGGACATTACCGGCTGCATCCACCGTTATGGGTCCGAAGAGGATCTGGCGGACGACCTTGCCGCCCGGCTGGAGGATGGCGGGGTCACCGCCCGCCTCGCGCGTGGCGATACGCCCGAACAGGCGCGCGCCCTGGCCCGTTTCGCCAGTCCCGCGCGACCCGGCCTCCACGATCTGTCGGTGGAGGCGCTGGAGGCCGATCCGGCCGTGACGCTGGCGCTGCGCCGGGCGGGCCTCAAGACGATCGGCGCGCTCGCCGCCCGCCCGCGCCGGATGCTCGCCGCCCGCTTCGGAGACCTGCCGCTGCGCCTGGCCCGTTTGCTGGGCGAGCAGGACCGCCGGATCAGCCCGGAGCGTGCTTTGCCCCCCATCTCCGCCGTGCGCCGCTTTGCCGAGCCGATCGCCCGGGTCGACGATGCGCTCGCCTGCCTGGAGGAACTGGCCGGCGAGGCCGCGGACACCCTGCTCCAGCGGCATCAGGGCGGGCGGCGCTTCCGCGCGCGCCTGTTCCGCAGCGACGGCAAGGTGGCGGCGGTGGATGTCGCCACCGGCCAGCCGACCCGCGACCCCGCTTTGCTGATCCGCCTGTTCCGGGAGCGGGTGGAGGCGCTGGCCGATCCGATCGATCCCGGCTTCGGCTTCGACCTGATCCGGCTGGATGTGGGCCAGGTGGAGGCGCTGGCCGCCCGACAGGAGGATTATACCGCCTCGCCCCACCAGGAAGAGGACTTGGCCGAACTGGTCGACCGCCTCTCCGCGCGACTGGGGCCGCGCCGCATCCATCGGCTGAGCCCGGAAAACCGCCATATCCCCGAATGCGCCGTCAGTGCCTGCGCCCCTTCGATCCTGCCAGGCTGGGACGTACCGCACGACGGCGAGCCGCCGCTGCGTCCCCTG
The DNA here is from genome assembly GCF_934560975.1 of uncultured Sphingomonas sp. Taxonomy (GTDB): domain Bacteria; phylum Pseudomonadota; class Alphaproteobacteria; order Sphingomonadales; family Sphingomonadaceae; genus Sphingomonas_I. The sequence goes on along the minus strand of NZ_CAKTFO010000003.1, from coordinate 111,378 downwards.
CGCCTGCTCGATCCGCCGCAGCCGGTCAGCGCCGTCATGTCCGAAGTGCCGGACGGCCCGCCGATGCGCTTCACCTGGCGCGGGCGGGTGCACGGCATCACCCGTTGGGAGGGGCCGGAGCGGATTGCCCCCGAATGGTGGCGCCGTCGCGACCGGGGCGGGCGTCCGCGCGATTATTACCGGGTGGAGGATGATGGCGGCCACCGCTTCTGGCTGTTCCGCCATGGCCTGCACGATCCCGAAGGGCCGGATACCGGCTGGTACATCCACGGCCTGTTCGCATGACCGCGCCCCCGCCTGACCCTGTGCCGCCCGATCATGCCCCGCCCCCTTATGCGGAGCTTGCCTGCGCCACCAATTTCTCCTTCCTGCATGGGGCCAGCCACGCCAGCGATCTGGTCTCCTGCGCGCTGGCGCTCGGCCATGTCGGGCTGGGCATTGCCGATCGCAACACGGTGGCGGGGGTGGTTCGCGCCTGGCAGGCATTGAAGGACGCGCGCCACAAGTGCCTGAACGATACAGGCGAACCCCTGCGCGATTTCAAACTGGTGACCGGCGCCCGTCTGGTCTTTGCCGACGGCACGCCCGACATCATCGCCTATCCCGAAACACGCCATGGCTGGGGGCGATTGTGCCGCCTGCTCTCCACCGGCAATCTGCGCGCGGACAAGGGCGATTGCGTCCTCCACCTGGACGACCTGCTCGCCTTTCACCAAAATCTGCTGCTGATCGTCCTGCCCGAAACCACCCGCCGCGATGGCGAGGGCGTCGCCCGCGAGACAGGAGACCAGACGCCGCTGCCGCCCGACCCCGACGACGAGGATGCAGACGCAGGATCGGGCCGGTTGCTCCATCTCGCCATTCCCGCCCGCACGGCTACCGCCCCTGCGGACGAAACCATGGGGGATGCGGACATCATCCCCTTCCCGACACCACCCCACTCCCCGGCGGCACCCGTGCGCGAGACCGGCCTGGACGCCACGCTTGCCGCCCTGCGCGCGGTCGCGCCCGATCGCGTCTGGCTGGGCGCGGCGATGCGACGTTCGGGCGCGGACCAGCGCCGCCTCGCGCGCCTCGCCCGCCATGCCGCTCGCGCCGGCGTGCCGCTGCTGGCGATCAACGACGTGCTCTACGCCACGGCCGAGGATCGCCCGTTGCAGGATATTCTCACCTGCATCCGCCTCGGCCTCACCGTCCAGGATGCGGGCACCTCGCTGGAGGCCAATGCCGAGCGCCACCTGAAGGCACCGACCGAAATGGCGCGCCTGTTCCGCAGCCATCCGCAGGCGATCGACGAAGCCCTGCGCCTGCACGCCCGCATCCGCTTCGATCTGGGCGAGTTGCGGTATGAATATCCGCACGAACCGGTGCCCAACGGGTGGGCGCCGCTCGACTGGCTGAAGCATCTGGTCGAGGAGACTGCCGCCCTGCGCTGGCCGGACGGCATACCGGCCAAGGCACAGGTGATGCTGGAGGAGGAGTTCGCGCTGATCGGCAGCCGCGCGGACCTGCCCTTCTACTTTCTGACCGTGCACGATCTGGTCCGCTTCGCCCGATCGCAGGGCATCCTCTGCCAGGGGCGTGGGTCGGCGGCCAATTCGATGGTCTGCTACCTGCTAGGCGTCACCTCGGTCGATCCGGCCGAGCATGACCTGCTCTTCTCCCGCTTCATGTCGGAGGACCGCAACGAACCGCCCGATATCGACGTCGATTTCGAGCACGAACGGCGCGAGGAGGTGATGCAATATGTCTACGAACGCTACGGCCGACACCGCGCCGGCATCGTCGCCACCGTCATCCACTATCGCCCCCGCTCGGCGGTGCGGGAGGTCGGCAAGGCTTTGGGCCTGACGGAAGACGTCACCTCCCGCCTGGTCAGCACGGTGTGGGGCAGCTTTTCCTCCCGGATGGAGGTGGAGCGGTTCCACGAAACCGGCTTCAGCCTCGACAATCCGGAGATCGAGCGGCTCAACCATTTCGTCGGTCTGCTGGTGGAAGCGCCCTTTCCCCGCCATTTGTCGCAGCATGTCGGCGGCTTCGTGCTGACCCAGCACCGGCTGGATGAAACGGTGCCGATCCATCACGCGGCGATGGAGGAGCGCACCTTCATCGAATGGGACAAGGACGATATCGACGCCTTGAAGCTGATGAAGGTCGACGTGCTGTCGCTGGGCATGCTCACCTGCATCCGCAAGGCGTTCGACCTGATCCGCGACTTTACGGTCGAGGGCCAGGGGCAGGGCCACGATTATGCGCTGGACACGATCCCGCGCGAGCAGCCGGACGTTTATGCGATGCTCCGCACCGGCGACAGTATCGGCGTGTTCCAGGTGGAAAGCCGGGCGCAGATCAACATGCTGCCGCGCCTGAAGCCGAAGGAGTTCTACGATCTGGTGGTGCAGGTCGCGATCGTGCGTCCCGGCCCGATCCAGGGTGACATGGTCCACCCCTATCTGCGCCGCCGCGCGGGACTGGAGGAGGCGGAATATCCCTCCCCCCACGCGCCTCATCCGCGGGACGAACTCAAACAGCTGCTCGGCAAGACCTATGGCGTGCCGCTATTCCAGGAACAGGCGATGAAGCTGGCGATCGTCGCCGCCGGCTTCACCTCGTCGGAGGCGAACCAGCTGCGCCGCTCCATGGCGACCTTCCGCAACATGGGCGGCATGAACGATTTCCGGGAAAAACTGGTCGGCGGCATGACCAGGCGCGGTTATGCCGAGGAGTTCGCCGAACGCTGCTACAAGCAGATCGAGGGGTTCGGCAGCTACGGCTTTCCGGAAAGCCATGCGCTCAGCTTCGCCTTGCTGGTCTATGCCTCCGCCTTTCTCAAGAAGCGCCATCCCGCCGCCTTCTGCGCGGCCCTGCTCAACTCGCAGCCGATGGGCTTCTACGCCCCGGCCCAGATCGTCGGCTGCGCCCGCAACCATGGGGTAGACATACGGCCGGTCGACATCGCCTGCAGCCGATGGGACAGCATATTGGAGCCAGGCACGCGCTGGCCCGCCGTGCGGCTCGGCCTCCGCCAGATCGACGGCTTCCGGGAGGCCTGGGCCCAGCGCATCGCCGAGGTCGAGGCCAGGGATCTGGAAGGGCTTGCCCGCATCCTGCCGGCACGCGCGATGCGCCTGCTGGCGGATGCCGACGCCTTCCGCTCGCTCGGCATCGACCGCCGCGCCGCCTTGTGGGAGGTGCAACGCACGCCGTCCGCCGCCCTCCCCCTGTTTGCGGCGACCGATGCCCGGGAATTGGGCGCGGAGGAGGATGCCCGCCTGCCCGCTATGCCGCCGAGCGAGCATGTCGCCGCCGATTACCAGACCACGCGCCTGTCGCTCAAAGGGCATCCGATAGCCTTCCTGCGCGACCTGTTCAGGGCGGAAGGGATCCGCAGCGCCAAGGAGCTTGCCGGAATGTCCGATGGCCGTCGTGCCAAAACGGCGGGGGTGGTGCTGGTCCGCCAGCGTCCCGGCGAAGGCAAGGCGATCTTTGTCACGCTGGAGGACGAAACCGGCATCGTCAACGTGCTGCTCTGGGCACGCGATTTCGAGAAATATCGCCGCGCCGTGATGGCCTCGCGCCTGATGGAGGTGTGGGGCGTCGTCCAGAAAAGCCCCGAAGGCGTGCTGCACCTGATGGGCGCGCATGTGATCGACCGCACCGGCGACCTGAACCGCCTGTCCGAAGACCGCCCGACTCGCACCGAACTGAGCCGCGCCGACGTGTTCAAGCACCCCAATTACACGCCCCAGGGCTGGGGCGGCCGCCGCCACCCCCGCGACGTGCGCATCATGCCCCCCTCACGCGACTTCCACTGACGCAATCTCTGCGCTAAGTGGACTTCGTCGGGGAGTGGCGCAGCCTGGTAGCGCATCTGGTTTGGGACCAGAGGGTCGCAGGTTCGAATCCTGTCTCCCCGACCACGTTTCCGCCAAGAAGTTTGAAGCGAAAACGGGCTGTTTACATCCGGTTTACAGCAAAGCCGTCCTGCGCCGCGACCCGTCGCGGGCGTGGCGCGATGGCGTAACTCGCCACCTTTCCCTTGCTGTCCGATCATATATGGTAGGGCCATGTCCGGGACGCGGGCCTGGCAAACGCCGATCCGGTTTTCACATGAACGGAATGTCCGGTGGGGCGCTGTGCCAGCATCGTGTCACCCTCTGACCACCCGGACGTCGCGTCGGCCGGGCATCTGCAAAGCGAGCGCATATGAACCGCAACCTGACCGAAGACCGTCCGACTTTCGTGACCCATCTGGAATGTTCGCTGACGGGTGAACGGTATGGGGCGGACGAACTGCACGGGCTGTCGCGGGCTGGCCGGCCCTTGCTGGTGCGCTACGACCTGGACGGCGTGGGCCGGGCGGTGTCCCGCGATACGCTGGCGGCGCGCGAGACCGACCTGTGGCGCTGGCGGGAATTGCTGCCGGTGCGGCGGACGGAGAGCATCGTCTCCTTGGGCGAGATCGAGACGCCCTTGGTCCCGATCCCTCGATCGGCTGGCGCCAACGTGCTGGTCAAGGATGAAGGGCGGCTGCCCACCGGATCGTTCAAGGCGCGCGGCCTGGTGATGGCGGTGGCGATGGCGCGCGAACTGGGCGTCACCCGCATCGCCATGCCCACCAACGGCAATGCCGGGGCTGCGCTGGCCGCTTATGCCGCGCGCTGCGGGATCGAGACGGTGATCCTCTGCCCACAGGAGACGCCGGAAATCAATGTGCGCGAAATCGCCCAGCAGGGCGCGCGGGTATGGCGCGTCAACGGCCAGATCGACGAATGCGGCGCCATCGTCGGCAAGGGCGCGGCCGAGGGGCGCTGGTTCGACTTCTCGACCCTGAAGGAGCCCTATCGGATCGAGGGCAAGAAGACGATGGGCCTGGAACTCGCCGCCCAATTCGGGTGGGAACTGCCGGACGCGATCTTCTACCCGACCGGCGGAGGGACCGGCCTGATCGGCGTGTGGAAGGCGTTCGACGAGCTCGAACGGCTGGGGTGGATCGGTTCCAAGCGCCCGCGCATGTATGCGGTGCAGGCGTCCGGCTGCGCGCCCATCGTCCGCGCCTTCGAGGCCGGGGAGGAGCATGCCGAACGGTGGGAGGACGCCGCCACGGTCGCGGCCGGCATCCGGGTTCCCAAGGCGGTGGGCGACTTCCTGATCCTGCGCGCCGTCCGCGAATCCGGGGGCCGTGCGCTGGCGGTGGGCGATCCGGCGATCCTGGCGGCGGTGGATGCGTGCGCGAAGCAGGACGGCCTGCTGCTCTGCCCGGAAGGTGGCGCCACCCTCGCCGCCTACACGCAGGCGCTGCGCGACGGGATCGTGGATGCAGACGAGCGGGTGGTGCTGTTCAACTGCGCCACCGGCCTCAAATATCCGATGCCGCCCGCCGACAATTGGCTGGACCGCAACGCGGCCATCGACCTGGCGGCGCTGTAGCAGCTCGCTGCCACGCCCCCGGCATCGGCCTGGCGGGACGGAATGGTTCGGCGCACGGTGTCCGCCTGTTATTCACCGGCACCTTTCCGCCTGGGAGATCCTGCACATGCGGCTATTCGGATCGAGCGCGCTTCTGCTGGCGACATTGTTGCCGCACGTCGCCAATGCCGCCCAGCCGGCATGGACCCGTGCCTGGACCGCCAGCATGTGGCAGGCGAACGAGGCGCAGGCGGTGCCCGTCCATGACGTGACATTGCGTTCCGCCATACGCGTCGGTGCGGGCGGGCGGGCGCTACGCCTGCGTCTGGCGAACGATCATGGCGGCATCCTCGCCATCGGGGCGGCAACCGTGCGCCTTCCCCATCAACCGGCGGTGCGGGTCACGTTCGGGGGCGATCCGCACCCCGATATGCCGGTCGGCGCGCCGCTGGTCAGCGATCCGATCCCGCTGCCCGTCAAGCCGTTCGACATTGTGGAGGTGTCGCTCTACCTGCCGGGGCCGACCCGGCTGACCACGGTGCATGAGGTTGCGGGGCAACCGACGCAGGTGTCGCCGCACGGCGATCACAGCGCGGAGGACTTCCAGCCCGTCTCCACGTCCGACATGCGCCCACTGATCGCGGGGCTCGACGTGTTGGCGGACGGCAAGCGGCCGATCGTGGTGGCGGTGGGCGATTCGATTACGGACGTCGGCAGTTGCCCCAACGATGCGGTGCCGGTCTGCCGCTGGGGCGATGTGCTCGGCCGTCGCTTCGCCAAGGCCGGCATGCCGCACGTCGTCGTGACGCAGGCCATTTCGGGTAATCGTGTACTTGCGCCGGGCACGGGGCCGAGCGCGCTGGCACGGCTCGACCGCGACGTGCTGGCGATGCCGGGCGTGTCGCACATCGTGCTGCTGGAAGGCATCAACGATATCGGCAATAGCGGGCTGATCCGGCATGGCGTCGCCAATCCGCCGATCACGGCGACGGACCTGATCCAGGGATACCGCCAGTTCGTCGCCCGCGCGCACGAACGCGGGATCAAGGTGATCGCGCTCACCCTGCTGCCGTTCGAGGGCGCATTCTATTACTCACCCGATCGGGACGCGATCCGCCGCGCGGTGAATGCGTGGATCCGCACCAGCGGCACGTTCGATGCGGTGGTGGACACGGAGCGGGTGGTCGCGGACCCCGACAATCCACGCCGCATCGCCGCCGGCCTGCAAAGCGGCGACAATCTCCATCCCGATGGCCGCGGCGAGACGCGCATCGGTGAAGCGATCGACCTGCGACTGTTCCGCTGAAGTCGGGGGCAATCGCCGCGCGGAGTTCCGGCCGCTGGCGCACGGACGTGGATCGCCAGGTTCCGGGCCGCGCAACCATGTTCCCGATTGACGGAACGTCTATCCACAATATGGTACGAATACCATGTCAAGGATCGATGCCATGTCCAACTCCGTCCCTAGGTGGCCGTCATGCTGGTAGATCGGCGCACCGTGCTGGCCGGTGCGGCGGCGCTGGCCCTCGCGCCGCGTATGGCACAGGCGGCGGCCGAGCCATCGCTGGCGCGTATCGCGCAGGCGAAGGGCATGTGCTTCGGCAGCACAATGGGGCTGCGCAACTTCCTGGACCCGGCCTATCGGCAGCTGAATGCAAGCCAGTGCGGGCTGATCGTGCCGGAGACGGAGATGAAGTGGGTCGCCCTGCGCCCCGACGCGCGCACGTTCGACTTTGCCGCCGCCGACCGGATCGTCGACTGGGCCACGTCCAACGGCATGGGCGTGCGCGGCCACACCTTGCTGTGGCATTCGGAACGGTGGATGCCCGATTGGGTCGCCAAGCATGATTATGGACCCGATCCGCGCAAGGAGGCAGAGCGGCTGCTGACCGAGCATGTCGCCACCGTTGCCCGCCGCTACGCCGACCGGATCGACAGTTTCGACGTGGTGAACGAAGGCATCGACCCGGATACGGGCCTGTTGCGCGAAACCGCCTTGTCACGCCACCTGGGGGCCGAGGCGACGATCGACATCGCCTTTCGCGCGGCGCGGGAGGCCGCCCCGCGCGCGGAGCTGGTCTACAACGACTTCATGACGTGGCGCGCCGACGATGGCCGCCACCGCGCCGCCGTGCTGCGCCTGCTGGAAGGCATGAAGACGCGCGGCGTGCCGATCGACGGCTTGGGCGTGCAAAGCCATCTCGGCAGCAAATATAGCGATGCTCCGACCGGGTTGGGCCAGGTGGACGAGCGGGCCTGGCGCGCCTTCCTCGACGAGGTGGTCGGCATGGGTCTGAACCTGCTGGTGACCGAACTGGACGTGCACGACAACCCGTTGCCAACCGCGATCGAGGTACGGGATCGCGCCGTTGCGGATCATGCGCGCGCCTATCTCGACCTCATGCTGTCCTATCCGGCCTGCAAGACGGTGATGTGCTGGGGGCTGAGCGACAGATATACGTGGCTGGCGGGATCGCGCCCACGCCCCGACGGAACGCCCAAGCGCCCCTGCCCCTATGATGCCGATTTCCGGCCGAAACCGCTACGCGCCGCCATTGCCGGCGCGTTCGGGGCCAGGCCCATGCACGGCTAGAGCGTACCGGTGAACGGCCCGGCGATGGTGCGATCGCCGAACCCACGACTGTCGGAGAGGCGGAACCCGCCGACCCGGTCCAGCGCATAGCCGATACCCTTGGGCAGCCGCATCCGCGCAAACTCGGCATCGGTCACGTCCTCCAGCCGCAGGGCCGGACGCGGATCGGCCACCGCCACCGCCACCTCGACATTGCTCATGGTGACGCCCCGGGCGTGGCGCACGAAGAAACCCGTCGCCGGAAGATCGCCGAACATGGTCGCTTCCGGATAGCCGAGCTCGTTTTCCGGCGGGCGCAATGCCGCCATGGTGGCGGGTGCGCCGCCGACATGGTGAAAGTAGCTGTCGGCAATGTGCAGATCTTCGATCGGATGGTCCGCCAGGCCCGCAATCACCGACGGCAGCAGGGTCGCGTCGGAACTCACCACATTCTGGATGAAGATGCGCCGCACCGTGCCGATCGGTCGTCCGGCGGGCCCGCGCATCCGCTTGCCCAGGCGCACGAACAAGGGCCCGTCGACCGTGCCACGCATAGTGACGTTGCTGACCGTCACATCCTCGATCATCGCGCCATCGACCGTCTCGAACGCCAGGCCGCGGCTTTGGTCGAACATGCAATTGCTGATGGTGATGTTGCGGAAGCCGCCGTTTGATTCGGTGCCGAACTTGATGCGGCCGTGGATCTTGGGCGCGAATTCGGGCGGCATCCTGCGCCAGCTGCCGTCCAGCACCGATCCCACCTGGTAGTTGCCGGTCACCAGGCAGTTGGAGATGCTGACATGCTCGGTCACCCGCGCCTCGCCCAGAGCGAAGCTGCTCTTGGGACAGATGGCATCGTCATAGGGCGCGTTGACGGTGCAGTTGGTCACGCGCACATTGCGGCAGCAGTCGATGTCGAAGCCGTCGCGGTTGGTGTCGCACAGCACATTGTCGATGGAAAGGTTGTCCACCCCCGTCGCCAGCATCGCGAACCAGCCGCCTTCGAGGATGCGGATGTCGCGGATCAGGACGTTGCGGCAATTCTTCAGGGCAATCGCCTTGTTGGCGGTTCCGGGGCCGCTGGGGTCCTTCAGCCAATTGTCCTTGCCGTCGCCGCGCCCCAGGCCCTTGCCCCAGATCAGCCCCTCGCCCGTGATCGCGACATCATGCAGCCCCTCGCCCCAGATCAGGCTGTTGCGCCAGTGGCTGTGACCGAAATCCTGATAGCCGACCGCGCGCGGATCCTGCTCCTCAAAATGGTCATAGCCGGCGGTTTCGGTCGGCTTGGCCGCCAGGATCGTCGCGCCGTTGGCGAGGTGGAGCGTCACGCGGCTCTTCAACCGGATCGTGTAGCTGGCATAGGTGCCGGCGGGAAAGTACAACGTTCCCCCGCCGCGCGCCGCAATCTCCTCGATCGCGCGGTTGATGGCGGGCGAGTCGATCGTCCGGCCATCGCCCTTGGCGCCGAACCGGCGCACGTCCACGACGGCGTCGTCCGGCAAGGGGGAATAAAGGCGTTGCGCGCCGACCGTGGTGGACAGGAGCAGCCCTGCCCCCGCCGCACCGCCCAGCATCAGCGATCGCCTGTCGAGCAGCATCACGGCCCCTCCCGAAACATGATGCGGGACGACCGCCGGCCGCCCCGCGCCTTTGGGTTGTTAGAACTTCACCGACGCGCCGAGGAAGAATTCGGTGCCGATCGGATCATAGGTCGCGGGATAGGTGTTCGCCCGCACCTGCGCGCTGCCGACCAGGGGCGGCGTGTTGGAGAAGACGTTGTTGGCGCCGCCGAACACCTGCAAATTCTTCAGCACGTCGGCCGTGAACGAAATGTCGACATAATGCTGGTCGCCCAGTTTCGGGTGCGACAGGTCGGCCAGGTTGGGCGCGGTCGCGCTGCCCTGACGCAGCGGCACAAGGTAGCGATCGTCCGTGACCTTGCCGACATAGCGATGGCGCACGCTGAGGCTGGTCGGTCCCATGTCCCACGTCAGGCGCGTCACCCCGCGCCAGCGCGGCAGCGGCTCACCGCAGGTCAGGCCGAACGCACCGGCGCACTTGTTCTTGATCGACGGCAATGCGGCGACGGGCGTCGACGTGTAGCTGCGCAGATAGGTATAATCCGACCCGAAGCTGAGCGAACTGGTCTCCGCCAGGCCGAACAGACCGAAGTTGAGCGGCTGACGGTAGCGCACCACGAAGTCGATGCCCGACGTTTCCAGCTTGCCGGTGTTGGCGGACACGATCCGCACCGGATACTGGTCGGTGATCGCGCCGGTGCCGGGATCGCGCTGCACCGCACGGCAGAACTCGCTCGCGGGGTCGCGGATGACGTTGTAGCAGAGGTTCAACGTGTTGTTCAGGCCACCGCCCAGCAGCGCGATCGCCCCGTCCAGCTTGATCTGGAAATAGTCCACGCTGAACCGGAAGCGCGGCAGGAAGCGCGGCGTGAATACGGCACCGAAGGTGATGGTGTCGGACGTCTCCTCGCCCACCGCGGGATTGCCGCCCTGGTCGACCGGAAAGAAGACGTTGGGCTGCACGCTGGAGGTGAAGATATTGTTCGCCGGAACGCCGGTCGCCGCGCAGATCGTGCGAACCGCGTCGGACCGCTGCGCCGCGGGCTGCCGGTCCGAGCAGGGGTCGGTCGCGTTCGCGACGGTGCGGTTGAGGCCGCCGAACAGCTCGTTCACGTTGGGTGCGCGGATGGCGCGCTGATACTGCCCGCGAAAGTTGATGTCCTGAACCGGCGACCATTCGCCGCCGCCGAGGTACGTCCACACCCCGCCGACGCCCGACAGGTTGTAGTCCGAATAGCGGAACGCGCCGTTGGCGGTCAGCGAGTGGGCAAAGGGGAGGTCGGCCAGGATCGGCACGCGAAGCTCGCCGAACACTTCCTTGGCGGTGATGCTGCCCTGCGTCGGCAGGCCGGCGTTGAAGCCGACCACGTCACCGGAGGAGAGGAACTGGTCGGGGCGGAACCGGGCGGAATTCTTGCGCCATTCGCCGCCCAGGCTGAACGCGATGTCGCCTGCCGGCAGCGCGAACAGCTTGCCGGACACGGTCGCCACCGCCACCTGCTGCCTGGCTTCGGTGGTGTTGGTTGCACTGACCGAAATGGCGCGGATGCAGGCGTCGCTGATGTTCGCGCCGAACACGTTGCAGACCGGGGCCGCGCCGCCGGCCGACAGCAGGTTCGCCTGAAGCGCGCTGCGCGACAGGGCCTGACCCAGCTCTTCGGTGAAGTTGGTCTTCGCGTAGCTGTAATAGACGTCGTAGGACAGGTCGCGCAGGCCGCCTTCAATCACGTCGCCGATGTCGCCGCGGAGGCCGAACGCGCCGCGGAACACGTTGCGCCGCTGGTTGGCGGTGCGGGGGCCGACCTCCTGATAGCGGCGGCCCACCGTCAGCACGGCCAGCCCGTCATTGGCGGTGGTGGTGCGCGTGACCGGGCCCGACGCGACGCTGATCGTGCCCTGTTCGGCGCTGTCCAGCTGGCGCAGCACGTTCTGCAGGGCTGGCGTCAGATAGGGATTGTTGACGTTCAGCAGCGTGGACACGCCGACGTTGGACGGCGCCAGCTGCGCACGCACCTGGTTCTGCGAATAATGCAGTTCCATATATCCGGTGACGCCCGGCGTGAAATCGTAGTGGCTCAGGCTGTTGATCATGTACCGCTCTTGCGGAATGATCAGGTAATTGTCGGGCGCTAGGTTGTAGCGGTCGGCCGGATCCAGTGCCGGGCGCGCGGTGGTGCCGGCATCGTTGAAGGTCAGCCCGAACGAGCCCAGCCCCGTCAGGCCCGCCGCGTCATAGGCGGCGCGCAGGCCGGCATTGGCGGCCGCATAGGTCGGGATGCCGGAAATGCGGCCGTTGGGAATGTCGCCCGAACCGCCGAAGATGAAGCCCGGCTGCCCGCCCGCCGATCGGCAGGACTGGCCGGCGGGTACGGCAAAGGGCGTGCCCAGCCCGAACGTCGGATCCTCCGATCCGGGCACGACGCAGCCGTCGGCAAGCGCGAACGCCGTATAACCGCCCCGATCGCCACGGGTGATCGCATCACGCTTCAGGTAATTGGCGGAGACCACCGTATTGCCACGGCCTTCCGCGAAATTGCCGCCGACCGTGATGGTGAAATCCTTGGTATGCGCGCTGGACACCGAATTGGCATTCCCCTGCGCACGCAGCTCCACGCCCTCGAAATCGTCGCGCAGGATGAAATTGACCACGCCCGTGATCGCGTCGGAGCCGTACACGGCTGAGGATCCACCGGTCACCACCTCGGTCCGCTTCAGCAAGGCGGTGGGGATGGTGTTGATGTCGACCGTCTGATCCGGCCCGGCGATGGCGAAGCGACGGCCATTGACCAGCACCAGGTTGCGGGTGGAGCCGAAGCCGCGAAGGTTGAGGTCCGCCTGCCCGGCGCTCTGGCCGGAAACGGTGGAGCCACCCGTGGGCGAGGCGACGAATTGCGGCGACTGGCTGAGCAGCCGCTCCGCATTCACCGTGCCGGACAGGGTGATATCGGCGGCGCTGACCACCGAGACCGGCGTGGGCGCCGAAAAGCCGTCTTGCGCCAGCCGCGATCCCGTCACCACGATCTCGGCATCACCGTCATTGTCGGCGGCAGCGGGGGTGGCAGCGGCGGGAACTGCGGCCGTAGCCGGAGCTGCCGGCGGCGCGGCAATGGCGGGTTCGGCGTCGGCGGGTCCGGCAGCGGTCGGCGCGGCGACGGCCGGCGCGCTGGCCTGCGCAAAGGCCGGCACCTGCACCGTTGCCGCGCACACCAGGATGGCCGTGCCACCAAGCAGCCGCGCGCGATCCATCATGCTGATCATGTCTAGCTCTCTCCCTGTTCGAGGCTCTCTCCACCATGCGGACAGGACCTCTTTGTTGATGCGACCGGTTTTCCGGTTCGCTGCAAAACCGTAATGGCGATACGCCAATCAGTCTCATATTGTGGGAATTATTCTTATCTATTGAAACTCAAGTCGTCAACCATGCGGTTGACGGGAGGCCTGGGCGGCCGTGCAAACGGCGGATCGGCCAACGTGTCGAGGACACCGCACCTTAAGCGGCAGTAATTCCAATCGGATGCGCGCCGCCCAACATACCAATGCGGCGCCTGGCCGGCCTTAAAGTGGATCGAAACCAGTTTCGGCCACAGCCGCGCCATTCACCAATATGTCGCGGGTGACGGCGGACAAATCGGTGCAGCCGGTCAGGGCCATTGCGACCCGCATCTCTGCCTCGACCAAGGCCAGCATGCGCCGCACCCCCGCCTCGCCATCGGCGGCAAGCGCATACGCCCACGCCCGCCCGAGCAGGACACCATGTGCGCCCAGCGCCAGCATCCGCACCACGTCCAGGCCCGATCGCACGCCGCCGTCCGCCAGCACGGTGATCCGTTCCCCTACCGCCGCCGCGATGGCCGGCAGGGCCGCGGCGCTGGACGGCACGCCGTCCAGCTGCCGGCCGCCATGGTTCGACACCACGATCCCGTCCGCACCCAGGGCAGCCGCCTCACGGGCGTCCTCCGCATCCAATATGCCCTTGATGATGAGCGGCCCGTCCCAGTTCCGGCGCACGAAGTCCAGGTCGCGCCAGGTGACGGTCGGGTCGAAATTGTTGCGCATCCACGCGAAGAAATCCTCCAGCCCGGTGTTCTTGCCGAGTACGGGGGCGACGTTGCCAAGCTGGTGCGGCCGGCCGTGGACGCCGACGTCCCACATCCAGCGCGGACGCCGCAACGCCTGCCACGCCCGCCGGAGCGCGCCGACGCGGCCCGCCGCCCCCGCCAGCCCCGCGCGATAGTCGCGGTAACGCGATCCGGGCACGGGCATGTCGACGGTGAAGACCAAAGCGGAGCAACCCGCCGCCTTGGCCTCGCCCAGCAGGTCGGCCATGAACGCCCGGTCACGGATCATGTACAGCTGGAACCAGAAGGGCTGGTCGGTTCCGCGGCGCACCTCCGCCAGCGGGCAGGCCGACACGGTCGACAGGCAAAACGGGACGCCCGCATCGGCCGCCGCCCGCGCCGCCTGAACCTCGCCCCGGCGCGCATTGAGGCCGGCAAGCCCGATCGGCGCGAGCGCCACCGGAAGCGCCATGCGCTGCCCGAACAGGGTGGTGGACAATGCGATGCTGCCCACGTCGCGCAGTACCCGCTGGCGCAGCATCACCTTTTCCAGATCCGCAACGTTCCGGCGGAGCGTAGTTTCGGCATAGGAGCCGCCGTCGATATATTCGAACAGGAAATGCGGCAGGCGCCGGCGCGCACGCTGGCGGAAGTCGAGCGTGGAGGCTGCCTGTCCCATCCTATTGCAGGTTCACGAACGCGCCGCCGTCGACCAGCAAGGCCGCCCCGGTAACGTAGCGAGCCAGGTCGGAGGCGAGGAATATGATCGGACCGGCGAGATCGTCGGGCTCGCCCAACCGGCCGAGCGGCACGCGGGCGGCCATGCGCGCACGCTTGTCCGCGTCGGCCAGGTCGTCCTTGTTGATATCGGTCAGGATCGTGCCGGGCAGCACCGAATTGCAGCGTATGCCGTGTCTGCCCAGCGCGATCGCGGCGGACTGCATCAGTGAATGCACCCCGGCCTTGGTCGGCGTGTAGTGGGTCTGGAACTCGCCGCCGACCAGAGCGGAGATGGACGACACCGCGACGATCGCGCCGCCATCCCCCTGTTGCACCATCTGGTTGGCGGCCGCCTGGACCATGAAATAGGCGCCGTGCAGGTTGACGCGCATGGTCCGCTCGAACGTCTCCACCGGCATGTCGAGGAATGCGTGAAACGGACAGATGCCGGCATTGTTGACGAATACGTCTGTCCGACCGAACGCATCCACTGCCTTGGCGATGAAGTCGCGGGCGGTTTCGGGATCGGCAACATCGCCCTGCACCGCGATGGCACGCCGGCCCAGCGCCTCGATCGCGGCCACGACGTCGTCCGCGCCCGCCTGATCGCGGGCGAAGTTGATGGCGACGTCCGCCCCGTGCCGTGCCGCGCCGATCGCCGCCGCCCGGCCGATGCCGGCCGATGCGCCGGTCACGAGCACGACCTTGCCGTCGAGTAACATCATGCCGCTCCCATGTCCGGTTTCTCCTTGGAGCCCGACCAGCCAAGGTCGCGGCTGATCGCGATGGCGGTGTCGCGCACCTCCCCCGCCAGCCGCGCCATGCGGTCATCGTCCATATATTGCGCGGCGCTGGACACGCTGATCGCGCCGACGATCCGGCTGCTCGCATCGCGAAGGGGCGCCGCGACGCAGCGGATCAGGTCCTCATTCTCTTCAAGATCGTAGGCAAAGCCATCGGCAACATAGGCCTGCATCCGCGTTGCCCAGGTCGCATAATCGATCTCGCGCGCGCCGGCCCGGCGATCCTCCGCCACCAGCTGCGCCCAGTCCGCGCTGGGATCGTCCAGCAGCAGCGCCTTGCCGAGCCCGGTGGCCGTCAGCGGCTGGCGATCGCCGATGCGGCTGCTGATCTCCACCCGGCGGCGGCCTGAAATCTTGTCGAGGTAGAGCGCCCGATCGTGGTCGCGCACGCCGATGTGAACCGTGTCTTCGGTCTGGGCGGCGAGTTCCTCCAGATGCGGCCGCGCCACCTGGACGATGTCGGTCTGCCGCTGTGCCGCGAAGCCCAGTTCGAGCAGCTTGGGCCCGAACTGATAACCCAGCCGCGGGGTGAAGGTAAGGTAACGGCGCTCGATCAGCGCGGTCGCCAGCCGATGCGCGGTGGAGCGCGTCAGGCCCAGGCCGGACGCAAGCTCCGCCAGCGGCACCGGACCGTTCACCACCGCCTCGATCACATCCAGCCCCCGAAGCAATGTCTGGCTGCCCGACGCGGTGCGTGCCCCCTTGTCCGAAGCGTGATCGGGTGAAACAGCATTTGACGTAGGTTTTCTCATTTACTAGTATCCATTCCCATAATATGGAAATTAACAGGGAGCAATAGGGCCCTTGCGCGGCTGATTGTACCGCATCGATGACGGTTGTACCGCATGGTGGAACGAGATGCCCGCCCTTTTGACGGATAGAGGACGCTGATGGGCTTTCCGCGGATCAAGCATGTTCGCGCTTTCACCGTGCGTGGCGGCGGCGCCGACTATCACGATCAGGGCGGAGGCCATTGGATCGACGATCACATCGCCACGCCGATGGCGCGCTATCCCGAATATCGCGCATCCCGGCAGAGCTTCGGCATCAACGTGCTGGGCACTTTGGTGGTGGAGATCGAGGCGGAGAATGGCGTCACGGGCTTTGCCGTCACTACCGGCGGCGAACCGGCCTGCTACATCGTCGAGCGTCACCTGGCCCGCTTCCTGGAGGGCCGCGACCCCACGGAAACCGAGAAGATCTGGGACCAGATGTACTTCTCGACCCAATATTACGGTCGCAAGGGCCTGGTGATCAACGCCATTTCCGGTGTGGACCTGGCGCTGTGGGACCTGATCGGCAAGCTGCGGGACGAACCGGTCTATCGCCTCCTCGGCGGCGCGGTGCGCGACGAGCTGCAATTCTACGCGACCGGCGCACGCCCGGACGTCGCCCGGGAACTCGGCTTCATCGGGGGCAAGCTGCCGCTGCACCATGGCCCGGCCGAGGGTGCGGAGGGGCTGCGCAAGAATGTCGCGCTGCTGGCCGAGATGCGTGAAAGATGCGGCCCGGATTTCTGGCTGATGTACGATTGCTGGATGGCGCTGGACGTGGACTACGCCACGCGCCTGGCGATCGCCTGCCACGAACATGGGCTGAAGTGGATCGAGGAGGCGATCAGCCCCGACGATTATTGGGGCTATGCGGAGCTGCGCCGCAACGTGCCGCGCGGCATGCTGGTCACCACGGGCGAGCATGAGGCGACCCGCTGGGGCTTCCGCATGCTGCTGGAGATGGAATGCTGCGACATCATCCAGCCCGATGTCGGCTGGTGCGGCGGCATCACCGAATTGCTCAAGATCAGCGCGCTGGCCGATGCGCGCGGCAAGCTGGTCGTGCCGCACGGCTCCTCCGTCTACAGCTACCATTTCGTGATCACGCGCCACAACTCGCCCTTCGCCGAGTTCCTGATGATGCATCCGGGGCCGACGGAAATCGTGCCGATGTTCGCACCGCAGCTCCTGGGCGAACCGGTGCCGGAAAACGGACGCATGCCCGTGTCCGCGCTCGACAAGCCCGGTTTCGGCGTGACGCTCAATCCCGACGTCGCGCTGCATCGCCCCTACACGCACTGAGGACGCCCCCGATGAAGTTGTGCCGCTACGGTCCTGCCGGTGCCGAAAAGCCGGGGTTGGTGGATCACTCCAGCCGCATCCGCGACCTGTCCGGCGTGGTCGCCGACATCCGGATCGACAGCCTCGCCCTCCTGCGCGAGATCGATCCCGATACGTTGCCGCTGGTAGAGGGCGCGCCCCGCTATGGCGTGCCGGTGGCCGGCATCGGCAAGATCGTGGCGATCGGGCTGAACTATCGCGATCACGCGATCGAATCGAACCTGCCGATCCCGTCCGAACCGATGATGTTCATGAAGTCCCTGTCCAGCCTGAGCGGGCCGAACGATCCCGTGATGCTGCCGCGCGGATCGACCCATGCCGACTGGGAAGTGGAGCTGGGCGTGGTGATCGGCAAACGCTGCCAATATGTGGAACGTGCCGAGGCGCTCGACCATGTCGCCGGCTATGTGCTGGTCAACGACCTGTCGGAACGCTTCAACCAGAAGCAGCGCGGCACCCAATGGTCCAAGGGCAAGGGGCATGACACATTCTGCCCGGTCGGCCCGTGGCTGGTCACGCCGGATGCGGTCGGCGATCCGCAGCACCTTGCCATGCGCCTGGATGTGAATGGCGAGCGGATGCAGTCGGGAAATACCCGCACGATGATCTTCCCGCTGGACGAGCTGATTGCCTATGTCAGCGAATATGTGACGCTGGAGCCCGGCGACCTCCTGATCACCGGCACCCCGCCGGGGGTGGGCGAAGGACGCAAGCCCGACGCCGTGTTCCTGAAGGCCGGCGACACCATGCACCTCGCCATCGACGGCTTGGGCGAGCAGACCCAGCAGGTCGTTGCGTGGCAGCATCCCCGCACGGGTGCGGCGGCATGACGATCTTCGCCGGCCGCTTCGCCGGCCGCACCGCCATCGTCACCGGCGCCGCGTCCGGGCTTGGCAGGGCCGTCGCCGCGCGCATCGTCGCGGAGGGCGGTCGCGTCGCCCTGTGGGATCTGAACGAGGCTCCGCTGGCGGCGATCCATGCCGAGATCGGGGCAGCGCACAGGGAGGTGCTGGACGTGGCCGATCCGGCTGCGGTGGAGCGGGCCACCGCCGCAAGCCATGCCGCGCTCGGCCGGGTCGACATCCTGATCTGCTCGGCCGGCATCACCGGTGCCACCGCCCCGGTGCACGAATATCCGCTGGACAGCTGGCGACGGGTGATCGACACCAACCTGACCGGCCTGTTCCATTGCAATCGCGCAGTGGTGCCGTTGATGCTGGACGGCGGCTATGGCCGGATCGTCAACGTCGCGTCGGTGGCGGGCAAGGAAGGCAATCCCAATGCGTCGGCCTATTCGGCGTCCAAGGCCGCGGTGATCGGATTCACCAAGTCGCTGGGCAAGGAACTGGCCGGCAAGGGCGGACCCGGCGGCATCGTCGCCAACGCCATCACCCCGGCGACGTTTGAAAGCCCGATCCTGGAGCAATTGCCGGAAAGCCAGGTCAGCTACATGCGCGGCAAGATCCCGATGGGACGCCTGGGCGAGGTGGAGGAATCCGCCGCGATGATCTGCTTCATGGCGTCGGAGGAATGCAGCTTCACAACCGCCGCGACATTCGACACGTCGGGAGGACGAACCACCTTCTGACGACGATGCACCCCACGGCAATAGCCGGGGGCGCCTGCTGCGAGAGGATAGCCGAATGGCGGATAGCGACACCCTCCCGTTTATCGATGCGCATGTCCATTTCTGGGACCTGGCGCACCTTCGTTATACCTGGCTCACCCCGCCCTTTTCGGACGATGGGCCCAACGGCAACGTCGCGTCGATCGCGTCCCATTACGGCACGGACGCGTATCGGGCCGAGGCGCACCGCTGGAATGTGGTGGGGATGGTCCATGTGGAAGCGGGGGCGGCAGCCGATCAGGCTCTGGCGGAGACCGACTGGCTCCAGCAGCTGAACGCGGACGCGGGCGCGCCCGACGGGATCGTCGCTTTTGCGGCCCTCGACGGGCTGCATGTGGAAGCGTCGCTGGCGGCGCAGGCGACCCGCTCCCGCGTGCGGGGCATCCGGCAGATCGTCAGCTGGCATCCCGATCCGCAGCATAGCTACACGCCCCGCGACCTGACCGGCGATCCCGCCTGGCGGCGCGGATACGCCGCACTGGCGCGGCACGACCTGTCGTTCGACCTGCAAGCCTATCCTGCCCAGCTGGCCGCGCTTGCGCCGCTGATCGCGCGACACCCGGACATTCCTGTCTTCGTGAACCATGCCGGGATGGGCGTGGACGGAGTGGGCGACTGGCTGACCGGCTTGCGCGCGCTTGCGCCCCTGCCCCATGTCGCGATCAAGATTTCCGGTCTCGGCTTCGCGGTGAAGCCGTGGGATGCATCCGCCGCACGCGATCGGATACGCGCCGCGATCGACCTGTTCGGCCCCGAACGGGTGATGATGGCAAGCGACTTTCCGACCGATCGCCTGTTCGCCACCTTCGACGAGACACTCGCCACCCTGCACGATGCCGTTGCCGACATGGTGCTGGGCGAACGGCAGGCGATGTTCGCCGGCAACGCCAACCGGCTCTACCGGCTCGGCATCAACCTGTCCGGAGGTTCGCAATGACGCCCGATCCGCTGCTCGGCGTCGGCTTTCACTGGCTGGGCGGCATCGCATC
The DNA here is from genome assembly GCF_934560975.1 of uncultured Sphingomonas sp. Taxonomy (GTDB): domain Bacteria; phylum Pseudomonadota; class Alphaproteobacteria; order Sphingomonadales; family Sphingomonadaceae; genus Sphingomonas_I. The sequence goes on along the minus strand of NZ_CAKTFO010000003.1, from coordinate 91,506 downwards.
CGCCAGCTTCTACGTGCCATACCGCCGGGTAAGGGGATGGTCGTGGGAGGTGTTCTGGCTCACGGGCGGGATCGTGTCTTGGCTGATCGCGCCGTGGCTGTTCGCCTCGCTGCAAACCCGCGACCTGCTGGGCGTGATCGCCGCCGCGCCTGCCTCCGTCTTGCTGCGGCCGATCCTGTTCGGCGCCTTGTGGGGCTTTGGCGGGCTGACCTACGGGTTGACGATGCGCTATCTTGGCCTGTCGCTGGGTACGGCGGTCGTGTTGGGCCTGTGCACCGTGTTCGGCACGCTGATCCCGCCGCTTGTGCAGGGCGATTTCGCGGCCAAGCTGCTGGCGACGGACAGCGGCCGGATCATCCTGCTGGGTCTGGTGTTCACCCTGTCGGGGATCATCGTCGTGGCCGCCGCCGGCGCGCGCAAGGATGCCGCGCTGTCGGCCGAAGCCAAGCGCGCAGCCGTTGCCGAGTTCGATTTCAGGAAGGGGATCCTGGTCGCCTGCTTTTCCGGCATCATGTCGTCCTGCTTCGCTTTCGGACTCGCCGCCGGTCAGCCGATCAGGACGCTGTCCGCGGCGGCCGGCACCGGCCCGCTTTGGACCGGACTCCCTGTGCTGTGCCTGGTCATGGCCGGCGGCCTCGTCACCAACGGCATCTGGTGCGCGATCCTGATGGCGCGCAACCGCAGCGCCGGCCAGTGGCTCGGCAGGACCCGCCCGATCGCCGAACCCGGCGATTTGGGCGACCCTGGCGTAACGCAGCGCCCTCCCCTCCTGTCCAACTACATGCTGTGCGCGCTCGCCGGGCTTGCCTGGTACCTGCAATTCTTCTTCTACACGATGGGCGAAAGCCAGATGGGCCGCTTCGGCTTTTCGTCCTGGACGCTGCACATGGCATCCATCATCATCTTCGGGACATTGTGGGGCTTCGCATTCCGCGAGTGGCGGAGCGCGACGACGAGCGTCCGCGCACAGGTGTGGGGCGGCATCGCCCTGCTGATCGTGGCGACGATCGTGATCGGCTATGGCAACAGGATGGAGGTCTGATGCGCGTCCCCCTCCTCGCGATCGCGGCCGCCGCTTTGTCGGTGCAGGCCACGGCCGCGCCTGCGCCGGCGACCTACCGCAACCCGGTGCTATTCGCCGATTATTCCGATCCGGACGTGGTGCGCGTCGGCAGCGATTATTACCTGATCGCCTCCAGCTTCCACTTCTCGCCGGGCATTCCCGTGCTGCATTCGCGCGACCTGGTCCATTGGTCCATCGTCGGCCATGTCCTCCCCAAGCTGCCGTTCGCGCGAGACTATGACATGCCCGGTCCGCACCTGCTGACCGATGCCACCACCAAGCCGATCGGCGGCACCAAATATGCCAGCGGCGTGTGGGCGCCCAGCATCCGGCACCATGACGGCCTGTTCTACGTCTACTGGCCGACGCCGGACGAAGGCATCTTCATGGCCACCGCCGAGGATCCGGCCGGTCCCTGGTCCAAGCCGGTCCAGGTCATCGCGCAAGCCGGGTTGGAGGACCCCTGCCCGTTTTGGGACGATGACGGCCAAGCCTGGCTGGTCCACTCCAAGCTGGGCGCGGGTCCGCTGATCCTGCACCGCATGTCGCCGGACGGCACCCGTATCCTCGACGACGGCGTGCTGATCGCGGAGGACAAGATCAACCTGCCCGTGCTGGAAGGGCCCAAGCTCTACAAGCGCAACGGCTGGTACTACATCTTCGCGCCTATCGGCGGCGTCGGCACCGGCCCGCAAGCCGTGGGACGCGCGCGCCGGATCGACGGCCCGTATGAATGGCGCACCGTGCTGGAGCCCGGCACGACCCCGATCCAGGGCCCGCACCAGGGCGGCTGGGTGGAGACGCCGTCAGGCGAAAGCTGGTTCCTCCACTTCAATCAGACAGGTGCCTTTGGGCGGATCGTCCACCTGCAGCCGATGCAATGGCGGGACGATTGGCCGATCATCGGCAGCCCGATCCCGGACCGCAGCGCCGGCCAGCCGGTTCTGACCCACGCCGTTCCCGCGACCGGCAGCGTACCGACGACAGACCAGTTGCAGGCGTCCGACACGTTCGCCTCGCCCCGGCTGGGGCTGCAATGGTCGTGGAACCACAATCCGCACGATACCGCCTGGAGCCTCCGGGCCCGTCCCGGCTGGCTCAGGCTGAACGCCCTGCCCGCCCAATATCTGGTGACCGCGCGCAACACGCTGACCCAGGTACTGCAAGGGCCGGCGAGCATCGTCACCGCCCACTTCGACACCAGCCGGATGGCGGACGGGCAGCGCGCCGGCCTGTCGCTGTTCGGCGCCCGCCCGAGCTGGATCGGCATCGTGCGGAGCGGCGGGGTCAGCCGCGTCACCTTTGCCAGCGAAGGCGTGGAAACCGCCGGGCCCGCCCTGCGCAACGCCGTGATCGAACTTCGTGCGGACATCGGCGAGGATCAGGTGGTGCGTTATGCCTACAGGGCGGATGGAGGCCGCCGGTTCATACCCCTGGGTCCGCCGACATGGCTGGCGCGCTTTTCCTGGTGGAAGGGATCGCGCCCGGCTCTGTTCAGCTTCAACAAGACGAAATCCGCCGGCGCGGTCGACATCGACTGGGTGCGGGTGGATCACCAGCCGGTGAATCCATGAGCGTGGCCGTGGACCGCCGTGCGTTTCTGGCCGGCAGCGCCGCCGCCGCGGCCTTGCTGCCCCAGGCGACGCGCGCGCAGTCTTCGAGTGCCGACAGCGGCGCCCCGATCTTCCACACCGCCAATGCCGGCTGGCAGGCGGCGTATGACAAGGCGCTGGCGGTGCTCGCCGGCAATGTCCGCGTCATGCCGTATGTCAGCGCGCCCGTGCTGATCGAGGGCGCGACATACCAGGGCATCTGGCAGGAATGCGGCCCGCACGAGGCGCTGGTTTATCGCCACTGGCGACCCGACGTGGCGCGCAACAGCCAAACCACCTTTTTCGATCTCCAGCGCGCCAACGGGCAGTTGCCGGCCAACAACAAGGTTGCGGAAACGGGGTTCGGCCAGATCCAGATGGTGGTGCCGATCGCCGCCACGGCGTGGGAACTGGCGCAGGCCACCGGCGACGATGCGTTGCTGGCACAGGCCTATCGCGCCTGTGCGGCCTGGGACGGGTGGCTGGTGCGCCACCGCAACACGCGCGGCACCGGACTGGTCGAGGGATTTTGCACCTATGATACAGGGCACGACAACAGCCCGCGCTGGGCCGGCCTGCCCAATCAATGCCCCAACAAGGACGCCGCCGCGCACCATCCCCTGGCCGCCCTGCCCCGCCTCTGCCCTGATTTGTCCGCCACGGTGTTCGGCGGGCGGCGGGCGCTTGCCGCCATGGCCCGCGCGCTGGGGCGCGGTGCGGAAGCGGATCGCTGGGAAGAATCGGCGGAGACGATGCGCCGCCTGATCCTGTCGCGCCTGTACAGCGCCGAGGATGCGGCCTTCTACGATCGCGATCCGCAGGGCCGCTTCGTGCGTATCCGGGGGGACGTGATCAGCCGGGTGTGCGGCGAGCATGTCGTCGACCAGGCGACGTTCGACCACATCTGGCAGCAACAGCTCGGCAATCCCGAGGCCTTCTGGAGCCCGGTGCCGCTACCCTCGATCGCGCTGGACGATCCCAGCTTCGTCAGGCCGATACCCGCCAACAGCTGGGGCGGTGCCGCCCAGGCGCTGACCGCGCTGCGCGCCGGCCGCTGGTTCGACCATTACCGGCGATCGGCCGAATTCACCACCATGATGGATGCGTGGTGCGACGCGATCCAGGCGGACTCCTCCATGCGGCAGCAGGTGGATCCGCTCACCGGGCGCTTCACGCAGCAGGACCAGCCCGGCTACTCGCCGGCGGCTTTGGTGATGCTGGATTATACCTGGCGGCTGGTGGGCGTCCGCGCCGACGGCGACCTGCTCCACTGGAACGTCCGCCCGCATCACCCCGCCGCACAGGGCACCAGGCTTGCGCTGCGGACCGATGGGAAACGGAAGGTCGAAATGCGCTACGATGGGCCGGTGGCGACCCTGGGAATGGACGGGAGGGAGATCGCACGGGTGCGGGGCGGCGCCGTGCGGCTGGTGACGCGCGACGACGGCACTCCGGTGGCAGTGCGCGGCATCGCGATCGATCCGCAAAGCGTCACCCTCGACTTGCCCGGCCAGCCGCCTCGCCAGCTCCGGCTCGCCCCCAACCAGGACATCGCCATTTAGCGCATTCGGGGTAGCGTCGGATGCCTTACCGCGCCTCGGGCAAGCCGAACACGTAGACGGCATAGCCGGTCACGGGACGATGCACCTCCGTCAGCATGGTACCGGGCTTCAGCTGCGGGCTGCCGCCGCCCAACGCCGTGGTGACGGCGATATATTGCTTGCCATCGACGCTGAACGACACGGGAAAGCCCTGCACGGTGGTGCCCAGCCGCACTTTCCACAAGGTGCGTCCGTTCCGCACGTCCACCGCCCGGAACACGCGGTCGAAATCGCCCACAAAGGCGAGGTTGCCGGCGGTGGACACCACGGAGGTCAGGAACGGCGCGCGCTGCTGGAACGACCAGAGCGGCTTCATGTCGTCGGTGCGATAGGCGGACAGCCGGCCGAGATTGCCGTCGCTGCCCGGCATCTCGTAGTAGACCTGGCTGCCATTGCCCAGCATCAGCACGCAGCTTTGGCTGAGCGGAATGATCAGCGCGTCGGTCGGCTGATGGTAGCTCATCGCCTGCCAGTTATGCCCCCCTTCCGGGCCGGGGCAGGAGGCCAGCCAATCGTCCGATTTTTGCGCGATCACGTCCTGGCGATAGGTCGGCCGTCCCGTGTTCGGATCGATGCTGGTGAAGACGTTCTGGAACACGGTCTGCGCCGAGCCGAGATATTTGCCGGTAACCCGGTCCAGCTTCCACAGAATGCCGGGCTTGCCGATGGTCATCAGCGTCTTCTGCGCGCCATGGTCGATCAGGACGCGCTCGAACACCTCGTCCAGGTCGAACGTCTCGCCCGGCGCGTGATTGAACCACCATTTGAGCGTGCCGGTGTCGGGATCGAGCGCCAGTGTGGAATTGGCATAATCGGTGGCACCGCTGCCCGACTTTCGCTCGTCCCGTCGCCACGGCTTGGCCTGCGCCGTGCCCCAATAGGTGGTGTTGAGGTCCGGATCGTAGGTGCCGGCGATCCATGCCTCGCCGCCCTTGCGGTCGTTGTCGGCCATGCCGCCCCAGCTGTCCCCGCCGGGCTGCCCGGTCAGGGCAACGGTGGTGAAGGTCCAGTCGCGCTTGCCGGTTTTCGCGTCATAGGCGCTGATGTAGCAATGATCGGGCGTGCCCTTGCGCCCGCAATTGGTCATGCCGACGACCACCCGCCCCTTGATGATCATCAGACCGCCGGTGGAATAGCCGATGCCGGGTTTGTTGTCGGTGATGTGGGTCTTCCACACCTCGTCGCCGGTACGCGCGTCCAGCGCATGGACCCAGCCTTCGGGCGTGTTGACGTAGAGGTTGGTGCCGAACAGCCCCATCGCCCGCGTCTCGACCGAGGACGGGCCGGGTCCGGCGCTCTTGGGAAAGGGGCCGAGCCGGTTTTCCCACAGCAACTCGCCATTGCCTGCATCCAGCGCCTGGATGACGTTGCCGACCCCCCACATGTACATGATCCCGCCATGGACGATGGGCGTGTCCTCCATGGTGCCGTTTTCCGGCATCGACCACATCCACTTGAGCTGCAGCTGGCCGACATTGTCCGCGTCGATCTGCGACAGTGGGCTGAAGCTCCACCCGGCATAGTTGCGCCGGAACATCAGCCAGTCGCCCGGCGGCGGATCGCGCAGCATCGCGTCGGTCACCGGCACATAATCCTGAATGCTGCCCTTGACGCTCAACCCCAGCTTGGTCGGCAGCACGAAGCGGCCCGGATCGGCGTAGCGCACCGTCTGCCCCGGCGCGGCAAAACCGGCCGAGGTCGCCGGTGCCGGCGATCCGCCCGGACCGTTGGCGGGCGCGGCTTCCTTGGCGCCGGCAATCTGGGCGGTCTGCGAGGCAGCGCTGCGCGGCGCCGGTCCGGCACCCGCGACATCGCTGGCGGGCGCGGCCTCGGCAAATGCATCGGCCGGCGCCTTGCCGCTCGCCAAGGGTCCCAACAGGGTCTGCGTCGCCTTGTCGAATGGAGACGTGCCCGCCGGCACGCCGTTGGCATACAGAATGTAGGAGACGATCGCGGCATAGGTCGCATCGTCCAGGCTGCCGCCCCGACCATACGGCATGGAGGCATGGATCTTGCTGTACAGGGCCGCCACTGGCCGCTTGCCCCAGACGTTGATGAAGGACGTGCCCGCCAGTGCCGGCGCATCGGTTGCGCCGCTCAGATCGGGCTGGTGGCAGATGCCGCATTGGTCCGCATAGGCGGCGCGACCCGCCGTCACCTGATCCCGGGTGAAGGTGCCGGCAGCCTCCTGCCCGGTGGCGATGCTGACGGCCAGAGCGGTAGTAGCGGCGGCTAGCAACAGGCCGGAGGTGGAGCGGATCGTCATCGTCCCTGCCCCATTCAGCGTGCCGGCGTGTCGAGCTGCGGCAGAAACCAATGCCCCTGCTGCGGCACGCCCTGCCCCGCCGTCGAATGGGCCGGCAGCAGCCACCCCCACAACGTGCCCTTCGAGCCCCAGCTATAGCCGGGCGGCGCCTTTTCGCTGTCGACCTGGACATAGAGCCGTCCGGTGCGGAGTGCCGCCGCCTGCCTGCCGTTCAGCCGGATGTTGCCGGAAAAGGTACCTTCGGTCTGACCGGACAGGTCCAGCGACAGGATGCGGGTACCGGGCACGCCGATGGCGGGGCTCAGCAGGATGTGGACCGCGGTCGCTGGCGACGGCAGTCCCTTGAAGCTGCCGCGCACGTCCACCCGCCCCTGCCGAACCGTGGCATGGGCCTCGCCCCGTCCGGCGATCACCGCCTTGGTTTCGTCGTCCAGCGGCATCGGGCCGAGATCGGCGACATAGTCCGCCGCCACCGTCGGAGCCGCCAGCAGCACGGCCGCGATCATCCCCACCGGTCCCGAACGCATCATCCCTCACCCCATCCTGTTCTGCGTCCGATGATACGGACGGCGGCATCATGGCTTGTGCCATTGTTCTCTTGACGAGCCTACGGATCGCATACAAGATTGCACCTGTCCATACAAACGGCGGTAAGCCGGTCGGATCAAAGCAGACGCGAACACGCGCTGCACATCGGGAGAATGCCATGAAGGGCCTGCTGTATCTTGGCGCCGCAGCTGCGGCGATCTGCACCACCTTTGCCGCATCCGCGCAATTTTCCGGCCGGGAGGATCCGATGCCGGTCACCCAGCCCAAAATGCCGGGCGAATATTGGGCACCGAAGCCGACCACCCCGACCGCTTACACCGCACCCAACAAGGTGCATTGGAAGCTGTCGGACGTGCTCGCCGCCCATCGCGGACAGAGCGACTGGGTCCAGCCGATCCTGCGCAACAACGAGCAGGACGCCGATTATGTCTCGCTGGGCAAGGGCAAGACGACCAAGGCCAGGTTCTTTGCCGACGATCGGGTCATGTTCATCGTCTGGGACGGATCGGTCAAGGTGACGATCGACGGGGTCGAGCCGTTCACCGCCACCAAGGGCTTCATGGTCAGCGTGCCGTTCCGCCACGTCTACACGATCGAGAATGTGGGCGACAAACCGGCTTTGTGGTTTGAAGTGCGGCAGGCCAACTCACCCCCCTTCTACCCCGCGAGCGAGACGCCCGACACCTACCCGGGTCGCACCTACATGAAGGTCACCGGCAATCCCGGCCCGGCCAGGGACCGCGACACCAACCCGGCCTATGTCGACTTCTTCAAGACGATCGCGGTCGGCGACAAGCCCCACAATGGCAAGTTCGTGTGGGACGACCATTTCACGTCCAACATCCTGCGCGGCAAGGCGGCCGAGTCCGTTCCGCCAGCCACCAATCGCGGCCACTTCCATAGCGACTGGACCGAGTTCTGGTTCATCATGGAAGGGCGGGTCGGATACCAGATCGAAGGCTTCCCCTATTTCGTGTCGGAACCCGGCGATGTTGTCGCGGCCGCCAAGGGCCGCTGGCACCGCCCGGGCAACGACCCGAGCGCGCCCATGTCCACGCGCATCCCAATCAATCCCCGCCCGGTGATCCTCCACAATTTCGAACCGGCGCACTGATCGCAAGGGAGGATCGCGGAGGAGCATCGCATGGATCTTACCCGACGCGCGTTGCTGGCGCTGCCTCCGCTCGCCTGGCTGGCGGCGCGCGTACCGGCCTGGGGCCAGATCAGCCCGCGCAAGCGGGCGGCCGGCGACACGGACTGGCTGCATTATGCCAACGACCTCGCCAGCACGCGCTACGCCCCGCTCGATCAGATCAATGCGGACAATTTCAACAAACTGGAGATCGCCTGGCGCTTCAAGACGGACGGGCTCGGCCCGCGTTCGGACTTTCAGCTGGAAGCAACCCCGCTGGTGGTCAACGGTGTCATCTACTCCACGGCCGGCGCCCGGCGCGACGTGGTGGCGCTGGACGCGGCCACTGGCGAATTGCTGTGGATCCACCGCGAGGATGAAGGGGAGCGCGCGCGCAAGGCCCCGCGTCAATTGTCGGGTCGGGGCGTCTCCTACTGGACCGATGGGACGGAGGAGCGGCTGCTCTACGTCACCATCGGCTATCGCCTGATCGCGCTCGATCCCCGCACGGGACAGCGCATCGCCGGCTTCGGCACCGATGGCGTGGTCGACCTGAAACAGGATTTCGACCAGCAGATCGATCCGGTGGACAGCGATGTGGGCCTGAACTCCACTCCGTGCGTGGCCAAGGACACGGTGATCGTCGGCGCGGCGCATACGCCCGGCAACGTGCCCAAGACGCGCGACAATGTGCGCGGTTACGTGCGCGGTTACGACGTGCGGACAGGCAAGCGGAAGTGGATCTTCCACACCATCCCGCGCAAGGGCGAGGTCGGCTACGACACGTGGCTCGACGGCACCGACCAGATCGGCAATGCCGGCATGTGGTGCCAGATTTCGGCCGATGCCGACCTCAACCTCGCTTTTCTCGGTATCGAGCTGCCGACCGGCGACGTCGGCGGGCAATATCGGCGCGGCGCGGGCCTGTTCGGAGAAAGCATCGTCGCGGTCGACCTGGATAGCGGCGAGAGGAAGTGGCACTACCAGCTCGTCCATCACGGGCTATGGGATTATGACATACCGTGCGCGGCGATGCTGCTGGACGTACCGATCAAGGGCAAGGTGGTGAAGCTGCTGGCCCAGCCGACCAAGCAGAGCTTCCTCTACGTCCTGAACCGCGAGACGGGAAAGCCGGTCTGGCCCATCCCGGAACGCAAGGTGCCCAAGGGCGACGTGCCGGGCGAATGGTATGCGCCGACGCAGCCGATCCCGTCCAGGCCGCCCGCCTATGACGTGCAGGGTGTAACGCCGGATGCCCTGATCGACTTCACGCCCGAACTCCATGCCAAGGCGCTGGAGAACGTCAAGAATTACCGCACTGGCCCGCTCTTCACGCCCGCATCCGTGTTCGATCCGGAAGGCGCGTGGGGTACGCTGACGGCGCCCAACCTGACCGGCGGCACCAACTGGCCCGGTGGCGGTGCGGACCCGGAGACCGGCATCGTCTATGTCTATTCCAAGACGGCGGCGGACGTGATGACCGAGCTGAAGAATGACGACACCAAGCTGTCCGACTTCGCCTACATCAACGTGCGCGGCATGCCCAAGGCGCCGAAGCGGGGCGAGCACACCTATGGCGTGCTGACGGTGGAGGGGCTGCCGCTGCTAAAACCCCCTTATGGCCGGATCACCGCGATCGACCTCAAGACCGGCAGCTTCGCCTGGCAGGTGCCGCATGGCGAAACCCCCGACCAGATCCGCAACCATCCCAAGCTGAAGGGTCTCAAGATCCCCAAGACCGGCCGCGCCGGCAATGTCGGCCCGCTGGTGACCAAGACCCTGGTGATCTGCGGGGAGCCGGGCGTGTTCACCCTGCCCGACGGCCGGCGCGGGGCTATGCTGTGCGCCTATGACAAGGCGACGGGCGAGCAGAAGGGCGCCGTCTACATGCCGGCGGGCCAGACCGGCGCCCCCATGACCTACATGCTGAACGGCCGCCAGCACATCGTGATCGCAGTCGGCGGCGGCAATTACAGCGGTGAACTGATCGCCTTTCGACTGCCGGCAGCCTGACCGGCGCAGATGACGAGGTATGCGTGATGAAGAGCCTGTCCGTCACACCCTGGTTGCTGGCCGCGACGGCGTTGGCCCTGCCCGGCATCGCCGTGTCGCAAGGCGGCGCCAGGTCGGTCTGGGACGGCGCCTATAGCCAGGCGCAGGCGGATCGCGGTGCGGCCGCCTATGCGCAGCATTGCGCCGCCTGCCACGGCGATGCGCTGGGCGGCAGCGACTCCGCCCCACCGCTCAGCGGGGGCACGTTCCTGGGAAATTGGGAGGGACAGAGCGCGGGCGCCCTGTTCACCCGCATCAGGACCACCATGCCGCTCGACAACCCCGGATCGCTCGGCGGAGCGACGGTGGCCGATATCGAGGCGATGATCCTGTCGAGCAACGGCTTCCCGGCCGGTCAGGCCGACCTGCCGCCCGACCCGTCATTGTCCAACGGGATCGCCATCACCCAGGCCAAGCCGGCGCGATGACGGGCATCGCCCCCATCCGGCGCACATCGGACGTGCGACCCTCGCCCGCACACAGCGTTTGCTCCCGTCCGCCAATCTTGTATGCATCTTTCATGTTGTGGATACATGCAAGACTAGTCCAGCTGGAGCAGTGCGATCCTGCATGGAGGGTAATCCGATGACCGATGCGCTCCCACTGGCGGGCATCCGGGTGCTGGACGTGTCGCAGGTCATGGCGGGGCCGTTCTGCTGCATGTTGCTGGGCGACATGGGTGCGGACGTCATCAAGGTCGAACCCCCGGTGGTCGGCGACAGTTCGCGCCGCTCGATGGGGTTCCGGCTGAAGGGCGACGACAGCCCCGGCTTCCTCGCGCTCAACCGCAACAAGCGCAGCATCGTGCTTGACCTCAAGGCGGCGGAGGATCGCGACACCTTCTACGCGCTGGCGAAAACCGCCGACGTGGTGGTGGAGAATGGCCGTCCTGGCGTGGCCGACCGGCTGGGCATCGGCTACGACACGCTCCACGCGCTCAACCCTCGCCTGATCTATGCCAGCATATCGGGGTTCGGACCGGGCGGACCGTGGGCGATGCGGCCGGGCTATGACCTGATCGCGCAAGCCATGTCCGGCCTGATGAGCGCGGTCGGCATGCCGGACCAGGAACCGGTCAAGAACACCACGCCGGTCGGCGACCTGGGATCGGCGCTGTTCGCCGCCTACGGCATATTGTCGGCCCTGATCGGCCGCGAACGGACCGGCGAAGGCCAGTTCATCACCGCATCCCTGTTCGAGGCTGCGTTGGGCCTGTCGATCTGGGAGACCGCCGAACTGTGGGGCACGGGCAAGAGCCCCAAGCCGCTGGGCAGCGCCAACCGCATGTCCGCCCCCTACCAGGCGGTGCAGGCATCGGACGGCTATTTCGTGTTCGCCGCCGCCAACCAGAAATTGTGGCTGTCCCTGTTGGGCGTGATCGGGCGGCCGGAGCTGAACGACGACCCGCGCTTTGCCGACAACAGCGCGCGTGTCGCCAATGCGCGCCAGCTGATCGAGCTGCTGCGCCCGACCTTTGCCGAGCGTCCGGCGAACCACTGGGTCGAGGCGCTGCTGGCGGCGGGCGTGCCGTCCGGTCCGATCTACAATTACGAACAGTCGCTTGCCAGCGAACATACCCGGGCACGCGCGATGGTGCAGGACATTCCGCATCCGGTGGAGGGCAGCTTCAAGGCGCTGGGCTTCCCGGTGAAGCTGTCCGCCACGCCGCAGTCGGTGCGCTATCCCCCGCCTTTGCTGGATCAGCATGGCGCGGAGATACGGCGCGAACTGGCCGAACGCGGCCTGCTTCCCGCCACGGCGGATCGGGCATGAGCGAAGGGCGGACCCGCTACGACAAGCAGGGCGCGGTCGGCCGCATCCTGTTTGATCGGCCGGCGGCCTATAACGCCCTGACCTGGGACATGTGGCGCGAACTGGGCGAAGTCTGCGCCCGCGTCGCCGCCGATCCGGACGTGCGGGTGGTGACGCTACGTGGGGCGGGCGGCAAGGCGTTCGTGTCGGGCACCGACATTGCCGGCTTCCAGTCCTTCACCAATGGCGAACAAGGCGTCGCCTACGAGGCCGAAATGGACTCCTACGTCGGCGCGGTGGAGGCGCTGCCCCAGCCCACGATCGCCATCATCGACGGATGGGCGGTGGGCGGCGGCCTGGCCTTGTCGTTCGCGTGCGACTTTCGGGTGGCGGCGATAGGCGCGCGCTTCGGGTCACCTTTGGCGCGCACGATCGGCAACTGCCTATCAGAGCGGGGCTATGCTCGCCTGATGCACCATGCCGGGGTCGCCATCGCCAAACGCATGCTGCTTGGCGCGGAGATCATCACCGGCGGGGAGATGCAGGCGCTCGGCCTGATCAACGCGCTGGTGGATCCTGCCGAACTGGATGACACCGTTGCCGCCTTGATCGACCGGCTGCTGACCCATGCGCCCTTGACCATGGCGGTCAGCAAGGAAGCGATGCGCCGCCTCTCATACACCGACCTGCCCGACATGGCGGACCTGATCGCACGTATCTATGGCAGCGCGGACTTTGCCGAGGGCGTGCGCAGTTTCCTGGCCAAGGAACAGCCGGCATGGCGCGGACGATAGGGACCGGCGCGTGACGCCCGCGTCGATCGACGACTTTCGCGAACTGGCGCGCAGGCGGCTGCCGCGTTTCCTGTTCGAATATATCGACGGCGGCTCCTATGCGGAGGAAACGCTGCGGGCCAATGGGGAGGACCTGCAACGGCTGAAGCTGCGACAGCGGGTGATGCGCGACGTGACCGACATCAGCCTCGCCACCACCTTGCTGGGGCAACCGGTGTCGATGCCGGTGGCGCTCGCCCCGATCGGTCTGGCCGGTCTGTACGCCAGGCGTGGGGAGGTACAGGCGGCCCGAGCGGCGCACATGGCGGGCATTCCGTTCATCCTCTCCTCCTCCGCCTGCTGCGGGATCGAGGAGGTGGCGGGCGGCAGCCCTGTCCCGCCGATCCTGCAGCTCTACATGATCAAGGATCGGCCGTTCATGGCTGACCTGCTGGCGCGCACGGCCGCGCTGGGCGTCGAAACCCTGGTGCTGACCGTCGACCTGATCGTGCACAGCCCGCGCCGTCGCGACGTGCGGAGCAGCCTGACGGGGCAGCAGGGGTTGGCCGCGCGGCTGCAACGCGGGTTGGAGATTGCACGTCATCCCGCCTGGGCGTGGGATGTCGGCATCAACGGGCGGCCGCATACGCTCGGCAATTTCGCGCCGCGCATGCCGGAGGGGGCCGGCCTGGCGCAGTTCACCGCCTGGGTGGGGCGCAATTTCGACGCGTCCATCACCTGGTCGGACCTCGACTGGTTGCGCCAGCACTGGCGCGGACGGCTGGCGATCAAGGGCATATTGGACGCGGCCGATGCGCGCGACGCCTGCACCGCCGGGGCGGAGACGATCATCGTGTCCAATCATGGCGGGCGGCAGCTGGACGGCGCGCCCTCCGCCATCGCCGCGCTGCCGGCGGTGGTGACCGCCGTGGGAAGCCGCGCGGACGTGCTGATGGACGGCGGCATCCGATCGGGCGTGGACATCCTCCGCGCGATCGCATGCGGTGCCAGGGGCGTGCTGCTCGGGAGGGGATGGGCCTTTGCGCTGGCCGCGCAGGGCGGCGCCGGCGTGACGCGGATGCTGGAGCTGATGCGCCATGAACTGGCGGTGGCGATGGCGCTGACCGGCCAGCGGGACGTGGCGGGGGTGACTGCGGACGTGCTCGCCGCCGGTCAGCCAGCCGGATAGTTGCGGGCAAGATAGTCGACCACGCGGTCGAACTCGGCATCGGGCACCTGCGCGCCGAACCCGACCATCTTTTCGACCGTGGCCGACCAATCCGCCCGCGACTTGCGCTGATTGGTGACCTGCGCCGCGACATGGCAGGCGGTGCAGGCCTGTTGCACGAACGGCCGCTCCGACCCAGGTGCGAACTCCCCGGAGCGGACAATTGGGCCGGGGGTTGGCGCGGCGGCGACCGTCGGCGGAGGCGCATCGCGCACGGCCGGCTGTGAGGCCGTGGCGGCGGCGGCCACGCCGGTCTCGCCGGGGCGCGGCAGGGCAAAGGCAACCAGCCGGCTGGCGGTGTTGGCGCTCCCCAAGAACGATCCGCCGGCCGAGATGATCGCGACATATTGGCGACCGCTCCGCCCGCGATAGCTGATCGGGGTGGCATGGGCCGACGCGCCCAGCCGGAAGGTCCACAGGATCCTGCCCGATCCCGCATCAAACGCACGAAAGCGTGCATCGTCGGACGCACCGATGAACACCAACCCGCTGGCGGTGGCGAGCGGCCCGCCGACATTGGGCCGCCCTGTGTCCCTCAAGGCTTCGGGCAAGCTGTCGGTCACGCCCAGCGGCACCTGCCAGGCGATCCGCCCTTCGCGCACGTCTACCGCGCTCAGCGTACCCCAGGGCGGCCGCTGGCACGGCATGCGGGTGCCGCCCATGCCGAACCACATCGGCTGCGGCGCGACATTGTACCAGTTGCCCTGTGCGTCCTGCCCCATCTGCTCGACGCTGGGCAGTTCGCTGGTGTTGATGATGTAGAGCCCGCGCTTGCGGTCATAGGCGCCCCCGCCCCAGTTCGGCCCGCCGCCGCTGCCGGGAACGCGGATCACCGGATGGTCGCTGCGCAGCGGCTCGAAGGGGACGGCGAAGGTGGCATGTTCGTCCACGACGCGCGCCTGGCAGAAAGCCCGATGTTCGGGCGTCAGGTCGGCCAGGTCGGCGGCGGTCATCGCCTGCCGGATCAAGGGCGCGGGTGCGACAGGAATCGGCTGCGTCGGCCACGCCCGCTCGCCCGCAATGGAGCTTGGCGGTACGGGCGTTTCCCTGACCGGAAAGATCGGTTTACCCGTCACCCGATCAAGGATGAACAGATAGCCCGACTTGTTCATCGCCACCACCGCCGGAATGATGCGGCCGTTGCGGCGCACGTCCATCAGGGTCGGCTGGGTCGGCATGTCCAGGTCCCAGATGTCGTGATGGACGGTCTGGTAATGCCACAAGTAGCGCCCCGTCCGCGCATCCAGCGCCACCAGAGAGCTGGAGAACAGGTTGGCGCCCGGCCGGTCCGCCCCGATCCGGTCGTAAGCCGGCGCGCCGAACGGCACATAGACGATGCCGCGCTTTGCATCGACCGACAGGGCGCTCCACGCGTTGACGCCGGATCGGCGCTTCCACCCCCTGCCCCATGTCTCGTGGAACCGCTCGCTGGGCTGGGGCACGGAGTGAAAGGTCCACAGCAATCGCCCGGTCCGTGCGTCCCAACCGCGAATGTCTCCCGCCGGCCCCTGCGCCGGCGATTCCTGCAGGCGCGCGCCGGTGATCAGCACGTCGCGATACAGAACGGGCGCACTGTTGACCTGATAGGCATAGCCGGCGGGATAACCGCCGCCATTGGTGCCGTTCATCACCTCGGCCGTCCTCAGGTCGATCGGGGTGAACCCCGCCGGCGGCCGGCCGGTCAGCGGATCGAGCGCCAGCAGCCGCCCGGATCGCGTGCCAAAGAACAGGCGCGCGCCGGTACGCGCATCGCCGGGCCAATAGTCCATCCCCCGGCCCGCAATTGCATCGCCATCGGCCAAGGCGAAGCTCCAGCGCAGCGCACCGCTGTCGCCATCCAGCGCCACCACCCGACCATAAGGACTTGCGAGGTAGAGTGTGCCTCCAACAGCCAGCGGCGTCGTGTTGCTGACCAGCAACCGGGTGCCGGCGCTGTCCGCAGGCTTCAGTTCAAACGTCCATATAGGCAGCAACCGGGCGACGTTGGCCGGCTTTATCTCGGCCAGCGGAGAAAAACGGCCGCCCCCTTCATCCCGGCCGAAGCTCCACCAATCTCCATCGGGAAGGGTCGGCATCGCCGATGCTCCCGCCACCGTCACGACCAGCGCGATCACGGCCGCCCCCGCCCACCTTGCCATATGTCCTCACCCACATCCTTTTGTTTAGGCATACAATCAGGATGGATTGCATACATCAACGATTCCCTGCACACAGACGATGACGCTACCGGCCGCAGAGCCGGGGCGACTGGCGGGCCGGCATCCATCCTGCAAGGATGGGGCAAAGACCGAGAGGGAGAGGCGGCTGTGGCAAGGATCAAAGGGCTGGCACGCGGCACGATAGCGGCGCTGGCGGGCTTGTGCGTCGGCAGCGCGGGCGCGGCGCCGGTGCTATATACCAACTTCACCCTGATCGACGGCAGCGGGGGCAAGCCGATGCCGGCCGCCGCGATGATCGTGGACGCTGCCAAGATCCGCTGGGTCGGCCCGGCCGGCAAGGCGCCCAGGACGGCGGGCGCGTCCACCGTCGATCTTTCCGGCAAATATGTCATGCCGGGCATCATCGACCTGCATGTCCACATCGGCACGGTGCGCGACCTCGACCAGAAGGCCGACTATTTCACGCCGGACAGCGTGCGCCGGGATCTGCAAACCTATGCCGCTTTCGGTGTCACCACCGTGCAGTCGATGGGCACCGACAAGGACAGCATCCTGCCGATCCGTGATGCGGGGCGGACGGGTCCGCAATCGGTGACCCGCGTGCTGACGGCCGGCCAAGGCCTGGTGTTCAAAGGCGGCTATGGTGGTGTGCCGGGCATCAATCACCCGGTCGCCACGCCCGAGGAAGCCACCGCCGAGGTCGATGCGCAGTCCGCCAAGGGCGTCGATTACATCAAGCTGTGGATGGACGACGAACTGGGCGCCATGCCGAAAATGCCTTATCCGATCAGCAAGGCGATCATTGATGCCGCCCATCGCAACGGCAAGCGCGCGCTCGCCCACGTCTTCTACCTGGCGGATGCCAAGGTGCTGGTGGCGCAGGGTATCGACGGCTTCATGCACAGCGTCCGCGACAAGCCGGTCGATACGGAGCTGATCTCCGCGATGAAGGCGCGCGGCGTGTGGCAAGGTGCGGGAACGCTCAGCCGGGAAGCGGCCGTCTATGCCTTTGCGCGGGACAATCCGCGCACGGCCGACCCCTTCTTCCGCCAGGCGGCGGACCCCGCGACCATCACCGGGCTGGAAAGCCCCGAGCGCGAAAAGACGGTGGCCGGTTCCCGCATCTTCCCGTCCCTGCCGCAGATCGACGAACAGGCGCGCGACAATGAACGCGCGCTGGCACAGGCCGGGGTGAAATATGGCTTCGGCACCGATGCCGGTCCGCCAGGCCGACTGCCCGGCTATTCCGAACATTGGGAGCTGGAACAGCTGGTGAAAGCCGGCTTCACGCCGTCAGAGGCGATCGCCGCCGCCACCGGCCGATCGGCCGAATGGCTCGGCACGGGGGATCGCGGGCTGATCCAGGCGGGGCGACTGGCGGATTTCGTCGTGCTGAACGCCGATCCGACCCGGAACATCCTCAACAGCCGCAAGATTGCCGTCGTCTATATCGGCGGCAATCGGGTTCCCTCGGTCCGATGAGCGGGATCGCGGCGGTGGACGCGCCCGCCCCGACGCTGCGTCCCACCCGCATCCGCCATGTGATCCTGTGGCTGACCGTGCTGGCCTACATGATCACCTATATGGATCGGGTGGTGATCTCCGTCACCGGGCCGCTGATCCAACAGGAATATGGCATTTCCAATCGGACATGGGGGTGGGTGCTGGGCGTGTTCCAGATCGGCTATGCCCTGTTCCAGATACCGGGCGGATGGCTTGGCGACCGCTTCGGGCCGCGCCGGGTGCTGACCGTCGTGGTCGTGTGGTGGTCCGGCTTCACCGCGCTGACTACCGCAACCTGGAGCGCGGGGTCGCTCATCGCCTGCCGCTTCCTGTTCGGTTGCGGCGAGGCGGGGGCCTTCCCCAACGCCACCCGCTCGCTCAGCCGCTGGATGCTGCCGTCGGAGCGCGGCTTCGCCCAAGGTGTCACCCATGCCGGCGCGAGGCTGGGGGCGGCGCTGACGCCGGTGCTGGTCGTGTGGCTGATGCTGCACTTCGGCTGGCGCGCGCCGTTCCAGATCTTTGCCGCCTTGGGGCTGGTGTGGGCCGCGATCTGGTATGTCTACTATCGCGACAGCCCGCAGCAGCATGCCGGCACCAACGCGGCAGAGCGGGATATGATCGCCTCCGCCCTCGCACCCCAGGCAACGGGACGTGCCGGCAAGGCCAAGGTGCCGTGGCGCGCCATCCTGTCCAGCCCGCAGCTATGGCTGATCTCGGCCATGTATTTCTGCTATGCCTACTCCATCAACATCTTTCTCACCTGGTTTCCCAAATACCTCAGCGAGGTGCGGGACTTCGACCTGGCGCGCATGGGCCTGTTCGCCAGCCTGCCGCTGATGGCCGGCGTGATCGGAGACGTGGCCGGCGGGTGGATTTCGGACCGGCTGCTGCACCGATCCGGCCGGGTGACATTCGCCCGGCGCTCGGTCGCGGTGGTCGGTTTCCTGCTGGCGGCCGTCGCGATCCCGGTTGCGGTGCTCAGCGGATCGTCGCTCGCCAGCGTCGGCTGGTTCGCGCTGGCGGTGTTCGGGCTGGAACTGACCGTGGGGGTGTCATGGGCGCTGACACTGGACGTCGGCGGCGTGTTCGCCGGTTCCGTGTCCGCGGTGATGAACACGTTCGGCAATATCGGCGGTGCGCTGGCCGCCGTGATCACCGGCTACATCCTGCACTGGAGCGGCTGGTCGATGGCGATGTACGTGCTGGCGGCGTTGTCCGCGATCGGCGGCATCCTGTTCCTCCGCATCGATGCCTCGCGCGTGCTGTATGAGGAGACGAGGACGGAGGAGCCTTCAGTCGCCCGATGAGGGATCGGTACCGAGCGCGGTCTGATAGGCGCGCGACCGCTCCTCCCGCCGGGCGCGCTTGTGGGCATTCTTGATGCTGGTGGCGCCGTTGTCGAAATGCGCCTCCATCAGGTCGGTCACCCGCGGCAAATCGCGGTCGAGCAGCGCCTGGTGAATATTCTTGTGCTCCTCGAATGCCGCGCCCCAGCGTTCGTGATCCAGCGTGCTCACGTGCCGCGCCCGCTCCGCCCGCGGCAGCAGCAGCCGCCATGCCAGGATCAGCGAGGCATTACCCGAGGCCTCCACGATCAGCTCGTGGATCATGCGGTTGGCCTCAAGATAGCGCGGCCGGTCCCGGCTCTCGAAATAGCTGGCCATGTCGTCCTGCAATTCGGACAGGATCTCCAGCTGTTCAGGCGTCATCCGTTCGCAGGCGAGCCGCGCGGCGAGCGACTCCAGGGCGCCCAGCACGGTGAAAACTTCGGAGGCCGCCTGCTCGTCCAGGTGGCTGACCTGCACGGTGCGGTTGGGCAGCAGGGTCACCAGCCCCTCCGCCGCCAGCGTGCGCAACGCCTCCCGCACCGGCGTGCGCGATGTGCCGAACTGCTCGCTCAACGCCACTTCGCGCAGCGGTTCGCCGGGGGCAAGCTCGCCCGACAGGATCATGCGGCGCAGCATCGTCACCGCTTCCTGGTGCCGGTCGCCCTTGCGTGTGGCCGCGCGCTCGCCCTGCGGAGCGGCCGCCATGTCCTTTTTCGCCATCACGCCATGTTACTCCGCACTGCGCAAATCGGCAATGTCGGGGGACGGCACCGGGTCCACTCGGCGCAGTCCCGCGGCAAAGCGGTGGCCGTTCGCCACATAGCTGTCGGCCGAGCGCCGGAGCCCCGCAATCTCCATCTCCGTCAACGCCCGCACGCACTTTGCGGGCGCACCCACGATCAGCGAGCCGTCGGCAAAATGCTTGCCCTCCGTGATCAGCGCGTTGGCCCCCACCAGGCACTGCGCGCCCACCGTTGCCCCGTTCAGCAGCACCGCACCCATGCCGATCAGGCTGCCGTCGCCCACGCTCGCGCCATGGATGATCGCACGGTGGCCGACCGTCACGTCGGTGCCGATGCGGGTGGGAACACCCGGGTCGGCATGCACCACCGCACCGTCCTGGATGTTGGCGCGGTCCCCGATCGTGATCGTGTCATTGTCCGCGCGAACCACCGCATTGAACCAGATCGACACGTCCAGCCCCAGCCGCACGTCCCCGATCACCTGCGCCCCCTCCGCCAGGTAGACGCGGCCCGGGTCGGCGCATCGGGGTGCCGCCCCATCCAGGCTGTGAAACGGCATCGCCTTCTCTCCCCCAATCAGCCGGTCCGGCTTCACACGATCAGCCGCCTGCCGCAATAATCCGGTATACAATCTTGGCATGATGTGCACAATGTTCGCAAACATAACCGGGAGAGAATGATGGTTTCGGCGAAGTTCGCGATGGTGTCATTGCTGCTGGTGGCGGCTGCCGCGCCCGCATCGGCCAGGGAAACGGTGATCCAGATGCGCAACAAGGGCAGCGCCGGCATCATGGTGTTCGAGCCTGCTTATGTCAGCGCGGCGGTGGGCGACACGATCAAGTTCGTCCCCACCGATCCCGGCCACAGCGCCGAGCCGGTCGCCGGCATGCTTCCGGCGGGCGTGGCTTTGCCTGCGGGCAAAGTGAATCAGGAATATACGGTCAAGCTGACCAAGGCCGGCCTGTATGGGTTCAAGTGCCCGCCCCATTACGGCATGGGCATGGTCGCCCTGGTCAAGGCCGGCCCGGGCAAGGCCGCCAACCTGGCCGCCGTTCAGGGGGTGAAGACGCCCCCGCTGGCCGCCAAGCGGTTCACCCCCCTGATCGCGCAGGCGGCGAACTGACGGCAACGACCCGTCTGAGGACGCGCCTCAGCCGAAGCTGTGTTTCATCGTGACATAGGGCATGATGTGGCGATCGCGCCCGCGATGTTCGCGCGAGTCCGGGTTGGGATTGGCCCGGCTCGGCAGGTAGAAGATGCGGTCGCGATAGGATCCCAGGTCCAGCGGGTTCTCCACCCCTAGCCGAAGCGTCGTGCGCGCGGTGGGGCGATACTCGGCAAAAACCTCCTGCAAGGGCTGGTTGCCGAACGTATCGGTTTCATCGAGGCGATACTCGGTCGCCTTGGTATTGCCCTCCACCGTCAGACCCCAGGCGAATTGTCCCCGATCCTGACGAAAGGTGACCTCGTAATAGAAATCCTCCGCGTTGGAGAAGCGCCGCCGCCGGAAGGTATAGGGATCCCGGACGGAGGTCTTGACCAAAGATCCGTGAAGGGTCAGCCGCCCGCCCTTGATGCCAAACCGGTCGAGCGGCGCGTCCACCTTGCTGCGCAGGATATATTTCTGCCCGCTGCCGATATTGCCGGGGGCGTCGAAGCCCTCCGGCGTGGGCACCCGGTCCTGCACCAGGGATACGCGCTGATAGCCGATTTCCAGCCGGATCAGCCCGCTGCCGAGCAGGGGATGTTCGCCCGTCCCCAGAAACTCCCACGCACGTTGCGGTACCAGATTGGCGTTGCCGCCATTGACGCGTTCGCTGGTCAGTTCGGCTGCGCTAATGAAATCCTCGAACTGGAGTTGCGCCACGGTGCGCTGGGCAGAGAGTTGCAGGTGCCAGCCGCCTTTCGGCCGCCAGTCGAACGTCGCGCGCGGCTTCAGGAAGTTGAGCGTGCGCGCCGCCTCCGCATCGCCGCTGACCGTCAGCCGCGACGCCTCATAGGTCAGGCCCAGATCGGTGCGCAGGTTGGCGGTGAGCGGACGGCCGAGATTGACGAACGCCTCCCCGCGATATTCCTTCACCACCGCCTGATCGATCGGCAGGTCGACCCGGACCGGGGGCGCGTTGGGGTCGAGCACGAACAGGGCGACATTGCTGTCCAGCCGGTTGAGCGATCCCTCGCCACCCGTTTCCACGCTCCAGCCGAGCAGGCTGGGATGGGTCCACACCAGCCGCGCGAGCGTCTCGTCACGGTCATCCACCAATGTCTGGGTCGATCCGTCGATCAGGTCGCCTTGCACGCGGAGCAGCGACACGTCGTCATTGTTGCGGTGCCGCCGCGTCGCCAGCCCCACCAGCTTGAACGCCCCGCCGGCGAGCGGCCGGGTGACGTCGCCGCCAAGCTCCAGGTCGCGGCGGCGGTAACGCTGGGTCAGCCGATCGTCGCGCACCTGCCCGATAGCGGGGAAGACGTCGTTATGCTGGGTCAGCGACAGGCGATCGAAACCCAGGCGGACATTGGCATGGGCGGTGCGATTGGTGCCACCGACATATTCCCACGATGCCGACGCGGCGCCGTTCGGCTGCTGGATATAGTTGATCTTGCGGCGATATTCCTGCTGCTCCCCGCCCGGCAGCGACGTCACCCGATCATAGCCCTCCTCCGTGGTGTAATCATTGTCGAGCATCAGGGAGACGTTGAAGGTCGACGGGCCGCGCCGCAGCAGCGCGGAGATGCTGCCCTCCGGATAGAGCTTGCCGGTGAAGGCGCGGCGCACCGTCGCCTCCGCCGTTCCGGCCAGCCCGCCTTGGCCGTTCAACACCAGGTTCAGCACCTGCGCCTTGCCGGCATATTCCGCGCTGAACAGGTCGCCCGCGCCTACCTCGATCCGCGCGACGCGGTTCGCCGGAATGCGCGCCAGGATATTCTCAATCGACTCGCTCTTAATGCTGGGGCGCTGGCCGTTGATGACGAGATTGCCGGCCGCCTGGGCAAAGCCGCGCACGTCTTCGTCCACCACCTGCAGGGTGAAGCCCGGCACGCGCGCCACCATCTCGCTTGCGTTGGCGGGACGGAATTGGGTGAAGAAGCTGCCGGGATAGACGATGCGTCCGTCCTGCCCCACCGTCTGACCAACCGTTTGGCCGATACCGGGCGACGCAATCGCCACCATCATCCCAAGCATGCCCATCGGGCACACGCCACGCCCCATCATGCAACCAGTCCCCCCGGATCAGCCTCCTGCGCAGTCGCGCGATCCGGGGCAAGCGGGTTGCGGGATCGATGCGTGGTTTCGGGGCAGGTGCGGCGCAAACCGCACACCGTCGCGCAGCCCCGACCCCCGACTTAAGTCTTAGCCGCGCGGGCACTGTCCACCGTGCGGGCCCGATCGTGGGTCGGCAGCGACCAAGCACCGGCCTTGCTTTGCTTGCTCCACCGGCACGCGCTTGCCATGCTGCGGTTCGATATAGGACGCGAGCAGGAGAGTGAGCATGGACGGTCGGACGGCATGATCTGGCTATCGATCGGGGTCGCAATCGCCGTGCTGGTGGTGCTGGTGGTGACGGTGCGGACGCCGCCCTTTATCGCCTTCGTCATCTCCGCTCTGGTCGCGGCCTTGTTTCTGGGCATCCCGCTGGCGCAGGTGCCGGGCGCGATCGAAAAGGGCATTGGCGACATGATCGGGCCGATCGTGGTCATTGTCGTGCTGGGCGCGATGTTCGGCAAGCTGATCGCGGACAGTGGCGCGGCGCAGCGGATCGCGGACAGTTTGATCGGGCTGTTCGGGCAACCGCGCCTGCCGCTCGCCATGGCGACCACCGGTTTCCTGGTCGGCATCCCGCTCTTCTACAATGTCGGCTTCGTGCTGATGGTGCCCCTGATCTTCTCGGTCGTCTACCGGGCGAAGCTGCCGGCGGTGCATGTCGGCATCCCGCTGCTCGCCGGCCTGTCGATCGCCCACGGCTTCCTGCCGCCGCATCCCTCGCCCACCGCCCTGGTGACGCAGTTCGGGACGGATATCGGCCTGACCCTGATCTATGGCCTGATCGTCGGCATCCCGACCCTCGCCATCGCCGGGCCGTTGTTCGCCATGACGCTGAAGCGGATCGAGACCCCGCCCTCGGCCCTGTTCGCGCCGGAACCGGAAACCAGCCGGATGCTGCCGGGGACGTTCGCCAGCTTCGCCTGCGCCCTGCTGCCGGTGGTGCTGATCGCCGGCGCGACCGCCGCCGGTTATCTGCCGCTGCCCCCCGCGACCAAGGCCATGGTCGCCTTCGTCGGCAACCCGTCGATCGTGCTGCTGCTGTCGATCCTGGTCGGCATGGCCGCTTTGGGCCGCGCGACCGGCATGACGACGGCGCGGATGATGGAAGGGTTCACGGCCGCGATCCGCGACATCGCGCCGATCCTGCTCGTCATCGCCGGGGCGGGCGCGCTGAAGCAGGTGCTGATCGTCAGCGGGGCCGACAAGACGCTGGCGGCTGGGCTGACCGACCTGCCGATCCCGCCGCTGGTGCTCGGCTGGCTGCTCGCCTGCGTGATCCGGATCGCGCTTGGCTCGGCGACCGTGGCGGGCCTGACCGCCGCCGGGCTGATCCAGCCGGTGATCGCCACCACCGGCGTGAATGCCAGCCTGATGGTGCTGGCGATCGGCGCGGGCAGCCTGATGTGCAGCCATGTGAATGATTCGGGCTTCTGGATGTTCAAGGAATATTTCGGCCTCAGTTTGCGCGATACATTTCGGTCTTGGTCGCTGATGGAGACACTGGTCGGCACGTTCGGGCTGATCTTCGTGCTGATCCTGAACCTTTTCGTCTAGCAGGTGAACATGATCGACACGCCTATGTCACGCCGCTCGGTTCTGGCCGGGATCGGCGCTGCCACCCTGCCGCTCCCGATCGCGGCCGCGCCCAAGCCGGCAACGATCACGCTGTTTGCCGGCGGTTACAATCGCGAGGGTGGACGCGGGGTGCTGCCCCTCGCCTACACGCCGGCGGACGAACGCTGGCAGGCGGACGAGCCGGTCGCCGCGGCGCCGGACGCATCCTATGCCGTGCACAGCTCGCGTTTCGGCCTGCATTATCTGGTGCAGGAAGGGACCGAGGGCACGGTCAATGCCTTTCGTGTCCGAGACGGGCAGTGGCAGCAACTGGCCCATCTGTCTTCGGGCGGCGCCGATCCATGTCACCTTGCCCTCGATCCGCGTCAGTCGGTGTTGGCGGCAGCCAATTACAGCAGCGGCAGCGTCACCCTCTTCCGGCTCGACCCCAGGACCGGGCTGCCGATCGGTCCCGGCACGGTCCATGCCCATCAGGGCAGCGGCCCTGATCGCGAGCGGCAGACGCAGCCCCACGCCCATTGGATCGGCTTCACGCCCGACAATCGCTGGTTGCGGGCGGTGGACCTCGGCGCGGACACGATCTTCGCCTACCCCTTCGATGCGGCGCAGGGGCGGTTGGGCGCGGCGCAGGTCGCCTATCGCGCCGAACCCGGATCGGGCCCGCGCCACCTGGCTTTCCACCCGTCGCGACCCTTTGCCTATCTGGCCAGCGAACTCGCCAACACGGTAACCGTGCTGCGCTTGGGGAACGGCGCGACCTTGCACGCGGTCGCGACCCTGTCGACCCTGCCGGCCGATTTCACGGGCAAGAGCTTCGCCGGCGCCATCGTGATCAACACAGCGGGGACGCGGCTCTACGTCTCCAACCGGGGCCATGACAGCGTCGCGGTGTTCGGCATTGGGGCGGACGGGACGGCCAGCCTGATCCAGCATGTCGGCTGCGGCGGGCGCTGGCCGCGCCTGATACACCTGCTGGAAGGGCGGTCGCGGCTGCTGGTGGCCAATCAGCGGAGCGGCGGCATAGCGGCGTTCCGGATCGGTACGGACGGACGGCTGGCGCCGCACGGGTCCGGCACCGCCGCGCCCGGCGTCGCCTATATCGGCGAGGTTGCATGAGGGCGGTCCGCCTGTGGGGCGCAAGCCTGCTGCTGCTGGCGGGGATCGCGCCTGCACAGCAGGTGGATTGGCCCTCGCCGCGCCTGGCTCGGCCGAAGCTTGCCACTATCGGCCCGTACAATGCCGCTTTCGTTGCCGGGGGAGACGGCATCGTGCGGCCCGTGCAGGGCTATGCCGAGGGCGAGAGCCTGCCCCCCGCCCCACGCTGGACGCTGAGCGCCTGGATCAAGCCGGAACGGGCCTCCCCCGGTCGCGTCATCGTGGGTGGCGTGGGTGCGACGGCGGGTGCCGGATTGCGCGCGCTCGCCTTGATCGACGGCAGGCCAGCCTTGCTGGTGGGCGACACGCTGGTGACAGGCCCCGACCCGCTCCCGCTCGGGCAATGGTACCATCTGGCCGCCACGAGCGAGGACGGCGCTGTCCGCCTGCTGCTCGACGGGCAAGAGATTGCGCACGGCGCGGCGGATGCCCCCGCACCCTTGGCCGTGATCGCCGTTGGTCCCCGCATCGCGGGCGAGCCGGTGTTCACCGGTCGCGTGGCGGACCTGACCTACATGCCGCAACTGCGTGACGCAGCCACGCTCCGCGCCGAAGCGGGAACGCTGCCGAACGAGGATCTGGTGGCGTTCGAGGATGCGAGCCCGAGCTGGCCGCTCCAGATCCGCACCCAATATGGCGAGGCGGCGCCGCAGCGCGCCTGGACACTGCCCAAGGGCAAGGCGCCCTTTTCCAAACCGAAGGCCATCCCCGTTCCCGTCCGTCCAGCCCTGGCGCGCGAAGGCGACGGGCGTTTTCGAGTGAACGGCTGGCGGATGGCGGAGGCACCGCAGGTGAGCGCCGACGGCGGCGCCCTGTCACGCGCCGGCTTCGACGCCGCGCGTTGGTATGCCGCGACCGTACCCGGCACGGCGCTGACCACCCTGGTCGATCGCGGCGTCTACCCCGATCCGCGCATCGGCCTGAACAACATGGCGATCCCCGAACGGCTGGCGCGCCAGGATTATTGGTACAGGACCGAGTTCACCCTGCCCGCCGATCAAGCAGGCAAGCGGCTGACGCTGATCTTCAACGGCATCAACTATGCCGCGTCCGTGTGGGTGAACGGCACGCCGGCGGGCGACATCAAGGGCGCCTTCATCCGGGGGCAATTCGACGTCACGCGCCTGCTGGTGCCGGGGCAGCGCAACGCGGTCGCCGTGCGCGTCTCGCCCCCGCCCCATCCGGGCATTCCGCACGAACAGTCCATGACCGCCGGTCGCGGCGAGAATGGCGGCGCGATGCAGATTGACGGGCCGACCTTTCACGCGAGCGAAAGCTGGGACTGGATCCCCGGCATCCGCGACCGCAACACCGGCCTGTGGCAAAGCGTGGATCTGGCCGCCACCGATGTCGTGACCTTGGGCGATCCGCAGGTGGTCACCACCCTGCCCGACTCCGACCATTCCGTGGCGGAGGTGGAGATCGGCGTACCCGTCACCAACCACGGCTCCACGCCGCTCGCTACCACCATCCGTGCCGCATTCGACGATGTGGCGGTGGAGCAGCCCGCCGTCATCCCCGCCGGCGCGACCGTCACCGTCACGCTCAAGCCAGCCGCCCACCCGCAACTGCGCGTCGTCCACCCAAGATTGTGGTGGCCGAACGGCTATGGCGATCCCGCGCTCCACACGCTGCGGCTGAGCGCCACCGCCGACGGCAGGGTGTCCGACAGCAAGCAGCTGCGCTTCGGCATGCGCCAGGTCACCTACGAGTTGTCCTCGCTCGACAGCCATGGCGATCTCCGCCGGATCGAGGTCGATCTCGCAAAAGCGCGCCGGCTCGGCACGCCGATCATCGACGAACGCCACCAGAGCCTGCGCAAGGTCGCCGGCGGATGGGCGGATTCGCTCTTCCCCGGCGCGGAAACATCGCCCGCAGTGACGCCGGCGCATTCCGATCCCAGGCTTTCGCCGCACCTCGTGCTGCATGTGAACGGCGTGCCGATCGCGGCGCGCGGTGGCAATTGGGGGATGGACGAGATGATGAAGCGGGTCGAGCCCGAACGGCTCGAACCCTATTTCCGCCTCCATCGCGATGCGAACATGAACATCGTCCGCAACTGGATGGGCCAGAGCACGGAGGAAGCCTTTTACGCGCTGGCCGACCAATATGGCATCATGGTGATGAACGACTTCTGGGAATCCACCCAGGACAATGATGCCGAGGCGGAGGACGTGCCGCTGTTCGTCGCCAATGCCCGCGACACCGTCCGCCGCTTCCGCAACCATCCCTCCATCGTGCTGTGGATCGGCCGCAACGAAGGCGTGCCCCAGCCGATCCTGCAAACCGCATTGCAGGACCTGATCTGGCAAGAAGACGGCACGCGGATGTACAAGGGCAATTCGCGGATCATCAACTTCGCCGGCTCCGGCCCCTATGACTGGCGCGAACCGGCGGGCTATTTCACCGATTTCGCCAGGGGCTTCGCGGTGGAGGTCGGCACCTACAGCTTCCCCACGCGGGAAGCATGGGCCCGCGCCGTCCCGGCCGAGGATCGCTGGCCGATCAACGACACATGGGCCTATCACGACTGGCATCAGGAGCGGGCGGTAGCGGTCACCAGCTTCATGGACGCGCTCGCCACGTGCTTCGGTGCCGGCACCGACCTCGCGGACTTCGAGCGCAAGGCGCAGATGCTGAACTACGAATCGCATCGCGCCATCTTCGAAGGATTCAATGCGGGCCTGTGGACCACCAACAGCGCGCGCATGTTGTGGATGACGCACCCGACCTGGCCGTCCACCGATTTCCAGATCTATTCATCCGATTATGACACGCATGGCTCCTTCTACGGCACCAGAAAGGGCGCCGAGCCGATCCATGTGCAGATGAACCTGCCCGACCGGCATGTATTGATGGTCAACACCACCCGCGCCGCCCTGACCGGTGTGACGGTCCGCGCCCACGCGGTGACGCTGGACAATCGCAATGTCGCGACGGTGGAGAAAAAGTTGGACGTTCCCGCCAACGGGACAGCGCCGGTCATGCGGCTCGACCTCGACCAGGCCCTGGCGAAGGGCCCGGTGCTGGTCCGCCTGGAGGCACTGGACCAGACTGGTCGACGCCTGTCCGACAATTTCTACTGGCAGGCCGCCGATCCAGCCGCCATGCGCGCCTTGACGACGATGCCGCAGGCCTCCTTGCGGACCACGCTCAAGACGGGCGTCGAAGGGGGAGAGCGCACGTTGACGGTGGACCTGACCAATGCCGGCTCCACCCCCGCCATCCAGGCCAAGCTGACGCTGTTCGACAGCCATGGCCAACAGATCCTGCCGGCATATTTCAGCGACAATTACCTGTCGCTGCTGCCCGGCGAGTCACGCGAGATCACGATCCGCTATCCACGGCATCGCGGCCCTGCCGTGGCAAGGCTGCGCGCCTGGAACATGGCGGAGCGCACGTTGCACTGACCCGCGCGGACATGGCGGCCTGCGCAAACCGGGCCGCCATGGATCATCCCCTTACCAGATTTTGATCCGCGCATCGGGGGCAAGGTACAGCGTATCGCCCTGCGCCGGCTTGAACGCGCCATACCACGGATCGAGGTTGCGGACGACGTCCGCGCGCTGCGCGGAGGGTGCATGCGGATCGGTCTTCAGGCGCTGGCGAAGGTTGTTCTCGCGATAGCTGCGCCGCCATACCTGCGCCCAGCCGAGGTAGAAACGCTGATCCCCGCTCAGCCCGTCCAGCACCGGCGCGGGCTTGCCGCCCAGCGACAGGCGATAAGCGTCGTAGGCCACCGTCAGCCCGGCAAGGTCCGCGATATTCTCGCCCAGGGTCAGGCTGCCGTTCACATGCTCGCCGGGCAGCGGCTCATAGGCGTCATATTGCTTCACCAGCCGGTCGGTCAGCGCGGTGAAGCGGGTGACGTCCTGCGGCGTCCACCACTCGGCCAGCCGCCCGGTGGGGTCGTATTTGCGGCCCTGATCGTCGAAATGGTGGCTCAGTTCGTGGCCGATCACCGCGCCGATCCCGCCATAATTGACCGCCGGATCCGCCTTCGGATCGAAAAATGGCGGTTGCAGGATGGCGGCCGGGAACACGATCTCGTTCCACACCGGGTTGGCGTAGGCGTTGATCTCCATCGGAGTCATGCCCCATTCGCTGCGATCCGCCGGTCGGCCGAGCTTGGCCGCGTTGAAAGCCCAGGTGGCCTCGCGGGCGCGCTGGACATTGCCCCACAGGTCGCCGCGATCGATCGTCAGCGACGCATAATCGCGCCAATGCTCGGGATAGCCGATCTTGGGGGTGAAGGCGGCCAGCTTCTGCAGCGCCTTGGCCTTGGTTTCCGGTGACATCCAATTGAGCTGCTCCAGCCGCGGCTTCCACGCGGCCAGGATGTTGCGGATCAGCTGGTCGGCCGCCGCCTTGGTTTCGGGCGGAAACCACTTGTCGACATAGGCCTTGCCGAGTTCGTCGGTCATGGCTGACTTGACCAGCCCGACGCCCTTCTTCCAGCGCGGCTGATCCTGCGGCGTGCCGTTCAGCGCCTTATCGTAATAGGCGAAATGGGCATCGACGAACGCCTGCGGCAGGTAATCCGCCGCGTCGTCCACCGTCAGCGCCCATAGATAATCCTTGAGCACAGGCAGCGGCGTGTCGGCGATGACCTTGGCCGCCCCCGCGATGGCGGAGGGCTGCGCCACGAGGAAGCGTTGCTGACGATCGAAACCCGTCGCGTGGAGGAACGCGCCCCAATCCGCCCCCGGCGCATTTTTCGCGAAGTCGGCCTGGGTCCAGATATTGTAGGTCTTGTCGGCGTCGCGGCTCTCGACGCGGGTCCATTGCGCCCGGGCCAGTTTCATCTCCAGGTCCAGGATCGCCTGCGCGCGGGCAGCGCCGTTCTTCTCGCCCGCCAGCGTGAACAATTGCGTCAGGTAGGTGATCGCCGCCCGGCGCGCTTCCGCCATCTTGGCGTCATTCTGCAGGTAATAATCCCGGTCCGGCAGGAACAGGCCGCCCTGGCTGATCCCGACGATGGTCCGATCGGGATTCTTGCTGTCCAGCGTCACCTGCGCGTCGATCGGCCCGGCGGTGCTGACCTCGCCATAGAGGCCGCCCGCCCAGCCGCGCATGCCGCCCAGCGCCGCCATCACGCCCGCCTTGTCCTTGATCGCGGCGACCGCGGCGAGTTGCGGCTTCAGCGGGGTGATGCCCTTCGCCTCGATCGCGCGCGTATCGAGGAAGCTGGCATAAAGGTCGCCGATCCGGCTGCCCGGCGTCTTCGCGGCCTCTTGCAGGATCGCCACCGTGCGGGTCTGGCTGAGTTCGTCCAGCACCGTGAACATGCCGAAATTGGACCGATCGGCGGGGATCGGCGTCCGCTTTTCCCAGGTGCCGTTGCCGAAATGGTAGAAGTCGTTCCCCGGCCTGACCGAACGATCCATTCCCGCAATGTCGAAGCCGAAATCGCCATAACGCGGCGTGGCGAGCCGGGCCGCGCTGACGTCCGGGTTGGCATCGCCCGCCGCACCTTGAGCGACGGCGGTCCCGGCCAGCATCGTGCCGGCAAGCAAAGCGAGGATGGAATGCATCATGGTCCCTCAACAGCCTGGATAGCGGCCCGGCACGCGTCGTCCGGCAAGCCTATGAAGCGATATGGGATATAGGTGCGAAGCGTCCGTGCCAACGGCGAAGATGGACGCGCGCCGCCGCGTGATTGGCCCCACCCCGCCGCCCCTGCCCCTTCCTTCGCCATGCACCGTTAGGAACGCGGCCGGATTGACGACCCAATTGTGTTGTGGCAGTCCGGATCCCGGTCAGCATGACGACCGCCTCGGGGTCACGCCTGATCCTTTGCGTGAGAACGGATCGCCACGGCGACCGCCTTATGCGGGTGTAGCTCAATGGTAGAGCAGAAGCTTCCCAAGCTTACGACGAGGGTTCGATTCCCTTCACCCGCTCCACCGTTGCAGTAAGTGCTACAGGCTGGGCATCGGATTGCGCATGGCGCGCGCAATGATCGCTGCGAGTCGCCCTTCCACATCAACTGCGCAGCCCTGCCCTGTTCGGCAAGCGAGATCACGATGCGTTCAATCAGCAATCGGGCGAGCGGCGCGGCTTCGAGGCGGGCCTGCGGGTCGGCAAGCGCTTCATGGAGGGCGGCGACTTCGCTGCGATAATTGTCTGCCAGGCGGGTGTGGAGCGCGACCACCGGCAGCGCGTTGATCTCGTCCAGCGCGGCGCCGGCGGCATCGCGATCGGCGCGCGCCTGGGTCAGCATCTCCCTGAACTCGGCAAAGTCGCCAGCGCCGGCGGCAACGGCCGCGACAAGGTTTTCGACGTTGCGCGCCGCTTCGCTCTGGCGGCGTTCCAGCTTGAAACCATCGCGCTTCATCTGAGCGGCGTTGCGGGCATACTCCTCGTGATATTCCTGCACGTAGACGGCAGCGGGCCTGTTCATCGGTGGCCTGATGGTCGTTTCGGATATGCACGCGCAGGGCACAGATGTCCGGCTATGTTCCACAACTGGGCAGGCGTGGCGGTGTTAGTAACTATTGGTTGGTTGCTCGGACAGTATACCAACCCTACCCGGCCCCATGCTTTATCCTGTCTGCAAAACCGGCCTGCTCGATACTCTCGCAACGATGGAGCAGGCGGAAACGAAGTTATTGCAAAATCAAGCTTTTATGGCGGCGGCGCATTTGGCAATGGCGATCGATCTACTCCGGCGAGATCTAGGTTTAACCGATCGGCCATACGACGAGAGCGTGCTTGAAAACGGAATTGATCGCCATGCTGGCTGATGTCGGCCGCTCACTCACCTCGCTTGCCGATGAGTTGAACGCAGACGCGAAGGATCACCTTGAGGCCGCCATCCGCAACGATGCGCCAGCGGTGGCGGTCGGGATCTCAGACGACGATCTGGCGAGATGCGCTGCACGGATCACCCATGCCCGAAGGGTGCGAGATGAGATATTCGGCGATCTCACCTTCTTCGATCCGAACTGGGACATGCTGCTCGATCTGTTCGTGCAGCAGGCGAAAGGCCAGCCGGTGTCAGTGTCCAGCCTTTGCGTTGCCTCCGCCGTTCCGGCCACGACAGCGTTGCGCCACATAGCCGGTCTTGAAGAGTCGGGCGCGATCGTCCGGCGCGCAGATCCGGACGACAAGCGCCGCATGCTGCTGTCGCTGTCAGACGACGCATCGGCGAAAACCCGTCTGTTCCTGCGAAAGATGGTGATCGAAGGGCGCGCCGCAGCGGCTGGCGCAATCAGCCGAAGCCGCTCATAACAACGTCGGTTGCTGCGCCTGTCGCGTCGGAAACTCTGGCCCTCGCACCGTCATGCGATCGCCCCGGTATGGGCGCTGAAGCGCGACCACATCGTCATAGTCGCCATCTACTATTCATCCCAGCGTGCCCTTATGACCGGTCCGACCACATCGACCTGGGCTGGACTTCAGACCTTCGCTGTGGCCAGCTTACGATATCGACCAGCTTCCTTCACCCACTCCAACACTCTCGCAGACCCGGCCGCTATCGCCAATGGCCGGCGCTTCCAACAGAACCGATCAGCAAGGTCATCGTCCATGCTCGACTTCTTCCGTCGCAATGCCGGCTGGCCGGTGGGCGTGATCGCGCTCGCCGCATGGCTGGCCCTGTTGTGGTTCATGTTCGGAGATGTGCTGTAACGGGATGGACATGCATCCGGTACGCGCCAACGAGAAGCCGACGCGCGGCTCCACGCTGCTCGGCAACGGCGGATTGGCTGCTGGCGCACTGACACACGAGCGGGCCCCGGACACTTATTCCGCCAGGTGGATCTGATCGCGGCTGCCCTGGATCGGCCGGGCAAACAGCCCGCCACCGCATCGTGATTCGCTTTTTTGCGCAACGGCTGCCGCCGCTATCGTTCCGACCTGCTGATTGCGTGTCGATGCTCAAGAGTTCGGAGGTTTGCCAAATTAACCTTCTAGAGCACCGTAACATCACCGCTTACGATGCATCCAAGGAAATCAAGCCCCTATTTCGGCTTACTCCGTCGGTTGATTTATGTTGCATGCGAGCGCGCCGGTCGTGCACAGGCTCTTTGAAACTGGGGGGCAGTTTGGGGCGGGGATGAGCACGAACAAGGTAAATATACGTCCTTTCGACATAGGGACGATCGCTGCTCGCATTGTTCCAGATAAATTGAACATGCGCGTTGCAGAGGCAGGATCACGTATTGGGGTAGTGGTACGTTGGACACGAACGGCGATGAATACGCACCGGTGCTCCGCCTGCGCGAACCTGGCTCATCCTTGCGACACCTGCTTGGAACACACACACTTCTAAATAGAAATAGCCAGCTCAGCATGTCGAGACTGCCTTGGATTGATGTAGCGAAAGGGCTCGGCATCATTCTGGTCGTCTACGGACATGCGGTACGCGGCCAGACGGCAGCGGGCCTTTTGCCGTCAACGGATGCGGTCATGTGGCAAGACCATTTGATTTATGCATTCCACATGCCTTTATTCTTCTTCCTGTCAGGCCTCGTATCTCGTCAGGTGGACAGCCATGCCGCGGGACGCTTCTTGCGGGGCAAGCTGATGGCGATCGTCTACCCCTATGCACTCTGGTCCGTTGTGCAAGGAGGCCTGTCCATGATCGCCGGCAGCCATGCCAACAATCCGGAGACCTTTGGATCGCTGGCTTCCATTGCATGGCGACCAATCGATCAGTTCTGGTTTCTCTACATTCTGTTTCTTTGCCAGCTCACCTTGCTGCTTCCTCGTATCTGGTTGTATATTCTTCCGCCGGCAGGGTTTCTCGTTGCCACCCATTTCGAGGTGACATCGATCCTGGCGCGCGCCGTTTATGCGTTGCCCTATTTTGCCGCG
This sequence comes from uncultured Sphingomonas sp., assembly GCF_934560975.1. GTDB lineage: Bacteria > Pseudomonadota > Alphaproteobacteria > Sphingomonadales > Sphingomonadaceae > Sphingomonas_I. The sequence continues at coordinate 56,950 of NZ_CAKTFO010000003.1, read as the reverse complement.
GGCGCGATCCTGACGGCGCAGCCTGTCGCGCGCTGGTTGCAGGACCGCCGGGCGGCAATCGCCTTGACCCTGTTCGCTTGGGGCAGCTTCGCGCTGCTGGCGATCTGGCCAGCAGGCGGCGTGGTGGGTCGATATGCACTGGCGGTGGTGGGAATCGGTGGCATGTTGGGCCTGGCATTCGCGCTGGCGGATCGCGCACCGATCTTGGCCAAGCTCGGCGAGGCCTCAATGGCCATCTATCTGGCGCATGTCATCATAAGCGCGGCGGCAAGGACGGTCACGGCCGGATGGGCGATGGAGTTTCCCGGCTTTGCCCTGGTCTTCGTAACCATCGCCGGATTGCTTGGTCCTTACGTCCTGTACATGCTTGCCCGCCATCATGGCTGGCTCACTCTGCTCGGCTTCGGCCGTGATCGTACCAGGACGGTCTGACGCTGCTCCCTGACTTCCACTGCCAGGGCTGCGGAAGAGAGCAGCGGACACGCCGCATCATTCCTGAAGTATCGCCTGGCCGCAGGCGGATCAGCCTGTCGCAACCGCTGCAGGCCGGCGCCGACGGCGCAGTGCGGCGCCAACCAGGCCGAAGCCGCCGATCATCAGCGCCCAGGATGCCGGTTCGGGCGTCGGGCTGGGGCTCGCCCATCCGGTCCGCCGATAGGGAGTGAGCGTCTCGGCGGAGTTGAAGCCGCGGATCGCGGCGGTGTGGAACGGTGCGGTGGAGAATGGCGGCGGATCGAAGCGGCTGCCGCCTTGCCGGAAATATTGCGTGAAAGCGCCCCCGACCCCCGACGCCGAGAAGGCGTTCGCACCAAGGTCGACAGGACTCAAGCTGAAGCTGAAGCTGAAGCTTACATCCTGCGCGTAAACGTAGAGCGATGCGTCCGTGAACCTCACGAACGCGCCGGGCAGGCCGTTCATGAACGATCCGTCCGGCTGCGGCGTCGACAGCGCCGTGTCGATCAGCAGTTCCCCCGACACGATCTGCTGATACGGCTCCAGGAAGTAAGGCGGTGTCGGGGCATGAAGCCGCCAGTAGGTCACCGGATCGGTCTCAAACCTGACCTGGATGTAGCGGGCAGCGTCGGCGGCCGTCACCACCATGGTCAACGACGCGGCGACCGCGCAGCAACGCACCACCATAGGCAACATGGCGTCCTCCCCTGCTTGCGCAGCCATCGTGGGACAGCGCCGTTCCGGCGTCGATGACGCGGGGGGAGTAGTTCTTGGGGCTAGCGGGCTGCTTCTCCTCAACCGCCGATCGACCCGGTTGGACGCGGCACGCCGCTACAGGTCGGGCCAGCCATTGGGTTGCCGCGTCCTTTCCACGCCCGCCAGGAAGCCGGCAATCTCGTCATCCTCCTTCTCCAGGGCAGACCGCAACGTCACCGCCATGTCGAGCATCGCCTGCCGATAGGTCGCCCAATCCTGACCCACATCATGGCTCGCCCAATATTTCAGATAGACATGGAATTGCTCGCCACGCGCATTGCAGAGCGCCAGCAACTCCCGCGCGCGATTGGCCCGCCCTGCCGAGCCATAGCGGATCGCAGGCTGAAGGATCTCCGAATGTTTGAAGAGCTGATACTGCCCGAGCAGGCGAGCGACCGTCCAGCGGGTCGCCGCCAATTGCGGCCGTGCCTGGCCCGGTTCGCTCTCAACCAACCGCGCCGCCGTGTCGATGAGCGCCACGATCCCGGCCCTATGTTCCCGCAGTATCTCCAGCGCGTGTGATGTAATCATACGCCCGTGTAATCTATCGTGGTTTCCAACTGCTTAGCGGCGCGTCCGATCCCGCTGCCGCCAGTCCGGGCATAGTTGTGGCCCGGCGTTCACCGGCACGGCCGCGGCAGCACCCCGCCATCTCAGGCAGCCGGTACCGTCCGATGCATGACGCGCCTGTACCAGAAGAACTTGGCCAAAGCCGAAAGGCCCAGCACGCCGATCAACGCCACCACATAATAGACATGCAGGATCGTCAACAGCATCAGGAAGCAGACATATTCCGCACCCCGGAACACCAGGCTGCTCGCCACAAAGGTCAGCAGGTCGCGCGTGGCGGCGTTGCCGCTGCGGAACACCAGCCGGCGCAGGCTGATGAAATTGACCACGAAGGCCACGCCGAACGCGATCGCGGCCCCGTGCTGCGGCGCCACCCCCGCGCCCTCGTGCAACAGCACCGGCAGACCGATGGTGATTGCCGCGCTCATGCCGGTCATCAGGCCGAAGCGCAGGATCTGCGACACCGGATGGTTGCGCGAGGTCAGGATCAGCAGCAAGCGTTGCGCCGCCGGACTGCCGGCCAGGCCCGTGGCCGGCGCCGCATCCCCGTTCGCCTGCCCCCCTTCGTTCAGGTGCGCACGAGCAGGGTCGTCTCGTCCGGATAGGGAAGGCAAGCGGTCAGCCCCTTTGTGCGCGTCGCACGAAGACCGGAAGACGCGATCGCATCACGATACGCCGGGCGATGCGTGTTGTCGAAGACAATCAGCCCATCGGGCGCCAGGCGGCCGCGGGCATGGGCCAGGCAGGCGGTGCGGGCGCGGCCGTCTATCACGATCACGTCGAACGTGCCGGCCACGCCGTCGATCGCGTGGACATAATCGTGAAAGGTCCGTCCGCGCCAGTTCGGCTTGGTGGAGGCATAAGCGGGGTCGCCATGCGGCTCGCCATCGGGCGGCACCAGCCGCAGATCGATATTCGGATGGGCCGCGGCGCGGGCGGCGACCACGGGATACCAGTCGGCATCATGTTCGACGCTGGTGACGGAACCGGCGCGGCGGCCGAGCCAGATGGTGCTGGCACCGCTGCCATACTCGAACACCCGGGCACCGGGGCGCGAGCCCAGAAACGCCTCCACCCGGTCGATCGCCTCGAATGTCCACCAGGGGATATCCAGGGCCACCATCTGATCAATGTCGTAGATCGCGAACAGGCTGCGCATCCAGCGGGCCAGGCGGCTGTCCTTGCCCCGGCGTTCCAGCCGTTGCGACACGTCGAACGCAGACGCGGCACGTCCCAGCCCATGCATGGTACCCACATATGCCCGCTTAACGACCATAGGACTTGCCCCAAGGATTATTGCAGTGCACATATTAGACGTTAGTATCTTCGCCTAATCAACTAGAATTATCCTTGTTGAGGAAGGACACTGCATGAAGCTGATTGTGCAGATCCCGTGCTACAACGAAGAAATGACGCTGCCTCAAACAGTTGCCGATATCCCAAGGTCGATTCCCGGGATCGACTCGGTGGAGGTACTCATCATCGATGACGGTTCGCGCGACCGCACCATCGAGATTGCGCGTGAGATCGGGGTGGATCACATCGTCATCAACAAGCGGAACATGGGTCTTGCCCGTTCCTTCCGCCGAGGACTCGATGCCTGCCTGATGTTGGGCGCCGACATCATCGTAAACACGGACGGCGACAATCAATATTGTGGAGCCGACATTGCAAAGCTTGTGCAGCCGGTGATCGAAGGGCGCGCCGACGTGGTGGTGGGTGATCGCCAGACATCCGCCATCGCCCATTTCTCTCCCAGCAAGCGGGCGTTGCAGAGCTTCGGCAGCTGGGTCGTGCGCAAGTTTTCGGGCGTCAACGTGCCCGACGCGGTCAGCGGGTTTCGCGCCATATCGCGCGACGCGGCCTTCCGGCTGAACATCATTTCGCCATTCAGCTACACGATCGAAATGCTGATCCAGGTCGGCATGAAAGGCATGGCCTTCACCAGCGTGCCGATCGACACCAATCCCAAGACCCGTGATTCACGACTGTTCAAGAACATGTTCACGTTCATCGAACGGTCCGGCTCAACGCTGCTGCGCATGTACACCATGTACCAGCCGCTGCGGGTGTTCACCATGATCGGCATGATGATGGCGCTGATCGGCGCGGTCCCGATGCTGCGTTTTCTGTATTTCTATTTTACCGGTACTGGCGGGGGTAAGATCCAGTCGTTGGTGCTGGGATCGTCCCTGCTGACCATCGGCCTGATCACCTTCGTGCTCGGCCTGGTCGCTGACCTGCTGCACCACAACCGGCAATTGCTTGAAATGACGCTGGAGCGGATGCGGCGGCTGGAAGCGGCAACCGGCACGATGAGCATCTCCGCGATGGACGAGCAGGGATGACCATCCTGGATGATGCGGCCGGGCGCCTGGACCTGCTGATCGGCCGCATCGGCGAGCGGCGGCTGGCGCTGGCGCTGGTGCTGCTGTGCGTTCTGCTGCGCTTTGCCGCCGCCCTCTGGTACAAGGGCGTCGAACCGCTCGCGGTCGAGAACCAGATGGTGGCCGTGGCCCTGGCGGAGCATCATGGCTATGCTGGTGCGTTCCGGCCGGATAGCGGGCCTACCGCCCATACCGGCCCGGTCGCGCCGCTGTTGATGGCAGCGGTTTATGCAATATTGGGCGTCGAGACGCCGGCTGCGGAGGTCGTGTTAGACCTGCTGGGCGCGGCGTCGATCGCGCTGACCTTCCTGCTGGCCTACGCCTGTTTCACGCTGCTGGACATCGGCCGGACCAGCCGGCTGCTGGCGCTTGCCTTTCTGTGCGTGGTGCCGATGCAGATCAGCTTGGAAGGCCGCGAAGCGAGCGTGTGGGAGTTCGGCTATGTCGGCTGCGCCCTGTTCGGGCTGCTGCTGATCATCCTCAACGCCGATCTGGCCGGCCGCGTCCGCGTGCCGGTTCTGGTCGGCATCGCCCTCGGCGTTGCCGCGCTGGAGGTGCTCAGCCCCTCTGCCGGCCTAGCCAGCGCGGGCGCCCTCGGCCTGCTGCTGCTCCGCCGCACCAGATGGCCGATGTGGATCGCGATCGGGGGATTGACGCTGCTTTTCTACGTCGCGCTGACCACGCCCTGGGCGATGCGCAATCAGCGCGTGCTGGGCGAGCCGATCCGCAGCCGGTCGAGCTTCGGCCTATCCTTCGCCATCGGTTTCTATCCGGGGCAGATCACCAATCCCGACGAACGTGCGGCCAATGTCGATCGGCTGGTGGCGCTGCACCCCCATAGCCAGGGCGGCCCGGGCTATGCACTGATGAACCGGGCCGGAGGCGAGGTCGCCTATAACCGCAAGCTTGCCGCGGAAACGCAAGCGTGGGTCAGGACCCATCGGAGTGAGGCTGCATTCATCGCCGCGCGCAACCTCCAGAACTTCTTCTTCCCGCCGCCCTGGTTGTGGGACCGTTGGGAGACCGGGCCGATCCGGTTCCGCACGACGCTGCGGGCGCTGGCCACCAGCGTGATGGCGCTGGCTGGGCTGCTGACGCTCGGTTGGGTCCTGTGGGCGCGGCGGTGGCGGTTTCTCTACCTGGCGGCCGTCTCCATCCTCGTCGCCGCCCCCTACATCGCCAGCTTCGCCTTGCTCCGCTACCGCTTCCCGGTCGGCGTCATCCTGACCTTTCTGGCCTTTGCCGGCGTCGGCATGGTCCTGTCGCGCAGGCGGACCGTCGCTGCCGCCATCCGCTCCACCGTTCCCGCCTGAGGCTGATTAACAAACACGCAGTGCTCCGGCGGAGGCCGGAGGGCGGGAGTGCCTGGATAGTGGGTCATCGACAGGCCTGCCGGCACGCCACCGACCGAAGCTCAGGGTTCCACCCGCCCGACCGCAATCGCCAGATCGGCCCGGACCGCTCCGATCTCCGCCACCAGCATGCCGTCGTTGCTGGTCGCCTCCGCCCTCCCCACCACGCAGCCCGCGCGCGTGTCGAAGATCGTCAGCAGATGACGCCCGTCCGCCAGCCCCGGTATGCGGAGCGACGCGGCGGGTGCCTCCGCCCACGGCATCACCATTCCCTCCGGCGACAACCGGTCCGTCCTGACCAGCCACGCCAGCGCCTGATGATCGTCCCCGCAACCGACCACCGCCACGCCGGCATCGTCGCAGGCAATCTCCGCCGACAGGTTGCGCCGCCTGAACCTGCTCCAGTCGACCACGGGCAGGAAGCGCGACAAACCATGTTGCGCCTGGCGCATCCCGGCGGTGAGGATATGGGGGTGGCGGTTGGGCCAGCGCATCCCGCCGCCGGCGCCACCACTGGCGAGATGCGCCCATTGGATGTGGCGGAAATATTCGTCGTCGAACGCCTCCGACAGGGTCAGCTTCTTGTCCTTGAAGCTGTGGATCGGCCCATGTTCGGAATCGAACACCGGCCGGCCCGGCCCCGCCTCCTCCACCGCCGTCCGCATCAGCCGCGCGACGGCAAGCGCGGGCGCTACCGTGTCGCGCGGCGCATCGATCGTGCCCTTCTCGTAGAGGTGCGTGTTGGCGAAATCGAGCGCGGGATGCCGGAAGATGGTTTCCACCAGGGCGGGATGCCGGATCAGCTCCGGGCCAAAGACGGACACGGTCTGCAGATTGGCATAGCCGCGTCGCGCAACCTCGTGCGTGCGCAGCCAGCCGGCCACGTCAGCGATGAACGGCGCCGCCGCCGCAGGGTCGTCGCCGCCATGCGCCGGGTGGATCTCGTTCCACACATCCCATGCGAACAGGGCCGGGCTGCCGCCCCAGCGGTCGCTGGCAAAGGCCAGCCGATGCTTGATCGCCGCCCGTGTCTCGGGACAGGTCAGCCACTGCCCACGGTCGGCGCACATGCCGCCATTGGCGCGATGATAGGGGTGGTGCCGCCACCGTATCCACATGAAAAAGGTGTCGTAGGGCGTCAACAGCACCCTCAGCCCGACCTTTTCCAGAAGGGCGAACAGGTCGTCCCACAATCGCACCATGTTGCCGGCGAAGCGCCCCGCCGGCCGCTCGAAATAGCGATGCTCGGTGTGGCAATATTCCAGCATCAGCCGGATGCAGGTGACGCCATGGTCGCGCAGCCACAACAGGTGCCGCTCCACCGCCGCCATGTCGCGCCTGCGGAACAAGGGCGCCAGTTCGGGCCAGGTGACGGCGTCATTGTGGCCGATCGGGGTCCAGGACGCGCCCTGTTCGGTGGTGAAATAGGGGTCGCCCGGCCGAACGACGATGCGGCTGAGCGGCAGGGCGGCTGGATCCTGTAACGACACCGCGCGCTGCATAGCGGCCGCACGGGCCGGGCACCACGCAAAAGGATCGGATTGGCAGCCATGGCGGGATCGGCTAAACCATTGGACGGAGCCGGAACGCCGGCTCCACCGATCACGCCGGTGTCCGAAAGGGCTTGAATGGGAATACGGTGCGGGGTCCTTCCCCAAGTCCGTGGCTGTCCCTGCAACTGTGAGCGGCGAGCGACGGGCGCATGCCTGCCGGTTTCCGGCAAGGCGGCCACTGGGCACGGGCGCTTGCGCCTCTGCGTGGGAAGGCCGTGCCCCGATGCCCTGACCCGCGAGCCAGGAGACCTGCCGGCGTTATGGTCGCTCTTGCCTGGGTCCAGGGGATGGCCGGGGCACGGTGTTCCGTCTGAGCGACGAAGCCCATGCGGTTGGGGCCGCATCGGATGCTTGGGCCACGGGCGACACAGGCGCCCGCCCGCGGCCTGGGCACCGGCCGCAATGCGCCCCGCTTGCTATCCCGTCGCGGCGCTCGCGGAAGACCAAACATGAACAATCCCTCTCCTGCCCCATCGCTCGCCCCGTCCCTCGCCAAGGTTCCGGTCACCATCGTCACGGGCTTCCTCGGTGCCGGCAAGACCACGCTGATCAGCCACCTGATCCGCAACGCCAATGGCCGCCGCCTCGCGGTCGTCGTCAACGAGTTCGGCACGCTGGGTGTCGACGGCGACATCCTCAAGGGGTGTGCCATTCCCGATTGCCCGGCCGAAAACGTGGTCGAGCTGGCCAATGGCTGTATCTGCTGCACGGTGGCGGACGACTTCATCCCGACGGTGGAGCAGCTGCTGGCGCTGGAACCGCGCCCGGACCACATCCTGATCGAAACGTCGGGGCTGGCGCTGCCCAAGCCGCTACTGAAGGCGTTCGACTGGCCCGCCATCCGTTCCCGCATCACCGTGGACGGCGTGATCGCGCTGGCCGATGCCGAGGCAGTCGCGGCCGGCCGGTTCGCGCCGGACCTCCTCGCGCTGGAGGCGCAGCGCGCCGCCGATCCCGGCATCGATCATGAAACGCCCTTGTCGGAAGTGTTCGAGGATCAGCTTGCCTGCGCCGACATGGTCCTCCTCACCAAGGCCGACCTCGCCGGGCCGGAGGGCGTGGCCGCCGCCCGCGCCGCCATCGCCGCCGAAGCGCCCCGGCCCGTGCCGGTGGTGGAGCTGGTCGACGGCGTGATCGACCCGGCCGTGATCCTGGGCCTCGACGCGGCGGCCGAGGACGACATCGCCGCCCGCCCTTCCCACCATGACGGGGAGGCGGAGCATGAGCATGACGATTTCGACAGCATCGTCCACCAAATGGGCGAGATCGACGATCCCGCCATCCTTGTCTCCCGGATCGAGGCGCTGGCCCGCGATCACGACATCCTGCGCGTCAAGGGTTATGCCGCCGTGCGGGGCAAGCCGATGCGACTGCTGGTGCAGGCGGTGGGCGCGCGCGTCCGCACCCAATATGACCGGCCGTGGCGGCCCGGCGAGGCGCACGCCACCCGCCTGGTGGTCATCGCCGAGCATGACCGGATAGATCCGGCCGCGATCGGACATGTGCTGAACGGCTGAGGGCGGCGATGCACGTCGTCTTTCGCGAGAGCCACGGGCTGGAGGAGACCGCGACCCCGTGCGATCTCGGCCAGGATCCGGCGGACCTCGTGCTGCTGTCTTTTTCGGACAGCGACCTGGGCGCGTTCGCCGCCGGCTGGCACGCGGCCGCGGCGGCGGGTGCTCCGCTGCCTTCGCTGCGGCTTGCCAACCTGGCCGATCTCCAGCATCCCTTGTCGGTCGACACCTATGTCGAACGGACGCTGGCGCGGGCCAAGGGCATCCTGCTGCGGCTGATCGGCGGGCGTTCCTATTGGTCCTACGGCCTCCAGCAGGTGGAGTTGCTGGCGCGCGAACGGGGCATCGCGCTGGCGGTGCTGGCGGCCGACGGGCGGGAGGATCGGCGCCTCGCCGCTGCCTCGACCGTCCCGGCCGAAACGCTGGGGCAACTCGCCACATTGTGCGACACGGGCGGCGCTGTCGCGGCGCAGGCGGCCCTGGCGCAGCTTGCGTGCGCGACCGGCCTTTCCGCCAGCCCCGTGCCGGACGTGCGCGCCATTCCGCTGGTCGGCGGGTGGACGCCACAGGTGGGCGTCAGCTGCCCGGCCGCCTTCGCGTTGCGGCACGATCGCCCGCGCATCCTGCTCGCCTTCTACCGCTCCTACCTGCTCGCCGCCGACCTCGACCCCGTCACCGCCTTGCACACCGCTTTGGTGGAGCGGGGCTTCGACGTGCTGCCGATCTTCGCTCCCTCGCTCAAGGATGCGGAGGCGCGCGGCTGGATCGCGCGCTGGGTTGCGGCGCTCGCCCCGGTCGCGATCGTCAATGCCACGGCCTTTTCCGCGCGCGACGCCGAAAATGGCTCGCCGCTGGATGCAGGTGGCGTGCCCGTCTTCCAGGTCGCGCTCGCCACCTCGACCGAGCAGGCGTGGGACGGCGCGACGCGCGGCCTCTCGCCCGCCGATCTCGCCATGCATGTGGTCCTGCCCGAAGTGGACGGCCGCATCTTCGCCGGCGTGGCGAGCTTCAAGCAGGCGGCGGTGCGCGATCCCGCGCTCCAGCACGCCCGCCGCGCCCACCGCGCCGCGCCCGAGCGGATCGCCGCGATCGCCGATCGGGTCGCCGCCTGGATCGCGCTCGGCCGCACGGCGCCCGCCCAACGCCGCCTCGCGCTGATCCTCTCCACCTACCCCGGCAAGACCCACCAGATGGCGCATGCGGTCGGCCTGGACGCGCTGGCATCCGCCGACGCGATCCTGACCGACCTGGGCACGGCCGGCTATGCCACGGCACCCGCAGCGCCGATTGCGGACGCGCTCCTCGACGAACGCCTGGCCTGGCCGCTGGCCGACTATCGCGCGGCGCTGGCCCATCTCCCCCTTCCCTTGCGCGACGCCGTCCATGCCGCATGGGGCGCGGCGGAGGAGGACCCGGCGGTCAGCGGCGGAGCATTCCGCTTCGCCGCCACCTTGCGCGGGTCCATGCTGGTCGCGTTGCAACCCGAACGCGGCACACCCGCCACACGTGGTGACGACTATCATGACGTGTCGCGTGTCCCCCGCCATGGCTATGTCGCCTTCTACCTGTGGCTCCGCGCGCGGGGCAGCGACGCCCTGATCCATGTCGGCGCGCACGGCACGCTGGAATGGCTGCCGGGCAAAGCGGTGGCGCTGTCCGACGCCTGCTGGCCCGAGGCGCTGGCGGGCGCGATGCCGATCCTCTACCCCTTCATCGTCAACGATCCCGGCGAGGCCGCACAGGCCAAGCGCCGCATCAGCGCGGTGACGTTGGGCCACCTGCCCCCGCCTTTGCTCACGACCGGCGGCGGTGCCGGATTGGGCCGGCTTGAGGCGTTGCTGGACGAATTCTCCACCGCCGACGGCCTCGACCCCGCCCGCCGCGACCGCTTGCAGGCCGACATTGCCGAGGAAGCACAGGCGATCGGCTTGGGCGACGAACTGGACCTTGCCGGCGCGCGCAACGTGGCGGAGGCGATCACCCGGATCGACACGTTCGTCTGCGACGTGAAGGACAGCCGCTTCGGCGAAGGCCTGCACGTGTTCGGACGGGGCGACTGTGGCGACGCCGAGCGCGCCGGGCTGCTCGCCGCCTTGGACGGGCGGGCCGTGCCGCCCGGGCCGGCCGGCTCGCCCTATCGCGGCCGTCGCGACGTGCTGCCGACGGGGCGCAACCTCTATGCCGTAGATCCGCGCGCCATTCCTTCGCGCTCCGCTTCGCTACAGGGGCAGCGCCTGGCGGACGAGTTGATCCGCCGCCACCTTCAGGATCAGGGCGACTATCCGCGCGGTCTGGTAATCGACCTGTGGGGGTCGGCGACGATGCGCACCGCCGGGGAGGAGTTCGCGATGGCGCTCCACCTGCTCGGCGTGGCACCGGTGTGGGACAGCGGATCGGACCGGGTCACGGGCGTGGACATCCTGCCGCTCGCCACGCTGGAACGGCCGCGCATCGACGTGACCTTGCGCATCTCCGGGCTGTTCCGCGACACGTTCGCGCCGCTATGCATCCTGTTCGGGCAGGCGATCCGCGCCTTGTCCCTGCGCGACGAGCCCGCCGACTGGAACCCCTTTGCCGGGGAGGCGGCGAGCCCGCGCGTCTATGGCCCCGCGCCGGGCGGCTATGGCCTTGGGCTGGGCGACGCGGCCGACACCTATACCGACGATGCCCGTGCGCAGGCCGGGGCGGCCTGGCTCGCCGGATCGTCGCAGGCGTTCGACGACAGCGGCGACCGCCACGATCCCGCCGGGCTGCGCGCGCGGGTCGCCGCCGCCGACGCGTTCGTCCATTTGCAGGACCTGCCCGAAACCGATTTGCTACTGGCTGCGGACTATGCCGCGCATGAGGCAGGGTTCGCCGCCGCGCAGGGCGTGGTCGGCGGCCGGGCGACCCTCTACCATCTCGACGCGACCGACCCCGCCTGCCCGCGCACCCGCACGCTGCGCGAGGAGGTTGCCCGCGTGGTCCGCGCCCGTGCCGCCAATCCGGCGTGGATCGCGGGCATGATGCGGCACGGCTTTCGCGGCGCGGCGGAGATTGCCGCCACGCTCGACCATCTCGGCGCGTTCGCGCACTTGGCGCATGTCGTCTCGCCCGAACTGATCGACCTGTATCATGACGCGACGGTCGGCGACGATGCGGTGCGGGCGTTTCTCCACGCCGAAAACCCGGCCGCTCTGGCCGCGATGGAGGCGCGGTTCGCGGCGCTCCACCGCTCAGGCCTGTGGGTGACACGGCGCAACTCCATCCTCGCCCGGTTGGAGGAGCCCGCATGAGCATCGTGCGCGGCTGGTGCCCGACGGCGTGGCGGCCGATGGCGGCGGGCGACGGGCTGCTGCTGCGGGTCCGGCCCAAGCTCGGCCGGTTGTCGCCTGCCCAGGCGCGGGTGGTGGCCAGTGTGGCGCGCGCCCATGGCAACGGCCTGATCGACCTCACCAACCGCGCCGCCTTACAATTGCGCGGGCTCACCGAAAGCGGGTGGCGGCGCGCGCTCGGCGAGCTGGTGGACGCCGGGATGGTCGATCCCGATCCGGTGCGCGAAACGCGCGCGCTGCTGATCGCACCCGATTGGCGGGAGGGGGATCACACGCATCGCCTCGCCACCGGCTTGCTCGATCGGATCGATGCGTTGCCGCCGCTGCCGGGCAAGATCGGCATCGCCGTCGATGCGGGCGCGCAGGCGGTGCTGACCGCCAGCCCGGCCGACTTCCGCCTTGAACGCGGGGAGAGCGGCGGCCTGATCCTGCGCGCCGATGGGCGACAAGGCGGCATGCCCTTGCCTCATGGCCGCGAGATCGATCGGCTGCTCGACCTCGTCCGCTGGTTCGTCGACAGCGGCGGCGTCGAAGCGGGGCGCATGGCCCGCCACCATGCGCCCCTGCCGGGTTGGTTTCAGGGAGACATTCGCCCTGCGGTCGCACCCGCGCCGATGGTGGCCGGGCCCCACGACCTCGGCACCGTCATCGGCCTCCCGTTCGGCCGCATGGAGGCTGACCAACTGTCCGTTTTGACCGATCTGCCCGGCTTTGGGGGCCTGCGCCTCACCCCATGGCGGATCGCCATCTTCGAAGGGGTGGAGCCCGCCGCCTGCGGCCGTCCCGATCCCGATCCCAGATTGCTGGCCGTGGACGCCTGCGTCGGCGCGCCCGCCTGTCCGCAGGCGAGCATCGAGACGCGGGCGCTGGCGGCGCGGCTGGCGGGGCATGTCGCCGGCCGCCTGCATGTGTCCGGATGCGGCAAGGGGTGCGCGCGGGGATTGCCGGCCGACATCGTCGTCACCGGGCGCGACGGCCGCCTCGACCTCGGCTACGGAGCACGCGCCGGCGATCCCCCCGCGCTGGCCGGCCTCGCGCCCGATCAACTGCTTGCCCATCTTGAAAGCCGTCCTTGTGCCCCATTCATATGAAACCGATGGCGCGGCAATCTACCGCCGTTCGTTTGCCATCATCCGCGCCGAGGCCGACCTGGCGTGCTTCCCACCCGATGAGGAGCCCGTCGCCGTCCGCATGATCCATGCCGCCGGGCTGGTCGAACTGGCGCCGCTGATCCGCTTTTCCCCCGGCTTCGCGGCGGCCGCCCGCAATGCCCTGCAAGGCGGCGCGCCGATCCTGTGCGACGCGCGCATGGTCAGCGAAGGCATCACCCGCGCGCGCCTGCCCGCCGCCAATCCGGTGATCTGCACCCTTCACGACGCGGCCGTGCCCGCGCTCGCCGCCGCGATGGGCAACACCCGCTCCGCCGCCGCGCTGGAATTGTGGCGGCCCCACTTGGCGGGCGCGGTGCTGGCGATCGGCAATGCGCCGACAGCTTTGTTCCACCTGCTGAACATGCTGCAAGACCCTGCCTGCCCGCGCCCGGCGGCGATCATCGGCTGTCCGGTCGGCTTCGTCGGCGCGGTGGAGTCCAAGGACGCCTTGTGGGCGGAGCAGCCCGTCCCGTGCGCGATCGTGCAGGGGCGGCTGGGCGGCAGCGCGATCACCGTCGCGGCGGTCAACGCCCTGGCCAGCCCTGCCGAATGATCATCGGCACGATCCATGGCGTGGGCCTCGGCCCGGGCGCGGCCGACCTGATGAGCGTCCGGGCCGACCGGCTGGTACGCGGCGCCCGCCATGTCGCCTACTTCCGCAAGGCCGGTCGCCCCGGCCGCGCCCGCCGGCTGGTGGACGGCATGCTCCGCGCCGACCTGGTCGAATATGCGATGGAATATCCGGTCACCACCGAGATCGCGGTCACCGACCCCGCCTATAACGACCAGCTCGCCGCCTTCTACGCGGAGTGCACGCGCCACCTCACCGCCGTGGCACAGACCGGCGAGGATGTGGTGGTGCTGTGCGAGGGCGATCCGTTCTTCTACGGTTCGTTCATGCACCTTCATGCGCGACTAGCGGGCCGGGTGCCGGTCCAGGTGGTGCCCGGCATCACCGGCATGTCGGGCGCGTGGACGGCAAGCGGACGGCCGATCACCTGGGGCGATGACGTGCTGACGATCGCCGCCGCGACCTTGCCCGAGGAGGAACTGACCCGCCGCATCCGCGACACCGACGCCCTGGTCGTGATGAAGATCGGCCGTCACCTGCCCAAACTGCGCCGCGCGATCGCGGCGGCGGGGCGGATGGAGGCCGCGTGGCTGGTCGAATATGCCGCCATGCCCGAACAGCGCGTCGTACCGCTGACGCAGACCGGCGACGTCGCGCCCTATTTCGCGATCGTGTTGATCCATGGTCAGGGACGCCGGCCATGAGCGCAGGGTGGCTTGCCATATCCGGGCTTGGTCCGGGGGGCGGGGCGCTGGTGACGCCGGAAGTCACGGATGCGCTGGCCCAGGCCACCGACGTGATCGGCTACATCCCCTATGTCGCGCGGGTGGCGCCGCGTCCCGGTCTGACGCTGCATCCGTCGGACAACCGGGTGGAGCTGGACCGCGCCACCCACGCGCTGCGCCTGGCCGCGCAGGGTGCGCGCGTGGTGGTGGTCTCCTCGGGCGATCCGGGCGTGTTCGCCATGGCGGCGGCGGTGTTCGAGGCGCTGGAGGCGGGACCGCCTGCGTGGGGCTTGCTCGACATCCGGGTTCTGCCCGGCATCACCGCCATGCTGGCCGCCAGCGCGCGCGCCGGCGCCCCGCTCGGCCATGATTTCTGCGCGATCAACCTGTCCGACAATCTCAAGCCCTGGTCGCTGGTCGAGCGCCGCATCCGGCTGGCGGCGGAGGCGGACTTCGCCATCGCTTTCTACAATCCCCGGTCGCGGGCGCGCCCCGACGATCTCGACCGCGCATTCGCCGTGCTGCGCGACGCCTGCGCCGACCGACGCCCGGTGTTGTTCGCGCGCGCCGTCACCACGCCGGAGGAGGTGCTGCGCATCGTTCCCCTCCCCGACGCGCGCGGCGACATGGCGGACATGCGGACGATGGTGATCGTGGGCTCCAGCCGCACGCGCCTGATCGACCGCCCCGGCGCGCCGATCCTCTACACGCCGCGTTCCGCGCCATGATCCAGCCAGTCGAGCACCGTCGCGACGTCGTGCAGCTCGCGCCTTGGGGGCAGCGGCGGCCGGTCGATCATTACCACCGGCAGGCCCAAAGCGCGCGCCGCGTGCAGCTTCGCCGCCGCACCACCGCCGCCGGCATTCTTGGCGACGACCAGGTCGATGCCGTGCGCCTCCATCAGCCGTCGGTCGCCGTCCACCGTGAATGGTCCGCGATCGACCACCAGATGATGGCGTGGCAAGGCGGGCGGAGCCTCCGGCCGGTCAACGAAGCGCAGCAGATAGGCGTGCTGCGGCCGGGCGGCGAAATCCGCCACATGCATCCGGCCGACCGCGAGCATGACACGAAGCGGCGGACCTCCAAGCGCCTCCACCGCGCCTGCCACATCGGGCACCCGCTGCCAGCGATCGCCTGCCTGCGCCCGCCAGGCGGGCCGGGTCAAGGCGACCAGGGGCACGCCGGCCGTGTCCGCCGCCGCCACCGCATTGGCGCTGATCCGCGCGGCGAAGGGGTGGGTCGCGTCGACCAGGTGCGTGATCCGTTCGCGGCGCAGGTAAGCCGCCAGCCCCACCGCGCCGCCGAACCCGCCCACCCGCACCGCCACGGGTTGCGTCCGGGGACTGGCAGTGCGGCCGGCATAGCTCAGCGTAGTGGGTATCGCGCCCTCGGCACAGGCCACCGCAAGCGCGCTGGCTTCGGTCGTCCCGCCCAGGATCAGGATGTTCGGCATGGTTGAGGCGGTTCCGTGGCTGACCATCGTCGGGATCGGTGAGGATGGACCAGCGGGCCTGTCCGCCGCAAGCCGCGCCGCGCTGGATGCCGCCGAACTGGTGATCGGCGCACCCCGCCATCTCGCGCTGCTGCCCGCGCTCACCTGCCCCTGCGAGGCATGGCCGGTCCCGTTCGAGGCCGGCATCACCCCCCTGCTCGCCCGGCGCGGACAGCGCGTGGTGATGCTGGCGTCTGGCGATCCGTTCTGGTTCGGTGCCGGCAGCACGCTGGCGCGCCACCTCACGCCCGGCGAGTGGGTCGCTCATCCCGCGCCGTCCACCTTCGCGTGGGCGGCGGCGCGGCTCGGCTGGCCGCTGGACGGCACGCTCTGCCTGGGGCTCCACGCCGCGCCGTTCGCCCGCCTTCGCCCGCACCTCGCGCCCGGCGCGCGCGCGATCCTGCTGGTCCGCGACGGAGATGCGGCACTGGCGCTTGCACGATATGTGGCAGGGCAAGGCTTCGGCGCGTCGTCAGTGACGATATTGGAGGCGCTGGGTGGCCCGCGCGAGCGCATCCGCCACGCGACCGCCGCCGACCTCGCCTTTGCCGACATCGCCCACCCCGTCGCGCTCGGCCTTGCCGTTCAGGGGGACGGCGCGGTCCTGCCGCAGGCAAGCGGCATTGCCGACGACTGGTTCGACCATGACGGCCAGATCACCAAACGTCCCATCCGCGCCTTGACCCTCTCCGCTCTCGCCCCGCGCTTCGGCGAGATGTTGTGGGATATAGGCGCGGGCTCCGGCTCGATCGCGATCGAGTGGCTGCTGGCCCACCCCTCGACCGCCGCGATCGCATTCGAACGCGATCCCGTCCGCGCCGCCCGTGCCCGCGCCAACACCGCCGCATTAGGGGCGGATCGCCTCGTCGTGGTGGACGGTGCCGCGCCTGCCATCCTACACGATCGGCCGCTGCCGGACGCGGTGTTCATCGGCGGCGGCGTGTCGGAGGGCTTGCTGGAATGGCTGACGGGCCACCTCCCTTCCGGCGTCCGGCTGGTCGCCAACGCCGTCACCCTGGAGTCCGAGGCGCTGTTGACCCGCTGGCACGCGGTCAAGGGTGGCCAACTGCTCCGTATCGATCTGGCCGAAGCCGCTCCGCTGGGAATGCGGCGGGGATGGCGCGCCAGCTACCCCTTGGTGCAATGGAGCGTGACATTGTGATCATCGCCGGCTTCGGCTGCCGCGCCGGCGCGACGCCCGCCTCGTTGCGTTCGGCCCTCGCGCTGACGGGCGCGCGGGATGTGACCGCGCTGGCCGCGCCGTCCGATCGCGCGCACCTGCTCATGCCCGTGGCCGAGGCGCTTGGCCTGACCCTGATCCCGCTCGCGCCGGACATCCTGAGCGGAGTCGAAACCCCGACCCGCTCACCAACCAGCCTCGCCACGCGCGGGACGGGCAGCGTGGCGGAGGCCGCGGCGCTCGCCGCCGCCGGACCGGGCGCACGCCTGCTCGTCACCCGCCGCATCGCGCCCGATCGCATGGCGACCTGCGCCATCGCGGCGGCATCCTCCTGCCCGGAAGCACGATCATGACCGTCCACTTCATCGGTGCCGGCCCCGGCGCCGCCGACCTCGTCACGCTGCGCGGTCGCGACCTGATCGCGTCCTCGCCGGTCTGCCTGTATGCGGGATCGCTCGTCCCGGTCGCCCTGCTCGACCATTGCCCGCCCGGCGCGCGCATCGTGAACACCGCCCCACTTTCGCTGGACGACATCGTGGCGGAAATCGCGGCCGCCCATCAGGCGGGGCATGACGTCGCGCGCCTGCATTCGGGCGACCTGTCGATCTGGTCCGCAATGGGCGAGCAGCTGCGCCGCATCCGCGCGCTCGGCATTCCCGTCTCGGTCACGCCCGGCGTTCCCGCCTTTGCCGCCGCCGCCGCCACGCTGGAGGCGGAGTTGACCCTGCCCGGTTTGGCCCAGTCGGTGGTGCTGACCCGCACCTCCGGCCGCGCCAGCGCGATGCCGCCCGGCGAGACGCTGGCCGCCTTTGCCGCCACCGGCGCGACGCTTGCCATCCATCTCTCCATCCATCGACTGGCCGGGATTGCGGCGGAGCTGATCGCGAGCCATGGCACGGATTGCCCGGTGGCGGTGGTGTGGCGCGCCAGCTGGCCGGACCAGTGCGTCGTCCGCGCCACGCTCGGCACGGTTGCCGAGGCCGCCCAGAATGGGCCGGACCGGACCGCGCTGATTCTGGTCGGCCGCGTGCTCGACCCCCAGGATTTTGCCGAAAGCAGCCTTTACGCCCCCGATTACGACCGCCGCTTCCGGCCGCAATCGGCGGGGTCGCGCTTTGCCGGAGATGATGCATGACCGCCACGCCCGGCCTGATGATCGCGGCCCCCGCATCGGGCACGGGCAAGACCACCGTCATGCTCGGCCTGCTGCGCGCGTTCCGGGATGGTGGCGTGACGGTGCAGCCGTTCAAGAGCGGCCCGGATTATATCGACCCCGCCTTTCACCGCGCGGCGAGCGGCCGGCCGTCCTTCAATCTCGACAGCTGGGCGATGCCCCAAGGGATGCTCGACGCCCTCGCGGCGCGCGGCGACGATGCCGACCTCGTTCTGGCGGAGGCGTCGATGGGACTGTTCGACGGCGTCGCCCGGCCGGGGGCCACGGGCAACGGCGCCAGTGCCGACATCGCCCGCCTGATGGGCTGGCCGGTGGTGCTGGTGATCGACGTGTCGGGTCAGGCGCAGTCGGCGGCGGCCACCGCGCTCGGCTTCTCGCGCTTCGATCCCGCCGTTCCGGTGGCCGGTGTCATCCTCAACCGCGTGGCCAGCGCGCGCCATGAACGACTGGCACGCGCCGGGATGGAGGCGGTGGGCATGCCGGTCTTCGGCTGCCTGCCCCGGCGTGGCGACCTCCAGCTGTCTGAACGCCATCTGGGCCTGGTCCAGGCGGTTGAGCATTCCGATCTGGACGCGCGCATCGACGCTTATGCCGCCTTCCTCGCACAACATGTGAACCTTCCAGCCCTGCGCGACGCGGCGCGGGGCAGCGCGCGCACCCCATCCGCCGCGCCGCGTGTCGCGCCGCCCGCGCAAAGGATCGCGCTGGCGCGGGACGAGGCATTTTCCTTCACCTATCCCCACCTGCTCGACGGCTGGCGGGCGGCGGGTGCGGAGATCCTGCCTTTCTCGCCTTTGGCCGACGAAGCTCCGGACGCCGGCGCCGATCTCGTCTGGCTGCCCGGCGGCTATCCCGAGCTTCATGCCGAACGCCTCGCCGCCGCCGACCAATTCCGCGCCGGGCTGCGCGCCCATGCCGCCGACCGGCCGGTCCATGGCGAATGCGGCGGCTACATGGCCCTGGGCGAGGCGCTGATCGATGCGGAGGGCACGCCCCACCGCATGGCCGGGCTGCTCGGCCTGGTCACCAGCTATGCCCAGCGGCGGATGCACCTCGGCTATCGCCGCGCGACACTGCATGGCCCGATCGGGACGCTGGCGACGGGCACGCCGCTTGCCGGCCACGAATTCCATTATTCGACCATCGTGGAGCAGCCGGACCTGCCGCTGGCCCACGTCACCGACGCCGATGGCAACGACGTGCCGGACACGGGATCGTGGCGGCGCCGCGTGTCCGGCACCTTCTTTCACCTGATCGCCGCCGGGCAGCGGACGTGATCGACCTCCATCTGATCGGCATCGGCACGGGCAATCCCGACCACCTGACCCGCGCGGGCGAAGCGGCGATGCGGGCGGCCGACCTGATCCTGCTGCCCCGCAAGCGCGCCGACACGGCCGATCTGCTCGACCTCCGCCGGATGCTGTGCGCCGACGTGCTGACCGGCGCGACCCGGGTGGTGGAGTTCGACCTGGCGGAACGCGATGCCGGCGCGCCCTACCTTGCCGCCGTCGACGATTGGCACCGCCATACCGCTGAGGGCTGGGCCGCGCAGATTGCCGCCCACCTGCCCGCTGGCGGACGGCTGGCGCTGCTCGTGTGGGGCGATCCTTCGCTCTATGACAGCACGCTGCGCATTGCCGAGCGGCTGCGCGCAGATGGCATGGCGATGCGCGTCACGGTGGTGCCCGGCATCACCAGCCTGCAGGCACTCACCGCCGCCCATGTCATTCCGCTGAACGCGCTGGCCGCACCCGTGCTGGTCACCACCGGGCGACGGCTGGCGGAGGATGGCTGGCCGGATGGGGTGGACACGCTGGCGGTGATGCTGGACGGCCATTGCGCCTTTCAGCGGCTCGATCCGACGGGCATCGCCATCTGGTGGGGGGCCTATCTCGGCATGCGGCATCAGGCGCTTGCCAGCGGCCCGCTGGATCAGACCGGGCCGGACATCGTGGCGCGCCGCGCCGCGCTGCGCCGGGAGCATGGCTGGATCATGGACACCTACCTGCTACGTCGCGAACGCTGAGCATCAGGCACGGCGAAGCTCCCGCAACCGCCACCGTCCGTGCCGCGACAGGACGGTCACCGACAAGGGCGCGACGTCGATCCCCAGCGTCGCGGCGGGCGACGCACCCAAGGCATGGCCGATGGCGGCGCGGATCACGGCGGCGTGGGTGATCGCCAGCGCGGGGCCTTCGCCCAATCCGTCCATCCAGGGTGCCACCCGGGCCAGCACCTCCGCCATGCTCTCTCCGCCCGGCGTGCCCGCTTCCGGCGCGGCCAGCCAGCCGGCCAGTGCCTGCCGATCGATTTGTCCGAACGGCAGGCCGGTCCAATCGCCACAGCCGATGTCGCGCAATGCCGGCTCCTCGACCGGCGCGAGCCCCAGCATCGCGGCGGTCTCGCGCGCCACGTGCGAGGGGCTGGTCCAACATCGGCTGGCGCGGGAAACGCCCGGATCGCATGTCCGCGCCTTATCCCGCCCGCCCGCATCCAGCGGCTCGGCGGGGTCCGGGAAGCCGCCGCCGCGGGCCGACGCGGTAGCGCCCGCGCAGAGCAGGACGAGGCGGGTGGACATGGTGCCGGGCTCCTGATCAGTTGACGCGATCCCGCCAACCCGGCACAGCAGGGCATCGGAACCGGGCGGGAAGCCGGTGCAAGCCCGGCGCGGTCGCGCCACTGTGATCGGCGGAACCCTTTCTGTCGAGAGCCAGACCCCGCCCGGATCCTTCACCCACGCCGGGCGCGTTTTCCCGGGCAGGAGACAAAGCCATGACCAGCGCCGTCGCTGCTTTTGACGACAGCTTCATCCCGGTCGGCGCCACCGCCGACATCCCGCTGGGCGATATTGCGCCATGGGCGGTGCTCGCGACCGTGATGGCGCTGATCCTGCTCTATTTCGTCAGCACCGAACAGGGCGCGTTTGCGCTGTTCGACGGCATGTACGTGCATGAATATGTGCATGACGGTCGCCATCTGCTGGGCTTTCCCTGCCACTGACCACGGGGATCACCCGGCCATGATGAAGACTTTGCTCTGGCGGGGGATGCTCGCCGGGCTGGTCGGCGCGTTCGTCGCCGCCACCTTCGCCCTGCTGTTCGCCGAGCCGCAGATCGACGCCGCCATCGCGCTTGAGGCGCAGCATGCCGCCCATGCCGCCGGCGCGATGCCGCATGCGGAGCTGGTCAGCCGCGCGACGCAGAAGACGTGGGGCCTGTTTACCGCGATGGGGCTGTACGGCACCGCTTTGGGCGGGCTGCTGGCCATCGTCTTTGCCGGCCTGTACGGACGGGTGGTGCGGATCGGCCCGCGCAGCCTGGCGCTGCTGCTGGCACTCGGCGCGTTCGTGGCCATCGTGCTTGTGCCCGCGATCAAATATCCGCCGACGCCCCCGGCCGTGGGCCTGCATGAAACGGTGCGGCTGCGCACCGCCGCCTATTTCGCGATGCTGGCCGTGTCGCTGCTCGCCGCGAGTGGTGCCTTGTGGGCATGGCGGCGTCTGGCCGATCGCTGTGGCGCGGTCGACCGGCTGCTGATCGCGAGCGGCATCTATGTCGGCGCGGTCGCTCTCCTCCAGCACCTGCTGCCGGTGATCGACGAGGTGCCGGGCGACTTCCCCGCGACCCTGCTGTGGCAGTTCCGCTTGGGCTCGATCGCCGCGCAGGGCGTGTTCTGGCTGGTCACCGCCGACCTGTTCGGCCGCTCGGCGGAGCGGCTGTTCCTCGCCGCCGGCCATCGGGTCCGGCGATGAGCGAGACGGAAGCGGACGCGCAACGCCACACCGACAAAATGCGCCGCATCCAGGCGGCACGGCGTGATATGATGGCAGGCAAGACGGGCGAGAAAGGTCTGCTGATCGTCCATACCGGCGCGGGCAAGGGCAAATCGACCGCGGCCTTCGGCATGGCGGTGCGCGCCATGGGGCATGGCATGAAGGTCGGCATCGTCCAGTTCGTGAAGGGCGCGATGACCACTGGCGAGCGCGCCATCTTCGACGCATTCCCCGATCTGGTCGAGTTTCGTCCCATGGGCGAAGGCTTCACCTGGGACACGCAGGATCGCGCCCGCGACATTGCGGTGGCGCGGACCGCCTGGGATACGGTCAAGCGGATGATCGCCGATCCCGACATCGCGCTGGTCATCGCGGACGAGCTCAACATCGTGCTGCGCTACGATTACCTGCCCCTGGCGGAGGTGCTGGAGGCCGTGGTCGACCGCGCGCCGATGAAGCATGTCGTGGTCACCGGCCGCAACGCGCCGCAGCCGCTGATCGACGCCGCCGACCTGGTGACCGAGATGACGCAGGTCAAGCATCCCTTCCGTGGCGGGATCAAGGCGCAGGCGGGGATCGAGTTCTGATGAAGCTGAACCCCGTCGATCCCGGTGCCGCCGTGGTCGTCTGCAACACCTGCCGCTTTTCCGGGGATGGGCGGGAGGATGCAGCGGGCCGGCGCGGCGGCGCGGTGCTGGCGGACGCCTTGCGCCAGGCGCAGGCCGCCGACCCGGCCTATGCCGGTGTGGCGGTGCAGGACATGCCGTGCCTGTTCGCCTGCACCGAACATTGCGCCATCCACCTGCGCGCGCCGGGCAAGGTTGGCTATGTCCTCGGCCGGTTCGCGCCCGATGCGGACGCGGCCCGCGCCATCCTGGATTATGCCGCCCTCTATGCCGCGAGCGAGACGGGCCAGGTGCCGTTCAAGCAATGGCCTGCCGGGGTGAAGGGCCATTTCATCACCCGCACGCCCCCGCCGGGATTTGTCGTCGAATGATCCGCTTCATCTCTCCCGCCGCGTTCGAGGCCGCGTTGAGTGCGCTACCCGCGCCCGATGCGGACAGCCGCGCCGCCGCCGCCGAGCGGCAGAACGACCTTACCAAGCCGGTGGGATCGCTTGGCCGGCTGGAGGACATCGCGGTCTTCATGGCCGGCTGGCAGGGCCGCGCCCGGCCCGTGCTGGATCGTGGCCGGGTGGCGGTGTTCGCGGGCAATCACGGCGTCGCCGCGCGCGGGGTCAGCGCCTTCCCGGCCGACGTCACCGTGCAGATGGTGGCCAATTTCCAGCGCGGCGGGGCGGCGATCAACAGCCTCGCCTCCGCTGCCGAACTGGAACTGGTGGTCGTCCCGCTGGATCTCGACCGGCCGACCGCCGACTTCACTCAGGCCGCGGCGATGGAGGAGGCCGAGTGCCTCGCCGCCCTCAACGTCGGGGCGGCGGTGGTGGAGGACGGGTTGGACCTGCTGCTGCTGGGGGAGATGGGGATCGCCAACTCCACCGCCGCCGCCGCCCTTGCCTGCGCCAGTTTCGGCGGCACCGCGCGCGACTGGGTCGGCCCCGGCACGGGCGTGCAGGGCGACGCCTTCGCCACCAAGCTCGCCACGGTGGATGCGGGCGTCTCGCTGCATGGCGACGCGGCGACGTCGGCCTTTGAGACGCTGCGCAGGTTGGGCGGGCGTGAGATCGCCGCGATGGCGGGCGCGGTCGTGGCGGCGCGGCTGGCCGGGATACCGGTGCTGCTCGACGGCTTCATCTGCGGCTCGGCGCTGGCGCCGCTCGCCGCCTTTCACCCGACCATCGTCGACCATTGCCTGGCGGGCCATTGCTCGGCCGAGCCCGGCCATGCGCGCCTGCTCGTCCGGCTGGGGCTGGAGCCGCTGCTGTCGCTTGCCATGCGGTTGGGCGAAGGCAGCGGCGCGGCGGTGGCGGCGAACATCGTCCGCGCCGCGCTGGCCGCGCATAACGGCATGGCGACCTTCGCCGAAGCCGGCGTCTCCACCGCGTGACCACGGGCACGGTGGTGCACCTGATGCGCCATGGCGAGCCGGTGCTGGCCGGCCGCCTGCTCGGGCACACCGACTGTCCCGCCACCCCCGCCGGCATCGCCGCGTGCCGCGCCGCCGCCGCCCGGCTGGAGGTGACGGAGATCGTCTCCTCCGACCTCCTCCGCGCCCACGCCTGCGCTCAGGCCATTGCGGGACACAGCCTGCCCGTGCGCCTTGACCCGCGCTGGCGCGAACTGGATTTCGGGGCATGGGACGGCTGTCTTGCCGCCGAGGTGGACAGCCAGGCGCTGGCACGCTTCTGGGACGATCCCGATGCCGCGCCACCGCCCGGCGGAGAATGCTGGTCGGCGCTGGTGGCGCGCGTCGGCGCCGCCTTGGCGGAGATTACGGAGCCGGCCTTGGTGGTCACTCACGCCGGGGCGATGCGGGCGGCGCTGGCCTCCGCCTGCGGTTTCGACGCGCGACAGGTGTGGGCGTTCGACCTGCCTTATGCCGGCATCCTGTCGCTGCGTCTCTGGCCCGGCCCGCCGCCGGCCGGCCAGATCGTCGGACTGACGGCATGAGGCGCTTCCTGATCGCAGTGGGTTTCCTCACCCGCCTGCCGGTGCCTGCCGTTCAAGGCTCCGCCGACGATTTCGCGGCCGCGATCCGCTGCTACCCGCTGGTCGGGCTAGTGATCGGGCTGCTCGTTGCCGCATCCGGCTGGGTCGGCGCGCAGGTCGATGCGTGGACCGGGGCGCTGGCCGCGCTCGCGGCGTGGGTGGTGGTGACGGGCGGGCTCCACCTGGACGGTCTGGCCGATCTGGCCGACGGGCTGGGCGCGGCGCATGGCGACCGGTCCCGCCTGCTCGCCGTGATGGCGGACCCGCATATCGGCAGCTTCGGCGTGATCGCCCTTGTTCTGCAGATGATCGCCAAGCTGGTGCTGCTGCACGCGCTCGCTCCCGCCGGCTGGTGGGCCTTGCTCCTCATCCCCGCCGCCGCCCGCATCGGGCCGCTGGCCTGGGCGCGCTGGCTGCCGCCGCTGAAGCCCGGGCTCGGCGCGACGGTGGCGTGCGCCGTCCGCCCGCGCGACCTGGTCGGCTGGGGCCTGCTGCTGGCCGCCGCCTGCGTGGCCGCGCCCGCGCTGCTGGCGGCGCCGCTCCTGCTCGCGGCCTATGCCATATGGCTCCACGCCCGCGTCGGCGGGATCAACGGCGACGGGCATGGGACGGGTATCGAGTTGGTCGAAACCGGGCTGCTACTCGCCGCCGTGGTGCTTGGCCGTCTTTGACAAAGCGAGCAGCCCGTCAATGTCGACATGCTGCTCCAGTTCCGCCGCGATCGCGTCCAGCGCCGCATCGATCGCGGCGCGATGGTCCGGCCCGCTCCCGTCCGCGCCGATCCGCCTGAGCCAGGCACGGCGTTGTTCCGCCATGCCGAACAGGCCGTGAACATAGCTGCCCGCGACCAGCCCGTCCGCGCTGGTCGCCCCGTCCGGCCGCCCATCGTCGAACTGCGCGACCGGCCGGGCCGTGTCCGCGCCCGTGGTGCGGCCCAGGTGCATCTCATAGCCATGGAAGGGTGCGTCCAGCGCGGTTCCGGTGACCTCGGTCAGCATCTTGTCCCCGCCCAACCGGGTGTCCACGTCCAGCAGGCCGAGCCCCTCCACCGTTTCCGCCGGGCCTTCGATGCCATCGGGATCGGCGACGTGGCGGCCCAGCATCTGATAGCCCCCGCACAGCCCGACGATCGGCCGTCCCCGCCGGTGATGCGCGCGCAGATCGATGTCCCAGCCTTGCGCCCGGATGAAGCGCAGGTCCGCGATCGTCGCCTTGGATCCGGGCAGCACGATCAGCTGCGCCTCCGCCGGGATGGGATCGCCGGGCGGGACCATCACCAGCTCGACCTCCGGCTCCAGCCTAAGGGGATCGAGATCGTCGAAATTGGCGATGTGGCGCGTGATCGGGCAGGCGATCACGACACGGCCGTTGCCGCGTGCCGTTCGTCGTTGCAGCACCATTGCGTCCTCGCTCGGCAGGCGGGCGGCATCGGACAGCCACGGCACCAGCCCATAGCTGCGCCAGCCGGTATGCCGCGCGATCGCGCGCAACCCGTCCGCGAACAGCGCCGGGTCGCCCCGGAACTTGTTGACCATGAAGCCGCCGACCATGGCGGCGTCGTCGGGGTCGATCACCGCGCGCGTGCCGACCAGGGAGGCGATCACGCCGCCGCGATCGATGTCGCCCACCAGCACCACCGGCACGTCGGCGGCGCGCGCAAAGCCCATATTGGCGATGTCCCCGCCGCGCAGATTGACCTCCGCCGCCGATCCCGCGCCCTCCACCACCACCACGTCCGCCTGCGCCGCTAGCCGGCAGTAGCTGTCCAGCACCTCCGTCATCAGCCCCTCGCGGCCGCTGCGCCATTCCGACGCCTTCAGGATCCCACGCACCCGGCCGTGCACGACCAGTTGGGAGGTGCGGTCCCCCTGCGGCTTCAGCAGCACCGGGTTCATGTCGAAGCTTGGGGGCACGCGCGCGGCGATGGCCTGGGTCGCCTGCGCCCGTCCGATCTCGCCCCCGTCCGGCGTCACGGCGGCATTGTTGGACATGTTCTGCGGCTTGAACGGGCGCACCGTCAGCCCGCGATTGGCGATGGCGCGGCACAGGCCCGCCACCAGCACCGACTTGCCCACGTCCGAACCGGTGCCCTGCAACATTATCGCGCCCATGCCACCACCCCCGCCACGATCCACAGCATCAGGCACGCCCGGCGATAGACCGCAAGCGCCCGCTTTATCTCACGCGCGCCCGGCTCCCGCATTCCATCCCCGATCCACGGCTTGTCCGCGACCACGCCGTCATAGGCGATCGGCCCCGCCAGCCTGATCCCAAGCGCCCCCGCCATAGCCGCCTCCGGCCAGCCCGCATTGGGCGAGGCATGGCGCCGCGCATCGCGCACCATCACCCGCCACCCGCCGCCGCCCGCCAGGCAGAGCAGCACCCCGCTCAGCCGCGCCGGCAGCAGATTGGCCAGGTCGTCCAGCCGCGCCGACGCCCATCCGAACGCGCGCCAGCGTTGTTCGCGATGGCCGATCAGGCTGTCGGCGGTGTTGATGCCCTTATAGGCCCATAGCCCCGGCAGGCCGAGCAGCAGCAGCCAGAACAAGGGCGCCGCCACGCCGTCGCAGACGCTTTCGGAGAGGCTCTCGATCGCCGCGCGGGCCACGCCCGCCTCGTCCAGTTGTTCCACATCGCGCCCGACGATCCGGCCCACCGCCGCGCGCGCCGCCGGCAGGTCGCCTCGCTCCAGCGCGGTCGCCACGGGCAGGACATGATCGTTCAGGCTGCGCTGCGCGAGGCCCGGCCATGCCAGCAGCGCCACCGCGACCCACCCGGCCGGGCCGAACACCGCCCGCACCGCCGCCTCCGCCAGCCACGCCACGCTTGTGCCGGACGCCACGACCAGGGCGATCGTCGCCACCCCCGCCAGCCGCCGGGTTGCGGTCGACAGTGTCGGCCGGTTTCCCCATCGCTCGCACCCGCCGATCAACCGCGCGAACGCTCCTACCGGATGGCCGGCCCGCGCATAGAGCCACGCCGGCCAGCCCAGCGCCGCATCGGCCATCAGCGCGACCAGGGCGACGGGCTCAGCCATGGCGCAACGCCCGGTCCAGCCGCGCCCGTTCCGCCGCATCCCCCGGCAGGCCGAAGCGCAGCCAGCGCGGCGCATGATCGAACGGCCGGGTCAGGATGCCCGCGCGCGCCAGCCTTTCGAACACTCCCGGCGCCTCGTCGGTCTCCACCAGCCGGAACAGCGGGCATGCCCCGCCCGCCGTCAGCCCGTGCCTGGCGAGCAACCCGTCCAGTGCGTCGGCATCCGCCCGCAAGCGTGCCCGCGTCGCGTCGATCCACGGCCGGTCGCGATAGGCCGCCGTGCCGAGCGCGATGGCGGTGGCCGATACCGGCCAACTCCCCAGCATCTCGCCTAGCGACGCGACCAGATCCCCGGCGCCGAAGGCAAAGCCCAGCCGCACGCCCGCCAGTCCGAAGAACTTGCCGAAGGACCGGAATACCAGAACCCGATCGTCGGCCGACAGCAGGGGCAGGATGCTGGCGTCCGGCACCGCATCGGCAAAGGCTTCGTCGATCACCAGCACGCCGCCCGCCGCCGCCAGCGCGCGCGCCAACGCCAACAAGGCCCGAGGCTGCCACAGCCGCCCATCGGGGTTGTTGGGGTTGGCGAGCAGCAACGTGCCCCCGCGCGCGCCTTCGGCCAGGACGGCATCGGCGCCGATCGCCTCTGCCCCCGGCAGGGCGGCGGCGTGGGTGCGATAGCCCGGCCCCACGATCCGCCATGGTCTGGGCAGGCCGAGCTGCGCCACCAGGCGCAGCCCGATCTCGCTGCCCGGCAATGCCGCGACCGCCACATGGTCGGCGCCCATCATTCCCGCCGCCGCGCCGTTCAGCGCCTTCAAATCGGATCCGGACGGTAGCGCACGCAGGTCGGCGGCGATGCCGGCGGGCGCTTGCCACGCACCCGGGTTGATGCCCGTGGACAGATCCAGCCATGGCACGGGCGCATCGCGGAAACGCCGCGCCGCTTCATCCAGGCGACCGCCGTGAAAGGACAGGCTATGCGGTGTGGGATCGAACATTCCCCGCGCCCATCCGCGAAGGCGCGCGCTTGCACAAGAGGTAGCGATGCTGACGATGAACGGACGGACGATGCTGGTGATCGGCGGCGCGCGTTCGGGCAAGAGCCGCCATGCCCAGGCGCTGGCGGAATCCTGTGCCGGCACCCTCGTCTTCATCGCGACCGCGCAGCCGTTCGACGACGAGATGCGCGACCGGATCGACCGCCACCGATCCGATCGGGGGCCACGCTGGCGGACGGTGGAAGCGCCCCGCTCCCTCGCCGCCGCCGTCGAGCAGGCGGATCGACCGGACGCGGTGATCCTGGTGGATTGCCTGACCCTGTGGGCGTCCAATCTGCTGCTTGCCGAGGAGGCGCTGGACGCCCCCCTGGCCGAACTGGAGCATGTGCTGGCGCGCGGTCGCGGACGCATCATCCTTGTGGCCAACGAAGTCGGGTTGGGCATCGTACCCGACAATGCGCTCGCCCGCCGCTTCCGCGACATGGCTGGCACGATCAACCAGCGCGTCGCCGCCTCCGTCGACCGGGTCCATCTGGTGGTGGCGGGCATCCCCCTCGCCATCAAATAAGGTGGCGAGGGTGCCGCACATCACCGATCAGGGCTGATCCTGCATCATCGTGCGCAAGCGGGCGACGGCGGCGATCTTCTGCTCGACCAACGCGCGCCACTGCGACCGCTTGGCGGCAAGCGGGCGCAGACCGGTCCAGATCGCCTCCGCTTGATCGAGATCGCCCGCCTCCGCCATTGCCAGCGCCAGGAAATAGCGCCCGGCGGGGTTTTGCGGCGCACGCGCGATCCCCTGATCGAAGGCGTAGCGCGCGGCCGGCGTCATCACGCCCTCCGCCGTTGCGGTCAGCGCGTGGCCATAGCCGACCCACAAAGTCCCGCTTTCCGGGTTGCGCGACAATGCCCCGCGCAGGATGCCGGCCGCATAATCCGGATCGCCGTTGCGGATGAAGGCGTCGGCGGTATCCAGCACCTGCGCCTCCGGCCCCAGCGTCTCGAAAAAGGCCTTGCGCTCCCTCTCGAACAGGCTGTCCTTGAGCACAGGCGCGGCGCGGGCCTGCGATGGTCGCCCGGGCAGCCCGGGCGAACCCTGCCACGTATAGCCGACCAGTCCCAGGATCAGGAACGCCGCCGCAAGCTGCACGCCACCCCGCGAGGGACGGGCGACCAGCACCAAAGCCGCGAGCAGGACGGCCGCGCATAGCAGGGGAAGGAACCAGGCCGTCATCGCCGCCGCCTCTTCAGCGTCCGCGCGGCCAGCAGCAGGCCCACGCCGACCATCACCACCGGGGCGGTCCATAATGGCCAGGTGGTGCGGTCCAGCGGCGGCGCATAGCTGACCCAGGCGCCGTAACGGCTGACCAGCCAGGCGCGGATTGCCTCCGGCCTCTCCCCGCGTGCAATACGCTGGCGGATCAGGCTGCGCATGTCGCCCGCCAGATCCGCATCGCTGTCGGCAATGGATTGGCCCTGGCAGACCAGGCAGCGGATCGTCGCCATCAGCGCCTTGGCCTGCCGCTCCTGCCCCGCATCGGGCAGTTGCGTGTTGGCGAGCGGCGCGGGCGGCAGGCTGCTCTCGGCCAAGGCCGGCGCGGCCAGGCCGGCAAGCGCCATGGAGAGCAAGGCGCCCCTCACCGCGCTGCCTTCATCGCCGCCACCATCGCGTCGACGTCCGCCGGGTTGATCGGCCCGATCACCTGCTGGACGATGCGTCCCTTGCCGTCGACGATGAAGCTTTCGGGCACGCCGGACGATCCGAACGCGACCTGGACCTGGCTGTCGCCGTCCCCCCCGATCCGCTGGAACGGATTGCCGTGACGGCGCAGGAAGCGGGCCACCGCCTCCGGCCGATCGCGCACGGCGATGCCCATGATCGGTACGCCCGCATCCGCCATCCGCTTCAGCTGCGGCGCTTCGGAAATGCAGGGAATGCACCAGCTGGCGAAGATGTTGAGCAGGTGCGGCTGGCCGGTCGCAAGGTCCGCGCTGGCGAGCCCCGGCAACGTATCCACCGCCGCCGGCAGGGCAAAGTCCGGCACGCGCGCGCTCACCACCTTGGACGTGATGATCCGATTCTCCGGCCGCGCCAGCCCATAGACCAACCCGGAGGAGAGCAGGATGAAGGCGGCCAGCGGCAGCCACAGGATCCGACGACCGTTCATTCCCACGCTTTCCTTCTCCGCCGCGCCCGCGCACCGCGCCGGATGCGCCCGGCCAGCGTCAGCACCCCGCCCGATGCCATCAATCCGCCGCCCGCCCAGATCAGGGTCACGAACGGCTTCCACCACAGGCGCAACTGCCAGCGCCCGCCCTCCGCCTGCCTGCCCAGCACCGTGTAAAGCTGCCCGTTCCAACTGGTGTGGATCGCCGCCTCGCTCGTCTCGGCCGGTGGCGACCAATAGGCCCGCGCCTGCGGGTGGAGCGTGACCGGCGCGGCATCGCCCCGGCTGGCCGCGAACGTGGCCTCCAACGCCTGCCAATTGGGGCCGAACACCGGCTCGATATGGGCGAAGCGCACCTGCCATGGCCCCACCGACACCGTCTCCCCTACCCGCGCGGCGGTGAGCGTCTCCACGGTGAAGGCGCTGTCGCACGCCATGCCGGCCAGCGACACGGCCACGCCCAGATGCGCGATCACCATGCCCCACAGGTGCAGCGGCGTCCGGAAGAGGTTGCGCCCGACCAGTGGCAGGATGCTCGCCACCGCCAGCCCCGCCGCCAGGCTGAGCCCGAGGAGGGGCATCAGCCCGATCCCGCCGCGGATCGCACACGCCGCCGCCGTTGCCAGCGCCACGGCCGCACCCGGCGCCACGCGGCGCAGGACGGTGCGCGCCTGGTCGCTCCGCCAGCGCACCAGCGGTCCGATGGCGAGCAGCGCCACCAGCAGCAAGGCGAGCGGCCCGGCCACCGCGTCGAAATAAGGCGGCCCGACCGACACGGCGCTGCCGACCGCCTCCGCCGCCAGCGGATAGAGCGTACCCAGCAGCACGATGCCGAGGATGGCTGTCAGCAGCAGATTGTTGCCGACCAGCGAAGCTTCGCGGCTGACGAGATCGAACCGCGCCCCTTCCCGCACCACGCCGGCGCGCAACGCGAACAGGGTCAGCGCCCCCCCGATATACAGGATCAGCAGCGCCAGCAGGAAGGCGCCCCGGCCGGGATCGACCGCAAAGGCATGGACGCTGGTAAGGATGCCCGAGCGGACCAGAAAGGTGCCGATCATGCTCATCGAAAAGGCGACCACCGCCAGCATGATCGTCCAGATGCGCAAGCCATCCCGCGTCGCCAGCACCGTCACCGAATGGAGCAGGGCCGTCGCTGCCAGCCACGGCATCAGCGACGCATTCTCGACCGGATCCCAGAACCACCAGCCGCCCCAGCCCAGTTCATAATAGGCCCAGTAGCTGCCGGCCGTGATTCCCAGCGTCAGCAGCACCCACGCGCCCAGCACCCACGGCCGCATCGCCCGCGCGAACGCAGCGCCCACCTCACGCGTGACCAGCGCCCCGATGGCAAAGGAGAAGGCGACGGACAGGCCGACATAGCCCGCATAGAGCGTCGGCGGGTGGAACGCCAAACCCGGATCCTGCAACAAAGGATTGAGGCCCAGCCCCTCGGCCGGCGCTGGGTTCAGCCGCGCGTACGGGTTGGAGGCGAACAGCAGGAAGGCGTAGAAGCCGATCCCGATCGCCGCCTGGCCGCCCAATGTCGCCGCCAGCGTGCGGTCCGGCAGCCTGCGTTCCAGCAGCGCCACCGCCGCCCCCGCCGCCGCCAGGATCGCGACCCACATCAGCATGGAGCCTTCGTGGTTTCCCCACGTCGCGGCGAGGCGGTACAGCAGGGGTTTGGCGCTATGGTCGTTCTCGGCCACCAGCCGTACCGACAGATCGACCCGCACGAACAGCGCGATCAGGGCGGCGAACGCCCCCAAGGTGGGCAGCGCCTGCAACGCGGCGGTCGGCCGGATCATGGCAAGCAAGCCGCTCTCCTCCCGCCGCAGGCCGACGATCGCCACCGCCAGCTGGAGCGCGCACAGGGCCGCGCCCAGCCACAACAGCGCCAGGCCCAGTTCCGCGATCATGGCGCGACGCTGTCCGACGTGTGCATCGCGCCCGCGACCTGCGGCGGCATGTAGCGTTCGTCATGCTTGGCGAGGATGGTGTCGGCAAGGAAGCGGCCGGCCGGATCGAAGCGGCCATCCGCCACCACGCCCGATCCTTCGCGGAACAAGGCCGGCACGATGCCGGAAAAGCGCACGGGCACGGTCGCGCGCCCGTCCGTCACCACGAAGTCGATCGTCACGCCGTCCGCCTCATGCCGCAACGATCCCTTCCGCACCATGCCGCCCAGCCGCACCGCCGTGCCGGGGCGCACATGCCCCTTCGCCACGTCGCCGGGCGTGTAGAAATAGGCGGCCTGCTCCTTCAGCGCCGACATGGCGAGCAGGGCCGCGCCGATCAGCGCCGCCACCGCCAGCAGCGCCAGCGTCAATCGCTGGTTCCTGGCCTTCACCGACGATCCAGAGCCCCCGCCCGTCGTTCCGCCCGGCGCATCGCCGCAAGGCTCCACCCCAGCAACGCCAGCGTGCCGCCGATCGCCACGGCATAGGCCGCTGCGACGAACGGCCAGGCATGCAGCACCGCGCTCATGACAGGGTCATCCGGTGCAGCCGCGCCTCCACCTTCGCTTCGGCCAGCAGGGTGCGCATCCGCATCAGCACGACGCTGACGAACAGCAAGGTGAAGCCCAGCGCCGACAGCGGGATCGGCCACAGCATCGCTCCTGCGATGGAGGAACCCGTCAGGCCGATGCTCTGCCCCTGGTGGAGCGTGCGCCACCACATCACCGAAAAGTGGATGATCGGCAGGTTCGCCGCCCCGATCATGCCGAACAAGGCCGCGATCCGCTGCCCCGCCGCATCGCGCCCCGCCGCCCGCGCCAGCGCGAGGTAGGCGACATATAGGAAGAACAGCACCAGCATCGACGTCAGCCGCCCGTCCCATTCCCACCATGTGCCCCAGGTCGGACGCCCCCAGATCGATCCGGTAACCAGGCAGATGGCGGCAAACACCGCCCCCGGCACGGCAATGGCGCGGGCGGCGACCGCCGCCAGCGGATGGCGCCATGCCAGTTGCGCCACGCTCGCCCCCGCAATACCGGCCCAGCCTGCCATGCCCAGCCAGGCGGCGGGCACATGGATGTAGATGATCCGCACCGTATCGCCCTGCAGGTAATCGGCAGGCGTCGCGGTCAGCCCGCCCGCCAGCGCGATCGCCACCAGCACGGCGCCGGCCCATCCGCACCAGGCGGTGAGCGGACGGGCAATCCGCACGAAGCGGGCGGGATTGGCGAAACGATGCATCGGCGTGGAAATCCAGCCCCCGTCTAATCGAGCGTCGCGCAACATGGAAGCACCGCGCCGTTGGCTGAACAAGCCGTTGTTTTCGGTTCACGCAACCGCCGGCCGGAACACCTCGTTACACGCCTGTCAGTCACAAAGACGAAGTGGATTGCAGGAATGCGCAAGCTCATCATCAGCGCGATCGTCGCCGCCATGACGCTGCCCGCCGCCGCCCCGGTCGCGGCCCAGCATTATGATCGGGATCGCTACGATCAGGACCGGCGGGACCATCATGATCGCGACGGACGCGGGCGCAACGACAATCGGGGTCGCAACGATCAGTGGGGCCGCAACGAGGCGCGTGGGCGCGATTGGCAGCGCGGGCGCAATTACGACTGGAACCGGCCCGATCCCCGCTACCGCAACTATGATGCGGCCCGCTACTACCACCAGGGCAATTACAAGGAGCGCCGGCTCGGTCGCAACGACCGCGTCTATCGCGGGTCCGACAATCGCTATTACTGCCGCCGCAATGACGGCACCACCGGTCTGCTGGTCGGCGGCGTGCTGGGCGGCGTGCTCGGCAATGTCGTGACCAGCGGCAATTCCAGCCTGCTCGGCACGGTGATCGGCGCGGCCGGTGGTGGCCTGCTCGGGCGTCAGGTCGATCGCGGCAATGTCCGCTGCCGCTAAGCCGGACAGGCGCGGCCCGGTTTCGTAAGAACCGGTTCAGGCGGTGCCGGATAGGTCCCGGTTCAGGGGTGCCCGGCACCGCCTTGTTTGGAGACACGAAGATGCGTCGTATTACCTCTCTTGCGGTGCTGGCGGCCCTTGGCGCGACCGTCGCCGCTCCGTCGTTGGCGCAGAGCCGCGACGATCAGGCGCGCTGGGATGCGGCCCAGACCCGTTACCAGCAGGAATTCCAGCGTTACCTGAGCGAGCGCGATGCCTATGTCGAGGCGCGCTCCAACTGGCGCGCCCGCTCCTATGGCGGGCCCGCCTATCCGCAGGGTGACGACCGGTATGAAGGCGGCTACGACCCCTCCCAATATTACCGCAACAGCCCCAATTACCGGGAGCGGGTGCTGGCGCAGGACGATCGCGTCTATGCCGGCAATGACGGGCGTTATTATTGCCGCCGTTCGGACGGCACGACCGGCCTGATCGTCGGCGGCGCGGCGGGCGGCGTGCTGGGCAACGTCATCGATGGCGGCCGTTCGCGCACGGTCGGCACCCTGCTCGGCGCGGCGGCAGGCGCGTTGGCGGGCAAGGCGGTGGATCGGAACCAGCAGCAGATACGCTGCCGCTGACCCCGCAAGCGCCCGCCGGTGGTCAGCCGCCGGCGGGCACCGCCCTTAGCTGCGCCTGTTCGATGTGCCAGCGCCGCTGTGCCGCCGTCGATCCCTCCACGTCATTGATCCGCCGCAGGATATACGCGCCCGCGAAACGCTGCCGCGTTCCGCCCGCCAGCTCGGCGCGGATCCGCACATTGACCGTGCAATAGACACTGCCGGCCGCGCCCTCCGTGCGGAACGGTGGCATGGTTTCAACCTCCACCCACTTGGTTCGGCCATAGCCCTTGGTCAACGCGGCCAAGCTGTGCCCGCCGCTCCAGATGCGATGCGCGGTCCGGTAATCGTGCCGGTTCACCGCAGCATAGTAGGCGCGGACCACGCCCGCCGCCGCCTCCCCCGTCGTCTCGGCGGCCGGCGTCGGCGCGACCGTCGCGGCAAGGGCGGCCAGGATCAGAATATGCCGCCCCCCAGCATCAGCCGCGCGACCGCCACCACCAGCACGGCGATGTTGAGGTTGCGCCCCTCGTTCCGGCTGGACATCACGCCCAGCAGCAATCCCGCGACCGGCAACGGCAGGATCAGCCAGTTCGCCCAGCCGAGCATGGGCAGCAAAGCGAACAATACCGGGATCACGGCCGCCAGGCCGCAGGCCAGCGAAAACAGGTTCAGCATGGGGACAATGTCGGCATGCGCACCCCGCCCGTCAAGCAGATGCGTGTTGCATGGGCAATACAGCAAGCATACACCTGGCGGGCAGGAGGATCGTCCATGCGTACCCCATCCGGTTTGGTGATCGCCGCGCTGGCGCTTGCCGGCTGCACCCAGAAATCGAGCTGGTCCGCCACGGAAACCGTGAACGGCAACGACGTCAGCCTCAGCGTGAGGACTGCCGGGGACGACAGCGTGGTCTCGCTCGATGCGCCCTTCGCCATGGGCAATGTGAAGCTGCCGGCCCTCGACAGTGGCCAGCATGTCGATCTGGACGGGATAAAGCTGGCTGCGGATACCAGGGTCCGCAACATGGACGTTCACGGCAAGGATAAAGGGGGCGAGGTCCGGATCGGCTTCAGCAATCCCAGGCCGCCCGCCGCCCTGATCGCTTATTATCGGCAGGCGGCGCAACAGGCCGGCTACCATGCGATCCGGTCCGGCACCGCCTCCCTCGACGCGCACAAGGACGACGCCGATTTCGCGCTCGCCGTCCGTCCCGAAGGGGCGGGCAGCGGCGGCACCATCACCGTGACCAAACGAGACTGAACCCATGCGACCCGAATTCTACCTGCTCGGCGCCACCCTGCTGCTGGCGCTGGTCCACATATTCTGGGCGGGCAATGCCCGGACGCGGCAATATGGCACCGCCTGGAACATGGGCGCGCGCGATGCGCAGATGCCGCCGCTCGCACCTTTGCCCGCCCGGCTGCTGCGCGCGCAGGCCAACCTGTTCGAGACATTGCCATTGTTCATCGGCGCTCTGCTCGGCGCGGCGGTGGTAGGCCGGCTGGGCTGGAAGACGGAGGCAGGCGCGCACCTCTATTTCTGGGGGCGGCTGATCTACCTGCCGCTCTACGCCGCCGGCATCCCCAAGGTTCGCACATTCGTGTGGATGGTCGCCACGCTCGGCCTGCTGTTCGTCGTCGCCGGATTGATGCTTGGCTGAGGCCCACTGGCAGGCAGGGCCCGGACCCGCTACACCCCGCCCATGAATCCCATCATTCTTGTCATGACGGGCGGCGCGGTCGGCGCCGGCTTCCGCTATCATGTCGGCCGTGTCGCGCTCGCCAATCTCGGGCCTGTTTTCCCTTGGGGCACGTGGATCGTGAACCTCCTCGGCGGATTGCTGATGGGGGTGCTGGCGGGAACCCTGACCCGCTATACCAATGGGGAGGGCGAGCCGCTGCGCCTGTTCCTGGGCGTGGGCGTGCTGGGCGGCTTCACCACCTTTTCCGCTTTCAGCCTGGAAACCGCGAACATGCTGATGCGCGGGCAGAGCGTTGCCGCCGCCGCTTATGCCGTCTCGTCCGTGGCGGGTTCGGTTCTGATGCTGTTCGTCGGCCTGATGATGGTACGGGTGCTGGGATGACGGAAATCGCTTCGGACGCCCGCACCTTCGTGGTGGCGGAGGATGATCACGGCATAAGGCTGGACCGCTGGTTCCGCCGCCACATGCCGGATGCCAGCTTCAACATCGTGTCGCGCTGGGCCCGCACGGGCCAGTTGCGCGTGGACGGCAAGCGGATCGCGCCCGGCGACCGGATCGAGGCGGGCCAGTCGATCCGCGTCCCCCCGCTGGAGGCGCCCGCGCCTGCCGCCGCCACCAACCGCCCCAAGCGCGAGCGCCCGCCGCTTTCGCCGGAGGATCAGGAGTTCGTGCAGAGCCTGGTGATCCACCGCGATCGGGCCGCGATCGTGATCGACAAGCCGCCGGGCCTCGCCACCCAGGGCGGCACCAAGACCGAACGGCACCTGGACGGCCTGCTCGACGGCCTTCAGTTCGAGGCGGAGGGCCGGCCCAAGCTGGTCCACCGGCTGGACAAGGACACCAGCGGCGTGCTGCTGCTCGCCCGCTCCGCCGGCACCGCCGCGCATCTCGCCAAGGCTTTTTCCAGCCGCACCGCGCGCAAACTCTATTGGGCGCTGGTGGTCGGCGTGCCGTCGATCGAGGACGGCATGATCGAACTGCCGATCGCCAAGCAGCCCGGCACCGGCGGCGAGAAGATGCATGTCGACGAGAAGGAGGGGCAGCCCGCGCGCAGCCGCTATCGCGTGATCGAACGCGCCGGCAACGCTGCCTGCTGGGTCGAATTGCAGCCTTATACCGGCCGGACGCACCAGTTGCGCGTCCACATGGCGGCGATCGGCCACCCGATCGTCGGCGACGGCAAATATGGCGGGCAGGACGCGTTCCTGACCGGCGGGATCAGCCGCAAGATGCACCTCCATGCCCGTCGTTTGCGGGTGGATCATCCCGACGGGCACAAACTGGACGTGTCGGCCGAACCGCCCAAGCATTTCCTGGAAAGCCTGCAGCATCTCGGCTTCGACCTCGCGGGGGGCGACGCCCTGCCCTTCGACGAACCCAAGTTCAGTGAAACGGCCGAGGGCAAGAAAAAGGCCGCCAGCGCCGCCGCCAAGGCTCGCCGCAAGGAACGCAAGGGCGAACGCCGGTCGCGGACGCGCAAGTGACGCGTCTTGCCGTGTTCGACTGCGACGGGACGTTGGTGGATTCGCAGTCCACCATCTGCCTCGCCATGCAGCGCGCGTTCGACGTGGTGGGGGTTGCGGCCCCGGGTGATGCGGCGACGCGCGGCATCATCGGCCTGTCCCTGCCCGAGGCGATGAGCGTCCTCTATCCCGGCGGCACGCCCGAGGAGCATGACGCGATCGGGGAGGCCTATAAAGCGGCGTTCTTCGACATGCGGACGCAGGGACTGGCCAACCATCCGCTGTACGAGGGGATCGCGGAAGCGGTCGCCGATCTGGAGGCGCGCGGCTGGCTGCTGGGCGTCGCCACCGGCAAGTCGGATCGCGGGCTGAAGGCGATCCTCGACCATCACGGCCTCCACCCCCGCTTCGTGACCCTGCAGACCGCCGACCGTCACCCGTCCAAGCCGCACCCGTCGATGCTGGACCAGGCGATGGCCGATGCCGGCAGTTCGCCCGCCACCACCGCGATGATCGGGGATACCAGCTACGACATGGCGATGGCCAAGGCGGCGGGCTGCGCCGCGATCGGCGTTTCCTGGGGCTATCACAATGCCGACCAGCTGATCGAGGCAGGGGCGGACGTGGTGGCGGACCATCCCTCGGCCCTGGTCGCGATTCTGGAGGCGCTGCCGTGAAGCGCTTCTACAAGGAGGTGACCGTCGCCGATGGCGCGATCCTGCTCGACGGACGCGCCGTCAAGACGCCCGCGCGCAACGGGCTGATCCTGCCTTCGCCCGCGCTGGCGGACGGTGTGGCCGGGGAATGGCGGGATCAGGGCGAGACGATCGACCCCCGCTCCATGCCGCTGACCGGGCTGGCCAATGCCGCGATCGACCGGGTGGCGCCCGACCCGGCGATGTTCGCCCGTCCGCTCGCCGCTTATGCCGAAACCGACCTGCTATGCTACCGCGCCGATGGCCCGGACGAGCTGGTCGCCCGGCAGGCGGAGGCATGGGACCCACTGCTCGGCTGGGCGCAGCGGCGCTATGACGTCCATTTTGCGGTCACGAACGGGATCGTCCACGCGCCGCAGCCGCCCGCGACCATCGGCCGGCTGGGCGATGCGCTGGACGCCTTCGACGCCTTCCACCTCGCGGCCCTGTCGCCTTTGGTCACGATCGGCGGTTCGCTGGTGGTGGCGCTCGCGCTGACCGAACGGGCGATCGCGGCGGAGGCGGCGTTTGCCCTCACCCATCTCGACGAACTGTGGCAGGCCGAACGCTGGGGCGAGGACGCGCTCGCCACGCAGGCGCGGGATGCGCGCCGGGCGGATTTCCTTGCCGCGGCGCGCTTCCTTTCGCTGCTATAGCGCCGGGCCGACCCGCGGCAGGAACCAGCGCACGATCACGAACGAGGCGGCGGCGAGCGCGGCCAGGTCCGCCACCAGCGCATAGATCGCGAAGCGCCAGTCGGTATGCGTCCAGATCGGATCGCGCAGCAGGATCAACACGGATGCCGCTGCCGACAGCCCGATCGCCACGCGCAGGCGCGTCGTGAAATCGTCCACCCGCCCGGCAATGACGTACAGGCTGAACGCGATCATGAACGCGACCACCACATCCTGGATGAAGCCGCCGATCATGCTGGCGGGGTCGGAACTGGAATAGCCCCGGCTGTTGTAATCCACCGTCGCGATCGGCCCCTTGCCATACAGGATCGTGCCGTTGGGCGTGCCCACGTCCGGCACCACATAGCGGCCGGTATGCGGCAGGTTCTGTGCCAAGGACAGCTGGACGGCGGCGTTCGGCGCCTCCCCGGCGGACGACAGCCCGGCATAACGCAGCGGCGTCGCCCAGAATATCAGGCCGACGATGAACATGGCGACGGCGCCCGCGACGCTGCCGATGACGAGACGGACCATAAGGCTTGCTCCCTGTTTGCGGGCTACAACCGCAGGGCAAGTCAATCGATCCTTAGCCGCCCTTGATCATCAGTCTGCGGACGAAACCGATCAGTCCCGTCTGGCGCGACCGGCGCAGGCGTTCGGCATCCAGGATCGTCTTCACCTGGGCGAAGCAGGCATCCACATCCTGGTTGATGAGGACGTAATCATAGCCGTCCCAGTGGCTGATCTCCGCCGCGGCGCGCGCCATGCGGCCTTCGATCACCGCCTCGTCGTCAGTGCCACGCCCACGCAGCCGCCGGCCGAGTTCGGCCATGGAGGGCGGCAGGATGAAGACGCGCACGACGTCGCCGCCGGCCTGCTGGTACAATTGCTGCGCGCCCTGCCAGTCGATGTCGAACAGGACGTCGCGCCCCTCCGCCAGCATCTTCTCCACCGGCGCGCGCGGCGTGCCGTAGCGATTGTCGAAGACGTGGGCCCATTCCATCAGCTCGCCGTTCGCCACCATCTCCTTGAAGCGGGGCACGTCGACGAAGTGATAATCGACGCCGTCGACCTCGCCGGGGCGCGGCGGGCGGGTGGTGACGGACACGGATACGGCGATGTCGGGATCGCTCGCCTGCAATCGACGCGCGATGGTCGACTTGCCCGCGCCGGACGGCGAGGAAAGGACGAACAGGACACCGCGATGCTCAAGGCCGGACAAAGGCATGGCCGCTCTTGGCTTTCCGGCGGCGGAAGGTCAACGTGGCACGGATGCATCGCTTTGCCGCAAACCACCGGATCGCCGCGCCGCTGACTTCGATCGCCCTGACCCTGGCAGGGGCCGTGGCGACCCTGCTGGCGATGGGACGGCCGCCGATCTGCACCTGCGGCCATGTCGACCTGTGGCATGGGGCGGTGGACGGCGGCAACAGCCAGCATCTGTTCGACTGGTACAGCCCCAGCCATGTCATTCACGGCTTCCTCTTCTACCTGGCGGGATGGTTGCTGCTTCGCCGGATGCCGGTGGTGTGGCGACTGGCACTCGCCATCCTGGTCGAAGCGGCGTGGGAATGGGTCGAGAACTCGCCCGCCGTGATCGACCGCTATCGCACCGCGACGATGGCGCTCGGCTATGTCGGCGACAGCGTCGTCAACTCACTGGCGGACATCGCCTGCATGGCAGCCGGCTTTATGCTGGCACGCCGCCTGCCCCCTCTCCTCACGATCGTCGTCGCCTTGCTGTTCGAGGGCGTGACTTTGTGGCTGATCCGCGACAATCTGGCATTGAACGTGCTCATGCTGCTGTGGCCGATCGATGCGATCCGCCAGTGGCAGGCACTCTGAAGGGGGACATGAATGAGGCTTGCACGTATTTTGGCCGCCGTCCTGGCGCTCGCCGCGGCGCCGGTCGCCGCCAAGGACCTGGTGATCCACGCCGGTACTTTGATCGACGGCAGCGGCGCCGCGCCGAAGCGGCAGGTATCGATCCTGGTGCACGACGACCGCATCACCGCCGTCCAGCCCGGCTTCGTCACGCCGGCGGGCGCGGAGGTGGTGGACCTGTCCGGCAAGACCGTGCTGCCCGGCCTAATCGACACGCACGTCCACATCCTGTCCGCCTTTCACCCGGGCGACCCGATCCGCAACGCGGTGACCCGCACCGATTACCAGGCACTGATCGACGGTGTGAACGACGCGCGCGCGACCCTGATGGCGGGCTTTACCTCCATCCGTGACGCCGGCGGCCCGACCAACGCCATCGTCGCGCTCAAGAAGGGGGTGGAGGAAGGATCCATTCCCGGCCCGCGCATGTGGGTGGCGGGCGATGCGCTCGGCCCCACCGGCGGGCATGGCGATCCCGCCAACGGCCTGCTGCCCGACTTTTCCGAAATCCCGCACTGGCACGATTCGGTGATCGACACTCCGGAGCAGGCCCGCACCACCGTGCGCCGGATGCGGCAATTGGGGGTGGACCAGATCAAGATCATGCCGTCGGGCGGGGTCATGTCGATCGGCGACGATCCCAAGCATCAGCTGATGGCCGATGACGAGATCAAGGCGGTGATCGATACCGCCCATTCGCTGGGCATGAAGGTCATGGCCCATGCGCATGGCAAGGAAGCGATCGACCATACGATCGAACTGGGCGTCGATTCGATCGAGCATGGCAGCTATGCCGATGCCGGGACGTTCAAGCTGTTCCGGCAGCACGGCACCTATCTGGTCCCCACCATGCTGGTGGCGCAGAAGGTTTATGAGCGCGCCACGACCCATCCCGAACAGCTGAATCCCTCCACCGCCGAAAAGGCCAAGGTGATCGGCCCGATGATCCTGCGCATGGCGCATGATGCGCAGGCGGCGGGCGTGAAGATCGCGCTCGGCACCGACACGTTCGGCCTGTCCGCCCATGGCGAGAATGCGCAGGAACTGGCGCTGATGGTGCAGGCCGGCATGACGCCGATGCAGGCGATCCTGGCCGGCACCCGCAACGCCGCCGACCTGATCGGCAGCACGGACATCGGCCAGGTACAGCCGGGCCGCTATGCCGACCTGATCGCGGTCGACGGCGATCCGCTGGGGAATGTCCGCGTGCTGGAGCGCGTGGCCTTCGTGATGAAGGGTGGCACGGTGGTCAAGGCGGACGGCCAGCCCCGCTGAGCAGCGGCTCGCCCGCGGTCATCGGGGTTGGCAGGTCAGGCCTTCGTCGTTCCGGCGCGGCCTGACCTTATTCCGAGCCGGGCCCCGCGTCGTGGGCTATGCGTTACCGGACAGGATGACGTGAGTAGCAAGCCGGTAGCCGTTTGCGGCCGGCCGGCCTGCGCATCGGCCATGCCCCGGCTCCATGCAGGGCAGTGGAGTGCTTTCTCGCCAAGGCCTCGTGACGGGATTCACGCGCAATCGCCATTGCGACGATCCTGCCACACTTTCGGCCTGCGGCTCCGGATTGTTGGTTAACCTATTGTGTTGCTTGATCTTGATCAGCGACAGGAGGCCTGTCGCGATATAGCGGCACTCCGTCGCTGACCGGATTGTGGGTCGTGCGATGGAGCGCGCCCGGGGACGCGTATTCGGTAGCTGGATTTCAGGATGTATCGTTCGCTTCGTTCCGTTTTCGCCGTCCTGCTCGCTCTGGGTGCGATCACGGCCATGTCCGGGTGCAGCGCCAAGGCGCAGGACCATTGCAAGGAACATACGGGCGACGGCCTGTGCACGGATGCGAACAGCCGGGCTTCGTCCTGACGGATCGCCGCGCCGCGGCCGGTGATGGCGCAGGTCCGAACAGGGTGACCGTTCACCGCAGGCATATCGCCCTGATCGCAGCTATTTAGAGCGGTTTTCGCGCAGGTTGTATTACGATCCGTCGCCAACCGCTCCAGGCCAGATTCTGGTCACCGGGAAGCGTCAGCTCGCGCGAGCCCGAGCCTGGAACGGCGCGGATCGCCTGCCAGGCTCCCGCCTTCGCGGGAGCATGACGATGCTGCGGCGGGAGCAGGACACGCGCTGACTGCGGGAAGGATTTGATCAGCCGCTGAGCGCGCGGACGGTTGCGCCCTTGCCACCTTCTTGAGCCGAAGCCGCATGGGGCGTTGGGATGATGACATCCCATATCACGAACCAGGATCCGCCGGCCGACGCCCCGCCCTCTTGTGCTCCCGCGAAGGCGGCAGGCCAGGAGAGAGAATGACACGTCCCCGGGGGCGCCCCTCACCTTTTCCCTACAGGCACCGTGTCCATCCGGCCCCGGATAGAGCCCCCGTCTGCGGCGATCAGGCGAGCGCCCGCCGCACCGGGAGACCGGCCGCCGCCAGCGCGGCATGCGCCTCCGCCACCGTATGCTGCCCGAAATGGAAGATGCTGGCCGCCAGCACGGCGCTGGCATGGCCCTTGGTGATGCCCTCCACCATGTCGTCCAGCGTGCCGACCCCGCCGCTGGCCACCACCGGCACGTTGACCGCGTCGGCAATGGCGCGGGTCAGGCCCAGATCGTAACCGCCGCGTGTGCCGTCATTGTCCATGGAGGTGACAAGCAACTCGCCCGCGCCCAGCTCCGCCAGGCGCACGGCATGTTCGACCGCGTCGATGCCGGTCGCGCGGCGGCCGCCATGGGTGAAGATCTCCCATCGGCCGCGCGCCACCGCCTTGGCGTCCACCGCGCCGACGACGCATTGCGCGCCGAAGCGATCGGCCAGGTCGCCCGCCAGTTCGGGCCGCGCCACCGCCGCCGAGTTGATCGCGACCTTGTCCGCGCCCGCCAGCAGCAAGGCGCGCGCATCCTCCACCGAGCGGACGCCGCCGCCCACCGTCAGCGGCATGAAGCAGACTGCCGCCGTGCGCGCCACCACGTCCAGGATGGTGCCGCGCGCCTCGTGGCTGGCGGTGATGTCCAGGAAGCAGAGCTCGTCCGCGCCGGCCGCATCATAGACCTTGGCCTGCTCGACCGGGTCGCCGGCGTCGGCCAGGTCGAGGAACTGGACGCCCTTCACCACGCGGCCGCCCGCCACGTCCAGGCACGGGATGACGCGCGCGCGGACGGTCACTAGATCGCCTCGTCGTGGGCCAGGCGC
Source organism: uncultured Sphingomonas sp. (assembly GCF_934560975.1). Lineage (GTDB taxonomy): Bacteria > Pseudomonadota > Alphaproteobacteria > Sphingomonadales > Sphingomonadaceae > Sphingomonas_I. The sequence continues at coordinate 12,101 of NZ_CAKTFO010000003.1, read as the reverse complement.
AGCGCCTTTCGCAGGTCGAGCTTGCCGTCATACACGGCCCGGCCGCAGATCACGCCCTCGATCCCCTCGCTCGCATGGCGGGCGAGGTCGGCAATGTCGACCAGCCCCTTCACCCCGCCGCTGGCGATCACCGGCAGGCGGGTGTTGCGGGCGAGTTCGGACGTCGCGCGCACGTTGCAGCCCTTCAGCAGCCCATCGCGGCCGACGTCGGTGAACAACGCCGCCGCAACGCCCACGTCGGCAAAGCGGTTGGCGAGGTCGACGGCGGTCATGTCGGACACTTCCGCCCAGCCATGGGTCGCGACCATGCCGTCGCGTGCATCCACCGCGACCACGATCCGGTGGGGCAGCGCCCGCGCCGCTTCCCGCACCAGTTCCGGGTCGGTCAAGGCCGCCGTGCCGATCACCACCCGGTCGACGCCGCGCGCCAGCCAGCGGTCGATCGCGTCGCGGGTACGGATGCCGCCGCCCACCTGGACCTTGCCGGGGAAGCTTTCCACGATCTCGGCCACGATCTCGCCATTGACCGACTGGCCCTGGAACGCGCCGTCCAGATCGACGACGTGGAGGTGGTCCGCGCCCGCTTCGTGGAACACGTTGGCCTGCGCCACCGGATCGTCGTTGAAGATGGTCGCACGGGCCATGTCGCCTTCCAGCAGGCGGACGACCTTGCCATCCTTCAGGTCGATGGCGGGATAGATTGTGATGCTCATTCAGGGACGCCAGTCGAGAAAGCGGGACAGGAAGGCGAGGCCGTAGGCCTGGCTCTTTTCGGGATGGAATTGCGCGCCGATCAGATTGTCGCGCGCGACCGCGGCGGTCACCGGCCCACCATGGTCGGTCGCGGCGGCGCGGTGCGCGGGATCGGCCACGTCGAAGGCGAAGCTATGGAGGAAATAAGCCTCGCCCGCCTCCACCAGCGGATGCGCCCGGTCGGGCACCACATCGTTCCAGCCCATGTGCGGCACGCGGGCGGCCGCGTCCGCCGGTTCCAGCTTGCGCACCGTGCCGCCGATCCAGCCCAGGCCGGGGGTGGTGCCGAACTCCTCGCCGGCATCGGCCATCAGCTGCATGCCGACGCACACGCCCAAGAACGGCGCGCCTTCGCGGATCACGCGGTCGTTCAGTGCCTCCACCATGCCCGGGATCGCCGTCAGCGCCCCCATGCACGCCCCGAACGCGCCGACGCCAGGCAGCACGACGCGGTCGGCGCGGCGGATCAGGTCGGGATCGGCGGTGACGATCACATTGTCCGCCCCCGCCGCGCGCAGGGCATTGTCCACCGAGCGGAGGTTGCCCGCGCCATAATCGATCAGGGCCAGGGTCATGGGCCGGTCACGCCTCCCCTCCCAGCGTCCCCTTGGTCGAGGGGATCGCATCGGCCTTGCGCGGGTCGATCTCGACCGCCTGGCGCAGCGCGCGAGCGAGGCCCTTGAACAGGCTTTCGCAGATATGGTGGTTGTTGCGGCCGTAGAGCGTCTCGATGTGCAGGGTCAGGCCGACCTCGCCGGCGAAGCTGTGGAACCAGTGTTCGATCAGCTCCGTATCCAGCTCGCCCAGCTTGGTCTGGGTGAACTCGGCCTTCCACACCAGATAGGGGCGACCGCTGATGTCGATCGCAACGCGGCTCAGCGTCTCGTCCATCGGCGAATAGGCCGTGCCGTAGCGGGTGATGCCGCGCCGGTCCCCCAGCGCCTTCTTCACCGCCTGTCCCAGCGCCAGCGCCGAATCCTCGGTCGTGTGATGCTGGTCGATATGGAGATCGCCGTCGCATTTCAGCTTGATGTCGATCAGCGAATGGCGGGACACCTGCTCGATCATGTGGTCGAGAAAGCCGATCCCGGTCGAAATCTCATACACGCCCGATCCGTCGAGGTTGACGGAAACGTCGATCGACGTCTCGGCGGTCTTGCGGCTGATGGTGGCGGTGCGCATGGGCGGCGTATAGCGCCGACGCGGACACAGGCAACGCTTGACCCGCCTCGCGCCCAAGTTCAGGTGAGGGGCATGACCGATGGCCCTCCCGACAGCCTGATTCCGTATGATGAGATCGTGCAGGACGCCCTGCGCGCCGTGGTTGGCCGCGTGATCGGCCAGGTGGAGAAGAGCGGCCTGCCCGGCAGCCACCACTTCTACATCACGTTCAAGACGCAGGCGCCCGGCGTCGATATCCCGCGTCACCTGACCGAACGCTATCCCGACGAGATGACGATCGTCATCCAGAACCGCTACTGGGACCTACACGTCAGCCCCACCCACTTCGAGGTGGGGTTGAGCTTCAACCAGGTCGGGTCGAAGCTGGTGATTCCCTTTGCGGCGATCACGGCGTTCCAGGATCCGGCGGTCGACTTCGCGCTCCACTTTTCGGCGCAGGCCGACAATCAGGAGCCGGAGGAGATCCACCCGCCGGAGAACGATCCGGTGGTGCGGCAGGTCGAGGACGGCTCCAACGTCGTGTCGGTGGACTTCACCCGCAAGAAGTAAGCCGGCGGCGGCGCCAGCGTTCCGGCAACCACGACTCCAATGCTCCCGCGCAGGCGGGAGTGGAGGAGTTTGCGCGACGATCTTCGCCTTTTGGGCTCCCGCCTGCGCGAGAGCACGATCGCTCGTGCGATTCGACAAAGGCTGCACGCGGATCGGCGCATGCGCTGTTGAGAAGCTGGCCCTACGCCCGCAGGATACCGCGCCGAACGGGTCCGGCGCGGCTTCCGACACCTTATTGCGACAAATTGCTGAACAGGGTCATGTAGTAACGCACGCCCGGCGCGATGTTGAAAACGGGCACGCGTTCGTTCAGGCCATGGCTGAAATCGTCGGCGTCCTTCATGAAGATCGGGCTGATGCTGTAGCTCGGTATGCCCTTGGCGCGATACCACATGCTGTCGCTGGCCCCCGAAGCCTGGCCGGGGAAGACCGGCACGCCGGGATAGACCTGATGCAGCGCCCGCTCGACCGCAGCGGACACGTCCGGCCGCAAAGGTGACGCATCGGTCGCCACCGATCCTTCGCTGACGTCGCGGATCTTCACCGCGGGATCACCGATCACGCGGGCCAGTTCGGCCATGATGTCGGCCGGCTTGTGGCCTGGGAAGATACGGCAGTTGATGTTGGCGGTCGCGCGCTGCGGCAAGGCGTTCTGCGCGTGGCCCGCATCGACCATGGTCGCGACGCAGGTGGTGCCGATCCGCCCCACGGTGGCCGGATTGGCGGTCAGGGTCGCGATGGCCGTCCTGTCGGCGGGATCTGCGACAAAGGCGCGCATCGCCGCCGCCGTCTTCGGCTCCTCGTAGCGGGCGGCGCTGGCGAGGGAGGCGCGGGTGATCGCGTTAAGTTCGGGCTTGAACTGGTAATTGCCGACCTTGGTCAAGGCGGCGGACAGTTGATAGATGGCGTTCACGGCACGCGGCGCGGACGAATGGCCGCCGGGGTTGGTGACGCTCAGCTCAAAATCGGCATAGGTCTTTTCGGCCGCAGTCCACACCCAGTAAAGCGGCTTGCCGGTGTCGGCATCCAGCATCCCGCCGCCACCGTCGATGTTGAGCACCAGTTCGGCATTCTTGAGCTGATCGGCGAGGATCGCGCTGGTCTTCATCGCGGTTTCCTCGTCACCCGAAAATTCCAGCACGATGTCGCGGCGCGGGGCGAAGCCCTGCCGCTTCAGTTCGGCCAGAGCGGTGACCGCCATCGCCCCGTCCAGCTTCATGTCGCTGGCACCGCGCCCGAACAGATAGCCGTTTTCCACCAGCGGCGTGAACGGATCGCGCTGCCAGTCCTTGGGGTTGGCCGCCACCACGTCCATGTGGCCGGAAATGACCAGCGGCTTCAGCTTGGCGTCCAGCCCTTTCCAACGGGCGATGAAGTAGGCGGTGTCGTCCACCGGCGTGATGGTGATCGCGTCCGCCGGAAAGCCGCTGTCCACCAGCGCCTGCTTGAACAAGGCCGCGACCTGGCCCGTCTGGTTGCCCTGCCCCGTTACCGACCTGAGCGCGATCGCCTTCTTCGCAAGGTCGAGCGCCTGGGCCTCCGCCTGCGGACGAAGGCCGGGTTGGGGCGCGGCCGCCGACGCGGGTACGCCCATTGCCGCCGCTACGATCATTACCCCCGCCGCTGCCATCGACATTCCGCGCGTCATCATTGTCTCCCTTTGCCGCACGCCTATCCGGCTTTGCGGCCGGAGGGAACATGGCAGCACGGACCGGATTGCCGTTCCGCTTTTGTTCTTGCTTTCGGGCACGAGTTGTACTATCATGCGGCTTCGATCGGTGGTTGGCATGGGGATAGGCTGGAGTGGGCGCGTTCGCGTTGCCCTCACCGCTTCGGACATGCCTTTCCCCCGCGACTCAGGGCTTGCTAAGGGCGTTCCGAAACGACTCGCATTGGGGATTGGACATATGACCACGCGCACCGAAACCGACAGCTTTGGCCCGATCGAGGTTCCGGCGGACAGCTATTGGGGTGCGCAGACGCAACGCTCGATCGAGAATTTCCCGTTCGGGGAGCGCGAACGGATGCCGATCGGCATCGTCCACGGCCTCGCTATCGTGAAGCAGGCGGCGGCGCGGGTCAGCCGCAACCATGGCCTTGATCCGCAGATCGCCGACGCGATCGAGCAGGCGGCGGCCGAGATGGTCGACGGCAAGCTGGACGATCAGTTCCCGCTGGTGATCTGGCAGACCGGTTCCGGCACCCAGTCCAACATGAACGCGAACGAGGTGATCGCCGGGCGCGCCAATGAGATCCTGACCGGCAACAAGGGCGGCAAGTCGCCGGTTCACCCCAACGATCACGTCAACCGCTCGCAATCGTCCAACGACAGCTTTCCGACCGCGCTGCACATCGCGGCTGCGCGCGCGGTGACGTCGCGCCTGCTGCCGGCACTCGATTGCCTGACCCGGGCGCTCGACACCAAGGCGAAGGCCTGGGACGACATCGTCAAGATCGGCCGCACCCACTTGCAGGATGCGACCCCGCTGACGCTGGGCGATGAATTTTCCGGCTATGTCCATCAGCTGGAGCGCGCGAAGCTGCGGATCGAGCCGGCGGTGAACCACGGCATGCTGCTGCTGGCGCAGGGCGGCACGGCCGTCGGCACCGGCCTCAACGCGCCGAAGGGCTTTGGCGAGGCGATCGCCAAGGAGATTGCTGATATCACCGGCCTCGCCTTCGTCAGCGCGCCCAACAAGTTCGAGGCGCTCGCCTCCAACGATCCGATCGTGCACCTGTCGGGCACGCTCAACGTGCTGGCGGTGGCGCTGACCAAGATCGCCAACGACATCCGCCTGCTCGGCTCCGGTCCGCGTTCGGGCTTGGGCGAATTGTCGCTGCCGGAAAACGAGCCCGGCTCGTCCATCATGCCAGGCAAGGTCAACCCGACCCAGTGCGAGATGCTGACCATGGTGTCGGCGCAGGTGATCGGCAACCACATGGCGGTAACGGTCGGCGGGCTGCAGGGCCACATGGAGCTGAACGTGTTCAAGCCGCTGATCGGCGCGGCGCTGCTGCGTTCGATCGACATCCTGGCGACCGGCATGGAGAGCTTCGCGGAACGCTGTGTCGACGGCATGGAAGCCAATCGCGACCAGATCCGCGCCGGCATGGAGCGGTCGCTGATGCTCGTCACCGCGCTGGCGCCCGAAATCGGCTATGACAATGCCGCCGCCATCGCCAAGCATGCCCACAAGAAGCACCTGACGCTGAAGGAAGCGGGGCTGGAACTTGGCCTTGTGGACGAGGCGACGTTCGACCGCGTGGTGAAGCCGGAGGCGATGCTCGGCCGCTGAGCAGAAGTTGATCGGTCCGTTCGATCACTCTCACCAGCACTGCTCGTTTCCGGGGAACAATCAGGGCGTCTAGTTCATTCTCATTATCAAGAGGATCGACATGAACGCTCTGATTGCCTCCCGTATCGGACAGAAATTGGTGATGCCCACCGCTGCCGCCGGCCTTTGCCTGTTCTGGCTGGGCGTAGGTTTCACCACTCTCCATCTCGCGTGAAGGCCCCGGCATGGTCCTGCCGTCCGACACCCGCCCCGACACCTCGCAGGCGCGTCCGGCCTGGGTTTTCACGCCGCGCTACGCATTCCCGATCATGCTGGCGGGACTGACAGCATTCTGGCTCGCCGTGGCGGAGATCGTCACCCGCCTGTGAGGGCGCGCTTCACGTAAGGTTCGGCCCGAAAGGCGGCGAGCGAGAAGCCGCCCATGCCGAGGTCGCACCGGCCCGTACCTGCGACACGCCATCGGCGGGACATTATCCGCCGCAACAACGCTGCCCGGATCAGCTATCTTCCGGTTCGAAGCGTGGGTCAAAGGCGTCGTCCTGCTTGTCCCAATCCTTGTCGCGATTGGCATAGAGCAAAGCGGCGACCAAGGCGGCCGAGCCGATGCCGATCGCCGCGCCCGCCTTGGCTGCCGTGACCAGATGCTTGCGCGAACGGTCCCTGTCCGCTCCGGACCTGGCGCCGTCCTTGTTGTATTTCTCGCGCATCTCCGTCTCCTCTGTCTGTTTGCCGACCAGTCTATCCCTACAGCCCCACGGCCGCAAAGCCGCTTGCGGCGAACGGCCGGAACAAGCGCGGCGTTTCGCGCGCTGTTCCGCCGAATTCGTCACGCAAAAAGGAATGAGATCATGCTGAGCAACATCGTCGGCGCGCTGATCGGACGCGAAGTGGAACGCCGTCGCCGGGAGAGCGGCCTGAAGGGTGCCGTAATCGGCGCCGCATCGGTGGCGCTGCTGCGGCGCCTGGGCCCGGTCGGAATGGCGATCGGCGGCGCTTACACCGCCAAGAAGATGTGGGACCGCAGCAAGGCCAGCAAGGCGGGCTCGTCTACCGTCCGCTGATCGCGACGGGGCAGCGGGGATGATGCGCGCCGCCGCCGACCTTGCGGGGTCGCGCGGTGGGCCGTTCGCCGGAGCCGGTCCGTGCGCGACATGCCCGGCCCCCGCAATCCCCAGCGATGCGACGTGAAAATGGCGTGACCCCGAAGTCCGGGATCACGCCATTCTCTTATGCTACCGCCCGCTCTGCCCGTAAGTCAGGCGTGCGATCCGGCTTGTCAGATGCCGCCGCTCTTGGCGCGTTCGGCGGCGGCGATGGCCTCCAGCACGATCTTGCGGGCTTCTTCCGCATCGCCCCAATTGCCGATCCGCACCCACTTCTCGCTTTCGAGATCCTTGTAATGGGTGAAGAAATGCTCAATCTGCGCCAGCACGATCGACGGCAGGTGATGCCGCTCACCCACGTCGGTATAATATGGGAAGGTGGTGTCCACCGGCACGCAGACCAGCTTCTCGTCGCCGCCGGCCTCATCCTCCAGCTTCAGCACCGCGATCGGGCGGGCGCGCACGACGCAGCCGGGAATGAAGGGCGAGCGCGCGATCACCAGCGCGTCAAGCGGATCGCCATCCGGCGACAGCGTGTGCGGCACGAAGCCATAATTCGCCGGATAGCGCATCGGCGTGTGCAGGATACGATCGACGAACAGCGCACCCGACGCCTTGTCGAACTCATATTTGACCGGCTCCCCGCCGACCGGCACCTCGATGACGACGTTAAGGTCGTGGGGCGGATCCTTGCCCACCGGGATCAGTTCGATGTTCATAGGGCAAGGCTGCTAAAGTTACCAAAAAGTTGACGCAAGCAATTTCGCCGCGCCTGCGAACTATGATGGTTAAGGCAGCTTGCTTTCCGTCAGCGCGGCGACGCGGCCCCGCTCCTCCTGCGGGATCAAGGCTTCCAGCACGTGCCAGAACCCGGTCACCGCCTCCTGCCCGGCCTTGCCATAGGCCAGGCCGAGTCGCTGGCGCATCAGCTCGAACAGCCTGCCTTCCAGTGCCGCGCCGGTTTCGGTCAGGCGCAGCAGGCGCTGGCGGCGATCCTCCCGCCCGATCCGCGCCTCGATCAGGCCGCGATCGGTCAGCTCGCTCAGCACCCGGCCGAGCGACTGCTTGGTGATACCCAAGGTCCGCAATAGCGAACTGATCGTGAGGTCGGGGGTGCGCGCGATGAAATACAGCGCACGATGATGCGCCCGCCCCAGCCCCTGCTGGGCGAGACATTCGTCGGTTTGCCGGTAAAGGTGACTGTAGCCGAAATAGAGCAGCTCGACGCCGCGACGAATTTCGGTTTCACGCAAAAAAAGCGGTGAAGCGGACGAGACTGCCATTGTTGACCCTTTGTGGCACGCGTCCTACCCCACTGCAACCGGCTGCAAAAAGACGTTGGGAGAAAAAAAGTGAGCGGCGACAGCACTTTGGTGTTCAAGAACGAACCGAGCGAGGCCCCAATGGCCGCCGCGGACCGCGCGTCGCTGCTCGTCAATCCCGGGTTCGGCAAGGTCTTCACCGATTATATGGTGACGATCCGCTACAAGGAAGGGCAAGGCTGGCATGAGCCTCGGGTCCACGCGCGCGGCCCCATCCAGCTCGATCCCGCCACCGCCGTGCTCCATTATGCGCAGGAAATCTTCGAAGGCCTGAAGGCGTACCGGCAGGAGGATGGCGGCGCGGCCCTGTTCCGGGCGGATGCCAATGCCCGCCGTTTCGCGGAGTCCGCCCGCCGCATGGCGATGGCTCCGTTGCCCGAGTCCCTGTTCCTGGAGGCCTGCCGCCAACTGGTGTCCGTCGACCGCGACTGGATCCCCTCCGGCGAGGGCGCGGCTTTGTATCTCCGCCCATTCATGATCGCGACGGAGGTGTTCCTGGGCGTGAAGCCCGCTTCCGAATACCTCTTCATGGTGATCGCATCGTCCGTGGGCGCCTATTTCAAGGGGGGCGCGTCGGCCGTGACCCTGTGGGTGTCGCAGGATTACAGCCGGGCCGGGCCGGGCGGCACCGGTACCGCCAAGTGCGGCGGCAATTATGCGGCCAGCCTGGTGGCGCAGGCGGAAGCGATCCGCGAAGGGTGCGACCAGGTGGTGTTCCTGGATGCGGCCGAGCATCGCTGGGTCGAGGAACTGGGCGGCATGAACATGTTCTTCGTGATGGAGGACGGCACGCTGATCACGCCGCCGCTGGGCGGAACCATCCTGCCCGGCATCACCCGCGATTCGCTGCTGACGCTGGCACGCGACGCCGGCATGACCGTGCGTGAGGAGCGTTATGCCATGGACCAGTGGCGCGCGGACGCGGAAAGCGGCCGCCTGCGCGAGGCCTTCGCCTGCGGCACCGCCGCCGTGGTGACGCCGGTCGGCCGGGTGCGCAACGCGGAGTTCGACTTTACGGTGGGCAATGGCGGCCCCGGCCTCGTGTCCGGCCGGCTCAAGGATGCGCTGGTCGATATCCAGCGCGGCCTCGCCCCCGATCCACACGGCTGGGTCGAACGTCTTTTCTGACCTTCCATCCCGCGCGGGCATCGCTATAAGCCCGCGCGGCATTGGGGCGTCGCCAAGTGGTAAGGCACCGGTTTTTGGTACCGGCATTCGCAGGTTCGAATCCTGCCGCCCCAGCCAATTCACCACCTAAGCGATAGTAATAGCGGCAAAAAGCTGGCTCCACCCACTGGATTGGGCCGGTGGGTGTGACAACTCCCTGTGGAGAGCCCGTTGCCCGCAATCCAGAACGTCGAACGCCGCGGTGCCGTCTACTATTGGCGCCGCACCGTCCGTTTTCCGGATGGTAAGCCTTTCACGATACGCCTGAGCCTGAAGACGAGGGATCAGTCCATTGCGCGGTGCATGGGCTGCGCCATGACGGCGAAGAGCGAGACGCTGAAGATGAAGCTTGGCCACGATCGTCGCACGCGCTCGCTGACCACCGCTCAGAAGTCCGACATCTTCCGCAAGGCGCTGGAGGAGATGCGGGACGAACTGGACCGCAATCATGTGTGCTTCCAGCAAGACGACCCCGCCAACGCGACGTACCTGATCGAGGGGCTGGTCGAGATTTATGAGACGATGCTGCGCGACTTTGTCGTTCACGGAATACCGGCCGACGTCGGCAGTCGCGAGCATATCGAGGCGCGGTTTGCGGGCCTCTCCGAGGAACAGCGCGAAACGCTGACCGAGTTCTTCGCAGACCGGCCATCCTGGCGCGAAAAGACGTTGGACTCGGCAGGTGAGGAACTCGACCGCGTTGTGGCTCCGCGCACCGACGAAAGCCTGGCCTTAGCGCGGAAGGTGGCCCTTGAGGGTAAGCTGGCGGCGGCAATGGAGTTCCGCCGTCGCTTGGGAGACCCGATGTCGATGTGGTCGCAGGTGCCCATTGCACCCCCTCCGGTCGCCGATGTGCCCTCCCCCAACCCGCCCGCGCTGGCTACAGCAACGATGCCGGCCGTTGAAGAGCCATGGGCCTCCATGTCTTCGACCCAGGCTGCGGCAAGGTTCATCACCGACAATCCGAAGATCACCGGCGACGCCAGGCGGAAGGCGCGGTGGACCTCCAAAACGCGGAGCCAGTTCGAGGCGGCGGCGCGACTTCTGGAGAAGAGCTGCGGTTCCAAGCCCCTGCGCCTCCTGACGCGGGAAGACGTCGTGACTCTCAATCAGCATTTCGCCCAGCTTCCTAAGAGCCACCATAAATCCAGTCGGCATCATGCGATGTCGTTGGAGGAAATCTGCCGCGAGGCTGAAGACGACATCGCAGCCGGCGCGCGTGATAGAACGAGTTTGGGCCTAGGTGCCACGACCACCAACCGCCATTTTCTGTTCCTGAAGGAGCTAGTCGGCTGGTTCAGCAAGCAGGTGCCTGGCACCGAGGACATACCTTGGAGCGACTTCATCTATGAGGATGACCGGGACGCCCGTGAGCAGCGCGATGCGTACACTGAAGAGGAAGGCAGAAAGATGTTCCGCCTGCCGATCTGGATCGGCTCGCGTTCGGTGTCCCGCCGAATGGAGATTGGAACCGAGATCTGGCACGACGCCGGCTACTGGGTCGTGCTGATCGCTTGGTACACAGGCTGTCGTCGTGAGGAAATCTGCCAGTTGACGCTGGACGATATCGGGCAGAGCGGGAACATCTGGTACTTCACCATCACCGATGAAAACGGCGGACGCGTTAAGAACCGTGCTTCCAAGCGCGATGTGCCGTTTGCCGAGGAATTGATCCGGCTCGGGCTGCCCGCCTATGTCGAAGCACTACGTGCAGCCGGAGAGAGGATGCTCTTTCCTGAGCTGCGAACCGAGACGGGAAATCGCGGCTACGGCGATGTCTACTACAAAAACTGGTGGACCAAAATTGCCAAGCGCCTCGACTTCATCGTGCCCGGGCAAGCGCTCCACTCATTTCGACACATGGTCACGACGGAATTGAAGTTTCAACACGTGTATCTAGAGGATCGCGCCGACCTTATAGGCCATGCGACGCCGGGCGAGACCGCTGGCCGTTACTCAAAGGCCGCGCGACTGGCTCGATTAAAGGAGGCGGTGGACCAGATCCCCAAGGTGACGGACCGGATGAAGCCCGCCTCCATCCGGCTTCTTCCTGCGGACCGACGCACGCCGCGCCCCACTCGTGAAGTCAGTCGCAAGGTACTGGCAAGCAAATGAGCCGGGAAGACCGGGAGAATCAGATCGGGCGCGCTCAGGCATCACCGCAGCATTCAACGGGATCGTGAGGCAGCTGCGCCTGGTGGGGCGGCATGAAGATTGAACCCACGCATCTGCCTTGGCGATGCCGCACATCCAAGCCGCTGATGAAAGGCAGCCACAGGAGATCTGAGGCGAGACTGACGAAGCCGAGGTAGGACGTGCGCGTTTTGTCATAGCGGGTGGCGACGGTCGCCAGTTCTTGAGCTTGCTGAAGAGCTGCTCGATGAGGCTGCGCAGACGATACTTCCGGCGGTCGTGCAGGGTGGGATGGTTCCGGCCGCGCTTGGCCGGGATCACCGCCTGGCTGCCTTGCGAGGCGATCTCAGTCCGGATCGCGTCGGCGTCGTAGCCGCGATCGGCCAGCAGCGCCGTCACCTTACCGGTTATCATGCGGAACAAGAGGCCGAAGCGTTGCACGTCGCGCGCCTCACCCGGCGTCAGCACGAAGCCGAGTGGACGACCTTTGCCGTCGCATCGGGCGTGGAGCTTGGCGGTTGACGTGACCCCCGTTTATTCATCCAGTTGGAACTAGAAACCGGCCCTTCGAAGGGACGGACGGAATGAAGCGGAAG
>NZ_CAKTFO010000002.1 GCF_934560975.1 uncultured Sphingomonas sp. | reverse complement strand
TCGCGGCCCCGTCCACCGGGAGCACGCCGGCGGCATAGAGCCTGGCCCGCGCCACATCTGCCAGCGGGCCGGCGGGCGCGGTGGCAAGTGCCGCCTGCGCCACATCCCACTGCCGGTTGCGGATCGCGGCGAACAGCTGCTGGAACGCCATCCGCTCCGTGGGGGTGAGTTGCGACGCGAAGCCCGCCGACGACAGGTTGGGCGCGGGCTGGAGAGGCACGGGCCGGGCCGGCGCAAGTTGCGCGAGCGTGGGGGCGGCGAGCAGGGACGCCGCGAGGGCGAGAGAGAGGGTCGTCTTCATAATGCCATGAACCGCTGGAGGTCCGCCCACGTCTGTTGCCGATAGTCCGGCCTAGCGTGGACGATGCGGGGATGAAAGGTGGCGACCGCCGGAACCGTGCCGTCCGCCAGTGCGATCTGGTGCACGGCATCGCGCGTCTGGAGCAGGGGCTTGCCCGTCAGCGCCCGCACCGGCGCGTCGCCCAGCAGCAGCAGCCGGCGCGGTTTGGCGAGCATCAGGTGATGGCGCAGCAAATCGGCAAGCCGGTGCGCGTCCGCCTCGGCGATGCGGCCGCCGGCGGGACGGGCGGGGGCGAAAGGCAGCATGTAGATGCGGTCGCGGCCGAGATTCATCGCACCCAGCATGCGATCGAACAGGGCACCGACATCGCCCGACATCAGGGTGCCCGCCGCGCGATCCTCCGCCTCCGGCATGTCGACCACCACCACCGAGCCGTGGGCGCTATCCCCCAACGCATCGATCCGCGCGGCGGGAGAGCCGGGCAGTCCGGCGTCGGTCAGCAGCCAGGCGCGCAAACCCGCCAGGTCGTTGGGAAGGGCCGGAGCCGCGGCGGGCGCGAGGATCGCGGGTGGGGCTTCCGTCAGCGCGGCGGCGGTGTCGGGCGCGGTGGCGATGCCGCGCACGCTGGCCGCGTCAGGTGCGGGCGCCAGCCAGTTGCGCGTGCCGTCGTCGACCAGCACGTCAACGCCGGCCTCCACCCACCAATCCAGCGCGCTGTGTGCGACGCGATCCAACATTCCGCCAAATCCCCGTTGCCAGCCCTGATGTTTAGAGGAGTGGTTGACGCCGGGGTCAATCTACGGGCAGCGGGTTTTTGACAAGACGTTCGGGCGGTAGGACGACCGGACCGATGCGGGCGTGGTTTGGAGTGATTGTGTCAGAACGCGAGTCGATGGACTATGATGTCGTGATCGTGGGCGCGGGGCCGGCCGGCCTCAGCGCGGCGATCCGGCTGAAACAGCTTTCGCCCGATGCGTCGGTGTGCGTGCTGGAAAAGGGATCGGAGGTGGGCGCGCACATCCTGTCGGGTGCGGTGATCGACCCTATCGCGCTCGACGAACTGATCCCGGACTGGCGGAATCAGGCCTGCCCCCTGACCGTGCCGGTGACCGAGAACCACCATTGGTTCCTGACGGAAAAGGGCCGCACGTCCATCCCGCACCTGCTGATGCCGAAGTTCATGAGCAATGCGGGCACCTATACGGGTTCGCTCGGCAATCTCTGCCGTTGGCTGGCGGGCAAGGCCGAGGAACTGGGAGTCGAAATCTTTCCGGGCTTTGCCGCGGCCGAGTTGCTGTTCAGCGACGACGGATCGGTGCGCGGGGTGGCGACCGGCGATATGGGCGTGGCGCGCGACGGCACCCACCGCCCGGATTACCAGCCCGGCATGGAATTGCACGCGCGCTACACCCTGTTCGCGGAGGGCGCGCGCGGCGGCCTGACCAAGGAGGTCAAGCGGATCTTCGACCTGGAAGCGGGTGGGAGGATCCAGGTATACGGCCTTGGAATAAAGGAGCTTTGGGAGATCGATCCGGCCAGGCATGTGCCGGGCAAGGTGGTGCATACGCAAGGCTGGCCGCTGGGCAGCGAGGTGGGCGGCGGCTTCGTCTATCACCAGGCGGACAATCAGGTCGCGATCGGCTTCGTGGTCGGTCTGGGCTATGGCAATCCCTATCTGTCGCCGTTCCACGAGTTTCAGCGGTGGAAGCAGCATCCGGCGATCCGCCCCCTGCTGGAAGGCGGACGGCGGCTGAGTTATGGCGCGCGGGTCATCAACGAAGGCGGGTGGCAGGCGGTGCCGCGCTTGGCGTTTCCGGGCGGCGCACTGATCGGCTGTTCGGCCGGGTTCGTGAACGTGCCGCGGATAAAGGGCACGCATACCGCGATGAAATCCGGCATCCTGGCGGCCGAGGCAGCTGTGGCGGCACTGGCGGACGGGCGCGGCGGCGACACGCTGGACAGCTACCAGCCGGCGGTGGACGCGAGCTGGATCGCGGACGAGCTTAAGCTGGTGCGCAATGCCGAGCCGGCGGTCGCCAGGTTCGGGCCGGTGGCGGGCACGTTCTGGGCGTGGGCGGACATGGTGATGCGGGGCGCCGGGATCGGTCTGCCCTACACCTTCCGCCACCATCGCGACAGCAGCACGCTGTGGCGCAAGGACATGGCCAGACCGATCGACTATCCCAAGCCGGACGGCGTCGTCAGCTTCGACCGGCTGTCGTCGGTGTTCCTGTCCAACGTCCATCATGAGGAGGATCAGCCGATCCACCTGACGTTGAAGGATGCCGAAGTGCCGATCGACGTCAACCTGGCGCTGTATGACAGCCCCGAGCAGCGTTACTGCCCGGCCGGCGTTTATGAGATCGTGGGGGCGGATACGGGCGCGCCCCGGCTCCAGATAAACGCGCAGAATTGCGTCCATTGCAAGACGTGCGACATCAAGGATCCGACGCAGAACATCAACTGGGTGGTGCCGGAAGGTGGCGGCGGTCCCAATTATCCGAACATGTGAGGTGCGGGTGCGGCATCATTTCCTGCTGATCGCGCTGGCGGTGCCGGGCATGGCCGGAGCCGCCGTGCCGGCTGTGTCCGATCAGGCTTTGTACTTGCGCGCGCGGTCGGCGGAGGCGGCGGGCGACGCCGCGCGGGCGAGCGCGGACCTGGCCGCTCTGCTGGCGCGCAATCCGGGCGACGCAAAGCTGGCGCAGCGGGCATTGCGGCAGGCGATCGTCGCAGGCGACATCGGGCTTGCGCTGAAAACCGCACGCCAGCTGGATCAGGCCGGCGTGCTGCCGCCCGATGGGCGCCTGCTGATCGTGATTGAGGCGTTCCGCGCGCGCGACTGGGCGGGGGTGAATGCCGCCGCCGACCGGCTTGAGACCGAGCGGGTTTTTGGCTTCCTGGCGCCGTTCGTGCGGGCGTGGAGCGCGCGGGCGCAGGAACAAGGCGATCCGCTCGGCTGGCTGGAAAAGGCGCGGACGGCGCCGGTCGCGCGCGCTTACCATGCGGAGCAGCGCGCCTTGATGCTGGTGGCGATGGGCAAGCCGGCGGAGGCTCTGGCGTCGCTGCAACCCCCCGCCGGTCCGGGCATCACGGGCCTGAGCGGGCCGGGGCGGATGCGGCTGGCCGATGCGCTGGCCGGCAGCGCCGCGCGCGAGGAGGCATTGGCGTTGCTGAAGGGCGACGACCCCGCTTATGACGCCGCGCGGGCGACCATCGCCGGCGGTGGCAGGCTGCCCCAGGCGCGCGATCCGGCGGCGACCGGGCTGGCATTGCTGCTGGGACGGGCCGCGACCGACTTTGCCCGCCAACATGTGGCGCCGGTCGCCTTGCTGCTGGCACGATTGGGCACTTACCTTGCACCGGACAATGGCGCGGGCTGGCTGGTGACGGCGGAGTTGCTGAGCGGGCTCGACCGGCCGGGCGGCGCACTGGCGGCGCTGGACAGGATCGCGCCCGCCGATCCCGTCGCTGCCCTGGGCGCGTCCCTGCGCGTGGCGGTGCTGGCCACGGAGGGCGACCAGGCGCAAGCCTTGCAGGTCGCGCGTGCGCTGGCGGAGCGCAACGGCAGCCCGCTGGCCTGGTCGCGCGTCGGTGATGTGGAATTGTCGCGTGACCGGCCGCGCGAGGCGGCGGATGCCTATGCCCGGGCGCTGGATGCCGTCCGGCAGGCCCACGCGCCGGCGGTCACGGTGTGGCGGCTGCTGTTGCAGCGCGCGGCGGCGGAGGATGCGGTCGGAAACTGGCCGGCGGCGAAGGAGGCGCTGGCGCGGGCCTATGCGCTGGCTCCGAACGAGCCGGCGGTGCTGAACCAATATGGCTATGCGCAGATCGCCCGGGGCGAAAATGTAGCGGAGGCGAGCAAGCTGATCGAGCAGGCGAGCGCGCTCAGCCCCGACGATCCCGCGATCACGGATTCGCTGGGATGGGCGCTCTATCTGCGCGGGCGGGTGGCCGATGCCGTGCCGCTACTGGAAAAGGCCGCCGCCGGCGCGCCGGCCGAGTCGGAGATCAGCGAGCATCTGGGCGACAGTTATTGGGCGGCGGGGCGGCGGCTGGAGGCGCGCTATGCCTGGCGGGCGGCGTTGGTGACGGCGGACGACAAGGCGCGGCCACGGATTGCCGCCAAGATCGAGAATGGGCCGCAGCCCGCCGGGGTGGCGTCGTGAACGGCATGGCGGAAATCGCCTTCGCCAAGCTGAACCTGGCGCTGCATGTCCGCCGGCGCGAGGATGACGGCTATCATGCGATCGAGACCTTGTTCGCCTTTTGCGAAGATGGCGATCACCTGACCCTGGAAGAGGTGCCTGGCCTGCGCGTGGTCGGTCGGTTTGCGGATGCGCTGGGTGATCCCGCCGACAATCTGGTGCTGCGCGCGGCGCGGGCGTTTCGTGCCGCGTTCGGTGGCGCGGAATGGGGCTTCACCCTCGACAAGAAATTGCCGGTGGCCGCCGGGATCGGTGGCGGATCGGCCGATGCGGCGGCGGCCCTGCGCCTGCTGGCGCGTGTCGCCGGCGTTGCGCCGGATGACGCGCGGGTGATGGAGATCGCCACCGGGCTGGGCGCGGATGTGCCGGCCTGCCTGCTGTCACGGCCGGTGCGGGGCGAGGCGCGTGGCGACACGCTGCAACCGCTGGAGGGTGTGCCGGCCGGCGCCGCCGTGCTGCTGGTCAATCCGTTGGTGCCGCTGTCGACGGCGGCGGTGTTCCGGGCGTGGGACGGGGTCGACCGGGGTCCGCTGGGTGACGGGGATGCGATCCAGGCCGCCTTGTCGGGCCGCAACGACCTGGAGGCGCCGGCGCTGCGGCTGTGTCCCGATGTGGGCGCGGTTCTGGCGCGCCTGGCGGCGCTGGCCGGCGTGCGCCTGACGCGGATGTCGGGTTCGGGTGCGACCTGCTTCACGCTGTTGGAAGATGACGCGGCGCGCGACGATGCGGCTGCGGCTGTAACGGACGCCTATCCGGGCTGGTGGATCCTGCCGACGAGGTTACGGTGATGACGTCCTGGATCGACATGGACGGCGCGCCTTCGTCCGCCATGCTGCTGGTCGGCGACCATGCCTCCAACGCGGTGCCCGATGGCATCGACCTTGGCGTTCCGCCGCAGGTGATGGGCGAGCATGTGGCGATCGACATCGGCGTGGCGCCGCTGGCCGGGCGTCTCTGCGCGGCGCTCGGCTGTCCGGGCGTACTGGGCGGCGTGTCGCGGCTGGTGATCGACCTCAATCGCGAGGAGCGATCAACCGGGCTGATCCCGCTGATCAGCGACGGGTGGATCATTCCCGGCAATGCCGACCTGACCGATGCACAGCGGGAGACGCGGCTGGCATTGTGGCGCGGTTACCACGGCCATGTTGCGGAACTGATCGCAGGGCATGGACCCAGATTGTTGATTTCCCTGCATAGTTTTACGCCCCGGCTCGCCAGTGGGGGAGCGGCGCGGCCGTGGCAGATCGGCATCCTCTATAATCAGGACGAGCGTGCCGCCCGCATCGCGCTGCCGTTGCTGGAGGCGGACGGCGTGATCGTGGGCGACAATCTGCCTTATTCGGGCAAGCTGCTGAACGCTACGATGAACCGGCATGGCGAGGGGAACGGCATCGCCTATCTGGGGATTGAGGTGAGGCAGGATCTGATCGCGGACGAGGCCGGCGTGGCGCTGTGGGCGGATCGGCTGGCGCCGGCGATCGCGCGGGTGGCCGAGGAATTGTCCGCGTGACGCCGCGTCCCGTCCTCACCGCTGTCGCGATGCGCGCCGCCGAAGAGCAAGCGATGGCGCGCGGCGCAAGCGTTGATGCCCTGATGGAGCGAGCGGGCCGGGTGGTGGCGGAGGCGGCGTGGCGGCTGGCCGGGGCCGCACCGACCCTGATCTTCTGCGGGCCCGGTAACAATGGCGGCGATGGCTATGTCGCCGCTCGATTTCTTGAGGCGCGCGGCGTGCCGGTGCGGGTGATCGCGATTGCTCCGCCGGCGACGGATGCGGCCAAGGCGGCCGCGGCAGCCTGGGGTGGCGAGGCGGTGGGACCGGAGGCGTGCGGCGTCGCGACCCTGGTGATCGACGCTGTGTTCGGGACGGGCTTGAAAAGGCCCATGGATCAGTCGCTTGCCGAGCTAATCTGCCAACAGGTAAAAGCCGCGCGGTGGAGTGTGGCGGTGGATTTGCCGAGCGGGATTTCCACTGACGACGGCATGGCGCTGGGCAAGGTGTCGCAATTCGACATGACCGTGGCCCTCGGCGCGCTGAAGCCCGCGCACCTGTTGCTGCCGGGGGCGGAACGGTGCGGCCGGATCGTGGTCGGGGACATCGGGCTGGGGGCGATCGCGTCTGACCTGGTGGAGGTTGCCCGGCCGTGTTTGCCGGCCCCCCGGAGCGACGACAACAAATATAGCCGGGGCAAGGTGCTGGTGGTGGCGGGCGCCATGCCGGGGGCGTCGGCGCTGGCGGCCGGCGCGGCGCAAAGGGCCGGAGCGGGCTATGTCGAGCTTGCCGGCGTGTCGGGCGACCATGCTCCGCATGCCCTGGTGCGACGGCCTAGGGCAGCGGAGGCTTTGGACGACGCGCGCGTCGGTGCCGTGGTGATCGGTTCGGGCCTGGGGCGGGACGCGGAGGCGCGGGCCAAGCTGGATGCGGCGCTCGCCTGCGGGCGGCCGCTGGTGCTGGACGCCGATGCCCTTACGCTGATCGGCACTGAACGCCACGACCGCCTGAGGGGACATGTGCTGACGCCGCATTGGGGAGAATATGTGCGCCTGTTCGGGGATGATGGCCGGGATCGGCTGACGCAAGCGCGCGCGGCGGCGGCGGCCAGCGGTGCGATTGTGCTGCTGAAGGGCGCGGACAGCATCGTCGCGCATCCGGACGGCCGGGCGGCGATCGCGCCGCGTGCACCCGGCTGGCTGGCGAGCGCCGGGACGGGTGACGTGCTGGCGGGGATCGTTGGCGCCATGATTGCGCGCGGGCTGAATCCGTTTGCGGCCGCGCAGGCGGCCCCGTGGCTCCATGCGGAGGCGGCGCGCATCGCCGGCGCTGCCCTGATCGCGGATGATCTGATCGCCTGCCTGCCTCGCGCCGTAGCGGCATGCCTGTGAGCGAGGGGACCATCGTCCGCATCGCGGCGCGCGGCGAAGGCGTGACCGGCGACGGACGCCATGCGCCACTTGCCGCGCCCGGCGACGTGCTGATGGCGGACGGCACCGTCCAGGCCGGGCCGCACCATGCCGTGCCGCCCTGCCGGCATTTTCCGCGCTGCGGTGGATGCCAGTTGCAGCATGTCGATGACGCCGCTTATGCCGACTATCTCACGGGGCGCATCGTCGGCGCACTGGCGGGGCAGGGCCTGGCCGTTCCCGAGATGCGCCCGCCGCATCTGTCGCCGCCGCGTACCCGCCGCCGGGCGAGCCTGCGCGCCGAGCGGATCGGGCGCCGGGTCGTGATCGGCTTCAACGAGGCGCAGAGCCATCGCATCGTCGATATGCAGGAATGCCACATCCTGCGGCCGGAATTGTTCGCTCTAGTGGCACCGCTCCGCGCGCTGCTGGGCAGCATGATGAAAGACCGGCGGCAGGCGACCGTGACCATGACGCTGGCGGATCAGGGCGTAGACCTGGCGCTGGAGGGGGTGGTTGTGGAAGGGCTCGCCGCGCAGGAGGCGCTGACCGACTTTGCCGCCACGCACCGTCTGGCGCGACTGGCGATCGATGAGGGCTATGGCAGCGAGGCACGGTGGGAGCCGGAGCCGATCACGATCCGGCTCGACAGCGTGCCGGTCGGGCTGCCCCCGGGCGCCTTCCTGCAAGCGACCGAAGATGGCGAGGTTGCGTTGCGGACCGCCGCACTGGAGGCGGTCGGTGATGCGGAGACGGTGGCCGACCTGTTCGCCGGGCTGGGAACCTTTGCCCTGCCGCTGTCGGCCCGCGCCAGGGTGCTGGCGGTGGAGGGCGCGCGCGACCCGGCGCTGGCGTTGCGGGTCGCGGTGCAGCGGGGGCAGAGGCCTGTGGCAGTGGAACATCGCGACCTGTTCCGCCGTCCCTTATCGACGGACGAACTCAACCGGTTCGAGGCGATCGTGATCGATCCGCCGCGTGCCGGAGCCAAGGAGCAAGCGCCGGCGCTGGCTACCGCCGCAGCCCGGACCATCGCCTATGTTTCCTGCAATCCCGCGACCTTCGCCCGCGATGCCAAAATCCTGATCGAAGGCGGCTGGCGGATCGACTGGATCCAGCCGATCGGGCAGTTTCGATGGTCCACCCATATCGAGTTGGCCGCCCGACTGACGCGCTAGCAAGGCGTCAAGGCCTGCTCCGGCAGCCTCCTCGCCTATCTCATGTCGATGTATGGTGGATCTCCCCGTCCGGCGACCCGCTCGGCGGCGGATCGGGCGCGATCCTGTTGCCGGCGGTCCTGATCTGGGCGCTGCTGTGGCGTGATGCCGGCTGTGCTCCCCGCGGCCGTTACGCCGGCGATGGGGCGGGGAGCGGCGGGACCGTGTCCGTCCGCTATCGGGTCGGCAGCGGTGGGTGGGCGAGCGACCGCCGGGCGAGGGCATCGAGCGGCGCGCGGTGCTGGACGCCGCGACCTGGCGCATGATCGAGCGCCACTTCCGCTTCGATCCCGCGCGTGACCGGTTCCGCCATCCAATGCCGCCGCTCATCGTCGAAGACAATAGCTGGGAGATGGGGATCGATCCTGCCGAATGGCGGTAAACGGCCCAGAATGCCAACGGTTTTAGGCATCATGAACTAACTTCCAAAAAAAGTCAGAAGTGTCATCATCGTGTCATAAACAACCAAACGACTCGGAGATGACGAGATGCGGATGATGACCTTCGCAGTTCTGGCGGCGGCCTCCTTGCTTGGGTCGTCGGCGATGGCGACGACCTGGGCGAGCGACGAAGTGGCGGATCGTTATGGCGCGGCCGCGATCCAGCGCGGGGATTTCCGGATGGAACCCCGCCTGAACACGGCGTTCGAGAATGGTGACCACCGGCTGGAAGTGCTGTTGAACCTGGCCGCCATGCGCATGTACCAGCAGGAGGATGGCTCGGCCCGCCAGCTGTATGAGATGGTGCTGGCGCAGCCCAATATCGACATGACGACGCCGCATGGCACCGCGTGGAGCCATGACATCGCCAATCGCGCGCTGACCCGCCTGGGCAACTGACCCGCATACGAAAACGCCGCGGATCCATCGGACCCGCGGCGCTTCGTTCACCGTGGTTTGAAAGGGCCGAAACGGCTCAGGCGAACAGTTTCGCCCAGCGGCGCTCGGCGCGGTCCTTCCAATAGCCGCGATGATAGGCATCGGACGCCAGCAGCGGCATGACCGAACCCGCTTCCGCGAACACCATCTGCTCGATGCCGGTATTCACCTTGCCCCACGATGCCGCTTCCTGCAGCGTCGAGGAGGAGCAGGCGCCGTCGCGCACGTCGGCAACGGTGATCTGCACCGCATATTTGTGCACCGCGACGTCTTCATGGCCCAGGATCTCGGCGCAGACAACCGTATCCTGGATGAAGTTCTTGGGCACGCCGCCGCCGATCATCAGCAGGCCGGTGGTGCCGGCCGCGATCTTGATGTCGGTCAGTTCGCGGAAGTCGGCGATCGAGTCGATCGTAAGGTAGGGCCGGCCCGCCTTCATCGCATCGACCTGATGCTTCACCAGGCCGAAACCGGCCGAGCTGTCGGTAAAGGCCGGGCAGAAGATCGGCACGTCATGCTCGTAGGCGAGCTTGACGAGGCTGTTCTCCTTCTTGCCATGCTCAACCAGATACTTGCCCATCTCACGGATGAACGCGCGCGAACTGTAGGCCTTGGGCTCCAGCGTTTCCGCGATCTCGAAGATGGTATGGTCGACGTTCTGGAGGTCTTCCTCGTCGATATAGGTGTCGTAGATGCGATCGATATAGAGCGACCGCAGCGTATCATCGTCAGGAATTTCAAGCGCTTGATAGTGCTTGTGACCAAGGCCTTCGAAGAAGTCCATGTCGACGATGGTGGCACCGGTGGCGACGATGCCGTCGACCATGTTGTTGCGCACCAGCTCCGCATACAGGTCCATGCAGCCCGCGGCCGACGTAGAGCCCGCAATCACCAGAAAGACCGAGCAATCCGGGTCCTGCAGCATCTGGTTGTAGATGCCCGTCGCGCGGGCGAGGTCGCGCGAGGTGAAGCTCATCTTGCCCATCGAATCGATGATGGGACGGGCATCGAAGCTCTTGATGTCGATATGCTCGACCTTGTTGGAAAGCAGTTCTGCCTTCCGGGTGTCGTTGATCTGAGGCGTGTTCACAGGATAGCTCCCGTCTTGTCACATGGTGCCGCACGTCGTTCCGGGGACGCGGAAACCCGACCGGACGACCGGACGGGCAGTGCCGCCCGGTCGCGAAGCTTCATCGAATCGCTGCGTTACAGCTTGAAGACGTTTGCCGGCCTGACCGCCTCGTACGGCGCATCGACATAAAGGCTGGCCATCGGCTCGTCCCTCATTTCGATCCGCTCGCCGGCGGTGAAGCCGTTGAAGCCGGTTCGCATGGCGCAACCATAAGCGCCGAGCATGCCGATCTCGATATAATCGCCCACCTGCACGTCTGCGGGCAGCATGAACGGACCGGCCATGTGGTCGATGTCGTCGCAGGTTGGCCCGTAGAAGCTGAACGCCATGTCCTTGGCGTCCGACGCCTCGGCCCGCACCAGCTCGACCGGGAAGCGCCAGCCGACATGCGCCGCATCGAACAGCGCGCCATAGGCGCCGTCGTTGATGTAGAGCTGGTCGCCGCGCCGTCGCTCGACCCGAACCAGCAGGCTCGCATATTCGGCGCACAGCGCGCGGCCGGGTTCGGCCCACAATTCGGCCGAATAGCTGATCGGCAGCGCTTCGAACGCATCATGGATCGCGTCGAAATATTCCTCCAGCCGGGTCGGCTCCATGCCCGGATAGACGGACGGGAAGCCGCCGCCGACGTCGATCACGTCCACCGTCACCGCCGCCTCGACGATCGCCGCGCGGACGCGGGCGAGCGCGTTGACATAGGCCTGGGGCGACATGGTCTGGCTGCCGACATGGAAGCAGATGCCGAGCGCGTCGGCCGCCTGGCGGGCGGCGAACAGCAGCGCCTTGGTCTCGTCCGGAGCCGCCCCGAACTTGGAGGCGAGGCTGAGCTTCGCATGGTCCGACGACACGCGCAGCCGCACGCAGAGCGTGAGGTCGGTCGCGTCGTTGGTGGCGCGCATGATCTTCTCCAGCTCCTCGATCGTGTCGAGGCTGAAGGTACGCACGCCGTGGGTGAAATAGGCCTCGCGGATCGCTTCCTCGGCCTTGACCGGGTGCATGAAGCACAAGGTCGCGTCCGGCGCGGCGCGCGAAACGAGGCGAACCTCCGCGATCGAAGCGACATCGAAATGCGTGATGCCGCTGTCCCAGAGAAGATCGATCAGCTCCGGCGACGGGTTCGCCTTCACCGCATAGAGCGACCGGCCCTTGAACTTCTCCACGAAGAAGCGGGCCGCGCGCCGGGCGGCGTGCGGGCGTACGATCGTCACCGATTGAACCGGGCGTCGTTCTGCGATGTCAAGGACGGTAGCAGTCTTGACGGGGGCGGCGACTAGCCCCAGCGCGCTATGATGCTCGTGCAACTCAAGGGACCTCCAATGCCGTGGGCGAACCCGCGGTCTTCTGTTTCGACACAAATCACTGCCTTGCGGTGGAAGTCCCATGGGGCAGCGGAGGCGGCTACATAAGGAGGGGGGGTCCCCCTGTAAAGTTGCAATCGCGCGACATTGCGAGACGTTCCTTTTCGATAGGACAAACCGTGAATAATCAGCGATCTAAAGACCCTTGCCGACCATCGGCCACAGGCATCTCGGCGGCGGCGAAGCGGGTTTGCGGAGTCGTGACCCTGACGCCTCTGCTGCCCGTGCCGACCGAAACGGGCCGGGTATGGATCAAGGCCGAATCGTTGCAGCTGGGTGGCGCATTCAAATTGCGCGGCGCCTATAACCGCCTGGCGCAGATGAACGCGGAGGAGCGGAGGGCCGGCGTGGTGGCGTTTTCGTCCGGCAACCATGCCCAGGGGGTAGCACGGGCGGCGGCCATGCTCGACACGGCCGCCACGATCGTGATGCCCGCCGACGCGCCCGCCGTGAAGATGGCGGCCACGCGGGCGCTGGGCGCTGAGATCGTGACCTATGATCGACACACGGAGAGCCGGGAGGCGATCGCGGCGAGCCTGGCGGTGGAACGCGGCGCGGTGCTGGTGCCGTCGTTCGACGATGTGGACGTGATCGAGGGGCAGGGCACGGCGGGGCTGGAGATTGCCGAACAGCTTGGCCGCGCGCCCCGGCGGGTGATCGTGCCGTGCGGCGGCGGCGGTCTGGCGGCGGGGATCGCGCTTGCCTTGCCGAACAGCGCGATCGTCACCGCCGAGCCGGAGGGGTGGGACGACATGGCGCGGTCGCTGGCCGGCGGGAAGATCGTCGAGGTAGCAGCGGATGCGCCGTTCACGTCGTGCGACGCGCTCCAGTCGCGGCGCGTCTCCGATTTGACCTTCGGAGCATTGCGGGAGGCCGGCGCGCACGGGTTGTGGGTGAGCGAGGCGGAGACGCAGGCGGCGATGCGCTTCGCCTTCGGCCTTGGCCTGGTGGTGGAGCCCGGCGGCGCGGTGGCGCTGGCGGCATGGCTGGCGGGCAAGGTAGCGGACAGCGAGGGCGATACCGTGATCGTCTGCTCCGGCTCCAATGTGGATCCCAGGGCGTTTGCACGGGTAATGGAGGCGGCATGACGATCCGGGTCGGCATCGGCGGCTGGACCTATGAGCCATGGCGGGACACTTTCTACCCGCCCAAATGGCCCAAGGCGCGCGAGTTGGAATATGCGGCGTCCAAAGTGACCGCGATCGAGATCAACGGCACCTTCTACTCCACGCAGAAGCCCGCCACCTGGGCGGACTGGGCCAAGCGCACGCCCGACGATTTCGTGTTCAGCGTCAAGGCTTCGCGCTTCTGCACCAACCGCAAGGTGCTGGCCGACGCGGGCGAGTCGATCGCCAAGTTCGTCAACCAGGGGCTGGTGGAACTCGGGCCGAAGCTGGGTCCGATCCTGTGGCAGTTTGCGGCGACCAAGCCGTTCGACACGGACGATTTCGGCG
Source organism: uncultured Sphingomonas sp. (assembly GCF_934560975.1). Taxonomy (GTDB): domain Bacteria; phylum Pseudomonadota; class Alphaproteobacteria; order Sphingomonadales; family Sphingomonadaceae; genus Sphingomonas_I. The sequence goes on along the minus strand of NZ_CAKTFO010000002.1, from coordinate 228,742 downwards.
CATTCTTGAAGCTGCTGCCGCAAGAAGTGGCGGGGGTGACCCTGCGCCACGCGATCGAGCCGCGCCACGACAGCTTCCGCGATCCCGCCTTTGTCGCGCTGGCGCGTGCGGCAGGGGCCGCGATCGTGTTCGCGGATGCCGACAAATATCCGCAATTTGCCGACCTGACGTGGATTTCGTCTATGCCCGGCTCCAGAACCAGCGGGCGGAGGAGCCGACGGGTTACGCCCCGCAGGCGCTGGACGCGTGGGCGGATACAGCCAAGGCATGGGCACGCGGGGAAGCGCCGGAGGGCTATGCCTATGCCGACGCGCGGGAAAGGTCGCAGGGTGGTCCACGCGACGTGTTCGTGTTCATGATCAACGGCGCCAAGGAGCGGGCACCGGCGGCGGCGATGGAGTTGATCTGGCGCGTCGATCAGTAGCGGGCGGCAACGAAGTAGAGCCCATCGGGCGGGGCGTTGAGGCCGAGGGCGGCGCGGTCCCTTGCCTCCAGCGCGTCCGCCACATCCCGCGCGCTCCATTGCCCTTGCCCTACCAGCGCGAGGCAGCCGACCATGGAGCGCACCTGATGATGGAGGAAGGAGCGGGCGGCGGCTTCGATCTGCACCTCGTCCCCTTCGCGCCGCACGTCGAGGCGGTCGAGCGTCTTGACCGGGCTTTCCGCCTGGCAATGGGCCGAGCGGAAGGTGGTGAAATCGTGCCGCCCGACCAGCAACTGTGCCGCGTCATGCATCGAATCCACGTCCAGATCGCGCCCGATCCGCCAAGCCCGGTGCCGGTCCAGCGTCAACGGCGCGCGGCGATTGGCGATGCGGTACAGGTAGGACCGGCCGAGGCAGGAAAAGCGGGCATGCCAGTCGTCGGGCACCACCTCGCACCCGAGGATGGCGACCGGCTGCGGCTTGAGGTGGGCGTTGAGCGCCTCCATCAGGCGAAACGGCGCGATCGGCTTGGCGATGTCGACATGCGCGGTCATCGCGAGCGCATGCACGCCTGCATCGGTGCGTCCGGCTGCGTGGAGCGTGGCGGGCTGACCGGTGATGGCGGCGGCGGCATCCTCGATCGCCTGCTGGACCGATGGGCCGTGAGCCTGACGCTGCCAACCCATGAAGGGCGTGCCGTCAAACTCCACCGTCAGGCGAAAGCGGGTCATGCTCTGGACGCTCCTTCTCCGTGGCGGGAAGAAGATAGGGATACGGGAAGGCTGCGCTCTTTGTCGTAAGCGCGGGTCACCCTCACCCAATCCTCTCCCCCAACGGAGAGGGCTCCAGGAGGGTGCCGGCGGAGATGGAGAAGCCGCGCAGCAGTTCGGCCGCGGGCATGACGCCGCGTCCGGCGCGTTGGAGCTGAACCGGGCGGATGGCACCGGTTCCGCAGGCGATCAGCAGCGCATCGTCCAGCACGGTGCCGGGTGCGCCGCTGCCGCCCGCGACCTCCGCCGCAAGGATGCGGATGCGTTCGCCCGCATGTTCAAACCAGGCGCCGGGGGCAGGCGCGAAGGCGCGGACCTGGCGCTCTATCTCGACGGCGGGGCGGGCGAAATCGATCCGCGCCTCGGCCTTGTCGATCTTGGCGGCGTAGGCGACGCCGTCCGCCGGCTGCGGCTGTGGCGGATAGTCGCCGGGATCGGCCAGCACCTCCGCCATCATCCGCGCGCCCATCTTGGCCAGTTCGGCGGTGAGCGCGCCGGCATCCTTGGCGGCGACCGGCGTGGTTTCCACCGCCAGCATGTCGCCGGTGTCCAGGCCCGCCTCCATCGCCATGATGGTGACGCCTGTATCCGTGTCCCCAGCCAGGATCGCGCGCTGCACCGGCGCGGCGCCCCGCCAGCGCGGCAGGAGCGAGGCGTGGACGTTGAGGCATTCCCAAACCGGAATGTCGAGGATCGCCTGCGGCAGGATCAGGCCGTAGGCGGCGACGATCGCGGCGTCCGGCTCCAGCGCGGCAAAGGCGTCCTGCTCGGCCTCGCTCTTCAGCGACGCGGGGGAGCGGACCGGCAGGCCCAAAGCCTCTGCCCGCACCTGCACCGGCGAGGAGCGGTCCGCCTTGCCGCGCCCGGCGGGGCGAGGGGGCTGGGTGTAGACGGCGACGATCTCGTGCCCCGCGTCGTGCAGGGCATCAAGCGTCGGAACCGCGAAGTCGGGCGTACCCATGAAGACGATGCGCATGGCCGTCCTCAACCACAATAAGCGGATGACGGAAAGGGGTGCGGACCCTATCTGTTCGCCATGGCGTCTCCTGAAATCGATAGCTTGACCCAGGCGCTGGCCCGTCTGCCGGGGCTGGGGCCGCGATCGGCGCGGCGCGCGGTGCTGCATTTGTTGAAGAAGCGGGAGGTGGCGCTGGGGCCTCTGCTGCGTGCGCTGGAGGCGGTGAACGAGAAGCTCGCGACCTGCGCCACCTGCGGCAATGTCGATACGACCGATCCGTGCGCCATCTGCGCCGATCCGCGCCGCGACGTGCGGATGCTGTGCGTGGTGGAGGAGGTGGCCGACCTGTGGGCGCTCGATCGCACGCGGCTGTTCCCCGGGCGCTTCCACGTGCTGGGCGGGCGGCTGGCGGCGCTGGAGGGGATCAGGCCGGAGGACCTGACGATCGACCAGCTGATCGGCCGGATCGAGCGGGGCGGGGTGGACGAGGTGGTGCTGGCGATGAACGCCACGCTGGAGGGGCAGACCACCGCCCACTACATTGCCGAGCGGATCGAGCGTTTTCCGGTGCGGGTGACTCAGCTGGCGCATGGCCTGCCGGTCGGCGGCGAGCTCGACTATCTGGACGAGGGTACGTTGGCGCAGGCGCTGCGCGCGCGGCGGCCGGTGGCCTGATCGATCAGGCTGATCGCCGCGCTTCGCTTGAAGTCGCGCGCTCTCCGGCATATTTTGCGTGCATGGCCATTCTCCCGATCCTTGAGGCGCCGGATCCCCGGCTGCGCGTAAAGTCCGTTCCCGTGGAGGCGGTCGACGACGATCTGCGCGCGTTGATCGCTGATATGTTCGAGACGATGTACGACGCGCCGGGTATCGGCCTTGCCGCGATTCAGGTGGGGGTGCCCAAGCGCGTGCTGGTGATCGACCTGCAGGAGGAGGAAGGCGAGGACGGCAAGCCGATCCGCAAGCCCCAGGTCTTCATCAATCCCGAATTGAGCGAGCCGATTCGGGAGTTGCGGACCTATACCGAAGGCTGCCTGTCGGTGCCGGACCAGTTCGCGGACGTGGACCGCCCGGCCGAGATCCGCGCCCGCTGGCTCGACGGGGATGGCGTCCCGCATGATGAGCGGATCGGCGGCATGCTCGCCACCTGCCTCCAGCATGAGATGGACCATCTGGAGGGCATTCTCTTCATCGACCATCTGTCGCGGCTGAAGCGGGAGATGGTCTTGAAGAAGCTGGAAAAAGCCCGGCGGCAGCGCAAAGCCGCGTAAAGGTATCGCATGTCCACGATCGGGCGGTCAGTGCCCGATCGTGGACAGCGCCTCGCGGCAATCGCGCGCGCATTCGCGGCACATCGTCGCGCAGCGGCGGCAATGCTCATGGTCGTGCTTTTCGCACTCGTCGGCGCAGATCTCGCAGATGGTGATGCAAGCCTCCAGCATGGCGCGAAGGGCGGCCTCGTTGCTGCCAGCCCGGCGTACCGCCAGACGTGAGGTCGCCCCGCACACGTCCGCACAGTCCATGCAGGTGCGGATGCACTGCGTCATGTCCATGTCCTCGGCGGAGCAGGCATCGGCGCAGGAGGTGCAGATCAGCGCGCAATACATGGCGTGCTTGGCGGCTTCGGCCAGAGGCTCGTTGAGGTGACCCTGCACGTCGGGGTGGCTGGCGATCATCTTGCGGATGGACATGCGCGCGCTCCTGTTTGGTGACGAACGGCGGGCCCGGCGCAGCGGTTCCTCTACCCCGCTTGAACCCCGCGCTTGACCCAAAGGCACAGCATGGTAAGTTCACGCTTCGTTCCGGGAGAGGCGCATGGATGCGGGTGTGGCGTTGTTGGTGGCGGTGATGGCGCTGGTCGCGGGGCTGGCGATCGGGTGGCTGCTGGCCGGGCGCGGCGCGGTGGCGCTTCGTAGCGAACGCGATCGTTTCGAGGAACGTGCGCTCCAGGTCGACCTGCTGCGCAAGACACTGGACCAGGTGAGCCGCGAGCGTGATGCGGCCCAGCGCGAGCTGGCGGGCGAGCGGGCCGCCGCAACCGAGCGCGCGCAGGCGTTCGAGGGGCGGATCGCGGAATTACGTGAGGCCAAGGATGCGCTATCGGCCCAGTTCAACGAGGTGGGCACACGCCTGCTGGCCGATGCCCAGCGCCAGTTTCTCGACCGGGCCGATGCGCGCTTCCGTCAGTCGGAGGAGAAGAGCGGCGATCAGTTGAAGGCGCTGCTGCAACCCGTCAGCGACCGGCTGCTACGCTATGAAGAGGGCGTGGCGCGGGTCGAGGCCGAGCGGCGGGATGCATTTGGTGATCTCAAGGGCCTGATCGATGCGATGCGGGTTGGCCAGGAGCGGGTGAGCAGCGAGGCGGCACGGCTGGTCAATTCGCTGCGGGCCGCGCCCAAGGCGCGCGGGCGCTGGGGCGAGCAGCAATTGCGCAACGTGCTGGAAACGTGCGGGCTGTCCGAACATTGCGATTTCCAGACCGAGGTCAGCGTCGACAGCGAGGATGGCCGGTTCCGTCCCGACGTGATCGTGCGGGTGCCGGGTGGGCGCACCTTGGTGATCGATGCCAAGGTGTCGCTCAACGCCTTCCAGGACGCGTTCGCCGCGGTGGACGAGGCGGAGCGGGCGATCCACCTGACCTCTCATGCCTCCGCGATGAAGGCGCACGTCAACACATTGGGCTCCAAGGCATATCAGACGCGGTTTGCCGACACGGCCGACTATGTGGTGATGTTCGTGCCGGGCGAGCATTTCCTGTCGGCCGCGCTCGACCATGATCCGCAGCTGTGGGATTATGCGTTCGAACGGCGCGTATTGCTGGCGACGCCGACCAACCTGATCGCGATCGCGCGAACGGTGGCTGCGGTGTGGCGGCAGGAGCGGCTGGCGAGCGATGCCCGCCGCATCGCCGACCTGGGCAAGGAGCTGCACGACCGCTTGGCCAAGGCGGCGGGCGACCTGCGCAAAGTGGGCGGCGGACTGACCAGCGCGGTGAACAATTACAATGCGTTCGTCAGCAGCTTCGAAAGCCGGGCGCTCGTCTCCGCGCGCAAGTTCCGGGACCTCAACATCGACACGGGCGGACGCGAGATCGAGGACGTGGCTCCGGTCGAGGCGCTCGCGCGCTATGGCACGGGCAGCGATCCGCTATTGCCGTCCACGCGCGCGGAAGCGGCGGAGTAACCGGGGCACGCCGGGATCGTCATGGGTCTCGGGCGGTGGACGTCTGGGTTGGTGCGGCCCTTCGGGTCGCGTCGTGAGGTAAACCTTCGACGGCACGGGAAATCCTGCGTATTTCATACACGCATCGGCGTATCTGTTTGACAGCTGCCGTTAAAATCCTGTTCTTCACGGCCGGTTCAGATCGATTGTGAGATTGCAAGCGCGCCAGCCTACGGCGAGGGGGAGCCGCCCATCGGCTCCCGCAAGGTCGGGGTTGTTTCCGCCGGCAACTCTCCTGCAAGGGCTTGCGATGAACGAAGAGAATCGGACGGCGGTGGAGCCGGTGGAACGCTCGCCGCGCAGTCGCCGCAATGCCGTGATTACCCTCGTGATCCTCGTCGTCGTCGGGCTGCTTGCTTGGGCGCTGACCCGTGGCGGTGATGGCGAGGGGCGGGGAGGTCGCGGGGGGCGGCAGCGACCCCCGACGACCGTGGGCACCGCAAAGGTCACGGCGGCGGACGTGCCGCAATCGCTGCAGGCGATCGGGACGGTGCAGCCGATCGTCGCGGCCACCGTCCGGCCGCAGCTTTCGGGCAACATCTTCACCATCAACTTCACCGAGGGGCAGGTCGTCTCCAAGGGGCAATTGCTGGCCCAGATCGATCCGCGGCCCTATCAGCTTGCGCTGTCCCAGGCGGAAGCCAATCTGACCCGCGACCAGGCGCAGCTGACGCTGGCCCGCGCCGACCTCCAGCGTTACCGCACCTTGTTGCAGCAGGATTCGATCGCCCGCCAGCAGGTGGATACGCAGGCGGCGACGGTGAAGCAGGTGGAAGGCACGGTCGGCGCCGACCGCGCGGCGGTGGGTGCGGCGCGCCTCAATCTGCAATATACCTCGATCACGGCGCCTGTGTCGGGCCGGGTCGGCCTGCGCCAGGCGGATGTCGGCAATTATGTCACGCCGGGCGACGCCAACGGGATCGCGGTGATCACCCAGACCACGCCGATCGATGTGAGCTTCGCCGTGCCGCAGGGCAATCTGCCGGGCATATTGAGCAAGCGGCGGGCTGGCGGCGACCTGCCGGTCACCCTGACCGACCAGGCAGGGTCGCAGGTGATCGCGCGCGGGCGCTTCCTGACCTTCGACAACCAGATCGATGCGGCGACCGGGACCGTGCGGGCAAAGGCGCGCTTCCCCAATCCCGACGGACACCTGTTCCCCAACCAGTTCGTGAACGTCGCGTTGCTGGTGGACACGCTGCGCGGCACGCCCACCGTGCCGGTGGCGGCGGTGCGCCATGGGACGCAGGGCGACTTCGTGTTCCTGCTGCGGCCCGATCGCACGGTGAAGCAGCAGGTGGTGACGACAGGGCCGTCGGCTGGCACCCGCGCCGCGATCCTGGCGGGCGTGCGGGCCGGGCAGACGGTGATCACCGAAGGAGCCGATTCCCTGGAGGATGGGGCGTCGGTGATGCTGCCGGGCGATCGCCCGACCATGCCGGAGCGGCAACGCAAAGGCTTCTTCGCCCGGCTGTTCGGCGGGGATGAAGAGGCGCCGCGCGAACGGGGCGCCGGACAGGGGCGGCAAACGGGCGGCGCGTCCGGCCGGTGAGCGAGGTCCGCACCAGCAGCGGCGGCACCAGCCTCGGCGCCGAGCAGGAGGTGCTGGGGCCGGAGGGGGTGAACCCGTCCCGCCCCTTCATCATGCGGCCGGTGGCGACGACCCTGTTCATGCTCGCCATCCTGCTGGCCGGCCTGGTCGGCTACCGCTTCCTGCCGCTCGCCGCCCTGCCGCAGGTGGATTACCCCACCATCCAGGTCCGCACCTTGTACCCCGGCGCAAGCCCGGACGTGATGAACCTGACGGTGACGGCACCGCTGGAGCGGCAGTTCGGGCAGATGGCGGGGCTCGGCCGGATGTCGTCCGTGTCCAGCGCGGGGGCATCGGTTATCACGCTCCAGTTCAACCTCGATCTGCCGCTCGACGTGGCGGAGCAGGAGGTGCAGGCCGCGATCAATGCCGCCAACACGCTGCTGCCGTCGGACCTGCCGGCGCCGCCGATCTACGCCAAGGTCAACCCGGCCGACGCGCCGATCCTGAGCCTGGGCGTCACGTCGCCGACGCGGACGCTGGCCGAAGTGCAGAACATGGTGGAGCAGCGCGTTTCCAACAAGATCGCGCAGATTTCCGGTGTCGGCCTGGTGTCGCTGTCGGGCGGGCAGCGGCCGGCGGTGCGCATCCAGGCCAATGTGCAGGCGCTGGCCGCCCATAACCTCTCGCTGGATCAACTGCGCAGCGCCATCTCGTCCGCCAACGTCAACGGCGCCAAGGGCAGTTTCGACGGACCGACGCGAAGCTGGTCGATCGAGTCCAACGACCAGCTGGCCAGCGCCGAAGAGTATCGCTCGCTCATCATCGCCTATCAGGGCGACGCGCCGGTGCGCCTGGCGGACGTGGCCCAGGTGGTCGACAGCTCCGAAAATGTGCGGTTGGGCGCGTGGATGAACAAGACGCCTGCGATCGTGCTGGACGTTCAGCGCCAGCCCGGGGCGAACGTGATCGGCACGGTGGATGCGATCAAGGCGGCTTTGCCCGACCTTGAGGATGCACTGCCGGCGGACGTGCATGTGACGCTGCTGACCGATCGGACGGTGGGCATCCGCACCTCCGTCCACGACGTTCAGCTGGAGCTGGTGTTCGCCATCATCCTGGTGACGCTCGCCATCTTCCTGTTCCTGGGCTCGTTTCAGGCGACGGTGATTGCCAGCCTGGCCGTACCGCTGTCGATCGTCGGCACCTTTGCGGTGATGCACCTGCTGGGGTTCAGCCTCAACAACCTGACGTTGATGGCGCTGACCATCGCCTCGGGCTTCGTGGTCGACGATGCGATCGTGGTGACGGAGAATATCGCACGCCATATCGAGGAGGGCGCGAGCCCACTGGCGGCGGCACTGCGCGGCAGTCGCGAGATCGGCTTCACCATCATCTCGCTGACGGTCAGCCTGGTCGCGGTGCTGATCCCGTTGCTGTTCATGGGCGACGTTGTCGGACGGCTGTTTCGCGAGTTCGCGGTCACGCTGGCGGTGACCATCCTGATCTCGGCGGTGGTTGCGCTGACGCTGGTGCCGATGCTGTCCGCCCGCTGGCTCCGGCCGGAGCACGAGATGCACACGCCGCGCTTCGTCGCCGCGACCATGGCGTGGTTCGACCGGCTGTCGCATCATTACTCGCGCTGGCTCGATTGGGTGCTGCTGCGTCAGGGGCTGGCGATGATGGTTTTCCTGGGCAGCGTCGTGCTGACCGCCGTGATGTTCGTCGCCATACCCAAGGGCCTGTTCCCGGAGCAGGATACCGGCCAGCTCCAGGTGGTGACCGTGGCGGGGCAGGGCGTGTCGTTCGGCCGGATGACGGCGCTTCAGCAGCGGGTGGCCGACGTGCTGCTGGCCGATCCGGATGTGGAGAGCCTCAGCTCCAATGTCGGTGTGGACGGGCAGAATCCGGCGCTGAACCAGGGCCGGATGCTGGTCAACCTGAAGACCAAGGAGGATCGCGAGGGGAGCCAGGCCGCCTTGATCCGCCGTTTGCAGGATCGCGCGCGGGAGGTGGCCGGCCTCACGCTCTACATCAGGCCCGTGCAGGACCTGACGGTGGATGCCGAGGGAGGAGCGACCCAATATCGCTTCGCCTTACAGGGAGCCGACCAGGCGGAGGTGGAGCATTGGGCCGAGCTGTTGCTGGCCGAGATGCGGTCGCTTTCGCAGGTCAGCCACCCCATTTCCGACGTGCAGAACCGGGGACGCGCGGTCACCGTGCATATCAACCGCGACGTGGCGGCCCGGCTGGGGATCAGCGCGGCCGCGATCGACAGCGCGCTCTACAATGCGTTCGGGCAGCGCATCATCTCGACCATCTTCACCCAGACGACCCAGTATCGCGTGATCCTGGAAAGCCAGCCGGGGCTGCTGACCAGCCCGCAGGCGTTGCAGCAACTTTACGTCCAGACGGCGGGCGGAACGTCAGTGCCCTTGTCCACGGTGGCGACCTTTGTGGAAGGCGACGCGCCGTTGCAGGTCACCCGCGCGTCGCAATTCCCGGCCGCCACGATCGGGTTCGACCTGCCGCGCGGCCAGTCGCTGGGCGGGGCGGTGGATGCGATCAACGCGGCGGAACGGCGGATCGGCGTTCCGGAGGCGATCACGACCAACTTCCTGGGCGCGGCCAATGCCTTTCGCGCCAGCCTGGCCAACGAGGTCTGGCTGATCCTGGCGGCGATCGTCGTGGTCTACATCGTGCTGGGCGTGCTGTACGAAAGCTTCGTCCATCCGGTCACGATCCTGTCCACCTTGCCATCGGCGGGCGTGGGGGCGCTGCTGGCGCTGTGGATCACGGGCAATGACCTGGGCGTGATCGGTATCATCGGCATCGTGCTGCTGATCGGGATCGTGAAGAAGAACGCGATCATGATGATCGACTTCGCCATCGACGCACAAAGGAGCGAGGGCAAGGATCCCGACAGCGCGATCCGCCAGGCGGCGCATCTGCGGTTCCGGCCGATCATGATGACGACCTTTGCCGCCTTGTTCGCGGCCTTGCCGATGATCTTCGGGTCGGGAATGGGATCGGAGCTGCGGCAGCCGCTCGGCCTGGCGATCGCGGGCGGGTTGATCGTCAGCCAGGCGCTGACCCTGTTCACCACGCCCGTCATCTTCCTGGCGTTCGAGCGGGTGTCCGCCCGCGTGCGGCACATGCGTGAGGCCGAGCCCCTGCTGCCGCTGGAGGAGCGGGCGTGATCGGCGCGCATTTCTCCGTCGCCGGGCAGGGCGCCGCCGCGCGGTGCGGATCGGCGGAGCCGGCCGCGTGAACCTGTCCGCGCCGTTCATCCGGCGGCCGATCGGAACCCTGCTGCTGACGGTGGGATTGCTGCTGGCGGGGATCGCCGCCTTTTTCGGAATGCCGATCGCGCCGCTGCCGCAGGTCGATTTCCCGACCATCAGCGTGCAGGCGAACCTTCCCGGAGCGAGCCCCACCACCATGGCGACCAGCGTCGCCTCCCCGCTGGAAAAGCGGATGGCGACCATCGCCGGCGTGACCGAGCTGACCTCAAGCTCCGGGGTGGGATCGGTGCGGGTCACGGCGCAGTTCGACCTGTCGCGCAACATCGACGGCGCGGCCCGCGACGTGCAGGCGGCGATCAACGCGGCCCGCGCCGACCTGCCCGCGACGCTGCGCACCAATCCCAGCTATCGCAAGATCAACCCGGCCGACGCGCCGATCATGATCATCGCGCTGACCAGCGATACGCGCACGCCGTCCGAAATCTACAACACGGTGTCCAACGTCGTGCAGCAGCGGCTGTTGCAGGTGCCGGGTGTCGGCGACGTGGAGCTTGGCGGGGCGGCGCTGCCGGCGGTGCGGATCGACCTCAACCCGCTGGCCTTGTCGCGCTACGGCATCCCGCTGGAGGATGTGCGCACCGCCGTCACCGCGACCAGCGCCAACCGGCCGCGCGGCGTGATCGACGGCCCGAGCACCGCGTGGCAGATCTATGGCGACGTGCCGGGCCTGCACGCCAGGGATTATAGCGGCATCGTCATCGCCTGGCGCAGCGGCGTGGCAGTGCGCTTGCAGGACGTGGCCCAGGTCTATGACGGCCCGCAGGACGTGCGGACGATGGGGCTGTTCAACGGCAAGCGCGCCGTCACCATCGTCATCAGCCGCCAGCCGGGTGCCAACATCATCGCCACCGTGGATGCTGTAAAGGCGCAGCTGCCCGGCCTCCAGGCGGTGATCCCCGCCGACATCAAGATGCATGTGGCGTCTGACCGCACCACCACCATCCGCGCGTCCCTGCGCGAGGTGGAGGTGACGCTGGTGATCGCCACGATCCTGGTGGTGATCGTGGTGTCGATCTTTCTCCGTTCGCTGCGGGCGACGATCGTCCCGGCCGTGGCGGTGATCGTGTCGCTGTCGGGCACGATCGGGGTGATGTACCTGCTGGGTTTCAGCCTCAACAATCTGTCGCTGATGGCGCTGACGGTGGCGACCGGCTTCGTGGTGGACGATGCGATCGTGGTGCTGGAGAATATTTCCCGCCACGTGGAGGAGGGAACGCGCCCGCTGGAGGCGGCGCTGCGCGGGGCGCGTGAGGTCGGCTTCACCGTGCTGTCCATCTCGATCAGCCTGGTGGCGGTGTTCATACCCTTGCTGTTCATGCAGGGCATCGTCGGGCGGCTGTTCAACGAATTCGCCGTCACCATGACGGTGGCGGTTCTGATCAGCCTGGTGATCTCGTTGACCACCACGCCCATGCTCGCGTCCCTGATCCTGCGCCGGCCGCAGGACGTAAAGCCGAGCCGCTTTGCGGATTTTTCCGAGCGGCAGTTCGACCGGCTCCAGGCCTTCTACGCCCGGCGGCTGGACTGGGCGCTCGCCAACCGCGGCGCGACCCTGATGCTGCTGATCGCGGCCGTGCTGCTCAACATATTCCTGATGACGCGGATACCGTCGGGCTTCTTTCCCGAACAGGATACGGGATCGCTGATGGGCGGGTTGCGCGCGGACGAGAGCATCTCGTTCCAGGACATGCAGGTCAAGCTCACCCGGATCGTGGGGATCATCAAGGCGGACCCGGCGATCAACACGGTGGTGGCGTTCACCGGCGGATCGCGGGCGGGCGGCGGCTTTCTGTTCTCCACCCTGAAGCCGCAGCGCCAGCGCGATCCCGTGCAGAAGGTGATCGAGCGGTTGCGCCCCAAACTGGCGCAGGTCACCGGCGTCACCGCTTACCTGATGCCGGTGCAGGACATGCGGGTCGGCGGGCGTGGCGGCAATTTGAGCTACCAATATGAGCTGAAGGCCGACGATCCCGGCGTGCTGTTGAAGGCCGCACCGCGTCTGGGCGAGGCGTTGAAGCATGTGCCGGAGATTGCGGAGGTCGACGTCGACAGCGACCAGGGCGGCGCGGAGGTGTTCGTCGACATCGACAAGGATGCCGCGACCCGGCTGGGCGTTCCGATCTCCGCCATCACCAACACGCTGTACGACGCCTTCGGTCAGCGGCAGGTGGCGACCATCTATAGCGGCCTCAACCAATATTATGTGGTGATGGGCGTGGCGCCGCGCTTCACCGGATCGCCCGCCGCGCTGGACAATGTCTACGTGCCGGCACGCGCGGCCCAGACGGCCACGGGCGCCACCGCCCCGGTCACCAACGCCAACGCCGCCACCGGGCCGACCGGCGCGGCTGCGGGCACCGGCACCGGTGCAGGGACGGGAGCGGTGAGCGGGCAGTCTTCGGGTGCCAGCGCCAACGGGCTGCGGACGGTCGGTTCGGCTTCGGCGGTCGGAGGATCGACGCCGACATCGTCAACCGGCCAGGCGCGCGATGGCGCGGGCGGGGCGGCGGTGAACATGACGCCGGCCAACATGATCCCGCTGTCGGCCGTCGCGCACTGGTCTGTCCGCTCGACCGCATCGGAGGTGGAGCATACCGACGCTGCGCCATCCACCACCATCAGCTTTTCGCCAGCGCCCGGGTTCTCGCTGGGCCAGGCCATCGCGCGCATCCGGCAGGTCGAGCAGAGCCTGAACCTTCCCGTGCAGGTTCGGGGAAGCGTGGCCGGAACCGCCCTGGTGTTCCAGAAGTCCAGCCAGTCCAACCCGATCCTGATCCTGTCCGCGATCGTGGTGATCTACATCGTGCTCGGCATATTGTACGAAAGCGCGATCCATCCGCTGACCGTCTTGTCGACTTTGCCATCGGCGGGGCTGGGCGCGGTGCTGGCGCTGATGCTGACGGGATCGCAGTTCGACCTGATCGCGCTGATCGGCCTGATCCTGCTGATCGGCATCGTGAAGAAGAATGCGATTCTGATCATCGATTTCGCGCTGGATGCGGAACGGTCGCGCGGGCTGTCGCCGGTGGCCGCAATCCGCGAAGCGTCGCTGCTGCGGTTCCGCCCGATCCTGATGACCACGCTGGCGGCCGCGTTCGGCGCGCTGCCGCTGGCGATCGGCTTCGGCGAGGGGGCGGAGCTGCGCCGGCCGCTGGGCATCGCCATCATGGGCGGGCTGATCGCCAGCCAGTTCATCACCTTGCTGACCACGCCGGTCGTCTATCTGGCGCTGGATCGCTTTCGTCGCACCCGTTCGCGCGGGGCCGCCGCCGTCCCTCCGCCCCAAGGGGTTCCTGCCGCATGATCCGTTCTCCGTCGCCCGCCATCGCCGTCACGGCGCTGCTGGCGCTGTCCGCCTGCAACCTGGCGCCGCGTTACCAGCGGCCCTCCGCCACGATCCCTCCCAGCTTCAAGGAGGCCCCGGGCTGGCGCGGCGCGGCGCCGGCCGATGCAGTGGCGAAAGGGCAATGGTGGCTGTTGTTCGGCGATCCCGTGCTGAACGACCTGGAAGGCCGGGTGGTGAACGCCAACCAAGACGTGGCCGCCGCCGTCGCCGCCTATGACCAAGCGCGGGCAGCGGTGCGGGAGGTGCGGGCATCCCTGTTCCCGGTGATCGACCTGTCCACCGGGGCGACGCGCGCCGGATCGTTCGGGGCCGGACGGCCGACCATTATCGGCGGCAATACGGTGAACGTCAGCAGCGGCAGCCGGCGCTATTCCGCATCCATCGGCGCGACGTGGGAGCCGGACCTGTTCGGCCGGCTGCGCAACGCCGTCAGCCAGCAGGGAGCACTGGCGCAGGCGAGCCAGGCCGACCTCGCCAACGTCACCCTGGCGGCGCAGGGCGAATTGGCGCTCAATTATGTCCAGCTGCGCGGGATCGAGCTGCGCAAGGCGATTCTGGATACCACGGTGAAGGCGTATCAGCGCGCGCTCACCATCACCACCAACCGCTACAATCAGGGCGTGATCGCGCGGGTCGACGTGTTGCAGGCGCAAAGCCAGCTGGACAGCGCGCGGGCCAACGCCGCCGACCTGGTGCGGCAGCGCGCGGTGCTGGAACATGCGATTGCGGTGCTGGTGGGCGAAAGCCCGTCCATTTTCACGCTGCCGGAGGTTGCGCAGGCGCCCAAGAGCATCCCCGACGTGCCGCCGACCCTGCCGTCCGCCGTGCTGGAGCGGCGACCGGACGTCGCGGCGGCGGAGCGCCGGGTGGCGGCGGCCAATGCCGCGATCGGGATCGAGCGCGCCGCCTTCTTTCCCGTCTTCGGCCTGTCGGGCGACATCGGCACGCAGACCGGCCGCCTGGGGGACCTGTTCACGGCCTCCAGCAGCATCTGGTCGCTCGGGCTGTCGGGCGCGTTGACCCTGCTGGATTTCGGCGCCCGCTCGGCCCGGGTGGAGCAGGCGCGGGCGGCGTACGCCCAGACGGCCGCCAATTATCGCCAGACCGCCCTGACGGCGTTCCAGCAGGTGGAGGATGCGCTCGCCGCAAACCGCATCCTGGCCTATGTCGAGACGCAGCGGGCGAGCGCAGCCGCATCCGCCAACCGGGTGGAAGCCTTGACCCAGAACCAGTATCTGGCGGGGCAGATCGCCTATTCCGACGTGATCGTGGCGCAGACCACCGCGCTGACCGCACGGGAGGCGGAGGTGCAGGCGCTGGTGGATCGTCAGGTGTCGGCGGTCAATTTGATCCAGGCGATCGGCGGGAGCTGGCCGGCTTCGTAAGCAGCGCCCGCGCCCGATCCAGCACGACGTCCTTGCCGGCACGCTGCTCCGCCAGGGTCGGGCGGACCTCCGCCAGCGGGCGGAGGCCCACGCCCTCCAGGCGATGCCCCGCCGGGGTGCGGATGTCGAATTCGGCCACGGTCAGCTGGCCGCTATCGGGCAGGCGGTAATAAGCGGCACCGGTCAGCGCGCCGGCGGTACGTTCGCCCACGGTGATCCCGCGTCCGCTTTCCCCGATCAGCGCGGCAACCGCCTCCGCCCCGCTCGCGCTGCCGTTGCCGACCAGCACCGCCAGGGGACCGCGATAGGCATCCGCACCCGCGCCGCTCGTCTTCTGGATCGATGTGGTCCTGCCGATCCGTTGCACCAGCGGGCGGTTCTCGCTGAAGAACAGGCCGGCGACCCGCGCGATCACGCCAGCCTCGCCGCCGCCATTGTCACGCAAGTCGAGGATCAGGCCTTGTGGCTGGGCCCGCGCAATCTCGCGTGCGATCCAGCGATCGTCGCCGCTATCGAACCCGTTCAGCCCCACCAGCAGGATGTTGCCGGGCAACAGCTCGGCCCGGCGCGACGCCTCCGGCTGCTCCAGCGTGGCGGGAAGGGTCAGGCGGTGATCGGCGCCGAACTCGTCCCGGAACACGAAGCGCGCCGCCTCTCCGGCCTTTGGCTGATAGTCGATGTCGACCTCGCCCCCGTTCACCTGCGAAACGATCCAGCCGATCTGGACCCCGGCCGTGGCGGCGGCGGAACCGGGCTGGACCCGCATCACCCGCCATTCTCCATCATCGTTGGGTAGCATGGTGAATCCGAAGCCCTGTGCGTCCTCGCCATCGTCGCGGGCCGCGCCGATCGCCAGCTGGATCGGATCGATCGCGTAGACGTGGCTGTCATCCAGGGTGGCCAGCATCTCGCCCAGGATCGTGTAGAACGCACGGCGGTCCGGCGCCGCCACCGCACGCGAACGGAATGTCGCGCGGGCGGCGTCCCACGCCTGCCCGGTTTCGGCCCGGTTCCAATATTTGTCGCGCACCAGCGACCAGGCACGGTCGAACACCCGGCCTTCCAGCGCGGCATCATAGACGGGCGCGGCGGCAGGCGCGGCGCCGGTCAGCAGCAGGGCGAGCAGCAGCGGATACAGGGGCGGTCGGGTCACGGCCGATCGAATGCACAATGGAGGATCAGGCTGCGCGGCTCGGCGACATACGTGATTTCGGCACACAGATCGAGCCGATCGGCGCCGAGCGTCACTGCCGCCCAAGGTCGCTGACGGCGGAGCGCATGGCTGACCACGATCTCGTCGCGGCCGGCGGGGTCGTCCGGGAGCCGCCGGTCGCCGGCAAAGTCGGAAATGCGGACCAGCAGATGGTCGAACCGGAAGCCCGCCAGAGACGCGGGTCGGGCGAAGTCGAGTTGCCGCACCGGACGGGACACGCCAAAGGCGGCACGGATCGTGCGCGGCGGTCCATGCCAGCCTCCGCCGTGATCGTGCGCCAGGGTCGCGCCGGCGGCAGCGGTTGCGGTGGTCTCCGTCTGGGCCGAGGCGAAGCGCAGCGCCAGTCCGTCCACCGGGCTGGACAGGCCGAACAGCCCGCTTTGCTCCAGCGACAGGGAACGAACGGCCTGGTTCGCGGGCGCGTCGCGACGGACCCAGCGCACCCGCGCATACGGCAGCAGGTCGGCCCCGATCGCCCCATCCACGCCGTCGCAGCAGGGACGGTCATAGCTTGCCACGGGGATCGGCAGGGTGCGCCCGGCGACCGTCAGCGGTGCGATGGCGATGCGGCCGTCCAGGCTGACGCGGCCCACCTCGATCGCGATATCCTGTTCCCAGGCGAGCGGCAGTCGGGCTGCCACGTCCGGGTTGAGTTCCACGCTGGTCCGCCGGTCGAGGTCCACCCGCAGGCGGACGGGGACGCCGGCTATGGTGGCGGCGATCACCGGATCGGCGGCGGGCAGGACCAGTTCGCCCTCGCGTACCGGCTTGGCGCGGGCCCCGACAAGCAATGCCGCGGCCGCGAGCAGACACGCCCCCTTCCGCCGGGCGCGGGGAACGCTAGATTGGGGGCACCAACGCCCGGAACCCAACATCATGACCGATCTCGACACGTTCATCACCGGCCTGCCCAAGGCGGAACTCCATCTCCACATCGAGGGCAGCCTCGAACCGGAGCAGATGTTCGACTTCGCCCGGCGTAACCGCATCCAGATCCCCTTTTCCTCGGTCGAGGAGCTGCGCGGTGCGTACAATTTCACTCGCCTCCAGGACTTTCTGGATATCTACTATCGGGGCGCCGACGTGTTGCGCACGGAGGACGATTTTCGCGACCTGGCGCTCGCATATTTTGCTCGCGCGCATGCCGATGGCGTGGTCCACGCCGAAATCTTCTTCGATCCGCAGACCCATACCGATCGTGGCATCCCGTTTCAGGTGGTGGCCGACGGCCTGCTGGCAGGGATGGCGGAAGCGGAGGCGCGGCATGGCATGTCGTCCAAGCTGATCCTGTGCTTCCTCCGCCACCTGGACGAAGCGGCCGCCTTTGCGACGTTGCAGGCGGCCGAGCCGTGGCTCGACCGGATCGCGGGCGTCGGCCTGGACAGTTCGGAGGTCGGCCATCCGCCGGAAAAGTTCGCGCGCGTCTTTGCCGCCGCCGCCACCCATGGGCTGAAGCGGGTGGCCCATGCCGGGGAGGAAGGGCCGGCAGCCTATGTGCTGGAGGCGCTGGACCTGCTGGGCGTGGACCGGCTGGACCATGGCAATCGCGCGATGGAGGATGACGCGCTGGTCACCCGGCTGGCGCGCAGCGGCATGGCGCTGACCGTCTGCCCGCTGTCCAACCTGAAGCTGTGCGTGGTGCGGGACGCGGCCGAGCATCCCATCCCGGCGATGTTGAAGAGCGGCCTGCGGGCGACGATCAATTCGGACGATCCGGCCTATTTCGGCGGCTATGTCGCGGACAATTACCGGGCGATCGCGCCGTTCGTCTCGCGCGAGCAGATCGTCACGCTGGCGCGCAACAGTTTCCTGGGCTCCTTTCTGGACGATGCGGCGGTGACGCGACACCTGGCGGCGTTGGATCTGTATGCGGAGGCGGCATGACCGGCCCTGAGTTCGCGCCGATAAGCCACGAGGCGTTCCTGGCTGACGTGCATGCTGTGGCGGAGGCGCTGGACGCGGGCGGATGGCGGCCCGACCATATCGTCGGCGTCGGCCGCGGGGGCCTGGTGCCGGGTGCCTACCTGTCGCACCGCACCGGCATTGGCCTGCTGACGATCGACTATAGCTCGGGCATTCCGGGCTTTGCCGACGAACTGCTGGCGAAGCTGGCCGGCGTGACCAGGGCAGGGCGGCGCATCCTGCTGGTGGACGACATCAACGACAGCAGGGGCACGATCGAGGCGATCCGCGCGACCATCGCGGCGCATGGCGGCAAACCGGACGGGGTACGGGTCGCCGTGCTGATCGACAATGTTCGCTCGCGTGCACGGGTGGACTATCGCGCCCGCACGATCGATCGCGCCACAAATAAACATTGGTTTATTTTCCCATGGGAGGCGGTGGCCTCCCGTGAAACCTTGCTGCAGGAAGCAGGAGAAGTGCCGGAAAGATTGGCCTGAGAGGGCACAAAATCAGAGTTAAGCCGTTCTTCCCTCAAGTTTTACAGGAGAGAGACGATGCGTAACCTGATGATGATTGCGGCAGCAGCTATTGCATTGCCGGCCATGGCCCAGACGACCGGCGGCACCGCCGGCGGGACCATGGGCGGCACGACGGGAGGGTCGGTCACCGCACCCGGATCGTCGTCCACTACGATGGGCACGGGCGTGGGTGTCGGCACGGATGCCGGGTCGCCGGTCGGCACGGGTCCCAACGTGGGTAGCCCCACCAGCACGATGCCGGGCGACACGGGCACCAGCGTGGGCTCGACCGGTTCGACGACCGGCACTGGAATGAGCAGTTCCTCCACCGGCAGCGGCATGAGCACCGATACGGGCAGCACGACCGGCGCAACCACCGGCAGCTCGCGCCGCTCGCGCGACACGACCCGGTCGCGCAACGGCGGATCGCCGCGCGCGACCATGGGCACGGGCACGGGCACGACGGCGACGCCGGGCGGGGTTCCGCCGCGCTGATCTAGCGACCGCGCGTGAGCGGAGCCCAGGGAAAACGATATAGCCCCCGAGGTTCCTGACCAACAGAATTGTTCCCCTTTTGCCCCCGCCCCGCTAAACGTATCGCATGGACGATGCGGTTAGCGGCGGCGGGGGCGATCCTGTCCGCAAGATCATCCATGTCGACATGGACGCCTTTTATGCGTCGGTGGAGCAGCGCGACGATCCGGCCTTGCGCGGCAAGCCGGTCGCGGTCGGCGGCTCGCGGGAACGGGGCGTGGTCGCGGCGGCGAGTTACGAGGCGCGGCGTTATGGCGTGCGATCGGCGATGGCCTCGGCAACCGCGCGGCGGCGCTGTCCCGACCTGATCTTCGTCAAGCCGCGCTTCGACGTCTATTCCGCCATCAGCCGGCAGATCCGCGCCATCTTTGCCGAACATACCGACCTGATCGAACCCTTGTCGCTGGACGAGGCGTATCTGGACGTATCGGGAACCACGTCCGCCCGCGTGATCGCGGAGGAGATACGTGCCCGCATCAAGGCGAAAATCGGCCTGACCGCATCCGCCGGCGTGTCATACAACAAGTTCATCGCCAAGCTCGCTTCCGACCAGAACAAGCCCGACGGGCTGTGCGTCATCACCCCCGCGCGCGGTCCGCACTTCGTGGAAAGCCTGCCGGTTGCCCGCTTCCATGGCGTGGGGCCGAAAACGGCGGAGAAGATGGCGCTGCTGGGCATCGTCAGCGGGGCGGACCTGAAGGCGCAGAGCCTGCCCTTTCTGGAGGCGCATTTCGGCAGTTTCGCAGGTTATCTCTACAAGGCGGCGCGGGGGATCGATGACCGGCCGGTGCGCGCCAACCGCATCCGCAAGTCGGTGGGCGCGGAACGGACCTTCTCACACGACATACAGGCGCGGGACGAGCTTGCGACCGCGCTGGAGGCCGTGCTCGACGCGCTGATGGAGCGGATCGGGCGCGCCGGGGCCTTCGGCAAGACAGTGACGCTGAAGGTCAAATATGCCGACTTCCACCAGATCACGCGGGCGCGCAGCCTGTCCCATGCGGTTGGGGACCGGGCGACCATCGGCGCGGCCGGGCTGGCGCTGCTGGATGCGCTGTGCCCGATGGAGAAGGGGGTGCGCCTGCTCGGCCTTACCCTCTCGACACTGTCGAGCGATCAGCCGGAACCGACGGCAGAACAGCTTGGCTTCGCTTTGTGAACGGCCAGTCGGTCAGGCCGCCGGCATAGACCGACCACCAGACGATCACCGGCTGAAACAGCAGGCGTGGGCCATGGTAGAGCCAGCCCGGGCCCAGCCCGGCGCTATGCCCGTAATCCAGCGCATGCTTGATGTTGGCCGGAAACACGCAGACCGAATAGAGCGCGAACATCATGCCGGCGGTACGCCGGTAATGCCGCGTGATCAGCCCGGCGGCACCGGCAAGTTCGCACCAGCCGGTCAGCACCACGGTCAGCCGGGGAAAGGGCACCCACCAGGGCACGATCTTCACGAACGGTTGGGGATGCTTGATATGCGCCACCCCCGCGACCGTGAAGGCGGCGATCAGCAGCACCCGGAGGATGGTTCTCTTTCGCACGGGATGCAGCCTTTCTGTCATGCGGCGTTGCGGGCCAGGGCAGCCTCGATCCAATTGGCGGCGTCGATGCCGGACTGCCATGCGCCATGCGCGGTTGAGTAATCCTGAACGGAGCAGGCCTCTCCGGCAAAGGCCAGGCGGTCGGATGGTGGCGTGGCCAGCAGGCCGCGCTTGTCGGCATGGCCGGGCAGGGCATGGCTGTAGGCCCCGCCGATGCTCGGCTCCCTGTGCCACCAGCTTCCCGCCAGCGCATTGAGGCCTCGCACCGCCTGTGCGCCGAGCAGCTTGCCTAGCTCCTCGCGGGCGAACGCAACCCGTCCCTCGTCGCCCGCTTCTTCCATGGCACGGGCCGCGATGCCGCCGAAGAAGCATTCGATCACGGGTCGGCCGAAAGGACGCAGGTAATAGCTACCGGTGAGCGGATCATGCGGATTGCCGATCAGGTGGGTTTCCAGTGGCACGGCATCCGGATCGGCCATCCCCAGGAACAGTTTGTCCACCCGCCCGAGCGGCAGGCATGCTGCCGCGTGGCAATGGTCCGTCATGCCGGGGCCGAAGCGAATTGCGCCGCGTGCCAGCACGTCGGTCGGCACCGCCACGATCACGGCAGAGGATCGCAACATACCGCGCGAGGTCTCGACCGCTACAGTGCGGCCGTTGGTGTCGATGGCGCCGACCTGCGTGTCCATGCGGATCGGCAGGTTGGCGGCCGAACCGGCGATCATGGTGCCCATGCCCGCGGGCAAGCGCCAGTCTGTCTCGGTCGCGGCCTCGTTATAGGTAGCGAAGTCGCGCGCGGAGACGCGGTCGAGTTCCGCACCGTTGAGCGCGCCGCTCAGCATGTCGGCATAACCCCGCCAGTCATGGTCGCGCGCCATCGCGTCACCGGCGCAGTCGCTGGCCGGCGGTGCGGAGGCCAATTGTTCCTGCAGCGCGGAATAGCCCCGCCGGGCGGCGCGCTGCTCGGCGACACTGAAGCCCAGGTTGCGCAGTTGGTTGCCCCAGGCGGCCGGTGTCCGATCGAGGATGGCGCCCTGTGCCTTCGCTACGCCGACCAGCGGATTGCGCTCCGCCGAGTGGAGCCAGCCGCACCCCATGTCGAGTGGCAGTCCTTCCCGTGTGACGGTCCACGCGCGGCCGCCGATACGGCCCAGGGCCTCCACCAACAGGATGCGCCGCCCATGGTCTTTCAGCCTGCGCGCCGCCGCGATGCCGGCCGCGCCCGCGCCTACGATAATGACCTCAGCGTCCACATGATCTCCTGTTCCGGAGAGGAAAGCCGCTGCCGCCCTTGTGTTCCTTCGGCGGGGCCGCGCCATGGCGCTGACCCGCGAAACACGGCATGAACGGTGGCAAATACAATCATGTCGAGGATGGGTGATGGCCGAGCTTCTGGACTTCGCACTGGGCGAGATGGCGGAGACCATCCGCGCGACGACCGGGCGTTTCGCGGCGGAGCGGATCGCGCCACTGGCCGCGCGGATCGATGCCGAGGATTGGTTTCCGCGTGAATTGTGGCCGGCTATGGGCGCGCTCGGCCTGCACGGCATCACGGTTGCGGAAGATTATGGCGGGCTCGGCCTCGGCTACCTCGAACATGTGGTGGCGTGCGAGGAGGTGGCGCGCGCCTCCGCCTCGATCGGCCTGTCCTATGGCGCGCATTCCAACTTGTGCGTGAACCAGGTCCATCGCTGGGGCACGGCCGAGCAGAAGGCGCGTTACCTGCCCAAACTGGTGTCGGGCGAACATATCGGCAGTCTGGCGATGTCCGAAGTCAGCGCGGGGTCCGACGTGGTGGCGATGACGCTGCGCGCGGAGCGGGTCGATGGCGGCTATCGCCTGAACGGCACCAAGTTCTGGATCACCAACGCGGCCTATGCCGACACGTTGCTGGTTTATGCCCGGACCACGCCCGACGCGGGGTCCAGGGGGATTACCGCCTTTCTGGTGGAAGCGGGGATGCCCGGTTTCGCCATCGGCCAGAAGATCGACAAGATGGGGATGCGCGGCTCGCCCACGGCGGAATTGGTCTTCACCGATTGCGTAGTGCCTGATGAAAACATCCTCGGACTGCTCGACGATGGCGTAAAGGTGCTGATGTCGGGGCTGGATTATGAACGGGTGGTGCTGTCGGGCGTGCAATTGGGCATCATGCAGGCCTGTCTCGACACGGTGCTGCCCTATCTTCGCGAGCGCAAGCAGTTCGGGAAGCCGATCGGCAGCTTTCAGCTGGTGCAGGCCAAGGTGGCGGACATGTATGTCGCGCTGAACTCGGCTCGTGCCTATTCCTACGCCGTCGCCCGCGCCTGCGACGCCGGCCGGACGACGCGCTTCGACGCGGCCGGAGCAATCCTTTATGCCAGCGAAAATGCGGTAAAGGTCGCGAACGAGGCGATCCAGGCGCTGGGCGGGGCAGGCTATACCAAGGATTGGCCGGTGGAACGCTATCTTCGCGACGCCAAGCTGCTGGACATCGGGGCCGGCACCAACGAGATCAGGCGCATGCTGATCGGACGCGAGCTGGTCGGCGTCTGACCGACGGGGAGGCCCATGTTCACCACCTTGATCGACGTGTCCGGGCTGGAGGCGCTGCTGCGTGACGGCAGGGTGACGCTGTTCGACTGCCGTTTCGACCTGGCCGACTCCACTGCCGGCTGCGCCCTTTACGCGGCAGGGCATATTGCCGACGCGCATTACCTCAACCTGGACGACGATCTCTCCGCCCGGCCGACGGGCAGCAACGGACGTCATCCCTTGCCCGACCGCGACGCGCTGGCGCGGACCTTGCGCGCGTGCGGGTTGAACAAGGGGCAACAGGTGGTCGCCTATGACGCGTCCGGCGGCATCTATGCGGCGCGCTTGTGGTGGCTGCTGCGCTGGCTGGGGCATGATGCAGTGGCGGTGCTGGATGGCGGGCTGCAGGCGTGGGAAGCGGCGGGGTTGCCGCTCGCCAGCCTTTGTCCCGACCCGACGCATGGCGACTTCCAGGCGTCGCAGGCCGCCGCGATGCCGACGGCGACCGCTGCCGATATCTTGCGGGAAGGGGAGCGCCTCTCGGTCGTGGACGCGCGTGCGCCGCATCGCTTCCGGGGGGAGCCCGATCCGCTCGACCCCGTGGCGGGACATATTCCGGGCGCGCGCAACCGGTTCTTCCGCGACAATCTGCGGGAAGATGGTCACTTCAAGGCGGCTTCGACCCTGGCATCGGAATGGCGGGCGCTGGCTGGAAGCGACGAGCCGCACACGATCGTGCATCAATGCGGATCAGGGGTAACCGCGGCGCATAACCTGCTGGCGATGGAGCTTGCGGGATTGCGGGGCGCGCGTCTGTATCCCGGCTCGTGGAGTGAATGGATCAGCGATCCGTCCCGGCCCGTCGAGCGTGGCTAAGACATTGCGTCGACCACGGGAAAACCCGCTATTCTGATAGTGGTCGCGAACGGCGGATCGTTCCCGGCGGGACAATCGGCGACGCATGGCGACGTCTGTCTCGGCTGGCCGCGCGGCGGGATGGATTCGTCCCGAACCCTGCATCGATGACGGTGCATTTACGGGATCTACATCGTTGCGTGTCAACCACATTGTCATGCTTGCGGCAAGAGAAACGGTCTGATGAAGTCGGCTCCACATCTGTTCAACGAGGATGCCCGGCTGGCCGCGCTCGCGCAGTATGACCTGCAATCCGATGAGCCGGTGGTGGAGCTGGACGATATCGTCCAGCTCGCCAAACGGTTCTTCGACGTGCCGATCGTGCTGGTGTCGATCGTGGAACGCAGCCGGCAGATCTTCAGGGCGCACACCGGCGTGGACGTCTGCGAAACGGCGCGGGACATCTCCTTCTGCGCCCATGCTCTGTCGTTGCCTTGCCAGGATATGCTGATCATCCCGGACGCGCAGCTCGACATCCGGTTCGCGGACAATCCGCTGGTCACCGCGGCTCCGTTCATCCGCTTCTACGCGGGCGTGCCGCTGCGTGCGCCGGACGGCCATGCCCTCGGCACATTGTGCATCATTGATCATCGCCCGCGCAGCGGCCTGTCCTCCCAGGAGCAGCACGACCTCAAGACGTTTGCCGCCGTGGTGCTGGACCGACTGGAAATGCGCCGCCTGGACATTGCGCGCGCCGCCAGCCAGTCGCGGTTCGAGAATATCGCGGCCACGTCGCCTGACGGGATCGTCTGCACCGATCACACTGGAGCGATCACCTTCTGGAATGCGTCGGCGGAAGCCCTGTTCGGCTTTTCCGAACAGGAGGCAGTGGGATCGTTCATCGACATCATCGTGCCGGAAAGGATGCGCGACGGGCATAATGACGGAATGCGCCGGGTAACGGGTGGCGGTGCGCCGCGGCTGGTGGGCAAGACCGTGGAGCTGACCGCCGCCAACAAGCAGGAGCAGGAATTTCCTGTCGAACTGTCGCTGTCCATGTGGCGGCATGACGGGCTGGCGCATTATGGCGCGATCATCCGCAACATCACCGAACGGCGACAGAATGAGGAACGCTTGTTCAGGCTGGCGCACCATGACGGGCTGACCGGCCTCGCCAACCGTACCGTGCTGACTGAACGCATCAGCGACTGCATCGCGGCGGAGGAGGGCGCTGCCGTCCTGATGATCGACCTCGACCGGTTCAAGGACGTCAATGACACGCTGGGCCATGGCGCAGGGGATGCGGTGCTGCAGCGCATCGCCAGGCGCCTGCGCCGCCAGTTGCGCGAGAATGACGTGATTGCCCGGTGGGGCGGAGACGAGTTCGCCGTGCTGATGCCGGGATGTCGCGCCGAGGAAGAAGCGTGCCGGATCGCCGATGCCCTGATCGACGTGGTGGTCGAGCCGGTCCGGGTCGAAGAGCAGTTGATCCAGGTGAGCGCCAGCGTCGGCATCGCCCTGTACCCTGACCATGGCGACACGGCCGAGATGCTGCTGTCCGCGGCGGATCTGGCGATGTACCAGGCGAAGGCCGAGGGCCGCGATTGTCGCCGCATGTTCACCCCGCGCCTGAAGGAGGCGGCACTCGGCCGCTTCGCGCTGGCGGGCGAGGTGCGGCGCGCGCTCGACCATGACGAGTTCGAATTGTTCTACCAGCCGCAGGTCGATGTCGCCGGCGACACGATGCGGGGGGTGGAGGCGCTGCTGCGCTGGCACCACCCGACCGAAGGGCTGCTGACCCCCGGCCGGTTCCTGCAATCCATCCAGTCGAGCCAGCTGGCGCCGGCGGTGGGCGCATGGACCCTGACACGGGCCTGTGCCGATGGTGCCGTGCTGCGACGGCGCTGGCCCGACCTCGTCATCGGCGTCAACCTGTTCGGGGCGCAGTTCCGCACCGGTGACCTGGCCGCCGACGTGGAGGCGGCGCTGGAACGCAGCGGATTGCCGCCCCAGGCGCTGGAACTGGAAATCACGGAAGACATCATCCTCCGGCACGACGAAACCATGCTGCTGCCGCTGCAAAAGTTGAAGCAGCGTGGCGTTGGCATCGCGTTTGACGATTTCGGCACCGGGTTTGCGTCGCTCAGCATGCTCAAGCGGTATCCGCTGACCCGCATCAAGATCGACCGCAGCTTCGTGCAGGACATCTGCACGGACACGGGCGATGCCGCGATCGTGTCGGCAATGGTGCAATTGGCACAGGGCCTAGATATCGACGTGATCGCTGAGGGTGTGGAAGAGATCGAGCAACGCGATTTGCTGGTGCGGCAGGGCTGCGCGATGATGCAAGGATACCTGCTGGGTCGTCCCGTGCCGCTTGCGCAGCTGGTCGGCGCGCGGCCGACGATGGAAGCTGCCTGAACGGAGAGGGTCGGGGCTGCCCAGCCGTTCGCGGCGGGTCTCCTGGCGCTTGAACGACGCTCTGGCTCCTTTCGGCGGGCACCTTCATACCGGTTGCGACGTTTACCGACGCGTTCGGAAGGAGCGACATGGCCGAAGCCCACGAACATGATCCGGCGCTGCACGACACCGCGCACTTGCGGCTGGAGATCGAGCGCCTGCGCGCCGCTCTTGCCGCATCGTCCGGAACCATCGCAACGGCAGAAAGTCCGGGCAGCTCCGGTGGGGGGAACACCGAGCGCGAACTTGCCGCCAAGAACGCAGCCCTGATCGAAAGCGAAGCGCGGTTCAGGACGTTGGTCGAGGGCATGCCGCAACTCGTCTGGCGGGCCGTGGACGGCGGCTGCTGGACCTGGGCCAGCCCGCAATGGACGACCTATACCGGGCTCAGCATGGACGACAGCCTCGGCCATGGCTGGCTGCAGGCATTGCATCCCGACGACCGCAGCGCCGCGCGCGCGGAATGGGCCCGTGCCAGCAGCGGCAGCCATTTCGACGTGGAGGCGCGCATATACCATAAGTTGCAAGGGCGTTACCGCCATTTTCGCACGCGCGCGTCCTCGGTTCGCGGGGCCGACGGCACGATCCTGGAATGGCTGGGCACGTCGACCGACGTCGACGACCTGCTGAAGCTCCAACACCGGCAGAAGGTGCTGCTCGCCGAATTGCAGCACCGCGTCAGGAACATGCTGACTGTCGTACGATCGGTGTTCGGCCGCACCGTGGAGGCCGGCGGGGATCTGGAGACGATCGCCGACCATTTCAGCGGGCGGCTGAATGCGCTTGCGCGAACGCAGGTCATCGGCAGCAAGACCATGCGTGGCGAAACCGACCTGGAAAGCCTGATCCGCGACGAATTTCTCACTGTGGGCGTGACCGACGGACCGTCGGTAACCATCGAGGGGCCGAGCGTCAGCCTGCCTCTCAAGGTCGCCCAGACGCTGGGGCTTGCGATCCATGAACTGACCACGAACGCCGTGAAATATGGGGCATTTGCCCAATCACAGGCTAAATTGGATGTGCGCTGGGAAATTAACATGGATTGTGGAGAACCCCGTTCGCTTGACCTTAGTTGGATCGAACAGGGCATGCCGGCGATCGCGATTCAGCCAAGTCGTCGAGGTTTCGGCAGGGAATTGATCGAGGAAGCTTTGCCATATCAATTGGGCGCGGACACGGAATTGGAGTTTCGTGGGGGAGGTGTTCGTTGCTGGATACGTCTGCCACTGCCCGAGGAGACCGTCACCGATAGGGAAATTAGGGGGTAGGAGTATGGCTGGCAACCTGTTGACGGGGAAGCGCATCTTGATCGTCGAGGACGAGTATTTTATCGCGACAGATCTGAAGGGCGTATTGGCGGATGCGGGTGCGGTTCCGGTCGGCCCCGTTGCCGACCTTGAAGCCGGTCTGGCCATTGCTTCGGAGGGTAATCTCGATGGGGCCTTGCTCGACGTCAATCTGGAAGGGGATCATTCCTTTCCCATCGCAGATCTCCTGACGCAGCGCGGGGTGCCGTATATGTTTTTGACCGGTTATGACGATTGGGCGCTGCCGGATGCGTATCGCGGCGTTCCTCACGCAACGAAGCCGCTTGGCACGACCGACCTGTTGGATGGTCTGGTGCGGCTTTTGACAGGGGAGACCCAGACATGATCAAGCCTGCTATACTTGCCGCCGAAGTTCAGCCGGCGATGCGCCGGCTCGACACGCTGACCACGCTTGACGATGTCGCCAGGAGTGCGTTGGCGACGGCATTCCAGCGCACCCGTTTCATCCGCGCCCGGCGTGAACTGCTGAGTGAAGGTGCGCCGATCACCGAATCCCTGCTGGTTCTGAAGGGCTGGGCCGCGCGTATCCGCCTGCTGGCGGACGGGCGGCGCCAGATCATGAGCCTGATGCTGCCCGGCGACCTGATCGGCAATTGCCATCATGCCCGGCCGGTCGCCATGTCCAGCGTGATCGCGCTTACCGACGTGGAAGTGTGCATCGCGCCCTCTTCGGATGGTTCGGCCGCTTTGGCCGAAGCCTATGCGCTCAGCCACGGTCTGGATGAGGCATATTTGCTGGCGACCATCACCCGGCTCGGCCGGTTAAATGCGGAGGAGCGGATCACCGATCTGTTCCTGGAACTGCTGGAACGGCTCGGCACCTGCGGCCTGGCGGATCAGGACAGTTTCGCGCTGCCGCTGACGCAGGAAATGCTGGCCGATGCCGTTGGCCTGACGCCGGTTCACGTGAACCGCACGCTGCAGATCCTGCGCCGCCGCGAGGAGATCGTGCTGAAGGGCGGTCAGTTGGTGCTGTCCGACCCGGTCGCCCTGGCGCTCGCGCTGGAGCGGAATCCCGTACGGATTACGTGGGACCACCGCAGGAACGCCTTGGCGCAATCAGGCTGAGGCAGGGGCGGGGGACAATCCTGTCGCCCCTTTATCCAGCGCATCCAGCGGCAGGCGCGTCAGAGCGTGACGCCCCGTTTCCAGATGGCGATCTCCCGCTCGCCATTGCGTTCGGATGCGGTTTCCTCGCCCGACGCCACCGCGCGGATCTTGGCTAGCAGGTCGCCGGCGGTCTGGTCCAGCCCATCGTCCAGCACCTGCCCCGCGTCGAAATCGATCCAGCCCGACTTGCGCCGCGCAAGGTCGCTGTTGGACGCGATCTTGATGGTCGGCACGGGGAAACCCAGCGGCGTCCCGCGCCCGGTGGTGAACAGGATCACGGTCGCCCCCGCCGCCGAAAGGGCGGTGGAGGATACCGCATCGTTGCCCGGCGCCTCCAGCAACGTCAGGCCGGTGCGGCGCACCCGATCTCCATAATAGCGCACGTCGGTGACGGTGGCATGACCGGCCTTTTGCACGGCACCCAGCGATTTCTCCTCCAGCGTCGTGATGCCGCCGGCGATGTTCCCGGGGGAGGGGTTCTCCGACACAGGTTCGCCATGGTCGGTGAAGTAGCGTTTGAAGCCGTTCACCAGATCAACGATCCCGTGGAAGACGTCTTCGCGTTCCGCGCGCTGCATCAGCAGCTGCTCCGCGCCGAAGATCTCCGGTATCTCGGTCAGGATCGCGGTGCCGCCGGCTTCGGTCACCGCATCGCTCATCCGCCCGACCAGGGGATTGGCGGTAAGGCCGGAAAAACCGTCCGATCCGCCGCACTTCACCCCCAAGACCAGCTTGGACAGCGGCACATCCTGCCGGCGGTCTTGTGCGGCAAGGGCGATCAGTTCGTCGACCAGTGCCACGCCCTCCTCGATCTCATCCTCGCTGCGTTGTGCGATCAGGGTGCGGATGCGGGCGCGGGCGGCAGGCTCCACCTCGGCCAGCAAGGCGTCGAGCTGGTTGGACTCGCATCCCAGGCCGACGATCAGCACGCCGCCGGCATTGGGATGCTGCGCCAGCGCCGCCAAGATGTGGCGCGTGCCGGACAGGTCGTCGCCAAGCTGGGAACAGCCGAATGGGTGGGTGAAGGCGTGGACGCCATCGATCCGTCCGGCTGCCGTTGCAGCCGCCGCGGCGGCGATGCGGCTGGCGGTGCGGCCGACACAGCCGACCGTCGGCAGCACCCACACCTCGTTGCGGGTGCCGACCCGCCCGTCCGCGCGAACATAGCCTTGGAAGGTGCAAGCGGAGCCCGCAGCCTCGGTTCGGTCGCGTTGCGAGACGTAGCCGTAGGTCCCGCTGCCCTCCAGCGCGGTGGCGACATTGTGGACGTGGACATGCTCGCCCGGATCGATGTCGCGGGTCGCGCGGCCGATGGGAAATCCGAACTTCAGGACGGGCTCCCCGGCCCGGATCGGCGCAATCGCGACCTTGTGCCCCTTGGCCACGGGCTCGCGCAGAACGAGCCCCATCGCCTGCTCCCCGGCCGCAAGATCCCGAAGCGCCGTGGCCACGCCGTCGCGCGGATCGATCCTGAACAGGGAAGAAGTGGTCATGGTATCCATGTAAGTGCCGCTCGATCCTTCGCCAGCTGTCGCACCGCCTCATTTCCTGCGGAATTGCAGGCAGTGGCAGCCATGCGGCGCCTTGTGGTTCCATCTTGTAGGATACCATCCCACACCGCGCGAGCGGTAAAGGAAAGAGCGAGGTGGCGTGTGACGTTGCCGCACCGCCATGATGCAGCGCCGATCACCCGTGGAACCATCTAAATCATTGCCGATCCGCTTGATTTTGGATCGGCACGGTTCCACGATTGGGGCAATACCCCTGTCTTATCCTTCCATAAGGACCCACATTGATGACCATCACGAAGTGGCTGCTTGGCTCGGCTGCGGCAGCCTGTGTGTTTGCGGGCGCGGGCCATGCGGCGACCAACCCGTTCGCGACCCCCAGCACGTTGCCGTTCCAAGCGCCGCGCTTCGACCTGATCAAGGACGCGGATTACCAGCCCGCGATCGAGCAGGGCATGGCCCAGCAGATTGCCGAGGTAGCGCGCATCGCCGACAATCCCGCCGCCCCGACCTTCGACAACACGATCGCGGCGATGGAGCGGTCGGGCCGGATGCTGGACCGCGTCAATTCCGTCTTCTCGGCGGTGGTGTCCTCCAACACCAATCCGACGCTGGATGCGGTGCAGACCGCCGTGACGCCCAAGCTGACCCAGCATAGCGACGCGATCCTGCTGGACGCCAAGCTGTTTCAGCGGATCAAGACGCTGCACGACAAGGCGGGATCCCTGCAGCTGACGCCGGAACAGGCCCAGGTGCTGAAGGTCGTCTATGGTCAGTTCGTGCAGGCGGGCGCACAGCTGAACGATGCCAACAAGGCCAAGTTGCGCGACCTCAACACGCAGATCGCGACGCTGGAGACCGCATTCCAGCAGAAGTTGCTCGCCGCCGCCAAGGCAGGGGCGCTGGTGGTCGACGACAAGGCGAAGCTGGCGGGCTTGAGCGATGCGGAGATCGCCGCGGCCACCAAGGACGCGCAGGATCGCGGGCTCGCCGGCAAATATGTTCTGCCGCTGCAGAACACCACCCAGCAGCCCTTGCTCCAGAACCTGTCTGTCCGTGACACGCGCGAGGCGCTGTTCAACCAGAGCTGGACGCGGGCGGAGAAGGGCGACGCTAACGACACGCGCGCCACGCTCCAGCGGCTCGCCTGGCTGCGGGCGCAGAAGGCCAAGCTGCTCGGCTTCCAGAGCTGGGCGCATTACAAGCTGGCCGATCAGATGGCGGAAACGCCGGATGCGGCCAAGGGCTTTATGGGCCAGCTGGTCGGCCCGCTCGCGGCGCAGCAGAAGGTGGAAGCCGCCGAGATCCAGGCGATGATCAAGTCGGGCGGCGAGAATTTCACCGTCGCGCCGTGGGACTGGTCGCGTTATGCCGAGCGCGTCCGCAAGGCCAAGTACGACCTCGACCAGAATGAGCTGAAGCCGTATTTCGAGCTGAACCGCGTGCTGGAACAGGGCGTCTTCTACGCCGCCAACCAGCTGTACGGCCTCACCTTCAAGCGGCGGAGCGACATTCCCGTCTATCAGCCCGACGTGATGGTCTACACCGTCTATGACAAGGACGGGTCCGAACTCGGCCTGATGTATTTCGATTATTTCAAGCGCGACAACAAGAATGGCGGCGCGTGGATGTCGAACTTCGTCGGGCAATCCAAGCTGCTCGGCACCAAGCCGGTGATCTACAATGTGGCCAATTTGCAGAAGCCGGCGGCGGGGCAGCCCGCTTTGGTGACGTGGGACGACGTGACCACCATGTTCCACGAATTCGGCCACGCTCTGCACGGCCTGTTCGCGGATCAGGTCTATCCCACCGTGTCCGGCACCAACACGGCGCGCGACTTCGTGGAATTCCCGTCGCAGTTCAACGAACATTGGGCACTGGAGCCGCGGGTGCTCGCCAATTATGCCAAGCATTACCAGACCGGCGCGGCGATCCCGTCCGCGCTGATCAACAAGATCAAGCGGTCGGACTCGTTCGGCAGGGGCTACGGCCTGGGTGAGGTCGTGGAATCCGCGATGCTCGACATGGACTGGCACAGCCTGCCGGCGAGCGCGCCGAAGCAGGACGTGGATGCGTTCGAGAAGAAGGCGCTCGACGATATGGGGCTGGACACGCGCAACATCCCGCCGCGCTATCGGTCGAGCTACTTCCTCCACATCTGGGGCAACGGCTATTCGGCGGGCTATTATGCCTATCTGTGGACGCAGATGCTGGAGGCGGACGCCTATAAATGGTTCGAGGCGAATGGCGGCATGACTCGCGCCAACGGCCAGCGTTTCCGCGACATGGTGCTGTCGCGCGGCCATAGCCTGGATTACGGCCCGATGTTCCGCGCCTTCTACGGCAAGGATCCGGATATCGGCCCGATGCTGGAGGATAATGGCCTGAAGCCGGCCGCCAAGTAAGCTTTCTCGCTCCGTTCGCCTCCGCTAGGGTCCACTTGTCGGCCCGGCACCGGGACATTCACCCGGGCTGGAGGCGAACGGAGGGGATTGCATGACGCATATTATCGGGCTGCGCCGTAGCGTGGCGATGCTGGCCCTGGCCGGCGCACCGGTGCTGGCCGCCGCGCCTCATGTGCGGGTGGAGCAGGGGCTGCTGGCCGGGATTCCGGCTGTCGACGGTTCGTCCGTGCAACGCTTTCTGGGCATCCCTTATGCCGCGCCGCCGGTGGGTGCCCTCCGCTGGCGCGCGCCCCGGCCCGCACTCGGCTGGCCCGGCATACGCATGGCGACGGAGTTCGGCGCGCGCTGCATTCAGCCGAAGCTGTGGGACGACATGATCTTCCGCGCGCCCGGCATGGGTGAGGATTGCCTGACGCTCAACGTCTGGACGCCGGCCAGGCTGTCGGCCAGGCAGAAGCTGCCGGTCCTGGTCTATGTCTATGGCGGCGGTTTCTTGGCGGGCGGCTCGTCCGAACCGCGCTATGACGGGGCGAGCATGGCGGCGCGCGGCATCGTCGTCGTCACCATGAACTATCGCCTTGGCGCATTCGGCTTCCTGGCGCATCCTGAACTGACGGCGGGATCGCCGCATCATGCCTCCGGCAATTACGGCCTGCTCGATCAAGCGGCGGCGCTGCAATGGGTCCGGCGCAACATCGCGGCGTTCGGTGGCGATCCCGCCCGCATCACGGTGGGTGGCGAGAGCGCAGGGTCGATGTCGGTCGGCAGCCTGATGGCATCGCCGCTCACCCGTGGGCTGATTGCCGGTGCCATCGCGGAGAGCGGTGCTCCGATGGGGCCGGTCG
Organism: uncultured Sphingomonas sp.; assembly: GCF_934560975.1. Taxonomy (GTDB): domain Bacteria; phylum Pseudomonadota; class Alphaproteobacteria; order Sphingomonadales; family Sphingomonadaceae; genus Sphingomonas_I. The sequence continues at coordinate 195,068 of NZ_CAKTFO010000002.1, read as the reverse complement.
CCCCGGCCGCGCTGGCCGAGGGCGAAGCGCGCGGGCGCGATTTCGCCGGCCAGGCCGCCGGCGTCGATCTTGCCGCCCTGCGTGCCCTGTCGCCCGAGCGCGTGCTGGAGTTGCAGGGCAAGGCGGCAATGCGCTTCGGCCCGGTGATCGACGGCTATTACCTGCGCGAACAGCCGAGCGTCACCTTCGCCGCCGGGCGACAGGCGCGCGTGCCGCTGCTGATCGGCTCCAATTCGCAGGAGCAGGGCTATGAGGTGCTGTTGCAGGGACAGGCGCCGACCGTAACCAATTACCGGGCCATGCTGACCAGCCGCTATGGCGATCAGGCATCGACCCTGGCGCGCCTCTATCCGGCCGCCAGCGATGCGGAGGTGCCGAGGGCCGTCACCGCGCTGGCGAGCGACCTGTTCCTCGGTTACGCCACCTGGAAGATGTTCGACCTGCATCGCCAAGGCGGCGCGCCGACCTTCTATTATTATTTCAGCCGTATCCGACCCCCGGTAGTCGGCGGCTCGATCGATACGCCCGCGCCGCTGGGAGCGTTGCACAGCGCAGAGATCGAATATGCGCTGGGCAACTTGGAAACAAACCCGCGCTATGGGTGGACGGCGGACGACCGGGCCGTGTCGCGGACGATGCAGGGCTATTTCGCGAACTTCGTCCGCACCGGCAATCCCAACGGCACGGGCCTTCCCGCATGGCGCAAGGCGGATGCGGGTGCAGCCGCGGGAGAGGGCACGCTGCACCGCCAGCATATCGACGTCCGGACGCGGGACGTCCCACTCGTCGAGCAGCAGCGTTACCGGACGCTGGAGCCGCTTATCCGCCCCCGCTGAGGATCGGCTTGCCCTCGCGCGAGGCGCTGTCATAACAATGGCAACGATGCCTCGGAACAGGGGCACGCCGAGCAAAGAGGATCGTCATGCCCCGTCATTGTGCCGTCGCCCGTATGTCGCTTCATGGTAGCGCTATCGCTCTTGCCGCGGTGGCGGCGGTGCCGGGATCGGCGCAGATCTATGCCGACCCTTCCAGGCCCGTGGAGGAGAGGGTCGCCGATCTGGTCGGCCGCATGACGCTGGAGGAGAAAGCGGCGCAGTTGCAGAATACCGCCCCCGGCATCGCCCGGCTCGGCGTTCCGCCTTACGATTACTGGAACGAGGCGCTGCACGGCGTGGCACGCGCAGGCGAGGCGACGATCTTCCCCCAGGCGATCGGCATGGCCTCCACCTGGGACAAGGACCTGATGAAGCGCGAGGGCGAGATCGTCGCCGTGGAAGGACGCGCCAAATATAACCAGGCACAGCGCGACAAGAATTACGAGCGTTACTTCGGCCTGACCTTCTGGTCGCCCAACATCAACATCTTCCGCGATCCGCGCTGGGGGCGGGGACAGGAGACGCTGGGCGAGGATCCCTATCTCAGCGGGCTGCTCGGCACCCAGTTCATCACCGGCGTGCAGGGTGACAATCCCACATATTACGCCGCGATCGCCACGCCCAAACACTATGCGGTGCACAGCGGGCCGGAACCGTTGCGCCATGGCTTCAACGTCGATGTGGCGCCGCGCGACCTGACCGAAACCTACCTGCCGGCCTTCCGCCGCGCCATCACCGAGGGCCACGCGGCCTCGCTGATGTGCGCCTACAATGCCGTGGACGGCAAGCCGGCCTGCGCCAGCCCGATGTTGCTGCAGGACATTCTGCGCCGCGACTGGGGCTTCAAGGGCTTCGTCACGTCGGACTGCGGCGCGATCGACGACATCACCAGCGGCCACAAGTTCACCAAGACCAATGTCGAAGGGGCGGCGCTGTCGATCAAGGCGGGCACGGACACCGGTTGCAACTTCAAGAACGAATATCTCGACCTGCCCAAGTCGGTGAAGGCGGGTTACCTGACCGAGGCGGACATCGACGTCGCGCTGAAGCGGCTGTTCACGGCGCGGATGCAGCTGGGCATGTTCGATCCGGCCTCTGCGGTGCCATTCTCCGCCATCCCGATCAGCGCCAATCATTCCGCCGAGCACAAGCAGGTCGCGCTGCGCGCCGCGCGCGAGTCGCTGGTATTGCTCAAGAATGACGGCACGCTGCCCTTGACGGCCAAGAGCCCCCGGGTGGCGGTGGTCGGCCCGACCGCGACGTCGCTGATCGTGCTGGAGGGCAATTACATGGGCACGTCGGTCAAGCCGGTGCTGCCGCTCGACGGGATGGAGCAGGCGTTCGGCAAGGCCAACGTCACCTTCGCCCAGGGCGCCCCCTTTACGGAGGAACTGGCGGTGCCGGTGCCGCGCACCGCATTCGGCCAGGGCCTGACCGTCCACTATTTCAACGGCCCGGATTTCCAGGGCGCGCCCGTCGCGACCGGGACGGTGCGGGAGATTGACGTCAATTACGACACGATCGCGCCGGCCAAGGGCGTCGACCCGGCCAGCTATTCGGTGCGCTGGACGGGCACGATCACGCCGCCGGCACCCGGCACCTACAGCTTCGAACTGGACACGCATCGCTGCGACCTGGGCGACGGCAACGAAAGCTTCACCATCAAGCTGGAGGGTCAGCCGGATTTCCACGCCGCCTCCGCCTGCTCTGGCCCCGACAAGGCGCGCCGGACGATGCAAGTGCGCTTCACCGATACCCGCCCGCGCGCCTTTACGCTGGAATTGTCGCACAAGGCCGGTCGCTCCGGCAGCATGACCCTGTCGTGGAAGGCGCCGCTGCCCGTGCTGCGCGACGAAGCGGTCAAGGCCGCCGCCAATGCCGACGTAGTGGTCGCGTTCGTCGGCCTGAACGCCTGGCTGGAGGGCGAGGAGATGCCGCTGAAGGTGCCGGGCTTCGTCGGCGGCGACCGCACCCATATCGAACTGCCCGCCGCCCAATTGGCGATGATCGACGCGCTGGCCGCCACGGGCAAGCCGCTGGTCATCGTGATGCAGAGCGGGTCCGCCATCGCGCTTGGCGCACGGGCGAACAAGGCGCGCGCGATCGTGCAGGCCTGGTATCCGGGCGAGCAGGGCGGGCAGGCCATCGCCGACGTGCTGAAGGGCGTCTACAATCCCAGCGGGCGCCTGCCGGTGACCTTCTACACCTCGACCGATCAGCTGCCGCCGTTTGAAAGCTACGGCATGGCCAACCGCACCTACCGCTATTTCTCCGGTCAGCCGGAATATGCGTTCGGCCACGGCCTGAGCTACACGCGCTTCGCATATTCGGACCTGAAGCTCGGATCCAGGCGCTTCGCCGCCGGACAGCCGCAGCAGGTCAGCGTGCGGATCCGCAACAGCGGCAAGGTTGCGGGCGACGAGGTGGCGCAGCTCTACCTGTCGGTCGCCGGCCGGCCAGGCGTGCCGCTGAAGTCGCTCAAGGGGTTCGAACGCGTCCATCTCGCACCCGGCCAGTCCAAGACGGTCACGTTCGACCTGTCGCCGCGCGACCTCGCCTTTTCCGACGACAAGGGCGTAATGCGGATTACCCCTGCCAGCTACCATGTGTGGGTCGGCGGCGGCCAGCCGGGCACGAGCGCGCCGGGCGTCACCGAAATCTTCGCGATCGACGGCGAACTGGCCCTGCCGCGCTGACGAGGTTGGGGGGTAGGGCGCCCCGGATGCGGGGCGCCTCCGTCACTTACGCCTGCGCGCGGGCGTTGGCGGCGATGAACTGATCGTGCGGATGCGCCAGGTCGGCAAGCTGCCGTACGGTGTCGCGCATCCGCTGCAATGCGATCCGTACCTCCTCGTCGGAAAAGAAGTCGGCCAGCGGATCGTAGCGGTCGGGAGTGATGCCGAAACCGGCATACATCGACACCCAGCTGGGATCCTGGAACGTCTCCCATTCATAGCGCGCCAGCTTGCCGCGTGCGGTCCACAGGGCGATCTTGCGCTGGAGCGGCTCGGGCAGGTCGAGCGTGCGGCATGCATCCCACATCGCCTCGCCCTGGCGGCCATTGGCCCAGTAATGCAGCAGCAGGAAGTCGCGAACACGCTCATATTCCAGCGTGGTTGAGCGGTTGAATTCGTCCCTCAACGCAGGCTGGAAGGTGCGATCGGGAAACAGCTCGAACAGCTTCTCGAGGCCTGTCTGGATCAACGTGATGCTGGTCGATTCCAGCGGCTCCAGGAAACCCGCCGCAAGGCCGAGCGCGATGCAGTTGCCCGACCAGAAGCGGCTGCGATGTCCGGTGGTGAAGCGGATCATGTTGGGATCGGCCAGCGCCTCGCCCTCAAGGCTGTCGGTCAGCGTGGCAACCGCCTCATCGTCCGAAATGTGGCGGCTGGCATAGACATAGCCATTGCCGATCCGATGCTGGAGCGGGATGCGCCACTGCCAGCCGGCCGGGCGCGCGGTCGAACGGGTGTAAGGCGTAAGCGGTCCCGCGCCTGGACGACACGGTATCGCCACGGCCCGGTCGCACGGCAACAGGTCGCTCCAGTCGACATAGCTTTCGCCTAAAGCCTGGCCGATCAGCAGCGCGCGGAAACCGGTGCAGTCGATGAAGAAGTCTCCATCGATCCGTCGGCCATCGGTCAGGTCGATGCCGGCGATCAACCCGCTTTCGCCATCGCGCCGTACGTGTCGGACCGTTGCGGGGACATGGGTGACGCCGCGCGACACCGAATAGTCGCACAAGAAGCGGGCGAAGCGGCCCGCATCGAAATGGACCGCATAATCGAAGATGCTGAGGTCGCCCTGCGATGCCTTCAAGGGCAGCATGAAGCGATTGGAACGAGCAAGCGCGGTACAGAGTGAATAATGATCGATAGAGTGCGGATCGCCGGCCTTGTGCATCCGCGTCCAGAATTGATGGAACGGCACCCCACGTGAAGACGCGCCGTACAAGCCGAATGGATGAAAGAAGGACCGGCCCGGGCCGGACCAGTCCACGAAATCGATGCCCAGTTTGATCGTGCCCTGCGTCGCCCGCAGCACATCGACTGCGGACAGGCCGAGATCGCGGAAATAATCGCGGATGCCGGGGACGGTCGCCTCGCCGACGCCGACCGTGCCGATGTCGGGCGATTCCACCACGGTGATGGCAAGGTCCTGCCGCTCGAACCGGCCGACCAGGGAGGCCGCCGCCATCCAGCCGGCGGTGCCCCCGCCGACGATCACGATCGAGCGAATGGAAGAAGGTGCGTTCATGTCCAATTCCTGCGGCGCTTCTGTACGATCGGCAAAAGAAAGCCCGCCCGGCAGATCGTGCCGGGCGGGCCAGAATAGGTCATCGATTGATGTGCGCGCGTCTTAGAACTTGACGCGGGCACCGGCGAGGAAGCGCCGCTCATAAATGTTGTCGTAGGCCCGCAGGTCCTTGAACGTCAGGTAATATTGCTCACGCTCTGCCGTCAGGTTCGATCCCTGGGCGTAGAGGGTGAAGTTCGGCGTGAAGTCGTAGCTGATCGAAGCGTCGATATAGTTGGTCGGCTTCTGCCACAGCTGGAGGTAGTTGCCGCCGCCCAGATCGGAGAAGGTGCCGTTTTCCAGCCGCTTGGAACGGAAGTTGTGGGCAACGCGCGCCTGCAGCTTCTCGCCCTGATACCACAGCGCCAGGTTGGTCTGGACCTTGGAATTATCCTGGAACGGTAGCGCCTTGCCGAGCAGGTCGTCGCCATTCCCCTTTGACGGCGAATAGGTGAAGTTCGCGTCGATGCCGAAGTCGCGGAAGAAATCCGGCACGAAGCCAACGTCGCTGAACGCCAGCTTGGCGCCGAGTTCGAAGCCCTTCAGCGTACCGCCGCTGCCCTGGATCGGGGTGGAAAGCTGGACGTTGCGGTTGCGCACCACGCCGTCATTGTCGGGCAGGTCGGTGCGGGTGATCGAGCCACGCTGGATGAAGCTTTCCACGTCGATGTAGAAGAAGCCCACGTTCAGCAAGCTGGCCCGGCCGATATAATATTCGAGGCTGAGGTCGTAATTGTCGGCGCGCCACGGATCGAGCGCCGGGTTGCCGTCCGAATTGCCGCTGCGCACCGCGAATACGGGCGAGCCCGGGACAGAGGTGTCGATCGCATAGTTCAGCGTCAGACCGCCGCCCCACTGATCGAGGTTCAGCAGCGTCATCGTCTTCGAATATGCGGCACGCAGCTTCAGGTTCGGCTGGATGCCGAACGCCAGGTTGATGGCGGGCAGCACGTCGGTGAAGTCACGCTTGGTGTTGAGCGTACCGGCTGGAAGCGCGGACACGCCATAGGCCTGCGGTGTGGAGCTCGCCAGGTTCTGCGTGATGTCCAGGCGCGTCTGGATGATGCGCACGCCGACATTGCCCTGAAACGGGATGCCGATGTCCGTATCGAAGTTCGCCTGGACGTAGCCCGAACGCTGCTCCACGCCGACGCGATAGGACGCGCCCGGCTGAACGCTGTTGACGCTGCCCGGGTAGAATTTGTTCTGCCAATCCTCCGAATGGTCCTGCGCGTTGGGATCGAGGACGTAGATGGCGGGCACGCCGTTCACCGGCAGATTATACTGCTTCAGCTGGTCGCCGAAGATCTGGTCGGTGGCCTTGCGGGTCAGGCCCGCCGTAAAGAAGCCGGCGGCGTCGCCCGCGCTGCAGGTGCTGGTGTTGGTCAGATTGACGTCGAACGCCTTCCACTTGACCAGGCAACCATTCGGGTCGCTGGCCAGGCCGGGATAAAGCGGCGAAACGCGATCGAACGTGGTGTTCTGGGCATCGCGGTCGCTCCAGCGCGCGCCGAAGGTCAGGTTGAACTGATCGGAGAACGCGTAGGAGCCGTCGGCACGAACGACCTTGAGGTCGGCATCGCGGCTGTAATTGCCTTCCGACGAGATGGTCTTCAGCGCGTAATTGTTCGGATCCGCCAACAGGGTGGTCAGCTGCGAGGGCAGGGTGAAGGTCGGCCGCCCGCCCGTATAATCCACGACCGCCGGCAAGGAGTTGGCGCCGGCGATGGTGTTGACCAGATAGCCATTCTGGTTGAACGCGCGGTCGCCGCCAAGGCTTGCCGGGTAGTGGCCGATGCCGTTGGGCTGCCACTGGGCACCGTTGGACAGGCTGAACTGGGTATAGCTCTGGTCGCGGTCCTGCTTGGCCTTGCCGTAGATGCCGCGCAAGGTCGCCTTGAACTTGCCGCCATTGTCATACTTCAACTCGGCGTTGAAATTCTTCGACGAGGACAGCGTGCGAAGGTTTTCCGAATAGCTGTCGAAATTGCCCAGGTCGTAATCGTAACGCTGGATGGTGTTGAAGTCGAACCCGCCAAGGTTGACCCCGGTCCTGCGGGACGCGCCGGGCGTGAATTCCGCAGCCTGCCAGTTCACGTCCTGGAACTGGAAGCCGGCGATGCGGTCATACTGCAGCTGGCGAGTGTAGAAGCCGTCCGCCACGAACTCGAACGCGTCGCTCAGTTCCGCCTGGATCGAGCCGTTGATGCCGAGGCGCTTGCGCTGGATCTCGCGGTCCCAGGCGGTGTGCGACTGCGGCGCCCAGTAGGTGTCGTTCGCATCGCCATCGCCATTGACGTCGATGCCGTTGCCCAGCCGGGTTCCGTTTGGACGATTGGCGGGGCTGAAGCCGTTGCCGCTCGTCGCGTCGGCAAAGCCCTCATTATGGAGTGCGCCGCCATAGCCTTCCTGAATGCCGTTGTGCGAATTGGAAAGCTTCACGTCCGCATAGGAGGCCGACAGCAGCGCGCCGAAGCCGTCCGTGTGGTAGCCGACCAGCAGGTTGGCCTGCGGATTGAAGCGCTTCACCTTGTCGCCATAGCTGGTTTCGGCCGTCACGGCGGCGGTGATGCCGTCCTTCAGGTCGAACGGGCGGCGGGTGCGCAGGTTGATGGTGCCGGTAATGCCCGCGTTCAGCAGGTCCGCCGTGGTCGACTTGATCACGTCGGCGCCGGCGAACAGCTGCGACGGGATGTCGGTGAAATTCGGCTGGATCGAGGTGATCGAGTTGGCGCCGAGGTAGGCTTCGCCGTTGAGCAGGGTCTGCACCTGCGGCAGGCCGCGCACGTTCACCGCGCCGCCTTCGCCCGCCTCGCGGCGGATCTGGACGCCGGGGATGCGCTGCAGCGAGTCGGAGATGGTGACGTCGGGCAGCTTGCCGATATCTTCCGCCGAGATGGCATCCACGACGGAGGCCGCGTTGCGCTTGACGTTGACGGCGGCCGTCTGCGCGCCGCGGATGCCGGTGACGACGATCTCATCGCCGCCGCCTGCATTGGCGCCCGTGACGCTGGTCGGCTGCGACGGGGCCGCCGCCTCGCCCTGCGCTTCGGCAGCGGCGGCGCTGGGGCTGGCGGCCTGGTCGGTCGGGGCGCTGTTCAGCACGCCCTGGGTGGTCGAGGACTGCTGCGCAAGGGCTGCGGCCGGCACCAGGGCCGCGGCCGAGACGGCGGTCAGCAGGCCCGCGCGAAGAGTGAAGTGGCTGGCTTTCACGAAAACTTTCTCCCCTACAGCGCCCTATGACGCTATCGACGCTTCATGCACGACAAAGGGGAAGGCGCCGCCCACCGCGAACGCGTCAGTTCCTCTCCCTGAGTCCTCTGCGGCTGTTGTCGCCGCTTGAGCACGCCCTTTCATCCGCCCGCCGCAACGCTTCGTCAAGAATGATAATGCAATTTCATTTAAAGCCGTTTCATTTATGGTCACACTGTTGCGTTCCGGTGGCAGCGGCCATGCCGACGTGGACAATTGTGTGCGACCAGCGGCCATAAAGAGCCGCGGTTGCCCAAGGGGGAGGGGCGGTTGGTCGGACAGATCATGGGTAATGGCGCGGGGCGGAGCGGGTCGGCAGCGGGCGATGGCCGCGGCTCTCGCCTGGGAACCAGCCTGTCGGGTACCAACCTGGAACGGGCGGCCGATTACAACCAGCGCATCGTCCTCCAGGCCATCCGGGTCGCCGGCGAGACCACCCGGTCCGAGCTGGCGGTCACCACCGGCCTGACCCCGCCCACCATCGCCAACATCACCAAGCGCCTGATGGATCAGGGCCTGGTGCGGGAGGCCGGACGACGGCACGGGCTGCGCGGGCAGCCCGCATTGCGGCTGCAGATCAATCCCGGAGGCGCCTTTTCGATCGGGGTAAATATTGATCGCGACCATTACACCATCGTCTCGCTTGATCTGGCGGGAGAGGTCCGCACCCGGGCGGTCCGTGAAATGGCGTTCGCCATGCCGCAGCAGGTGCTGGCCTGCCTGCGAACGGAAATTGCGGCGATTCGCGCGTCGGGCAATATCGACGAAGGCAGGATCATCGGCGTCGGTGTCGCCTTGCCCGACGAGCTTGGCGGTGTGGCCCTGCCGCATCGGCCGGACGGCTATGAGGTGTGGAGCGGCCTGGACGTCGCGACCTTGGTCCGTCAGGTGCTGCCATGGCCGGTGCATGTCGACAATGACGCGGCCGCCGCCGCATTGGGGGAAGCGCAGTTCGGCAGCGGCCTGACCCATTCCAGCTTCTTCTACATCCTGCTCAGCGCGGGCCTGGGTGGCGGGCTGGTGGTGGATGGCGGCTATGTTCGCGGCGCGACCGGGCGCAGCGGCGAGATCGGGTTTTTGCCCGATCCCACGGCCGACCGGCCGCACGCGACGGTGCAAGATACGGTGTCGCTGTTCGCCCTGCTGGCTCGGCTGGAGCAGGCCGGTTTCGCCATGACCGATGCGGCCCAGCTGGCTACCTTGGATGGGCCGGCGTTGTCGGTGGTGGAACAGTGGCTGGACGATGCGACGCGGTCGCTGTGCGGTCCCTTGCTGGCCGTGAACTGTCTGGTCGATCCCGCGGCGGTGCTGATCGGGGGGCGCCTGCCGGGCGGCTTGATCGATGCGCTTATCCTGCGCCTGCGTACGGCGATGGCGGGTGCCAACATCCCCACCGTCGCGCCGATCCTGCGTGCCGCGTCCGGCGATGCGCCAGCGGTCGGTGCGGCAATACTGCCCTTTCTGGACCGGATGCTGCCGATCGAGAGCGCGCTGATGCAAGCGGGCCGGGGCTGACGCTCCACCTCCCCCTTGCCGCACTAAGACAACTCAATTTACTTATCGAACCACTCTGTTAGGGCTCGGCCCAAGGCACTGCAGCGTGCCGCGAGGGGAGATATCGGTGGCATCATCCGCACCGCGCCAGGGGCTGGCATTCGCATATGTAACGACGTTGTTCTTCATCTGGGGCGCGGTAACGTCGGTCAACGACATCCTGATCCCGGCGGTGAAGTCGATCTTCACGCTGAGCGACACCGAAGCGTTCCTGACCCAGTTCGCCTTCTTCATGGCGTACGGCATCGTGTCCCTGCCGGCCGCCGCCTTTGTGGCGCGGCGGGGTGCGGCCAACGCCATCGTGACGGCGCTCGCCATCATGGTGCTGGGCTGCCTGATCGTGCCCGTTGCCACCACGTTCCGGGCCTATCCCCTGGTGCTGCTGGCGCTGTTCGTCATCGCTGCCGGCATCACCCTGCTGCAGGTGTCCGCCAACCCGCTCTCCGCCGTGCTGGGCCCGCCGCAGGGCGCGCATTTCCGGCTGGTGTTGAGCCAGGCGTTCAACTCGCTCGGCACGGTGGTCGGCCCCTATCTCGCGGCCCGCACCTTGCTGAGCGGCGGCCTGTTCGAAGGCGGCGCGCCCACGGAGGCGAAGGTCGCGGAGTCGCTCGGCAAGATCGACATTGCCTATGCCTTCGTCGCGATGGTGATCGTGGCGCTGGCGCTGTTTATCTGGACCGCGCGTCATCGCCTGACGGCGGCGGCGCCGCGAGCGGAGGTCGCGTCGCACATCAGCGAGGCGTTCCGGTCCAAATGGGCGGTGCTCGGCGCGCTCGCCATCTTCACCTATGTCGGCGCGGAAGTGTCGATCGGCAGCGCGCTGGTCAACTTTCTGGAGCAGCCGAACGTGCTCGGCATGAGCGCGGAAGCGGCGGGCAAGTGCGTCAGCGTCTATTGGCTGTGCGCCATGATCGGCCGTTTCGCCGGCAGCGCGCTGCTGCGCGTGGTGCGGGCCGATCGCCTGCTGGTGACATGCGCCGGCGTGGCAGTGATCCTTTGCTTGTCCATCCTTAGCCCCGCGGTCGGCACCATCCTGTCGCCGGTGTTGAGCCTGATCGCGGCGGTATTGGCACCCCTGGTGCGCTGGTGGGCGCAGGAGCCGATCGCCAGCAGCGGCATCGGTCCGGTGATCGGCCTCACCGCCATCTCCATCGGGTTGTTCAACTCGATCATGTTCCCGGTCATCTTCACGCTCACCATCCAGCGATCGACCGCGGCGGCATCCGCCACGTCGGGCCTGCTGTGCATGGCGATCGTCGGCGGCGCGTTGGTGCCGTTGCTGTTCGCGCAGGTTGCGGACGCGTCGGGCAGCCGCTTCGTCGCCTTCATCGTGCCCATGCTCTGCTACGCATTCGTTGCGGCCTTCGCCCTGGTGGCGGGACGCGCCCGCATCGTCAGCGATGACGCTGCACCCATCGGGGCTCATTGAAAAACATGGCGAAAATCGGAATCGACTTCGGCGGCACCAAGATCGAGGCCGCCGCCCTGGATGATGCGGGCGCTTGGCTGAGCCGGCTGCGGACCCCGACGCCCGGCAATTATGATGCCGCGATCCGCGCTGTGGCGGACCTGATCGCCCAGACCGAGCAGGCGGTCGGCCCTGTCGCGTCGGTCGGCATCGGCGCGCCAGGCTCCATCTCCACCCGCACCGGCGTGATGCGCAACGCCAACACCACCTACCTCAATGGCCGCCGGTTCCGCGAGGATCTGGTGACCGCGCTCGGCCGTGAGGTGCGCCTGGAAAACGACGCCAATTGCCTGGCCCTGTCGGAGGCGTTCGACGGCGCGGCGGCGGGTGCGCGCGTGACCTTCGCGGTGATCATCGGCACCGGCTGCGGGGGCGGACTGGTGGTCGACGGCCGGATCGTGGACGGCGCCAACGGGATTGCCGGCGAGTGGGGCCACATCCCGCTACCGTGGGCGAGCGGGGACGAGGTGCCCGGTCCGGTCTGCTGGTGCGGGCTGAACGGCTGCCTTGAGAAATGGATCTCCGGCACCGGCTTCCAGGACGATTATCAACGCCGCACGGGCGTTGCCAAGAAGGGCGCCGACATCATCGCGGAGGCACGCGCGGGTGATCCGGCGTCGGCGGCGACGCTGGACACCTATATCGACCGTCTCGGCCGCGCGCTGGCGGTGATCGCCAACATTGCCGACCCCGATTGCTTCGTGTTCGGCGGCGGCATGTCCAACGTGTCGGAAATCTATGCGCGGCTGCCGGCAGTGATCGACCGCTACACCTTCAGCGATGCCTGGGAGGCTCGCCTGGTGCCGGCGCAGTGGGGCGACAGTTCGGGTGTGCGCGGCGCGGCGCACCTCTGGTCCTGATCAGGGCAGGCTGCGCAGCCGGCACACAGGTTCGCGCAGTCCGGCCGCCTCGGCCGTGCCGTCCTGCCCGAAGTGGAGATAGGTTCTGGCCGGTGCGTAGCGCGACCAGCGCGGCAGCCCCGCGCCGTTTGGATCGCCGCCCCGCGCGAAGTTGATCCAATAGGATTGCAGCGGCGGTCCACCGGCATGACGCGCGGGGTCGTCCATCACGAAGCGTATGTCGCTGCCGTGCGCGACGGGGCGACCGTCCTCGGCAAAGTCGAATTCATATTGCCAGGTGGGATTGCCCGCACGCGCATGGGCCTTCGCCACGACGCCGGCGGGGCAGGCGAAGATGAAGTCGGTCGCGATCTGGAGACCCAGGTCGCCCCGGCGCGGATCCTCGGCGGGATAGGTGCCGTAGAAGGCGCGTGCCGCCGCCGCCTTGCCGGGCCAGGCCCACGCGATGGTGGTGGGCGCAGCACCGGTGCCCCCGAAGGCGGTGAACTCCTTGGCGTTGGTGCCGACGATCAGCGGCACGCGCGCTCCCTCTCCGCGGCGAAGCATCTCCGCCGGGGTTGCGGGAAGAACATGGCCATCGACCACCGCCTGCAACCAGATGAAGCTGTCATCCGCCAGATCGGGAACGTCCGCTTCCTCGGCCGCCTTGACCAGGGCTTCGGGCGGCAGGCGGCGCAGTGCATCGGCGTCGGCGCCTGACGGAGCGCCGGCTGCAACGGTGATCTGTCGGCCCAGCGCCTCATTCTCGCTCAGGGTGCGGGGTGGCACGCCGAAGCCGGCGGTGCCGCTCTGCTCGATCGCCTTGTGGAACAACCCGCGCGCCAGCGGCGAGAGCAGTTGCAAGCCCACATCCTGCGCGCCGGCGGACTCGCCAAAGATGGTGACGTTACCCGGATCGCCGCCGAAGCGCGCAATGTTCGCCTGCACCCAGCGGAGCGCCGCCTGCTGGTCCATCAACCCGTAATTGCCCGAAGCATGCTCGGGGCTTTCCGCTGTCAGCGCCGGGTGCGACAGGAAGCCCAGCGCGCCAATGCGATACTGGATGCTGACCAGCACGACATGGCGGCCGAGGTCGGACTGGATCGTACCAGCGCCGCCGCCGCCGCGATTGCCGCCGCCATGGATCCACACCATTACCGGCAGCGGCTTGGCCGGTTTCAGCGCGGGGGTTGCGACCTCCAGATACAGACAGTCTTCGGACTGGTGCGCCGCCGCCGCATGGTTCCAGCCATAATCCACCTGTATGCACGCCGGCCCGGACGTGCCCGCATCCCGCACTCCGCGCCAGGATAAGGCGGGGAGGGGTGGCTTCCACCGCAGGGCCCCCGTCGGCGGGGCGGCAAAGGGAATACCGCGAAACAGGCTGCGGCCGTCCGCCAGCGTTTCACCTCGCAATGCTCCGGCCTGCGTCTGGACGATCGCGGCTGCGAGCGCGAGGGCAGCCAGCATCATTCCGTCGACAATTTCGGCGGCGCCGGCAAGGCGAGCGCGGCCTTGATCGCGCGCTCCCCCACCGGCGCCATAACGTCATAGCCGGCCTCCGTCGGATGGACATGGTCGGACGACAGCCCGTCCCGCATTCCAAGTGTGCCCGGCGCGTGCAGCACGCCCCAATAATCGGCGTAGACGCAGCCGGCGCGTGCCGCATAGGCCTGCAACCAGCGGTTGAGGGCCACGATCTGCTCGCCGGTTTTCAGGCCCGGCTTCCACGGAAAGCGGTCGGCGGGCGGGATGGAGGCCAGGATCACGCGGATGCCGTTGGCATGGGCCAACTCGACCATGGACTTGATGTTGCCCTTCGTCTGCTCCGCCGTCATCGGGCCGGTATTGCCGGCAATGTCGTTGGTGCCGGCCATGATGTGGACCACGGCCGGCTTGAGGTCGATCACATCCTGGCGGAAACGCGCCAGCATCTGCGGCGTGGTCTGCCCGCCGATGCCGCGCCCAATCCGGCCGGGCGTGAAGAATCCGTCCGCCTTGCTCACCCAGCCTTCGGTGATGCTGTCGCCCATGAAGACGATGCGCGGCGCGTCGGGAGTGGGCACGAGCTTGGCATTCTCCTCACCGTAGCGGGCCAGAAATGGCCAATCGCTGTTCAGCCTCTTGTGCCACTCGACGGTCCATTGCTGCTTGGGATCGAGATCGATCTGCGCAATCGCCGTCGACCCGATCGTCACGGCGGTCACCACCGTTGCGGCGACAAGCCAGGTCTTCACTGTGCACGCTCCATCCGGGCCTCGATGTCCTCAAGCGTCACGCCCTTGGTTTCGGGAAAGAACAGCAAGACGACGATGAACTGCGCCGCCATCATCGCGGCGAAGAACAGAAACGGCGCTCCTGTCGATTGCGCCGCCACCGCCGGGAAGACGGCAACGATCACCGCGTTCATTAACCAGTGCACCGAACTGCCGAGGCCCGCGCCGCGCGAACGCACGCGCGTCGGGAAGATTTCGGACAGATAGACCCAGATAACCGCACCCTGGCTGGGCGCGAAGAAGGCGATATAGCCGATCAGCATCACCAGCAGCAGCGACTTGGGCAGCAATCCCCAGAAGATCGCGGAAACGATGCCCAGGCACAATGCCATGCCGGCGGCCCCGATCAGCAGCAAAGTCTTGCGGCCCAGCCGGTCGATCAGCGCCAGCCCGACAATGGTGAAGATCAGGTTGGTCGCACCCACCGCGATCGTCTGGAGGTCAGCGGACAGGCGACCATAGCCGGCGGCCGCAAAGATATCGTTGGAATAGTAAAGAATGGCGTTGATGCCGGCCAGCTGGTTGAACATCGCCAGGAGCATGGCGAGCAGGATCGGCTTGCGATGCACCCGCCAGCTCAGCCGGGTTGCGCTGTCTTGCGTGTGGGTGGACAGGCCGGCGTGAATGTCGCGCAAGGCATGTTCGGGATCCGGGTTGCCGATCAGGCGCAGCGAGGCGAGGGCATCCGCGTCGCGCCCGTGCGTCGCCAGCCAACGCGGGCTTTCCGGAATACGGTACAGCAAGCCCAGGAACAGGAAAGCGGGCAGGGCGGCGATGCCCAGCTTCCAACGCCAGGCGTCGGCGCCCACCACCTCCCCGACAACGGCGTTGGAGAGGAATGCCACCAGGATGCCGGCGACGATCATCAGCTGGAACAGGCCAACCAGCCGCCCACGCCGCTCCGCCGGTGCGATCTCCGCAATATAGACCGGCGCCAGCACCGACGATCCGCCGATCGCGAGACCGGTGACGAACCGCGCCGCGATCAACGGGGCGAGTCCCCACGACAGGCAGGCGATCACCGCCGACCCGATATAGAGGACCGCCAGGATGCGGAGCGCGGTGCGCGCGCCGTAGCGATCGCCCGGAATCCCCGCGACGAGCGCGCCGACCAAAGTGCCCCATACGGCCGCGCTGACCGTCAGGCCCAGCGCTACGTCCTCCAGCCCGAAGACGCGGCGCCAGTCGCCTGTCACGCCCGCCACGACCGCCGTATCGAAGCCGAACAGCAGTCCGGCCAGCGCGGCAGTGGCGATGCTCTCGCCGAGAACGCCCCGGCGCGCCATCTTAGCGGCCTGCCCGGATGCTCGTGGGGGCGACGTTCCAGCCGCGCAGCTTGACCGTTACCGACCCCTTTGCGGCGGCCGCGGGATAGCGCACGTCCACCGTGCGGCTCTCGCCCGGCAGCAGGGAGACGTAATTGTCGCTGAAATAGGCCGGCAGCACCTGCGCCCCGTTCGATCCGAACAGAGTGAGCTTGGTCGCCAGCGCTGCCTGCTTGCCCGAATTGGTCAGGGTCACGCTGGTGACGCGTTCGCCACCCTCGTTGCGGTTGGTGGCGCGCCCGGCGAGCTTGACCTGCGCCATGCTGTTCATCGCCCGATAGGCGCCCTCGTCCTGGCCCTGCCAGTAGAGGTTCTGCGACAGCGGCTTGCCACCCGCGTCGACCAGCTTGAGCGAGACGAGGACGACACCCTGCGCCAGCGCCGGTGCGAGGTCGAGCGTGAAGGCGCCGGCGGTGACGTTGGCGGCGGCGGACACCGGCGCGCTCCGTTCCAGCACCACGCGGTTGTCCAGCGTGGTGACCCGCGCCTGCACGGTCGCGCCTTGCAACGGCTGTTGGCCGTTGTTGACCACGATGATCTTGTAATCGGGCAGGTTCATCTGGACGTGGACCGGCTCCGATGCCTTCTTGGTGCCGTAGAAGCTGCCATGCGTGTCATAGTCCGACGAGAAGATCTGCCACGCCGACGATGGCCAGGCCGGCTGCGTCATCCAGAACATGCGCGCGCTGTTGGTCTTCCACAGGCCGGCGTTGAAGCCCTCCAGGATGGCGCGGTAGCTGACATATTGCAGCATCTGCGCCTTGCGCTCGAAATCCTCGACGCTGGTGGCCGGCCCGAACTCACGGTCCATCGCCTCCATATAGGTCTTGACCGCGCCATTCCCGGTCTGGTGCCAGTCATGGTAGGCCCACACGTCGTTGATCGGCCACAGATCCTGCGCGGGGATGGCGCGCTTCCAGCTTTCCAGCGTCGGGAAGCTCGGCGTGCCCAGTTCGACCGAGAAGCCCTTGGCATGATCGGTGAAGTAGCTGGCCGGCTCGCGCCAGTTATACGGCCCGCTGTTCCACAGCGAGATGCGGTTGGAAGAGGCCATGTAGAGGCGCGTTCCATCCTCCTGCTCGATCAGCTTCTCGATGCCTTCGTTCAGGATCGGCTGCGGCACGCCTTCGTTGCGCGGCACCCACACCACGATGGAGGGATGATTGCGGAAGCGGCGGACCACATCCTTGGCATTTGCCAGGAACAAAGGCACGTCCTGCGCCTCGATATTATAGTCCTGGGTCGACTCCCAGAAATCGTTGAACACCATCAGGCCATATTCGTCGGCCAGATCGTAGAAGCCTTCCTGCGTATTCTGGCCCATCCAGTTGCGGATGATGTTCATGTGGGCATCGCGGTGAAGTTTGAAGAACGGCTCCTGCCGATCGCGATCGACGCGCTTCATGAAGTCGTCCATGCCGATATTGCCGCCACGCGCGGCGATACGGACGCCGTTGACGCGCAGCACCAGATAGGGCGAGAGTGCTTCGTCACCCGCGATCGGCCGCACCGCCAGCGACGTCTCCGCGCCGCCCACGAAGCTGTAGGCCCAGCCATTTTCCACCTGGCGGATAGCCTGGTGCCGGTGATCGACGATCCGCTGGCCGAGCGCGCGCGCGTCGGTGGTGTCGACCAGCACGCGGCGGAGATGGTCCTGCCTGTCCATCAGCGACAGTTCGTACGTCACCTCACGCATGCCGAAGCGTACGTCCTTGCTGTCCGAAGCAGCGCCGTTCACGTTGGCGCTGAGGTGCAGCATGTGCAGGTTCGGCGCGCCGTAATTGTTCGGCCACCACAATTTGGGGTTCTGCACCGACAGCTGCGGGAACTCCGCCGGGGTCAGCTTCACCAGCGTCTCGCCCGGCGCCACCGTCACCTGCTTGGAAACCGTGGTCGTGTCGAAGGTGGCCCGGATCTCGGTCGCGACCGGCGCATCGGACAGGTTCTTGACCGGCACCTCGATCGAGATGTCGGCAACCGAATTGTCGGGTTTGGGCAGGTTGGTGATGACCTGCGCGTCGCCGATCTCGACATCGTTGGTGGCGAGCAGGTCCACGCCCTGCCACAGGCCGACGTTGCGGTCGCGGATGGTGGGGATCCAGTCCCAACCCTCGGTCGCCTCGAAGGTCGGCCCGTCCAGCATCATCATGCCGCCATTCTCACCCACGCCTGACGTGAGCGACTCCTCATGCGGCAGGCCGACATGCGGCGGGGGAGAGATGCGGACGGCGATGGCGTTCGCCGCGCCGGGGCGGACGAGTTGGGTCACGTCGAAGCTGCCACGGATGAAGGCGCCCTTGATGTCGCCCACATGCGTGCCGTTGACCCACACCTGCGCCAGATAATTGGCGCCCTTGAAGTTCAGCGTCAGCCGCTTGCCGGCGGCGGCGGCGGGGACGTTGATTTCGGTGCGATACCAATAATCCTGATGCGCCAGGCTTTCCGGGATGGTCAGGTTGTTCAGGCCGTAAGCGGGATCGGCATAGACGCCGCGATCGACCAAAGTGGTCAGCACCGTGCCGGGCACGGTCGCGGCATACCAGCCGCGCGCGTCGAAACCGGCGCGGGACAAGGTTGCGCCATCGCCCTGGACCTTGGGCGCTTCCGCCAGCCGCCAGCCATTTACCGTCCACAGCGACGGCCCGCGTGCCACCAGCGCCGCATCTCTGGGCAGCGGCTTGGCTACCGGCTTGCCGAACGGGGCGTTGCTCTTGGGCAGGGTCCAGGCGGGCTGAGGCGTGACCTGGCCGGCGGCCTGGCGGGTCTGGACCGGCCAGGTGGGACTGCTGGGCGTGAACTGGATCAGGGTGGGGTCGATCCCGGCCGCATTGGTGCGCGTAATGTCGCTGGTGGACACAATGGCGGGGCGATAGCGGAAACCCGCCACGCGGCCGGCGAACGCGCCGCCATCCTTGGCCCCGAACTGGGCCTCGGCCGCTCCGGCGGGCGATTGCGCCGGCCCGCTCGCGACTTCCGACGTGCCCACGAACAGTCGCGCGGTGCCGTTGTCGATCACCGCCGTGATCAGGCTCCATTGCTCGGGGCGCAGGGCAGCGCGGCCGCGAACGGTGCCCGCCGGGGTGATCAGGGCGGGGGCACCGTCGATCAGAGCCAGCGCGATCCGCCGCTCGGTGGCGCCGATCGCACCGACGATGGCGGTGCCGGGCAGATTGGCTTCGGGTTCGATCCAGGCCTGCAGCGTGCCGGACCGTGCATCGGCGACGACCGCGTCCTTTCCGTCCTGCAACGGCACGGTCAGCGTGGCGCCACCCCCCGCCACGCGGACATTGTAGGGGCCGACCTCCTGGCTCCAGGCGGCCGCGCTCTGCATCGATGCGAGCAGCGACACGCCCAGCAGCAACGACAAACGGGGCCGGCGCGCGCGTGCGATCATGTGTTCAACTTCCCTCTTGCCTGACCGGCGGCTTCTGGTCGTCCGCTGGCGGTGACGTTCAAGCACGGACCCATGCTAAATCCAAATCATTTTGCAAATTGGTCGGAGGCGGTCTGCTGCCCGCGATGCCGCCGGATCATGCCCGCACCAGCGCAGCCACTTGGCAAGTCGGTGGCCGGGGCGCTATGCCCTATCATGCTTTCGCAAAAGGCCCGCTACGCGCTGCGTGCGCTGCTCCACCTGGTGGAACATGCGCAATCCCGCCCGGTTCAGTTGAGCGACGTCGCCACGGCGCAGGTGATCCCGCGCAAATATCTCGAGTTCATCATGGTGGACCTGAAAAAGGCCGGGTTGGTCATCAGCCGCCGTGGTCCGGGCGGCGGCTATGTGCTGTCGCGGTCGCCGGGCGAGATCAACTTCGCGCAGGTGCTGCGTGCGATCGACGGACCGATCGCGCTGGTGCCGTGCGCCAGCGAGAATTTCTACGCGCGCTGCGGCGATTGCCATGACGAGGCAACCTGCGCGATCCGCAAGGTGCTGGCGCGGGTGCGGGAGAGCGCGGTCGACATCCTGGAGAATACGTCGCTGGCGGATGCCGCGAGGAGCGAGTTGGCGGCGGAGGGCCAGACGCAGCCCGAGCCGGCCTGACCCTCTCCGGCCTGACCTACGCGCCCGCGCCCAGCATCCTGTCGGCCGACGCCGCCGTCACCGGGTGATAGTGCGGACGGGCGGTCGCATAGACGCGGTGCGCGATCGGCTGGCCCCAATCGCCCTGTTCCATCAGCGTGCCATACACCGGGCGGATCAGCAGCATCCGGCCGATCCGGGGCAGGAACTCTTCCGCCGACGCCACCGCCGGCTGGTAGCGATTGCCAAGCGCCAGGACGAGCCAGGCCGAGCGGACATAGGCGTTGGACGAGGCGGACAGGTGCATCGTCCGGTCCAGCTCCGCCAGCGTTGCCTCCGGCATCTGCCGGGGCAAGCCGTTCAGGAAACGCTGCCATTCTTGCGTGCCCCATGTGGCGAACGGAATGGAGGCGATCGCCGCGCCGCCCTGTACCTGCGCGATCGCGCGATCGACCTCCGCGAGAGTGGCGGAGCGGACGTGAACCGCATTGTCGGGCAGGCCGGGCCGATAGGCCCAGCGGTCGAGTTGCAGCTTCGCCTCCAGCCCGGCATCGCCCCCGATCAGGTTGGCGCGCAGGTCGCCAAGGAAGCCGGCAGTGGTCTGCGGCTGGAAGGCATGGCGATCGAAATAGGACCGGAGGTAGGCGTCCCAGCGCGGCCGCCCGACCGCCTGCTCGATGGTGCGCAGGAAGGTCGCGCCCTTGTCATAGGCCAGCTGCCCGTACAATTCCTCCGGCTCGCCATGCAGGCGGGTGGCATTCGGCTTCGCCTCGCGCAGGTCGCGTTGCAGGTCGTCCCACGACAAGTCGGCCAGCGTCGCCGCGCGTTCCTTGCCATAGACCAGTTCGTCGATCCGGTTCTCGAAATAGGTGGTGAAGCCCTCGTTCAGCCACGTGTCCGACCAGGTGGCGTTGGTGACGAGATTGCCCGACCAGCTGTGCGCCAGTTCGTGCGCGACCACGTCGACATTGGCCTTGTCGCCGGTGAAGATGGTCGGCGTGAGGAAGGTCAGCGTCGGATTTTCCATGCCGCCATACGGGAAGGACGGCGGCAGGACGAGCATGTCGTAGCGGCCCCAGCGATAGGCGCCGTACAGCCCCTCCGCCGTCGTCACCATCTTTTCCGTATCCTCAAGCTCGCGGGCGGCGGGCCCGAGCGCCACCGGCTCGGCCCACACCCCGGTTCGGGGTCCGAGCGGCTGGAAGGCGAGATCGCCCACCGCCAGCGAGATCAGGTAGGGCGGGACGGGATGGTCCATGCGGAAGCGGAACCGCTTCATGCCGCCTGCGACAGGTTCGCCCTCGGGGGTCAGGCGCTGGGCGCTCATCACGGCGGTCAGGTCCGCCGGCACGGTGATGCTGGCCGACCAGGTCTGGCGGATGCCAGGGCTGTCCTGCGTCGGGATCCAGCTGCGCGTCTCGATCGCCTGGCCCTGGCTGAACAGAAACGGCTTGCGCTTGCCGGCGGTGAGCTCGGGCGGCATCCAGCCGAGCGCGCTGGCGTCCGGCTGCGAATGGTAGGTGACCACGATCCGGCGCGCCTTGCCGATCTCCACGGTCAGCGGCGCGCCGGTATAATCCCGGCCTGCGCCGACCGACCATTTCAGCGCCTGCCCGTCTGCATCGGTGATCCGCTCGATCGCCAGACCCTTGTCGTCCAGAACAATCTGTCCGGCATCGGGCCTGGCGAGGATGTCGAGCGTCGCCGCTCCGCGCATCGTCCTGGCCGCGAAGTCCGCCACCAGATCGAAGTCGACATGCATCACCCGCGCGACCTGCGGCTGGGCGTAGGACAATGCGTCCTTCGCCTCCGCCGTGGTCAGGATCGGCGCGGGTCTGGCGGGTGCGGTCAAGGCGGGCGTGCTTGCGGTCAGCATCAGCAAGGCGGCGAACGCACGAAATCGGGTCATCGGGCTCAGCTTACCATCACGGGGGTGGAGAGGGAGGCGGACGGCACGCTGCCCCAGCCCTCGGCGGTGATGGTGAAGGCGCCGCGCTGACGGATGTCGTCGGACGATGCGCCCACCATCAGGTCGATGCGGCCCGCCTCGATATGCCAGCGTCCGGCCTGCCAGATGGCCGTCTGCGCGGCGGACAGGCGGAAGCTGACGCGCTTGGTCTCGCCCGGGCGGAGCGTGACGCGCTTCACCCCGCGCATTTCCTTGACGGGCCGCGCGACGGAGGCGAGCGGATCGCGCATGTAGAGCTGTACCACCTCGTCCGCGACCATGTTACCGCGATTGGTGACCGCCACCGTGACGGTAACGCTCTCGCCCGGCCCGATCTCTGCTTTGTCGACCGTCAGCGGACCATAATCGAAGCTGGCATAGCTGAGGCCGTGGCCGAACGGGAAGAGCGGCCCGATGTCGGCATCGTGATAGCGTGCCGTATCGACCGCCAGGTCCGGGCTGGCCGGGCGGCCGGTGGGCAGGTGGTTGTAGAAGGTGGGCGACATGCCGGCATTGCGCGGCATGGACATGGGCAGCCGCCCGGCCGGCGCGATGCGACCGGTCAGGATGTCGGCAATGGCCGGCCCGCCCTCCACGCCCGGAAGCCAGCATTCCAGGATCGCGCCGACCTTGCCCGCCAATCCTTCCAGCGCCAGCGGGCGGCCGCCGATCAGCAGCAGCACCACTGGCTTGCCGGCGGCGAGGACCGCGTCGGCCAACTGATCCTGAACGCCCGGCAGTGACAGATCCGACCGGCTGCGCGATTCCGCCGAATAGTCATAATCCTCGCCCAGCACGAGCAGCACCACGTCCGCCGCGCGCGCCGCCTCCGCCGCCGCGGCGATGCCGGACGTGTCGGGATTGCGGCTGTCCGCGCCGGGAACGTAGGTGGTGGTCACAAGGCGCTCGTCCGCCAGCGCGGCGCGCAGCGTGATCGCGTCCTGATCCTGGCCGCGTGCCCGCCACGATCCGACAAAGGTCGAGCGATCTTCGGCCAGTCCGCCGATCAGGGCAACCTTCGCGCCCTTCCTGAGCGGCAGCAGGCTACCCTTATTCTTCAGCAGCACCAGCGACTTGGCACAGGCATCACGCGCGGCCTTGCGATGCTTGGCGGAGTTCAGCTCCACCTTCTCGCGCCGCAGGTCGCCGAAGCGGAAGGGATTGTCGAACAGGCCCAGCCGCGCCTTGACGTTGAGGATGCGCGTCACCGCCTCGTCCACCAGCGGCATCAGCGACGGGTCGGCGCGAACGGCATTGGCCAGCCCTTCCGCATAGATGCCGCCCGCCATGTCCATGTCCACGCTCGCGCGGACCGCGAGCGCGGCTGCCTCCTGCGGGCTCGACGCAATGCCATGCGCCATCAGCTCGCGCACCGCGTTCCAATCGGAGACGACCAGCCCCTGAAAGTTCCAGGCGTTACGCAGCGTGCCGCGCACCAATGCGGCGTTGCCCGTCGTCGGCACGCCGCCGAGATCGTTGAAGGCGGTCATGGCGCTGCCCGAACCGGCGGTGATTGCCGCATAATAAGGCGGCAGCACCACTTCGTTCAGCGTGCGGTCGGAGATGTCGGCGCTGTCATAATCGCGACCGCCCATGACGAAGCCGTAGGCACCGAAATGCTTGGTGCAGGACAGGACCGGGTCCGGGCCCTGCTCGAACCCCTTCACCTGCGCCTCGGCCATGCGCGCGCCGAGCCACGGATCTTCGCCCGCGCCCTCGACGACGCGGCCCCAGCGCGGATCGCGCGCCACGTCGCACATCGGGGTGAAGGTCCAGTGCAGGCCCGACACGGCGGTTTCGCTGGCGGCGATCCGCGCCGCCGCCTCGTGCACCGCCGGGTCGAAGCTGGCGGCCATGGCGAGCGGTGCGGGAAAGATGGTGCGATAGCCATGGATCACGTCGATCCCGAAGATCAGCGGGATGCCGAGCCGCGATTCCTTGAGCGCGACCATCTGCACCTTGCGGGTCGGCTCCGCGCCCGCGACGTGGAGGAAGGACCCGATCTCGCCCGCGCGGACCCGCGCCATCATGGCGTCGTCCAGCCGCGAGTTGAGCGCCTTCTGGCGTCCGCCCGCGACCTGGTTCATCTGCCCGACCTTCTCCTCCAGCGTCAGCTTCGACAGGAGGTCGGCGGTACGCTTGCGGTCCCGTTCGGACGGCGGGGCGGCAAAGGCGGCGGCGGCGAGGGCCGCGCTTCCGCCGAGGACGGCGCGACGCGAGACGCTCATGCGCGCCACCCGTCGATCTTGAGCGGCATCCGCAGCACGCGGTCATTGGCAGTCATGAACAGGGTCCTCCCATCTTCCCCGAAGCAGCAATTGGCGATCGGCGCGCCATGCTCGATCAGGCCGAGCCTCTCGCCTTCGGGCGTCAAGATCCAAAGGCCGCCCGGGCTGGAGCAGAACATCGTGCCGTCGGCCGCGATCTTCATGCCGTCCGGATTGCCCGGCCCGGACAGCGCCGAGGCATCCAGAAAGGTGCGGGGCGCACCGCTCGGCAGGCCGGCGGCGTCGAGGTCGATCGCGACGATCCGGCGGTCCTTCTCGTCCGAGTTGGACACGAACAGGCGGCGTTCGTCGGGCGACAGCGCCAGGCCGTTGGGGCGGGTGAGGGCGCCGGTGACCAGCACCGCCGCGCCACCCTCCGTCCAACGATAGACGCCGTTCTGCGCGACTTCCTTGAGCGGAGACTCGTCGCCCTTGGCGAAACCATAAGGCGGATCGGTGAAGTAGATCGCGCCCGTGCGGCTGAGCGTCATGTCGTTGCAGCTGTTGAACCGCTTGCCCTGGTAGCGATCGACCAAAACGGTGCGTGTGCGGGTGCGGAGGTCGAGCCGGTCGATCGAGCGGCCGCCGCTGTTGGCGATCAGCAGTCGTCCCTGGCGATCGAGCGCCAGGCCGTTCGACCCAGCCTCCCGCACCAATGCGGGGTCGAGCCCGGCCGTGCCGGACGGCTGGAGGAAGAGCGAGGCGCCATCGTTGCGGCTCCACCGGCGGATGATGTTGGCCGGCGGATCGGAGAAGAGCAGGTAGCCGCCATCGCGCACCCATACCGGGCCCTCCGCCCACTGCATGCCGGTCGCGATCGTCTCGATCGCGACGTTCGGCGCGACGATGCGGTCCAGCCCGGACGACAACCGGCGCAGGGTCGGGCGTGTCTCCGCCGGTGCGGCCTTGGCCAGGGAGGGCAGGGCGATCAGCGCCGCGCCCGATGCGATCAGGGCGCGGCGGTTGATCGTCGGCCTCACAGGGCGATCCGCCTCTTCTCGCGGGCGGAGCGGTAGATCGCCTCGACGATGCGCATGTCGCGCAGGCCTTCCTCGCCCGACACGATCGGCTCGCGATTGGACAGGATGCATTCGGACAGATGATCGAGCTGGCCGGCGAACTGCGTGGAGCGCGGGCCCGGCGGCAGCGACGTGATCTCCTGCTCGCGCCCGTCCTTGCCGGTCCAGAGGTGATTGCCCTCGTAACGGGTGGCCGGCTCCATCTCGATCCGGCCCTTTTCGCCCATCAGCAGGATGTGGTTCTGATTGGCGCTGTACATGGAGATGCACGACGCGATCACACCGGACGGAAATTCAAGCTGCCACTCGATCATGTCCTCCACTTCGCGGAAGCGGGGATCCCTGCGGTCGGTGGTTTCGTGGGCGTAGACGGACACCGGCTCCTCGCCCGTCATGTAGCGGGCGGCCTGCAGGCTGTAGACGCCCATGTCCATCAGCGATCCGCCGCCGGCCAGCGCCTTCTTCAGCCGCCACGCCTCCGGATTGGTCTGGACGAAGCCATGTTCGGAGCGGACATAGCGCCGCTTGCCGATCGCGCCGCTTTCCGCCAGCCGGATCGCCTCAAGGTTGGTCGGCTCGAAATGCACGCGATAGCCAATCATCAGCTTCTTGCCGGCCTGCTTGCACGCCGCGATCATCGCCTGGCATTCCGACACGGACACGGCCATCGGCTTTTCGCACATCACATGCTTGCCTGCCTTGGCCGCGCGAATGGTGTATTCGGCATGCATGGAATTGGGCAGGCAGACATAGACGATGTCGATGTCCGGATTGTCGCGGATGCTGTCGTAATTCTGGTAATTGTAGATGGACCGCTCGGGCACACCATGCTCGGCGGCGATGCGCTTGGCCTTGGCGGGATCGCCGCTGACGAGCGCAACCAGGCGGCTGTTCCGGCAATTCTTGAACTGGGGAATGATGACGTTGGCGCCGTAATTGCCGAGGCCGACGATCGCATAGCCGAGCTTTCGGCCGGGGTCGGCCGCATGGGCCGCGCCGCCCACCAGAGTTACTGTTGCCAGGCCGCCCGCGGCAGCCATCACGTCACGTCTGGTCATGTCGATCATCAACGTCTCCCTTGCACCCGGTCTGTGGCCGGTCGTGCAAGCGTTAGCGATATACGCGCGCCCCGCAAAGGATTAGGCGAGAGCGAATGGCATCCGGAACCGGCAATCGACGCGACCTGACCCAGGGACCGATCACGCGCACCCTGCTGCTGTTCGCCGTTCCAACATTGCTGTCCAACGTCCTCCAGTCGCTGAACGGGTCGATCAACGCCGTGTGGGTCGGGCGCTTCCTGGGGGAAAGCGCGCTGGCGGCGACATCCAACGCCAATCTGGTCATGTTCCTGATGTTCGCGCTCGGCTTCGGCTTCGGCATGGCCGCCACCATCCTGGTGGGGCAGCGCATGGGCGCAGGTGACGTGGAAGGCGCGCGGCGGGCGATGGGAACCGCGATCGGCCTGTTCGCGCTGGTGTCGCTCGCGGTGGCCGCGATCGGCTGGATCGTGGCGCCGGGGCTGCTGCGGGCCCTGTCCACGCCGCCGGGCGCGGAGGTGATGGCGCTGGCATATCTGCGCGTCATCTTCCTGGCGATGCCGGCCATGTTCCTGGGCGTGCTGCTGGCAATGGGGATGCGGGGCACGGGCGATTCGATCACACCCTTGTGGCTCATGATGCTCAACGTCAGCCTGGATGCGGGGCTGAACCCGGTCCTGATCCGCGGCTTGGGCCCTGTGCCGGCGATGGGGATTGCCGGCTCGGCCATGGCGACGCTGATCGCCAACTATGTCGTGCTGCTGGCCGCCATCGTCGTGATCTATGCGCGCGACCTGCCGATCCGGCTGCGGGGCAGGGAACTCGGCTTCCTCGTGCCGGACAGGGCATTGCTGCGGACCATCTTCGCCAAGGGGCTGCCGATGGGGCTCCAGATGCTGGTCTTCTCCTTTTCCGGGTTGGTGATGATCGGGCTGGTGAACCGCGCCGGCATCCATGTCACCGCCGCTTATGGGGTCGCCCAGCAATTATGGACCTATGTGCAGATGCCGGCGATGGCGATCGGCGCCGCGGTGTCGGCCATGGCGGCCCAGAATATCGGGGCGGGTCGGTGGGACAGGATCGGCCGGATCACGCGGGCGGGCGTCATCACCAACGTCGCCATGACCGGCGCGCTGGTCGCCCTGCTGCTGCTGTTCGACCGGCCGTTGCTGGCTTTGTTCGTGGGCGCCGACAGCCCGGCGGTGCCCATCGCGCGGCACATCCAGCTGATCGGCAGCTGGAGCTTCATCCTGTTCGGCGTCACCCTGGTGCTGTTCTCCACCGTGCGCGCCAACGGAGCGGTGGTGGCGCCGCTGCTGATCCTGTGCGCCAGCGTGTTCGTCGGCCGTCTGGCCTTTGCCTGGGCGCTGCTGGGTCGCTTCGGCACGGACGTGCTGTGGTGGAGCTTTCCGCTGGGCTCGGCGATTTCGCTGGTGCTGGCGGTCCTCTATTACCAGCGCGGTACATGGCGAACCCTGCACCTTGGGGGCGATCGGGCGAACATGCGTGAGCAGGCCAATGCGACGGCCGAACCCGGCGGCCGGCTGAACCCGAGCGGGTGAGGTGGCCCGCCACCCGGAAAGGTCGCCCCGTGGTCTCCCAAGATCGCAAGACTTGCCGGTTGGGGCGGGACGATCTACATCATGTCACAATGCCAGGCCGCTCCGTGAGGGGCGGCCCTTTTCTTATCTGGAGAGTTTCGCCGTGGCTCAGCCGCTTATGCCCCATGCGACCGCCTCCTGGCTGGTCGACAACACCTCGCTCTCCTTTCAGCAGATTGCCGAATTCTGCGGCCTCCATGTGCTGGAGGTTCAGGCCATCGCCGACGACACCGCCGCGACGAAGCTGACCGGCCGCGATCCGGTGCGCGCGCACGAGGTGACGATGGAGGAGATCGAGAAGGGGCAGGCCGATCCGGCCTATCGTCTTCAGATGATCAAGGGCCCGGAGCAGGTCCGCCGCACCAAGGGCCCGCGCTACACGCCGGTGTCCAAGCGTCAGGACAAGCCGGACGGCATCGCCTGGATCATCCGCAACCATCCGGAGGTGTCGGACGGGCAGATCTCCAACCTGATCGGCACCACCCGCACAACCATCGCCGCCATTCGCGACCGGACCCACTGGAACATCGCCAACATCGTCCCCAAGGATCCGGTGACGCTGGGCCTGACCAGCCAGCGCGAGCTGGACTCGGTGGTCTCCAAGGCCGCCAAGGCTGCCGGGATCGAGGCACCGGTCGACACCAAGCTGGAAGGCGACCGCGAGGCGCTGATCGAACAGCTCCGTCACGAGCGCGACGTGGCGCAGCATGGCGAGGATACGATCCTGTCCGACGTGGATGCCCTGTTCGGCAAGCGGGCCTGATCGTTGGAGCATGCGGCGCGCTCGATCGGGCGCGTCGCGCTTGACCGGCCTGCATGTGGGCTCCACAAGCTGCGACGCTTATGAGCGATAATCCTGCCATTTCCGACCTGTCGTTCGAGGACGCGCTGAAACGCCTCGAAACCATCGTTCACCGCCTCGAAAGCGGCGAGGCGAGCCTGGACGAATCCATCACTCTCTATGCCGAGGGCGATCGGCTGCGCGGCCAGTGCGAGGCGCGGCTGCAGGCGGCGCAGGCCCGGATCGAGAAGATCGCGGTGCGGCCGGACGGCAGTGCCGCCGGCGTCCAGCCCTTTGACGCCGGCTGACACCGCGATGGGGGTGGTTCCGCTGGCGCTCAAGGCGTCCATGGATCGGGTCTCGGCGGAGGTCGACCAGGGGTTCGACCGGCTGCTGCCGGTGCCGGGCGATTCGCGCGCCCGCTTGTTCGAGGCGATGCGCCATGCCGCGATCGGTGGCGGCAAGCGGCTGCGTCCCCTGCTGGTGCGGGCGTCAGCCGACCTGTTCCATGTCGATCGGGTGCCGGCGCTGCGCGTCGGACTCGCGATCGAGGCGATCCATGTCTACAGCCTGATCCACGACGATTTGCCGTGCATGGACGATGACGATGTCCGTCGTGGCCGTCCCACCGTGCACAAAGCCTATGACGAGGCAACGGCGGTGTTGGCCGGTGACTCGCTCCACGCGATCGCGTTCGAGATCCTGGCCGATCCGGAAACCCATCCCGATCCGTTCGTCCGCTGCGAATTGCTGGCGGAACTGGCCAAGGCGGCCGGTCCGGTCGGCATGGCCGGCGGGCAGATGATGGACCTGATGGCCGACGGCGCGGCGTTCGACCTGGCGGCGGTGACCCGTCTCCAGCAGTTGAAGACGGGCGCGTTGATCGGCTTCTGCCTGGAAGCGGGGGCCATCCTCGGCCATGTGCCGCCGGAGGGGCGCCGTGCGATCCGCGCCTATAGCCGCGACCTCGGTCTGGCCTTTCAGATCGCCGACGACCTGCTCGACGTTGAAGGGTCGGCGGAGGTTACGGGCAAGGCGGTCGGCAAGGATGCGGATGCCGGCAAGGCGACCTTTGTGTCGCTGCTCGGGGTGGAACGCGCCCGCCAGCAGGCGGAGATCCTGGTGGATCAGGCGATCGGCCACCTCGCCGCGCATGGGACGGAGGCGACCCTGCTGCGCTCCATCGCGCGCTACGTGGTGGAACGCGACCGGTGACGCGGGTCGCCGCCTTTACCGGAACCTTCGATCCGCCGACCCTGGGACATCTCGACCTGATCCGCCGCGCGGTGGGGCTGGTGGATCGTCTGCTGGTCGGCATTTCCACCAACTCGCTCAAGGCGCCGCTCTTTTCGCTGGAGGAAAGGGTCGACCTGGTGCGGCGCGAGGTGTCCGCTTGGTCGTCGGTCGTGGAGGTGCGAACCTATCAGGGCCTCGCCGTCGACTTTGCGCGGCAGGCGGAGGCGCAATTCGTCGTGCGGGGGCTGCGCAGCGGCACTGATCTGGACTATGAAAGCCAGATGGCGACCATGAACGGGATGATGGCGCCCGACATTGACACCATCTTCCTGGTGGCGGCACCCGCGCTGCGACCGATCGCATCCTCGCTGGTCAAGGATGTGGCGCGCGGCGGCGGAGCCATCGAACAGTTCGTGCCGCCGGCAGTGGCACAGGCGATCCGCGCCAAGCTGCGCTGATCCAAACATACGGAGCCTATTCTTGCTCTTCAAGCATCTGGTCTGGGGTTTCGCGGCCTGTGCGGCGGCCCCCGTTCTGGCCCAGGCGACCGGGCCGCAGGGCCTGGCCGAACCCACGCTCAAGCCCGGCGTGCCGACGGCGCAGGTGACGCCCGCGGCCGATCCGGCCAACATCTTCAATCTCCAACTGTCGACCGGCGGCACCGTCTCGGTCCTGCTGCGCCCGGACGTGGCGCCGAACTCGGTGGAGCGGATCAAGACGCTGATCGGCCGCCACTTCTATGACGGCACCAGCTTCCACCGCGTGATCGATGGGTTCATGGCGCAGGGCGGCGATCCAAAGGGCACGGGCGAGGGCGGATCGGACCTGCCGGACCTGAAGGCGGAGTTCAACGACCTGCCGCATGTGCGCGGCGCGATGGCCATGGCGCGCGCCGACAGTCCGGACAGCGCCAACAGCCAGTTCTACATCATGCTGGCCCCCAACTTGACGCTGGATCGCAAATATACGGTCGTAGGTCGGGTGATCGCCGGCATGGCGCAGGTGGACCTGATCGAAAAGGGTGAGCCGCCCGCCAACCCGACCAAGGTGGTGCGTGCCTGGATGGGGCAACCGCCGGCCGTGGCGGCGTCCCCGCCGGTGGCGCAGGCAGCATCCTCTGCCGCGGCCACCGCCGCCGCCGATCAGGCGGCCGAAGCGGCAATCGCGGCCGACGATGCGGCTGTCGCGGCAAGGCAGGGCAAGACCGGCACCGCCCGCAATCGCGCGGCGGCCGCCCGCATGGCAGCGGGCGGGGCTGCCCAGGCGGCGGCGGATGCCGCCGAAGCCGCCGGGCAGAGCGACGCAAAGCCGCCGCGCCGGCGCTGATCCGCCGCAAGCCTGCCCATCATGCGTGTGGACCTGTTCGACTTCGATCTGCTGCCGGAGCGGATCGCCCTGCGCCCCGCCGTGCCGCGCGATGCCGCGCGCCTGCTGCTGCTGGACGGTGACCGCAGCGAGGACCGCATCGTTCGCGATCTGCCGAATCTGCTGCGCCCCGGCGACTTGCTGGTGTTCAACGACACCCGCGTCATCCCCGCGCAACTGGAGGGGATGCGGGGCGAGGCGCGGATCGGCGCCACCCTCCACAAGCGCGAAGGACCACGCCACTGGGTGGCGTTCGTGCGCAACGCCAAGCGGCTGCGGCCCGGGGACCGCATCGACTTCGGTGCCGATGTCACGGCGGGGGCGGTGGAGCGGCGCGACGACGGCTCTTTCCTGCTGGTGTTCGAGGGCGAAGAGCCGGTCGAATTGCTGCTAGAACGGGCCGGCCGGATGCCGCTGCCGCCCTATATTGCCGGCAAGCGTGCCACCGACGCGCAGGACCTGGACGATTACCAGACCATGTTCGCCAGCGAGCCCGGTGCGGTGGCGGCCCCCACGGCGGCTCTTCATTTCACGCCGGGGTTGCTCGCCGCGCTGGAGCAGGCGGGCATCGGCCACCAGACGCTGACCTTGCATGTCGGCGCGGGCACCTTTCTGCCGGTAAAGGCGGAGGATACGGCGGACCACCGGATGCATGCAGAATGGGGGCGGATCGATGCCGCCACCGCCGCGCGCCTCAACACCACCCGCGCGGCAGGCAACCGCGTCATAGCGGTCGGCACGACCAGCCTCCGCCTGATCGAAAGCGCCGCCGACGAGCAGGGGATCATCCAGCCGTTCGAGGGGGATACCGCCATCTTCATCACGCCCGGCTACCGCTTTCGCGGGATCGACGGGCTGTTGACCAACTTCCACCTGCCGCGCTCCACATTGTTCATGCTGGTTTCCGCGCTGATGGGCAGGGAGCGGATGCAGGAGGCATATGGCCACGCGATCGCGACGGGCTACCGTTTCTATTCTTACGGGGATGCCAGCCTGCTTCTGCCCTGATCGCGCTTTGTAATCGCGGGATGATCCTACTAACGGCCGATTAACCATCGCCATTACCCATTTAAAATCCCGCCATGCCTAAAGAGGACTCCGACGCGGTTCGGTGCCTTGCCGGCGGGGGCAGACAAATCCTCCTCAGCTAAAGTCATCGCTGCCGCTTGTGTTTCACGGGTAGCGTGCAGTGACTGTCACGCACCCTGCGCAATCGGGGTTGCAGCATGACATCGATCGGGATGAATTTGACGGGCGTCAGCTACTATTCGACGCAGGAGCCGTTCATCGACCGCGCCAAGACAGCCGACGGCTGGCGCACTACGAACAACAGTGTCAACGTCGACATGAACGATGCGGGCGATCCGATGGGCATTCCTTCTGGCTCCAACTACATCTACAAGATGGTCGGGGTCGATCCGGCAGGCGAGGCGCCGATCGACACCTATGTGATGACCTGGCAGGGCAGCGGCACGTTCAGCCTGGCCGGTGCCAAGATACTGAGCAAGAGTGACAACCAGATCACCTTCGAGGTGACCAAGCCTGACACGGTCAGCGTGCAGTTGAAGCTCAGCAACATGAACCCGGGCGATCCGCTGCGCGACCTGCACGTGGTGCGCACGGACCAGGTGGACCTGTTCCAGGCCGGCGAAATCTTCAACCCGGCCTTTGTCGAGAAGGCGAGCGCGTGGGACGTGCTGCGCTTCAAGGATTGGGGCAACATCGATCCCGGCAAGGCCGTGTCGTGGGACGATCGATCCCAGGTGTCCGACTCCAGCTGGGCCAAGGCGCAGCATGCAGATGGCGTGCCGCTGGAAGTGATGGTGCGGCTAGCCAACGAAACCGGCACCGCCATGTGGTGGAACGTGCCCGGCCAGGCCGACGACACCTATGTCAGGAACGCGCTGAGCTATATCCGCGATCATCTGGATCCCGGCATCAAGCTGCACGTCGAATATTCCAACGAGGTGTGGAACTGGGACTACAAGGTCGCGAGCTACGCCCAGGATCAGGCGTCGGCCTTGTGGGGCAAGGACGCCAATGGCGACGGCAGGATCGACCCCAAGGACAAGGCCGAACTGCCTAACGGCGCGTGGATGACCTATTACGGCTACCGTTCGGCGCAGGTCGCCAAGATGGTGGATGAGGTCTTCGGTAGCTCCGCCGATGCGCGGACAGAAAGCGTACTCGGCGGCCAGTTGGGCAATGACGGCCTGTTCGGTTACATGCAGAAGGGCATTACCGCTGCCGGAGGCACCGTATCCGGCCTGTTCGACAGCTATGCGGTAACCACCTACTTCGGCAACCAGCTGTCGGTTTCCGACAAGAATGCCGCAAATCAGGCCAAGGTGCTGGAGTGGGCGCGCGGCGGCCAGGCCGGCATGGACGCCGCCTTCAAGGAACTGGAGCAGGGCGGGCCGCTCCGTGCCGATGGCGGCATGTCCCAGCTGGTCAGCCGTCTGACCAAGGCTGCCGGCCTCGCCAAGGCCAACGGATTGGACTTGCAGGCCTATGAAGGCGGTGCGCACCTGACAGCGGCGAAATTCCCCGCCAGCATCCAGGGCGAGATCACGGACTTCTTCGCGCGCCTGATGAACGATCCGCGCATGGGCAACCTTTACACCAGGATGGCCGACATCTTCGAGGACGTCGGCGGGTCGACGCTGGTCAGCTATTTCGACGTCGGCGACTCCGACAAATATGGCTATTGGGGTGTCCTCGACAACATCTACAAGACCGGCAGCGTCCGCTACGACGCGCTGATCGGCCAGCAGATGACCGGCGGATCGCACCTGTCCGCGCCACTCGCCGGGTTCCAGTCGGCGCGCCTGGAAGGCCATGTCCTGAACGGTACGTCCGGCGACGACACGCTGATGGCCGGCAATGCCAACGACACGATCCATGGCGGCGACGGCAATGATCGCATCCTCGGCCTGTCCGACACCCGGAACGGACCGGGCAATTTCATCGAGGCGGATTATTATCAGGGTGGCGGCGGATCGGATACGATCCTGGGCGGCAGCGGCAACGATCACATCTACGGCAACGCGCTGACCACGTCGGCCGGTAACGCGGACGGCGGTGACCTGCTGCTCGGCGGCGGCGGCAACGATTACATCCAGGGTAATGCCGGGAACGATACGATCATGGGCGGGACCGGCAACGACCGCGTCTATGGCGGTGCCGATGACGACCTGATCAACGGCGGCGACGGCCTGGATTACCTCCAGGGCAATCGCGGCAACGACACGCTCAATGGCGATGCCGGTGACGACGCGCTGCGCGGTGGCGCGGGCAACGACCTGCTGTTCGGCGGCACGGGCGACGACGCGCTCTATGGCGACATGGGCCGCGACACACTGAACGGCGGCAGCGGCTATGACCGGCTGACCGGCGGCGGGGGCGAGGACCTGTTCGTGTTCACCAATGGCGATGCGGTGTTCGGCCGCAGCGGCGACCACGCTTATGAAGGCGACCGGGTGGCCGACTTCGCCGATGGCGCGGACCATTTTTCGCTCGGCTTCGCGGTCAGCAGCGTGCTGCACGCCACCGCATCCTCGGCGGGCGACGCGGCGGCGCTGGCGGCGCGCATGGTCAGCGGCACGGCGGTGGCGGCGGTGTCGGTCGGCAGCGACACCTACCTGTTCTTCGACGGCGACACGCGCGGGGGCGTCGACTCCAGCATCCGCTTCGAAGGGGTCGGCACCAACGCCTTCGATGTGAACGACTTCGTCTAAGCCATTCGATCAGGCGCGCGCGGTCGCGATATAGCGGTCGACCACGCGCGCCAGCATCGTCAGCGGCATGTTGCCGCCAAGTACGATGGCGTCGTCGAATTGCCGGAGGTCGTAGCGGCTGCCCAGCGCCTGTTGTGCATGGCCGCGCAGTCGCACGATCTCGTTATGGCCCATCTTGTAGCCGCAGGCCTGACCCGGCCAGGAGCAATAGCGGTTGAGTTCGGACCGCAGCTCTTCGCGCGGCTGACCGGTGCCTTCCGCAAAGGTGTTGAGGGCGCGGTCGAAGTCCCAGCGTTTGGCGTGCACGCCGGTATCCACCACCAGCCGCATCGCGCGGAAGTTGATCGACTGGAGATAGCCGATCTTCCCCAAGGGATCGTCAGCATAGGCCCCGAGTTCGTCCCCGAGCTGTTCGGCATACAGCGCCCAGCCTTCCGAATAGGCGTTGAACGCCAGCAGCGACCGGATCAGCGGCAGCTTGTAGCTATATTCGCCCTGCCAGATGTGGCCGGGAATCCCCTCATGATAGGTCAAGGTCGGCAGCGAATAGCGCGGCCAGTGCGACGTATCCTTCAGGTTGATGAAGTAGACGCCCGGCGTGCTGCCGTCGATCGCGCCCGGTCCGGCATAGCCGTTCGGCATGCCGTCCTGGATTGCGGGCGGTACGCGCTTGATGACCAGATTGCCCTTCACCATGGTCGCGAAAGCGCGCGGCAGGCGGGTGCGGATGTCCGCCACCCGACCGTTTAGATAGGCCAGCAGCTTGGCGCGCCCCGCATCGTCGTTGGAGAAAAGCAGGTCGGGCCGCCTGCCGAGCGCGGTCAGCCGCTCGCCCACCGTACCCTTGGTGATGCCCTGCGCCTTCAACAGGGTGTCGATCCGGGCGTTCAGCTCCGCATTCTGCTCCACGCCCAGGCGGTGGAGCTCTTCCGGCGAGTAGGTGGTGGTGGTGCCCGCCTTCACCAGCCAGGCATAATAGGCCTCCCCATCTGGCCGCGCCGAGATGCCGGGCACATCGCTCGCCTTGGCGCGCACCGATTGCAGCGCGGCGGCCTGCCGACCCAGCGCCGGCGCGACCCTCTCGCTCACCAGCTTCGCCGCGCGATCGGCATAGCTGGCGGGCAGCCCGGCCTTTTGCGCCTTCTCGGACAGGCTGTCGACGATGCTCCACTCGGCCGGCGCCTGGGTGCGCATCTCCGTCAGCTGCTTCACCGCAATGTCGTTGAGGAAACCGGGCAGCAGCGCGCCCTTGGCCTGGTCGACGATCAGCCGCTCGGTCTCGCCGTCGATCGCCTTGGCGAACGCCTCCACCCGCGACAGATAGGCGTCGGCATCGGCGCTGTTCGCCACTGCGTGATGGTTTTCCAGTGTGTCCGGCAGCTCGACATAAGCGCCGGTATTCTGGGCGACGATATAAGGCGTGCTGCGATAGCTGACGTCGGAGTGGAAAGTCGCCACCTCGCCGACCGGCATGGTGCGGAAGCCTTCCACCGCCAGTTCGTGCGCGCTCTGGCAGACGTCCAGGTTGAGCGCGGTGCCGTGCGACAGGCCGGCGCGATTGAACGCCTTCAGCCGCGCCAGCCGCGCCTCGGTCCGCGCCGCCTTCTGACGGTAGGCGCCGCCGCTGCGATCCCCGAATCGTCCGTGCAATGCGGCCCTCTGGCCATTGTCGATCCCCAGGCCCGCCGCCGTTTCCGGGAAGTCGCGCAATATCTCCTCGGCGATGTCGTCCAGATAGGCGTTGGCGGCGGCATCCCCGCCATCAGACCGGGCCTGGAGCGGCAAGGCGGAGAGTAAGGCGACGGCGCCGGCACCGGCCAGCAATTCACGACGGGTGGTGAGCATCGGGGAAGGCAACTCCTGTAGTCGGGCAAGCCTAGGCGGCGCGGCGGAAATCGGGAAGCCTGCCGTTGCGCATCGCCATGGTGAAATGGCGTCGGCACACCGCGACGTAGCGGTCATTGCCGCCGATCACCGTCTGCGCCCCTGCGCGGGCGACATGGCCGTGGTGGTCGCAGCGCAGGTTCATGGTTGCCTTGCGCCCGCACCCGCACACCGCCTTGATCTCGTTCAGCACGTCCGCGATCGCCAGCAGTCGGCGGCTGCCGTCGAACAGCTGGCCGAGGAAATCGGTGCGCAGGCCATAGGCCAATACGGGTATGTCGAGCTCGTCGCAAATGTCGGCCAATTGCCCGACCTGTGCGCCCGACAGGAATTGCGCCTCGTCCACCAGCACGCAGTGGAGCGGGGCGGCGGCATGTTCCGTCTCGATCGCCCCGCGCAGGTCCGTCTCGGCGGCGAACACATGCGCCTCAGCCTCCAGTCCGATGCGCGACGTGATGGTGCCCGGCCGATAACGGTCGTCCACCGCCGCGGTCCACACCATGGTGCGCATTCCCCGCTCGCGATAGTTGAAGCTGGCCTGCAGCAGCACGGTCGACTTGCCGGCATTCATGGAGGCATAATAGAAATAGAGCTTGGCCATGCGATCGCGATCATTGCCCTCTCCCCGCGGGGCGAAGCAAGGGCTAAGCAGCGCGACCATGGCCGACCTGCCGATCAACATCGTTCTGCCCGACCTGCTCGCCGCGCTGGATGCCGGCAACAGCGCCGTGCTGGTCGCGCCGCCGGGTGCGGGCAAGACGACGGCGGTCGCGCCCGCCTTGCTCGATCGCCCTTGGTGTTCCGGCCGCGTGCTGCTGCTGTCGCCGCGCCGGCTCGCCGCCCGCGCCGCTGCCGAACGGATCGCCGAACTGGCGGGCGTGCCGGTCGGCGGGCTGATCGGCTACGCCACCCGCCTCGACAGCAAGCAATCCGCGGCGACCCGGCTGCTGGTGGCGACGCAGGGTATCTTCGTGGCGATGATCCAGGCCGATCCCGAACTGGCCGGCATCTCCGCCGTGCTGTTCGACGAGGTGCACGAACGCAGCCTCGACAGCGATTTCGGCCTGTCGCTGGCGCTGGACGTGCAGGCGGCGCTCCGCCCCGACCTGCGCCTGGTGGCCATGTCGGCCACGCTGGATGGCGCGCGATTCTCGCACCTGCTGAACGGTGCGCCGGTGATCGAGAGCGCGGGGCGCAGCTTCCCGATCGATCATCTGTACCTCGGCCGGTCGGCGGCCCGGATCGAGGATGACATGGCCGCCGCCATTCGCCGTGCGCTGCGGGACACGGCGGGCGGTATCCTCGCCTTTCTTCCCGGCGTGGCAGAGATCGAGCGGACGGCCGAGCGGCTTGGCGGGCTTGGCAACGGTATCGCGCTCCACCGCCTGCATGGCAGCCTCGACCCCGCCGCGCAGCGCGCCGCGATCCGCGCCGATGCACAAGGGCGGCGCAAGGTCGTGCTGGCGACCGCCATCGCGGAAACCAGCCTGACGCTGGACGGGCTTACGACCGTGATCGACAGCGGCCTCGCCCGGCGCCCACGCTATGACCGGGCCGCCGGCATGACCCGGCTCGCGACCGAGCGGGTCAGCCGCGCCGCCGCCACCCAGCGCGCCGGTCGGGCGGGGCGGCAGCAGCCGGGCACCGCCTATCGCCTGTGGGAGGAGGCGGCGACCTCGGGCTTGCCCGCGTTCGATCCGCCCGAAATTGCCGAAGCCGATCTGTCGGCCTTGGCGCTGGCCTGCGCGATCTGGGGCGTGACCGATCCGACGGCGTTGCGCTGGATCGATCCGCCGAGCGCGGCGGCCGTGTCCGAAGCGCGCACGCGACTGGCCGCCTTCGGGATGATCGACGGCGATGGCCGTCCGACCGACCATGGGCGCAAGGTGGCGGCGCTGCCGGTGGCGCCACGGCTCGGGCATATGCTGATCGCCGCCGGGGAACAGGGTTGGGGCGCGACCGCAGCAGACGTGGCGGTGTTGCTGTCGGAGCAGGGACTTGGCGGCAGTGATCCCGACCTTGAACTTCGGCTGCGGCGCTGGCGCGATGACCGGAGCCCGCGTGCGCGCGCCGCCCGGCAATTGTCCGAACGGTGGCAGCGGCTGGCCCGTGGCCGAGGGGAGGGCGATATTGGCGCTTGCGTGGCGTTGGCCTTTCCCGACCGTTTGAGCCGGCGGAGGAGCGGCGACGGGGCCGACTGGATTTCCGCCGGCGGGCGCGGCTTTCGCCTCGATCCCACCTCCGCCCTGGCGCGGGCCGAGTGGCTGGCCGTGGCAGAGACGCAGGGGGTTGCGTCCGGCGCCCGCATCCTGTCCGCCGCCGCGATCGACGCCGCCGATGTGGAGAACGTCTTCGCCGACCGGATCGAAACCGTGCGCACCGCTGCCTTCAATCCCGCAACCTCGGCGGTCGAGCCGTTGCGCGAACGGCGGCTCGGCGCGATCCGGCTGTCGCGCGGCCCTGATCCCACTGCGCACCCCGACATGGTTGCGAAGGCGCTGGTGGATGGCGTGCGCACCCATGGCCTCGCTCTGCTGCCATGGTCGGGTGCCAACCAGGCACTCCGCACGCGCGCCGGTTATGCCGGCCTGCCGGATCTGGAGGATGCCGCATTGCTGGAGCGGCTGGACGAATGGCTCCCGCCGCTGGTCGAAGGGCGTCGCCGCCTGTCCGACATCCCCGAGCGGCAATTGACCCCGGCGATGGAACTCCTGCTCGGTTGGGAGGGCAGGCGCCAGCTGGAGGCCAAGGCGCCGCCGCACTTCACCTCACCGCTCGGCACCAGCCACGCCATCGATTATGCGGCGGAGGGCGGGCCCGCCGTCGAGTTGCGGGTCCAGGCGCTGTTCGGCCTGGCGGAGCATCCAACTGTGGGAACGACGCCGCTGGTGCTGCGCCTGACTTCCCCGGCGGGGCGTCCGATCCAGACCACGCGCGACCTGCCCGGCTTCTGGGCCGGTAGCTGGGCGGCGGTCGCCAAGGAGATGCGCGGGCGTTATCCGCGGCACCCCTGGCCCGACGATCCGGCCGCTGCCGCGCCCACGTTGCGCACCAAGCGCGCGTCCGCCTCTTGACCCTGGCACGGGGCGCGATAGACGGTGCCGCATGACCCAGGCGCGCATCCATGAACGCATCAAGAGCAGCATGCAATCTGGCCGTGCCCATGACGGGCTGTGGCTGGTGGAATATGAACCGCGCGAGGCGAAGCGCGCCGACCCGCTGACCGGTTGGGCCGGATCGGGCGACACGCGCGAGCAGGTACGCCTCAGCTTCCCGACGCTGGATGCGGCCAAGGCCTATTGCGACCGGCACGGCCTCAGCTACCACGTCACGCCGAGTGAGGTGGAGCGGCGCATCAAGCTGCAGACTTACGCCGACAATTTTCGGGGCGTGGACATCTCTTTCTGATTCGCGCGGGCGCTGACGCCGGTTGCGGATCATGAGCGAACGCTTCCGCTTCACCATCGCCGCCACGGACGGCAAGGCGCGTACGGGCACGATCGCGATGCGTCGCGGCGTGATCCGCACGCCCGCCTTCATGCCGGTCGGTACCGCCGGCACGGTCAAGGCGATGCGCCCGGCCGAGGTGCGCGACACCGGCGCCGACATCATCCTCGGCAATACCTATCACCTGATGCTCCGCCCGGGTGCGGAACGAGTCGCCAAGCTGGGTGGCCTGCACGCTTTTTCGGGTTGGGACCGGCCGATCCTGACCGACAGCGGCGGCTATCAGGTGATGAGCCTGTCCGCCTTGACCAAGCGCAGCGAGGATGGGGTGGCGTTCAAGAGCCACCTGGACGGATCGGCGCATCTGTTGAGCCCGGAACGCTCGATCGAGATCCAGCGCCTGCTCGGCTCCGACATCGTCATGGCATTCGATGAACTGGTGCCGACCACCTCGACCCGTGACGTCCAGGCGGCTGCGATGGAGCGGTCGATGCGGTGGGCGCGGCGGTCGCGCGCGGCGTTCGACGGCGGCGGCGCCCATGCCGAGGGAGCGGCGATCTTCGGTATCCAGCAGGGCGCGCTGGACGAAGGGCTGCGCAAGGCATCCGCCGATGCGCTGCTCGACATCGACTTTGACGGCTATGCGGTCGGCGGCCTCGCCGTGGGCGAGGGGCAGGAGGCGATGTTCGCCTGTCTCGATTATGCGCCGGGCCAGCTCGATGCAGAGAAGCCGCGCTACCTGATGGGTGTGGGCAAGCCCGACGACATCGTCGGCGCGGTGGAGCGCGGCATCGACATGTTCGATTGCGTGCTGCCGACGCGGAGCGGGCGCAACGGCCAGGCCTTCACCTGGAACGGCCCGGTCAATTTGCGCAACGCCAAATGGGCGGAGGACCTGTCCCCGCTGGATCCGGACTCACCCATCGCGGGATGGGGCATGGCCTATCTCCACCACCTCACCAAATCCGGCGAGATGCTCGGCGCGATGCTGCTGACCCAGCACAATCTATGGTTCTATCAACAGGTTATGGCGGGATTGCGCGACGCGATCTCAGCCGGCAGCCTGACTGCGTGGGCGACCGCCTTCCGCGAGCGATATCACGCCGCCAAGGCGTAGGGTTTCGACCGGCATCGCGGTTCGCCATGCCGGTCGAGATGGATTTGGCTCTTCCAGGACGTTCGCACCGGGCCATCAGGGTCTCCGGTGCGTCGTCCCCTACAAAGTCGCGGTTCGCGCCTGCGCCGAATTGTGGCCGCCATTACGATAGAGGACGTCGCGCACCCGGTCGCCGTCCAGCCCGGCATCCGCAACGGTGACGAGGACGCCGCCCTCTTTCAGCCGGTCGCCATAGTAACGCGCATCCTCCTCGTCCACGCCATGCTTGGTCAGCACCTCGTTCATGCTGCCGCCGATTGCGCCGATCAGCGCACCGATGCCGATCGCTTCCGGCACCGCCGATGCGGCAATCGCGCCGGCTGCGGCGAGTGGCCCCACACCCGGGATGGCGAGCGCGGCCACGCCCAGGCCTGCACCCAGCGCGCCACCGCCCAGGATGCCGCGAATGACGTTGCGATGATGCTCATCGGTGATTTCGCCGTCGCCCGATCGGGCGGTGGTGGTCCCGCCATGATGGGCGATGACTGACAGGTCGCTATCGTTAACGCCCAGGGTGCGCAATTCAGAGACGGCCCGCTCGGCCTCTGCATGGGTATCGAAAAGGGCTGATGCCTGAGTCATGACCGATCCTCTTCTCACCGGCCTGCAAAGCGCAGGCTCGTTGCACGAACCGTGCAGCATCTGCGCTGTTCCGGCTGTGGGGGGAAACGCACCCATGTTTCCAGCACAGGCCGAGCCGTTTTCGAAGTGGACACTGCCGAGTTCGTACAGCAAGCGAGAATATTGCAAGCCAGGCCGGAGATGACGTCGTCTAAAGACCCGGGCGCCTATCATTAGATCAGCGACAGGGCCGGCGGCACAGCCTCTTGCCGCCGCAGTTCTCCGTCCGGCAAGAGGGTGAACCTGCTGAGCCGTGAGTAGAGCCCCCCACACGCCTCCCGCACAGAGGGCGGTAGTCCGCGCATGCCGGACGGGTACCGGCATGACGCGGAAACCGGATCAACGCTGGCCGATGCCCACGTAATCGCGCGTGGTCGGGCCGGTGTACAGCTGGCGGGGGCGACCGATGCGCTGCTCAGGATCGGAGATCATCTCGTTCCACTGCGCCACCCAGCCGACGGTGCGGGCGAGGGCGAACAGCACGGTGAACATGGTGGTCGGGAAACCGATCGCCGACAGGATCACGCCCGAATAGAAGTCCACGTTCGGGTAGAGCTTCTTGGAGATGAAGT
The DNA here is from genome assembly GCF_934560975.1 of uncultured Sphingomonas sp. GTDB lineage: Bacteria > Pseudomonadota > Alphaproteobacteria > Sphingomonadales > Sphingomonadaceae > Sphingomonas_I. The sequence goes on along the minus strand of NZ_CAKTFO010000002.1, from coordinate 152,491 downwards.
AATCGTCCTTCAGCGCGATCTGCTCAAGCTCACGCGCCACGTCGAAGATCGGATCCTGCACGCCCAGCTTGTTCAGAACGGCCTCCGCCGTCTTCTGCATCACCTTGGCTCGCGGATCGAAGTTCTTGTAGACGCGGTGGCCGAAGCCCATCAGGCGGAACGGATCGTCCTTGTTCTTCGCCCGCGCGATATATTCGGGGATGCGATCCGGCGTGCCGATCTCGCGCAGCATGTTGAGCGCGGCTTCGTTCGCGCCGCCATGCGCCGGACCCCACAGGCAGGCGATGCCGGCCGCGATGCAGGCGAACGGGTTGGCGCCCGACGACCCGGCAAGGCGCACGGTCGAGGTGGAGGCATTCTGTTCGTGATCGGCGTGGAGGATGAAGATCTTGTCCATCGCGTCGACGATTACGGGATCGGGCTCATACTCCTCGGCCGGGACCGAAAAGGTCATGCGCAGGAAGTTGGCGGTGTAGCTCAGGTCGTTGCGCGGGTACACGAACGGCTGGCCGACGCTATACTTGTACGCCATCGCCGCTATGGTCGGCATCTTGGCGATCAGGCGGTGCATCGACACCATGCGCTGCTTGGGATCGATGATGTTGGTCGAATCTGGGTAGAAGGCGCTGAGCGCGCCGACCACGCCGACCATGATCGCCATCGGGTGCGCGTCGCGACGGAAGCCGCGATAGAAGGTCGCCAGCTGTTCGTGCAGCATCGTGTGGCGGGTGATGGTGTTGACGAACGTGTCCAGCTCGTCCTTGGACGGCAGCTCGCCATGCAGCAGCAGGTAGGCGACTTCCATGAAGCTGGACTGTTCGGCCAATTGGTCGATCGGATAGCCGCGGTGGAGCAGCACGCCTTCGTCACCATCGATATAGGTCAGCCCGCTTTCGCAACTGGCAGTCGAGGTGAAGCCCGGATCATAGGTGAAGGCGCCCGTCTGGGCATAGAATTTGCGGATATCGACGACGTCGGGGCCGGTGGTCCCCTTCAGCACCGGATAGTTGGTCGTCTTGTCGCCGATGCTGATCGTGCTGTCGGTCATTCCACCTAACTCCATCAATTCGCTTCAGCCGGATCGACCTGATCCGACAGGCGTGCCAGGCTCTCCTCGCGACCGAGCAGGACCAGCACATCGAAAATACCAGGCGAGGTCGTCCGACCGGTGAGCGCGGCGCGCAGCGGCTGCGCGACCTTGCCCAAACCGATCTGGGCTTCCTCGGCCACGCTACGGATGGCCCCCTCAAGCGCGTCCGCGCCCCAGGCTTCTACCCCGGCCAGCATGTCCCGGGCGCGTGCCAGAAGCTCGCGCGCCGACTCATCTAGCAGCTTGGCGGCGGCTTCGTCCACGTCCAAGGGGCGGCTGCGAAACAGGAAGCTCGCGCCGTCCGCTATTTCGTTGATCGACTTGGCGCGAACCTTCAGGACCGGCATGGCGCGACGCAGCAAGTCGATCGCCTCCCGGCCGTCGGCACCCGCCACCTTCGGCGCCACCAGTTGCGCCAGCCGGCCATCGTCCGCCTCGCGCAGATAATGGCCGTTGATGTTTTCCAGCTTCTTCAGGTCGAAGCGGGAGGGCGAGCGGCCGACCGCGTCCAGGTCGAACAGCTCGACCGCGCGGTCGCGGGCGATGATCTCCTCGTCGCCATGGCCCCAGCCGAGGCGCAGCAGGTAGTTGCCTACTGCCTCGGGCAGCATCCCCATCTCGTCGCGATAGGCTTCCACGCCCAGCGCGCCATGCCGCTTGGACAGCTTCGCCCCGTCCGAACCGTGTATTAAAGGGATATGCGCATAGGTCGGCTCCGCCCAGCCCATCGCACGATAGATGCCGAGCTGGCGGAAGGCGTTGTTCAAATGGTCGTCGCCGCGGATCACGTGGGTCACGCCCATGTCGTGATCGTCGACGACCACCGCCAACATATAGGTAGGCGTACCGTCGGAGCGGAGCAGCACCATGTCGTCCAACTCGGCATTGCGGACGGTGACGTCGCCCTGCACGCGATCGTGGATGGTGGTTTCGCCCTCCGTCTCCGCCTTCAGCCGGACCACGAACGGCGCGCCTTCGGGCGCCTCCTTCGGATCGCGATTGCGCCAGCGGCCGTCATAGCGCAGCGGCAGCTTGGCCGCGCGCTGCTGCGCCCGCATCTCCTCCAATTCCTCGGCGGTGGCGAAGCATTGGTAGGCATTGCCCTGTTCCAGCAGTTGGAACGCCACCTCGGCATGGCGGCTGGCGCGGGCGAACTGGTAGACTTCCTCGCCGTCCCAATCGAGGCCGAGCCAGCGCATCCCATCCAGGATTGCGGCAATCGCCGGCTCGGTCGAGCGGGCGCGATCCGTATCCTCGATCCGCAGCAGGAACCTGCCGCCCATGTGCCGGGCGTACAGCCAGTTGAACAAGGCGGTGCGTGCGCCGCCGATATGAAGGAAGCCGGTGGGCGAGGGCGCAAAGCGCGTCACGACCTTTCCGCCCGCGGCGATGCTTGCGCCCAAAGCGGCAATCTCCCAAGCTTGGCCGCGTGATGCGACCCGTGAAATGGTGAGCGCCCGTAGCATAGCCATCCCGGCCCGACAAACGGGGGCGGGGCGCGTATCGTCGCGTGTGCGGAACATCAGGCCGCGCCTGGAACAATGGCTGGAGGCGGAACGGGACCAGCTGGCCTTGTGGCTGCCGGTCGGCCTGGGCGCCGGCATCGCCGCCTGGTTCGGCCTGCCGGATGCGCGGGCCTGGCAGATCTTTCTGCTGCTGACCTCGGCCGTCGCCGCTGCCTTGCTGGCGATCGACCGGGGCGGCCGGGCGACCCGCGCCGCGGCGATATTCATGGTCGCCATGGTGACGGGATGTCTGCTCGCCTCGGGGCGGAGCAGCCATGTTGCGGCACCCGTGCTGACCCGCCCCGCCATGTTCGCGCTGGAGGGGCGGGTGGAGTCGATCCAGCGCCTGCCTGCGCGCAACCTCGTGCGGCTGGTGCTGGTGTCGCGCCCCCAGCCTGGCCTTCCGCCCCGCGTGCGGGTGAATGTGGACCAGGCCGCGATGCCGCCCGCGATCCGGGGTGGGGCCACGGTAAGGCTACGGGCACGGCTGGTCCCACCGCCGCCTCCCGCTCTGCCGGGCGCATACGATTTTGCGCGGGTCGCCTGGTTCAAGCGGCTGGGGGCGACCGGCAAGGCACTGGGGCCGGTCGCCACGGTCGCGCCCGCACCGGCGGGAACCGGCTTCAGCGGGTGGGTGGAGGATTGCCGGACGGCGCTGACCGGGCATATCCAGTCGCGCCTTGCCGGCAGCGAGGGCGGGATCGCGGCGTCCTTGGTGACCGGCGATACCGGCGCGATCGACGATGCGGATGCCGATGCGATGCGGCGATCCGGCTTGGCCCATCTCCTGTCGATCAGCGGCCTGCATGTCACGGCCGTGGTCGGGGCGGCGATGCTGCTGACGCTCCGCCTGCTGGCCTTGTCGCGGTGGATGGCGTTGCGGACGCCATTGCTGCTGATCGCGGCGGGGGCGGGCGCGCTGGCGGGCATCGCCTATACCCTGTTGTCGGGGGCGGAGGTGCCCACCGTCCGCTCCTGCGTGGCGGCCTTGTTGGTGCTGGGCGGCATTGCGCTCGGGCGGGAGGCGGTGACGCTGCGGCTGGTCGCGGCCGGTGCGATGACGGTGCTGCTCCTCTGGCCGGAGGCGGTAGTAGGCCCGAGTTTCCAGCTGAGCTTCGCGGCCGTGATCGCCATCATCGCATTCCACGATCATCCCCGCGTCCGCGCCCTTGCGCTCAAGCGGGACGAGCCGTGGTTCGCCAAGGCAGGGCGCGAGCTTGTCTCCCTGCTGGCGACCGGCCTGCTGGTGGAGGCGGCGCTGGCGCCGATCGCCGCCTATCATTTCCACCGCGCGGGCCTGTACGGGGCGGCCGCCAACGTCGTCGCCATTCCGCTCACCACCTTTGTGGTGATGCCGCTGGAGGCGGTGGCGCTGCTGCTCGATTCGGTCGGGTTGGGCGATCCGGTCTGGTGGATGGCGGGGCAGGGGCTCCGCCTGCTGCTCGCCATCGCCCATTGCGTGTCCGCGGCTCCGGGTGCGGTCGCCGCGCTGCCGTCCATGCCGACCGCTGCGTTCCTGTTGATGACAGGGGGCGGCCTGTGGCTGGCCTTGTGGCGGACCAGGATGCGGCGACTGGCGTGGATTCCGTTGACGGCCGGTGCGGCATGGGCGCTGGCGACGCCCGCACCCGATCTGCTGGTCACCGGCGACGGCAGGCATCTGGCGGTACGCGAGGGTGAAGCCTTGTACCTGCTCCGCCCGCGAGCCGGCGACTTCGTGCGTGAACAGGTGTCGGCGGGTTCGGGCGTGCAGGACGACGCGCTCGACCTCGCCACCTTGCCCGGCGCGCGATGCAGCCGCGATGCGTGCGTCGCGTCCATTCGCCGGGGCGGACGGAGCTGGCGCATCCTTGCCACCCGCAGCCCCTATTTCCTTGACTGGCCGGGCTTCGTCGCATCCTGCCGGTGGGCGGACATCGTCGTCAGCGACCGCCGCCTGCCGCGCGCCTGCGCACCGCGCTGGCTGAAGCTGGATGGCCCTGCCTTGCGCGACACTGGCGGCGTGGCGATCGACCTGCCCGCCGGCACGATCCGAACCGTGATCGGCGCGGATCGCCACCCGTGGGTGGTTCGTCCGGCTATCAGGCCGTAGCCGAGCGGTACTGGATCAGCCGCCCTTGCGCGCCGTCAGGATCCTGATTTCCGGGGCGAGCATCTGGCCCTTCATCGCGGCGTCGCCCTTGGTCGGAGACCTCGGCGACAGCATGATGCGCTTCACCAGATCCATGCCCTCGGCGACATGGCCGAACACGGCAAAGCCCTGATTGTCGCCGGGCTTGCTCGGGTCTGCATCCATCGATTTCAGGTCGCCCACTACGATGAAGAATTCGCTCGCCGCCGTGCCGGGCGCCAGTCGCGCCATGGCGATCGCGCCGTCCGTATGGCTGAGGCCGGTCTGCGTCGTGGGTTCGTGCGCGATCGGCTTCAGCTGTTTCTTGGGATCGTTCTGGATGCCGCCCTGGATGAAGCCGTAGCCGTCCGCGATCGGCACCGCCCGGTAGAAGGAAGCGCCGTCGAACCGTTTCTGCTCGACATATTTCAGGAAATTGCCGGCGGTGATCGGCGCGCGGCTTGTTTCAAGCTCCAGCACGATCGGCCCCTCCGCCGTGGTCAACGTCACCCTGGTCGTCGCGGCCGGCGGGGCGGGCACGGCGGGTGCCGCCGGCGTCTGCGCGGTGGCGGCGGCAAGCGGCAGCAGGAGGGCGAGAGCGATTCGGGTCAGCATGAGCGCAATCCTAGCCGATTGCCGTCACCCGATCAGCCGCAAGGTCGCATCGTCGGGCGTCCCGAACCAGCGGTGGAGCGCGTCCGCGAACAGGGGCTCACGCCCAGCCTCGGCAAACAAGGTCAGCGAGGACCGCAGCTTCACCGCGTCGATCGAGCCGAATATCGTCTCGGCCGATCCGGGCGGCAGCGCCTGCAACGCCGCGACGCTCTCCCGGTAGCGCGTCCCCAGCACGGGGTGGTCCAGATACGCCCGCGCTTCGTCGGGGGAGCTTATGGCATAATGCCGCGCGGTGGCGCTGCGGCCGAGACCCGCAATCTGCGGAAACACGAACCACATCCAGTGGCTCTGCTTGCGGCCCCGCCGTATCTCGGCAAGTGCCGTGTCATAGGTGTCCGCCTGCGCCGTGACGAAGCGGTCGAGATCGAAGGGATCAGCCATTGCGGGGAAACGGCCGGCTGAGGTGAAGCGATCCCTTGCGGCCGAAGCGCCACGGCTGCTCCGCCGCCTTGGTGATGCCGATGCGCGGCCCGACCATGATCTCCATCGCCGGGCCGGGCGCGACATGGAAGGGTGGCTGGTCCAGCGCCGCTCCGTCCAACGCTTTCGTGACGTTCAGCGCCTGCGCCAGCTTGCCGGGGCCGGAACAGAAAGCGCGCGGGTCGCTTGAGCCCCGCCGCGCCGCCATGATCTCCAGCCCGTGCGTCGGCTGCAGCGCGCGGATCAGCACCGCGCTACCCGGCCGCTCGCCACCGACCAGGTTCAGGCACCAGTGGATGCCGTAGATCCGATACACATAAGCGTGGCCGACCGGCCCGAACATGGCGGCATTACGCACCCGCAGGCCGCCGAAGCTGTGCGAGGCGGGATCGTCCACGTCATAGGCCTCGGTTTCGACGATGATCCCGCCCACGCCGTCCACCAGCAACTCCGCCCCGATCAGGGCGCGCGCCAGCGCGACCACGGGCTCGCGCCAGAATGACGGGGGAAAGGTTTCGGTCATGCGGATCGATGCGTCGCGCGGTCGGTGATGCTCACGCCGGTCGCTGTACGACGGCAGGCGGACACGGCTTCGGCACCGCGCCGTCTTGCGGCAGCGGGAGCGTTTCCGCAATCGGCTTGCTCCGGCCCCGTGCAGCTTTCATAGCATGTGGGTGACGACCCGCGCCTTCCTCCGCCGTATCGGTCTGGTGCTCGGCATATCGGTGATTCTGATCTGCATCCTGACCGTGGTGGCGCTCGGCTGGTTCGCGGTACGCCTCGAACGGAGCGCGCCACGGTTGGAGGGTAACGTAAGCGCACCGGGCCTCACTGCCCCGGTCACGATCGCGCGGGACGGGGACGGCGTGCCGACGGTCACCGGCAACAGTCGCGCGGACCTGGCCTATGCCACCGGCTACCTCCACGCGCAGGAACGCTTCTTCCAGATGGATACGCTGCGCCGGGTTGGGGCGGGCGAGCTTGCCGCCCTGTTCGGCCCGCAGGCGCTTGCCATGGACCGCAAGACCCGGCTGCATCGCTTTCGCGCCCGCGCGAACCAAGTCCTCGCCAGGATCGCCCCGGGGGAGCGCCGCATCCTCGATGCCTATGTGACGGGCGTCAATCGCGGGCTGGCCGACCTGGGGGCGCCGCCGTTCGAATATGCCTTGCTGCGCCAGACGCCGCAGCGGTGGACGGCAGCGGATTCGCTGCTGGCAGTCTATGCCATGTATCTCGACCTGCAAGGCGGCGGGCTGGCGTTGGAGCTGCAACGCGCCCGCGCCACGGCCAGGCTGGGAGGGGGCATGGCGGACCTGCTCTATCCGCTCGGCACGGAGCTGGATGCGCCGCTGGACGGCAGCACGGTGCCGGAGCCGTTCGTGCCGGCCGGCCTCTCCGCCGACGCGCCCGCCCGCAATCCCGCGCCGGCGGTGGAGCCGATGGTCAAGGGCAGCAACAATTGGGCGGTCGCCGGGGCGCTGACGAATACGGGCGCGGCCATGGTCGCCAACGACATGCATCTCGGCACCCGCATTCCCAACACTTGGTATCGAGTGCGTCTGATGCAGCGGGGCGCGCGGGGGCGGGGCGGGGCGCTCGACGTGGTCGGCGTGACCCTGCCCGGCATCTTCCCGACCGTGGTGGGCAGCAACGGCTTCGTGGCTTGGGGCTTCACCGTTGCCAATGCCGACACGCACGATGCCGTGATCGTGGAGCCGGTCGCCGGGCGTCCGGGCTGGTATCGCACGCCCGCCGGTCCCCGGCCCGTGCGGCACATTGCCGAGCGGCTGTGCACGCCCAAGGGCTGCGAGGCCCTGGTCGTGCGGGAAACGATCTGGGGACCGATCGTTGCGAAGCTGCCGGACGGGCGAGAGGTGGCGGACCGCTGGATCGCGCACGACGCCCAGGCCATCCGCCTTGCCCCGATGCTGGCGATCGAGGGCGCGCGCGATGCCGCATCGGCGGTCCGCGCCGCGCACCGGGTCGGGCTGCCCAACGAGAATATGGTGATCGGCGATCGCGATGGGCACGTCGCCTGGACCATCGCCGGACAGGTGCCGCAGCGTTTCGGCTTCGACGGACGGACTGCCACCAGCTGGGCGGACGGGCGGGCCGGCTGGCGGGGCATGCTGCCGCCGGACCAAGTGCCCACGATCATGGATCCGGGCGACGAGCGCGTCTGGACCGCCAATGCGCGCGTGGTCGGGGGCGCGGCGCTCACCCGTCTGGGTGATGGCGGCTATGACGACGGTTCGCGCGCGAGAGAGATCCGCCGGCGGCTGTTCGCGCGTGCCCGCTTTGTTGAACGCGACATGCTCTCCATCCAGCTGGATACGGCCGCGCCGCGCGCCTTGTTCTGGCGATCGGTGATGCTCCGGGCGTTGGCCCGCCACCCGGATGACCGGGGCCTGAGGGCAATGATCGCACCGGTGAAGGCGTGGAACGGCCATGCCGACACCGGGTCCGTCGGCTATCGCCTGATCCGCGCATTCCGGTTGGAGATCATCAAGAATGCCTATGTCGCTTACCTGGGCGTGCCCGACGATAGCCGGACCAGCTATGCCGGGCCGGGCGCGGAGCAGGCGCTAAGGACCCTGCTACGGCGTCGCCCGCCCGCCTTGGTCCCGCCCGGTTATGCTAGCTGGGACGCGCTGTTGGATGCCGGCCTCGGCGATGTCGCCAAGCAGGTGCGCGGCGCGGCGCATGGCCGGGTCGATCGCTTCACCTGGGGCGCCTATATGCACGCGGACGTCCGCCATCCGCTCGGCAAGGCGATCCCGCTCCTCCGGTTGATCACCGATCCCGCCGACCATGCGGTGCCCGGCGACGGCGGGGCGCCGCGCGCGCAATATGCCGGCGGCGGCGCCAGCGAGCGGCTGGTCGTTTCCCCCGGTCACGAAGCGCAGGGGCTGTTCCATATGCCCGGCGGACAGTCGGGGGCGCCGTTCGCGCCTTATTACCTGGCCGGACACGAGGCTTGGCTGAACGGAGAGCCGCGTCCGCTGCTGCCCGGTCTGACACGCTGGACGCTGACTTTGCACCCCTGATCGCCGGCCCCCGCGCACCTTCAGACATTGTGTGAGCAGGGGCGGAACAAGCCCCGGTGCGACAGGTTGTGTCGGCACGCCAACCATCTGAAAATGGAGCGAACATGTCCGACCACGAAACGATCGCGGTGCCGGCCACCGCCGCGCGCGACAGTGATGCCCGCTCCGCCGAGGCCCCGGGCGGTGAACGGAGCGTCACGGCCTCCGTCGTCACCATCGCTAAGCCCGCGCAGGAACTTTACGACTTCTGGCGCGACTTCTCCAACCTCTCCACGGTGATGGAGAATATCGAACGGATCGACTTGGTCGATCGCACGCGTTCGACCTGGGTGGTCAAGGCGCCTGGCGGCCGCACCGTCGAGTGGGACGCCGTCGTGACCGAGGACCAGCCCGGCACGCTGATCGCGTGGCAATCGGCCGAGGGATCGGAAATCCGCAATTCCGGCCGGGTCGAGTTCCACGAAGTGCCGGATCGCGGCACGGTGGTACGCGCCGTGATCGGCTATGATCCGCCGGGCGGGCTGATCGGTGAGCTGCTGGCCAAGCTGTTCCAGCGTGAGCCCGCGCTGCAGGCGCGCCGCGACCTGCGCCGCTTCAAACAGTTCATGGAAACGGGTGAGATCAGCACCTCCGCGCGCACCCGCGCCGAGGCGACCGACCTTCCCACCGCCGCCTGATCCACCCGACATTCTTGTAGAAGGAGCCGCTCGATGCGCGCCCTCACCTGGCACGGCAAGCACGACGTCCGCGTAGACAGCGTGGACGATCCCGAGATCATCAATCCCCGCGACGCGATCATCAAGGTGACGTCCACCGCCATCTGCGGTTCGGACCTCCACCTCTATGACGCCTACATCCCGACCCTGCAGAAGGGCGACATCCTGGGCCATGAATTCATGGGCGAGGTGGTCGAAGTCGGATCGCGCTCCACCCTGAAGAAGGGACAGCGAGTGGTGGTGCCGTTCACCATCTCGTGCGGCAGCTGTTATTTCTGCAGCAAGCACCAGTATAGCTGCTGCGACAACAGCAATCCCGCCGACAATCAGGACATTTCCGAGCTGGCCTATGGCAACCGCATGGCCGGCCTGTTCGGCTACAGCCACATGACCGGCGGCTATGCCGGTGGCCAGGCCGAATATGTCCGCGTGCCCTATTCGGACGTCGGCCCGATCGTGATCCCGGACGGCGTATCCGACGAGAAGGTATTGTTCCTGTCCGATATCCTGCCGACCGGCTGGATGGCGGCGGAAAATGCCGACATCGAGCCGGGCGATACTGTGGCGGTGTGGGGCTGCGGCCCGGTCGGCCTGTTCTCGGTGCAGTCGGCCTTTCTGATGGGCGCAAAGCGCGTCATCGCCATCGACCATTATCCGCACCGGCTGGAACTGGCGGCGAAGTTCGGGGCCGAGACGATCAACTTCAACGACATCAAGGTCTATGACGCCTTGATGGAGATGACGGGCGGCATCGGCCCCGATGCGGTGATCGACAGCGTCGGGCTGGAGGCGCACGGCCTGTTCGTCGACAATGTCATCGACCAGCTGAAGGTTTCGACCTTCCTCGGCACGGACCGCATCCATGCGCTGCGTCAGGTGATCCTGGCCTGCCGCAAGGGCGGGCGCGTGTCGGTGCCGGCCGTTTATGGCGGGTTCGTGGACAAGTTCCCGATGGGCGCGTTCATGGAAAAGGGCCTAACCATGAAGACCGGCCAGACCCATGTTCAGCATTACACCCCGGCGCTGCTGAACGCGATCATGGAGGACAAGATCGACACGACCTTCCTCATCTCGCACACGCTGCCGCTGGAAAACGCCCCGGAGGGTTACAAGCTGTTCCACGACCACCAGAACACCACCACCAAGATCGTGCTGAAGCCTGGTCTGGACAAGCAGACCGTCGAGATGCCGGCATAAGGAGCGAAGATCATGGGTAACGGAAAACTTGCCGTCATTACCGGAGCCTCCACCGGCATCGGCTTTGAACTGGCGCATATCGCCGCGCAGGAAGGTTATGACCTGTTGGTGGTCGCGGACGAGCCGTTGATCGACAGCGCGGCCAATGATTTCCGCACGCATGGCACCAACGTCATCTCGGTCGAGGCGGATCTCTCCACGATCGAGGGCAATGACCAGCTGCTGGCGGCGGCGAACGGCCGGCCGATCGACCTGCTGCTCGCCAATGCCGGGCGTGGGCTGGGCAAGGCGTTCGTGGATCAGGACGTGGCGGATTGGCGCATGGTGATCGACACGAACGTCACCGGCACCACTTATCTGCTGCAAAAGGCGGCGCAGCAGATGAAGGGGCGCGGTGAAGGCCGCATCCTGATCACCGGCTCCATCGCCGGCCTGATGCCGGGCAGCTTCCAGGCGGTGTATAACGGCACCAAGGCCTATCTCGACAGCTTCTCCTATGCCTTGCGGGAGGAGTTGAAGGATAGTGGCGTCACGGTCACCGTGCTGATGCCGGGCGCCACCGAGACCGAGTTCTTCGACCGCGCCGACATGCTCGACACCAATGTCGGCACGCAGGATAAGGACGATGCCGGCAAGGTTGCGCGCGACGGCTGGGATGCCATGATGTCGGGCGCGGGCCATGTCGTGTCCGGCTGGAAGAACAAGCTGCAAGCGGCGATCAGCCACATCACGCCCGACAGCGTGCTGGCCAAGATGCACCGCAACATGGCGGAGCCCGGCAGCGGCAAGTAGCCCGCGCCACACCGGATAAGGCGCTGTCCGCATGATGGCGGGCGGCGCCTTATGCGTTGACCGTGACGCGCGCCAAATCTACGGATGGATCGGCTGCCCCGATAGCTCAGCAGGACAGAGCAACGGTTTCCTAAACCGCAGGTCGGGAGTTCGAGTCTCTCTCGGGGCACCAAGTTTTCTGCGGAAAACGACTGCCGGAAACCCTGCCGCTGGCGTTCATTTGTACCTCGTCCCTGGGAATCCGCCAAGTGCTGGCCTGCTCCAGCCGGTGGTGGCGCGGCATGGGTGGGGCTCTCCCGAACCCCGCCTTGATGACGAGGCGCCAGACCGGCACCTGCCGGCGCATCCAGAATTGCAGGCTCGTTTGCGGAAAGGAGCCAGGCGGTTAATCCGAGATCTCAGCCGCTCTGATCAATTCCGCACCGGTCGCCACGGCAAGCGACAGTGGCGCGGACCCGTCTTTGGCTTTCTCAAGACGATCGAGAAACGCGCCGGGATCATCCATGCCAAGGGGCTGTAGCACGTCGGGGCCGTATTCCCACCAGCTGGATGCCAGCATATGTTCGATCATGGCCGCAGGAAACCGGTAGCGGATGATCCTGGCGGGGCTGCCGCCCACGATCGCATAGGGCGGCACGTCGTGCGTCACGACACTCCGAGCTGCAACGACAGCGCCCGTTCCGATCGTTATGCCGCGCTTCAGCACGACGTCCGTTCCTATCCAGACGTCGTGACCCACATCGACCGGTTGTGGTCCGTGATCCGCACGCAGCAGCCGGAATGACTCGGTGCCCCGGTCGACAAGATAGGCGCGGATGCTCGGCACCGGCTCGGGATGGTAGGAAAATGGCGATGTCGATGCCCATTCCACGGGATGGCGCGATCCCATGATCTGCAAGTTGGCAGCGACCGAGCAATACCGCCCGAAGCTCATTTCCCAATGCAGTCTCGACATACTGTAGGAGAACGCGCCGAAGCCGCGCGGCAGCACGCCGCCAGCCATGGGATTGCTGTACTGCTCGATCCGGGCATCCGCAGCTATGCGGATCTGATCGCCGACGCGCAGCTTGGTGAATATCCGCCGGTGCTCCAGCACTTGGAGGAGCAGGTCTGTAACCTGATACCATGACGGAGCTGCAAGCACGGTCGATCTTTCCCCTGCACGATGCCTACGCCAGTAGGGCGCGGACCACGGCCGCCACAAGACGGGCGTGCGGTAAGGCGCGCAGATATTCCGCACCTATCGGCGTCGATCCGCGTTCAACCATTCCGACACGGATAGAGGATGCACATGACGACCAAGGACTGGAGCCCGCTGCACAATCCCGACGATGCCGCGCCGAGATCGCCGGAGCAGGTGGGGGATCAGGGTGAGACCGGAGCAGCGGCAATCGCGCGCGTGCGTCGGTTCCGCGCGGCGTTCGAGCAGGATGACGTGATCGATCAGGCATCGGGCCTGACCGCTGCCGATGTCGACGAACTGATCCGGTTGGCGAGCGGGGCTGCGATCTCGCCGGATATCTGAGCGGGACAGACCGGCGGTTCGGTCTCTTCCGGACCGCCGCCGCTCGGGCCGTCACACGATTGAAACGACCCTGAAAGCTGACGACCACGAACGGGGCGAGGATGGCGAGCAGGATCGCGGCGACGACCGGCGGACCAGCCGCGTCCTGCGCCGCCGCTTCGGATCGAACCGGATGAGCGGTCCATCGGAGTGCCTTTATTTCTCGGCCTCGCCATCCGGCCAGGGTTTTCCGTCCGCGCGGTCGAGATAATGCTGGAACAATTGCAGGTGGATGTTGGCGATGCTGCTGTCCGCCGCCTGCTTGGCGCGGGCCAGTGCGTCCAGCGCACGCCGCTCATAATAGATCCGTTCCACTCGTTCCTGCATCGCTGCCTGCTCCGCTGCTGCGGGGCTGCTACAAAGACAGCAGCATCTCTACCTTAACATGGGCTGCGATCATGCGATCATCTGCCGCCGCTGCCCGGTGAGTTACCGAGGCTGCGGCGGACGGCTGCGCGATCCTCGACATGGCGGACTGCCGGGCCGCTCGGCAGTGTGCCGGGTTCAGCTACCGGGCCGGGGGCGCTGCGGGTTCATGTCGCCGGGCTACGTTTCCGCGATCCGTGGCGCCGACCGGGGCATTGTCGGCGCTGGCGGGCGGGGTTGTGGTGACGTTGCTGCCGCCATCGGGCCCATTTCTTCGATATTGGAGGGGGTCGCCGCCTCGCGTTGCCGCCGTTGCACCCGGTTGCGGCAGCGGCCATACCGGCGATTATCGTGGGGATCAGGACGTTGCGCACGGTCCGTCTCCTTGGGACGATCCACGACCACCGGCGACGTTCACCTGTTTCGTGGCGTGATGCTGGTCGACGGCACTCCGCCGTCCCGCATCGAGGGCATGGTCAGCCGTCCTTGCCCTTCTTCTTCTTCACGTCCTCCGACTTGCCCGAGCCGACATCCTTGCGCTGCTTGCCGTCCTGGGTCCGCTGGGCGGCGGCGCGCGCACCGCTCAGCACCGGGCCGCACTGTGCCGCCTTGGCGTCGCCCGGATCGACGAAGGCGAGCAGGCCCGCCACCGGGTTCACCGCCGCCAATGCGACCGCCGCGCCACCACGGGCCAGTAATTGCGGCGTGATGATCTGGATCGCCGGGGCCGCGAAGTGCCCGCCGATGCCGACCGGAGACTGGCCGGAGAAGATGCTGACCTTCTTGCCGTCGGCGCGGAAGGCGAGATTGACGGACTCGTCCTTGAACGAGAAGCCGCCCTTGGCCGTCATCACATTCTTGTCGGTGTCGATCAGGACCGGGTCGGCGGCGGCCACGCCGTCGCGCACGGTGAAGGCGATCAGGCCGCAATTGACCTGCACCGGCCGCTTCAGCTTCTCCTCGAACATGCGCTGGACGAACACGCCCACGTCGAATTCGGACAGCTGGATATATTGCGTCCAGAAGGTGCCTCGGGGCAGGATCACGGCGATGCGCCCGTCCGACGTGGCGAGCGAATCGCGTACCGTGTTGCCGACGCCGCGCATCTTCACGCGCGCCTTGACGGTCCCGCTGGTGCCCGCATCCGCCACGCCGAAGCGGGCGAGCAGCTTGCCCATCGGGGTGGGCGACATGCGAATGTCATAGTCGGTGATGACCGAGGGATTGCGCGCGTTGATGGAAATGTCGCTGTCGACGTGACCGCCCGCCATGTCGAAGTTCAGCGGGCTGAGCTTCAGCAGCGACCGTTCGAGGTCCAGCCCCAGCACGATGTTGCCTATGGGGATGAACGGCTGCCTGATGTCGGCCACCCGATACTTGACCTTGGCGTCGAACAGCTTGAGCGCGTCGGTGCGAAGCGGGGCGTCGGGCAGCAGGCGCGGCACGCCGCCGCTCGGCTTCTCCGCGCTGGCGGCCGCAGCCGCGACCGGTCCCTTGGAGGCCAGGGCTGTAGGGCTGTACCCGATGAACGGCCCGATATCGACCATGTCGACCCTGCGCGAGGCGAGGTCGGCGGTCAGCAGCATCCGCGCGTCGGGATCGGCCGGGATGCGCACGGTCAGGCCGCCGCCGATGTCGCTATTGCCGTAGGAGCCGACGATGCGCGTGAAGCGATATTCGTCTCCCCGTTTGGTCAGGTGCGACCGGAGGCGGTAGGCGCGGGTATCCGGCACGGCGATGCCGGCCAGGTCGAACAGGTCGCGCAGATTGCGGCCGCGCACGCCGACGCGGAGGTCGGCGCCCTCGATAACCGTCGCGCCGGGCAGGGTGCCCGCCACATCCACCCGGCTTCGGGCGGCATCGACGTGCAGCTCGAACTGGTTGCGACCGCCGGCCAGCACCTCGTTGGGGGAGGATTGCTGGCCCCACAGCCGGAACGGATTGCCGCGTGCGGTGCCATCGCCGGAGAAGCGGATATTGTTGGCGAAGCGACTGTCCTTGGCGTTGATCGCGTGGATGGCGATGTCCGCCACGATCCGCATGCCGGGGTCGCGATAGCGGATGGTGGTGCCGGTGATCGCCGCCCGCTGGATCAACGGAATCTCGAACGGCTCGCCCTTCTGCTCCGTCGTGCCGAAGGTCCAGGTGTTGCGTTCGCGCTTCGCATCCCACTCCAGGTCTGCCGCGCCATCGACCAGGTTGATCCAGTTGACCTTGGATTGGCGGCCGAACAGGAAGGAGAAGGTGTCGATCCGGGTATCGACCAGCTTGGCGCGGAACAAGTCCGGCCGCGATGCCCATGCCGGGTTGGACACCGTCAGCCCCTCCGCCAGGAACTTGGTGGCGAAAGGGTCGAGATAGAGGTTGAAGTCCCCGGCGACGCGCACGGTGCGCCCCGACTGGCTGCTGGCGATCCGTTCAAACGTGTGCTTCAGGAACCGGCCCTTGGTCACGAACAGGACCAGCCACGCCAGGAAGATCAGACCGAAGAGCGTCGCGAGCACCGCGACGACGCTGGCGATCGCACGGGCGACGGGATCACGGCGGGGTGCCCGCCCGGGTTGTGGGGCGGGGGCGATCGTCCCCGGTTCGACGGTGGAAGCATCAGCCATGCAGCACACAACCCGGACAGATAGAGACGGTTCCGCAACGGTTGCATTGTCCGCGACGCTTGCATATAGGCCCAGCCTTCCAGCGATTTCGAGGAACTGCCCGGCTGATATGGGCTGCCGTGGCCGTTCGGTATCGCTCCAGGAAAGGAGACGAAAATGCCCAAGCTCAAGACGAAGAGCGGCGTGAAGAAGCGCTTCAAGCTCACCTCCACCGGCAAGGTGAAGCACGGTGTTGCCGGCAAGCGCCACCGGCTGATCAGCCACAACGCCAAGTATATCCGCACCAACCGTGGCACCAGCGTGCTCGCAGAGGCCGATACGGCCCGCGTGAAGCTCTGGGCGCCGTACGGCCTCAACTAAGGAGTAGCGGAACATGGCACGCGTCAAGCGCGGTGTAACCACCCACGCCAAGCACAAGCGCATCCTTGAGGATGCGAAGGGCTATTATGGCCGCCGCAAGAATACCATCCGCATCGCCCGTCAGGCGGTGGAGAAGGCCGGTCAGTATGCGTATCGCGACCGCAAGGTCAAGAAGCGCAACTTCCGCGCCCTGTGGATCCAGCGCATCAACGCCGCGGTCCGCGCCGAGGGCCTGACCTATGGCGTGTTCATGCACGGCCTGAAGCTGGCCGGCGTCGACCTCGACCGGAAGGTCCTGGCCGATCTCGCCATGCACGAAGGTGCCGCGTTCAGCGCCATCATCGCGCAGGCGAAGGCCGCTCTGCCGGAAGGCGCCCGGGTCGCGGCATAAGCCGATCCGGTTGCGGGATTGAAAAAAGGGCGCGGAGGCTACGGCTTCCGCGCCCTTTTTGCGGTCGGCCGGGCGGGGCCCTATCGGTGCTGACCGAACAACATGAAGGCGCCATTTACCACATCCCAAAACCATGCGGTCAGCGATAAGGCGTAATGCAGGCAGCATGGATCATCGCCCAGACGATCGGACGCGCGTGGCGGCGCTCACTTCCTACGGGGTGCTCGACACGCCGAACGAAGCCGAGTTCGACGCCATCGTGCGCGAAGCGGCCAAGGCGATGCGCGCGCCGATCGCGCTCATTTCGCTGCTCGACGATAACCGGCAATGGTTCAAGGCCAAGGTCGGGCTGGAGCCGTCGGAAACCCCGCGCTCCATCTCCTTCTGCACCCATGCCATACGCGGCGGTGATGTGATGGTAGTGCCCGACGCGCGGCAGGACGACCGCTTTGCCGCCAATCCGCTGGTGACGGGTTCGCCCAATATCCGCTTCTACGCCGGGGCTCCGCTGAAGACGGCGAGCGGGATGCGGATCGGCACCCTGTGCGTGCTGGACGACAAGCCCCGCGCGCAGTTGACCGAGCGGCAGAAGGCCATGCTGGAGACGCTGGCGGAACGCACCATGCAGGCGATGGAAGAGCGTCGCGCCCGCAAGGCCAAGGCGGCGCGCTGAACGGCCGGGCGATGGTCTGGCGGCGATACCATCCGCTCCGACCCGAGCGCGCCCTTATTCGCGCAGGCCCTGGCCGATCGTGGCGCGCGCCTGGTCGGCCTCGACCGAGGTGACGGGATAGGCGCAATAATCCGCCGCATACCAGGCGCTCGGCCGGTGGTTGCCCGACATGCCGACGCCCCCGAACGGCGCATTCGACGGCGCGCCGTTGGTCGGCCGGTTCCAGTTGATCACCCCGGCGCGGGTGCTGGCCCAGAAGCGATCATAGAGTTCGGGCGTGCCGCCGATCAGGCTGGCCGACAGACCGTAGCGGGTGGCATTCGCCTCCGCTACCGCATGGTCGAAATCGGGCACCCGGATCACCTGCAGCACCGGTCCGAAAATCTCCTCGTCCGGGCGCTCGCGGGCGTCGGTGACGTCGATCAGTCCCGGTGTCAGGAACGGCTTGTCCGCGGCCGGCCGCGACAGGTGGCGAAGCGCGATGCCGCCCTTCATGATCAGGTCCAGGAATGCATCCTGCACGTGCAGGGCCGCGTCATTGTCGATCACCGGGCCCATGAAGGGCGCGGGGCTGTCGTGCGGCGCGCCGACGATCAGCCGCTCCATCAGCCGGCCGATCTCCTCCAGCAGCGGGCCGTGCCTGCCGTTCTCCACGATCAGCCGCCGGGCGCAGGTGCAGCGTTGGCCGGCGGAGAGAAAGGCCGATTGCACCGCCATGGTCGCGGCGGCGTGGATGTCGGTCGCGTCCCACACCACCAGCGGATTGTTGCCGCCCAGTTCCAGCGCCAGCATCTTGCCCGGCGGGTCGGCGAATTGGCGGCTGAGCGACACGCCGGCGGCGGCCGAGCCGGTGAACAGCAGCCCGTCTATGTCGGGGTGCCCGGCCAGCGCCTCGCCCTCGTCGCGGCCGCCCTGGACCAGGCCGATCACCCCCTCGGGCACGCCCGCGTCGCGGAACCGCTCCACCAGGAAGGCGCCCGTGGCCGGCGTCTTTTCCGAAGGCTTGAACACCACCGCATTGCCGGCGAGCAAAGCCGGGACGATGTGGCCGTTGGGCAGGTGCGCGGGAAAGTTGTAGGGGCCCAGCACCGCCAGCACGCCATGCGGCTTGTGCCGGATCGCGGTGCGCGCGCCGAGTGCGCCTTCCATCCGCCGGCGCGGCGTGCGTTCGTGCTGCGCGCTGATCGAGATGTCGACCTTGCCGATCACGGCATCCACCTCGGTCCGCGCCTCCCACAGCGGCTTGCCGGTTTCGCGCGCGATCAGGTCGGCAAAGGCATCGGCATGGGCCCGGACGCTGTTGGCGAAGCGGCGCATCGTCTCGGCGCGATATTCCAGCGGTTGCGCCGCCCACCCGTTCCAGTCCGCCCGCGCCCGCGCCACTGCCGCGTCCACGTCCCCGGTCGGCCCGCGCCACAATTGCGCGCCGGTGGCGGGCTCGAAAGAGATCAGTTCGGCCATTGATGCGCCTCTCCCATGCGGCGGATGGCGGCGACCTTGTGGTGCAGGGGCTGCCAGTCGTCGTCCTGACCGATCGCGCTCCAGATCGCCTCGACCTCCTCGATGTGCATGGAGCAAGGTCCGGGATCGGACCAGTAGGGGTGGTCGAGGGTGCGGGCTGCGCGATAGGAGGCGAGCAGGGCTTCGACGGCCACGAAATGCTCGGCACGGGCGGCATCCTGTGGCGCGCCCCGCCGCCGTCCGCCCGACCAGTCGAAGAAGAAGCGGTCGATCCCGACGCCGCTGCTCGCCAGCGCCTGCTCCATCGCCTGTGCCAGCGGCAAATCCTGCTCGTCGCCGCGCGGCACCACGCCCAGCCGGCCCAGCATCGCCCGGACATAGGCCTGCTCATAAGCGGCGGGGAAGCCGTCCAGCACCGAACCCAGCGCCTCCACGTCGACCAGCTTGGACAGCGCAATGGCGAGTTGTACCACGTCCCAGTGAATCGCCTGCGGCTGGCGCCCGAAGGCATACAGCCCCTGGTGATCGAAATACGCGGCGACGAACTGCGGATCCCATGACGACGTGAACCGCCATGGCCCGTAGTCGAAGCTCTCGCCCGTGACGTTGATATTGTCGCTGTTGAGCACGCCATGGACGAACCCGGCCGCCATGTAACTGGCCGCAAGCCCCGCGGCGCGATCCACCACATGGCCGAGCAGGCGCAGCGCCGGCTCCTCGCCCGGCTGTTCAGCATAGAGGGTGTCCAGCGTGTAGCGGACGAGACGGTCCAGCTCCTCCGTCAGCCCGAGCGTGGCGAGCCGCTGGAAGCTGCCGATGCGAACATGGCCGTGGCTCAGGCGGACCAGCACGCCGGAACGGGTGGGGGAGGGCTCATCATTGCGTTGCAGCGCCTCGCCGGTTTCGATCAGCGAAAAGGTGCGGGAGGTCGGCACGCCCAGCGCCTCCAGCATCTCGGTCGCCAATATTTCGCGCACCCCGCCCTTCAATGTCAGGCGGCCGTCCCCGAAGCGGCTGTACGGCGTCTGCCCCGATCCCTTGGTACCGAGGTCGAGCCACCGCCCGCGATCGTCCCGTAGCTGCGCAAAGGTGAAGCCGCGCCCGTCCCCCAGATCGGGATTGTACATGCGGAACTGGTGCCCGTGATAGCGCAGCGCGAGCGGCTGGGGCAGGTTGCCCGGCAGCGGAGCGAAGCGCCCGAAATGGTCCAGCCACGCCGCATCGCCCAGGCTGCCCAATCCGACTTCTGCCGCCGCACGATCGTTGCGGAAGCGCAGGATGGTCTCGGGGAAGTCTGCCGCCGCGACCGGATCGGCCAGAAAGTCGGCAATGTCGGAGATCGGTGGTTGCGTGCGCGATGCCATGCCCGCGATATGGGCGCGCAACGGGGGAAGGTGCAAGCATGGCGCACACGGCCTATCGTGATGGTTGGTGCTATTCGGCGGACGACCTCAGGCTGCACTTTCGCGACTATGCGGGCGATCCGGGCCGGAAGCCGGTGCTGTGCATCCCGGGGTTGACCCGCAACGCGCGCGATTTCGAGGGGGTGGCGGCCCGCCTCGCCGGCACGCGGCGGGTGGTGGCGGTCGACCTGCGCGGGCGTGGGGGAAGCGACTTCGCCGCCGATCCGCTCAGCTACGTGCCGGCCGTCTATCTGCAGGATCTCATGGTGCTGATCGCCGCCGAGCGGCTTGGCCCGGTGGTGGTGATCGGGACGTCGCTGGGCGGGCTGCTCGCCATGTTGATGGCGGCCACCACGCCCGCGCTGTTGCGCGGCGTGTTGCTCAACGATGTCGGGCCGGTGCTGAACCCGGAGGGGATGGCGCGCATCCGTGCCTATGTCGGGCGGGACGTTCGCTTCGCCTCGTGGGAGGATGCGGCGGAGGCGATCGCCGCGAACCATGCCGGCGGCTTCCCGGATTACACCGCCGCCGACTGGTCCGTCCTGGCACGGCGGCTTTGCAGGGAGGGCCAGGATGGCCGCATCCTGTTCGATTATGATCCCGCCATCGCCGAACCGTTCACGCTGCCCCAGCCGGCGATCGACCTGTGGCCCGCGTTCGACGGTCTGGCGGGCCTGCCGGCGACCTTGGTGCGCGGCCGCCTGTCCGATGTGCTGTCGGCGGAAACCGCCGCGGCGATGGCGGCGCGCATGCCCGCGATCGAGCGGGTGACGCTGCCTCGCATCGGATATGCGCCCACGCTGGAGGAGCCGGAAAGCGTCGCCGCGATCGATCGCCTGCTCGCCACGGTCGATCACGAATAAGCGCGCAATTACGTCCGAGCTGGCCTATATGCCGCCGATCATTTGTCTATCCGGAGGCGGGATTGTTCAAGGGTTTGCGCCCGATGCGCTATGGCGGCCGCGAGGTTTGGCCGCTGATCGAAGGCGGCAAGGGCGTCGCTGTATCCAATCATGCGAGTGCGGGTGCCTGGGCTGCGGCGGGCGGCATCGGCACGATCTCCGCCGTCAATGCCGACAGTTACGATGCGGACGGGCGCATCGTGCCGCAGGTCTATCGCGCGCTGACCCGGCGCGAACGGCATGAAGAGCTGGTCCAATATGCCATCGACGGCGCGGCGGAGCAGGTGCGCCGCGCGTGGGAGATTTCCGGCGGCAAGGGCGCGATCAACATCAACGTCCTGTGGGAAATGGGCGGCGCGCAACGCGTGCTGCAGGGCGTGCTGGAACGCACCAAGGGGCTGGTGGCCGGCGTCACCTGCGGCGCGGGCATGCCCTATAAATTGAGCGAGATCGCCGCGTCATACGGCGTGCACTACCTGCCGATCGTCTCCTCCGGCCGCGCCTTCAACGCCTTGTGGAAGCGGGCCTACAGCAAGGCAGCCGAATGGCTGGGCGGCGTGGTCTATGAGGATCCCTGGCTGGCGGGCGGGCATAACGGCCTGTCCAATGCCGAGGATCCGCGCCAACCGCAGGATCCCTATCCCCGCGTCAAGGCGCTGCGCGAAACCATGCGCGCTGGCGGGGTGAGCGAGGATGTGCCGATCATCATGGCCGGCGGCGTCTGGCACCTGCGCGACTGGAGCAACTGGATCGACAATCCGGAACTGGGCGCAATCGCCTTCCAGTTCGGGACGCGGCCTTTGCTGACGCGGGAAAGCCCGATTTCGGAAGAGTGGAAGGACCGGCTGCTGACGCTGGACGAGGGCGACATCCTGCTGCACCGCTTCTCGCCCACTGGCTTCTATTCTTCGGCCGTGCGCAACAGCTTCCTGCGCAACCTTGAGGCACGATCGGAGCGGCAGATCGCCTTTTCGATGGAGGCGGCCGGCGACCATCAGTTCCAGCTGGACGTGGGCGTCAAGGGCAAGAGCTTCTGGGTGACGCTGGGCGACCTGCACCGTGCCCGCGAATGGGATGCTCTGGGCTTCAACGTGGCGCTGAAGACGCCGGACAACACCCTGGTGTTCGTCACGCCCGAGGAGATGAAGATCATCCGCAAGGACCAGGCGGATTGCATGGGCTGCCTCAGCCAATGCTCCTTCTCGTCCTGGGCCGATACGGAGGGCAATTCGACCGGGCGACTTGCCGATCCGCGCAGCTTCTGCATCCAGAAGACCTTGCAGGACATCGGGCATGGCGGTCCGGTGGAACATAACCTGATGTTCGCGGGCCACGCCGCTTACAAGTTCAAGCAGGACCCCTTCTACTCCAACGGGTTCGTGCCGACCGTGAAGCAGTTGGTCGATCGCATCCTGACCGGCGACTGATCCCGATGCCCCGCGCCCTCGTCGTCCGTCATACGCCGATGGAGGGCGCGGCCGGCTTTCGCCTGCCGATGGAGCAGGCGGGTTATGACATCGCCCGGATCGATGCCGACGATCCGTGTTTTGCTGCTCTCGACTGGCTCGCGCCCGATCTGGTGGCGGTGATGGGTGGGCCGATGGGCGTTTATGAGCGCGACGCCTTTCCGTGGATCGAGCGCGAGGTGACCGGCTTTGCCCTGCGGATCGCGGCGGGGCGGCCGACCATCGGCATCTGCCTGGGGGCGCAGATGATCGCCGCCGCACTGGGCGCTCGCGTCTATCTGGGGAACGTGACGGAGATCGGCTTTGCACCCGTGGCGCTGAGCGACGCGGGCGCCGCCTCGCCTTTACGCCATCTGGCCGGCGTGCCCTTGCTGCATTGGCATGGCGACACGTTCGACCTGCCGGACGGGGCGGAGCATCTCGCCGCGAGCCACCTCTATCCCAACCAGGGCTTCCGCCTGGGCAATGCGGTTCTCGCGCTGCAATTCCATCCGGAGATGGGCGAGGATGCGCGGTTCGAGCATTGGGCGGCGAACGAGGACTATGTGCGCCAAGCGGGGATGACGCGCGCGGCCCTGTTGGAGGACCATGCGCGGCTCGGGCCGGCGGCGGCGGCGGCGGGGCGCGCCATGCTGGCCGAATGGCTCTGCAACCTGCCGAATAGCTAGACCTGGGGCTGCATGAAAAGGGCCTCGGGATCGCTCCCGAGGCCCTATATGTTCGCCAGCAAGCGAAGGCTTACTTGTAGCGGCGATAGCCACGCTTATCGATGTAATATTTGCGGCCACGGCTGTCGCGATAATACTTCTTGTTCTTCTTCAGCGCCGTATAGGCGGCGCCGCCCGCCGCGCCGATCAGCGCGCCATTGCCGGTGGAGACACCCGGAAGGACCGCGCCGGCCAGCGCACCGCCGCCCGCACCGATGGCGGTGCCCTTCAGCAACTGCTCCGCGCTCTGTGCCATGGCCGGAGTGGCCAGGCCGAGCGACATCGCGACCACGGTGGCGATGATGGACTTACGCTTCATGACTCTCTTCCTTGTTGCACGCCAAACTGTGCGGTGTGAACGGCACAAAAGGGTGAGAGTTCCTTCATTTCGGGTTCATGTACGATTGGAACACCGGGCTGGTTCCACCGTTCAGCCCTGAAATATCTCGACAAAACAGGATTACCAACGTGGCGACCCAGCCTGACCACGACTCCCTCCGATCATCCCAATTCCTGACCGACAGTTTCCAGCGCGGCCTTGCCCACTGGAATCGCGAACGGCTGGTTCCGGGCTTTCCGTCCGACGACTGGCAGAAACGCATGGAACGCGACCTGCGCATGGCGCGGCTGGAAGGTGGCTTCCTGGAGGAGGTGCGGGCCGGGATCGTGGATCGCGCTGCCGCCGCGCCGACCGACGTGGACGGCTTCGTCGCCTGGTTCGAGGAGCTGAAGCAGACCGGGCCGGGGCAGGGCGACCGGCTCTTCCCGTGGCTGGCGGAAGAGGCCAGCCCGGAACAGCTAAAATGGTTCTTCGAGCAGGAGGCGGCGGGTGAAGCCGGGTTCGACGATCTGGTCGCGATGACGCAGATCAAGATGCCGACCACCGCCAAGCTTGAACTCGCCCGCAATTACTGGGACGAAATGGGCCGCGGGCAAGAAGCCGGGATGCACGGCCCGATGCTGGATGCGCTGGTGGAGACGCTGCAGGTCGGTCCGGTGATCGAGAATACGGTGTGGCAGAGCCTGGCGCTGGCCAATGCGATGACCGCGATGGCGACCAGCCGGCGTTATGCCTGGCACTCGGTCGGCGCGCTGGGTGTGATCGAGCTGACCGCCCCGGGCCGGTCGGCGCTGGTGGCGAAGGGGCTGAAGCGGATCGGCCTGTCCAACCGCGAGCGGCGCTATTTCGACCTCCACGCCGTGCTGGACGTGAAGCATAGCGAGGAT
Organism: uncultured Sphingomonas sp.; assembly: GCF_934560975.1. Lineage (GTDB taxonomy): Bacteria > Pseudomonadota > Alphaproteobacteria > Sphingomonadales > Sphingomonadaceae > Sphingomonas_I. Next base: position 127,807 of record NZ_CAKTFO010000002.1, on the reverse strand, counting down.
TGGAACCGCGAAGTGCTGCGCCCGGTCGTGGCTGAGGACCCCGCCCGTGCCGTGGCAATCGCGGAAGGCGCGCTGATCCGCCTGACCTGCGGCCAGTTGTGCTTCGACCGCTACCGCGCGGAGTTGTGGGGCTGACCCCGACGCAGGGCGCGCCCCGCCATTGCAAAGTGCAGGGCCGCCCAGACATATAACAACACGGTCAAGCGCAGCGCCGTGGCGAGGCCATAGGCCGCGTCATCGGCCCGCGCGAAATGGTCGCTCAACGCACCGACCGTGAGTGGGCCGAGACCGAGGCCGACAGCGTTCATCAGCATCAGCAGGATGGCAATGGCGGTGGCGCGGGACTGCGGGCCGACGCTGTTGACCGTCAGTCCGTAGGTCGGCCCGAAATAGAGGTGTGCCCCGGCAAGACCGACGCCGCCGCAAACGGCAAGCTGGGTCAGGCCTGCGCCCGGGATGAGCGCCACCGAGAAGCACAAGCCGGCGACCACCGCGCCACCCGCCGCAACCCGGCCGCTGCCGCTACGCCGCTGACTATCGGACAACCATCCGCCCGCCGCGATGCCGATCCCGACCGCGCCTCCCGCCACCAGGCCGAAGCCGCTCGCCGCCTGCGCCAGGCCAAGGTCGCGTCCACGCATCAGCAGCGACACCGCGAAACTGGTCACGCCATAACCGGCAAAGGATGACAGGGTGGCGCCCGCGGCCATGTGGAGGAAGCCCGGTGCGGCCCATAATTGCTGCACGACATGGGCGAAGGACGGGGCCGCATTCAACTGGGCACGGTCCATCTTGCCCCGTTCAGGCTCGCGGATGACCAATGGGACCAGCAATGCGAGCAGGATGCCCGGCACCCCCAGAGCGATAAACGCCATTCGCCATCCCAGCGTCTGTCCCAGCCAGCCGCCCGCCACCGCGCCGACCAGCATGCCGATCGGAATGCCCAGCGAGAAGATGGACAGAGCAGTCGCGCGCCGCTCCGGACGGACCAGATCGGCGATCAGCGACTGCGCGGCGGGGGCGTAGCCTGCCTCACCCAAACCCACGCCGATCCGCGCAAGCATCAGTTGCGGCACGCCACGCGCAAAACCGCACAAGGCGGTCATGGCGGACCAGACGCCAAGCGACAGGGCGATCACGCCCGTCCGGTTGCGCCGCTCCGCCACTCGCGCGATCGGCAAGGCAAGGGTGGTGTAGAACAAAGCGAAGGCGACGCCGGTCAGCAGTCCCAATTCCCGATCGGAAAGCCCGAGATCGGCCTTGATCGGCTGAGCCAGGATGCCGACCAGCTGCCGGTCGACGAAGTTCAGAACATATATGAAGGTAAGGAGGGCGATCGCCCCATAACGCTTCGGCATCACGCCCTCCCGTGTCCTAGAATTTGGTCCGCGCGGTCAGGCCCCACGTGCGCGGTTCGCCCAGGAAGGCACCGAGCAATTGGCTGGATGTGGTCCCGAACGCCCGGACCGCGCCGACCGTGCCGGGCACGCCACCGCTGCCGCCACCCTGCAACGGCATGTTGAAGCCGGTTTGGATGTAGTTGGCATCGAACAGATTCTGCGCCCACAGCTCCAGGCTCCATCCCCCGTCCACGCGGCCGATGCCGATCCGGGCATTGACCACCGCAACGCCGGTCTGGTCCTTTTCGGGGAACAGGTCCGAACCCGTGTGGATCTGACTGGTATAGCGGATGTCGGCATAAGCCAGCCCCCTCAACCCATGGCCGATCGCGGGCGTCCAGCCGGCCGATCCCGTCGCGACGTATTTCGGCGCATTCGACAGGCGGCTCCCCGGCAGCAGGAACAAAGCAGGAGGCAGCGAATTGTCGCCGGTCACGCGATCTGGCGTGCCGACCAGCCCATGGCGATAGCGGGTGTCGGCATAGGTGAAGCCGGCGGTCAGCGTGACGTCGCGGACCGGGCGGACGCTGCCTTCCAGTTCCAGCCCCTTGGACACCACGCCGCTGCGTGTATCGTCGCAGGCCGAATTGCCGGCGACCGCATCCGCGTCGCGCCCGCCGAGATCGTCCTTGCAGCTTTGGATGTTGCTGACGATGAAATTCAATCCGTTGAAGGTGTTAAGCTGAAAGTTGCGGAAGCGCTGGTAGAACAGGGCCGCATTGAGGGTGACGGCGCCGCCGGCATATTTCGCGCCCAATTCCCAGGCATCCACCGTTTCCGGCTTGAATTGCAGGCTTTCGAACGGCTGCTGGGCCAGGGTCGCGGTGTTGAACAATTGCGCGCGGTCGAGATTGAACCCGCCGCCCTTGTAGCCGCGCGCGAAGCTGGCATAGGTCATGATCCGCTCGGTCGGCTTCCAGCTGAGCACGGCGGTGCCGGTCCACTTCTTTTCGTGGCGATCATCATCGAAGTCGCCCTGCACGCTGTTCACCACGCAGGCGAGCCCGGCAAAGCCACCCAGCGCCTGGTTGGCGAGCGCGCCGGAGACGCCCGCAATGGCCGAGTTCAGCCCGCCATTGCCGCCGGGGTTCGCGGCGGCGGAAGCGGCGAGCGCCCGCAGTCGGGCAAGGTTCGCGGCATAAGCGCCGCACCCGCTGGTGGAGACGAGCGATGCATCCACCGACTTGCGGTCGTCGGTGTAGCGCGCCCCCAGTGTCAGCGAGAGCCGGTCGGTCACCCGGACGATATTGTGGGTGAACAAAGCCAGATTGCGGTCATGCTGGCGGAAGCGATCAAGCTGACCGGTGCCGTTCAGTGCGACATTCCGCACCGCGCCGGCAACCGCATCGGCCACCGCTCCGCGCGATGCGGCGGGCACGGTTGAGGTGGCGAGCTGGGCATCGCTGAACGCCCGGGCAAACCCGCTCAGATTGCCGAAGCCATAGCGCGGAAAGGCGGAAAAGATCGGGCCGGCGGCGGCGATGCGCGCGGCGGCAAATGCCTCGAAGTCCGCGCCATAGGCATTGTTGTCGACGTAAGTCAGGTGTTCGTCGGCGAGGTAACCGCCGACCAGCCAATCGAGACGGCCCGCAAACGCCTGTCCTTGCAGCCGCACTTCCTGGGTGAAGGTGCGAAAGCGGGTGAAGCCGCTGCCGTCGTCGGGCCGCACCGTCAGGTCGAGGCTGGAGAAATCCGCATCCTGCCCCTTGATGAAGCGATTGCCGCGATAGGCGCTGATCGAGGTGAGGTGCGCGCCGCCGATGTCGAGGTTAAGCTCTGCCGACGTGCCATAATCCTCCACATCCTGACGGAAGCTGCGGCCGGGCGTCAGCACGACCTTGCGGGCGAAGGTGTCGGTTTCGACCCGCCCCTTGTCGGCGCCGGGCACGGCGGAGGTGAAGCCGGTGATGATCGCCTCGATCGAGGAGGGGCGATAGATTGGCGTCCCGCCGGGCTGTCCCGGGGTGGAGCTGACCACGTCGGCGGTCGGCCGGTAGGGGCCGGCGCAACATTCTTCGTCCCGATGCGAATAATCGGCCGAGAGGAGCAGCGACAGGCCATCATGCGGGCGGAAGAGCAGTTTGCCGCGCGCCAGCCAGCGGTCGCGATTGTTGATGTGGCGTCCCGACGCCAGTTCCTCGACGAAGCCGCGCCGCTTGGTGAGCACGCCGTCGATCCGATAGGCCACATTGTCGAAGAGGGGGCCGGTCAGGCCGGCGGCGAAGCGGCGATAGTCGTAATTGCCGATGCTCGCCTCGCCATAGCCGCTTTGGGTGAACTCCGGATTGGCGGTGACGATGTTGATGATGCCGGCCGATGCGTTACGCCCGAACAAGGTGCTTTGCGGACCGCGCAGCACCTCGACCCGCTCCAGCGGTCCCAGTTCGGTCAGCGCCACCGCCGCGCGGTTGCGATAGACGCCGTCGACAAAGGTCGCGACCGAGCTTTCCAGCCCGGCATTGTCGCCGACCGTGCCGATACCACGGATGCGCGCGCCGCCGCCGCCCGCCTCCGACGAGGTGGAGGAGACCAGCAGCGATGGCACCAGTTGGTTGAGCTGGCGGATATCGGTCGCACCGCTTTCCGCCATGCGCCTCGCGTCGACCGCGCTGACGGCGACGGGCACGTTCGCCAGCGGGCTAGCGCGGCGGGTGGCGGTAACGACGATGTCGGTGCCTGCGTCACCGGACGGCGGCGTGTCGGCCTGCGGGGCGACATCGCTCTGCGCCAGTGCCGACGTCGTACACAGCAAGGCCGCCGTTATGCCCAACGCACGAATAATTACCAAAATATCGCTCCCCCTTGCGGCCGGATCCATGTCCCGCCGATGCGGCCGCGCCCGCTAGCCCCCTTGGCGGCGGGGCTCAATGGCGAAAATGACGGCGCGCCGTCTCAGCTATGCGCCGGCCAAGCTATTCTAGCTGGCGGCGGGACCTGGCCAGTTGCATGGCCGGCACAGCCTGCCTAAGGCGCGACCTTTCCATTTATCGAGGTGCCGTTCCCATCATGTCCGCCCATGCCGTGATCGCCCCGCTTGAGCCTACGGCCAGCCTGTCGGTCGAAAAGGTATTGAGCGTGAAGCATTGGAACGAGCATCTGTTCAGCTTCACCATCACCCGCCCGGCCAGCTTCCGCTTCCGTTCCGGCGAGTTCGTGATGATCGGGCTGCAGGGCGACAATGGCAAGCCGCTGCTGCGGGCCTATTCCATCGCCTCGCCGGCTTATGCCGAGGAGTTGGAATTCCTGTCGATCAAGGTGGAGAACGGGCCGCTGACGGCGCAACTCCAGCAGATCAAGGAAGGCGACGACATCTATCTCGGCCGCAAGCCGACCGGCACGCTCGTCACCGACGCGCTGAAGCCCGGCCGCCGGCTGTTCCTGATGGGCACCGGCACCGGCCTTGCGCCGTGGATGTCGATCATCCGCGATCCCGACGTCTACGACCTGTTCAACCAGGTGGTGGTGGTCCATTCGGTCCGCCGGGTCAGCGACCTCGCCTATCGCGAGTGGCTGGAAAGCAAGCTGGCCGACGATCCGCTGGTCGATAATGTCGCGGCCGAGCAGCTGACCTATGTGCCGACCGTGACGCGCGAGGATTTCCACACGCGCGACCGTATCGACGTGCTGATCAAGGATGGACGGCTGTTCCAGGGCAATGCCGGGGAGCCGCCGCGCTTCGACCCCGAACATGACCGGGTGATGCTGTGCGGATCGATGGCGATGATCAAGGACACGGCCGAACTGCTGGAACAGCTAGGCTTCACCGAAGGGTCGAATGCGCAGCCCGGCGACTATGTGATTGAGCGCGCCTTCGTAGGCTGAGGCTGAGGCTGAGGCTGAGGCTGAGCCTCAGCCCTCCGCCAGCCAGATCCGGAACAGGGTGTTGGCTATCGCATAATCGGGCGGGGGCAGGAATGCGGCATCGGGTGCGCCCGCCAAAGCGGCGCGCACCTGGTCGCGATCCACCCACTTGGCATCCTCCAGCTCGGCCATGTCGAGCTGGATGCGATCGTCGGCGGCGGTGGCGATGCAGGCGATCATCAGCTGAGACGGGAAGGGCCAGGGCTGGCTCGACACGTAGCGGACGGAGGTGGCAACCACGCCCGCTTCCTCCTTCAGCTCGCGCGCAACGGCTTCCTCCACCGACTCGGCGACCTCAATGAAGCCGGCGAGCGCCGAATAGCGTCCAGGCGGAAAGGCCGCCTGGCGTCCGACCAGCACCCGCCCGTCATATTCCGCCAGCATGATCGCGACCGGATCGGTGCGGGGATAATGTTCGGCGTTGCAGACCGGGCAAACCCGCGCCCATCCGGCATGATGCGGATGGGTTCTGCCGCCGCACTGGGCACAGAAACGATGCCGGGCGTGCCAGTCGAGCACCGATCGCGCGGCGGCATAGGTCGCGGCCTCGCCCGGCGCCAACGTGGCCAGCAGCGCCATCAGCTCCGGCGTGCGGCGCGCGCCCGGCGCTTGCGGGTCGATCCAGCCGAAGCGGGGGATGCCGTCGATCGTGCCCATCAGCAGCAATTCTTCGCGCGGCAGGGGCGGCAGGGGCTGCCACGACAGCTCTGCCGCTTCGACCGACGGGATGTACTCCGCCAGCGGCAGGATCAGCGCGCGGGAATCGTCCACCATTGCCGCGAACCGGGCGGGATCGCGTCGCGCGGGCTCGCACCGGTCGAGCGGCGATCCTGTGAAGCCGGGCACGAACGTCATGCTACCTCTCTTTCAACCAGTGCCAGGGCGGCGGCGCGCGCGAACAATGTGGGCAGACCGGCGGCGGCGAGTTCGTCCACCGGCCACCATTCGCCCTCGTATGCGCCGCCCTCCGCCGCAACCACCCGGTACGACAGTGCGAAGTGCGTGAAGACGTGCCGGCCGGTCCCAAGTTCCCGCCAATCGGCAGCGAGAGGCGCGCCTTCCAGTCCCGGATCACCCTCGACCCACGGTCCGGTCGGCAAGCCGCGCATCCCGCCGAGCAGCCCGGAGGCGGGGCGGCGGACCAGCAACACGCGGCCGTCCTGTTCAATCCAGAAGAAGGTGCCGCGCCGTTCGGGTTTGGCGGCCTTGGGCTGCTTGCGCGGATAGAGGGCCTGGGTGCCGGCCGCGCGCGCGGCGCAATGGTCCGCCAGCGGGCACAATATGCAGGTCGGCGCGCGTGGCGTGCAGACGGTGGAGCCAAGGTCCATCATCGCCTGCGCGAAGTCGCCAGCGCGCTCTTTCGGGGTGATCGTGTCGCAGAGCCGGAACAGCTCCGGCCGCGCGGCGGGCAAAGGCGTCTCGACCGCGAACAGCCGCGACACGACCCGCTCGACATTGGCGTCGACCACCACCGCCCGCCGACCGAACGCAATGGCGGCCACGGCGGCGGCGGTGTAGCGGCCCACGCCGGGCAGCGCGCGCAGGCCCTCCTCGCTGTCCGGAAAGGCCCCGATCGCGGCAACGGTGCGCGCGCAGGCGATCAGGTTGCGGGCGCGCGCATAATAGCCGAGGCCCGCCCAGGCCGCGAGCACGTCGGCATCTTCGGCGGCGGCCAGCGCCTGCACCGTCGGCCAGCGATCGAGGAACGCGCGGAAGTAAGGCTTCACGGCCGCGACCGTGGTCTGTTGCAGCATGATTTCGGACAGCCACACGGCATAGGGATCGGGCACGACGCCGCTGTCCGCGCGCCAGGGCAGGTGGCGGCGGTGACGATCGTACCAGGCAAGGAGCGCCTCGGCCGGCGCGCGGCCGCTATCGACGGGCATGGCCGCGCTATGGCATGGGCGAGGCTATGAGTGAACGAAAGAGTCGGAACGGGCCGCCGGAGGAGCCGCGCAGGCGCGGTCAGAAGGCGGTCGCGGACCTGCTGCCGGAGATTGGCGGCGCGGCTTTCCGCCGTTTCGGCTTCGTGCAGTCGGCGGTGGTGAGCCGCTGGGCGGAGATCGTCGGCCCGCGCTATGCCGAGGTTTCGGCACCCGAATCGATCCGCTTCCCGGCCGGCAAGCGCGCCGGTGGCGTGCTGACCGTGGTGGTGCAGGGCGCCCATGCGCCGATGATGCAGCATGTCGAGCCGGTCATCATCGAACGGACCAACCGCTTTTTCGGCTATGAGGCCGTAACGCGCGTCACGATGAAGCAGGGGCACATCGCTGCGCGGTCGTCGCGTGCGGCGCCGCCATCGGTGCGGCCGGTTCCGGCGGAACTGGGCGAGAGCCTGCGCGGCATCGCCGACCCGGAATTACGCGAATGCCTGTCCGCTCTCGCCGGCGCGGTCGCGGCCAGCAGCGGCCTGCCCCGGATCGGCGGCAACGAGACCAAGAGGAGCAACGATTGAGCCAGATTCATCGCCTCGCCACCGGTTTCGTCCTCGCGGCCTCGATCGCAACGTCGGCCGTCGCCGCCCCGCAGGATTGGTCCAAGGTCACGAACCGGACGCCCGCGGGCGCCTTCGTTCAGGGCAACCCCGATGCCAGGGTGAATCTGGTCGAATATCTTTCGCTCACCTGCCCGCATTGCGCGAAGCTGGAGGGCGAGGCGATCCTTCCGCTCACCGCCAAATATATCCGCACCGGGCAGGTCAGCTACGAGGTGCGCCACGCACTGCGCGACGGGTTCGACTTCGCCGCGTCGATGGTGGCGCGCTGCGACGGACCGCAATCCTTCTTCGCGGTGGCGCCCTTGCTCTATGGTCAGCAGCAGGCGTGGATGGGCCGCGCGGCGACATGGTCACAGTCGGCCGAGGCACCCAAGGAGCAATTGCCGCCCGATCGCCTGCTGCCGTTGCTGGCGGTCGGCGCCGGCTTCGATCAGGTGCTGGCGGCGCGCGGCTATACCCAGGCCAAGGTCCGCGCCTGCACCGTCAACCCGGCCGAGCAGAAGGTGCTGATCGCGCAGGCGGACGAGGCGTGGAAGCGTCCCAATTTTCCCGGCACGCCGACATTCCTGATCAACGGGACGATGACGCCGGGGATCACCAGCTGGGCCGATCTTGACCGCGCCCTCTCCGCCGCGTTGAAATAAGCCAGAACAGACAGGATCCCTTCGCAGTGATGACCCGTACCCTTGGCCTGATCGCCCTTGCCGCCTTCGCCGTTTCCGGCTGTTCCGAGCAGAAGACCGGCTCGGCCGCGCCGTCGTCACCCGTGGCGTCCGTTGCCGCGCCGGCGGGCAAGAGCTGGTCCGACATGGTCGTGGAGACGCCGGAGGGCGGCTATCGCATGGGAAATCCCAATGCGCCGGTGAAGCTGATCGAATATGCCTCCTTCACCTGCCCGCACTGCAAGCTGTTCGAGAGCGAGGGCGCGCCCAAGCTGATCGACAAATATGTAAAGACCGGCCGGGTCAGCTGGGAATTCCGCTCGCTCCTGATCCATGCGCCCGATGCGCCGCTGGCCCTGCTGATGTCGTGCCGGGGCGCGGACACCTATTTCCCGCTGTCCGAGCAATTGTTCGCCGTGCAGGAGGAGATCCTGAACAAGGTCATGGCGATGACCCCGGCCGAACAGCAGGCGTTGCAGAATGCCCAGCCCGCCGATCAGTTCAGGGCTTTGGCGGAAAAGGGCGGCATGTTCGGCTTCTTCGGCGCGCGCGGCCTGTCCCGTACGCAGGCCGCCGCCTGCCTGTCCGACCAGAAGCGCATCGAGGCACTGACCGCCAATCAGCAGCATGCGGCCGATGCGGGCGTGAACAGCACCCCCAGCTTCCTGATCAACGGCGAGTTGCAGCAGAACGCCGCCACCTGGGGAACGCTGGACCCGCTGTTGCAGCAAGCCGTCGGCGGCTGATGCGCTGAGCGCCCGGTCGGGGGACGGGTATGCGCATCAGGAAAATGCGGCTGACGGGCTTCAAGAGCTTCGTCGAGCCGGCCGAGCTGCTGATCGAACCGGGCCTGACCGGCGTGGTTGGCCCGAACGGCTGCGGCAAGTCCAACCTGCTGGAAGCCATACGCTGGGTGATGGGCGAGGGCAGCGCCAAGTCGCTGCGCGGCGGCGGCATGGAGGACGTGATCTTCGCCGGCACCGCGCAGCGGGCGGCGCGCGACTTCGCCGAAGTGTCGCTGCTGACCGAGCAGGACGGGCAGGAGAATGAAGTCGTGCGCCGGATCGAGCGCGGCGCCGGCTCCGCATACCGCATCAACGGTCGCGACGTGCGCCAGCGCGACGTGGCATTGCTGTTCGCCGACGCCGCCACCGGCGCGCACTCGCCCGCTCTGGTCAGCCAGGGGCGGATCGCCGCCGTGATCGCCGCCAAGCCGGTCGAACGCCGCCAGATGCTGGAGGAAGCGGCGGGAATTGCCGGCCTCCACGTCCGCCGGCGCGAGGCGGAGATCAAGCTGCGCGCGACCGAGGCCAACCTGGTCAAGCTGGACGAGCTGCTGGGGGAGATGGACACGCGGATGGCGGCGCTGCGGCGGCAGGCCAAGGCCGCCGAACGCTATCGCACCCTGTCCAACGACATTCGCCTGGCCGAGGCGCGGACGCTGTTCGCCAGGTGGCGTGAGGCGGCGGCGGCGGCGGAAAAGGCCCGCGCGGAGGCCGACGCGGCTGAGCGGGCGGTTGCGGAGGCGAGCGAGGCGCAGCGTGCCGCCGCCGCTCATGCCGCCGCTGCCACCGCCGCCTTGGCCGAGGCGCGGAGGCTGTCGGAAACCGCGCGCGACGCCGCCAGCCGGGCACGGTTCAAGGTGGACGGGGTACGCCAGGAAAAAGCGTCGGCCGAGCGGCGGCTGGCCGATCTGGCGGGTCAGGCCAAGGTGCTGGCCGCCGATCGCGCGCGCGAGGATACGCTGGCCGTCGACGCCGCCGCCGCGCTGGAGCGGCTTGCCGCCGAAGAGCGCGCGCTGAGCCAGTCGCTCGCCAGCGGGGAGGCGCAGCAGGTTGCGCGCGATGCCGACGTGGTCGAAGCCGAACGCGCCACCCGCGACGCCGATGTCGCGTCCGCCCAGGCGATGGCACGGGCCGCCGCCGAGCAGGCGGATGCGCGCGTGGCCGAGACGACCCTGGCGTCCGCCCGCCAGCGCAAGGCGCGGGCCGATGCGGCGGTGGCGCAGCTCGATCACGAGCTGGCGGCGTTGGGGGAGGAGGCTCCGTTGGCCGAGGCCCTCGACGTGGCCCGCGCGACGCTTGCCACGGCGGAGGCGACGCTGGCGGAATTGGGCGATGTGCTGCGACAGGCTGAGGCGCGGCGCGATGCCGCCGCCGCCGCGCGCGAAACGGCAGAGAGCGTCAGCGCCACCGCCCGCGCAAGCCTGGCCGCGCTGGAGAGCGAGGAACGCGCGCTGGCCCTGGCGCTGGCCAAGGTGAAGGGTGATCGCGCGATCGCCAGCCTGACCGTCGCGCCCGGCTATGAGCGCGCGCTAGCGGCGGCCTTGGGCGACGATCTGGATGCGCCGATCGGATCGGACGGGGCGCGCGGCTGGGCCGGGGCGGAGCCAGATGCGGCCGACCCGCTTTTGCCCGCCGGGGTGGAGCCGCTCGCGCCCAAGGTGCGAGGTGGCGCGGCCTTGCTTCGCCGGCTGGCGCAGGTGGGCGTGGTCGACACGGACGATGGCGGTCCGCTGGCGGCGGGGCAGCGCATCGTCACCCGCTCCGGCCGGATGCGCCGCTGGGACGGCTATTATGCGCGCGATGTCGGAGCGGCTGCCGCCGAACGGCTGATCCGGGCCAACCGCCATGCCGAGTTGATCGGGCAGCTCCCCGCCGCGCGCGACGGGGTCGCTGCGGCCAAAGCGGCGCTGGACGCGGCCGGGGTCGAGCAGGCGGACGCGCGGCGGGCGATCGAGGCGGCGCGGACGCGGATCGCGGCGGCGGAACAGGCGCTCCGCACCGCCCGACGCGAGGAGGATCTGGCCGCCGGCGCGATCGAGCGGCGCGTCGCCGCGGCCAAGGCGCTGGATCAACGCCGGGCGAGCGCCGACCAGGAGCAGGCCGAAGCCGGCGGCGCGGTCCAGGCGGCGGGGGCGATCCATGCGGCCCTGCCCGATGGTACGGCGACGCGGATGGAGGTGCAGCGGCTTGGCGCCCTGGCGAATGCGGCGCGCGCTCGCCTGGCCGAAGCGCGCGGCACGGCGCTGGCGCTCGCCCAGTCGCTCGACCATGACGCACGGCGGCTCCAAACCGCACGCGCCGAGGCCAAAGGCTGGAAATCGCGCGCCGGCGATGCGGCCAAGCGCCTGGCCGAGATGGAGCGGCGGGCCGAAGCGGTCGAGGTCGAACGCAGGGCGCTGGCCGGTAAGCCGGATGCGCTCGCCCGCGCCTTGTCCACCCTGAGCGAACAGGCGGAGGCGGCGGACGCCGCCGCCAGAGCTGCGGGCGACGGGGAGGTTGCGCGCGAAGCCGAACTCCGCCGGATCGAGACTGCATCCGCCGGCATAGGCGAGGCGCTGGCGGCGGCGCGGGAGGCGCGGGCCGGCGCGCAGGCACGGGCGGAGCATGGGGAAAGCCGCCGCGCCGAACTGTCGCAACAGGCGGGCGAACGCTTCTCCTGCCCGGCGGCCGTGCTGGCGGAGAAAGTGGGCTTCGATCCCTCCAGCCTCCAGTTGGCGGCGGAGGAAGGCGCCCGTCACGACAAATTGGTCGCGGATCGCGAGCGGATCGGGCCGGTCAATCTCGTTGCGGAAACCGAGCTGGCCGAACTGGAAGGATCGCGCGCCGTCAATGCGGCCGAGCAGGAGGAACTGGCGCAGGCGGTGCATCGCCTACGCGGATCGATCGGCAGTCTCAACCGCGAAGGACGGCAGCGGCTGCTGGCCGCGTTCGAGGCGGTGGACGGCCATTTCCGCCGCCTGTTCACGACCCTGTTCGCGGGCGGCGAGGCGCATCTGGCGCTGATCGACAGCGAGGATCCGCTGGAGGCCGGCCTGGAGATCATGGCCCAGCCGCCGGGCAAAAGGCTGGGCAGCCTGACCCTGCTGTCGGGCGGCGAGCAGGCGCTGACGGCGGTCGCCTTGATCTTCGCCTTGTTCCTGACAAATCCCGCGCCCATCTGCGTCCTTGACGAGGTGGATGCGCCGCTGGACGATGCCAATATCGAACGTTTCTGCGACCTGCTGATCGCGATGACGCGGGAGACCGAGACGCGCTATCTGGTGGTCACCCACAATGCGGTGACGATGAGCCGGATGCATCGCCTGTTCGGGGTGACCATGACCGAGCGCGGCGTGTCGCGCCTCGTCTCGGTGGATCTGGGCGGGGCGGAAACCCTGCTGGCGGCGGAGTGATAATGGCGAACAAGTACCGCGTCATTCTCCAGCGCAAGAGCGCGATCGAGGCGATGTTCTCGGGCCGTGTCTATCGCGACTGGTATATCGCCCAGGCGCGCGGCTGGTTCGGCTGGCGCGAGATCAAGGTCTGCCCTACCGCCGCGGAGGCGGAGGAGGCGTGCCGCGAACATGCCGGCGGCACGTTGCTGCCGGGCGGCGCCAGGATCGTGTCCGAAGTCGTGCGGCCCGACTGATGGTCAACGCAACCCTCGCCATCGGCCAGTTCATGCTGATGCTGGTCAGCGCGGCCTTGTGGGTGGGCGGCGGCATCCTGCTGATGGGACTGGCGGGGATCGGCATCGTGGGTGGCGTGGCTTTCATGGCGCGGCGCTGGCTGCGACTGCGGTAGCCGCGGCCGCTCACCCATCCGCGATTATCGTAATTCCGCTGCCAGCGAGCTTGCCCTCCAAGCCTCCAACGACAGAATGACGTTCACCAACTCGCGATTCGATGATCTGCCGTGCAGATCGACATACAGCGTAGGGAAGTGCAGGTCGGGAAGGGCACTGACCGTCTGCAGCGGGAGAGGGATCGTTGCCAGGGTGATGGTTTTCCCGGGCCCTGCCTGCGCCGGGAATGCAACAAGGGTCGTGGGTTGCTTCCGACCGCGCGGATGCATCAGGCCAAGGAAGAAACGCCCTCCATCGGTGAATACCGGCCACGTTGCGCCGAGCACCTGACCACGAAGATAGGGTGTGCCGCCGTGCATTCTTGCGGCAGGAGCCAGCACGGCCCGTGCGCGGACGGGTTCGATCCGCATCGTTGACGTTACGATGTTTGGATCACCGCCGTTCCAGCCGGAAGGCCCTGACACGGGATTGCCGCACCGGTGGTGCACGCCGAACGCTTGGTCCAGCACAATCCCCCGGAACCGGCGGTCGGAGGAGTGGATGGCGATGCCATTGCCATGATAGTTCAGACGGCCGACCTGATATGTGGCCGGCACGGACGGTTCCGCCGGGCGGATGAGCGTGCCGCCGACCTCCTGTCCGGACAGTTGGCGGGCAGTGATGGCAATGGGCGTGCTCAGCGTCGCTTCCAACCGGGCGCAATCGGCCGCTGCGCCCGAGGCCATGACCGCCAGCATGATCGTCCACATCTTTTCACCTCTCCTTCCGTGATCACGCCGTTGAAGCTTTTTACCACCGGCATCGCTGGCTAAGAGCCGTCCCGACTCTGGAGGAACATCGTGACGAAACGCATCGCATTGCTGCCTGGGGACGGGATCGGGCCGGAGGTCGTGGCGGCCGCGCGGCAGGTGCTGGAGCATCTGTGCGGCGATGCGCTCGCATTCGAGACGGCGGCGGTCGGCTATGCCGCCTATGAGAGCGATGGCGAGCCGCTGCCGGCGGCGACGCTGGATCTGGCGCGCCGGGCGGACGCGATCCTGTTCGGCGCGGTGGGCAATCCGCGTGGCGACGCACTCGCCCGCAATCTGCGGCCTGAGCAGGCGATCCTGGGGCTGCGCAAGCATCTCGGCCTGTTCGCCAACCTGCGTCCCGCCAAGCTCTATCCCGAGCTGGCCGACGCGTCCGCCTTGCGGCCCGACGTGGCGCGGCGGATCGACCTGGTGATCGTGCGCGAGTTGAATGGCGACGTCTATTTCGGCGAAAAGGGGATGCGCACCACCGCCGCCGGCCGCCGCGAAGGCTATGACATCATGTCCTATGACGAGGATCAGGTGGCGGCGATCGCGCGTGTCGGGTTCGAGACGGCGCGGGCGCGGGGCAAGCGGCTCTGTTCGATCGACAAGGCCAATGTGCTGGAAACCTCGCAGCTGTGGCGCGACGTGGTGATCGAGGTGTCGGCGGATTATCCCGACGTGACGCTCAGCCACATGCTGGTCGACAATGCGGCGATGCAGCTGGTGCGCGATCCCGGCCAGTTCGACGTGATCGTCACCGGCAACCTGTTCGGCGACATCCTGTCCGACCAGGCGAGCATGTGCGCGGGATCGATCGGGATGCTGCCCTCCGCCTCGCTCGATGCCGATCAGAAGGGGCTGTACGAACCGATCCACGGCTCCGCGCCCGACATTGCCGGCCGGGGCAAGGCCAACCCGCTGGCGACGATCCTGTCGGCGGCGATGATGCTGCGTTACTCGCTCGGGCTGGCGGCGGAGGCGGACCGGATCGAGGCGGCGGTGGCGCGAACGCTGGCGGACGGCGTCCGCACCGCCGACCTCGGCGGGGAGGCGAGCACGGCGGAGATGACGGCGGCGGTCTGCGAACAACTGTAAAGGAAGCTTTACATTTGTCTAAACTCCTGTAAAGCACGCTTTACAGGAGGTGGCCTATGTTCACGATGCGGACGTACCTGAAGGAACTGGCGGCCGGGATGGGCCTCTATCTCGCGTTGCTGGCGGCGACGATCGTGGCGGTGCATCGCTGGCCCGTGCACGGCGGCACGTTGATCGTGCTGCTGCTCGTGCCGATGATCGGGATCGCGGCGGTTGCGGTGGCGGTGCTCCGTGGCCTGTGGCGGATGGATGAGATGCAGCGCCGCATCCAGATGGATGCGATCGCCATCAGTTTCCTGGTCACCGCCGTGGTGACGCTGGGGTGGGGCTTTGCGCAGTTGGGCGGTGCGCCGCGGCTGCACCCCTTTGCGGTCTGGCCGATCATGGCCGTGTCGTGGATGGCGGGCCTGCCGATCGCCCGCCGCCGCTTCCGATGAAGAATCGCATATCGGAACTGCGCACAGAACGCGGCTGGAGCCAGGGGCAATTGGCGGAGCAGCTGGCCGTATCCCGCCAGACGGTGAACGCGATCGAGAAGGGGCGGTACGATCCCAGTCTGCCGCTCGCCTTCGCGCTCGCCCATCTGTTCGGGCTGACGATCGAGGCGATGTTCGACCCGGAGTGACATGGGTTTGCGGCAGCCATGTTGACGCGCCCATGCGCCGGGGGGCAAAGACCGGCGCCATGAAGCGCAAGACCGGTCAGGATCGTTCCGTCACCTCCCGCTGGCGTCCCGCGACGCAGGCCGTACGCGGCGGCACCGCGCGTTCGGAATATGGCGAGACGAGCGAGGCGTTGTTCCTCACCTCCGGCTATAGCTACGATCGCGCCGCCGATGCCGCGGCCCGGTTCGCGGGCGAGCAGGCGGGGATGACCTATTCGCGGTTGCAGAACCCCACGGTCGAGATGCTGGAACAGCGCATCGCCTTGCTGGAGGGGGCGGAGGCGTGCCGGTCGATGGCGACCGGCATGGCGGCGATGACGGCGGCACTGCTGTGCCAGCTGGAGCACGGCGACCATGTCGTGGCGGGGCGCGCCGCCTTCGGCTCGTGCCGCTGGCTGACCGATACGTTGCTGCCTAAATTCGGCATCGCCACCACCATCGTCGACGGGCGCGACACCGATGCGTGGCGCGATGCGATCCGACCCAACACGAAGCTGTTCTTCTTCGAGACGCCGGCCAATCCCACGCTGGACATTGTCGACATGGCGGCGGTGTGCGGCATCGCCCGGGCGGCGGGCGTCACCACGGTGGTCGACAACGCCTTTGCCAGCCCGATGCTGCAAAGGCCGCTGGAATATGGCGCCGACATCGTTGCCTATTCCGCCACCAAGATGATGGACGGGCAGGGCCGTGTCTTGGCCGGCGCGGTGTGCGGGCGGGAGGAGTTCATCGAGAAGACGCTGCTCGGCTTCACCCGCAACACCGGGCCGACCCTGTCCGCGTTCAACGCCTGGGTCGTGCTGAAGGGGCTGGAGACGCTGGACCTGCGCATCCGCCGCCAGAGCGACAATGCGCTGGCGGTCGCAACCTTTTTGGAGGATCGGGTGGCGACGCTCTATCCCGGTCTCGCCAGCCATCCGCAGCACGCGCTGGCGATGCAACAGATGGCGGCCGGCGGTACGATCATCGCGCTGACGGTGGATGACGGGCGCAGCCAGGCCCATGCGCTGCTGGATGCGTTGGCGCTGATCGACATCAGCAACAATATCGGCGACTCGCGCTCGCTGATGACGCATCCCGCCTCCACCACTCATGCCGGGCTGAGCGAGGACGTGCGGCAGGACATGGGCGTGACCGAAGGGCTGCTGCGCCTCAACGTCGGGCTGGAGGATCCGGCGGACCTGATCGACGATCTGGACCAGGCGCTGAGGGTTGCGGGGCTGTGACGCCGTTCGACATGCTGTTCCCCTATAGCGCTGCGACCGGCGACATGGTGGTGCGCGTCTCCGTCAGCTTCCTGCCCGACCAGTCGCAGCCGGAGGCCGGGCGCTGGTTCTGGGCCTACCATATCCGGCTGGAGAATAAGGGCGCGGGCGAGGTTCAATTGCTGACGCGGCGCTGGATCATCACGGACGGGCGCGGCGAGCGCCACCTGGTGGAGGGCGAGGGCGTGGTCGGCGAACAGCCGGTGATCGCGCCCGGCGGCTCGTACGATTATGTCTCCGGCTGCCCGCTGGATACGCCGAACGGGACGATGGAGGGCAGCTACCGCATGCTGCGCGGCGATGGCACCAGCTTCGACGCCGCGATCCCGCGTTTCTCGCTGATCGGCCCGGCGGTGGCGCGATGAAGCGGACGCACCTGCCGCTCAACGGCCTGCGCGTGCTGGACGCGGCGGCGCGCTATTTGTCCTTCACCCGCGCCGCCGACGAGCTGGCGGTGACGCCCGCCGCCGTCGGCCAGCAGATCAGGACGCTGGAGGATGTGCTGGGCGTGGTGCTGTTCCGCCGTACCGCCAAGGGGCTGGAGCTGACGCCCGAGGGGGCGGCCGGGCTGGAGCCGCTGCGGCGCGGTTTCCTGGAGTTCGAGGAGGCGGTGCGCGCCATGCAGGCGCAGCAATCGTCCAAGCGGCTGACCATCGCCGCGCCGCGCGACCTGACCGCCAAATGGCTGGCGCGGCGCCTGGCCGATTATGGCCGCAGCGATCCGGAGCTGGGCTTCGCCATGGTCGCGGCGGACGACAGCCTGGACTTCACCCAGGCCAATCTCGACGTCGCCATCTGCCTGGCGGAGGAGAAAGGCGAACATGAGGGCGTGATGATCGGCCCGCGCGAGCATGTGACCATCGGCCGCGCCGACGGGCCCGACCGGGTGATCGGCTGGCCCGGCTGCCCGATGAAGGAAGGTGACCCCGCCATCACCGTGGCCGACGCCGGCCTGGCGATCGACGCCGCCGCCGCCGGCCTGGGCCACGCCACCGTTCCCGCCTTGCTGGCGGATGGCGACCTGGCATCCGGGCGGGTGATCGAACTGGCCCGACGCCCCTGCTCCCGCGCCTATTGGCTGATCGCGCCGGTCCCGCAATGGCGGCAGAAGAAGGTCAAGGCGCTGGTCGCGGCACTGGGCGGATAGGGGCACAGCTTTTTTTGGGGCCGCAAAGACGGGGGTGTCGGCGTCGCCTGCCCTGATCGGGGTGCGGCACATCCGAAGCCTTTTCTGTCCGTCTTTCTTGTTATCCTTGGATGCAAGATGGCTCATGCCTATTCCGCCGATCGGCTCGCTGATGATCGCGCCGCAAATGCCGCCTCCCTCGCCAATGTTCGCTCCGGTCAGCGCACCGCCGGGATCGTTGGCCGCAACACCTTTCTTCGCCGCGGCGGCGACACGCGGATCCTTGTCTTGAGAACTGTTGTCACCGTCATCGACAGTGGTCTCGATCGCGTCCAATGCGATGCCTACGAAGTTCTAATCCGGTTGGATACATAGATCCGCGATGGTCCGGGGAGGAGCGATGTAATTGCCGGGATGGTTGTTGACGGATCACTATCTTCGCTGGGTGCAGGCTAGACCTCTGGCACATGCTTCATGACAGGGCTTGAGACTTGGGCTATACTGCTTGGGAAGCGGAGCGGGTATGGCGGCTGCTCGACTGGATGAGGTGAATCTGCCGGCGGGGCGCGGGGTTCGGCGGAGCGTCCTGAAGGCGTGCGCCATGACGCTGGTGGCGGCGAGTTGGGCGAGCGGGGCGATCTTCGGCGCCTACATTCTCGCTTTCTTCGGCGGCGTTGCGCTGAGCGGGACGGCGGACCGGTGGAACGAGTCGCTGCCGCAATTGCACGATGCCGCGACGCCGCTGGCGACGATCGCCATCGGATCGCACTTCATCACCGGGGGGACGTTGCTGCTGCTCGGGCCGATCCAGTTGATTGGGGCCGTCCGCCGCCGCGTGCCGAGGCTGCATCGCTGGATGGGTCGGCTCTATGTCCTGTCCGCCGGGCTGGCGGGCTTGGGCGGTCTCGCCTTCATCGGCGCCAAGGGCACGATCGGCGGGGCGGTGATGAGCGCGGGCTTCGGGCTTTACGGCACGTTGATGGTCGGCTTGGCGGTGCTGACCTATGCCGGCGCGCGCGATCGCCGGTACGAAGCGCATCGCGCCTGGGCGATCCGGCTGTTCGCGCTCACGGTCGGCTCATGGTTGTACCGGATGGAATATGGCTTCTGGTTCCTGACGGTCGGACGCATCGGCCACGATCCGGATTTCAGCGGCTGGTTCGATGCGGCGATGGCCTTCTTCTTCTATCTGCCGAACCTGGCGGTGGCCGAGTTCTTCATCCGCGCAAAACGAAGCACGTCGAATTCCGCCACGAACTGGGCGGCGGCGGTCATCTTGCTGCTGGCGGCCATGTTCGTGATGGTGGCGACGTGGAGCTTCACCGTCGATTATTGGGGGCCGGGCATGGTGAGCGGGTTCAGCGGCGCGCCCGCCGCCTGACACCGCCCCCTCCGGACGGCGCTGCTCAGGCGTCGATCGCGTCTTCCTCGATCGCGGCGGCGTTGGCCTGGATGAAGGCGAAGCGGTGTTCGGGGTGCTTGCCCATCAGCCGGTCGACCAGATCCTTGGTGCCCCGGCGTTCCTCATATTCCTGCGGCAGGGTGATGCGGATCAGGGTGCGGGTGGCGGGCGCCATGGTGGTTTCGCGCAATTGCTGCGGGTTCATCTCACCCAGCCCCTTGAAGCGCGACACTTCGACTTTCTTGCCCTTGAACGCCTTGGCCTCGATCCGGGCGCGGTCGGCATCGTCCTTGGCATACAGGCTCTTGCCCCCGGCGGTCAGGCGGTAGAGCGGCGGCTGGGCGAGGAAGACCCGGCCCTCGCGCACGATCGGCGCCATTTCCTGAAAGAAGAAGGTCATCAGCAGGGTGGCGATGTGCGCGCCGTCGACGTCGGCGTCCGTCATGATGACGATCCGTTCGTAGCGGAGGGCGGCGGCATCGCAGCGGTCGCGCGTGCCGCAGCCGAGCGCCAGGATCAGGTCCGCAATCTCGCTATTGGCGCGGATCTTGTCGGCGCTGGCGGAGGCGACGTTCAGGATCTTGCCGCGGATCGGCAGGATCGCCTGCGTCTTGCGGTCGCGCGCCTGCTTGGCGGAACCGCCGGCGCTGTCGCCCTCGACGATGAACAATTCGGTGCCGTCGGGATCGTCATTGGCGCAATCGGTGAGCTTGCCGGGCAGGCGCAGCTTGCGCGCGCTGGTCGCGGTCTTGCGCTTCACGTCGCGTTCGGCCTTGCGCTTCAGCCTGTCGTCCATCCGGTCGATGCAGAAGCCCAGCAAGGCCCGGCCGCGATCCATATTGTCGGACAGGAAATGGTCGAAATGGTCGCGCATCGCCCCTTCGACCAGCTTGGCGGCCTCGGGCGAGGTCAGGCGGTCCTTGGTCTGCGACTGGAATTGCGGATCGCGGATGAAGACGGACAGCATCAGCTCCACGTCGGTCACCACGTCCTCGGGCGCGAGGTCCTTGGCCTTGCGGTTGCCGACCAGCTCGCCGAAGCTGCGCATCCCGCGCACCAGGGCGGCGCGGAGGCCCTGTTCGTGGGTGCCGCCATCGGGCGTCGGGATGGTGTTGCAATAATAGCTGTAGCTGCCGTCCGAATAGAGCGGCCAGGCGACCGCCCATTCGACCGAGCCCTGGCCGTTGGCGAAGTCCTGGCGACCGGCGAACGGCTCGGCGGTGGCGCATTCGCGCTTGCCCAATTGTTCGCGCAGGTGGTCCGCCAAACCACCGGGAAACTGGAAGCTCGCCTCCGCCGGGGTGTCGTCCCCGATCAGGTCGGGGTCGCAGCGCCAGCGTATCTCGACCCCGGCATAGAGATAGGCCTTGGACCGGGCGAGGCGGTAGAGCCGCGCCGGCTTGAAGCGCGCGCCGTCGCCGAATATCTCCGCATCGGGCGTGAAGGCGACGCTGGTGCCGCGCCGGTTCGGGGTCGGCCCGACCGTGGTGAGGGGCGAGCTGGCGTGCCCCTTGGCAAAGGTCTGGCGATAGAGCGTGCGGTCGCGCGCCACCTCCACCACCGTGTCGGTCGACAGCGCGTTGACCACGCTGATGCCGACGCCGTGCAGGCCGCCCGACGTGGCATAGGCCTTGTCGCTGAACTTGCCGCCCGAATGGAGCGTGGTGAGGATCACCTCCAGCGCCGACTTGCCGGGATATTTGGGGTGCGGATCGACCGGGATGCCGCGGCCATTGTCGACGATGGTCAGGCGGTTGCCGGCCTGCAACGTCACCTCGATCCGGCTGGCATGGCCGGCCACCGCCTCGTCCATCGCATTGTCCAGCACCTCGGCGGCGAGATGGTGAAAGGCGCGTTCGTCGACGCCGCCGATATACATGCCCGGGCGGCGGCGAACGGGTTCCAGCCCTTCCAACACCTCGATCGCGGAGGCGTCGTAATTGTGGGACGCGGAGGATGCGGTGGGAGAAGCGAAAAGGTCGTCGGCCATCGCCCGCTTATCTAGCGACGGAGAGGCCGTCTGTCAGCTAGCGGCCGAGATTTGCGCGGATCGCCCAGGCATCGCCCGCCCAGTTGCGCGCATCGGGGGCGCGGCCTTCGGCCGCCGGGGCGTCGTCCAGCAGCGGGTACAACTCGCTCTCCTCCCGATCCATCATCCCGGTGAGGCTGGCGAGCAGGTGGCGGGTGGCCGCGCGGTAGCCGAACCAGTCGGCCCGCACCGTATCCTCCGTCCAGCGCGCGCCATGGTGCTGATAGGCTCCGTACAGAGCGTTGAGGTCGATGCGGAAGCCGGCCATGCGGGCGCGCACGGCGGGATTGTCATGCGCCTCCAGCCGGCGGAACACATGGCGGTCCTCGACCGGCAGGTGGCGGAGCATCAGCCGCGCCATCGACCAGCGCGTGTCGGTGAGCGTGCCGTCGGACGGTGGCTCCGAAGCGGCGAGCATGCCCCCAAGCGTGGCGGCAAGGTCGCGCAATTGGGTATGTTCCGCCAGCAAGCGGGCCAGAATCGGATCGGACGGAGCCATGGCGGCACCATGGCGAACCCGCGTTTACAGGGCGTTACCGTGGGTTACGGACGCGCCGCCGCTTGGCGTCGCTCGGCCTTGCGCATCGGCATGGCGTCGATTGCCTGGATCAGCCGGCGCGCCGGGATGGGGCCGGGCGAAGCGAGCGCGACATTGCCGTCCTTGCCGATCAGCAAGGCGCGGAAATCGCTCTCGCTGACATGGAAACGCTGGCGGAGCTTGGCGGCTTTATCGTGTGCCCCGATCACGCGGGTACGATCCACCTGAACCAGAATCAGGTCGCGCTCGGCGGCGGAAAGGCCGATCCGCGCCATGGCCTGGCGCTGTGCGGTCAGGCGGGGATCGCCCAGCGTGGGCGTGAAAGCGAGGACGATGCGATTGTGGTAGCGCATCCCGGCCACGGAGCGGAGGTCATCGCTGGTCGCGGCGGCGGGTGCGGCGATCAGGAGGGCGAGCAGGAGGGGAAGGACGCGCATCCGCCTTGGAACGCGCAAGCGCCGACTCGGTTCATCGATCCCGCCGGACGAGCAAGCGGGAAGGGGGATGGGGACGATTCGCCCCCACCCGATCGGGATCAGCGGACGCGCGGGCCGCCATAAGGCAGCGGCGGCGGCGGGCGACGGTCGCGACGCGGCAGCTGCGCCTGATAGGCGACGGAGCAATGTTGCAGGCAATATGGAAAGCCGGGGTTCACCGCATCACCGCAGAAGTGGAAATCCGGCTCGCCCGGATGGCCCAGCGGCCACTTGCAGATACGGTCGTTGAGATCGAGCAGGCTGGTCTTGCCGGCAACGTCCGTCGACGGCTTGGCCGGAACCAGGCGGCGCGGCGGGGCGGGCGGAATCGGCGACTGCTGTTCGTGCGGGTTCTGGCGCTGGAACCCGCCCGGGCCGATCGAACGGACTACCGGAGCGTCGGCGGCCGGCGGCGGAGTCGCACCGGGTGCCACGGCCGGGCCGGCTGCGGCGGACGGGCTGGATGCGGGGGCGGCCGCAACCGGTGCCGGCTTCGGTTCGGGAGCAGGTGCGGGCGGCGGAGTCGGTGCGGCGGCGATCGGCTTCGGCGCGGGGGCTGCCTCCACCACCGGGGCAGGCGCAGGCGCAGGCACAGGGGCGGGCGCCGGAGCCGCCGATGGGGCCGGCGCCGCCGCTGACGCAGCCGCCGCCTCGCTCGACTTGACCGGCGAGGGGCGCGACTGCAGGCCCAAGCGATGCGCCTTGCCGATCACGGCATTACGGCTGACCCCGCTCAATTGCTCCGCAATCTGGCTGGCGGTCATGCCCTGCTGCCACATCTGCTTGAGCTGATCGATCCGCTCGTCGGTCCACGACATTGATAGGCTTCCCATGGCTTCGAGGCTTGCCGCTGCGTCACGCGGGGACTACCCGGTGCGTCATGCGTGAAACCCCGATCGAAACTAAACGCCCCGCCCCCGGCGAACCGGTGATCGCGATGATCAACTGGGACGGATTGCGCGCCCTCTATATCAAGGAGGTGCGCCGGTTCTTCAAGGTGCAACTGCAGACGATCTGGGGCCCGGCCTTTTCCGCGCTGCTGCTGCTGGTCGTTTTTTCCATCGCATTCGGGCGCAACGGCAACATGGTGATGGGCGTGTCCTTCGCCCATTTCGCGGCACCGGGCCTGATTGCGATGGCGATGATGCAGAATGCGTTCGCGAATTCCAGCTTCTCGCTGCTGGTCGGCAAGATCCAGGGCAACATCACCGATTACCTGATGCCGCCTATCTCCGCGGGCGAGCTTCTGTCGGCGCTGATCGGCGCGGCGGTGACGCGGGCGGTTCTGGTCGGGCTGGCCCTGCTGCTGGTGATCAACATCTGGCCGGGCGGGGTGCTGCCGCGCGTGCCGCTGGCGGCGATCTATTTCGGGCTGATGGGCGCGGCTTTGCTGTCGTTCATCGGCGTGCTGACGTCGATCTGGGCCGAGAAGTTCGACCACAATGCGACCATCACCAATTTCGTGGTGCAGCCCTTGTCGCTGCTGTCGGGCACCTTCTACTCGATCGACGGGCTGCATGGCGCGTTTCGCACGTTCAGCCATCTGAACCCGTTCTTCTACGTCATTTCCGGCTTCCGCTACGGTTTCCTGGGGGTGAGCGACAGCAATGTGCTGGTGGGCGCGGCAGTGTTGTTCGGCGTGAACCTGGCGCTGGGCATCCTGTGCTACGCCGTGCTCAGGAGCGGCTGGAAGCTCAAGAACTGAGCTGTCCAGCCGCCAGCCGGACGAATGCGGCCGACTGAAGCGTCAAAGCGAGGCTTCAGGCTCCTGCGCGCCCGCCGCCGGACGGCGCGGGCGCGAAGCGGCATCCGTCACAGGCGCGACAGGGCTTCCTTGATCTTCAGTTTCTGCTTCTTCAGCATCGCCACCAGCGTGCTGTCAGGCCGCACGCGGTGCTGTTCGTCCCTCAGGCGTTCGTCGAGGCGGGCATGTTTGGCCATCAGCATCGTAGAATGGGAATTTGTCATTCGACTCGCTCCTTCTTTCCATTCGGACAAGGATAGTAAACCACTGAAACGCCGCTTTGTCCCAGGGCGATCTCCACCATTTCCCGCAAATCCGCACCGCTTCGCCGTCGCCCTTGAGCGTGGGTTCACGAACCCTTAGGAAGCGCGGCGGTAACGGGCGGGGCAGATGGACGAAGCGGACATCATTCAGGAAATTGGCGCGTTGCGGCAGGAGCATCGTGACCTGGACGCGGCGATCGACGCACTGGCGTTCGCGTCGGCAAGCGACCAGTTGCAGGTTGCGCGGCTGAAAAAGCGCAAGCTGATGCTGAAGGACCAGATCGCCGCCCTGGAGGATCAACTGATCCCCGACATCATCGCCTGAGGCGGTCGCCGCCGGCACCATGCCGCGCGGTGGCGGTGTAGGTTCGGCAAATATGGGTGTGCGAGGCTTGCAACAAGGAAGCTTTGCGACCGGCGCGTTCCGTCGCCTGCCCGGCGATCGGTGGGGGCTTGCGGAATTGTCTGTCTTGATCGCGCGGCACGAAGCCGGAGATCGTGACGCCGCCCGCTCACCCCAGCACGCGACGTCGACAGTCCATGAACCGCAGCGCGAAGCATGCGGAAGAGACGGAATCTTTGGCGAAGCGCTTCCTGCTGTTCGCATGAGGCAGACCCCGCGCCGGTCGTTCTCCCCCGCCGTGACACGGGAGAGCAGGCTTCGTCCCACACCTCCGGATGTGCGAAACGGGTGCCGATGTACCTGATATGTTCCGGTTTGTCAATCCGGCCTGGTGGTGAAGGCGGCGGTGAACGCCTAACTGAGGCTTGGGCGTCGAGGGGTGGACATGATGTTGAAGCGTTTGAACGAGTTGGGCAGCCGCATTGCCGGGCGGACGGCGGACCTGGCGGGCGCGCCGCTGGCGATCGTGCTGGTGGCGATGTTCTGCGCCGGCTGGTTCCTGAAGTCGGGCGAGGGCGGGGAGAATCTGCTGACGCTGATCCTGTCCGTCGCATCGATCACGCTGACGCAGATGGTGCTGAACGGCCAACGGCGGAGCGAACAGGCGCTGCATCTGAAGATGGATGAACTGGTCTATGCCATGCAGGGCGCGCGCAATGCGGTGGCGGGGATCGAGTCCAAGTCCACCGAGGAGCTGGAGGCGCTGCGCCGGACCGGCGATGCGGCCGAGGAGGAACTGGAGGAGCGGCAGGGGCGGTAGCGCCGTTCGCGGTGGCTCCTGTGAAGGCGGGGGCGCGGGTGGTGAGGCAAGCTGGTTCAGCATGGCCGAACCCGTCAGGCCATCAGGGATGGACCTCGATCCGTTCCTCATCGGGGTCGAGCGGTTCAAACCGGGCCTGCAACGATGCGAATGTCTCCGGGGTGATGGTGAGGGCGCCGTTCAGCTGTTGATTACGCCGCGCGATCCGGGTCCACGCAATCTCCGCCGGGCGGTTCAGGCGGTACATCGTAGCCTGTCCACCGAGCGTCGCGACCAGGCGGCGGGTCCGGTCCCGCTCGGCGCGGGTCCAGGGGCCGCAATCAAGGACGATGTTTACCCCCAACATGAGGCAGCGCGTCCACATCGCCTCCATCACCTGCGACACGCGACGGGCATGGGCGGCGAAGTCGGCAGCCATGGGGTCGCTGCCGTACAGGCGGCTCATCCACTCGTCGTGGGTGAAGCGGATGGCGGTGCGATCCCGCTCCAACCGCTTGGCAAGCGTGGTTTTGCCCGCACCAAGGAAGCCGTGCAGCAGGAAGGCGGTGGGAGGTTGGATCATGCCGGCAACTTGCATCCGATCCCGCCCACGTTCGAGCGGGATCGTGCCTGCGACTTCGGACCGGCGAGATCGCGAGCGGCGACAGGGCGATCGGGGCTGTTAGTCAAGCGGCGGCAGGCACTGGCGGCCAAGCGACGTGCCCGGAACGACAACGACCCCCTTTCGCAGGCGCGGAAGGGGGTCGGGATCGGCGGACGCGCCAGCCCTTGGGGGCAGCGCGTCCTCCTGCGGTGGGCCTTGGGTCAGGCGGCCTGACGGTCGCTCACCGCGCCGATCGCCTGCGGCTGGATGCCGCCGTTGATCTGGCCATCGATCTGGATGGTGCGCGGCTTCTTGTGCTCCGGCACTTCCCGGACCAGCTGGATGTCGAGCAGCCCGTCATTGTAGCTGGCACCCGTCACCTTGATGGTGTCGGCCAGCTGGAAACGACGCTCGAACGCGCGCTTGGCGATGCCGCGGTGCAGGAACTCGCGGCCTTCGCCTTCGGCTGCGTCCAGCGCGCGGCCGGTGACGATCAGGACATTGTCCTGCGCGGTGATATCCAGCTCGTCGCGGCGGAAGCCGGCGGTGGCCATGGAAATCCGGTAAGCGTCGTCGCTCACCTTCTCGATGTTGTAGGGGGGATATGCCTCACCTTCGCCACGGGTCGCGAAATCGACCAGGCGGTTGAGGTTCTCGAACCCGATGGAGGTGCGCAGCAGGGGCGCGAAATCGAATGCACGCACGCGATCAATCCTTTCAAGCGATCGAACATAATGCCCGCGGACATCCGCCGGACCGTGTCGCCCCCGCCCCTGATGGGCACGGAAGCTATCGAAAAGGTAGGAAAAGCTAGCGTGTTTTCAAGCGGACCGCTAACCCCGTTCGTGCATTCGGAAGCAAGCTGGACCGTTCAACAAGCGGCCG
This sequence comes from uncultured Sphingomonas sp., assembly GCF_934560975.1. Lineage (GTDB taxonomy): Bacteria > Pseudomonadota > Alphaproteobacteria > Sphingomonadales > Sphingomonadaceae > Sphingomonas_I. The sequence continues at coordinate 100,791 of NZ_CAKTFO010000002.1, read as the reverse complement.
CGCGAAAGGGTGAAGCGAATGTCCGTTGTTTCCGCCGGCCCGACCTTTTCGGATCGGGTAGCCGAGGCGCTGTACGGCGAGGCGCTGGCGCTCGCGGACCAGACGCACGGCTATTACGACGCGGCCGGGCGCGAGGAGCGCGAAGGCCTGGCCCCGGCGCAGCGTGTGCAATTTGCGTGCGAGGCGTTGAAGGCGACGACGCGGCTGATGCACGTCATCGCCTGGCTGGCGATGCGGCGCGCGATCGCCCGGGGCGAAATGGCGGAGGGCGATCCCCGCTCGGCCGAGCGGCGGCTGGGCGACAGTGCGGCAAGCGACATGGCGGTGCTGGACCGGCTTCCCTCCTCGGCGCGGCAGCTGATCCTGGCGGGAATCGACCTGTATGAGCGGGTGGCGCGGATCGCGGACGGGCCGGACGCGCCCGCCGCCGCCGCCAGCCCGGCGCGCGCGCTGATGGAACGACTGGAGAGTGCATTCTGAACAGGTCCGCCGCTTTGATCGCCGCATTGCTGCCGCTGCTGCTGCCCACGGTGGCGGGCGCGGCCAAGGTCAAGATCCCCAAGGATGCGCCGTATTGCGCGGCGACCGGCACGCGGCCGACATTCGTATCGCCGATGGGGGAGCCGTTCCGCGCCGCGCCGGGACAGCCTTATCCCGCCGCCGCCTGGTTCGCCGCCGCCGACCGTGACGGGGACGGCGCGATCGGTGAGGCCGAGATGGTGCGGGATGCGGCGCGCTTCTTCGCGACGCTGGACAGGAACCATGACGCCCGGCTGACCCCGGACGAGGTGACCGCCTATGAGCATGAGGTCGCGCCGGAGATCGCCATCTACGCTTCCGACCGGCTGGCGTTCGCGCGGCGGCCGGGCAGGCGCAGGGCGGGCGAAAGCGGCTATGGCGGGCCTTCGGGCGCGGGGCGCTATGCCTGGCTGAACGTGCCCGAGCCGGTGTCGGCGGCGGATGCCGACATCGATCGGGTGGTAACGGCGGACGAGTTCAATGCGGCGGCGGCGCGGCGGTTCGATGCGCTGGATGGGCGGCAGAGCGGGCGATTGCGCCTGTCCGACCTGCCGCGCACGCCGCAGCAGGTGCAGATGGAGGGACCATGCTGGCCGCGCCCGACGGCGCCCCTGGCGGAGCCGGGCCGGGAGCGCGATCAACCGCGCTGAACAATCTTGCGGTGGCGTGAAACAAAATTATTGTAGGCCCCATAATCAACACCTGCATGGACGGGATGTTGGATGAGGATGACCGACAAGGCCGGCGGCGCGGGCCGTAATCTTCCGCCGCTATCGCTGCACGTGCCCGAGCCGCAATACCGGCCGGGCGACCCGGTCGATCATGCCGGTTTCAACCGGGGCGAGGCGGGCGCGGTCGCGCGGCCGTCGATCGATGCCGATCCGGCGACCATGCGCGACCATGCCTATGGCCTGATCCGCGTGCTGGACGATGCGGGGCAGGCGCTTGGGCCCTGGGACCCGCGACTCGACCCCGAACGGTTGCGGCGGATGCTGCGCGACATGGCGCTGACCCGCGCCTATGACGAGCGGCTGTATCGCGCGCAGCGGCAGGGCAAGACCAGCTTCTACATGAAATGCACGGGCGAGGAGGCGACCGCCGTCGCGCCCGCCCACGCGCTGGATCGGGAGGACATGATCTTCCCCTCCTATCGCCAGCAGGGCGTGCTGATCGCGCGGGGGTGGAGCCTGGTGGACATGATGTGCCAGGTCTATTCCAACCGGGCCGACCGGCTGAAGGGCCGGCAGATGCCGATCATGTATTCCAGCCGGGAGGCGGCCTTCTTCTCCATTTCCGGCAATCTCGCCACGCAATTGCCGCAGGCGGTGGGCTTTGCGATGGCGAGCGCAGCCAAGGGCGACACGCGCATCGCCGCCGCCTGGTGCGGGGAAGGATCGACGGCGGAGGGCGATTTCCACTCCGCCTGCACCTTTGCCAGCGTGTATCGCGCGCCGGTGATCCTGAACGTGATCAACAATCAATGGGCGATTTCCAGCTTTTCGGGCTTTGCGGGCGCGGAGGCGACGACCTTCGCGGCGCGCGGTGTCGGCTATGGCATGGCCAGCCTGCGGGTGGACGGGAATGACGCGCTGGCGGTCTATGCCGCGACCGAGTGGGCGGCGGAGCGGGCGCGGGCCAATGCCGGCCCGACCCTGATCGAGCATTTTACCTATCGCGCGGAGGGGCATTCCACCTCCGACGACCCCACCAAATATCGATCGGCCGAGGAACATGCGAAATGGCCGCTGGGCGATCCGGTCGCGCGGCTGAAACAGCACCTGATCGCGATCGGGGAATGGGACGAGGCGCGTCACGCCGCGATGGACCAGGCGGTGGCGGAGGATGTCCGCGCCGCGCAGAAGGAAGCGGAGGGGATCGGTGTCCTGTCAGACGGGCTCCACCAGCACCCCTTCGCCACCATGTTCGAGGACGTGTTCGAGGAAATGCCATGGCACCTGCGCGAACAGAGCGAACAGATGGCCGACGAACGCAAGAAGGCGGGAATATGACCGAGCCCGCGACCCGCACCATGAACATGATCCAGGCGATCAACTCCGCGCTGGACGTGATGATGAAGCGCGACGGCGACATCGTCGTGATGGGGGAGGATGTCGGTTATTTCGGCGGGGTGTTCAAGGCGACGGAAGGCCTGCAGGGCAAATATGGCAAGACCCGCGTGTTCGACACGCCGATCACCGAGCTGGGCATCATCGGCGTGGCGGTGGGGATGTGCGCCTATGGCCTGCGCCCGGTGCCGGAAATCCAGTTCGCCGACTATATCTACCCCGCGCTCGATCAATTGGTGAGCGAGGCGGCGCGGCTGCGGTATCGCTCGGCGGGGGAGTATGTCGCGTCGATGACGGTGCGGTCACCCTTCGGCGGCGGCATCTTCGGCGGGCAGACGCACAGCCAGAGCCCGGAGGCGATGTTCACCCATGTCGCGGGGCTGAAGACCGTGATCCCGTCCAGCCCCTATGACGCCAAGGGGCTGCTGATCGCGGCGATCGAGGACAATGATCCCGTGATCTTCTTCGAGCCCAAGCGCATCTATAACGGCCCGTTCGACGGCCATTATGATCGGCCGGTCACGCCCTGGGCCAAGCATCCGGCGAGCGCGGTGCCGGAGGGTTATTACCGCGTGCCGCTGGGACAGGCGGCGACGGTGCGCGAGGGCGGGGACCTGACCATCCTCTGCTACGGCACGATGGTGCATGTCGCGACGGGCGTGGTCGAGGCGATGGGGGTGGACGCGGAGGTCATCGACCTGCGTACGCTCGTGCCGCTGGACATCGTCGCGATCGAACAGTCGGTCAACAAGACCGGCCGTTGCGTGATCGTGCACGAGGCGACGCGCACCAGCGGCTTCGGGGCGGAGCTGGCGGCGCTGGTGCAGGAACGCTGCTTCTACGCGCTGGAGGCGCCGATCGAGCGGGTGACGGGGTGGGACACGCCCTATCCGCACAGCCTGGAATGGGCCTATTTCCCGGGTCCGGTGCGGCTGACCCAGGCGATCGAAAAGGTGATGGAGGGCTGAATGGCGCGGGTCCCGTTCAAGCTGCCGGATATCGGCGAGGGAATTGCGGAGGCGGAGATCGTCGCCTGGCACGTAAAGGTCGGCGACCGGATCGCGGAGGACGACCCGCTGTGCGACATGATGACCGACAAGGCCACGATCGAGATGACCGCCCCGGTCGGCGGCAGGGTGATGGAGGTTGCCGGGCAGGTCGGTGACCAGGTCGCGATCGGATCGGTGCTGGCGGTGTTCGAGAGCGAGGGCGGTGCCGCCGTGGTGGAGGCCACGGTGGAGGTGGCCCCGAACGAGGCCGCGCAGGTGGCCAAGGCGGATCCGGCGCCGGATGCCCGGCGTGTCGAGCCCTCTCCCCAGGGGGGAGAGGGTTGGGTGAGGGGGGACGACGCTGGCGCGGAAGACGACCTCGACGGGCGTCCCCCTCATCCCGGCCCTTTCCCCCCAGGGGAGAGGGAGCAGGCAGGGGAGAGGGCGGCGAAATCCAGGCGCGTCCTCGCGTCACCGGCCGTGCGGGCGCGGGCGCGGGCGTTGGGGATCGATCTGGCGGCGGTGAAGGGCGAGGGCGACCGCATCCGCCATGCCGATCTGGATGCGTTCATCACCTACAACCAGGGCTATCGGCCGTCCGGCGTGGGCCGGCCCGACGAAGTGGTCAAGGTGGTCGGCCTGCGCCGGCGGATCGCGGAGAACATGGCCGCGTCCAAGCGGCACATCCCCCATTTCACCTATGTCGAGGAACTGGACGTCACCAAGCTGGAGGCGTTGCGCACCGACCTGAACGCGACACGCGGAGGTAAGGAGCGGCTGACCATCCTGCCGCCGCTGATCCTGGCCATCTGCAAGGCGCTGCCCGCCTTCCCGATGATCAACGCGCGCTATGACGACCAGGCGAACGTCGTGACCCGCTACGGCGCGGTGCATCTTGGCATCGCGACGCAGGCCGATGCGGGGCTGATGGTGCCGGTGATCCGCGACGCGCAGGCGCGGAACGTCTGGCAATTGGCGGCGGAGATTGCGCGCCTTGCCGATGCGGCGCGGACGGGCAAGGCGATGCGCGAGGAACTTTCTGGATCGACCCTGACCCTGTCGTCCTTGGGCGCGCTGGGCGGGATCGCGGCCACCCCGATCGTCAACCGGCCGGAGGTGGCGATCCTGGGCCCCAACAAGGTGGTCGAGCGGCCGGTAGTACGCGACGGCCGGATCGAGGTGGGCAAGGTGATGAACCTGTCCATGTCCTGCGACCATCGCGTGGTCGACGGTTATGATGCCGCCGCTTTCGTGCAGGCGATCAAGCGGCTGGTGGAAACGCCAGCCTTGCTGTTCGTCGAAGCGTGACCGGCGGCGGCGGGCCGCCGGGCATTATACCAGCGTCGGTCGTTCGCCCCGCGTCGCGGCATCGACCTCGGCCGCGGAACGCGGTTCCGGCGCGGGCAGGCCGAGATAGGCGAGGCGGCGCACCTCCCGCCGGCCACGCACGACGGTGTCCAGCGTCAGCCCGGTGAAGAGGTTGAGGAAAGCGAGCAGCATCAGCCCCATTGCGAGAATGGCGGTGGGGAAACGCGGCACCAGACCGGTTTCGGCATAAGTGAGGATCAAGGGGATCGACAGCAGCACGCTGACCAGCGCCAGCACCCCGCCGATCGCGCCGAAGAACAGCACCGGCCGCTCGATACGATAAAGCGTGAGGATGGTGGACAGGATGCGGAAGCCGTCGCGGTAGGTCGACAGTTTGGATGTCGACCCTTCCGGACGCGCGCCGTAGCGGGTTACGACCTCCCCCACGGGAACACGCAGTTCCAGTGCGTGGACGCTGATCTCCGTCTCGATCTCGAACCCGGTGGTCAGCACCGGAAAGCTCTTCACGAAGCGGCGCGAAAAGACGCGATAGCCGGACAATATGTCGCTGAAGGTGCGGCCGAACAGGCGCGCCAGCAGATTGGTGAGCAAAGCATTGCCGAAGCGGTGGCCGCGGCGATAGGCGGCCTGAACCTCGCTCTCGCGCGCGCCGACCACCATGTCGAGTTGCTCGTCGCGGAGGAGCGCGATCAGCCGGGGTGCGGCGGCCGCGTCATAGGTGGCGTCGCCATCCGCCATGACATAGACGTCCGCCTCCACATCGGCGAACATGCGACGCACGACATGGCCCTTGCCCTGCATCGTCTCGCGCCGGACGATCGCGCCGGCAGCGGCGGCGACCTCGGCCGTGCGATCGCGGCTATTGTTGTCGTAAACGTAGATAGTGGCCTCGGGCAGCGCCGCGCGGAAATCCGCCACGGTGGCGGCGATTGCCGCTTCCTCGTTGTAGCAAGGGAGGATCACCGCCACCCGCATTGCCGGCCGGCCATCTTGTTCCGCATCCATAAGGCGGCTTAAGCACAGAAATGTTGAACTGCAACGTCAAGGTCGCATAGCGCCGCAACGGTGCATCGCGGGGGAAGAACGGAATGGAACAGCGCAACGGGGTCGCGACGCGGCTGATCGGCTGGTTCGCGACATCGCCCTGGACCATTCCGCTGATCTTTGCGGCAAGCGCGCTGATGCGTATCCTGTGGGTGTTCAAAGCCCGCACGACCGGCCCGTTGCTGAGCGAGATCCATCAGGTGACGGCGACGCTGGCCCGGACCGGCGTGATCGCCAACGCCTATCATATGGACGGCATACCGACCACGCATGTTGGCTTTGTCGCGCCGGCTTTGGGTGCGGCGGTGTACCGGCTGTTCGGCATCGACAGCCTGCCATCCGAAATGATCCTGTTCGGGCTGGCGACGGCGATCCTGTTCGGCACGATGCTGCTGCTGGATCGCTGCTTTGCCCTGCTGGGCGAGACGCAATTGATGCGGCGGCTGGCGATCGCCTTGTTCCTGTTGGTGCCGGTGAACATCAATATGGAAACGCAGGACTTCCGCATCCGCGAGGGCAATGAGGCGTGTTTCGTGCTGATGGGCGTGCTGCTCGCCGCGCTGACGCTGGATCGCGCGCGGGAGATACGGTGGCGCGACGTGATCGGCCTGGGCGCGCTGGCGGCCTTTCTGTTCCTGCTGAGCCCCGCGGTCGCGGTGCCGGCCTATGCGGTATGCGGGGTGCTGGCGCTGCGGCGGATGCCGCTCCGCCGGTGGCCGGGCATGGTCGGGATCGCCGCCGGTCTGCTGGTGCTGTTCTCGCTGCCGTGGGCGATCCGCAATCACGACATTACCGGCAAGTGGCTGTGGTCGCGCGGCAATGCCGGGTTGGAGCTGGGCGTCGGCACCTATGCCGAGGGCGTGTCGCCGGCCGATCCGGGGCTGACCTTCCGCCACCGCCTGCAGAGCGTCCATCCGTTCCAGAGCAAGGAAGCCTATGAGCGGATGCAGGCGGTGGGCGGCGAGGTCGCCTATGCCGAGGTGATGGGGCAGGAGGCGACGGCCTGGGCGCGCGCTCACCCGATGCTGGCCGCCAAGCTGTGGCTGCGCCATGTCGGCCAATTCTACATGCCGCCGCCCTGGCTGTGGAGCCTGGCGGGCCATCCCGGCCATGCCGATGTCGGCCGATCGGCCTATGCCGCCCTGTTCGTGCTGCTGGCCGCCGCGACCCTGATCGCATTTCTGTGGCGAAGGCGGTGGCTGTATCTCTACCCGCTGGCGATCATCATGACGGCGGTGATCCCTTATATCGGGCCGCAGCCGCGCACGCGCTATCGCTACATCATCACGGCGCTGCTGATCTTCCTCGCCGTGGCGGGGACGGTGCGGGCGGCACGCTGGCTGGCGGCGCGGCATCGCCGGCCGAAAGACGTGGCGGCCGCATCCTTGGGGTGAGCGACAGCCGCGCGGGCGCGGATATTCTGCCCACGGAAACACCATTTCGGTGGGAAGGCGTGACCCGAAAGGCGTCCAAGTCGTTGAGCCTGGATGGAAAATGCTCACATCGGGCAATGGCTGAGGCGGTGCTACGCGGTCCCGGATGCGACGGAGGGGGACCGCGCAACCGAGGCGCATCTGCGCCTGCTGGCACAGCGCGCGGAGGACGCGCTTGACCGGCGGGATGCGCGGCGGCTGGACAAGCGGCGTTGCTGAGGTGTTCGACCGGACGCGGCGACGGGCGGTTCAGCTTTGGCAGGCGGTGCAGGCGGAACCGTCGAGCGGGCGCTGGCATTGCGGGCACAGCATCCTGTCGCCGGGTTGCAGGCCGTCCGTCACCGTCACGCGCTGATCGAACACGAAGCATTCGCCCTGCCAGCGGCTCGCCTGCGGGGGCACCGCCTCCAGATAAGCGAGGATGCCGCCTTTGAGGTGGTAGACATCGTCCAGCCCCTCCGCCTTGACGAAGGCGGTCGCCTTCTCACAGCGTATGCCCCCGGTGCAGAACATGGCGATGCGCGGCATCGGGCGGTCGCCCCGGCCGGCGCGAAAGTCGCGAAACCAGGCGGGAAACTCGCGAAAGGTGCGCGTGTGCGGGTTGACGGCGCCTGTGAAGCTGCCGAGTGCGACCTCGTAATCGTTGCGCGTGTCGATCACGATCGTATCAGGGTCGTCGATCAGCGCGTTCCAGTCGGCCGGGGCGACATAGTGGCCGACATCGGCCAGCGGATCGATGCCGGGCTGGCCCATGGTGACGATCTCGCGCTTCAGCCGCACCTTGATCCGGTCGAACGGCAAGGCTTGCGCGCGCGAAAACTTGACCTCGATCGCGGCGCAGCCGGGCAGGGCGCGGACATGGTCCAGCACCGCCTCAATCGCTGCATCCGGGCCGGCAATGGTGCCGTTGATCCCCTCGCGCGCGATCAGCAAGGTGCCGCGCACGCCGAGATTGCAGCACCGCTCCGCCAACGGACCCTGGATCGCAGCGGGATCCTCGAACATCGTGAACTGGTACAAAGCGGCGACGGAGATGGGCAGAGAGAGGTCGTTCACCCCTGATAGGTCCTGTGTGTCGTGACGGGCTAATTCCGCGTCTTTACCGTCGGGCGGGGCGTCTGTCTCGGTCCATAGACCATGGGCGAAGGGACGCGACCGGCGCGCGTGTCCGCGCCCGGCGGGATGTGCGGGCAGAAAGGCGCGGGGGCTGCAACTCCCTCAGGGCTTGGTCGTCGGTTCGGGCCAGGAGCCGCTCGGCCGGGGATCGATGTCTTCCGCTTCCTCGATCGACCAAGCCTTGTCGGACAGGCGTTCGCCGCGCATGCGATGCTCGTCCTGTTCCTTGCCGGGTGGGAGTTGCGCCGCGATTGCCTTTTCGTGCTCTTCCTCCTCGTGGAGCCGGTCGGCCTCCTCCTGCGCCTGTTTTCGCCGGTCGCTCATGCTGGCTCTCCTTCCGAGGAGGCCAACTCACGAGGCGCATGTTCGGGTCGTGCGGTATGTAAGCTTTTTTTGTGGCGACCGGCCGGCGCGGTCCCCGGCACAGGCGGCAAGCGGATCGATTTGGCACGTCAGACCAGGGCGTCGTACAGCTTCGGCGCGAGATGGAGCGAGCGCCGGGCGCGGGTGCAGGCGACGTAGAGGAGGTTGATCTGCTGGTCGGCGTCGACCGCCTTCTTCGCGTCGCTCCGCCGGCGGGCGGCAAGGTCGGCGGGCGTATCGAAATCGTCCAGCACGACCACATTCTCCCACTCCCGCCCCTTGGCCTTGTGGGCGGTGGAAACCACGATCTGCGCCTCCTCCTCACGGTCGCGGTGCAGCTGGGTCAGGCGTTCCAGCAAGGACGGCAGTTGCGCGCCATGCTTGTCGATGATGTCGCGCACGCGCCGCATCTCCGTATCGCCGCGCTCGGCCGACTCCTGCAAACCACGCCAATTGGGGAAGCGGGCGATGGACTCCTCCGTGACGCCCTGCAACCGCCCTTGCGACAGAGCGTGCGCGGACCTGAGCTGCTTGTGGAGGTCCCGGATGCCGCCGACCAGGTGGAACGGCCGGTCGATGGTGGCCAGGCTTTCAAACAGGCGCGCATTGGTGCGGGCGAGGATGGCCGTGTCGGGCAGGGTCGCGACCTTGCCGGAATAGCGCGCCACCACCGTCTCGACGGCGGGATTGCCGGACAGGCGGTGGCGCGGGGGCTTGGCACTGTGGCGCAGGATCGCGTTGGCGATGCGCGCGACCGCATCCCCGAAACGCCAACTTTGTGTCAGCGTCAATTCCTCGACCGGGAACGCATCCATCGCGTCGACCGCACCCCGGAAGCGGTAGATGGACTGATAGGGGTCGCCGACGACGATGGTCGGGATACCGGCCTTCCGGGCGATGGAGATCAGCACGGGATTGAGGTCCTGCGCCTCGTCCAGCAGCAGATAGTCGAACCCCGTGATGCGGTGCTTCATCTCGAACCGCTTGAGGTAGGTGTCGAAGGTGATCGGCAGATCATGGTCGGCGAAGCGGAGCAGCTTGAGCGTGATCTCGCCCGCAATCTTGCGGACCGCCAGATTCTGGGCGTGGTTCTCGACCTGGCAATGGTCGCGCCGGATCTTGGTGCCTTCGTCGATCAGGAAGCGGTCGATCGTCGCCAGGATGGCGCTCCTGACCTGTTGGCGGCCGAGGCCCGGAACGGCGCGGATCGCGTCATCGAACGCGTCGAGGTGCGCGGTCGTGTACCGCTTCACCAGCTCCGCCTTGCGGGCGTGGAGGCCGAGCTGGCGGTAGGCGAAGCTATGGGCGGTGCGCGCCTCGATATGCGGCGGAAACTTGCGCGCCGCCTCCTGCGCGATGGCGGTGTTGAACGCCAGATAGAGGCCGCGCCCCGGCCAGCGATTGCCATAGGCGACAAGCGTGGAAGTCTTGCCGCAACCGGCACCCGCCAGCACCTTGACCGTGCCGGTCGGCGGGCGATCCAATATGGCCTGCTGTTCGTCGGTCGGGATCACGGATGGCGGCACTCTGGCGGTTCGAGGATCCGGGCGGCTGTCGCGAGCGTGGGCGGCGGCCATTCGGAACGGCTTCGGCGGTGGATGACGTGGCATGTCCTTATTGCGTTGGAGGCTGCGCCTCCGCGGCCGCGACGAAGGCAACGCCGAGGGCATGGTGACGCTCTACTGCCAGATGTTCGGCGAGACGTACAAGGGCCAGCTCGCGACCATCACGACCGCGCCGACCAACTTGGAGGTGATCGTGCCGTCCCACGACGAGTTCCTCCTGCGCGAGGTCGAGCTAAAGCGCGCGGGCGTCCCCTGCGCCGCCTTCCGGATCGACTTCGATGGCGGAGGCGAGTGGTCATCCGCCACGGCGGTCGCCCTCGACAAGCTGCGCCGCGCGGGGCATGTGAAGAGGTGGAGGAAGTCGCGGCCTTCGTCGATCAAGGCAAGGGGGATGCCGACGGGGTGGTCCCGGAGGTGCGCCAGGTGGTGGAGACGCACTACCGGCGCTGATGGCGGAGGATGTTCTCGAAGCCTTCATTCGCCTTCGTCATTTTGACGAGCTTCCGCAAATAGGTACGAACATGCCGTTCGAACCGAATATCGTCATGGAGGCCCGTCGCAGGATATTCATCCTGGCCGATCAACTCCTTGAGGCGGGCGGCGAGCGCAGCCTGGTCGTTCGTGCAGTCGGCGCTCTTCAGCGCGCGGCACGCCCATTCCTCGGCAGCGGCCTTGTCGAAATCGTCCCGGGCTTCATAGCCGCGCCTGTCCGCCGCCGCCTGATCCAGCCGCGATGCCTCGTAACGGCGCTCCAGCCATTTGCGGACCAGTGCCGCGTCCCAAGGTTTCAACGGATCCGTCATCGTTCTTTCCCGATCGGTCCGCAGCGATAGGACCCTGTTGGCAGCTTTCCATATGATGCAGCGGATCGCTGCGCTACAGGCGGAGGCAATCAACGCATTCAGATTGAGCTATGGCCAGACGTTCAAAACACGATCCCTACGATCATCTTCCGCCGGAGGACGACGCCCCGGCCGCGCCGGTGCCATGCTGGCTCTGCGGCCGACCGACGGGCAAGACCATTGTCTGGCACCATCCCGTGCCCAAGAGCCGCGGTGGCCGCGATGTCGTACCGATGCATCCGATCTGCCAGCAGACCCTGACCGCCAATTTCACCAATTCCGAATTGCAGCGTCATGGCATGGAGGTGGCGGGCCTGCTGGAACATCCAAACGTGCGCAAGTTTGTGGATTGGGTGGCGAAGAAGGATCCGGACTTTACCGCATCGATCACGAAGAAGCAGCGCTGATAGTTACCTTTCGTTTACGGTGAGTAAGTGGCAGGTTTCGGAGACGAGTAACGCGGCCGGAAAGTCCGGTATCGGGTCAACTGCGCGGGTGGGCTGGCCGGCCCGGCTGTCGTTGAAAGCACGAACGCTCGAATTCAAAGACGGAACTATTCCCGCTATTGGCCAGGATTAAGCTGCAACAGTTCAACGGAGCATTCGCCCGTCGGGGCTCAAACGTACCGCGCGTCCGGTTTCGGCGGCGGCATAGATTGCCTCCATCAACCGGATGTCTCGTAGGCCCATCTCGCCAGGTGTCCGGATTGTCGAACCGTCGCGGATCGCATCTGAGAAGTTGTCGAGCTGCCCTGCGAACTGCACCGTCGGGTCGCCGAGCGAGAAGTCGCGGCGCTCACGCCCCTCCAGCCGCATATTGTGGCCCTTGTAGCCGGTCGCTGGATCCATGATTAACGCGCCGGTGTCACCGCGGACATGCACTAGGTTCGCACCGCTCGAATCGTATGAGGTCATCAACTGCCCGATCGCGCCCGAAGGGAAACGCAGCTGCGACGCGACCGAGGCAAAAACCTGCGCAAACCGCGGGTCGTTCGCGGGGCGAAAAGTCACGGCGGTAATGCTCTCGGGCATTTCGTTGGTGAGGTAAAGGGCCGCTTGCAGGCCGTAGATGCCATAGTCCTCCAGCGGCCCGCCACCGGCGAGCGCCTTGTCGAGCCGCCAGTTCTCGGCCGGTGTCGATGATGGATCGGTGCGTGACAGTTGTTCGGTCCGCACGAAGCGAATGTTGCCTGCCGCCCGGCGCCGCATCAGCGCCATCGCCTCGATGTTGTGAGGCTCGAAATGCACGCGGTAGGCGATCATCAGCCGCCGGTTAGCGCGTCGCCCGGCGGCGATCATCCGTTCGCAGTCCGCACTGCTCAAGGCCATCGGCTTTTCGCAGAGCACATGCTTGCCCGCCGCGAAGGCGCGCACGGTATAGTCAGCGTGGAGGCCGGTCGGCAGGACGATGTACACTGCATCGATACGCCGGTCAGTGCCGATGCGGTCATATTGCTCGTAGGAGTAGCGGGCGTCAGCCGGCACCCCATAGGCGTCGCCGACGCGGCGCAGTTTTTCGGGGTTGCCGGACACCAGGGCTGCCATGTGCGACCGCGCGGACTGCGAGAAGCGCGGCATCATCTGGTTGAGCGCATAATTGCCCAAGCCGACGATCGCGTAGCCAACGCTGTCGGGTCGCTTCGATCGCGGTGGAGTAGAGGGCAGACTGACATCGTCGGGCATGGGACGACCGCGCGCGGTTTCTTGGCGGCCCACCTGCGCGAACACCGACGCTGGGGCAGCAGCGGCGGCGAGTGTAACAGCAGCGGTATGCCGCCCTAACTCGATGAATCGCCGCCGCGTCAGGCTGGTGCCGCTCATATCCTATCCTTCTTTGTCGCTGACACTGGTTATACGTTCAGTGTCATGCTTCCGCTCCCGGTACGCCGGAATATTCATCCCTCCGTCACCGGCTCCAGTCAGAATAGAAAGACCCATTACCGTCGCCAGATGCTAAATCGGCAACAGGCGCCACGCGAGAATATCGTTATTCAAAACTACGATCTCGACATGCACTTGGACGGAAGGCGGACTGGGGTCGTCAAAACAACGGGATGCTTTAGGGTGAGTATTGCCGTCAGTGCTGCACGCGTCACCGGCTAGACCCTGACATGCTCCTGCTTTGCCCCACACCGGGAGCAAGGATAGGAGAGGGGCGCCCTCGGTTCATACGGGCGGGTTGCTTTGACAGCACCCTGGTACGCGTTCTCGACGATGGATCGGATTGCGGGAAGGTCTGCGGCACCGGCCGGGCGGACCGAAGCGTCGGACATAGCGGGTCCCACTGAGTTGTCGTGATCGTCGGTGCCGGACCCGCGCGGTGTTGGCGCGAGCACCGGGCTCGCATCTTGCTCCCTCCCGATGGCGCGGCGCAAACACTCCGATCGGCCGCCGTGGCGCCGGCGAGCGCGCACCGCACCGCGCCTTGTCACAAGGTGGTCAGGGCCGCCGCGCACATCAGTCCGCCGGTGACCGCAGGGTGCTCCTCGGTGAGCTTCACCATCATCCCGAACCGGAGGACGCCGAACAGGCCGGCGACCAGCCAGAGATGTGCCTGTCAGACACGAATTAGACTTGGACTGGCAGCACCATGCGCGGCGTTGCACCTTCGCCACATCGCCGTGTGTCACCGCTTTGTCATCTGTCTGCCCGATAAGTGTCATGCATCGTGCCTAGCCGCATTCCGCCGGCTCCTGCCGGTTTCAGGGGAAATCGATGTATCCGAACATACGGCAGGTCACGCCGCTCACGATCAAACTCGTCGCACTCGGCGGCGCCGGCCTTGCCGCACTGGCCAGTGGCCAGGCTTCTGCGCAGGGGGTGGCCCGCCTGGCAGCGGCCGACGAGATCGTCGTGACGGCAAGCCGGCCGATCGCGGAATCGGAAAAGTCGGCGCTGGCGGTGCAGCGCGCATCGGATTCGCTGGTTGCTGTCGCCGCCGCCGATGCCGTCGGCCGCCTGCCCGACCAGAACATCGCGCAGGCCACCAGCCGACTGCCCGGCGTGGCCGTGCAGCGCGATCAGGGGCAGGCGCGGTACATCTCGCTGCGTGGCGCGCCGATCAATTGGACCACCCTGTCGATCGACGGAATCAACGTGGTGAGCCCCGAAGGGCGCGACACTCGCTATGACAGCATCCCTTCGGCGATCGCATCGCAGATCGTGGTGCGCAAGGCGGTGACGCCCGACATGACCGGCGAAACCGTCGCCGGCAATGTCGACGTCCGCACCCGTTCCGCGCTCGACTACAAGGGGCTGCACGTCTCGGGCAAGCTTGGCGGCGGCTATGTCGAACTCGGCAAGCGGCAGGAATATGAAGGGCAGGCCGTCATCTCCGACCGGTTCGAAACCGGAATCGGCGAGATCGGCATCCTGGCCGCCGGCAGCTATTACCAGCGCGACATGGTCACCGATAATTTTGAGACCGATTGGGAGCAGGTGTCGCAGGATCGTCAGCCCGGCAATGCCGATCGGATCTGGGCGCGGGAGACGGAGAACAAGCTCTACCGCCTGACCCGCAAGAACTATTCCTATTCGGGCCGGCTCGATTGGAAGCCGGACGCCGACAACCGCATCTTCGCCCAATCGATCTTCACAGCCTTCACCGATGATGAGGCGCGCGACAATTACATCTTCGACCTGGACGATCGTCAATCGGACCTGACGCGCCCGGCCGTCCCCGCCTGCGCGGTTGCACCAAATCCCACCCCTGCCAACAGCGGCTATGCCGACGTGTGCATCGGCAACACGCCGACCAAGGGGACGGTGTACGGCATCGACATCAACCAGCGGGCGACACTGCGCGCATACGAACAGTCGATCTTCACCAACACGCTCGGCGGCGACCATGCGTTTGGCGACGGCTGGAAGCTCGGCTGGCGCCTGAATTATACGCGCGCCAAGGACGATCGCTCGATCGTCGGAGAGGCGCGCTATGACAGCCCGTCGACGCGCACGCTGCGGCCGACGGTCGGCTACGATCTCAGCGATCCGCAGCATGCCAAGGTGACGCTGTACCGCACGCTGAGCAGTGGAGGCACGTTCCGCGCCGGTGACCCGGTGACGAATATCGACGATTTCTCCCGCCCCCTGACGTCGCTCGCGTCCAGCGACTTCGTGGACATCACCAAGGCCTATACCGCGCGGTTCGACCTCAGCCGCGAAATGGGCCTGTTCGGCGGCCAGGGCACGATCACGATCGGCGGTCGGTTCGATCAGCGCACCAAGGAAGCGAACGAGGCGCAGCTTTCGATCACCGGCGCGCAGGCGGAAGGCGCGGGAATCTCGACCACGTTCCTGCCGGACTCGCTGGACACGCCGTTCAAGGGCAAGATCCCGCTCGGCTATACGTTTCGCTATTTCGACAAGGCGAAGATGCGCGACAACGTGGAGAAAGCGGACGCGGTGGCGGATTACCTGCCGCTGCTGGCCAATTTCTACAATGTCCGTGAGCAGGTCTACGCCGCTTATGCCATGGCGGACGTGAAGTATGGCTGGGGCAGCGTGCTGGGCGGCGCCCGGATCGAACACATCACGAATCGCGGACGCGCCTTCGTCAACGGCGATGCCGCGCTGCCGATCCAGGCCGACAACGACCTGACCTTGGTCTATCCCAGCCTGCACCTCAACTTCGACGTGGCGCAGGACAAGAAGCTGCGCCTGTCCTTCAACACCGGCGCGGCGCGGCCGGACTATGACCAGCTTCGCCCGAACTTCACCTACAGCGACTCCAACCTCACTGTTTCCGGCGGCAACCCGGATGCCAAGCCGGAGCGGGCTTATGGGGTGGACGGCTATTTCGAATGGTACGTCCAGCCGCAGGGCTATGTGATGGTCGGCGCGTTCTACAAGAAGATCGAGGACGTGCTGTTCGACGACAGCCGGACCTTCCAGTCGGATGCCCTGAACAGCGGCGGGATCGATCGCTCGCAATATATCTTCAGCACCGTCACCAATGGCGGTAGCGGCTACATCTACGGCGCGGAAGCGGCGGTGCAGCAGCAGCTTGAGCCGTTCACGGCCGAACTCGGGCTTCCAGACTGGGTTGGCGGGTTTGGCATCACCGCCAACGTCACCTACAACAAGAGCCGGGCGACGACGCCGGACGGTAGCAAGGTATCACTGCCGGGAACGTCCGAACTCGTCTTCAATGTCGGCGGATATTACGAGAAGTATGGCGTGTCGCTCCGGCTCAATTACCAGCGCCGTTCCGCGTGGTTGGACTCGCTGGGCGCGGCGGCGGATGGCGGCAACCAGTTCTGGGCGGCCGACGACGAGATGGATGCCTCGCTGCGCTACGCCATCACTCCGAACATCGAAATCTATGCCGATGCATCGAACCTGCTCAATCAGCCGGGCCGCCGTTACGTCCGCCAGTCCGCCTATACGATCGAGTGGGAGCGGTTCGGCCGGCGCTACACGGGCGGCGTGCGGTTGAACTTCTGATGCGGACATTTCCTGCACTGATGGTCCTGACGATGGCGACGGGGTGCACGGCGTTCGATCGCCCGGTCGCATCATCGGCGATCACCGCGACCACGGCCACCGTCCAGGCGCTTGGGGAGACCGAAGCCGTTGAAACGCGCAACGCCGATGCCGCCGACGACCCCGCGATCTGGCGCAATCCGGTGGACCCGTCCGCCAGCCTGATCGTGGCGACGGACAAGCGCGCCGGGCTGCATGTCTACGCGCTCGACGGCAAGGACCGGTCGTTCGTGGCTGCCGGGCGCGTCAACAACGTCGACCTGCGCGACATGGGCAAGGCCGGGATCATCGTCGCGGTGAGCGACAGGAGCGATCCTGCGGCCGCGATGGTGGCGCTGTTCCGCCTCGACCCACTCGCCGCGACGCTGGTTCCGCTCGGCAAGGTGCCGGTGGGAACGGGTGAGGCCTACGGCGTCTGCCTTTATCGCAAGGACGCCGCCTTGTTCGCCTTCAACGTGCTGAAGGACGGAACGATCAATCAGGTCGCGCTGGACCTGTCCGGGCCTGCGCCGACGGGGCGGACCGTCCGAACGATGAAGCTGGCGACGCAGTCGGAAGGGTGCGTTGCCGACGACCGCACCGGCCGTCTCTACGTTGCCGAAGAGGATGTCGGTGTCTGGCGTTTTGATACGGCGGCATCCGGCGGGTGGGCGGGTCGCAAGGTCGCGGATGTGGACGGATCTCGCATCGTTGCCGACACGGAGGGCGTGACGATCGCCGCAGAGGGGCGCGGCGATGGCGGCTACCTGCTCGTTTCCAGCCAGGGCGACAATGCCTATGCCGTGTACCGGCTGCGCGACGATGCTTTCGTCGGCCGCTTCCGGATCGCCGCAGGCGCGTTCGGCGCGACGGAGGAAACAGACGGCATCGACATCGCTGTCGGTGATGTGGGCGGCCGCTTCCCCGATGGCCTGTTCGTGGCGCAGGACGGACAGAACCAGCCGCGAGCGCAGAACTTCAAGATGGTCGCGTGGGCGGATATCAAGCGCGCGCTGAAGCTGCGTTGAGCCCAGGCAGCGCGATTGCGGGGGCGTTGTCAAAGCAATTGGCGGGGCGGGGCAGGGGCTTGCTAGCCTGCTGGCATAAGCAAGGTCGAGAACCCGTTCCGCTATTTCAACTCGTCACCGGAGGTGATCCGGCTGGTGATGTACGTGCGGTTCCCGCTCTCGTTGCGGATCGCGGAAGACCTGCTGTTCGAGCTTGGGATCGACATCTGCCACGAGACGGTCAGGCTCTGGTGGAGCCGGTTCGGTCCGCTATTTGCCGCCGATATCCGCCGCCCGCAGGTGAGCCGGATGCGCGGCCTGCGCCACTGGCGTTGGCACCTGGACGAAATGTACGTGAAGATCGGCGGCGAGATGCGCTATCTCTGGCGTGCGGTCGACCATGAAGGCGAGGTGCTGGAAAGCTACGTCACCGCCACCCGCGACAAGGCGGTCGCTCTCGGGTTCAGGCAGGTGAAGACCTTACAGAAGTTCGCCTCGGTCCACGCCGACGTTCCGTGCGGGATCTGGTTAGACATCGGTATTGTGGTAATCTCGATAGTTGGCAATCGGTAGCTCAATCCCGGTGACGCGTACTGGGCTGATCCTGGCCAGAACGCATCAACCTGCTGACGACGGCGGGGCCTTGAGCGGGTTTACCGCGACCGGGCGGGCGAGCGACGCGGCGGAGAGCGCGGCGAGGATGCAGAAGCCGAGCCCGAGCGGACCGACTGCCCCGTAGCCGCCGAGCGTCTGCGCGATGAAGCCGGTGGCGAGCGAACCGAGCGACATCATCAGCAGCCATACCGCCGAACAGAGTATCGCCAGCGAGCCATCGGAACTGACGCGGTAGGCGATGCCGAGCAGCAGCGGGTAGCTGACGAACCAAGCGACGTTATAGGCGACGAGCGCGGTTGCGAACAGGGCATGGTTTGCAACGGTGGTGAGCGCGGCACAGGCTACGCCGCATAGCAGCAACGCCACGCCGACGGCGATGTCCTGCCGGATCCGCCCCACCGTCGCCGCCAGGATCACGTTGCCGAAGGCGCTGGCCAAAGTCGCGACGCTTTGAAAGCGTCCGAACTCGACAGCGGACAGTCCGATCGCATGTGCGGCCCGCTCCATGAACGGCCAAATCATCAGGCTGCCGAACGTGAACAGTGCCATGGCGACCAGCACCCGCGCGCCGTGGCTGCCGGTCCTAAGTCGCACCGGTTGGTCGGAAAGTGTGCCTCCGTGGCTCGGCAGTAACGTCGCGCCGAGTGTCAGCAAAGCGGACAGGCCTGCCAGCGCGGCGAACATGCCCGTCACGCCCGCCGCCTCTCCGACCAGCGGTAGACCAAGGTTGATCCCGGCATAGAGGATCGTCTGGCAGGTTATGCCGATCGAGATCGCGCGCGCCGGATGCCGCGTACCGGCGGCGGCAAGATTGAGTGCGGTGTTGGCAAGGCCGAAGCCGATCCCGGTGCCGATGCGGGTAAGCAGCAGCAACGGGTAGGATCCGGTAAGCGCGCCCAGTGCCTGCGCGACGATCACGATCAGGCCGGCCAAGATTGCCAGCCGGCGCGGGTTCAGCATGGAGACAAACGGCGTGATCAGGAACATGGCGCAGGCGTAGGAGAGCGTTTCCGCCATGTTCCACGCCCCCATCGCGACAGGGGTGAAGCCGTAGCGATCGATCAGACCGCCGATGAGATAGGTGGCGAAATTGTTGCCGATATGCGCCGCCGCGGTCGCGGCTCCGATGCCGAGCATCGTGCGCCACGCACCTTGTGCTTCAGCGGAAGTCACGGCCAGTCTCAAAAGCGGTAGCCGAGCGAGACGCCGCCGGTCCGCCGCTCGCCCGGATAGGTGCTGATCGAACGGTTGAAGAACATGCCGAAGGCGTTCGTGTTATAGGCCTGATCCGTGATGTTGCGCACCCACAGCGAGGTCTCTAGCCCGCTGGCGAAGCGATAGGTGATGGTGGCGTTGCCGAGCCAGTAACCGTCCTGGCTGAACGTGTTGCGTACCAGTGCGCGCAGGTCCGGCGTATCGAGAAACGGAGCCGGCGTGTTGTCGGTCACGTCGGACCAGATGTGGAAACGGTAGCGGCTGGCATAGCGCCAGTCCGTGTTGAGCCGGAGCGTGCCGGCGCCGACCGTAGTCTCATAGGTGCCCGCCAGGTTCAGCGTGTGCCGCGGCGCCCGTTCGAGCCGCTGTCCGGACAGGTCCAGCGGCACGCCCCGGTTGATCGGGAACGGCGCGGACGCGTTGCGGAAATCGCGATACTTGCCGTCCTGAAATCCCCAGCCGGTGTTGAGGGTCAGCCCGGCGACGGGCCGTGCCACTGCCTCCACTTCGAGCCCGTCGACGCGTGCCTTGGCGGCATTCTGCGTCCGCGTACCGACGTCCCGCAACACGGTGACCTGCATGTCGTCGAAATCGTAATGGAAGCCGGTCATGTTCAGGGTCAGCCTGCGATCCAGCAAGTTCGTCTTGATCCCCGCCTCGTAGGAAGTGAGCGTCTCGGGATCATAGACCGACAGGTCCGACGGTGTCGCGATATAGGCGTTGTAATTGCCGGAGCGGAAGCCGCGCGCCACGCGGCCGAACAGCCGCACGCCGTCCGTCACTTCGTAGTCGGCGGAGGCATCCCAAGTCAGCTTCTTCCACGCCTTGCGCGGGCGCACCGGATCGATCGGCTGGCCGGGACCATTCTGGTAGATGCCGGCCGCGGTGTCGATATAGGTGATGGTCGGGTCGCTGATGTCGAACACATTGGCCGGGTTGGTCGCATATTCGAACGCGATGCCGAAGACGGACTTGCGCTCCCAGGTATAGCGTGCGCCGGCGGACAGCTTCAGGCTTGGCGTCACCGCGTAGGACAGGTTGGCGAAGCCGGCGAGATTGTCGGTGTCCACCCGCAGATCGTAGGCGATGCCGTTCACGCCGAAGTTCGTCGGGCTGTAAAGGCCGAGCTGGCCGAAGCTCTTGGTGCGGTCGTGCAAGTAATAGCCGCCGACGATCCAGCCGAACGCCTCGTCCGCCGGGGAAGCGATACGAAGTTCGTCGGTGAATGTGTGCGATCCGCCACCATAACGTTCGTGATAGCTGGACACTGGATTGGCATCGTCGTCCGAGTAGATCAGCGAACTCGCCCATTCATAGGCGGCAATGTTGGTCAGCGTCGCGCCACCGAGATCGACGTCGAGATGCGCATCCGTTCCGGCACGGCGCGCCCAGGTGTTGCCGGGGCCGTTGTTGCTGAGTGCATCGCGCTTGTCCCGCTCGACATAACCGTCGCTGTCGGCGCCGCCCGCGAGGATGCCGACATGCTGGAGCGGCTGCCCTTGACGGGTGCGACCGCCATGGCCCTTGACGATCAGGGTCGATCCGGGGGCGAGATCCCATTTCAGCTGCCCGCGCAGATCCCAGATGTCGTAGCTGCCGACCTCGCTACCGGTGTAGTCGTTGAAGAATTGGCCATCACGATGCTTGTAGACGCCGGCGAGGCGATAGCTGAGCGTTTCGGAGATGGGGCCGCCGATCCCGGCTTCGGCTTCGCGCGTGTCATCGGTGCCATAGGAGAGCTGGACCTGGCCCGACTGCACGTCGCCCGGCTTGGTGGTGACATAGTGGATCGCGCCAGCGGTGGTGTTCTTGCCCCATAGCGTACCCTGCGGGCCGCGCAGTACCTCCACCCGTTCGAGATCGTAAAGCGGGCGGCTGAGGCCTGCGGCCGCGCTGATATACACCTCGTCCTCATAGACGCCGACCGGCGATGCGGTCGTCGGCGTGAAGTCGTTGGTGCCGATGCCGCGCAGGCGAAAGCGCGGCATGGCGGCGCCCATCGCAGACTCGGCGACAAGGTTCGGCGTCTGGCGAGCGAGCGCCACCGTGTCGCGCAGGTGCTGCTCGGTGATGGTACGCGGATCCAGGACGGTCAGCGAAAGCGGCACTTCCTGCGCGCTGGCGGCGCGTTTGGTGGCAGTGACGACGATCTCGCCCGCGTCCGCCGGCACCGCACCATCAACTGGCGCCGTTTCGCCGGCAAAGGCTGCTCCACCCCGAGCAAGAGCGGCGACGATCGCCACCCGGCTGATCGCTGACACGATGATCTTCACGTGCATTCCCCCTCCGTTCCGAGTTCGGGAGAGGCGCTTCACTGTGCCGCCGCGAAAGCTGAGCTTCGCCAAGGTGAACAGCAATTCTCTACCCTCAAGATAGAATATAGCTACGCTTGGACCCACAGGGCTTGAACCCATCGGATTCTTAAGGGTGGCATAAGTGGAGCTAATCGCACCGCGCTTTCACCGACTGCCGCTGAAGGGCATGGCCGTGTTCGAGGCTGCGGCCCGGCACGGCCGGTTCACCGGCGCCGCAAATGAGCTGACCATGTCGCAGGCCCGGGTCAGCCAGCAGATATCGGAGCTGGAGAGCGAGCTCGGCGTCGAGCTGTTCTTGCGACGACATCGCGGCGTGGAATTGACCCCTGCAGGCGCTGCGTTGTTCGCCAATGTCGAACAGGGTCTGAAAACGCTGGCAGAAGGCGTGGATCGGGTGCGGCGACAGGCGACCCGCCGGTCGATCCAGATCCTGACCGACTATGGCTTTGCCGCCTGGTGGCTGATGCCGCGCTTGACGGAGTTGGAGCGACTGCTGCCTGGCATCGAGGTGCGGGTCGCCACCACGCAGGCCGAGGTGGACGCGACCAGCGCGGACTTCGACCTTGGCATCATGTTCGGCCGCGGCGGATGGGGCAGCTATCGCACCACGCCGATCTTCTCCGAAGAGGTCTATCCGGTCTGTGCGCCTGCTTATCTGGCCGGTCGGGCGCTGCCGCTCGCCATATCCGAGATCCAGGGCATGCGGCTCCTTCACCTGCGCGCGCCCGGCAAGGATCGCTGGTTTACCTGGGCCGACTGGCTGGCCGCGCACGATCTTCCCGCTAGCGGTGACCAGGATGGACCTGCCTTCGACAATTTCCAGCTGGTCCTGCAGGCGGCGCTGCTCGGTCAGGGCGTCTGCATCGGCTGGACGCCGCTGATCGACGACCTGGTCGCCGGCGGCGGCCTCGTTCCGCTGTCTCGCACGCCGCTGCGCAGCAAGCGCGGCTACCATGTCGTCGAGCATGGCGACCGACCTCAGCGGCCTGAGGTAGTCATGCTGAAAACCTGGCTGCTCGAAGCGCGGCAAAGGCCGCACGCGGTCTCGGTCGCAAGCCTTCTGCAAACCCAGCCTAGAACGACGATAGCCGCATGACCGGAGTCACCATGTCTGCACAACGCATGTCCAACGCCGCCGATGCCACCAACGCCCTCGACATCGCGCCTGTCGCCGGCCGCATCGGCGGGGTGGTGCAGGGGGTGAAGCTTGCGCCCGACCTCGACGACGAGACCCTTGGCCGAGTGTGGCGCGCGCTCTGCCGCCACAAGGTGCTGTTCTTTCGTGACCAGCATCACCTGGACGATGCCGGGCATCAGGCGTTCGGCCGGCGGCTCGGTACGCCGACTACGCATCCAACCGCGCCGGCGCAGGTCGGCGATTTCCTGCTTGAGCTGGACTCGAAGCATGGCGGCAAGTCGAACGTCTGGCATACAGACCTGACCTTCGTGACCAGCTATCCCGCCGCGTCTATCCTGCGTGCGGTCGTGATCCCGGCCGTTGGCGGCGACACGGTATGGGCGAATGCGGCGGAGGCCTATGCGCGGCTGCCCGCTCCGCTGCGCGCGCTCGCAGATGAGTTATGGTCGATCCACAGCAACGACTATGACTATGCGGCGAACCAGACGGAGCGCGACGCGGGCACAGATGCGTATCAGGCCGAATTCATCAAGACGGTGTACGAAGCCGAGCATCCGCTGGTCCGGGTTCATCCTGAAACGGGTGAGCGCAGCCTCGTGCTTGGCGCCTTCTTCAAAAAGTTCGTCGGGCTCGGGGAAAGCGAGTCCCGGCGCATGTACGAGATCTTTCAAACACACATCACGCGACTGGAGAACACGGTTCGCTGGAGTTGGCGGGCTGGCGATGTGGCAATTTGGGACAATCGCGCAACCCAGCACTATGCGATCGATGATTATGGCGATCAGCGCCGGATCGTCCGGCGGGTGACGATCCATGGCGAACCGCCGGTCGCGATCGATGGGCGGCGCAGCCGACAGGTGAAGCCGGACCAAGCTCCGGAAATGAAGGTCGCTTGTTGAAGCTCTCAGTCATGCCCGGCCTGCCGGGATGCCTTGCACTTGCGATGGTCCGGAGCCGTGTGTTGCGGCTTTGTCGGAGATCTCGTGTGCGCTTCATTCTCGTTCAGTAATCAAGAGGGAGGACAATCACATGGACGATCTTCAACCGGCGTCGCCGGTCCACCGTGAAGTGCTTCGCGGGGCTGTGCTGGGCACAACGGTGCTTGCCGCCACCGCTGCCGGTGCGGCCGAGGCATCTGGGATTGAACCAGCAACGCGAGATGACGCAGATGGGTGTCGCCAAGTTCGTCGGCGACATGACCTGGCAGCAGACGCTGGAAGGCTTCGCCGCCATGCCCACGGTCAACATCGAAGGGCTGGTCGCCGGCTATACCGGCGTCGGCGGCAAGACGATCCTGTCCTCCCGAGCGGTGGCGAAGATCGACATGCGGCTCGTGCCGAACCAAAACAAGGACGACTGCGTAGCCAAGTTGAAGGCGCACCTCGCCAAGCGTGGTTATGGCGATGTCGAGGTGAATGTGTCGGGTGGCTACGATCCGACCGAGACGGACGAGAATTCCACCCTGATCAGGGCGGAGCTTGCCAGCCTGGCGCGCGCGGGCATATCGACAACCATCTACCCGCGATCAGCCGGTTCGTGGCCCGGGTATGTTTTTACCTCCGCTCCGGCGTCCTTGCCGGCGGGACAGTTCGGCTTCGGCCATGGCAATGGCGCTCACGCTCCCGACGAATACCTGCTGATCGAGAGCAGCAACCCAAAGGTCTTCGGGTATGACGATGCCGTGATGGGTTATGTCGACTTCCTCCACCAGATCGCCGCAACCGGATGAGCCCGTGGGCCTGCGGGATCAGGCATCCCGCAGGCCCATTTCGTCTACCGGCCGGTGGGGGTGAGCTCTTTGGAAAAGAACAGCCCGTTGATCAGCAGCCGTTCGGTGCCGAGCCAGTATTTGCGATGTGCGGGATCGTCTGCGAACAGCACGACATTTCCTTTTCCAGCCCGCGCGACCTGCGCCCAGACCGAGCCTGCCAGCCGCTTGTGCAGCCTGTCCGACATATAGCCGTTGACCAGCGGCTGGCGATCCACCGCCACCACGGTAGAGAAGGGATCGGCGATCGGAGCCAGCACCACCTCGCTGTCCTTTTGCACGAAAAAGGCACGCCGCGGCACACCGAAGGCAAGCGGATGGGTGACATCGACATCCGCCGAGACGAGATTGCCTGAGGTGCGGCCCTGCGCCTCCACGTCGCGCCGGTCGGCAAAGTCCCTCCGGACGGTGCCGGCGGAATCGTCCGTGCCAGCCTTGGCCTGCGCATCTTTCGCCTCGCTGCCGATCAGCCCCTTGCTGACCGCCCAGCGTGCGGCGGTACCGAAGGCGATCAGTGAGCCGCCTGCTTCGATCCAGGTCTTTACGCGGGAAACGGTCGCGTCACTCCAGCTTGAATAAGACCCGCCGGCCAGGACGATGCTGGTATATCGATCGAGCGGAGCCTGCGCGATCTGGGCGATGTCGAGCTTCGTCACCGGATAGTGCAGCCGCTCGCTCAGCGCGAACCAGGTCGAGCCGATCTCCGAGGCGTTGACGCCTTCGCCTACCACCAGCGCGATGACCGGCTTTTCGATCGCCTTGATCGCATCGCTGCCGAGATCGACGCCCTCCACGCTATCACCGCTGGGCAAGGCGTAGGCCGGCACGCCCGCGTCCCGCGCAGCAGCATCGACTGCGGCATGGAGCGCATCGGGCTGGAGTGACTGACCGGCGGCTGGTACAATCAGCGTGCCGATGCCAAAGGGCGTGCTGCCGTCCTGCGCCGCCGCCGTGAAGCCCGACTGTGCGACCCGTACGCGGATGCCCTGTTGCAGCAGGGCGGACAAGACACGCGGTGCGTTCAGATCGCGCCAGTCGATGGCATAAGCATAAGCGCCCGCAGCGCCACGAACCCCGCCAGCTGTTGCGGGTAGCGCCGTGACTTCCGCGCCAATCTTCGGCAGGCGTTCTGCCCGGCCGACGCGCAGGCCATAAGCATGTGCGATGGCATAGGATGTGCTGCCATAGACCGTCTTGGTCGCCGGCGGCGTTTCCTCGAAGATGGAGTGCACCAGCCGGAACTGCGGCTGGCGCGAGGGTACGACATAGGCGCTCCCCGGATCGAAGTGCTGCCCGTCAATCGTCACCGGCGCGGTGAGAGGATGGACCTCGATCCGGTGCTGAAGCAGCAGGTCCAGCATCTGCCGCGTCAGGCCAGGATCCGCGGGATCGCCGAACACGAAGGCGGCATGCCGGGCCTTGGCGCCCTGCTGTACCGCCGACTGGAAAAACTGCCGCTGCAACTGGAACAGGCCGGCATGTTCGGCAACGGCGCCTTCGATCGTGCCGAGCCCGGTCGCTACATGGTTGCGGATGGTGAAGCGGAACTCCAACGGCCCGTTGGCGGTGTCCTGTACCAGGCCGCGCGAGCTGGCCTGTTCAAACGTGGCGCCCACGCCGCCGTGGAAGTCGGGATAGGTGGAGCCATAGACCGGGGAAAAATTGTCGTAATTCTCACCCGAGTAATAAAGCGAGCCGAGCCGGTCGAGCGCGCGGGCATAGTAGCGCGCCATCGTGCGGTTGAACGCATAGGACGCCTTGGGCAGAAGCGGGCTTTCCATCTCCGGAGGTGAAGGCTCGAAATAGTAGGTGCTGCCCGATCCCATCTCGTGGAAGTCGATCTGGACGTTGGGTGTCCACTGGTGAAACAGGTCGATCTTTGTCCTGGTCTCGGCTTGGGTGATCGCCAGCCAGTCGCGGTTGAGGTCAGTGTAATAATGGTTGGTGCGACCCATCGGGAACCCCTCGACATGTTCGCGGTCGAGCGGGTCGGCGCTGGGAGGGTTGGAGCGCCAACTATTGTGCCAGTTTGCGGCACGGTCGCGCCCGTCGGGATTCTGGGCCGGATCGATCAGGATAACCGCGTCGTCGAGCCAGTGCCTCACCCGCTCCGAACGGGCTGCGGCGAGATAATAAGCGGTGAGCAGGGCAGCCTCGCCGCTCGACGTTTCGTTGCCGTGGACGCTGTAATAGAGGCCGACTACCACCGGTACCTGTCGCGGATCGACTGCCGCGCCGTTCGGATCGGCCAACACCGCATGCTCGCGGCGGATCGCCTCGAGCCGGGCATGGTTACGCGGCGAGGTGACGAACAGCGTGATCAGCGGCCGGTCTTCATAGGTGCGGCCGATCTCTTTCACCGTGACGCGATCGGACAGGCGCGCCAGCTCGCGCATATACTCCACGAGACGATCGTGCCGGGTGTAGCGGCTGCCGATCGGGTAGCCGAGGAACTGCTCCGGCGATGGGATAGCCGGGTCGAGATCGTCGGCTGCCGTATCGGGGAAGTAATAGCTCGTCTGAGCGTGCGCCGGGGTGGAGGGGAGGAGCGCGAGCGTAACCGTCGACGCCAGGAGGAGCGTGCGGGCGGATTGCCGCGCAACGGACAGAAGTGACATTTCGTATCCTTTGAAAAAAAACCGCCGCCACCTACGAGGGTGACGGCGGCGAGGATCAGAAGCGGACGTCGAAGCCGAGCTGAAAATAGCGCCCGCGCAGATCGTATTGCGTGAAGTCATAGGGCGCGCGGATGCCGGGAAAGGAGGCATCGTAGGGCGGCCGCTCGTTGAAGACGTTGTCGACCTTCGTGTAGAGTGTCACCTTCTCGAGCACCTTCCACCCGAGATACAGGTCGACCTGGTCATACGCATCGACCCGGTCCTGGATCGCCGCGGCGGTGACCTGACGATAGCCGGCCGTGTGATACCAGGTGACTGCCGCCTCTACCGGCTCGAACGACCAGCCCAGCCGCGTGGTCGCCTTGTCGCTCGGCAGTGTGAAGCCCAGATTCGATCCCGCATAGTCGACAGGCGCGGCGCCTGCCGTGTTCGGTCTCTTGTAGTTGAACACATGGGTGTAGACGCTGGAGAGTCTGAACTCGCCGAAGCCGCTGGTCGGCACACGCTGCGTAAATTCGACGTCGACGCCGCTCGTTTCCAGCTTGCTGAGGTTCTGGTAACGGTTGTAGACGGCGAGGATCTTGCCGCGCGCGTCACGGACCACGTCCTGCGGATTGTTGAGCTGCACGATGGTTGTCGAGTTGTTCGTGCCGATCAGGTTGCTCAACTTGATTTTGTAATAGTCAACGCTGAGGGTGGTGGTGCGCAGCGGCGTGAACACCGCTCCAAGGTTGTAACTGCGCGTCCGCTCCGGCTTCAGCGCCGCATTGCCGACGGTGAAAAAGGTCGGGCTCTGCCGCGACCCAGGCACGTCCGGATCGAACGGGTCGACCACCGTACCGTAGGAGATATTGGTCGAAGCCGAGTTCTCGGACAATGACGGGGCGCGGAAACCGCGCGAGATCGAGCCGCGCAGCATCAGCGGCTCGAACACCCGCCACCGGAAGCCGCCCTTGGGCGAAAAGGCATTGCCGAAGTCGCTGTAATGATCACCGCGCGCCGCCAGCTGGAGGTCCAGACCCCTGATGACCGGGACGTTGAGCTCGGCATAACCGGCGATCACGTTGCGCTTGCCATCCACCGCCGCAATGGCAGGGCGGATCTGCCGCCCGTCATCGATCTCGCGCGGGTTACGCGAAACCAACGACTCCCGCCGCCATTCCACCCCGGCGGCGAACTCGAGCGGGCCGGCCGGCAGCATCACCACCTCGCCCGACAGTTTGGCATCGGTGCCGTAGAGGCGCGAGCGGGCGCGCCGCGTGGTGCTGAGCCGGATTGAGTCCAGGGTCGGCTGTGGGGTGGAGGCGGGATCCCGCAGGTTCAGCGCGCCGTTGGCGAGCGCAGGTAACAGGCCGAAACGGTCGGCGAAGCCTCCCGCCACTTCCTCCCGCTCCGTACTGCCGGACGCGAAAGCGCCCACCTCCCAATCCAGCCCGACGACCTTCCCGCGCGCGCCGGCCAAAACCCGGAACGCATCCGAGTAATTGGTCTTCAGTGACTGGCCGAGATCGAAAAAGGTATATTCCACCTGCACCGGACGTCCGTACGGATTGTACGGGCTGTTGGTGGGCAGCAGATTGGACACCGGTTCCGCCAGCCCGGTCTGCGCATTGAGCGCGAAGCGGCCTGCTTCCAGCGTAAAATAGGGACTGGACCCGAAGATCGAGGTGCCCATGATGTGGCTGTACAGCCCCTCGACAAACGCTTCGGTATCCTCGCCCAGTTGCACGGTGCCGCGTGCGAAGCCCTGATAGCGGTCGGTTGCCGGGATCAGCGTCGTATAGGGCGCCAGGTTGATCGCGCAGGTATTGCCGCGCAGCCCGTCGATGGGGCCGCTCGCGACCAGCGCCATGCCATCCGGGCAACTGCCCTGAGCGTCAAGCAACGGCACCGAGGCACCGTCGATCAGGAAGCGTGCACCCTTAGCTGTCCACCCGTTCCAGCGGCCGCCGGGCCGGTCGTCATAGATGCCGGATCGGGTCAGCTTGCGCTGGTCCTGGTCTAGCCGATCACGCAGGTAGGCCTCTAAGCTGAACAGCAGGTTGTAGCCGTCCTTATCGATGTCGCCATAGCCGCCGACCAATTGCCCGCGCCACGTGTCGAGACCACCCTGATCCGAGGTACCGAAACTACCGCCAAGTTCGAGCCCGTCGAAGTTCTGGCGCGTAATGACGTTGACCACTCCAGCCACCGCATCCGACCCGTAAACGGCCGACGCGCCGTCCTTCAGCACCTCCATCCGTTGCACCGCCACCAGCGGCAGCGCGTTCAGATTGACGAACGTGTCCGAAAGGCCGTTGGCCGGGAAGCCGTAATTAGCCAGCCGCCGCCCATTAAGAAGCACCAGCGTGTTCTTCGCCGACAGGCCGCGGAGCCCGATTCCCGCGGATCCGGACGCCCAGCCACTGTTGCTCGTCTCGTTTGCGGCATTGCCGGTGTTGGCCGAGATCGATCGCAGCGCATCGGCGACGGTGATCCGTCCGGACGTGGCCAATTCCTCGCGCCCGATCACCTGCACGGGATTGAAGCTTTCCGATGCGGCCCGCCGAATGTTCGATCCGGTCACGACGATATCGTCAGCAACGGGCTGCTCCGCGCCCAGGTCGGCAGAGATGGTTGGTGCGAGGGCCGCGCTTTGGGCCAGTGCGGGCGTTGATACGCCGGCGGCAAGCGCCGCCAGCAGCGATAAGCTGAGAGTGTTCATTTTTCCCCTTTCCCTACCTAATCAGTAGGGAATTGGTGAGGGGACACCAAAGAAGAAAAACTAGCCGCGTCCCGGGTACGAACTTGCGGGCGCGCCCGCAAAGACGGTGGCTTGAAACGGAGTGATTACGCGTCGGCCGCTCGCTTGAGCACTGGTCACCGCCCTTCGGACACGCCGCATAAGAGGCCATGAACGCCCAAATGCGTGTCCAAACGACGCAACTCTCCCACGGAGAAAATCAATTGTTTTCAATGGCGCGCCCGGCTGGATTCGAACCAGCGACCACGAGCTTAGAAGGCACGTGCTCTATCCAACTGAGCTACGGGCGCCCGCCGCCGCGTTAGCGCGGATTGCGTCGGAGAGGAACCGCGATAGTCTCACCGTGATGGACGGGATGGAACAGGGGCGGCCGATTGCGGTGGAGGCAGGGGCGCTGGCGGGCAGGCCGCTGCGCTATTTTGACTTCGTCATGGCGGCGTTCGTCACCATCCTGCTGCTGTCCAACCTGATCGGCGCGGGCAAGAGGTCGGTGATCGACCTGCCGGTGCTGGGGGCGTGGCCGTTCGGAGCGGGCATCCTGTTCTTTCCGCTGTCCTATGTCATCGGCGACGTGCTGACCGAGGTGTACGGCTATTCCCGCGCGCGGCGCTGCGTGTGGGCGGGCTTTGCGGCCTTGCTGTTCATGGTGGTGATGAGCGTGGTAGTCGTGGCCCTGCCGCCCGAGGCCGGGTGGGAGGGGCAGGCGGCCTATCAGGCGTTCGGGCAGGCGCCGCGCATTGCGGGCGCTTCGCTGCTGGCCTTCTGGGCGGGCGAACTCTCCAACACTTTCGTGCTGGCGCGGATGAAGGTGCTGACGCGCGGGCGCTGGCTGTGGAGCCGGACGATCGGCTCGACACTGGCAGGGCAGGGGGTCGATAGCCTGATCTTCTACCCGCTGGCTTTCTGGGGCGCGGCTGGCTGGACCGGCGGGCAGGTACTGACGGTGTTGCTGACCCAATGGGCGCTGAAGGTAATATGGGAAACGATCCTGACGCCGCTGACCTACCTTGTGGTCGGTTTCCTCAAGCGGCGCGAGGGGGTGGACGTATTCGACGAACGCACCGACTTCTCACCGTTTCACTCGGGCGTGTGAAGAACGTCAGGCGGCCTGCCGGCAGGCCGCCGTACGCATCCGGTCAGAAGTCAGGCGGCGACCGCCTGCACCAGGCCTTCGAACAGGCGGCGACCATCGGCCCCGCCATGTTCCGGACCGATCATCCGTTCGGGGTGCGGCATCATGCCGAGCACGTTGCCCTGGGCATTGACGATCCCGGCGATATCGCGGGCCGAGCCGTTGACCCGCTCCGCATAGCGGAAGGCGACGCGGCCTTCGCCTTCCAGCCGGTCCAGCGTGTCGGCGTCGGCGGTGTAATTGCCGTCATGGTGCGCGACGGGGATGGTGATCCGCTCGCCCGCGTCATAGCGGCTGGTGAACAGCGACCGGCTGTTCTCCACCGTCAAAGCCACCGGGCGGCAGACGAAGGACAGGCCGGCATTGCGCATCAGCGCGCCCGGCAGCAGCCCGGCCTCCGTCAGGATCTGGAACCCGTTGCACACGCCCAGCACCGGCACGCCGCGCTCGGCCGCCTCGACCACCGCCTTCATCACCGGCGACCGCGCCGCCATGGCGCCGGAGCGGAGATAATCGCCATAGGAGAAGCCGCCGGGCACCGCGACCAGGTCGATGCCCACCGGCAGCGCCGTCTCGCCGTGCCACAGCATCTCCGGCGCGGAGCCGGTCACCTCCTCGATCGCTACGGCAAGGTCGCGGTCGCAATTGGAGCCGGGAAAGACGATCACTGCCGACTTCATGGCGCTCAACCCCGCTCGATCCGATAATTCTCGATCACGGTGTTGGCGAGCAGCTTGCGGCACATGGCGTCGAGGTCCGCGTCGCTGACGCCGTGGGCATGGTCGAGCTCGATCAGCTTGCCCTGCCGCACCCCCTCCACGCCGGAGAAGCCGAGGCCCTCCAGCGCATGGTGGATCGCCTTGCCCTGGGGATCGAGCACGCCGTTCTTGAGCGTGACGTAGATGCGCGTCTTCATGGGCCATGCCCCTCCACCACTCGGCGCGTCCGGTCAAGCCGCTTGGATCGCCGGGGTGGCTGCTTGGGGGTGACGCGCCGCTTTCGCGCGGCTAAGGCCGGTAGCCAGACACATAAAGGAAGCCGCCGACCGCATGCCGACGCTCGTCCTGATCCGCCATGGCCAATCCGCCTGGAACCTGGAGAATCGCTTCACCGGATGGTGGGACGTGGACCTCACCGAACTGGGCGTGAAGGAAGCCTGGGCCGCGGGCGAACTGATGAAGGAGAAGGGGCTCGACTTCGACCTGACCTTCACCAGCTTCCAGAGCCGCGCAATCAAGACGCTGAACCTCGCGCTGGAGGCGATGGGCCGGCTGTGGCTGCCGACCGAGAAGAGCTGGAAGCTGAACGAGCGCCATTATGGCGGGCTCACCGGCCTCAACAAGGCAGAGACGGCGGACAAGCATGGCGAGGATCAGGTCAAGATCTGGCGCCGCAGCTTTGACATTCCGCCGCCGTTGCCGGAAGACGGCAGCCCGTGGGACCTGGCCAAGGACGAACGCTACCAGGGCGTTCCGATCCCGCAGACGGAAAGCCTGAAGGACACGATCGCGCGCGTGCTGCCCTATTGGGAGGAGCGGATCGTGCCCGAACTGAAGGCCGGCAAGCGGGTGCTGATCTCCGCCCACGGCAATTCGCTGCGCGCGCTGGTGAAGCATCTGTCGGGCATTTCGGACGACGAGATTACCGGGCTGGAGATCCCGACCGGGCAGCCGATCGTCTACCAGCTGGATGACGATCTGAACGCATTGGAGCGTTACTATCTGAGCGAGCGTTGAGGCGTGGCGCTGGTCGGGATCATCATGGGCTCGCGCTCCGATTGGGAGACGATGCGCCATGCCGCCGAGACGCTGGAGAAATTGGGCGTCGCGCATGAGGCCAAGGTGGTGTCGGCGCATCGCACCCCGCAGCGGCTGTATGATTATGCGCAGGGCGCCGCGGATCGCGGGCTGAAGGTGCTGATCGCCGGCGCGGGCGGCGCGGCGCACCTGCCGGGCATGGCGGCGTCGATGACGGCGCTGCCGGTGCTGGGCGTGCCGGTGCAGTCGGCCGCGCTGTCCGGGCTGGATAGCCTGCTGTCGATCGTGCAGATGCCGGGCGGGGTGCCGGTCGGCACGCTGGCGATCGGCAAGGCGGGCGCGATCAATGCCGGGCTGCTCGCCGCGCAGATCCTGGGCTTGGGCGATGCGGACCTGGCGCGGCGCGTGACAGACTGGCGGACAGCGCAGACCGCCGCCGTCGACGAAGCGCCGGAGTGACCGTGCGGCCCGGCTCCACCATCGGCATCCTGGGTGGAGGGCAGCTTGGCCGGATGCTGGCCATCGCGGCGGCTAACCTCGGCTATCGCACCCATATCTACGCGCCGGGCCTGAGCGGGCCTGCGAGCGAGGTCGCGGCACGGTGGACGCGCGGCGACTATGACGATGCCGCCGCCATCGCCGCCTGGGTGTCGCAGGTGGATGTCGTCACCTACGAGTTCGAGAATGTCGACGTTGCGCCCTTGAAGGGGCTGGACGGCGTGAGGCCCTCTCTGCGTGCGCTGGAGGTGGCGCAGGATCGGGTGGCGGAAAAGGCGTTCGCCGAAACGGTGGGCGGCAGACCCGCGCCTTACTGCCCGGTCGACAGCCTGACGGACCTGACCCAGGCGTTGGAGATGGTCGGCATGCCCGCCATCCTGAAGACGCGTCGCTTCGGTTATGACGGCAAGGGGCAGGCGCGGGTGCGTGACGCCGCACAGGCCGGGGATGCCTGGGCTGCGATCGGTGAGCAGCCGGCCGTGCTGGAGAAGATGGTCGCGTTCGAGGCGGAATTCTCCATCATCCTGGCGCGCGGGCTGGACGGGCGGATCGTTCGCTATGACGCGGCGACCAACCGGCACAAGGACGGCATCCTCGATCTGTCGACCGTGCCGCCCTCGGGCATCGTGGCGGAGCAGGCGGAGGAAGCGGGCGCGCTGGCCGAACGAATTGCGGGGGCGCTTGGCTATGTCGGGGTGCTCGCCTGCGAGTTCTTCGCCAGCAAGGATGGCCCTGTTTTCAACGAGATGGCGCCGCGCGTTCATAACTCAGGTCATTGGACGATCGAGGGTGCGGTGACCTCGCAATTCGAGAACCACATTCGCGCGGTATGCGGCCTGCCGCTCGGCTCGACCGCTTTGGTCGGCACGGGCGCGGAGATGCGCAACCTGATCGGGCGCGAGATGGAGGAATGGCCGACCATATTGGCCGATCCCACCGCGCACCTGCACCTTTACGGAAAGACCGGTGTGAAGCCGGGTCGCAAGATGGGGCACGTCACCCGCATCTTCTGAACGCTAGAGGCTTTCGCTGTCATGCTGTCCGCCTCCGCCGCGTTCCGGTGGGGCGGTGTCGATGCATTCGATGCTTGCGCGCCGACGCATGCTTCTGGCCTGGGTTCCTGCTTGCGCAGGACCACGCAATCGCCGCGAAGCTTATCTGAAGGCGCCTCAGGCGCGCGTGCCCTTGATTGGATAGCTACCGAGGAAGCCGGCCTTGACCGAGCCCTC
Source organism: uncultured Sphingomonas sp. (assembly GCF_934560975.1). GTDB lineage: Bacteria > Pseudomonadota > Alphaproteobacteria > Sphingomonadales > Sphingomonadaceae > Sphingomonas_I. The sequence continues at coordinate 66,028 of NZ_CAKTFO010000002.1, read as the reverse complement.
CATTACGTCGCCGTTGACCGTTGCCCGGCAGGCCAGGGTCATCGGCATCGGCTTGGAAATGTGCATCGTCCAGAGCAGTTGGTCGCCCTCGATCCGCCCTTCCGGGATGGTCTTGCTGCCGAACGAGCCGTCCGCGGTGGCAGCGAACGTGTCGCCATAGCCGCGCACGGTCAGCGCGAAGCTTTGCGGACCCATCGGGCTTTCCACCGTGCAATTCCACTTGCCGTCAATGTCGGCCATGACAATCTCCTGTTCGCAGAGGCCTTTGCGCCTGCCTTGGCAAAGATCAAGCGACCTCTTGTGTGGCCGAAATGCAACATCATATCGGGTGGGGAAGGGAGACGGACTTGAACCTGGAGAAATTCACCGAACGCGCCAAGGGCTTTCTGCAAGCGGCGCAGACGGTCGCCATCCGCAACAGCCATCAGCGGATCGCGCCGGAGCATCTGTTGAAGGCGTTGCTGGAGGACGAACAGGGGATGGCGTCCGGCCTGATCGCGCGCGCCGGTGGCGATGCGCGCCGGGCGCAGGGCGAAACCGATCTGGCGCTGGGCAAGATCCCCGCCGTCTCGGGCTCGGGCGCGCAGGCGACGCCCGGCCTCGACAATGATCTGGTGCGCGTGCTCGACCAAGCCGAGCAGGTCGCGCAAAAGGCCGGCGACAGCTTCGTCACGGTGGAACGCATGCTGCTGGCGCTGGCCTTGTCGCCCAACACGGCGGCGGGCAAGGCGTTGCAGACGGCGGGCGTGCGGGCCGAGGCGCTGAACGGCGCGATCAACGAATTGCGCGGTGGCCGCACCGCCGACACCGCCACCGCCGAGGACCGCTATGACGCGCTGAAGAAGTTCGCGCGCGACCTGACGGAGGCGGCGCGCGCGGGCAAGCTCGACCCCGTGATCGGCCGCGACGAGGAGATACGCCGCACCATCCAGATCCTGGCGCGCCGTACCAAGAACAATCCGGTGCTGATCGGTGAGCCGGGCACGGGCAAGACCGCCATTGCCGAGGGGCTGGCGCTGCGCATCGCCAATGGCGACGTGCCGGACGGCTTGAAGGGGCGCACCCTGATGGCGCTGGACATGGGCAGCCTGATCGCGGGCGCGAAATATCGCGGCGAGTTCGAGGAGCGGCTGAAGGGCGTGCTCGACGAGGTCAAGGCTGCTGAGGGCGACGTCGTCCTGTTCATCGACGAGATGCACACCCTGGTCGGCGCGGGCAAATCCGAAGGCGCGATGGATGCCGGCAACCTGCTGAAGCCTGCGCTGGCGCGGGGCGAGCTGCATTGCATCGGCGCGACCACTTTGGATGAATATCGCAAATATGTGGAGAAGGATCCCGCGCTCCAGCGGCGGTTCCAGCCGGTGTTCGTGGGCGAGCCGACGGTCGAGGACACGATCTCGATCCTGCGCGGGCTGAAGGAGAAGTACGAACTGCACCATGGCGTGCGCATCGCCGACGGGGCGATCGTGGCGGCGGCGACCTTGTCCAACCGCTACATCACCGACCGCTTCCTGCCCGACAAGGCGATCGACCTGATGGACGAGGCCGCCAGCCGCCTGCGCATGGAGGTGGAAAGCAAGCCCGAGGAGATTGAAGGGCTGGATCGCCGCATCGTCCGCCTCAAGATCGAGCGCGAGGCTCTGGCCAAGGAAACCGATCAGGCCTCCAAGGATCGACTGGAGACGCTGGAACGCGACTTGGGCGAATTGGAGCAGCAGTCGGCGGAACTGACCGCGCGCTGGCAGTCCGAGAAGGAGAAACTGAACGCCGAAACCAAGGTCAAGGAGCAGCTCGACCAGGCCCGCGTCCAGCTGGACCAGGCGCAGCGCGGGGGCGACTTCACCAAAGCGGGCGAGCTGAGCTACGGCATCATCCCTGCGCTGGAGAAGCAACTGGCCGAGGCGCAGGGCGCCACCGCCACCGCGATGGTGCGGGAGGAGGTGACGAGCGAGGATATCGCCTCCGTCGTCAGCCGCTGGACGGGTGTGCCGGTGGAGCGGATGCTGGAAGGCGAGCGCGACAAGCTGATCCGGATGGAGCAGGTGATCGGTGCGCGCGTGATCGGGCAGGAGCAGGCGGTTGCCGCCGTCAGCCGCGCGGTGCGGCGCGCGCGGGCGGGGTTGCAGGATCCCAACCGGCCGCTCGGCTCCTTCCTGTTCCTGGGCCCGACCGGTGTGGGCAAGACCGAGCTGACCAAGGCGCTGGCCGGGTTCCTGTTCGACGACGACAGCGCGATGGTCCGCCTCGACATGAGCGAGTTCATGGAGAAGCATTCGGTGGCGCGGCTGATCGGTGCCCCCCCGGGCTATGTCGGCTATGAGGAAGGCGGCACGCTGACCGAGGCGGTGCGGCGCCGGCCCTATCAGGTGGTGCTGTTCGACGAGGTTGAGAAGGCCCATTCCGATGTGTTCAACATCCTGCTCCAGGTGCTGGACGACGGGCGGCTGACGGACGGGCAGGGGCGGACGGTCGATTTCACCAACACGCTGATCATCCTGACGTCCAACCTGGGATCGCAATTCTTGGCCAACCTGCCCGACGACACCTCGACCGACAGCGTGGAGCCGGCGGTGATGGAGGTGGTGCGCGGTCATTTCCGGCCCGAACTCCTGAACCGGTTGGATGAGATCATCCTGTTCCACCGGCTAGGCCAGAGCCACATGGGGCCGATCGTCGACATCCAGGTCGGACGCGTCCAGCGGTTGCTGAACGATCGCAAGGTCGTGCTGCAACTGTCTGACGCGGCGCGGGAATGGCTCGGCCGTGTCGGCTATGATCCGGTTTATGGCGCAAGGCCTTTGAAGCGTGCGGTGCAGAAATATCTGCAGGACCCGCTGGCGGAGGCGATCCTGCGCGGCGAGGTGCCGGATGGATCGCGCGTGACGGTGGACGATGCCGACGGCAAGCTGGCGCTGCACGTCGCCTGATCGCGGATGAAGCAGGGGAGCCGGTTCCGCGTCGCGGGTCCGGCTTCCTCCTGTCCGATGTCGACAAGGGTTGCCTGATCGGAAGGGCTTCCCTAACCGGCTGTTCATGCCTGCGGACCTTCTCGACCGGCCTTATGTCGGCCGCTTCGTTGACGGCGCGCACCGCTTCGCCGTGCGGGTCTATTATGAGGACACGGATGCGGGCGGCGTGGTCTATCACGCCAATTACCTGCGCTTCTTCGAGCGCGCGCGCAGCGACATGCTGGCGCTGGCCGGCGCGGACATCGCGGCGGCGCTGACCGCGGACGAGGGCGGCTATGTGGTGGCGGCGGCGGAGATGGCCTATCGCGCGCCGGCACGGCTGGGCGATGCGCTGATGGTGGTCAGCCGGCTGGAGCGGGTGCGCACCGCCGCCTGCGTCATTCAGCAAACAGTCATGCGCGATGACCAGCTTATTGCCGAAGGGCGTTTGACGGTCGCGTGGGTGGGCCCCGATGGCCGCCCCCGCCGCCAGCCCAAACAATGGATCCACGCCTTCCAGGGCGTTCAAGGGAGCAGGACTGACGCATGAACGGCGCGAGCATTACGACCAACACTCAAGCCGCGCTGTCGCCGATCGCGCTGTTTCTGCATGCCGACCTGATCGTCAAACTGGTGATGATCGGGCTGATCCTGGCCAGCGTGCTGACCTGGACGATCATCATCGGGCGCGGCCAGCTGCTGCGGCGCGTATCGCGGGAGAATGAGGCGTTCGAGCGCGACTTTGCCAAGGCCCCGGATATCGACCGTTTCTTTGACGAGCGCGGCAAGGCCGACCTGCCGGCCGCGCGCGTGTTCGCGGCCGGGATCGGCGAGTGGCGGCGATCCACCTCCGGGCGCAAGCTGGACCGCGACGCGGCGCGCGATCGCCTGGCGCAGGCGATGTCGTCGGCTTCGGCGGGCGAGATCGACCGCCTGTCTAATGGACTCAACGTGCTCGCCACGATCGGCAGCGTAACGCCGTTCGTGGGCCTGTTCGGCACCGTGTGGGGCATCATGCGCAGCTTTGCCGACATTGCCGCGTCGCAGAATACCAGCTTCGGCGCGGTGGCCCCCGGCATTGCCGAGGCCTTGTTCGCGACCGCTTTGGGCCTGTTCACCGCCATTCCGGCCGTGATCGGCTACAACCGGATGAGCCATTCGCTGGACCGGGTGGAGGCGCGGCTCAATCGCTTTGCCGATGGCTTTCACATGAGCCTGAGCCGCGAACTGGACGCGGAGGGCTGATCCGATGGCAATGGGCGGAGCACCGCGCCGGAATCACGGACGCCGCCGTGCGCCGATGGCGGAAATCAACGTCACGCCGCTGGTCGACGTCATGCTGGTGCTGCTGATCATCTTCATGGTCACCGCGCCGCTGATGACGGCGGGCGTGCCGGTGAACCTGCCCGACAGCCGCGCCGCGCCGCTGGACCAGCAGGAGCAGCCGGTGGAGATCAGCCTGGATGAAAGCGGCAAGATCTTCGTCGACAAGGACGAGGTGTCGCCCGCGTCGCTGCCGGACCGGCTGGCCGCCGTCCCCAAGGGCGACAAGGCGCCGCAGATCTTCCTGCGCGCCGACCGGGCGCTGGATTATGGCCGGGTGATGCAGGTGATGGGCGAATTGAGCCGCGCCGGCCTGACCAAGGTGGCGCTGGTCACCAATGCCGAGCAGCAGGCCCAGTGATCCCAGCGGCCCGACCGGACGATGCGGGCGGGGCGGCGTGATGGAGCGCGCCGACCGCAAGGGGCTGGGCTTTGCCGTTGCCGGCCACCTGCTTCTGTTCGCGGCCTTGTCGCTGAGCATCGCCAAGCGCAAGCCAGCCGTGGTCCCGCCGCCCCCCGAGGCGCTGGACGTGCAGCTGGTCGATACGGTCGGCCTGCGCTCGGCCGCGCCTCAACCCGCGACCGAAGCGCCGCAGGAGATGCAGGCGCCGGACGCCGGCACGCCGCAGGAAGCGCCGCCGTCCGCGCCGGCCACGCCGCCTCCGCCGACGCCGGCACCCCCCAAGCCGACCCCGGCTCCGCCCACACCCGCGCCCCCCAACCCGACCCCGGCTCCGCCAAAGCCGACGCCGGCCCCGGCGCCGCCGAAACCCGCGCCTGCGCCGCCGAAGCCCAGGCCCGCCCCGCCAAAGCCGGAGCCTGCTCCTCCCAAGCCCGCGCCCACGCCGCCCAAGGCGAAACCCGCCCCGGCGGCGAAGCCTGCGCCTGCCCCGGCCAAGCCGTCGCGCGCATTGTCCGACATCCTCAAGGATGTGCGCTCCACCGCCAAGAGCGAGCGGGGCGGCAGCGATGCGCAGGCCAAGGCGGACCGCGCGGCCGCTGCCCGCGTCGGAGACCTGTTGAAGGGCGTGATCGGCAAGTCCACCGGCAAGGGTACGAATGCGCGTGCGGCGGTGTCCGGCGCGGCGATGAACGGATTGGCCGCGGCGCTGAAGCGTCAGGTGCAGCCCTGCTACGAACTGGGCGGGCTGGGCGGCACGCCGGCGATGCAGATCGTGACCACGCTTCGCCTGCGCTACAATCGTGACGGATCGGTGACCGGTACGCCGGAGCTGGTGGAGCAGACCGGCGTCAATGCCGGCAACAGCGCCTATGCCAAGCAGATCGTGGACGTGGCGCGCCGGGCCGTGCTCCGCTGCGCGCCTGTCAAATTGCCCACCGAACTGTATGAAGGCGGCTGGGACGACCTCAATTTCCGCTTCACTCCGGGGCAGATGCAATGACGATGGAACGAACGATGCGACGGATCCGGTTTGCGGGCGCGATGATGCTGGCACTGCTGCCCGGCGCCACGATCGCGCAGGATGCCGCGCCGCAAGGATCGGCGCAGGGGCCCGGTCCGGCGCCCGGCGCGGGGCCGCAGCCGGGTCAGCGGCTGACGGTGGACATCAGCGGCGGCATCTCCCAGCCGATGCCGATCGCCGTGCCGGTGATGCCGACCCCCAATGCCGCATCGACCCCGGCGGGATCGACAGATGCGCTGGGGCGGCAGGTGTCCGACGTGATCACCGCCGACCTCAGGAACAGCGGCCTGTTCTCGCCCCTCCCGGCGGGGCAGTTACGCCCGGTCAGCTTTCCGCAGGCCAATGCGCCCGATTATGGGGCGTGGCTGTCGACCGGGGCGCAGGCCCTGGTGCAGGGCTTCGTCCAGGCGAATGGCGACGGCACGCTGACGGTCGGCTGCTACCTCTACGACGTGTTCGCCAAGACGGAGCTGGCACGGCAGGGCTTCGTGGTGCGCCCGGCCGAATGGCGCCGGGCCGCGCACAAATGCGCCGACACCGTTTACTCGCGCCTGACGGGCGAGGGGCCCTATTTCGACAGCCAGGTGATCTACGTGTCCGAAACCGGGCCCAAGAAGAACCGCACCAAGCGGCTGGCGATCATGGACCAGGACGGCGCCAGCCACCGCTTCATCACCAACGGCCAGAGCCTGGTGCTGACGCCGCGCTTCGCGCCCAGTCGCCAGACGGTGGTGTTCATGTCGTTCGAGAACAGGCAGCCGCGCGTCTATGTGTATGATGTGGGGTCGGGGCGGAAACGGCTGGTGGTCAACCAGCCTTATACCACCTTTGCACCGCGTTTCTCGCCGGACGGGCGTTACATACTCTTCTCGATGATCGTGAACGGCAATTGCGACGTCTATCGCGTGCCGGCCAGCGGCGGCGAGCCGGTGCGGCTGACGACCTCGCCCGGCATCGACACCGGCGGCAGCTATTCGCCCGACGGGTCGCGGATCGTGTTCGAAAGCGATCGTTCGGGCGGCCAGCAGCTGTACGTAATGAACGCGGACGGATCGAATCAGAAGCGGGTCAGTTTCGGCGGCGGGCGCTATGCCACCCCGGTGTGGAGCCCGCGCGGCGACCTGATCGCGTACACGCATACCGGCGGGGGTTTCTCGATCGGGGTCATGGGGCCGGACGGATCGGGCGCGCGCGACCTGACCGATGGCTGGCAGGACGAAGGCCCCACCTGGTCCCCCAACGGCCGCGTGCTGATGTTCTTCCGCACGGCGCGGGGATCGGGCAAGGCCGATCTGTGGTCGGTGGATTTGACGGGCGTGAATGCACGTCGCATTCCTACGCCGCTTGATGGTTCGGATCCCGCCTGGGGGCCGTTGCTGCCGTAATTAGAGTAATGGAAAAGGAGCCGAAGGGATGAAGAAGACCACCGCCACATTGATGGCGACCGCCGCGCTGATCGCGGTTGCGGGCTGTTCCAAGAAGCCGCCAGCACAGCTGCCGCCCGCGCCGCCGAGCGATGTGAGCCAGCCCGCGCCGCCGTCGTCGTCGACCGGCGATGTCGGCAACACCGTCGTCCCGGGCTCGCGCGCGGACCTGCTGGCGCAGGCCGGCACCGACACGGTCCTGTTCGTGACCGACAGCTCGGACGTCGATGCCGAGGCGCAGGCGATCCTGACGCGTCAGGCCGCCTGGCTGCGCAAGTATCCGCAGGTGCGCGTCACCGTGGAAGGTCATTGCGACGAGCGCGGCACCCGCGAGTATAATCTGGCGCTGGGCGATCGTCGCGCCAACTCCGCCAAGAACTTCCTGGTCAATGCGGGCGTGCCGGCGAGCCGCATCAGCGTGATCAGCTATGGCAAGGAGCGCCCCGCCGCGCAGGGTTCGGACGAGAGCGCTTGGGCGCAGAACCGTCGCGCCGTGACGGTCGTGCCGGAATAAGCTGCGACAATGGGAGCCGGGGGCGGTGGCGTGGGCCATCGTGCCCGGTCTTCCTGTGTTTGCCGCGTCCCAGGGCCATTGCTGTGCTCCTGCGAAGGCAGGAGCCCAGCAGGCAAGCGACACGAGTTTGACCCGCGGGTTTCCGCAAATTCCGGACGACGGGATTGTTTTGTGCGGGACAGCACTACACGTTCACGGTCCACCGCCTGGGCTCCCGCCTTCGCGGGAGCAGCTGACACGCGCTTCGGCTCTTCGGAGCGGCTACCCTCTGCGGACGCTAGCCTTCGGTCGAGAGGATGAAGTCCCTGAGTGCGCGGGCATCGTGCAGGGCGTTGTGGGGCACCTGGCTGTTGGCCGAGGTGGAGAAGCCCGGTGTGCGGACGAAGTGGAAGCGCAGGTTGCTGACGTCGGCGATCTCCGCATTGCCCGTTACTATCAGGCGCGCGAACAGGGCAATATCCTCCGGCCAGTCGGCCACGATCTCCGGCTCCGGATCGGTGCTGAGATATGCGGCGATGTCGTGCGCCGCCGCGACCGCGTCCAGCCGGTTGTAGAGCGTACGCGGCACGCTTTCGAGATAGGGCATGACGTGGCGTTCGACCCACGGCGTGGGCGCTTCCGTCATCGGGATCACCACATAATAATCCTGGTCGCCGCTTTCGGGCGCGAGGCCCAGGCTGATCAGGCAGCCGCCGAAGCCGTTGAATTCGGTGTCGAGAAAGTAGCGCATCAGCCGCGTATCCTCGGCGGATGCGCCACTTCGGGATGGTTGCCGTCGAGCGCCTCGTCCAGCAAGCGGGCGAGGCGGAGGCCGCCCTTCGCCACCTGACGCCTGACCTGCGGCACCAGCCGCTCGATCGTCGCCTCGTCGAGGTGGGCGTTGGGATCGGCGGGCGCGCACGGGTCGGCCTGCGCGGTCGCGTAGACGAGGTCCCGGGCCGCCTGCCAGCTTTCGCGGCTCCAATCCTCGACGCTGCCGCGTGCGAGGACGGGCCGCTCAGCGACGGGGACTTCGGACAGGATGCCGGCGGCACCCCCTTGCGGCGTGGAGATGGCACGTTCCGCCAGCAGGCCGTCCCAGATGCTGTGGAGCGGACGGGGCGGAAGATTGCCGTAGCGGACTTTGGGCTTGTTGCCGCCCTGATCGCCGTCATGCTCCCCGCCGTGGAGCGGCTGGTGGAGGTCTCCGACAAAATGGACGAGGTAGGCCAGCGCCATCACGCGATCACGCACCGGGAGCGAACGATCGGCCACAAGCCTTTGATTACGTTCGATCTGCTTGGAGACGCAATTGCCGTCCTTGCAGAACGGCGTGAGGTCGAACGGGCGGCAGATCTCAGGATCCTGATAGTGCCAGCTATATTGATAGCTGAAGCGATCGCCCAACGTCTTGACGCAATCCGGCCAGACCGACGCCTCCTCGATCGTGCGCGCGGGACAGGTCGGGGTTTCCAATGCGGCCTGATGCTTCAGCAGCCAGGCGATCGAGGCGCGGGTGCGCGGCTGGACCTGAGACATGGCGATTTCCGCCACCGTCTCATGCCCATATTCCCACCAGGCGAAGGCGGGCGAGGGCATCAGCAGTATGGCCGACGCGGCAAGGAGGAAGCGGGGGAGGCGCATGACGGTGGCGGTTAGCGCAAGCGCATGACGGCGCAAGGTCACTCGTCGCCGTAGATGGCGATTTCCGGATCGGAATCATGCGTTTGCATGGCGCGGTACATGCCGGGCGTGTTGAAGGCCCAGCCGCCCGAGCCGTCGGGCGAGACCACGATCACGCCGCCTTTGCCGCCCATGTCGCCCAGTTCGTCGATCAGCGTGTCGGCCGCATCCTCGATGCTCCATTCGCCCAGCCGTGCGCGCGCGCAGATTTCATGCGCCACGCCCAGGCGAATGAAATATTCGCCCGCGCCGGTACAGGATACGGCGGCGGCGCGATCGTCGGCATAGGTGCCGGCGCCGATCAGGGGCGAGTCGCCCACGCGACCCCACTTCTTGCCGGTCAGCCCTCCGGTGGAGGTGGCCGCGGCGACATGGCCGTCATTGTCGACCGCCACCGCGCCGACCGTGCCATATTTCATGCCGCTGTCGAACGGCGCGTCGGGGCGGGCGAGGATTTCGTCCAGCTGGCGGCGGCGCTCGGCGGTCTCGAACCAGGAGGGGGCCACCGCCTCGATTCCCCGTTCGCGGGCAAAACCTTCCGCACCCGCGCCGGTGAGGAAGACGTGCGGGCTGTCTGCCATCACCGCACGGGCGAGGGCGACCGGGTGGCGGGTGGTGCGCAGGCCCGCGACGGCGCCCGCGTCCATCGTCTTGCCGTCCATGATCGCGGCGTCGCATTCGATATGCCCCTCGGCGGTGAAGACCGAGCCGCGGCCGGCGTTGAAGGCGGGATCGTCCTCCAGGACCTCCACCGCCGCCTGCACCGCATCGGTGGCGCTGCCGCCTTCGCGCAGGATTGCCGCGCCCGCCGCCAGTGCCGCCGCCAGCCCGGCGCGGCCCGCCGCATCGTCCTGAGACGAAAGGATGTCGCGAGTCATGCTGCCCGAGCCGCCGTGGATGACGAGTGTCCAACTGGTCACGTGATGCTCTTTCCCGTGGTGAGGTGCCGGCCGCTTAGCCCGAGCGCGAGAGCCGGGACAAGCGGGGTTCGGCTTGCTTTGGTCGCGCTGGTGCCAGGCCGAACAGGGGCCGGAAGGGGCCGCTTGCCAGACCGAGGCGGTAGAAGAACCAGCAAGCGAGGCAGGTGCCGACCAACATCGGCCCGAACTGCGCGAAGTTGGACAGGTTCAGCGGGCGGATCCACCAGGCGATCAGGACTATCGCGGTCTGATGGACGATGTAGCTGGGGAACACCGCCTCGTTCAGGGTCGCGCGCAGGCTGGAGGTGCCGCTCCTGATCGGCTCGACTGCGCCGACCAGCAGCACGATCATGCCCCAGTTCATCACCGCAGCGCCGCACCGCCCGATCGCGGCGGCTGGCGTGCCAAGCGGCGGTTCGTGGCCGAGCAGCAGGATCTGCGACAGGATCAGCCCGAAGCCGGCCAGCGCCAGCATCGCGGCAGGCCAGCGAAAGCGGTGCATGGTCGCGTGGAGATGCGGCGCGCCCGCTAGCATCATGCCCGACAGAAAGGCCGGCAAGTAGGTCAAGTGGCCGTTGAGGTCGTGCAGCACATGGTTGGTCGGCTGCATGGTCGGAAACCAGACCAGCCGGATCAGCAGCAGCCACAGGATCGGCAAGGCGAGGAGTTGCGGGCCGTCCAGCAGGCGCGCGGGCCCGGCGCGCAGCTTTTGCCGGACAGATGCGGGCAACAGCCAGGCGCCGAGGCCGACAACCACCGAATAGGCCCAGATATACAGCACGAACCATAGGTTGTTGAGCGCGGGCGTGGTGGGATCGCCCATGCTGAGATAGTCGGTGAGCCAATAGCGGAGCAGCCCATGCGGGTAGGAGCCGTCCAGCGACCGCTCCACCCACGGCTGCGGCGCCATCACCACCAGCACGCCGAACATCAGCGGCAGCAGCAGGCGCGTCGCGCGCGACCGCAGGAATGCGGCGGGCGAGGTGCGCGACAGCAGGGCCCGCGCGGCATAGCCTGACACCAGGAACAGCAACGTCATCCGCCACGGATTGAGCGCGAGCAGGGGGAATATCAGCCACGACACCGGATGCGGGCTGCCGATATGCCAGCCCCACGGCCCGAAATAGAGGCCCAGATGGTAGAGGATCAGCAGCCCGAACGCGCCGATCCGCAGCCAGTCCATGCCGGCATGGCGCGGAATGATGGACTGGGCGATGCCGTTCGTCGCCATGCGCCTTTGATCCGTCACCTCGATACTCTATAAGGCATGCATGTCCTCCGTTCGCCCCTGGCGCGATATTACGCGCCGCCAATCGCGCAAGATCATGGTCGGCAATGTGCCCGTTGGGGGCGACGCGCCGATTACGGTGCAGACCATGACCAATACGCCGACCGACGACGTGCGCGCCACGGTGGACCAGATCCGCCGCTGCGAGGAAGCCGGCGCGGACATCATCCGCGTGTCGTGCCCGGACGAGGCATCGACGGTCGCGCTGAAGCAGATCGTGCGCGCGGCGCAGGTGCCGATCGTGGCGGACATCCACTTCCACTACAAGCGCGCGCTGGAGGCGGCAGACGCGGGCGCGGCGTGCCTGCGCATCAATCCCGGCAATATCGGATCGGATGCGCGCGTGGCGGAGGTGGTGCGGGCCGCCAAGGCCAATGGCTGCGCGATCCGCATCGGCGTGAATGCCGGCAGCCTGGAACGCGACCTGCTGGAAAAATATGGCGAGCCGTGCCCCGAGGCGTTGGTCGAAAGTGCGCTGGACCATATCAAGCTACTGCAGGACCATGACTTTCACGAATATAAGGTGGCGGTGAAGGCGTCGGACGTGTTCCTGGCCGCCGCCGCTTACCAGCAACTGGCCGAAGCGGTGGATTGCCCGCTGCACCTGGGCATCACCGAGGCGGGCGGGCTGATCGGCGGGACGGTGAAGTCGTCCATCGGCATGGGCAGCCTGCTGTGGTTCGGGATCGGCGACACGATCCGCGTCAGCCTCTCGGCCGAGCCGGAGGAGGAGATCCGGGTCGGGTTCGAGATCTTGAAGGCACTCGGCCTGCGCCAGCGCGGCGTGCGCGTCATCTCCTGCCCGTCCTGCGCGCGGCAGGGTTTCGACGTGATCCGCACGGTGGAGAAACTGGAAGCGCGGCTGACCCATATCCGCACGCCCATGTCGCTGTCCGTGCTGGGCTGCGTCGTCAACGGCCCGGGCGAGGCGCGGGAAACGGATATCGGCCTGACCGGCGGCGGCAACGGCAAGCACATGGTCTATCTGTCGGGCGTGACCGACCACACGATCAACGACGCCGACATGGTCGACCACATCGTGAAGCTGGTCGAGGCCAAGGCGGCGGAGATCGAGGCGGCGAACGCACTGCCCGTCGCGGCGGAGTAACCCACGATCGCTGCGCCGGGCGGGCCGGGGAAGGGCGTCGCGCCATCAGTCGCCTATGCGGTGGCGGCGCTTGGCATCGCCAATTTCGCCTGCATGGACGCGTTCATGAAGGGCCTGTCGATCGAGATGGGGGCCTATAATGCCATGTTGTGGCGGTCGGTGATCGGCGTGGTGCTGACCGGTCCGCTGTTCCTGGCGCGAGGCGAGGGCTGGCCTCTGCGCGCGACCATGCTGGTGCATGTTCGGCGGAGCGTGGCGGCCGGTATTTCGGTATTGCTGTTCTTCTGGGGGCTGGTGCGCGTGCCGATGGCGGAGGGGGTGGCGCTAACCTTTCTCTCTCCGATCATGGCGATGCTGCTGGCGGCGCTGTTATTGGGCGAACAGGTTCTCAGGCGGACGATCTGTGCCTCGCTGATCGCACTTGCGGGCGTGATCGTGATCCTGCTGGGCCGCGCGCATGGCGGGGGGAGCGCGGACGCGCTGCGTGGCGCGCTGGCGATCATCGTGGCCGGCATGTTCTACGCCTATAACCTCGTCCAGCTTCGCCGCAGCGCCCTGCTGGCAGGGCCGATCGAGATCACCTTCTTCACCAACATCGTCTTTCTAGGCTTGTACGGGCTGGCCGCTCCGGCGGCAGCGATCCTGCCCGAGCCGCACCAATTGCCTCGGCTGGCGGCCGCTTCGGTGTTGGCGATCATCTCGTCCCTGCTGCTCGCCTGGGCCTATGCCCATGCGGAGACGCAGCGGCTTGCAACGGTGGAATATACCGCCTTCGTCTGGTCGGCGATCCTGGGTGCGGTCGTGTTCGGCGAGCGGCTGCTGCCGCTGACGATCGTGGGCGCGGCCATGATCATCGTCGCTTGCCTGGTCGCGGCGCGTGGACGCAAGGAGCCCGGACCGGTAACGGAGGCTGCCTTATGATCATTCGCCGCGCCATGCCCGCCGATACCGCTGCCATCCTCCACCTGATCCGGGCGCTCGCCACCTATGAGCGCGAGCCGGACGCGGTACGAACGGATGAAGCCGCGCTCCATGACACATTGTTCGCAGCCGATGCCCGCGTATCGGCGCATGTTGCGGAAAGTGAAGGAGAGATCGTCGGCATCGCCGTCTGGTTTCTCAACTATTCGACCTGGACCGGGCGGCCGGGCATCTACCTGGAGGATCTGTTCGTCACGGAGGTTGCACGCGGTACGGGGGCGGGCAAGGCGCTGTTCCGCGCGCTGGCACAGGAGGCGGTCGCGAACGGTTACACCCGGATCGACTGGGCGGTGCTGGACTGGAACCAGCCGGCCAAGGACTTTTATCAGGCGATCGGCGGCCGGCGCCAGACGACGTGGGAGCCTTGGCGGATCGATGGTGCAGCGTTGCAGGAACTGGCACGATGAACGACGAACTGCTCGCCCGGATCGCGGCGGCGCTGGAGCGTCTCTCGCCCCCGCCGGCGCCCAGCGCGGACCCGCTGGCGCATCCCGCTTATGTGTGGCGCGACGGGGCGTTACAAGCGGCGCGCAGCTTTGCGCCATTACCGCTCGACCTGTTGGAAGGCGTGGACGCGCAGAGGACGGCATTGCTCGGCAATATGCGGCGGCTGGCGGCGGGCCTGCCGGCGCATGACGTGCTGCTGTGGGGCGCGCGCGGCACCGGCAAGTCGGCTTTGGTAAAGTCCAGCGTCGGCGCGGTGCAAGGCGAAGGCGGCGATCTGGCGCTGGTGGAGATTGCGGGCGATGCGCTGGCGAATCTGCCTGCGTTGTTCGCTACCCTGGCCGACGTACCGCGCAGCTTCGCCTTGTTCATCGACGATCTCGGCTTTGCCGAGCCGAGCGAGGCGCCGCGCCTGCTGCGCTCGATCCTGGAGGGCGGGGCGGAGGCGCGGCCGGGCAATGCCCGCCTGCACGTCACCGCCAACCGCCGCCACATCGTGCCGCGCGACCTGGCCGAACAGGATAATGCGATCAATCCGCGCGATGTGGCCGACGACAAGTTGGCGCTGGCGGACCGGTTCGGGCTCAGCCTGGGCTTCCACGTGGTCGATCAGCCCACTTACGTTGCGATCGTGGAGGGTTATGCGCGCACCTACTGCCTGACGCTCGATCCTGCCGAGGCGATCGCATGGGCGACGCAGCGCGGCGGACGGTCGGGGCGGGTGGCGTGGCAATATGTGGTCGAACTTGCCGGCAGGCAGGGCAAGACCCTCTGACCGGTTGCGTGAGCAGGCGGTACGGCTAAGCTGTTGGCAAGTCCCTGATTCCGGAGCCTGCCCAAGATGGACCGTCGTGCGTTTCTCTATTCCGGTGCGGCTGCGGCCATGGCGTGCGGCCTTCCCACCGCCTTGTTCGCGCAGAATGGCGATCCCAAGCTCGACGGGCTGTTCGACCAGATTTTTGCCGACACGCTGAAGCGGTCGCCCGAGTTGGCGACGTCGCTGGGCCTGGACAAGGGTGCGAACGCCGCCTTGCGCCACCAATTGTCCGACCGCAGCGCGGGTGAAGCGGCGCGCGAGGCGGCAACGGCCAAGGGCTGGATCGCCAAGCTGGAGGCGATCGATCCGGCCGGCCTGTCGGCGGCGGGGCGGCTCAACCGGGAGATCGTACTCTACACGCTCAACACCTGGACGCTGCCGTGGGACAGGTTCAAGCTCGATGGCGTCCAGCGGCCCTATCGCATCTTTCAGCAGGGCGGCGCCTATTTCTCGGTGCCCGATTTCCTCAACGGCACGCATACCATCGCCAGCGCCGAGGATTGCGAGGCCTATCTCGATCGCCTCTCGGCCTTCGCGACCGCGCTGGATCAGGACAGCGCGGTCCAGCGCGAGCAGGCGGCACGCGGCATTCTTGCGCCGGACTTCTCGGTCGACCTGACCATCGGGCAGCTGACCAAGCTGCGTGCGCCGGCTGCGGCGGACAGCAACATGGTCCGCTCGCTCGCTACCCGTGCGCAGGGCAAGGGTATCGTCGGGGACTGGGCGGCTCGCGCCACGCGGATCGTGGAAACGCGGGTCTATCCCGCGCTGGACCGCCAGATCGCCCTGATGCAGCAGCTTCGCCCCAAGGCGAGCAATATCGCCGGCGTCTGGCGACTGCCGCAGGGCGACGCCATCTATGCCGCAGCCCTGCAACAGGCGACCACAACCACGCTGAGCCCCGAGCAGGTCCATGCCATGGGGCTGGAGCAGGTGCGGGACATCACCGCGCAGCTCGACACGATCCTGCGCGCCCAGGGACTGACCAACGGCAGCGTGGGCGAGCGGCTGACCGCGCTCAACAACGATCCGGCGCAGCTCTATACCGATACGGCCGAAGGGCGCGCGCAGCTGATCGCGAGCCTGAACGAAGGCGTGCGCGACATGACGACGCGCCTGCCGCAGCTGTTCCTGGACCTGCCCCGAACGCCGCTGGAGATCCGTGCGGTGCCGGTGGAGATCCAGGACGGCGCGTCCAACGGCTATTATCAGCGCGGCGCGCTCGATGGATCGCGCCCGGCCATTTATTACATCAACCTGAAGGATGTGCGCGACTGGCCGAGATATACTTTGCCGTCGCTGACCTATCATGAAGGCATGCCGGGCCATCACCTGCAGATCAGCATCAGCCAGGAGTCGAGCAGCATTCCGCTGCTGCGCAAGGCGACCGGCTTCTTCTCGGCCTATACCGAGGGGTGGGCGCTGTATGCGGAGCAGCTTGCGGACGAGGTGAAGGCCTATCGCACGCCGGTTGAGAAAGCCGGCTACCTCCAGTCCTTCCTGTTCCGCGCGGCGCGGCTGGTGGTGGATACCGGCATCCACGCCAAGAGGTGGAGCCGCGAGCAGGCGGTTGACTATATGGTCGGAGCAACCGGCTTCGCCCGCCCGCGCGTGCAGCGCGAGGTGGAGCGTTACTGCACCATGATCGGCCAGGCGTGCAGCTACAAGGTCGGGCACATGACGTGGAGCGCGGCGCGCAAGCGGGCGGAACAGGCGCTGGGGCCGAAGTTCGACGTCAAGCAGTTCCACACCGTCATCCGCGACGGCGCCATGCCGCTTACCATTCTCGACCGCACCGTCGACCGCTGGATCGCGGAGGCACGTCGCGCCTGATCCGGAACGCTCCCGTTCCGAGCTGCGTTAGGGCTTCCTCAAACGGGAGAGTTCACATGGTGGAAGAACGCGAAAAGGTGGTGATCGAGCGGAGCGGCGGCAGCATGGGCGGCGTGATCGCGGCCATTGCATTGCTGATCGCGGTTCTGGGCGTGCTGAAATATTTCGGCATGATGCCCTTCTGAATGCCGAACGCGCCCGGGGGGAGATCATCTCCTCGGACGTGGCCAGCATGCCGGGCTGAGCGATGGTGGGCGAGCTTTCGTGTCGAACGGCGCCTGTACTGAGACCGCGCCTGCCGCCTCGTCTCAACCGATCAGGCTGCGCACCGCCTCCAGAAAGCGGGTGACCGTAACAGGCTTGGAGACATAGGCCTCGGCACCGGCGTGGCGGATGCGTTCCTCATCCCCCTTGGCGGCATAAGCGGTGACCGCCATGATCGGCGTACTGCCGAGATCCGCATCCTGCTTGATCGCCTCGATCAGCTCCAGGCCCGTGATATAGGGCAATTGGATATCCATCACGACGAGATCGGGGCGCAGCTCACGGATGCGCGCCACGGCCTCCCGCCCGTCGCCCAGCGGAATGGCCTGATAGCCGTGCGCTGTTAGCAGGTCGCAAAACAGACGCAGGTTGAGCTCATTGTCCTCGACAATGAGCACGGTCTTGGCCACTTGAACCGCCTCACTTACCATTCGCTACGCTCCGAGCCCCCGCTTACATGATTATTCATCCAGATAAACAGAAGCTTAAGGACCCGCTTGTCCTCGCCCTTGAAGCGTTGAGCTGGGTCATACAAGAGCCACAGCGTGCAGAACGCATGGTGGCGGTGACCGGGCTCACGCCCGCCGACCTCCGCGAACGGGCGGGCGATCCGGCGCTGCTCGCGGCGGTTCTGGCCTTTCTGGAAGCGTACGAGCCCGATCTGGTCGCCTGCGCGGACGCGATCGAAACCACGCCCGCCGCCCTGGTCGCGGCGCATGAGGCATTGGAGCGATGAGCCGCCCGCTGCTGATCACCGATTGCGACGAGGTGTTGCTGCACATGGTGCGCCATTTCGGCGCATGGCTGGACGAGGCGCATGGGATCGAGTTCCGGCCGGAAGGCGGCGCCTTTGCCGAGGCGCTGACGCGTCGCCATGACGGCATGCTGGTGCCGGAGCAGGAGGTATGGCCGCTGCTCGACAGCTTCTTCGCGAGCGAGATGCCACGCCAGACGCTGGCCCCCGGCGCGGGCGAGGCGCTGCGCCGGATTGGCGAGGTGGCCGACATCGTGATCCTTACCAACCTGAAGGACTGGTGCCATGCTGGTCGGTCCGAGCAGTTGGCAACCCACGGCATCCGCCACCGTATCGTCTGCAACCAGGGCGGCAAGGGCGAACCGGTCGCGCGGCTGGCGGCGGAGCACCGGTCGAGCGTGACGGTGTTCGTCGACGATCTGGAGGAGCATCACGCCTCCGTGGCGGATCATGCGCCGGACGTATTCCGCCTGCACATGATCGCGGAGCCGGCGATCGCCTCCACCATCCCGCCCGCGCCGCATGCCCATGCCCGGATCGACCGGTGGGACGATGCGGTGGAATGGGTGCTCGCGCGGTTCAGGGGCGAACCGCTCCCTTGACGATTCCCGCCCGCGCGGAGCAAGGCTGCGGCATGAGCATCGATCAGCGCCTGGCCGAACTTGGCATCGTCCTTCCCGAACCCGCCGCCCCGGTCGCGGCCTATGTGCCGGCCGTCGAGATTGGCGGTTTCCTGCATCTGTCGGGTCAGCTGCCGTTTCGCGAGGACGGATCGCTGATGACCGGCCGCTGCGGCGAGGACGGGGACGAGGATCATGCGCGCCAGGCGGCGGAGCGGTGCGGCGTGATGATCCTGGCGCAGATCAAGGCAGCCCTGGGATCGCTGGATCGGGTCGAGCGGATCGTGAAACTGGGCGTGTTCGTGTCCTCCTCCGCGCACTTTTCCGCCCAGCCCAAGGTGGCCAATGGCGCGTCCGAACTGATGCAGACGGTGTTCGGGGATGCCGGCAAGCATGCCCGCAGCGCGGTCGGCGTGCCGGTATTGCCGCTGAATGCGATTGTTGAGGTGGATGCGGTGGTCGCCGTCCGCGCCTGATCGGATGACAGACGTGGTCGCCCGCATGGCCGATGGCGTCGGTGCCGTGCCCGCCGACGCATGGGACGCCTGTGCCGGCGACGACAACCCCTTCGTCAGCCATGCCTTTCTGGGCGCGCTTGAGGAATCGGGCAGTGCCACCGCGCGTGTCGGCTGGCAGCCGGTGCCGATCGTAATCGACGGCGCTGATGGGGCGCCCGCCGGCATTGTTCCGGCCTATGCCAAAAGCCACAGCCAGGGCGAATATGTGTTCGACCAGGGCTGGGCCGATGCGTTCGAGCGGGCAGGAGGGCGTTATTATCCCAAGCTGCAGATCGCGGTGCCGTTCTCGCCCGTGCCGGGGCCGCGCCTGCTGCTGCGCGATCCGGCAGTGGCTCCCAGCCTGATCGCGGCGGTGGAGGCGGTGGTGGCGCAGCATGGCCTGTCGTCCGCCCACGCCACCTTTGTCGCGCCCGAACAGGTGCCGCTGTTCGAGGCGGCGGGGTGGCTGATCCGCGCCGACCGCCAGTTCCACTGGCAGAATGACAACTATGGCAGCTTCGACGATTTCCTGAACGCGCTCGCCTCGCGCAAGCGCAAGGCGATCCGCAAGGAACGCGCGGCCGCCCGCGAGGGGCTGACATTCCAGCACCTGTCGGGCGCCGACCTGCGCGAAGAGCATTGGGATGCCTTCTGGCGCTTCTACCAGGATACGGGGTCGCGCAAATGGGGACGGCCTTATCTGAAGCGCGCCTTTTTCTCCCTGTTGGGCGAGCGGATGGGCGAGCAGATCGTGCTGATGCTGGCGCTGCGCGACGGACGGCCGATCGCGGGCGCGCTCAACCTGCTCGGCCGCGACACGCTCTACGGCCGCTATTGGGGTGCCACGGAGGAGGTGCCGTTCCTCCACTTCGAGCTGTGTTATTACCAGGCGATCGATGTCGCGATCGAACGCAGGCTGGCGCGGGTGGAAGCCGGCGCGCAGGGGGAGCATAAGCTGGCGCGCGGCTACCTGCCGACGCCGACCTTTTCGGCACATTATATCGCCGATCCCGGTTTTCGCCGCGCCGTGGCCGATTACCTGGAGCAGGAGCGCGATGCGGTGGCCGACGACATCGAGGATCTGGCCGAATTCGCCCCCTACAAGCAGGTGTAGATCGCGCCATCGCCACTTGGTCACCGCGTCGGAGAGGAGTCGCCTAAGCCCCCAAGCCGACAGCTTCTTCGTCGCTGATCATGCGCGGCATTGACGGATATGCGACAAGATCATGGAACTATGCTATTAACCACGCAAGTGAGCTTCGGCGGAGGCGGTCATTGCGTCGGATATGCTGCCTCGTCTAAGCGGTTGGCGGCAGCCGGATGGTCCGGAACGGGGAATGTAATGGCCGCGCATCGTATCGTCTTCGCCAACGAAAAGGGCGGCTCGGGCAAGTCCACGACAGCGGTTCACACCGCCATCGCGCTGGCGGCGCAGGGCCGGCGGGTCGCCGCGATCGACCTCGATACGCGGCAGCGGACGCTGGCCCGCTATCTCGACAACCGTGCCGCCTTGGCCAAGCGCGACGGCATCGAGCTGCCGACCGCCGTCTACGACACGTTCGATCCCGCCAAGGGAATGAACATCGAGGAGCGACTCGACGCGCTGGCAGCGGAGGCGGACGTGCTGGTGGTGGACACGCCCGGCCGTGACGACGAGCATGTCCGCGTCGCCATCTCCACCGCCGACACGTTGGTGACGCCGATCAACGACAGCTTTGTCGACTTGGACCTGATCGGACAGGTTGATCCCGACAGCTACAAGATCAGGCGCCCGAGCTTCTACGCCGAACTGGTGTGGGACGCCCGCAAGGCGCGCGGCAAGCGCGATGGAGTGACGGTGGACTGGGTGGTGCTGCGCAACCGGCTGCAACATCTGGAGGCGCGCAACATGCGCCGGGTTGCCGCCGCGCTGGGTGAATTGTCCAAGCGGGTGGGCTTCCGCATCATTCCGGGCCTGTCCGAGCGCGTCATCTATCGCGAACTGTTTCCCAAGGGGCTGACGTTGCTGGACCTGGGCGCGATCGGCAAGGAAGCGGGGCTGGCCCATGTGGCGGCGCGTGGCGAGCTGCGCGAACTGATTGCGGGCCTGCAATTGCCCGAGGCCGGCGCGGCGCGCGCGCAGGCGGCATGATCGCTCTGGCCCTGATCGTCGCGACGGCCGCGATCTATTGGGCCTGGAAGACGCGCGATCCGCAGGCGATCCGTATCGGCGATGTCGCCGCTTGTGTGGCGGCCCTGGTGGCGTTGAAGCTTCTGAGGACCAACGTCCCGATCGCGCTGCTCGGCCTGGGCGGTGCGGGCTGGTGGCTGTGGTTCCGGCGAAGCGGCAAGCCTGCACCCACGGGCATGACGCGGGAGGAGGCGAGTCGTGTGCTCGATGTTCCCGCCGATGCCCCGCCGCAGCAGGTCCGCGCCGCGCATCGCCGCATCATCGCCCGCGTCCACCCGGATGTGGGCGGTTCGGCCGACCTCACCCGTCAGGTCAACGCAGCCCGCGATGCATTGCTGCGGGATAGTTGAACCCGTAACAATTTCGTGCGTCTGGATGGTATAGCAAAGCCTTATTCCAGGGAGATTTCATGACCCACCGTTTCGATCCGACTTCGCTGCGTGAATATGACATTCGCGGGATCGTCGGCAAAAGCCTGGGTCCGGACGATGCCTATGCCATCGGCCGTGGCTTCGGCACGGTCGTGCGCCGCGCCGGGGGCACGCGCGTGGCGGTGGGCTGGGACGGCCGCGTCTCGTCGCCCAGCCTGCGCGATGCTCTGGTCAAGGGCCTGAGCGAAAGCGGCGTGGATGTGGTCCGCACCGGCCTCGGCCCCACGCCGATGCTCTATTATGCGGAGGCCACTTTGGAGGTGGATGGCGGCATCCAGATCACGGGCAGCCACAATCCGGCTGATTATAACGGTTTCAAGATGGTGCTGCAGCACAAGCCCTTCTTCGGCGAGGATATTCAGGGCATCGGCCTGATGGCGGCCGAAGGCGACTGGGAAGAAGGCCAGGGTGAGGTGACCGACGCCGAGGTCGAGGATCTGTATGTCGACCGCCTGCTCGCGGGTTATGCGGGCGGAGCGTTCCGGATCGGCTGGGACAATGGCAACGGCGCGGGCGGGCGCGTGCTGGAAAAGCTGGTCGCCAGGCTGCCCGGCGAACATCATCTCCTCTACACCGAGATCGACGGCAGCTTCCCCAACCATCACCCTGATCCGACCGAGGAAAAGAACCTCCAGGATCTGAAGAAGCTGGTGCTGGACAAAGGGCTGGACTTCGGCATCGCGTTCGATGGCGACGCAGACCGGATCGGCGCGATCGACGGTCAGGGCCGGGTAATCTGGGGCGACCAATTGCTCTCGATCCTGGCCGAGCCGGTGTTGCGCGAAGTGCCCGGCGGTACGATCATCGCCGACGTGAAGGCCAGCCAGGCGCTGTATGATCGCATCGCGGAACTGGGCGGCAAGCCGCTGATGTGGAAGACCGGCCATAGCCTGATCAAGACCAAGATGGCTGAAACCGGCAGTCCGCTGGCGGGCGAAATGTCGGGCCACATCTTCTTCCGCCACAATTGGTATGGCTTCGACGACGCCATCTATTCGGCGGTGCGGCTGATCCAGGCGGTGCGGGTGCTGGGCGGCTCGCTCACCGCGCTCAAGGACAAGATGCCGGAATTGGTCAACACCCCGGAAATGCGGTTCCAGGTGGATGAAAGCCGCAAGTTCGCGGTGGTGACCGAAATCCTCGATCGGCTGGAGCAGAATGGCGCGGACGTGAACCGCACCGATGGCGCGCGGGTCAACACCGTCGACGGCTGGTGGCTGCTGCGGGCGTCCAACACGCAGGACGTGCTGGTGGCGCGGGCCGAGGCCAATGATCAGGCGGGGCTCGACCGCCTGCTGGCGCAGATCGACGAGCAATTGGCCTTGTCAGGCCTGGAGCGTGGTCCGCAGGCTGGCCATTAAGGCAGAGTTGGGGGCGGACGCAGGTCCGCCCCCCGATCCTTCCGCCGCGGCCGGGAGAAATCGTCCGGCTCGGAAGGGCGCTTCTTCCAGTTCAAATCAACGAGCTGAGCACTGACAAGATAGTGCTCCCGCGAAGGCGGCAGCTCAGGAGTGGAGGTGCATCGCTGGCCTGCTGGGCTCCTGCCTTCGCGGGAGCACAAAAAACTTGTGGCGCCGATGCGGTAAGCTCCAGCCGGCGCTGGATGCCGTTTAATGCTTTGGCGCTGACCTCCAAACCGCGTGCGGCGCGGCTGCAACAAGAAAGCAGCATGCGGGCGCGTCTGACAGGGCAGCCGCGCCCACCCGTGGACTATGAACGGCGTGATATATCGCGCCGTCCCGCTTCCAACCATGCCGTCGAACGGTCTGCAATCAGGGTGGATCACCACCCCATGCTCCTGCGAAGGCGGGGGCCCAGCCGGCGTGAGATTTGCCTTATGGTTCTGGGCGCCTGCCTTCGCAGGAGTACCAGCCAGATCGATCGGAAACCGCTTAGATACCTTAAGCTCGCAGGGCAGAGGCCGCGCGGGCGCGGGCATGGATGCCCGCGGGATCGATCTCGCCGGCGGGGACAAGCCAGCTGCCGCCGACGCAGGTCACCGCGTCTACCGCCAGCCAATCGGACGCGGTATCGACCGTGATGCCGCCGGTCGGGCAGAACCGCGCCTTGTAGAAGGGCGCGGCCAGGGCCTTCAGCGCCTTGATCCCGCCGGAGGTTTCGGCCGGGAAGAACTTGAACCGGTCCAGCCCCAGATCCATGCCGCGCATGATGTCCGCCGCCGTCGCGATGCCGGGGAGGAAGGGAATGCCGCGCGCGATCGCCGCTTCGGCCAGCGGCGTGGTCAGGCCCGGGCTGACGATGAACTTGGCGCCGGCATCGATCGCCTCGTCCAGCTGGGTTTCGTTGAGGACGGTGCCGGCGCCGACGAACGCGCCTTCGACCCTGGACATTTCGCGGATGACGTCGAGCGCGGCGTCGGTCCGCAACGTGACCTCCAGCACCGGCAGGCCACCGTCGACCAGCGCCTCCGCCACGGGCCGCGCATGGGCAACGTCCTTCACCACCAGCACCGGAATGACCGGCGCCATCGTCATCACATCGTCAATTGTCACGCATCGACTTCCTTGTTGGCAATGTTCACGTATTCGGCCGGATCATCGCCCAGCAATCCTTCGCCCAGGTCGCCGCACATGGCGGCCAGCATACGGGAGCCGCCCTGTTCCGCCCCGGACGCGCCTTCGCGCATGAAGGCGAACAGTTCGCGGCCGGTGCCGATGCGGGGCCGCGGCGGGTTCGCCTGACCGCGCGCGGCCCAATCGGCCGGATCGACCAGAGCGTCGAGTGTGCCGGCATCGGCGGCGAGGCGGACGATGTCGCCGTCGCGCAGCTTGCCGATCGGTCCGCCGCCGAGCGCCTCGGGCGAGAGGTGGATGGCGGCCGGCACCTTGCCGCTGGCGCCGGACATGCGACCATCGGTGACCAAAGCCACCTTGAACCCCTTGTCCTGCAACACGCCCAGCGCGGGGGTCAGCTTGTGCAGTTCCGGCATGCCGTTGGCACGCGGGCCCTGATAGCGGACGACCACGATCACGTCGCGGTGCAACTCGCCATTCTTGTAGGCGACCAGCACGTCGTCCTGATCGTGGAAGACGCGGGCAGGGGCCTCGATCGTCCAGCGGCTGGGATCCACCGCGCTGGTCTTGAACGTGGCGCGGCCGAGATTGCCCTGCACCAGGCGCATCCCACCATCCGGCTGGAACGGCGCGGAGGCCGGGCGCAGCATCGTGTCGTCGCGGGTCTCGACCACCGGGGTCCAGGCGACCCGATCACCGTCCAGCACGGGCTCGCTGCCATAAGCGCGCATTCCGCCCTGCCACACGGTAAGAATGTCGTCGTGGATCAGGCCCGCCTCCAGCAGCGTGCCGACCACGAAGGAGATGCCGCCCGCCGCGTGGAAATGGTTCACGTCGCCCGAGCCGTTGGGATAAACGCGCGCCACCAGCGGGACCGCCGCCGACAGTGCGTCCAGATCCTCCCAGTCGAACACCACGCCCGCCGCGCGGGCGATGGCGGGCAGGTGGATGGCGTGGTTGGTCGAACCGCCGGTCGCCAGCAGGCCAACCGCCGCATTGACGATCGCCTTTTCATCCACGCAATGGCCGAGCGCGCGATAATCGTTCCCGGCCCAGCCGATCTCCGCCAGGCGATGCACGGCGCCGCGCGTCAGTTCCTGGCGCAGCTTGGTGCCGGGATTGATAAAGGCCGCGCCGGGCACGTGCAAACCCATCAGCTCCATCATCATCTGATTGGAATTGGCGGTGCCGTAGAAGGTGCAGGTGCCGGAGCTGTGATAAGAGGCGCTTTCGCTTTCCAGCAATTCCGGCTCGCCCACCTTGCCCTCGGCATAGAGCTGGCGGACGCGCTGCTTTTCCTTGTTGGGCAGGCCCGACGGCATCGGCCCGCCCGGGATCAGGATCGCCGGAAGGTGGCCGAAGCGCAGCGCGCCGATCAGCAGGCCCGGCACGATCTTGTCGCAGATGCCGAGCAGGGCCATACCCTCGAACATGCCGTGGCTGAGCGAAATCGCCGTGGAAAGCGCGATCGTGTCGCGGCTGAACAACGACAATTCCATGCCCGGCTGACCCTGCGTCACACCGTCGCACATGGCGGGCACCCCGCCGGCGACCTGCGCCGTCGCGCCGACTTCGCGGGCGAACAGCTTCATCTGTTCGGGATAGCGGTAATAAGGGGCGTGGGCCGACAGCATATCGTTGTAGCTGGTGATGATGCCGATGTTCATCGCCTTGCCGGCAATGATGGCCTTCTTGTCCTCGCCCGCCGCCGCAAAGCCGTGCGCGAAATTACCGCAGGACAGCCGGGGACGATCGACGCCATGCTCCCGCTCGCGATCGATCAGCGACAGGTAGGACCGGCGGGAGCGGCGCGAACGCTCGATGACGCGGTCGGTGACGGCGGCAATTCTGGGATCGAGGGCCATGATCTCCAAATCGCCACATGGGCTGTCTTTTGCAACGTCAAAGCGACGGCAAAGGCCCAACTTTTCGTTAGTTCGGGCCAAACAGCGTCTCGGTTGACGTTCTGCTGCACTGCACCGAAGTAGGATGCATGAGCCACGCGCCCGTCCGATCCCACGCTGCCAAGCCACACCCGGCGATGGTCCACTTCGCGCTCGCCATGGGCGGGTTCGCGATTGGAACGACCGAATTCGCGACCATGAGCCTGCTGCCCTTCTTCGCCCGCGACCTGCATATCAGCGAGCCGACCGCCGGGCACGTGATCAGCGTGTACGCGCTGGGGGTGGTAGTCGGCGCGCCACTGATCGCCGTGCTCGCCGCCAAGATCGCGCATCGCACGCTGCTGATCGTGCTGATGGCGATGTTCGCGATCGGCAACGGCCTGTCGGCGCTGGCCCCGACCTTCGGCTGGATGCTGGTGTTCCGATTCCTGAGCGGGCTGCCGCACGGCGCCTATTTCGGGATTGCGGCCTTGGTTGCGGCCTCCCTGGTGCCGCCGGAGCGGCGCACGGCAGCGGTGGGCCGGGTCATGCTGGGCCTCGCTGTCTCCACCGTGATCGGGGTGCCGCTGGCGGGGTGGTTGGGGCAGGCGGCGGGGTGGCGCTGGGGCTTCGTGATCGTGTCCGCCCTTGCGCTGACCACCGTGGCTCTGGTGATGCTGCTGGCGCCACGGAGCGAGGTGCCGGAGGGGGCCAGCCCTCTCCGCGAACTCAGCGCCTTGGAAAAGGGGCAGGTCTGGCTGGCGCTCGGCATGGGTGCGATCGGCTTTGGCGGGCTGTTCGCGGTCTATACCTATTTCGCCAGCACGTTGCTGGAGGTAACGGGAATGGGGGCGGGCGACATCCCTCTGATGTTCGGCGTGTTCGGTTTGGGCCTGACGTGCGGCAACATCATCGTGCCGCGCTTCGCCGATCGCGCGATGATGCCCAGCATCGGCGTTCTGCTGATCTGGTCGGCGGCGGCGCTGGCGCTCTACCCGCTGGCCGCGCACAATGTCTGGATGGTCGGCATCGACGTGTTCGCGATCGGGATCGGCGGCGCGATCGGCACTGTCATCCAGACCAGGCTGATGGACGTTGCTGGCGAGGCGCAGGCGCTGGCGGCGGCGCTCAACCATTCGGCCTTCAACACCGCCAACGCGCTGGGCCCGTTGCTGGGCGGATTGGCGATCTCGGCCGGCTATGGCTGGACCTCCACCGGGCTGGTCGGCTGCGCGCTGGCGCTGGGCGGCTTGGTGATCTGGGCGATTTCCTACGCCACCTCCCGCCCCGCACGCGCGCCGTCAGCCGGTTAGCGTTTCGGCCATTTCCGCTAGTTCCAGCCAGCGCAGTTCGGCTTCCTCCTTGCGGCGGCGCGCGGTTTCCAGCCCGGTCATCAGCCCGTTGAAGCGGGCCGGGTCGCGCGCATAGAGTTCGGGATCGGCCAGCAATGCCTCGTCCCGGACGATCGATGCCTCGATCTTCTCGATCTCGCCCGGCAGCATGTCTAGGTCGCGCTGGTCCTTGTAGCTGAGCTTGGTGCGGGCCTGTTTGGCGGCGACCGGCTCCGCCTTGGGTGTGGGTGCCGCCTTCAACTCGGGACGGACGCCGCGCTGCCGCACCCAGTCGGCATAGCCACCGGCGACGATGTCCACCTTGCCCGAACCGTCGAGACCGAGCGTCACCGTTACCGTGCGATCCAGGAAGTCGCGGTCGTGGCTGACGATCAGGACCGTGCCGTCATAGTCTGAGATGACTTCCTGCAGCAGGTCCAGCGTTTCCAGGTCCAGATCGTTGGTCGGCTCGTCCAGCACCAGCAGGTTGGAATGGCGCGCGAATTCGCGGGCGAGCAGCAGGCGCGAACGTTCGCCGCCCGACAAGGTGCCGACCCGCGCATCCACCATGTTGGGGTCGAACAGGAACTCCTTGAGGTAGCCGGCAATGTGCTTCTTGACGCCCAGCACCTCGATCCAGTCGCCGCCATCGGCCAGCACGTCGCGGATGCGCTTTTCCGGCGACATCAGCTTGCGCTGCTGGTCGATGATCACGCCGTCCAATGTCTTGGCGAGCCTGACCGTGCCTTCGTCCGGCGCGATCTCCCCAGTCAGCAGCTTGAGCAAGGTGGTCTTGCCCGCGCCGTTCGCGCCGACCACGCCGATGCGGTCGCCTCGCGTCACGCGAAAGGTGAAGTCGCGGATGATGGCGCGGTCGCCATAATGCTTGGTCACGCCTTCCGCGTCGATCACCACCTTGGTCTTGCTGTCGTTGCTGGCGGTGACCAGCTTGGCCGCGCCCTGCGGCCCGATCATGTTGGCGCGCGCGGCCCGCATCTCCATCAGCTTGGCCTTGCGCCCTTCGTTGCGCGCGCGCCGGGCGGTGACGCCGCGCTGCAGCCAATGCTCCTCGATCTTCAGCTTGGCGTCGAGCCGTTCGGCATTGCGCGCCTCCTCGGCATGAACCTGCTCGGTCCAGGCCTCGAACCCGCCGAAGCCGATCTCCGCCCGGCGCATCGCCCCGCGATCCAGCCACAACGTGCTCTTGGTCAGCTTGGTCAGGAAGGTCCGGTCGTGGCTGATGACCACGAACGCCCCACGGAAGCGGCTGAGCCAATCCTCCAGCCAGTCGATCGCGGCGAGGTCGAGATGGTTGGTCGGCTCGTCCAGAAACAGCACGTCCGGGTCCTGCGCCAGGGCCCGCGCGATCGCGGCGCGGCGGCGCTCGCCCCCGCTGGCGGTCTGCGCGTCGCGCATCAGGTCGATGCCGAGCTGGCTGGCGATCGCCTCCACCTCATAGGGCGTGGGGGTATCGGTGCCGCTCAGGGCCCAGTCATGCAGGGTGGCGTGGCCGGTCATGTCCGGATCCTGCTCCAGCAGCACGACGCGGGTGCCCGGCACCACGGTGCGGCGGCCTTCATCCGCGTCGATCCGCCCGGCCAGCAGTTTCAGCATGGTGGTCTTGCCGGCGCCGTTGCGGCCGATCAGGGCCAGCCGGTCGCGCGGCATCATGTGCAGGTCGATATGCCGGAACAGCCAGCCGCTGCCCTGCACGATGCCGAGGTCTTCAAACGCGAGAATGGGTGCTGCCATGGGGGCGAGCTAGGCGCACAAAGCCGTCCTGCCAAGCACCTGCCGCGTTGCCGGCGTGCAACAGGACGGTGGGATTGCCGTTATCGCCCCGCGTCGAAAGCATTCACTGCCTGTTCAATGCGGTCCCGGTAGGCAAGCATAAGGATGACCATGAAGCATTTCCTGACCGCCGCCGTCGCTCTTGTGGCCGTGGGCGCCGCTTGTTCGGCCGACGCCGATCGTGGCGACTGGCGTCGCCGTGACCAGGACGAGGCCTTCGCCGCGCGCCGGGCCGGTCAGATCATGCCGCTGCGCCAGATCGAAAGCCGGATCGTGCCGTCCATGCGCGGGGCGGACTATCTCGGGCCCGATTTCGATCCCGGTTCGGGCGTGTACCGGCTCAAGTTCATGCGCGGCGGATCGGTGATCTTTGTCGACGTGGACGGCCGCACCGGGCAGGTGGTCGGTCGCTCGGGATATTGAAGCGCGGCCGGAACGTTCATATTCGCGGTGCGCTACGATGATCCATCATCGGGGTCCATCGTTGAGCGGAACGGAGATAGTTTAGGATGCGCGTGCTGATCGTCGAGGACGAACCCAATCTCGGCCGCCAATTGCGGGCGACGCTGGAAGGGGCGGGCTACGCCATCGACCTCGCCACCGATGGCGAGGACGGGCATTATCTCGGCTCCACCGAGAATTACGATGCCGTGGTGCTCGATCTGGGCCTGCCGGAGGTGGACGGGCTGACCGTGCTCGACCGCTGGCGCAAGGAGGGCAAGACCATGCCCGTGCTGGTGCTGACCGCGCGCGACAGCTGGTCCGACAAGGTGGCCGGCTTGGATGCGGGCGCGGACGATTATCTGGCCAAGCCGTTTCAGACCGAGGAGCTGATCGCCCGACTGCGCGCGCTGATCCGCCGCGCATCGGGCAACAGTTCGTCCGAGTTGCTGGCGGGCGACATCCGGCTCGACACGCGCAGCGGCAAGGTGACCAAGGCGGGCGAGCCGGTGAAGCTGACCGCGCAGGAGTATAAGCTGCTCAGCTACCTGTTGCACCACAAGGGCAAGGTGGTGAGCCGGACCGAGCTGATCGAGCATATCTACGATCAGGATTTCGACCGTGATTCCAATACGATCGAGGTGTTCGTTACGCGCATCCGTAAGAAGCTGGGCGCTGATGTGATCACCACCATCCGTGGCCTGGGCTATAGCCTCGACGAGCCCGCCTGAGATGGACGTGCCGGCGCGCGCGCGCTGGCTGGAGATCCCGGCCAACTGGATGCGGCTGATATTCGGACGGCCGCTCAAGGTCGGCGAGGCGGGCAGTGCGCCGGCCCGCCAGACCCGCGAGACGACGGGGTCGCTGACCCGCCGCATGTTCGGCATCGCCGCTTTGTGGATCCTGCTGCTGCTGTTGGGCGGTGGGATCGCGCTCGATCGCGTGCTCAACACTGCCATCACCCGCAATTTCGACGCGCAGCTGCAATATGTGCTGTCGGCGATGATCGCCTCGGCCGAGATCGATCCGGTCGGGGAGGTGCGGTTCACCCGGCCGTTGGGAGATCAACGTTTTCTGGAGCCTAGCTCCGGGCTTTACTATCAGGTGTCAGGTCGCGGACATGAGCCGTTCCGGTCGCGCTCGCTGTGGGATCGGGCGTTGGCGGGACATACCGGGCCGCCGGACGAAGGCCTCCACATCTACGACAGCGACGAGTTTCCGGATCAGCCGCTGCGGATCATGGAACGCAGCGTCCGTCTGCCGGGATCGCCGGTGATGTGGCGGTTTCAGGTGGCGCAGGATCGCCTGGCGCTGGACGATTACATTGGGGTGCTGCGCAAGACGCTGATCCGGTCCTTCGCCATTCTCGGACTGGGCCTCATCATCATGTCGGCCTTGCAGGCGACCTTCGGCCTGTGGCCGCTACGGGCCGTCCGGCGGCAGATCGCGGCGGTGCGCGTCGGCCGGGCGGCACGCGTCGACACCCGCCTGCCGGTCGAGATCGCCCCGATGGTGGAGGAGTTGAACGACCTGCTCGCTCACAATGAGCGCCAGGCGGAGGAGGCGCGCACCCATGCCGGCAATCTTGCCCATGCGCTCAAGACGCCGCTGACGGTGATCATGAACGAGGCGAGCGCCGACAGTGCGGACCTGTGCAATACGGTGATCCGCGAAGCGACCACCATGCGCCGCCAGGTCGATCACCATCTTGCCCGCGCCCGCGCGGTGGGACGCCGCGCGTCGGGGCAGAGCGTCGCCCCGGTCTGGCCGAGCCTTGATTCGGTCGAGCGGGCCTTGAGCCGCCTCTACCCGGATTCCACCATCGATCTGACCGGCGACCGCGCGGTGCGGGTGCATGTGGAGCGCCAGGACCTGGACGAACTGATCGGCAACATCGTCGAAAATGCCGCGAAATATGGCGGCGGACGCGTCTTCGTCACGGTGGAGCCGCCGCAACAGGGCTTCGTGGAGATCGTGGTCGAGGATGATGGCAGCGGCATCCCGGAGGCACAGCGCCAGTCGATCTTCGGTCGCGGCGCACGCCTGGACACGGGCAAGCCCGGCACCGGGCTGGGCCTGGCGATCGTCCGCGACGTGGCGGAGATTTACGGCGGCACCGTGCAGCTGGAAGAAAGCGAGGATCTGGGCGGCCTGCTGGTGCGGCTCCGTCTCCCCGCGGCACACTGAACGTCAGCCGCCAACGCGATCCCTTTGCCGCGTCACCCCCGCAGGTAGCGGAAGTACCACACCTCATGGCCGAGCCGGCGAGCCTTGGCTTCGTAGCGGGTTTCCGGCCAGTCGGCGGGGCGGTGGAGGAAGTCGGCGGGCGTTTCCGCCAGCCAGCCGAAATGCGGGTTCTGGCCCATCACCATCATCGCCCAGCGGCAATAGACCGGATGGTCGGTGCCGAAGCGGAACTCGCAGCCGGGGATCAGCCGCTCGGCCACCAGGTCGATCGGGCCCTTGTTCATGAACCGGCGCTTGGCATGGCGCGCCTTGGGCCAGGGATCGGGGTGCAGCAGGTAGGCGCGCGACAGGCTGGCGGCCGGCAGCCGCTCTATCACGTCCAGCGCGTCGCCCATGTGGATGCGCACGTTGGTGAGCCCGCGCTCCTCGATCTGCATCAGCAGGCCGACGACACCGTCGAGGAAGGGTTCGCAGCCGATAAAGCCATGGTCCGGCCGGGCTGCCGCCTGTACCGCGAGATGCTCGCCGCGACCGAAGCCGATTTCCAGTTCCAGCGGCCGGTCATCCCCGAACAGCGTCCGGCTGTCGAGTGGGCTGTTCTCCGGCACCGCCAGCTTCGGCAGCAATTGCTCCACCAGAGCGGCCTGGCCGGCACGCAATTTATGGCCGGTGCGGCGGCCGTACAGGCGGCGGATCGTCGTCGGGTCGGACAGGGGGGCGGCGGATGTGGCGGGGCCGGTTACGTTGGGATCGGACATGAACTCGCTTGCTCGTACCGGCACGCGCCGGCTTGCTGGTGTCTGGGTGGGTCTGGCGGCTGGATAAGGCCGGTTCAGGCGGGTCGGCTATTCGCGGCGATCCTTCTGCCGGCCGGACGTGGCGGGCGCGGCCTCTCCGGCGACATTGCCCTTGGGCTGTTTGGCGGCCTGCGCCTCCGTCTGGACGGGTTCGTTCGCCGCTTTCTGGGCGGCATCCTTGCCCTCGGCCGCGGCCTTGTCCGGGCTGTCGGCGCCGGCGGACGGGGCGGGCGGGAGCGGCAGGTGATGGTCGCCCTGTTGGTTGAGGTAGGCGATGACGTTGGCGCGGTCCTGCGGATTGGACAGGCCGGCGAAGGTCATCTTCGTGCCCGGCGCGAACGCCTTGGGGCTTTTCAGCCAGGGGTCCAGCGTGCCAAAGGTCCAGGTGCCGCCCTTGCTCTTCAAGGCATCCGAAAAGGCGAAGCCGCCGCGCCCCTGCGCCACCGGATCGCCCACGACGTTCCACAGATTGGGGCCAAGCGCGTTCGGCCCGCCCTGGTCGGCATTGTGGCAGGCGGTGCACTTCTTGAACACGTCCGCGCCCTTCTGCGCGTCGGCCTGCGACATGTAGAAGGCGAACGGCTTTTCCTCGGCGGCGGCCTCGCCGGCTTCCTGCTCGACGCCCTCGACGGTGTAGCCCATCTTTTCGGGACGCTCGGCCCTGAAATATTCTCCGGTGACGATCGTCAGACCCAATGCCGCAATGCCGGCTCCAAGCGCCCAGCCTGCAATGGTGTTCGCGCGATCGTTCATGCCGTTTCCTGACCTTGTGGATCTGCAAGCCCGCCGACACTCGCGGAATGCATTTTCTTAAAGGGGGTTGTGCAAGCCCGCAAGCGGACGATCCACCGTGTCCCTTGCACGGCTTGCGACAGTACGGATCGGCCACTAAGCGCCACGCCCTATCATGGAGACTTATCCCGCCCCCGCGCGCGCGCTGGTCGCCGCGCTGACCGAAGCCGCCACCGCAGACCCCGCGCGCGCCGTCGCGTTCCAGGGCGCACCCGGCTGCAACAGCCACATCGCCGCGCTGGAGGCGATGGCGGGCGCGCTGCCCTTGCCGTGCTTCAGCTTCGAAGACGCGCTGGACGCGGTGAAGGAGGGCCGGGCCGGGCAGGCGCTGATCCCGATCGAGAACAGCCTGCATGGCCGGGTGGCCGACATCCACTTCCTGCTGCCGGAGTCCGGCCTGTCGATCACCGCCGAACATTTCATGCCGATCCGCTACTGCCTGATGGGCCAGGGCGGAGCAGAGGCAAGCGGGGCGGAGGTGCGGGAGGCGATGAGCCATCCCCAGGCGCTGGGGCAGTGCCGCCACTGGCTGCGCGCGCGCGGGATCAGGCCGGTCGCTTATGCGGACACGGCAGGCGCGGCGGCGGTGGTGGCGGAGTTGGGCGATCCGCACCTGGCCGCGATCGCGCCGCGCCTGGCCGCCGACCTCTACGGTCTGTCCGTGCTGGCCGAAGGGCTGGAGGACAGCGCCGACAACACCACCCGCTTCGTCATGCTGGCGCGGGAGGCCAGGGCGGCAACCGGCGACCGGCTGATGACCAGCTTCGTGTTCGAGGTGCGCAACGTGCCGGCTGCCTTGTACAAGGCGCTGGGCGGCTTTGCGACCAACGGGGTCAACCTGACCAAGCTGGAAAGCTATCAGCGGGGCGCCAGCTTCGCCGCCACCCAATTCTATTGCGATGTGGAGGGCGGGCCGGAGGACGCCACGCTCGGCCGCGCGCTGGAGGAGCTTCGCTTCCACACCAAGTGGCTGCGCGTGCTCGGCACCTATCCCCAGGCGCGCACTCGCGGAGGAGGCTGACCGTCTGGTCGCAAAGCCCGGCCATGCCCCTTGCCAATCCGATCCTGCCTCTGCAATTCGATGGTCACCGATGAAGCCTGTTCAGTTCCTAGCCGACCGTACCCTCGTTCTGTTCCTCGGCGTCGCTGCCGGGACGGCGATAGGCTATGCCTTCGCGGACAAGGCGCAGGAGCCGGTGCAGATGGCCAGCCCGGAGGCCGCGCCGATCGTGGATGCACCGGCAGCGATAGCCCCCCCTCCGCCCACGGCGCCGGCGGCCCCCGAAACCCCTGCCGATCGGAAGCCGGAGCCGGAGACACCGGCCGAAACGGCGACAGTCGCGGAACCGGCCAACGCCCCGGCGACGGTTGATCGCCCTTCGGCGCAGCTGGCGGACAGCGTGCGGCAGGGTGGCGCGGTGCGCGTCGGCGTGTTCGGCGACAGTTTCGGCGACGGTGTCTGGTCGGCGCTGTACCGGCTGCTGCCCGCCAAGGACGGCTTTCGCGTAACCAAATATTCGCAGCAGTCGACCGGCTTCACCCGCTATCGCCGGCTCAACCTGGAAGAGCATGACGAGCAGCAGATCGCCGGCGACGACGTGGATGTCGCGGTGATCTCCTTCGGTGCCAATGACGCGCAGGGCGTGTGCGACGGCGGCCATTGCGGCGCGTTGATGAGCACATATTGGCAGCAGGTGATCGGCCAGCGCGTGACCAACTACGTCACCATGCTGCGGCGGCATGGTGCCGCGGTCTATTGGGTCGGCCTGCCCGTGATGCGCGATCCCGCGTTCGACGGACAGACGCAGGCGATGGACAGCTTCTACAAGAGGCTGATGGGGCAGCTGGGCGTGCCCTATATCGACATTCGCCCGCTGACGACCGACGCGGACGGCAAATATCAGGCTTATTATCGCGATGCGGACGGATCGCCCAAGCTGTTCCGGGCAGGGGACGGCGTTCACATGTCGATGAACGGCTATATCCGCGTGACCAAGGGGCTGGCCGGCCGCATTCGCGCCACCGCCGCCGCAGCCAAGGGGGAGGGGGCGTGAGCATCGTCGCCGCCGCGGCCCTGGGCGCCAGCGCCTGCATTGGATCCTTGTGCCAGCCGGGGGCGCTGCATCCCTATTTCGACAAGCTGGCGCGGTTGCAGGCGGGCACCGGCCGGCCGGTCCACATCCTCCAGGTCGGCGACAGCCACAGCGCGGGCGATGCGATCACCGGCGCGTGGCGGGAAATGCTGCAGGGCCGCTATGGCGGCGGGGGGCGCGGCGTGCTGCCTCCCGGCCGGCCCTATGACGGCTACATCACGCGCGGGGTGCAGGTGGCGATGTCGCCTGGCTGGCGGATCGCGTCCGACTTCGGCGCGAACTGGTCCACGGGTAATCCCCCGCTCGGTCTCAGCGCGTTCAGCCTGACCAGCCAGCAGGATGGCGCGACCATGTCGGTCCAGGCGGACCCCTATCAGGCGTTCGACCGTTTCACCGTGTGCGCGATCGCGCGGCCGGGGTCGGGCAACCTGCTGCTGCGCGCGGCAACGGCCAGCATCACGTTCGACCTGTCGTCCGTCACGATCCGTCCCGAATGCCGCACGGTGTCGCTGGACGCACCCACGACCGGCGCCGACCTGACCGTTCAGGGCGGACCGGTGACGATCACGTCGTGGGGCACGTTCCGCTCCGACAAGGGCGTGACCGTGTCCAATCTGGGCGTGGTGGGATCGCAACTGGTGCATTTCGCGCGCACCGATGACGCCGTCATCACGGAGGAACTGCGTGCCTACCGCCCCGACCTGATCGTGGTCGCGTTCGGCACCAACGAGGGCTTCGCCCCGCGTTTCAACACGTTCGAGTATGAAGTTACCTTGCGCACCCAGATCGGTCGCCTGCGCCGCATCGCCGGCAACGTGCCGATCCTGCTGCTAGGCGCGCCGGACGCGCTGAGCCGGCGTGACGCGGTGCGCGGCAACATGGCCGGCCAGCCCGCCGCGTATTGCGGCACGGTGTCCGCGCCCGTATCCGCCCCGCAGCCGAGTGTGATCGGGTCGATCATGGACCGGCTGCGCAATTCCGTAGGGGCGGGCGATGCCCCGGCGGAAGCCGCGCCGGCCGCGCCGCGTCCTCCGGCCTCCACCGGCGAGAGCGGAGCCAGCCGTGGGCCCTTGTTCCCACCCGCCGCCCTGCAGGGCGTGCGCGACGTGCAGCGCCGTGTCGCGGCGCAACTCAACGTCGGCTATTGGGATTGGGAACGCGCGATGGGCGGGCGCTGCTCGGCCGACCAATGGGTCCATGCCAGCCCGGCGCTGATGCGGGGCGATTACGTCCATTATACCAGCGCCGGCGGGCATGAACTGGCCAAGCGGCTACAGGGCGATCTCGATGCGGCGGCGCGGCGCTAGCACATGCTGTTCCCGACCCTCAGCTTCGGGCTGTTCTTTCTCGTCGTCTACACCCTGGTGTGGAGCGTCAACCGCTCCAACGAATGGCGCAAGATCCTGCTGCTGCTGGCAAGCTGGGTCTTTTACGGCGCGTGGGACTGGCGCTTTGTCGCCCTGCTGATCGCATCGGCCTTCCTCAACTGGGGCACGGCGCGGTTGATCGTCGCCACGCCCGATTGGGATCCGGCGCGGCGCAAGGCGATCCTGATAGCCGGCGTGGTGCTGAACCTGGTGATGCTGGGCTTCTTCAAATATTACGGCTTCTTCCTGGAGCAGTTGGGCGACATATTGGCCGCGGCGGGCTTTACGCGCGACCTGCCGCTGATGGAGGTGGTGCTGCCGGTCGGCATCTCCTTCTTCACCTTCCAGGGCATGTCCTATCTGGCGGACGTCCATGCCGAGCGGCTGGAGCCGGCCAAGCTGCTGGACGTGACCCTGCTCATGTCCTTCTTCCCGCATCTGGTGGCGGGGCCGATCGTGCGCGGGTCCGACCTGCTGCCGCAATTCGCGCAGAGCCCGCGCCTGACCCGCGACATGGCGTCGATGGGCCTCGTCCTGATCGTGTGGGGCCTGTTCAAGAAAGCGGTGATCGCGTCGGAGCTGTCGACCGGGCTGGTCGATCCGGTATTCTTCGATCCCGCCGCCCATTCGCGGCTGGACCTGATCGCCGCCGCCTATGGCTATGCGGTGCAGATCTATTGCGACTTTTCGGCCTATAGCGACATGGCGATCGGTTTGGCCGCTTTGCTCGGCTACCGCTTCCCGCTCAACTTCAACCAGCCCTATCGGGCGGTGTCGCTCCAGGATTTCTGGCGGCGCTGGCATATCAGCCTGTCCAGCTGGCTGCGCGATTACCTGTATATCGGTGCGCTCGGCGGCAATCGGCGGGGCTTTGCGCGGCAATGCGCCAATCTGATGCTGACCATGCTGCTGGGCGGCTTCTGGCACGGCGCCAAGTGGACGTTCGTGATCTGGGGCGGTCTGCATGGCGGCGTACTGGCGCTGGAACGTGTATGGGATCGCCATCGGCCGGAATGGTTGCCGCATGCGCCGCGCCTGCTCGGCTGGCTGATGACCTTCCACATCGTGGTGATCGGCTGGATCTTCTTCCGCTCGGACAGCTTCGACGGCGCGCTCGCTTTTCTCGGCGGGCTGGCGGGCGGGGGCATGGACAGCGCCGTGCTGACGCCGCTCGCGCTCGTGCTGATCCTGTTCGGCATGGCGATCCACTTCACCCCGCCGCAGCTGGGACAGCGCGTCGCCATGGTGTTACGGGAGGCGCCGGCGCCGGCCTTGGGCGTGCTGGCCGGCATCGCCATCATGCTGATCGACGCCATGCGCTTTGAAGGGGTTGCGCCCTTCATCTACTACCAGTTCTGAGGAGCGGAGATGCCGAAGGAGACGCCATCGCCGGTCGACCTGCCGGAACCGCTGATCGAGGATGTCGGCGGGCTCGGCTGGACCAGCATCGTGATCGCGCTGGCTGCTGTGGTCCTGCTCGCGACCAATTCCGTGTCGCTGAAGGACTGGATCGACGATCAGCCGCCGTCGCCAGTGCAGGCGCAGGCGGCGGTGCTTGCGGACGGATGGCTGACCCTGATGCGCACGATCGGCCTCGCCCTGCCACGCGACGCCCTGCACCAACAATGGAAGGCGGCCGAAGCCGCCCGTTTCTCGGACGGATCAGGCGGCAACGGGGCGCCTGCGTCCTAGCGCCGCATCCAGCTTCTCGCGATCAAGTGCGCCTTCCCAGCGCGCAACCACCACCGTGGCGACGGCATTGCCGACGAAGTTGGTCAGGCTGCGGCACTCGCTCATGAAGCGGTCCACCCCCAGGATCAGCGCCATGCCCGCGACCGGTACCGCCGGCACCACCGCCAAGGTCGCCGCCAAGGTGATGAAGCCCGCGCCGGTCACCCCCGCCGCGCCCTTGGACGACAGCATGGCCACGCCCAGCAGCAGCAATTGCTGTCCGATCGAGAGGTGGACGTTGCACGCCTGCGCGATGAACAAGGCCGCCAGCGTCATGTAGATGTTGGTGCCGTCCAGGTTGAAGCTGTAGCCGGTCGGCACCACCAGCCCGACGATGCCGGGCGCGCACCCGGCCTGCTCCATCTTTTTGATAAGGTTGGGCAGAGCTGCCTCCGACGACGATGTGCCAAGCACCAGCAGCAGTTCTGGCGCCAGGTAGCGCAGCAGCCGCAGGATGGAGAAACCTGCCGCCCGCGCCACCAGCCCCAACACTATCAGCACGAACAGCAGGGACGTCAGGTAGAAGGTGGCGACCAGTCCCGCCAGGTTGGCGAGCACGCCGACGCCATATTCGCCGATGGTGAAGGCCATCGCCCCGAATGCCCCCACCGGCGCCGCCCGCATCAGGATCGACACCAGCCGGAACACCACCGCCTCTGCCGCGGCGATGACGCGCAGCAGAGGTTCGGCCGGCTCGCCCACGAGCGCGATGGCAATGCCGCTGAGGATGGCGACGAACAGAACCTGCAGGATCTCACCGCCCGCAAGCGGCGACAGGATGGTATCGGGGATGATGGCGAGCAGGAAGCTCACCAGGCTTTCGTCATGCGCCTTGGCCGCGTAGGTGGCAATGCGGCTCGCGTCCAGGCTGGCCGGATCGACGTTCAGGCCTGCCCCGGGTTGCACCAGGTTGGCGATCACCAGGCCCAGGATCAGCGCCAGGGTGGAAAGGGTCAGGAAATAGGCGAAGGCCTTGCCGGCGATGCGCCCCAACGCACCCAATTGGCGGAGATGCGCGATCCCACCGACGATGGTCAGGAAAATGACCGGCGCGATGATCATCCGCACCAGCTTCACGAAGCCGTCGCCCAGCGGCTTCAACGCGACGCCGGCATTCGGCCAGACCTGTCCGACGATGATCCCTGCGACAATCGCGATCAGGACCTGAACATAGATGTGGGTCCACCAGCGGGTGGGCGGCGTAACCTGATCCGTCGTGATGTCCTGTGCCATGCCGCTACATGGCCCGGAGCAGCGCCGCCAAGCAATACCGGCTGTCGAGTGGTGGGTCCGCCGGGGCTCGAACCCGGGACCTCTCGATTAAAAGTCGCTTGCTCTACCGACTGAGCTACGGACCCGATCCGCCACGGCTCCTATGGCTCGGACGCGGCCGGGTCAACCGTGCGTGCGCGTGGGCGACGGTGTGGCCGTCGATTCGCCAGCCCGGCGCGATCCGGACCAGCGGGTCCAGCACGAAGCGGCGCGTGGCGAGCGAGCGGTGGGGAATGACGAGCGTCCGCGTCCGCCACTCGCCGCCGCTCCACAACAGGATGTCGAGATCGAGCACGCGCGCGCCCCAGCGCCGGCCGGGACGCCGCCCGAACAGCCGCTCGATCCGTTTCAGCAGGCGCAGCAGGTCCAGCGGGGCAAGGTTGCTCCGCACCAAGGCTGCACTGTTGGCGAAGCGGCGCGAAGAGGGGCCGTGGGGGGCGGTGTGGATGACCGGAGCGGCGGCGCGGATGCCGACCCCCTCCGCCTCCAGCGTGGCGAGCGCGGCCGCCAGCACGCGAGCCGGCGGGCCGTGCCGACCATGCGGCCGGTTGGAACCGAGGGCGAGCGCGTAGACATGCACCCTTGCGCTGTAGCGTGACGGGGCCGCAGGGGGTAGCGGCGCGGCGGTTATGCGCCGGCCTCCAGCCGTCACCCGGTCAGTTCTGCGCCCGCGCCGTCTCGATATACACGCCCCGCAACCGCTCCGCGACGGGACCAGGACGACCGTCGCCGATGGCGTGGCCATCGATGCTGATGATGGGTAGCACGAAGTTGGAGGCGCTGGTCAGCATCGCCTCGCGCGCCATCAATGCTTCCTCCACGGTAAAGAGCCGTTCTTCCCATCGCAGGCCATGTTGTTC
Source organism: uncultured Sphingomonas sp. (assembly GCF_934560975.1). Classification (GTDB taxonomy): domain Bacteria; phylum Pseudomonadota; class Alphaproteobacteria; order Sphingomonadales; family Sphingomonadaceae; genus Sphingomonas_I. The sequence goes on along the minus strand of NZ_CAKTFO010000002.1, from coordinate 25,527 downwards.
GGCCAGCACCTGTACGGCGGCGCGGGTGCAGCCGGGCAAGATGGCGTGGCTGTTCGGGCGGGTGACGAGCGCGCCATCGGCGGTCAGGATCAGGGCGGAGGAGGAGGAGCCCTCCGTCACATGGCCGTCCTCGACCAGCCACGCTTCAAACGCGCCGGCATCATGCGCCACCTGCTTGGCAAGGACCTGCGCCAGCAGCGAGACGCTCTTGATGTCCCGCCGAGCCCAGCGCAGATCGGGCGTGGTCACCACCGCGACACCGGTCCGCGCCGCCGGATTGCCGATAATGTCCTTGGCCTGCGTGTAGAGGAACAGGGTCGGGGCGAGATCGTCGTCCGCGTGGAAATCCCGCTCCGCCGCCGTGCCGCGCGTGAGTTGAAGATAGGTGGTGCCCTGATCCAGGCCGTTGCGGCGGATCAGCTCACGCTCGATCGCCTCCAGCTCGTCAAAGGTTACAGGCAGGCACAGGCCGATTTCACCGGCGGAGCGTTGCAGCCGCGCCAGATGCGCCGCCGAATCCACCAGCCGTCCGTCCAGCACCGCCGTGACCTCATAGATGCCGTCCGCGAACAGAAAACCGCGATCCAGCGGCGAGATGCGCGCGTCGGCCAGCGGCAGATAGTCGCCGTTCAGCCAGGCGATGCGCGCCATCAGACGTCCTGCGTCAGGCGGCCGTACAATTCCGGCCGGCGATCGCGGAAAAAGCCGAAGGCGGCGCGGTGGCGCTTCACCCGATCGAGGTCGAGCGTGGCGACGATCACGCCTTCCTCGTCGCGGTCCAGCTCGGCCAATATGTCGCCGCGTTCGTCGGTGATGAAGCTGGTGCCGTAGAAAGTCTGGCCATGCTCCGTGCCGACGCGATTGGCGGCCACCACGGGCACCACGTTGGAAACCGCATGGCCCACCATCGCCCGCCGCCACAACCGTGCCGTGTCGAGGCTGGTGTCGTGCGGCTCGCTGCCGATCGCGGTGGGGTAGAACAGGACTTCCGCGCCCATCAACATCAAAGCGCGCGCCGTTTCGGGATACCATTGGTCCCAGCAGATGCCGACACCCAGCTTGGCCGGACCGTCCCACACCTTGAACCCCGTATTGCCCGGCCGGAAATAGAATTTCTCCTCATAGCCGGGGCCATCGGGAATGTGGCTCTTGCGATACACGCCCTGGATTGTGCCGTCGGGGCCGATCATCGCCAGCGAATTGTAATGATGCGGGCCGTCCGCCTCGAAGAAGCTGGTCGGGATCGACACGTTCAACTCGGCCGCCAGCGCCTGCATCGCCGTGACAGCTTTGTGCTCGGTGGTCGGCTTGGCGTTGGCGAACAGGCCTTCATCCTCGACGCGGCAGAAATATTCGCCCTCGAACAATTCGGGGGGCAGGATCACCTGCGCGCCTTGCGCCGCCGCCTCGCGGACGCGCTCCGATACCTTGGCGATGTTGGTGTCGATGTCGCTCGAAAAGGCGAGCTGGATCGCGGCGACGGTGATCTGGGTCAAAGCTGTGGCTCCGTGGCAGGCGAGGGGGTCAGGCGCTCGGCACCTGCTGGCTGATGCAGTGGAAGCTGCCGCCACCGGTCAGGATGTGGTCGGCGCGCAAGCCCACCGCAATCCGGTCCGGGAACAAGGCCTGCACCGCCTCCACCGCAACATCGTCGTTGGGGGCGCCATAGATCGGCACCACGACGGCCGCGTTGCCGATGTAGAAGTTCATGTAGGAGGCGGGGATCGCCTCGCCGTCCACCTCGACCAGGCCAGGCGAGGGGAGGCGGACCACCTCCACCCCGAACGCCTCCGCGCGTTGGACGGCGTCGCGATAGACGTCACCATTGGGGTCATGCTCGGCGGGTTCAGGCAGGGCCAATCGGTTCGGACCGACGAAGCGGGCGAGATTGTCGACATGGCCATCGGTATGATCGTTCGCCAGGCCGTCACCCAGCCAGAGCAGCCGGTCGATGCCCAGCCCATCCCGCAGCCCGCGCTCGATCTCCGCACGCGTCAGGTCCGGATTGCGGTTGGGATTGAGCAGGCATTGCTCGGTCGTGACGGCCAGGCCGGTGCCGTCCACGTCGATCGCGCCACCTTCCAGCACCCAGTCATGCGTGTCCACCGCCAGCCCGGCCGCCTCGGCCAGCCGCGCGCCGACTGCTTCGTCGCCGGGCAGGTGATATTTGCCGCCCCACCAGTTGAAGCCGAACCGCGCCGCGCGGCGTCCGTCCGATCCGGTCGTGACGATCGCGCCGGTGTCGCGCAGCCAGATGTCTCCGAACGGCTGCACCGTCACCTCGGCCACGTCGCCGGCAAGGTCGATGGCGGTCTTGGCGGTTTCGTCGTCATTGGCGACCAGGATGACCTTTTCACCCTTGCCGCCGGCATGAACCGCGCGGGCGAATGCCGCCACTTCCTGCTGCGCCGGGGACAGATCGTCCTCCCACAATTCGGCGTGGCTCGGGAACCCGATCCACACGGCATCGTGGTGGGTCCATTCGGCGGGCATGCGGACGGTCATCGCTGATCATCTCTCCTGATAGGCAGACGCGCCAGATGGCGGGTCGGCACCGCGCGCGCAAGCGGTCGCGGTTGTGAAAACACGGGGGTATGGCGCGCAGATACGAAAAGGGCGGCCCCGCAGGACCGCCCCCTTGTCGTTCGCCGAAGCGGCAAGCCGATCAGCGCGAGTAGAACTCGACCACCAGGTTCGGTTCCATCTTCACCGGATAGGGCACTTCGTCCAGCGTGGGAACGCGGATGAAGGTGACCTTGGCGGTGCCGTCGGCGGCCACGTAGTCCGGGATCTCGCGCTCGGACAGGCCCTGGGCCTCAAGCACCAGCGCCATTTCCTGTGCCTTGGAACCCAGCGTGATCTCGTCACCCGGCTTTACCAGACGGCTGGCGATGTTGCACTTCACGCCGTTGACGCGGATGTGGCCGTGGCTGACCAGCTGACGCGCGGACCAGATGGTTGGCGCGAACTTGGCGCGATAGACCAGTGCGTCCAGGCGGCGCTCCAGCAGGCCGATCAGGTTCTGACCGGTGTCGCCCTTCATGCGCGACGCTTCGGTATAGGCCTTCTTGAACTGCTTCTCGGTGACGTCGCCGTAATAGCCCTTCAGCTTCTGCTTCGCCTTGAGCTGGATGCCGAAGTCCGACACCTTGCCCTTGCGGCGCTGACCGTGCTGGCCGGGGCCATATTCACGCTTGTTCACCGGGGACTTGGGACGGCCCCAGATATTCTCGCCCATGCGGCGATCGAGCTTGTACTTGGCGCTGGAGCGCTTCGACATGATGTCGTCCTTTCAATTGCGTTGTGCCGGGGCGAACCCCATGCAGGATACCGGAACCGCGCTGCGCCTCTCCAAGGATGGACAGAGCAGGGCCGCCGCTTCACCGGATGTGCGGGGCCAATTGCGAAGGCGCGCCTATGACGATGTGACGCTTCCAAGTCAAGGTCGTGGCCACGTGGCGGTTGCGCCGGGGATCGGCGCCCCTCTATGGCGCTGTCCATGACAGAGATACGCGATCCCGACGCCTGCACCACCATGGTGGAGGTCCGCGCCGGGGTGGATGCCCTGGATCGCGATCTGGTGGCGCTGCTCGCACGCCGGTTCGGCTACATGCGCGCCGCCGCCCGGATCAAGCCGGAGCGCGGCATGGTACGGGACGAGGGGCGCAAGGCGCAGGTGATCGCCAATGCCGTGGCCGCGGCCGAACGGATGGACGTGCCCACGCCGATCGTCGCCACGATGTGGGAGGATCTGGTCGAAGCGTCGATCGCCTATGAAATGGAGCGGTTCGACGCTGGCCGCGCAAATCCGGACTGACAAGAGACGTGCATCCGCCCGTGCGGGCGGATGCACCGAAAACGATCTTTACTCGCCCAGGTCGGGATCGAGCAGCTTGTGCAGGTGCGCCACCACAAAGCGCATTTCCGCATCGTCCACCGTGCGCTGCGCGGCCGCGCGCCACGCCTTCTCCGCGCTTTCGTAATCGGCATAGAAACCGACCACCTCGATCGTGGAGAGGTCTTCGAACTCAAGCGTGCGCGGATCCTTGACCCGCCCGCCGAACACCAGGTGCATCTTGCTCATGGACATTGCTCCTGCCGCCCGCGGGCGAGGGTTTCAAGGGCTGAACGTCAGCCGCGCGTCTTCATCATGCGAATCAGCGCGTCGAAGCCTTGGCGCTGAACCACCGCGTCGAAGTCCGCGGCCTGCGCCATGGCGACGTTGATGCCGGCCACGCGCAGGTTGAGCACCTTCCACTGGCCACCGACATTGGTGACGGACCAGACCGCCGGGATCGGCTGGCTGCCGGGCTTGGTCACCTGCGTGAATACGTCCGCCCCGCCGCCAGCGGTCGGCTGCGTGCGGACGACGCGGATCGTGGCGCTGGCATATTCAAACAGACGATCGGCATAGGTGCCCACGACATAGCCGGGCAGAGCGGCCTTGTAGGCGGCCTTCTGCTGGGCCGTGATGGTCGGCAGCCAGCGGCGGATCAGGCGGTCGCCGATCTGGTCTACGGCGACATGCTGTGCCAGCAGGGCACGGAACTTGGACTTGGCCGTCGCCTTGTCGCCCTTCATCGCGGCAAAGCCGTCGGTGGTTAGCGTCTGAATGAAGCCCTGCGGGTTGGACGTATCCACCGCCGCCATCGCGGGCGCGGTGATCAACGGAAGGGCGGTGGCCACCGCCAGCGACAGCGCCGCCAGGGCGCCGCGAACAAAGGTCATGTTGATACTCCAATGAAAGCGGGCGCACCCTGGGGTACGCCCGCTGAACGCGCCTTGAACTGGCTTATTGCGTGCCGGTGTCTTGCGTGCCGGTGTCGCGTGCGGCGGACACGGCGGCAGTGCCGGCCTGGCCGGCGGCGGCCAGCGCCTGTTCCACGAGCTTGCTGACCTGCTGGCGCAACTGGTCGCCGGTGAAGCCCGAATCCGCAAAGGACTGCTTGCCGCTGTCGCGTGCCGCATCGATCGCCGCACGGGCCGCATCGCCCAGGCGCGAGCCGAGCGGGTTCAGCAATGCGCGCTCGCGTTCGCTGCGGGGCAGCAGGGCACCGATAGCGGCACCCACCGCGATCCCGCCGAGCAGAGCGGCAAACGGATTGGCCTCAAGCCGCGACGCGGCGCCGGACACGGTTTCGCCGGCCCGGTCCTTGGCGGAGGCGTAAGCGGCCGACACGCGGTCGCCCACCGTATCGGTGCTGCCCGTGCCCGTGTTCGACTGTTGATCCTGCGTGGTCATTTTCTGTCTCCGTCGAATGTCTTGCGTCTGCCGGTCAGGCGGCCGAGCATGCGGAAGATCGGTCTGCGCGCCAGGAACGCCAGCACGCCGGCGGCGACTGCACCGGCCGCAACCGGCCGTTCCACGATCACCAGGCCTACCTCACCCGCCACCTGTTCGCCGCGGTCGCGCGCGCCGTCCCAGGCATGGTTGGCGAGGACCGAGGGATTTAGCCGCCCCTGCAGGTCATGCGCGGAGCCCAGCAGCCGCTCGCGCGCGGCTGCGGCCTCCAGCCGGGCATTGGCAATATCCTGCGCACTCATTGGAACGCCCTCGTCAATCGCTTGATGCCCAGCCACGCCAGCAGACCGGCGGTGCCGAACACCAGCAAGGCCGCGATCGCCAAGCCGGCGGGCCACCCCAGCCACAAGGCGATCAAGGCGCCCAAAGCGGCGGTAAGCACCGTCAGCGCCGCCTGCACGAGCAGCAGGGCGGCGATGAAGAAGCCGATCGCCGGAACCGCCAGCTTGGTCTTGGTGGACACCGTGACCTTGACGAGGTTCACCTCGGCCTTGGCATAAGCCTTGCCGTTGTCGATGACGCGCGCAAACAGGTCGCGCAGCGACTCCTCTCCGGCGGGGGCGGGATGCCGGATCACGCCTGCGACGCATCGCCGGCGGGGGATGCGGAAGCGCCCGGATTTTCGGGCAGGCCGGACCGGACCATCCGGGCGGCGACAAAGCCCAGCACGGCGGCGATGCCGGCGGCGGCGGCTGGCGACTTGGCGATCAGGGCGCGCGCCTGGTCGAACAGCTCGTCGACATCCTTGTCCTTGAAGCTATCGGAAAAGCCGCTGAGGCCGTCGGCGGCACGGCGGGCGTAATCGCCATACTGGCTGCCGATCTTGTCATCGACCTCGGCCGCTGCATCTTCGATCATGCGGACCACATCGTCGATCGCGGAAGTTGCGCGGTCCTTGCCGGTCTGCACCAAATCGCGCGCCTTGTCGCCCGCCTGGCCGCGCAAGGCCTCGTAACGGCCGAACAGCTGGTCGCGCACGCCATCCGCGCTGGCGCCCTGCGCGTCGGCGCCGTCCGATCCCGTGGATGAGGACCGGTTTCCGTCAGCCGCGCCGCTCGTGGCGGAGGCGGAGGTGAAGTCGGCGGCGGCGGTGCCCGTGTCGAATGCGCTATCATCATCGCCGACGCCCGCGCCCGCGATGATGGTGTCGGTGCCCTCGGGCAGCGTCTGATTGTCAGCGGCCATGCCGGTTCTCCAAAGACCTGAATTTCGGGTGTTCAACCATGCGTGGCACGGCACGTTCCATCGCCGCCCCACAGTTTTCATGTCACATCCGATATTATTGCCAGCCGCTGCCCGCACCGATAGAGCGCGCACCATACGTTCAGACCCGGAAGGAAGACCCATGACAGCGATTGTCGACGTCCACGCTCGCACTGTGATCGACAGCCGCGGCAATCCCACGGTGGAGGTGGATGTCACGCTGGAGGATGGCAGCTTCGGCCGCGCCGCCGTGCCCTCCGGTGCATCCACCGGCACCCGCGAAGCCGTGGAGCGCCGCGACGGCGACAAGAGCCGCTGGGGCGGCAAGGGCGTCGATGATGCGGTGGACGCGGTCAATGGCGAGATCGCGGAAGCGGTCGAGGGGCTGGAGGCCGAGGACCAGGCCGAAGTCGACGGCGTCATGATCGAGCTGGACGGTACGGAGAACAAGGAGCGTCTGGGCGCGAACGGCATCCTGGGCGTCAGCCTGGCGGTGGCCAAGGCGGCGGCGGAGGCGCGCGGCCTGCCGCTCTATCGCTACGTCGGCGGCGTGTCGGCCCATGTGCTGCCCGTGCCGATGATGAACATCATCAACGGGGGCGCCCATGCCGACAATCCCATCGACTTCCAGGAATTCATGATCGTGCCGGTCGGCAGCGACAGCATGCTGGAAGCGGTCCGCTGCGGCACGGAGGTGTTCCACACGCTCAAGAAGAAGCTGCACGACAAGGGCCTGGCGACGGCCGTGGGCGACGAGGGCGGCTTTGCGCCGAACCTGGCAAGCCCCAAGGAAGCGCTCGATTTCATCATGAGCTCGATCGAGGCCGCCGGCTACCGCCCGGGCGAGGAGGTCGCGATCGCGCTCGATTGCGCCGCCAGCGAGTTCTTCAAGAACGGCGTCTATGACCTGGAAGGTGAGGGGCGCAAGCTGTCGCCGGCGGAGATGGTCGACTATCTGGCGGAACTGGCCGGCGCCTATCCGATCCTGTCGATCGAGGACGGCATGGCCGAGCAGGATTGGGACGGCTGGAAGCTGCTGACCGATCGCCTGGGCGGCAAGATCCAGATCGTCGGAGACGACCTGTTCGTCACCAACCCGAAGATCCTGGCCGAGGGCATCGAAAAGGGCCTGGCCAACTCGCTGCTGGTGAAAGTGAACCAGATCGGCACCCTGTCCGAAACGCTGGAGGCCGTCAGCCTGGCGCAGCGGGCCGGCTACACCGCCGTCATGTCGCACCGTTCGGGCGAGACCGAGGATGCGACCATCGCCGATCTGGCGGTTGCGACCAACTGTGGGCAGATCAAGACCGGCTCGCTGGCACGTTCCGATCGGCTCGCCAAATATAACCAGCTCATCCGGATCGAGGAGGAGCTGGGATCGATCGGCCGTTATGCGGGGCGTTCCGCGCTGAAGCGCTGAAACCCAAGCGGACAAGCCCAGCTACGCACCTCCCAAGCCGGATTGTATTTCCTACTGTCAAAGTAGGAAATACAAAGAAGCGGTCTTGAAGGAGGATGCGCATGTTCGGTGGAGAGCAGAAACTGTCTCCCTTGGCGCTGCTGGTGCCAGGCCTGGGCAATTCGGGCCTGACGCACTGGCAGAGCCGGTGGGAGCGCGAGCGGCATGACTGCCTGCGCATCCAGCTGGGCCTATGGGACGATCCGCAACGCAATGTCTGGATCAGCCGCATCGACCAGGCGGTGGCGGCGGCACAAGGCCCCGTTGTGCTGGTGGCGCACAGCCTCGGCTGTCATGCGGTGGTCTGGTGGGCGTCCTTGTTGGGGCAGGTGTTGAGCGGCAACGTCGTCGGTGCCCTTTTGGTGGCGCCGCCTGACGTGGACCGGCCCGGCGTGGATGCGCGCCTTCGCCGTTTCGCGCCCGCGCCGCGTGCGGTGCTGCCCTTTCCCGCGCTGGTGGTCGGCAGCACCGACGATCCCTGGTGCGAGGCGGACAAGGCGCGCGAGCTTGCGGCCGGATGGGCGGCGGAGTTCGTGCTGCTTGATCGCACGGGTCATATCAATGCCGATTCGGGGCTGGGTGCTTGGGAGGCGGGGCAAGGCATGCTGGAAAGACTGCTCGACGGCAGCGTCCGCGCGCCGTTTGTGCTGCCGCAGTTGGCGGCACGGGCCGGCACCGTTCAGACGAACAGGGCTCTGCCGCCGGGTCGCTGATCGCCCTGTTTTCATTGAAGATCCGTATCGGAGCCGGGCGTTCGTCCGGTTTCTTCAAATGTTAACTAGAATTTGCTTGAAGCCGATCTTCAAACATGATTCTCCTGCGGGATACCATGATCAGTCGGCGTCCCACTCTTCCCCTGTTCAAGTCCGCCATCGGGCCCGCCATCGCCCTGGTGGTGATCGCCTATTTCGCGGGCGCGGCGATCGTAGGGCCGAACGGGATCATGTCGCTCGCCGGCTACAAGACCCAGGCGCGGGAGCGTGAGGCAGTTCTGGCGCGGCTTGATTCGCAGCGCGATCTCCTCCGTCATCATGCCCGCCTGCTCGCGCCCGGCCGGGTCGATCCCGATTATGCGGACGAACTGGTACGGCGTCAGACGGGGCAGGTGGCCCCGAATGACCGCATCATTCCGCTCGACTAATCTTTCTTACAGTTACTGGCCGTTGCGGCGGCGGGCAGGTCACGCCTATAGGGACGCGTTCCGCAGCGCCTTGTGGCGCCCTCAGGAGAGAGATTCCTTTGGCCCGAGCAGCTAAAACGACCCCGTCCCCAGCCGAGGCGGCCTTGCCCCCGGCAACGCCGAACCGCGAACGGCCGCCTGAACCGACGCCCTATGAAGGCACCACGGAAGAGCTGCTGGAATTTTACCGCCAGATGCTGCTGATCCGCCGGTTCGAGGAAAAGGCCGGCCAGCTCTACGGCCTCGGCCTGATCGGCGGCTTCTGCCACCTTTATATTGGTCAGGAGGCGGTGGCCGTGGGCCTGCAGTCCGCGCTCAAGGTCGGGCGTGACTCCGTCGTCACCGGCTATCGCGACCACGGCCATATGCTGGCCTACGGCATTGACCCGAACGTCATCATGGCCGAACTGACCGGCCGCGCCGCCGGCATTTCCAAGGGCAAGGGCGGCTCGATGCACATGTTCTCGGTCGAACATGGCTTCTACGGCGGCCACGGCATCGTCGGCGCGCAGGTGTCGATCGGCGCCGGCCTGGGCTTCAAGCACAAATATGCTGGCGACGGCGGCGTGGCGCTCGTCTATTTCGGCGACGGCGCGGCCAATCAGGGCCAGGTCTACGAAAGCTTCAACATGGCGCAGCTGTGGAAGCTGCCCGTGATCTTCGTGATCGAAAACAACCAATATGCCATGGGCACCAGCGTCAATCGCGCGTCGGCCGAGGACCAGCTGTACAAGCGCGGCGAAAGCTTCCGCATACCCGGTATCCAGGTCGACGGCATGGATGTCTTGGCGGTGCGCGGCGCGGCCGAGACGGCGGTGGAGTGGGTGCAGTCCGGCAAGGGCCCGGTCCTGCTCGAACTCAAGACCTATCGCTATCGCGGCCACTCCATGTCCGATCCGGCCAAATACCGCTCGCGCGAGGAAGTGCAGTCGGTCCGCGACAAGTCCGACCCGATCGACCATCTCGCCCGCATCCTGGCCGAGCAGGGCGTGGGAGAGGACCAGCTGAAGGCGCTCGACAAGGACATCCGCAAGATCGTCGCCGACAGCGCCGCCTTCGCCGAGGAGAGCCCCGAGCCGGAGCTGTCCGAACTCTACACCGACGTCCTCGTCGACACTTATTGAGCGCGAGAGAAGATGCCGATTGAACTGAAGATGCCCGCGCTCTCCCCGACGATGGAGGAGGGCACTTTGTCCAAGTGGCTCGTCAAGGAAGGCGACCAGGTGAAATCCGGCGACGTGATCGCCGAGATCGAGACCGACAAGGCCACCATGGAGTTCGAGGCGGTCGATGAAGGCACCGTCGCCAGCATCGTCGTGCCCGAGGGAACCGACGGCGTGAAGGTCGGCACGGTGATCGCGCTGATCGCCGGCGAGGACGAGGATGCGTCCGCCGCGCCCGCGCCCAAGGGTCCGCCCGTCGAACAGCCGAGCGACCAGAAGACCGAGCCCGAGGGCAATGCCCGGGTGGAGGAGGCGCCCAGGCAGATGGAAACGGGCGCGCGCGATCTGGTCGCCACCGTGGTCGACACCCATGTCGATCCCGAAGTGCCGGAAGGCACCGAGATGGTCCGCATGACCGTGCGCGAGGCGTTGCGCGACGCGATGGCGGAGGAGATGCGCTCCGACGACCGCGTGTTCGTGATGGGCGAGGAGGTCGCGGAATATCAGGGTGCCTACAAGGTTACCCAGGGCCTGCTCGACGAGTTCGGCGACAAGCGCGTGATCGACACGCCGATCACCGAATATGGCTTTGCCGGCATCGGTGCGGGGGCGGCCATGGCCGGCTTGCGGCCGATCGTGGAGTTCATGACGTTCAACTTCGCCATGCAGGCGATCGACCACATCATCAACTCGGCCGCCAAGACCAACTATATGTCGGGCGGGCAGATGCGCTGCCCGATCGTGTTCCGCGGTCCCAACGGTGCCGCCGCCCGTGTCGGCGCGCAGCATTCGCAGAATTACGGACCTTGGTATGCCAGCGTGCCGGGCCTGATCGTGGTCGCGCCTTATTCGGCGGCCGATGCGAAGGGCCTGCTGAAGGCCGCGATCCGTTCCAACGATCCGGTCGTGTTCCTGGAAAACGAGCTGCTCTACGGCCAGTCGTTCGACGTGCCGAAGATGGACGATTATGTGCTGCCGATCGGCAAGGCGCGTGTCGCCAGGCCAGGCAAGGACGTGACCCTGGTCAGCTACACAATTGGCGTGGGCGTGGCGCTGGAAGCGGCCAAGCGGCTGGCGGAAGAGGGCATCGATGCCGAGGTGATCGACCTTCGCACGCTGCGCCCGCTCGACACGGGCACGGTGCTCGCCAGCCTGAAGAAGACCAACCGCATGGTGGTGGTCGAAGAAGGCTGGCCGGTCTGCTCGATCGCCAGCGAGATTGTGGCGGTTGCGATGGAAGAGGGCTTCGATGATCTCGATGCGCCGGTGATCCGCGTCACCAACGAGGATGTGCCGCTGCCCTACGCCGCCAACCTCGAAAAGCTCGCCCTCGTCACGCCCGACCGTGTGGTCGAGGCGGCGAAGAAGGTCTGTTATCGCTAAGGCGGTGCCGTCTTCCGTTTGAGGATGAACGGATGTTTTTGGGGAAGGGCGGCGGTTCGGCTGAACCGCCGCCCTTTCGCTATCTCCATCGGGGCGGCTCCCCGGACGGGAGTGCGACGCGATGGACGAACTGGAGGATCCGGAAGTTTCGCTGGCGATCATGTATGCGCCCGCCGACGCACGAACGGCATTGCGTCTGCTGTTTGCCGTCGATCAGCGTTTCCGGTCGATCGTCGCTTCCACCAACGAGCCGATGATCGGCATGATGCGCCTAGCATGGTGGCGCGAGTCGCTGGAGAAACTGGACCGCGCGACCCCGCCAGCGGAACCATTGCTGGGGGCGGTCAGCCGGGAACTGCTGCCGCGCGGGTTGAGCGGTGCAACCCTGTCCGCGATCGAAGACGGCTGGGCCGCGCTGATCGACGGAGAGGTGGATGCGGGTGCGCTCCTCCGTCACGGCGAGCAACGGGGCGGCACCCTCTTTCAAGTGGCGGGCATCCTTCTCGGCCAAGCGGACGCCAGGTTGACCGACGCGGGCGCGATCTGGGCGCTGGCCGACCTCGGGCACCATCATGCCGATCCGGCGGTGCGCGAGGCGGCGCGGCGGCGAGCGCGCGAACTTGCATCAAGCCTGCCAGGCGGGTCATGGCCGCGCCGGCTGCGCCCGCTGGGCATGCTGACCATGCTGGCCCAGGCGGATGCCGACACTGCCGTGCGCCGGCAAGGGCATCCCCGGCGATTGCTGCGCGGGCTGGCGCTCCGCCTGACGGGGCGGTAACTCCTTCCGAAACGGGGGCAATGACGATGTGGCGGTATCTGGTGGGACTGGCGGCGGGCGTGCTGCTGGTCGCGGGCGGCGTGTTGTGGTGGCGGAACACGGCCGTGGCGGAGCGGGCATTGCCGCCTGCACCTGCCGCCTCCGTCGCGACGACGGACTCCAGTGAGACACCGCCCGAACCGCCCGTCGCCACCGAGAAGACGCGCGAAGAGCGCCGGTTCGGCCGCTATGATCGCGACAAGGACGGGCAGGTCGATCGCGACGAATATCTTGCCGCCCGCCGCAAGGCCTTCGCCAAGCTCGACCTGAACGGCGACGGCACGCTCAGCTTCGACGAATATGCCGCCAAGACATTGGGCAAGTTCAAGGTTGCCGATGCCGACAAGTCCGGCGTCCTCGTCCCGGCCGAGTTTGCGACCACGCGCGTGTGCGCAAGACGCCGCGTGCACCGCGCTGCCCGCAGCCGCGCGATGACGAAGGCTGATGGGTGCGCCTGGCACGTCCGAAACCGGGGGCAACCGCGCCCGCCCTCCGATTGTGCGCGGCAGGATCGGGTGATCCGCCCTTGCGGCATCCGGCCCCGGCCTTACATGGACCTTAGCCGTGGCGACCGTCGCGGTGCAGCTTTTCGGGGGTGACGGGATGGTCGCCCTCTTCGATATCGGACAGGCATGACCACACCGCGCAACGAACTGCTCTTCCTCGCCCTCGGCGGATCGGGGGAGATCGGCATGAACGTCAATCTGTATGGCTGTGACGGCAAGTGGGTGATGGTCGACCTGGGCCTGACCTTTGCCGACGCGGCCTACCCGGGCGTGGACCTGGTGCTGCCCGATCTGGAGTTCATCGAGCGGCAGCGCGACAACCTGCTCGGCATCGTGGTGACGCACGGACATGAGGATCATATCGGCGCGATCCCCTATCTCGCGGCCGACCTGGACGTGCCGATCTTCGCCACCCCGTTCACCGCCGGCCTGATCAAGGGCAAGCTGGACGAGGAGGGCATTTCCGATCAGGTCGAGCTGAACGTGATTGAGAGCGAGGGGTCGTTCCAGCTGGGTCCGTTCGGCTTCCGCTACGTGCCGCTGGCACACTCGATCCCAGAGGGCAATGCGCTGCTGATCGAGACGCCCTACGGCAACATCTTCCACACCGGCGACTGGAAGCTGGACGAGGAGCCTTTGCTCGGCACGCCGTCGACCGCCGAGGAACTGACCGAGATCGGGGATCAGGGCGTGCTCGCTCTGGTGTGCGACAGCACCAACGTGTTCAACGACAGCGCGTCGGGTTCTGAGGGCGCGGTACGCGAGGGGCTGGACGCGGTGATCCGGGCCGCCAAGGGCCGGGTGCTGGTGACCACCTTCGCCTCCAACGCGGCGCGGGTGCAGACCCTGGGTCAGGTGGCGCGGGATTGCGGGCGCCAGCTGTGCGTCGCGGGCCGTTCGCTCGACCGGATCGTGCGTGTCGCCAAGAGCGTGGGCTATTTGCAGGATTTCCCGCCGACGATCGACTTCGACGCGGCGATGAAGCTGCCCCCATCGGAGGTGATGATCGTCGCCACGGGCGGCCAGGGCGAGCCGCGCGCCGCCTTGAGCCGCATCGCGATGGACAGCCACGTGCTGAAGCTGTCGGCCGGCGACACCGTGGTCTTTTCGTCCAAGCAGATTCCCGGCAACGAAATGGCGATCGGCCGCATCCAGAATGCGCTGGCGAAGGCGGGCGTGATCATGATCACCGACCGCCAGGCGCACGTCCACGTCTCCGGCCACCCCGGCCGTCCCGAGCTGGAGTTGATGTACAAGTGGATCCGGCCGGAGATCATCCTGCCGGTCCATGGCGAGTTGCGGCACATGACGGAGCAGGACCGCTTCGCCCGGTCGCTGGGCGTGCCGAGGGGTATCGTCCAGCAGAATGGCGATCTGGTCCGCCTGGCGCCAAATGGTCCCAGGAAGATCGGCAATGAGCGCGCTGGCCGGCTGGTGCTGGATGGTGACATCATCCTGCCGGCGGACGGCTCCACCATGAACGAGCGTCGCCGCATCTCCAATTACGGCGTGATCGCGGTCACGGTCGCGCTGGACAACAACAACCGCCTGAAGGGGCAACCGGCGATCGCCTTGCAGGGCGTGCCGGTCGAGGAGGACAAGGCCGACTTCATCGACGAAGCCGCCGATGCCGCGGCGGAGGCGGTGCGCGGCGCCAAGCGGGACGAGGGCGCGCTGCGTGAGGCCGTGCGCCTGGCGGTCCGCCGCACCGCGAACAACTGGACCGGCAAGAAGCCGGTGGTCGAGGTTGGCATCATCCGCATCTGACAGCAGGCGGGGTGGGGGAGCAGGGCATGCGCTGGACCTCCATCCTCGCCATCTACGCGCTGTTCTGGGCGCTCAGCTTCTTTTTCGTCCTGCCCTTCCGGCTGGGGGGCAAGGGGGAGGACCGGCGGATCACGGGACAGGCGGACAGCGCCCCGTCTGTGTTCAGCCTGGCGCGCACCGCCAAGTGGACCACCCTGGTCGCGGCGGTGCTGTTCGGTCTCTACTACGCCAATTACGTGAACGGCTGGATCCCGGTCGAGACCTTCGACTTCGCGCCTCCGGGGGTGACCAAGGGGCGGCCGTGATGTGGAAGGCCGGCCCCGCCCCCGCGAGGAGGGGCCGCGCTAGTGCCTATCGGAACGGCGGTTCGTTGAAGGCACGCAGCTTGCGACTGTGCAACTGGTCGCCGACATGGCGTAGCTCGTCCAGGGCGGTGATGCCGATCTGGAGATGTTCGGCAATCGCCCGCTCGTAGAAGCGGTTCGCCTGGCCCGGCAGCTTGATCTCTCCATGGATCGGCTTGTCGGACACGCACAGCAGGGTGCCGTAGGGTACGCGGAAGCGGAAGCCCTGCGCGGCCAGGGTTGCGGACTCCATGTCGATCGCCACCGCGCGGCTCTGGCTGAAGCGCAGGGCGGAACTGGCATAGCGCAGTTCCCAGTTGCGATCGTCGGTGGTCACCACCGTGCCCGTGCGCAGCCGCGCCTTCAACTGGTCGCCGCTTTGGCCCGACACGCGCTCCGCCGCGCGGCCGAGCGCCACCTGCACCTCTGCAATGGCGGGCACCGGGATTTCGGGCGGCAGCACGTCGTCCAGCACATGATCGTCGCGCAGATAGGCATGGGCGAGGACATAGTCGCCGATACGCTGGCTGGGCCGCAGGCCGCCGCAATGGCCGATCATCAGCCACGCCTCCGGCCGCATCACGGCGAGGTGGTCGGTGATGGTCTTGGCGTTGGACGGGCCGACCCCGATATTGACCAGGCTGATGCCCGATCGATCGGGGCCCACCAGATGATAGGCCGGCATCTGGTGCCGCCGCCACGCGCTGTCCGCGATAGCGGCGGCGGGATCGGCATCGCCGGGCCGCATCTCCAGCCCGCCCGCGCCGCTGAGCAAGCTATACCCCTTGCCGGCATTCAGCTCGGCATGGGCCCAGTGGACGAATTCATCCACGTAGCGGTGGTAGTTGGTGAACAGGATATATTTCTGGAGGTGCGCGGGCGGGGTGCCGGTATAATGGCGCAAGCGGGCGAGGCTGAAGTCCACCCGTCCCGCCTCGAACAAGGCGAGCGGTCGCGGATGGTCAGGGCCGCTGACGTCCAGCCCGTCGGCAATCTCGTCCCCGATATGCTGCAGGTCGGTCGCGGGGAAAATCCGCGCGAGTTCCACCGCCGCCGCCCCGGTCAGGTCGAGCTCGGCATCCAGTACATAAGGGTAGGCGATTTCCTGGGCGGATCGCCCGATGCTCACCTCCGCCCCGAAATCCTCGATCAGCAGGTCGAGTTGTTCCGCCAGATAGTCGCGGAACAGGCGCGGCTGGGTGACGCTGACCGCATAATCGCCGGGTATGTGCAGGCGGCCATAGGCTCGGCCGGGCGTGGACGCGGCACGCTGTCCGTCATACCGAACCCGGATTTCCGGGTAGCAGAACGCCCCTGCCGCGCGCACGGCGGGATCCGGGCGTTCCCCCGTGGCGATATAATGCGACAAGGCGCCGCGCAGGGCGCGCACGGCATCGCCATACAGGCTTTCCAGCGCATCCACATGCGCCAGGCTGGCGGAACTCGGCATCAGGATCAAATGGCCGCCAGCATATAGTCGGCAGAGCTGACGTTGAACTGGCCGGGTTCCTCGACAAACAACTGCTCAACGATGTTGTCGTTCACGATCATCGCGAAACGCTGACCGCGCATGCCCATGCCGAACCCGGTGGCGTCCAGTTCAAGGCCAAGCGCGCGGATGAAATCGCCATTGCCGTCGGCCAGCATCACCACCGCGTCGCCCGCGCCCGCGCTCTTGCCCCAGGCGTCCATCACGAACACGTCGTTGACCGACACGGCCGCGATCTGGTCGATACCCTTCGCCTTCAGTTCACCCGCCTTGTCGATGAAGCCTGGCAGATGGCGTGCCGAGCAGGTCGGGGTGAAGGCGCCGGGCACCGAGAACAGGGCCGTGCGCTTGCCCGTAAAGAAGCTCTGCATATCCAGCTTTTCCGGGCCGTCTGCCGTCATCCGCGCCAATGTCGCGGCGGGCATCGTATCACCGACCTTGATCGTCATGTTCGTCTCCCCATCTGTGCGGACATCGCCTTACCAGTGCACCAGCCTGGTCGAAAGGGGTGCCTGACGACTGGACCCGGCCACGCCTGCACCTATATTGGCCCTGTGTCACAGGACGATTTCAGCTCGCTGGTTGGCCAGTTCCTGCTCGCCTTGCCCGGCATCGGCGATCCGCGGTTCGAGCAGGCGGTGATCGCCGTCTGCCTGCACAAGCCCGATGGCGCGATGGGGATCGGCCTCGGCAGCGTGGTGCCGCGCCTCGGCCTGCATGCGTTGTTGAAGCAGTTGGAGATCGGGCCGGGGCAGGCGCCGGACGCACCGATCTATGTGGGCGGTCCGGTCGAGCCTCAGCGCGGCTTTGTTCTGCACACGCCGGATTGGCGGGGCGAGGACACGGTGCCGATCGGCAAGACGCTGTCCCTGACCACCACGCTCGACGTACTGCGCGCGATTGCGGCGGGTGAGGGCCCCGATCACTGGCTGGTGGCCCTGGGCTATGCCGGCTGGGGCGAGGGGCAGCTGGACGAAGAATTACTCCGCCACGGCTGGATGACCGTGCCGGTGATCGACGAACTGATGTTCGAGACCGCGCCCGGCGAACGCTGGTCGCGCGCTTATGCGGCCGCCGGGATCGACGTCCGCCTGCTCGCCTCCACCAGCGGACACGCCTGACCGGCACCGATACGGCCGGCCGGCGCCCTTTGCCTGATGACGCCCCTAGTCGCCACAGTGCGGGGTGAGGTCACTCAGCGCCGAACTGCCGCGCCTGGCCATGCCGCTCCACCTGATCGTGGGTCGGCGCGATGCAACCACGTTCCGTGCGCGGCTGGGCCGCAATCGCTATGCGCCCGCAGGCAGACCGTGCCGCAGGCGGAGGAGAACAGGCGGCGGCGTGTGCCGGGCGCCGGGGTGATGCGGCTGGACGCACTCGGCCATGCCTCGCAGGTCCGGATCCCCGCATTGTTCCGGGAGACGCTGATCGAGGTGATCGGCGGCTGAGACTGAACGCAGGTAAAGCGGCTGAGCAGATTGACCGTGTCGAGATCCGGTCGATCTTCGGGTAACAAGATGTCGCACTTCGTTCGTTACATCATGGTCCATTTCGGGATAATTCCGCCAACCTGATCTTGTCATCTTCCTGCATTCTGATGCGGAATTTTATTTGCCGGTCGGGTCCAGATGATCACAACGTTGTCCCTTGATCTCCATCGCCTGGCTTCAGCCGTGGCTAAAGCCGAAGCGTTGGTGGGCGTCAGCAACGGCCTGTCCCATCCCGAAATGCGGCATGTGCGGCTGAAGACCTTTGCCGCAATCGCCGGCTGCCGGCTGACCCTGCACAATCAGGCCGACCTGATCGGGGAGGATGATCCGGCACGGGCATCGCTGATGCGGGGTTTGGCATGGCGCTGGATCATGCTGGATTCGCGCTTCCGCGCCTTCGTCGGCAAGCACCGGATCGATGCGTCGTGCAAGCATGATTATGCCGCCGACGCCAATGCCATGATCGCCGCTATCCGCGAGCATATCGCTGCAACCATGCTGGTGGCGGCGGACCCGGGCCGATTCGCCATCGGCGATGCGATGCCGCGGTCGGCCTACAAAGGCGGGATGGTCTACGGCGGATAAGACGCTAAGCCAGGTCAGGGCCGTGGCGCATCGATCAAGCAGAGCTGACGCTAATCGGTCTAGTTCTAGCAAGACGGCGAGGGATCAGGGGCGGCAACCTCACCCGATCTCATGCTCTGTAATCTTGCAAGTGGCGCGCCCGGAACGATTCGAACGTCCGACCCTCAGATTCGTAGTTTGCGAAAGCGCCTACTCGGGTACGTTACGCGACGTTATTCTAGCACAATCCTGAACGAGAAATCAGCCATTTAGCCTCTTGATAGTTTGTTGCACGTTATTGAAGCTGCTCCCTGGTTGTTACAAATTTGCTAGAGGAAGCGGCTATGGCCAAGCTGACAAAGACGTTCGTGGAGAAGGTGCAGCCGCCCGCTAGTGGCCACGTGGTGCACTGGGACGGCGGGCACGATCGGGCCGTGAAGGGCTACGGCCTGCGGGTATCGTCGCAGGGCAAGCGGGTCTTCATTGCAATGGGGCGGGTGCACGGCAAGCAGGTCCAGTACACGATCGGGCCGTTCGGCCAGTTCACCGAGGACGAAGCTCGGTCAAAGGCGCGCACGATCTTGCAGCAGATGCGCGACGGCATCGATCCCCGGGACGTGAAGAAGGCCGACGAGGCTGCCAAGGTGACGCTACAGCAGGTGTGCGACGCCTATGTGGGCCGCCCCGGCAAGCTGAAGGACAGCAGCAAGGCCGAGATCGAGCGGCATGTGGCCAAGGTGTTCGCCGCCTGGCAGCACAAGCCTATCGCCGAGATAACGGAAGAGCAGGTGCGTAAACGCTATAGGGGGATGGCAACCAAGGGGCTGACGGGCAAGCCGGCGCCGGGGCAGGCCAACATCTCGATGACCACGCTCCGGGCGCTCATCAACTTCGCGGCACGGCAGTATAAGCGCGCGGACGGCTCACCGCTGATTACACACAACCCCGTGGACGCGCTGCGGGATGACTGGGTGCAGCTGAAGCCGCGGACCCGCGACATTGACACGAAGAAGGTGGGCGAAGTCTGGCACAGGCTGACCACAGCCCGCGCCGACCTCATCGCCGCGCAGCAGCGTGAGGACGGCCGCGTGAACCCTCAGGACGCCGACAAGCAGGCCGGCGTGGACTTGGTGCTGTTCCTCCTGCTCACCGGCGCCCGGCGCAACGAGGGGGCCAAGCTCCAATGGCGGAACGTCAACCTCGACGAGGGCTGGTTCCACCTACCCGACCCCAAGAACGCCAACCCCGTATGGATACCGCTTTCCTCCCAGGCTAGGGCCTTGCTGGCGGGCCGTCCACGCGCCGATGGCAACCCGCACGTGTTCGCCTCTCGGAGCAGGGCAGGGCACGTTATGGACACCCGTGCGCCGCTGGACCGCATAAGCAAGCTGGTGGGTGCCACGCTGTCGGCCCATGATTTGAGACGTACGTTTGTTTCGGTGGGCGTGGCCACATGCGGCATTGACCTGCACAAGGTGGAGCTGCTCACCAATCACGTGCCGAAGGGCGTCACGGCGAAGCATTACCTCCAGACCTCACGGCTTCAGTACCTAGAGCCGGAAGTGCAGCGCATCGGCGACTGGATGGAGGAGCAGGGCCGCGTCGCAGAGGCTAAGGCTACCGGCGGCAACGTGGTGGCGCTGCGGGCGTAGCGAAGCAACGCTGGCGCCAAGGGGGCGTCCAGCGCCGAAAAGGGGTGGGAGGCACCTAGGGTCGAGTAGGCCCCCTCAGCGAGGTAGACGCCCCCTTGGCGAGCATCCTAAAGCTTGATCGATCGCGAAATCTGTTCGGAATCATTCACTGTCGACTAAGAAATACTTGCATGCGGTTAGACTAACTTAATGAATAACCGAGTATGTAAAAATTATTACTTGTGTAACCTGCAATTACGTTACATATATTGGGGGCCAGCTAAATTGAAAGCGCCGTGCCACCCGTTGTCTCCTCGCCGTTGAAGGCGTGGGCTGGTAACACATCGGTCAAGCCGGTCGCGGGCGAATACCTCGGCGGAATTGTCGGGGCCACCTTTCAGACGGAGGCCTTGACGTGACCGATTCATCCTTTGATCAACTGTGCGAGCTGTTCGCCTACACGCCGAAGGGGCGTCCCCTCGACAGCGAGGAGGTGGCGGCGCTGCTATGCGTCCACCCCGGCACGATGGCGCAATATCGCCTGCGCGG
Organism: uncultured Sphingomonas sp.; assembly: GCF_934560975.1. GTDB lineage: Bacteria > Pseudomonadota > Alphaproteobacteria > Sphingomonadales > Sphingomonadaceae > Sphingomonas_I. The sequence continues at coordinate 4,680 of NZ_CAKTFO010000002.1, read as the reverse complement.
GATTGGTCCAAGGCATTTCAGCCCGCCTGGCACCCGCCGGGTCTGGTACGCGGAGCGTGACGTGCTGGCATGGATCGCCTCCGGCGCCAAGCGGAGCACCAGCGAGCAGGTGGCGGCTTAGCCGCCCCACAAATCCGATACGTGCGGGACGCGGCACAAAAGGCAAGTGCGATGAGCGACTTAGGTCTGCTCGCGGCAGCCGTTCGACCGTATTACTCACATCAGCCAAAGAAAAGCGACGGAGTGGACGCCAATCACACTCCGCCGAGTAGTCAAAGGTGCTACCAAGCAATGTACGCTATACTACAGGGCGGCGAGCAGCCGCAAGCAGGCCTGTGGCCACAAGCGCTGCAAGTACATGGGGGAGGCTCGCGCCATGGCCAATTTTGCTGACTTCAATGCGCCAGTTGACTTGCCCAAGCCTCGGCCCCTCGTCGAAGCTCAGCGCGCCGAGCCATACCCGGTCAATTTGCTTCCACCGATAATCGGGGAAGCGGTCGAGGAAGTCGCCAGCTACGTACAGGCACCAGTCGCGATGATCGCAGCCAGTGCTCTGGCCGCTGTCTCCACTGCCGTCCAAACGCGCTACAGCGTTCGCCCCGATGCCGCCGTCTGCGGCCCGGCATCGCTGTTCTTTCTGACCGTGGCCGAAAGCGGCGAGCGCAAATCGACCGTGGATAAGGTCTTCACCGGGCCGATCCGGAATTGGGAGGCCGAGCAGCGGAAGCTGCTGCGGGAACGCCTTGCTAAATACGAAGCCGCGAAGAAGGATTGGGAGCGCCAAGGCGAGGAACTCGACCGGAACATCGCTGGCGGCTTCCTGACGACCCTGCTCGACACCGCCCAAGATCCCCGCGTCGCCCATGCTCTTGCCATGCCGCAAATGCCCAAGCGGGTGCGGGTGCTACGCAGCGACGACACCCAGGAGGCGCTCGCCATGGCGCTACAAGACCATCCCGTGGCGTCCATAATGAGCGCGGAGGCGGGCGTGATCTTCGGATCGCACAGCATGAAGGCGGAGAGCGTCACGGCGAATCTAGCGCAGGTCAACGTCATGTGGGACGGTGGCGTGATCCAGCGTGACCGGATCGGCAGCGGCGAGGTACAGGTCGAGGGAATGCGGGTCACGATGGGCTTGCAGGTGCAGCCCGCCGTCCTCAGCAATTTCGTGGAGAAGACTGGCGGCTTGGCGAGGGGCATCGGCTACTTCGCCCGCTTCCTGTTCTCCCAGCCGGAGTCCACGCAAGGTGCCCGCTTCTACGTGGAACCGCCTGCTGCCCAGCCTGCCGCCGCCGCCTTCCGTGAACGACTGACCACGCTGCTCCGCGAAGAGGCCGTGTTCGACGAATATGACCGCCTGGAGACGCAGTACATCGGCTTCGACGCTATGGCTCAAAAGACGTGGATCGGCTTCCACAACGAGGTGGAGGAGCAGCTACAGGCCGACGAGCAATACGCCGGCATCAAAGACGTGGCGAGCAAGGCAGCCGACAATGCCGCGCGGCTCGCCTGTTGCCTCCATGTCTTCCAGAACGGACCTGCTACGCCGATTGGCATCGAGCCCATGCTAGCCGCTTGCAAGCTGATGCGCTGGTACTTGGACGAGGCGGTGCGCTTCGGCCATGCGGCGAGCGCGGCCCCAGAACTCGCTGACGCGCAGCTGCTCCAAGAGTGGTTGGTGCGGGAAATGACCGCGCGCGGCAGGGCTGGGACCAGCCTGAGCATGTCGAAGAACGACATACGCCGCAGAGGCCCGAACAAGTTGCGCCAAGCGAAGAGCAGACGACTAGACGACGCCCTCGAACTACTCGCAGATCACCACAGGATCATGATAGCGTCGAGGCCGGGCAAAAAGGGCGCAGACGTTGCTCTTCGGGCGGAGGTCTGGAAGGAATACCAGGCGTGACACCGCGTCGGGGCAGCTATCGTCGCAGATCGTCGCAACCCAAATATGCGTCGTCGCTACGATCGTCGCAGCTAATAACCACGCGATCACAACGGCTTAAGCGCCATCGTCGCAATAGTCGCGGTCGCAATTGGGGCGGGGTTGGCCATGGTCGCAATGGGAGCGTCGCAGCTCAACCGATAAAACATAATACTCCTCCTCCTCTTGGCGCGATTGGGAAGCCCGGCGAGGCCACGTACCCCGAAACCGCGACGATTGCGACGATAAGGCGTAACCTAGCAGGAAACCGCCACTTTCGCCGTCGCAGCTGCCTGCGACGGGCCGCTACGGTTGCGACGGTGGCAGCTCCGACCGCAACGCTTCCGGCAACTGTGGCCATCATCCCCGTTCCGCCGCTGTGCAGGCCTCCAGCCGCTGCTCGGCCGGTGCTGGCACATTGCGGCCAGCCCAAGGCCGAGCGCGCCAGACGCCCCGTTCCCGGCACCAGCGTAGCCGTTTCACAGGCCGCCGCAGCGCACGGTTGCGGCGCTTGGGCCAACCTGTGGTCATCGCCGTTCAGCCGCCACGTGGCCAACCTCCAAATACAGCATCTGGACAGTCACAGGGAACGGCTAGGTGTAACACGCTGATACACAAACAAAACAGTTGCTTGATGCAAAACCAACAAGGTAGTTTCTCACAACTGCCTAACAAAATCAGGCTCAGGAGTCGAAAAATCATGAGCGTGCCTCAGATAAACACTGCCATATCTCCGGCGCTGGATCCGATGACCTACCAGAGCGTCGAGGGATACGATGACAGCACGCGAGGCTACGTCGATGACATTATTTCCCTCTTCAATGACACATATGCGACTTTGGGAAAGCTTGTCGGTGCTCGAAAGCTGGCCGATAGCAATCCGGCGTGGACGGAGGAGCAGCGGCTGGCTGGACGCCTCGACCGAACGATGCGCGACCTGGATGCTCGTATTGAGCAGGTGCAAGGCGAATTGGCACGGCCTGTCCAGCAAGGCGCAATGGCAGGTCCGTTAGCATCGGAGGTGCGTTCACATTTTAAGTCGTTGAACAGTCCTGCGCGGTTGAAGCTTATCCGCGAGGCGCTGGCGGCTGACGACGAGGCAACCTTGCAGGCTGTGCTGGGAGCGCAATCCTTCCTGTCCGGCATGTCGGCGATTGATCGTGATTATTTCACCATCCTTTACCATGCCAAGAAGGCGCCGCACCTTGTGGCCAGGCTGGAGCTAATGACCCGTGTGCGCGATTTAATGGACAAGAACGGCGCCAACGGCACCGTCTTTCATCGCGCCTTTGAGAAAGCAGTCGCCGCGCCGCCGAAACAGGTGAGCGCCATCAAGACGGCGAATCGTCTCGCGGAAGAAGCGCTCAAGATTGAGCCGGCAGCCTGATCCATGACTGATATAACAGGTGAGCGTACCGGCGCATCTATCCCACAACCGTGGCTGGAAGGGCAGGGTGAGCCCACCGTTCCGGGTTTGTCCACACCGGCACCTGCCGGTCGCTGGTACAAAGGAATGCCCTCACCCAACAAAGCGGGGCGTCCGCCCGGGATCACTGATCGTAAGTCCAAGCTGGCACAGCGGATGCTGGCCGACGCGGACGGTATCGTGGCGGCGTTGGCGGAAAGGGCCTTGGACGGGGACTCCGGAGCGGCCAGCATCATCCTGTCGCGAGTCCTCCCTCCGCTACGCAGCCAAGCGGAGAAGGTCGCTTTCCCGTTCGACGCCAGTGCTCCCGTAGCGCGTCAGGTTAAGCAGGTTCTGGACGCGTGCGCGAGCGGAACGGTAGCTCCCGATGTGGCCAAGCTGGTTATCGAGTCCATCAAGGCGCTCGCCGAGGTGCGCGCAGTTGAGGAGCTGGAGCAGCGCGTGGTGCTGCTTGAGGCGCGGCCGGTATGACCACCTTCCGCACCCGCGATGGCCTGAGCGTCCTCCGTCCGGAGTTCGGCGACGTAATGCTGGTGCACCGAAAAGGACCTCACGCCGCCGCCGTGATTAACGATCCCGGCGGCGTGGTCTCCGCCGCCATCCGCATCTGCCGGGGCAAAGACCGGCACCGTAAAGAGGAGAATAAGCCGTGAGCTACGCCACCTGGGACCCGCCTTACCGCGTTACGACCATAAGCCCCAGCAGGATCGACCTTTTCGTGGTAACCCTCATCGACGGCAAGCCGGCTACTGTGGTGCCGATCATGGAGTATGATGAAGCACTGGCCAAGGCGCGGTCGTTCCACCGCGACCATCCCAAGTGCCAGATCAAGGTGCTGCCGCTGTCAGGTCCGGAGTGCCGCAACCTGCTCGGCATCAAGCCCTCTGACTCCCCCGAGCCGCTCAACGCAACCGACCGCCAGCAGATGGTGGACAAGCTAATGCAGATCGCTCGCGAGAGCAGCGACCTAGAGGCCAGCACGAGAAGCGTCATGATGCTACATGTACGACAATTTCACCACCGTGGTGGGAAGGCGGGATAATCTCCGCCCCGTTTTTACGAGTTATGATTAAGTCGGATAGAACAAGGTTAGAACGCTTAGCCCTTGCCCGCTGCCGCTGGCTAAGCCCAAGCCCAACAGAGTCAGCCAACAGCTACACTGGCAATGGTTGCTAGAAATCCGCTAGAATTCCAACCCGCAAGAAAGAGGGCGGCTCCAGCCACCTTAGGATCCTGCTGATTTGCCAAGCAAAAGTGGCGCGCCCGGAACGATTCGAACGTCCGACCCTCAGATTCGTAGTCTGATGCTCTATCCAGCTGAGCTACGGGC
>NZ_CAKTFO010000001.1 GCF_934560975.1 uncultured Sphingomonas sp. | reverse complement strand
TCCGCTTCATTCCGTCCGTCCCTTCGAAGGGCCGGTTTCTAGTTCCAACTGGATGAATAAACGGGGGTCACGTCACGGCGGATGCGGTTTACGGCGTTGGCGACATCGAGCAGGCGCTGCGGTGCGCCGGCAAGGGCTATGTGCTTGGGGTGAAGGGCGACCATCGGTTCGGCTCGTGGGGAGACAAGCCGGTAGTTGCAGGTACTGCGGTGGAGATCGCAAACGACCTCGATCCGGCTGCATGGCACCGTCTGTCTGCAGGCCAGGGCACCAAAGGTGCCAGACTGCATGACTGGGCCTACTTCGAACTCGCCGACCTCGCCGCCGACGAATACGCCGAGGGCGCATCCGGCGCATGGACCAAGGGCCTGTTGATCCGCCGCCATGTCACTGACGGCGATCTGGCCTTCTTCACTACCTGGTGCCCGGCCGGCACGACCATCGAAACCCTTGTCGGCGTGGAAGGGCATCGCTGGGCCATCGAGGATAGCTTCGAGACTGCAAAGAACGAACTCGGCCTTGACCACAACGAGACCCGCTCCTGGCATGGCTGGCACAGGCACGTCTCGCTCGTCATGCTCGCCTTCGCGATGCTGGCGGCCATTCGCACCCGCGCCAATGCCACACCCCCAAAAAGAACCCGGACGAGGTCACGAACCTGATCCGCTGGTCCATTCAGGAGATCAGACGCATCGTCGTCAGGCTCGCTCAACGCCGGATCGAACCCCGCCACGTCATCGCATGGTCATGCTGGCGACGCGTTCATCAAGCCACCGCTCAGCGGGCGCATATCCGATCAAGAACGCAACTGTAATGCTAGGCTAATGCCTTCTGCTGGCACTGCCACAGCGCTTAACGTTGCCCCGCCACGTCCTCCAAAGCGAGAATGCACTCGCTGATCAGAGTGTAATGCTGCATGTTCTAATCGTGCGCCAAGCGGCTCGCCGGGATTGTTTATCAAATAGTCGGCGAAAGAGGCGAGTGCTAGCTGCGCGCAGGCGGAACCGTCAGCCATTCCGCCCATCCCGTCGGCTACTGCCGCGTAAAGGGTGTTAGGCATCGACCCGCTGTTCGTGGTGCGAAGTACAATGAGGCGGTCCTGGTTTTCGTCGCGGGTGAGGCCAATATCGGTCCCAAACGCCAGGGCGCCCCGGAAGGCGGTCTTCAAGGCCCGACCTTCTGGTGTCGAAAGCTCCGTAAGGATCAGCGATTCGTAGGGGGTCAAGTAAATGCCATACCTCTCACGGTCATTTTCTGGTCAGGGTGTAACTTGTTCGACTGCGTCATTCCAGAGTTGAAGGCGAGTGAACCTGCTTCTCCGCAACCACTTCAAACCTCTGCAATCATTTTGCACGCGTACGGCGTTGCTGCGCAACGGTATCTGATCACAGAAACGCGCCCAAGTCATCGCGCCACAAGCAAGATTCACATGTTGGGCGGATTGTTGACGGAGAGCTGCCCCTCCTGCAATTCTCGAGGCTTTTGAAGAGCTTAGAGAAGCTTATGGCGGTGCTGTCAGTCAAAGTCTAACTCGTCTCTGACAGGCACATCTCTGGCTTGGTAGCATCGCCTCAGGCCACGAGGATCTTCCACTCAGCCAAGGCGGCTGAGCGGCGTTCGCGGTAGGTCTGGCGATCGATCAGGTGACGTTCGAGGCTGAAGTGGTTGTGGACGTTGGCGTGGACCGAGGCGAACTTTTGTAGGGTCTTCATCTGCCTGAACCGGAGCATCGCCCGCTCTCGTCGTCGAAACGGCAGGTGCGAGTTTTCCGCCCGGTTATTGGCGTAGCGGGCGACCTCCTGCTTCTCGGTATTGCCGAGCTCATCCATCGCAGCCTTGTACGAGCGCAGACCGTCTGTGGTGATCCTCGCGGGCGCGCCATGGCGCTTGAGCGCCTTCTTCATAAACCTGAGCGCCGCTGCCTTGTCGCATGTGGTGGTGATATAACTCTCCAGCACCTCGCCTTCATGATCGACCGCTCGCCAGAGGTAGCGCATCTCGCCGCCAATCTTCACGTACATTTCGTCCAGATGCTACCGCCAGTGGCGGAAACCACGCATGCGGCTTACACGCTGGCGGCGGATGTCGGCGGCAAACAGTGGACCAAACCGGTTCCACCACAGTCTGACGGTCTCATGGCAGATGTCGATTCCACGTTCGAAGAGCAGGTCTTCCACGTTCCGCAGGGAGAGTGGAAACCGCACGTACATCATCACTACCAGCCGGATCACCTCCGGAGACGAATTGAAATAGCGAAACGGGTTCCCGGCCTTGCTCATGCCAGCAGGCTAGCAAGCCCCGGCCCCGCTCCGCCAGTTGCTTTGACAGTGCCGATCAAACACCTAATCCGCTTTAAATATCCGCTATATCCACACCAACACTTGGCGGATATTTTGGCACCGGATAGCCATCCACCGCATACACATCCTCTATGTTTCCGTCCGGATAAACCCATTTATTCCAATTTTCTTTCAGCCAGCCAGCTCGAATACCAGCTAAACCCGGAATGCCAAATCCCTCCTCATCCCCAGGAAGATAGCTATAAATGTGACCGCTCTTGTAGCCCGTCAGAGACACAAACCTGTATGTTGTCCCATCTACCACTAGAACAAACTGAACGAACTCTTCAAAAGGCCACTCTGCCTTGAATAAAAACAACGATCCTCTTGAGTATCTATAGTTGTTATCTACCTCTGATAGCCTCTGCCACTGAGCCGGTCCAGAATACATAATTATATCCTTATGTCATGCCTGCCGGACCTATCAATATTTTCCAGTGTTCCATCTTCCGTGATTTCACCTTTGTGAACCCCTTTTTTGTCGTATATTTCTGTTGTCCCATGAAGCTTGTCAATAGACAGATAGCCTCCTGAGCTTAGGCGGTAAATTTCCCGAGAAGGATTTTTCCTCGAGACCACATTATCTTTCTTCAATCCATTCTCATTAGCCCACTCACGCCACTTTGTTAGAATAACAGCCTGGTACTCCGTAGTAGGAGTTTTCCGGAGTATCTCCGAAAGCTGCGGCGGGGGTGATGGAAGTATCTTTTCTGCTGCATTGACGATCCGTGCGCCACCAACGGCAGCAAGCGTTGCATCCGCGACCACCCCGATCCCGGTGGTCTGATTGTAGGTAGGATTCTCCGAGCTCTTTTCCTGATTCTCCGCGTAAACCCGATCAAATCCGTTGCCACGCAGGACAGCGTCAGAGCCGACAGTGACGATCTCCTTGCCCTGCTCCAGCTTCTCTCCGATGCCGCTTAGCTGCAGCGTGGTGGACGTGACAATGCCGCTCAAACCACCCATTGCCGTCGTGGCTACGCCGAAAGCTGTCTTCATCCACGCCGGTGCTGTATTGACCGTTTCGCCCACCGCTTCGACGGTGTTGACCGCGGCCCTGGCAATCCGCGCATAGGAGGATGTGCGTTGCCCGGTAATGGTGATGTCCGGTTCGACAATTGCCTGCATCCGGCTCTCCAGCGCCTTTGCCGAGCCGGCTGAGGTGTCGCCTGTCTTGATGAATGCCTCGATCTCGGCCCGCAGCTGCGCCTGACGCTGCGGCGGAAGCTGGAACTCGCGGCCCGCCTGGTTAAGCTCCCATTCCAGCTTTGCCGATAGCGTCGGGACATCTTTGTCCGCCATCCGCTGCACGACCTCGGCGATCTGCTCCGGCGTATAGCCCTTTTCGACAAGAGCCTTCTTCATGCCTTCCGTCTGGGAGGAAGCTTTGCGCTCGATATAGCCGGGCATGATGCTGTCCACACGATCCGCAAGCGTGTCCAGCGCGCCGTTGTCGGTCTTTCCGTCGCCCAGCGAACGGATCTCCTTAGCGGCATCCTTCACCGCCGCTAGCGGATCCTTGGCGAGGTCGCTCACCGCACCCGCGATGACGCTGTTGTTGAAGTCGCCGGTCGCCAGCCCGGCGGTCTCGCGGATCGCGGCCTCATCGGCATAGACGGTAAGCCCGTTCTGCTTGTCTTTCGTCACCTCCCGTGCCTTGGCGACGTCGCGATTGACCTGGGCCAACGCCGTGCCGTTGCTAGTGTCGCCGACGGTGACCTTGCCCTGGCCTATGGTGCCGCGGGTCTCTCGGGCGAAGTTGGAGCTAGCATAGCTGCCGTCGATCACCAGGCTGCTAGCGCCCTTGATGCCTTTCTCCGCCATGTCGTTGATGTTGGCCGAGACGCCGAGCGAAATGTCCTTCGACTTGGCCGTGTCGGTGACGTCACTCACCTCCATCCGGTTGGTGACCAAGTCCAGCTTACCGCTGTCCTTGCCCTGTCCGTCCACCGCCGCCAGCATGCCGCCGACCAGGGTGGTGGTGCCGCCGACGCTGGCGTCCAGCGTGCCACCCTTGGCGATCATGCCGGTCTGCTCGGTAACGACGGCGCTATCGGACAAGCCCTTGCCTACCGACACACCGAAATTGCCGCCGGCCTGGCTTTGGCCCGCCGCGACCCCATTCGGCCCATCGGTAGCGCCGGCCGATAGTGATAGTCCGGCGCTCAGCCCGCCCCTGCTGCTCGATCCGGTGGATGTGTCCTGCCGGCTTTGCACCATCAGGTCGCCGCCTACATCGACGATCACGTCCCGGCCGGTCGCCACGGCGCCGGCAAGCTTCGTGTCGTTACCCGAGGCGATCACCAGCGTGCCGCCGGCCGTGACATGGCTGTTCGATTGGGTGGTCGCGCTGCTGGCAGAGTGGCCCTTGCTGGCGCTGACATTAACAGAACCGGAGGCGGTCACGCCGCCGGCAATGCCGACGCCGAGATTAACTCCCATGCCGAAGCCGGAGTCCTTGTTACGGCTCTCGCTGTCCGCACTGTTCTGCGCGGACTCGATCGTGATGTCGCGGCCGGCGGCCAGCGCCAGGTCATCCCTGGCGCTCATCTCGGAGCCTCTCACGCTCAGATCACGGCCAGCCACCAGTGCCACGTCGCCGCCGACGATGGTCGAACCAACGGATTCGCTGATCCGGCTTTTGCCGGACGCACTGCTCTTCGAGGTGCCGACGCTGACGGCGATGCCGGCGGCGTTGGTCACCGCACCCAGCACCGAGCCGACGGAGCGGGTCACTTCCGACGCGGTGGTGATCGCGGTGCCGGCGGCACCCTGCCCGCCTTCGCCGATCCGGTCGGCAGTGCCCACCACCGTCTTTACCGCGCCCGTGACATTCTCGTAGAGCTTGACCGACAGGCCGGTCGACGAGGATCTGGTCTGAGAGGTTGACGTCACCATATCGGTGACGGTCTCCACCTTGACGTCCTGTCCGTGCACCGTCAGCGTGCCAGGTGCCACCAGGCTCGATCCGCTCAGCGTGGCGGTGTTTCCGGCCTTGATGCTGAGATTACCGGCCTCGGCGCCGACAAACGAACCGCTGTGGCTCACCGCATCGGTGGTGCTGCCGTTCGAGCCTTTTGCTACGCCGGCGAACAGCCCGCTGCTACCAATGCTGATGCCGGACTTCTTGACAGCGTCGCTATGCTCCTGATGCGAGGTGTTTTCCGCCCCGCCGATGCTGACGTCCTTGGCCGCGCCAATGGTGATGCCGTTGGACGCTAGAACGTTGGAGCCGCTGATGCCTACGCTGCCGGCACCGCTGATGATGGCCACCGTGTCGCCCGACACGGTCGAGCCGACCGCGGTGGAGCTGTCCCACGCGTCATGGGTGGTGGTCTTCTTAGAGCTCAGCAGGCCGGGTTTTTTCTTCCTCGCATCCAGGCTGCCGCTGTCGACCTCGGCGATCGTGCCGATGCTCACGCCCTGCACGCCGGAGAGCGTCACCGCGCCATCCTTGCTGACGAGGTTGCTGCCCTTGATGGTCAGCACATTGCCGGCACCGGCCATGACACCCGCGCCACCCGAGAGGCTGCCTCCGACGACCGTCTGGTCGCTGCTCGTCTCGTTGCGGCTGGACTTCTTGGTTTTGCCCGCCGCGCTGGCAGCACTCTGGTTGATCACCCCGATAACGGACAGGTCACGTCCTGCCGCCGCCGCAAGCTTGCCGTCGGCAGCGATGCTTGATCCTGCCACCGTCAGGTCTCGACCGGCCGAAACGGTCATGCCGCCGCCGGACGTAAGGCTGCTGCCGATGTTGGCCAGCGTCGTGGTAGTGGCGCTGCTGCTCCTCTTGCCCTGCTTGTAGCTCTCGCTGTCGCTGCTGGTCACCGCCACCGGCGCCAGGCTGATGTCACGCCCGGCGCTGATGGCAGCATTGCCGCTGGCTGAGATCGTTCCGGCGGTCACCGCAACGTCGCGGCCGGCGGAGACCACCAGGCTGCCGGTGGCGGTGATCGAGCCGGTACGGTCCACAATCGTCGCCGTCGTCGCACCGCCGCGGGTCGGCGTCTGCCACGCCGTAGCCACCCGCTGGGTGGTCGTCTCAACGATCAGGTCGCGGCCCGCCGTCACCGTCAAATTGCCGCCGGAAATGCTGCCGCCGCGGTTGATCAGGTCGCCCACAGCCTCGATCCGGCTGAGGCTGCCGCCCTGGATATTGCCGCTGTTGGTGAGACTGCCGCCGGCGCGGATGTCGCTGGCGGTGACCGCGCGGATGGTGCCGGAATTGGTCAGCGCGCCCGCCGAGCGGATCGTCAGCGTGTCGCCCGCAATCAACGCGCCGGTCGACGACAGATCGCCGGCATGGACCCTGGCGAGGTATAGCACCGGTGCCAGTGCCTTTTGCGGGCCGGCCGGCGTCTGCACCGTCACCTCCACCAGCAGCACGATGTCGCTGGTCAGCGTGGCCATCTGCTCGGACGACAGCCCGATGCCGAGGCCGAGGCTGAAGCGCTGGGCATAGGCCGCACCCGCATCCAGCAGCGCGCGATATTGCTGCTCGGCGCTGGCGTAACTTGACAGCAGGTTGCGCCCGGTCAGCGCCAGCAGCTGCTGGGTGATCAGCTGCTGCTCGGCCATTGCATCGGCGAGACGCTGCTGCACCCGGCCCGGATCATAGCCGAGCTTAGCCAGAAAATAGTCGCTGGAAAGATAAGTGGCGGCGTCGGTGAACGCCGGATCGGTCTCGATCACATAGCCCTTGCCCGGCTGCGCTACGCCGAACAGTCCCCCCATGGGCAGGCGGAAAGTGGAGGCGGTCGCCGCCGACACGCCGACCAGTTGGCCCAGCGATCCCGCGCCGCCGGCCGCGGCGACCATCGCTGACCAGCTGCTGGAAACGGCAGCGGCATTGCCAAGCTTGCCCCAGCTGGAGCTGCCCAGCGTCACATTGGTGGTGCCATCACCCGCACGACCGCTGGCGATCGAACCATCAGCCAGCGTGCGGCCGGATGCCTGCGCGGTCGCCGCTGCGCTGCTGCCCAGCGGGCCGACGCCCGTAACTCCATCCCGCGGTGTGCCGCCCGCGGCGCCGCCGACATTGTTGGGGTTGGCAGGCTCGAACGCTGTCTGGCTGCCCGCTGGGTAAGGGGTTGGTGAGACATTGCCTGGCTGCGGGCCGATGCCGATGTCGGTGCCGGTGCCGGTGCCCGGCGTGGTCGTGCCGCCACCGGAGCCGCCGCCACTGTTGTCGCCGCCCGGACTGGATGGCTGGCCGACGCCATTCCGCCAATCGTTGCTGATCGTGCCGGCATCGATCGTCAGCACCGCGCCGGCGGTGATCGAGGCTGGGGCGATGACAAAGCTCTCGGTCACCGTTGTTGGCGCGATCGTACGGGTGCGCGTATCGCATCCAGCCGGGCAACCGAACCAAACCTCCTCAGTGCCGGTTCGCAACACGGTCTTTGTTCCCGTCAGCCCCCGGTTGACCAGGCCGTCGCGGCTGAAGTCCGCCTCGGTGGACGCGATGCCGCTGCTGTTGAAGCTGAAGCTGCCGCCGGCAGCAATCTGGCTGTAGAGATTGTCGAGGCTATCCGCGCCAATGGCGATCGAGCCGCCCGCGATGATCCGGCCAGCGACGGAATCTGCTACAAGCACCGTTTTCGTGCCCTCGTCATGATATTCGGCAAAAAGAACCGCGCCGTTGCCACCGACACTGGTCGGCGCCTGGCTGTACGAGTCTTCGGTATAAGTCTCCGTAGTGGTTGTCAGATTGGGACGGTTGTTCACCACCGAGCCCGCCTGCAGCAGGATGTTGCCTTGCGCCTGGATCAGCCCGCCCTCGTTGCGGATCAACGCCGCGCGCGTACCGCTGCCCCCGCCGCCGCTAATCTCCAGATCGCCCATCGCCAGCATCGTGCCGCTGTTGCCGAAATTGCCGCCAGCGCGGATCGCCAGCAAGCCGGCGCGCGACGCGATGGTGCCGCTGTTGCTGAGATTTCCCGGCGTGGTGAGGGTCAGGCTATTGCCATAAATCTTGCCGCTGTTGGCGATGCCGCCGGCGCTGATCAGCGTAGCCGCCTGCGATCCGTTGCCGCCGCTGATCAGGCCGGCATTGTCGAGCAGGCCGGTGGTGGTGAGCGTGAGTGCGTCGCCCTTGATCTGGCCGCCGGCCAGATTGGCCAGTTCATCGGCGCCGATCGTCGCCTGGAGCGCCTCGATCGTACCGCCATTGGTCAGCATGCCGCTGGCGGTGAGATTGAGGTTGTTGGCGGTAATCCGCCCGCCGGCATCGTTGAGGAAGTTTCCGCTCGACGAAAGCGTGGCGGTGCCGGTCGCCTCGATCGTGCCCTGATTGGTGAAGGCGCCGCCGGTGTGAATGGTCACATCACCGCCCGACTGGAACTTGCCCGCCTCGTTGGTCCAGTCACCTGCGAAGCTGAGCGTGATATTACCGTCCGACCCGACATCGCCGATTTCGGTGCCGCCTCCGGTCTCGCCCGCCGTAGGGCCGCCATCAAAGACGAGCGTCACCCCGCTTTTGCCCTCGAACACGCCGGCACCGCTCTGGATCAGCGGCGCGTTGACCGTGAGATGGCCGCCGGTGCCGATGCTGCCGCTATTTCGCACCTCGCTGGCGTTGAGCGTGCCGTCCGCGTCGGACCAGATCGCGCCGCTATTGACGATGCCGCCGGTGGCGGTGAAATACATTGGGCCGCCGCTGGCGAGCGTGCCACCATTGCTGATGCTGTCGGCGCTAAGCGTCAGCGCGCCGGGGCCGCCGATGCTGCCGCTCCCATTGTCGAGCGCGCCGCCGATGGTGAGGCCGATGGCGCCGCCGCCGTTGACCAGCCCGCCGCCATTGGCGAAGCTTGCCGCCTCCAACGCTAGGCCGGATCCGGCGGTAAGCTCGCCGCCGGCATTAGCGAAGGCGCCGGAGAGACGGGCGGTAATGGCACTGTCGGCGGAAATCTCGCCGCCATTGTCGACCGAGGACGCGCTGAGCGACAGGGCGCCGCCAGCGCTGACCAGGCCAGCGCGGCCGCCGGCGCTGCCATTGCTGAACGAGCCCAGCGCCAGCGTCATCGTGCCGCTGCCGTTCACAAGCGCGCCGCCGCGATTGTCGAGGCTGCCGGCGGTCGCGGAGAGCGCGCCTCCGGCCGAGAGGATGCCGCCCTGATCATCGATCGCAGACGCGCCGAGAGTGAGGCCGGCGCCCGCGGCTATGGTGCCGCCACCATTGCCGATTGTGCCAACGGCGGTGACGGTGCCGCTACCCGCCGCGGTGATGCTGCCGCCGGCATTGGCGAGGCTCGCCGCATCCAGCTGCAGCGCGCCATTGCCGGCGATTGTACCGCCGCCATTCGCGAGTGCCCCCGTGCTCGCCACCGTCAGCAGTCCCGAGCCGGCATGGGCGATGGTGCCACCGTCATTGGCGATGCTGGCCGCCCTCAGAGTAAAGTCGCGCGCGTTGGTCTGGATCAGCCCATCCGCGCCATTGTTGAGCGCACCGCTGACCTGCAGAACGAGCGGGTCCGTGGCGGTGACCGAGATAGTGCCGCCACGATTGACGATGCCGCCCAGCGTAGCGGCAAGTGAGCCAGCGATCAGCGTGCCTGCGCTGCTGTCCAACGTCGCGGCGGAAAGGGTCAGTGCATCGGCCTGGATCAGGCCATCGGCAGCGATGGAAAGCGTACCGCCAGTGGTGAGCGTCACCAGCCGCCCGTCGATCGTTCCGCCCTTTGCGAGGAAATCGCCGGCGGCCGCGGTGGCTTTCACGATGTCGCCGGTGATCCGGCCGCCGCTACCTAGATCGATGTCGGTGGCACCGGCCTCCGCCTGGCCGGTAGCGGCGACCAAGCCGCCGGCGCCCTGAAGCTCGCCGCCGAGGGTCAGACGGAGAACGCTGCGATCGGTGCTGGTGGTGAAATCGCCGGCCAGCAGCTGGCCCGCGGCCCCGTTCAGCAGGCTCGCGGCATCGATCGCTAGTCCGGTGGTGCCGGAGATAGTACCAGCGCGATTGTCGATTGAATCAGCGGCGAGATCCACGCGGCCGCTGGCGAGCAGCTTGCCCTGGCTGTTGTCGAGCGCCTGAGTGAGGCGGATCGCGGCGTCGCCAACGGCGCTGATCGTGGCGCGGTTGGTGAGGCTGGTGCCGGTTAGCGCCAGGGCACCATTGCCCGCGATCTGGCCGTTATTGGTCACCCTGCCGATGTCGAGTGTGACCAGCCCGTCACCATGGTGCAGCAGATCGCCCGCCTGGTTGTCGAGCAGGGCGGCGGCGAGGCTCGCGTTCGCAGCGTTGACCTCGATCGCGCCCTTGTCCAGGCGGATGGCGTCGGCGGTAAGCGAAAATAGGCCTGCGCTGTTTGTCTGCACCAGCCGGGCGGCCGTGCCCACCATAAGATCGCCGGTCAGCGCCATCTCGAGCTCGTCGGCAACCAGGCTGCCGCCGGTCAGGTCCACCGCCGTAGCGGCGATCGTCGTCCGCCCGGCCGACTCGATTGCGCCGGCGGCGGAAGCATTGATGTTGCCAGCTACGGCGAGCGTCATGACGCCGCCCGCGGCGACCAAACCGCCTTGGTCGGTCCGTAGATCGCCACCGGTAGTGGTGACGGCGAGCGCGCCTTTAGCGCTCAGCTGACCCTCGCCGCCAAGGTCGATCGAACGGGCGGTGACTGTTACCGCGCCATTGCCGCCGATAATGCCACCTCGGCTGGCGACGGCGCCATCAACGGTTACGGTCATCGCACCATTGCCACTGGCGACGATGCTACCGCTGACATTGGAGGTGCCGGCGGCGCTCATGCCGATGCCGTTTTCCAGTCTGCCTGCAGCCAGGTTCAGCCCGGCACCGCTGGCGATTAGCCCCGCGCGATTGGTAATCGCGCCGGCGACCTTGATGTTGGCCATGCCAAGTGCCGACAGCGTGCCAGAGTTGGTAAGGCTGTCCGCATTCAGCCGCAGTGCGCCATTGGTGGCGATGCTGCCGCTGCTGGAGATCACCTCGGCCGCCGTCAGCTGGAGCGTGCCGGCACCGGCATGGGCGATAGTGCCGCTGCCATTGGCGAGGCTGACCGCAGACAGGGTGAGGTCGCCGCCGTTGGCCTGGATGATACCGCCGTCATTGACTGCGACGCCACCGACGACGATGCGGCTTGCGCCGGCACCGGTAGCGGCGATGCGCCCGTCCACGTTGGACAGACTGGCTGTATCGATTGCAAAGCGATCGGCGACGATATGGCCCTGGTCGACGATCAGCGTGCCGGCCGCGGTAACGGTCAGTGATCTTGCCGCCTGCAGCGCGCCGGCGGTCAGGTCGATCGCGCCGCCGGAACGCAGCATGACATAGGTGCCGGAGATCAGGCCGGACTGGTCCGCGCGAATACCCCCGGCGCCGGCGTTGACATAGAGTGTGGTGCCGCTGAAGAGCAGCCCGTCGCGGCCGACGTCGATCGATCCGGCGAAGACGGTGGCGGCACCGGTGGCACCGACCACGCCGCCGCGCGCGTCGACCGCGCCGCTCGCCACGAGTTCGAGCCTTGATCCCGTCGATTTGATGGCGCCGGCAGCGCCGCTCAGCGAAGCAAGCGTTGCGGAAACGCTGCCGGCGGCTTCGATCGTGCCCCTGGCATTGGCGACGTCGCCGCCGGCCAGCACCAGATGCCCGCCTGCCAGCATATTGCCGCCGCCATTGACGATCGCTCCGCGGACCACCGCGTCCATATCTCCTTGGCTGCTGATCTGGCCGACCAGGTTGGAGACGCTGCCGGCGGAAAGCCGCAGCATGCCGTTGGTCGCGATCAGGCCGCCATCATTGGCCAGCACATCTCGCGCCGAAAGGTCCAGCGTGCCGGTGCCGCTATGCTGGAGGATGGCGCGGTCGTGGTAGAGGATGCCGGCGCCGATCTCAGCCCCTTCGGCATTGGCGTGCAGCCGAGCGTCGGTCAGGTCCAAGATGTCGGAGACGTCCAGCCGCATGCCGGCCGTGCCGCTCTGGGTAATGTTGCCGCCACGAAGCGCGACGGAACGCGCCTCGACCGAAAGATTATCGGCGGCGAGACTGGCGCCGTTCAGCACCATGTCGCCGCCGTGGAGCGCCAGCTTCGCCGTGGAAGAAAGCGCGAGCGCATGGGCATTGATGTTACCGCCGATGCGGAGATCCATGTTCCCGCCGCTGGCGATCAGCGCCTTGTCCGCCGCTAGATCGCCCGCAACCTGCAACGACAGCATGCCGGCGGCGGTGAGCCGCGCGCCCTCGCCGCTTAGGTCCAGCATGGCGGCGCGCACCGCCGCGTCGCCGTTGGCGGCGATGCTGGCGCCAGGCACGATCGCCGCTCCGGCCACCGCCAGGTCGAGCGTGCCGGCGGTGGCGATACCCGCGCGGGCGGCAGCGAGCTTGTCCGCCTGGAGGGTAACCCTGCCCGCGCCGGCATGGTCGATGCGCGCGTCCGACGCGGTGAGCATGCCGGCGCGGATGGTGAGATCGCGGCCATTGGCGCCAAGCTCGGCACGACTCAGATCCAGGCTGGTGCCGGCGAGGATGGAGGCTGCGGTATATCCGGACTGCTCCAGCTTCGCGCCCGCCAGGTCCGCGGTGACGACGGCGATGTCGAGCCCGCTGGCGGCGATCCGGCCGTCCTGCATCGCGAGCGCGCCGCCGCTTAGGATGGCGCCGCCGCCCGCGGAAAGCGCGGTGCGCGGGCCGGTGAGGCTCCCGAAGTCGAGCGCCATATCGGCACCGCTGGCAATGAGCCCGTCATCGGACTGGATCGCGCCGCGCACATCGGCGTAAAGGCGGCCGACCGCGCTGAGCCGGCCTTGCCCGCCCACGTCCAGCGCGGCCGCATTCAGCACCAGTTGGCCATTGCCGCCGATGGTGCCACCGCGGCTGGAGACCCGGCCCTGCGCCACCAGAAGCAGCGTGCCGTCGGAAAGGTCGGCGATGGTGCCGCCATCATTGTTGATGCCGCCGGCCATCGCATCGAGGTCGCGCGAAGATTGTATTATGCCGTGATTGGCGAGCGTGCCGGTCAGCGAGAGCCGTAAGGCGTCGCCGGAAGCGATCGTCCCGCCATTGGCGAAGTCGCCGCCGGAAAGGCCCAGCGGACCAGCCTGGATCAGGCCGGCATTGATGCCGCTACCGGTACGCAGCCCCAGGGTGCCGGCGACGAGCAGCCGCCCGGCACTTGCCTGGCTGAACCGGTCGGCCGCGAGGCTGGTGGTGGCCGCCTGCACCAGCCCCCCGGTCAGATCGAGCGTGGCGGCGGAGAGGTGGGCGGATCCGGCGGACAGCGTCTGGCCAGAAAGTATTGTGGTACCGGAACTGGTCAGGCGCAGGCTGCCGCTGCTGCCGAAATTGCCGTCCTGGCCAAGACCTGCGGCGAGCGTGCCGGTGGAGCGCAGTTCCCCGCTGTCGATTGCCAGCGCCTGGCCCGCCCCCGCAATCCCGGAGACAATGGTGGTACCGCTGCCGGCAAGCTGGAGCGACTGACCCGCATAAAAGGTGCCGGGAATCTCAATGGCGCCGCCGGACTGGATGGTGGCATTGGTCGCGGCGGTCACCTTGCCCGCCAGCCGGATGGCACCGGCGGAGGTCAGCACGAAATCCTGGTCGATACTGGCGAGATTGCCGTCGACGCGCACGCCAAGGCCCGCCTCGGTGCCGATCAGGCGGATCGATCGGGCATACATGCCGCCCAGCGCCGCTACGTCCAGCGCGAAGCGCCGTGCCGGCTCGGCCGCATTGCCGGCTGTATCGGACGCACGCGGGATGATACGGATCTCGTCCGCCCGCGTTGCGCCGATCGTCACATCCGCGACACCCGCGCTGGCGTTGACCCGGTCGGCCCAGATGCCGGCATTCACCTCGATCGCGCGCGCCAGCAGGTCCAGCCGCATGCCCGAAGCATCCAGCCCCGCCCCGTCGACGGAGAGCGTGCCGCGCTCCACGGCAAAGCCGGTGAGGCTGCCATCGGGACCGATTTTCGGCGTACCGGTGGCGAGCGTCGCCCAGCGCGTGTTGATGAACCCGCAGGCGCTGCAGCTGATGCCATTGCTATTGGCGACGATCACCTGCGCCGCCTGGCCGGCGACCTCGACATAGCCGGAAAGCGTCGAGCGGTTGGATCCGACCACCTCGTTCAGGATGATGGAGGCCGGGCCGCTATACTTCAGATTGCCATTGCCGTCGACATAGCCGCCAAGCTGGGTCTGGACGATCTTGTTGCTGTTGTTAAGGATCAGGCCACGGCCATCGACGTTGAGATCGGTGTAGCGATTGTGGCTGAGCCCCGTGGCATTGGGCGCGGCGATCTTGACGATCGGCGTACCATTGGCGGCGACGCCTACCGCCGGCCCCTGTGGCGCCGCCACTGGCACTACCGATGATGGCGCCACGGTCTGGGCCGAGGCCGGCAACGATCCGCTGAGCAGCGCGAGGATCAACGCGCCATGGAGCGCACGATTGCCGCCGCACCGCGGCAGGCCGAGGGAAGCGGAGTTGGCAGCGGAAGCCGGGCTGAGCGGCGAAAGCGCCGTGCCGGAGAGGGCGCGGCGCGCAGGCATGGACCGGATCATGATCAGAAACCCCAACCGAGGGTGAAGCCGAGCTGGGCTGGGCGCCCGGTGGAGATGCTGCGCTTGGTGACAGGAGCGGCGACGAAGGCGTCCAGGCTGAAGCCACGCCAGCCGGCGCGGACGCCGGCACCGACGCCGGCAAACAGGCCGGTGCCGCGCTCCACCGCGCCCATGTCCGCCAGCACATAGGGGCGAACGGCAGGAGCGAGGCGGAAGCTCAGTTCCTGCCGGGAATACCAGCCGCTCCGCCCGATATCGGCGCGATCGCTGTCATATCCGCGTACGGTGAAGGGGCCGCCGATGGAGAAGCTGTCGGAGCCATAAAGCGTGCGGCCGCTATACTGGCCGCGCAACGCCACCCGCCAGCTTTCGACAAGCCCGTCTGAGAATGGCAGGGTGGCGCCGATGTCTACCGTGGTTATGCGGTAGCGCGCGGTTGGCAATATGGCGGGCTGGTCGGGCTCGTCACCCTGCGCGCCGAACAGGCCGATGCCGGCACGGAACGCCAGTTCCCCGTCCAGCCGCAACCGACCGATGCTGCGCCGGTCGGTCAGCGCCAGCTCAATATCGCTCAGATCCTGGCGCTGGATGCCGATTTCGATGCCGTCAATATAGTTGCGGCCCCAGCGGCGGCTCACCAATGCTTCTTTCTTAAAGTACGTTACTAAAAGTTTCTCTTTGCCACTTAATGTTTACTTTGGCTTAGTACTGCTGTCAGTTTCTCCCTAAATAATTTCTGACTTACGCATCCTCGGCTTAGTGAGCAGCTTGTCAGGCTACGAGGATCTGCCACTCGGCCAACGCGTCGGAGCGGCGTTCGCGGCAGGCTCGGCGATCGATCAGGTGGCATTCGAGGCTGAAGCGGTTGTGAATGTTGGCGTGGACGGATGCGAACTTTTGTAAGATCTTCATCTGCCTGAACCTGAGCATCGCCCGCTCGCGTCGTCGGAACGGCAGGTGCGAGTTCTCGACCCGGTTGTTGGCGTAGCGGGCGACCTCCCGCCTCTTGGTGTTGCCGAGTTCATCCATCGCCGCTTTGTACGAGCACGGACCATCGGTGGTTTTGCTCCGGGCGAGCCATGGCGCTTGAGCACATCTCGCCGTCAATCTTCACGTACATCGCGAACAGAGGACCGAACCTGTTCCACCACAGTCTGACCGTCTCATGGCAAATGTCGATCCCACGCTCGAACAGCAGGTCCTCCACGTTTCGCAAGCTAAGCGGAAACCGCACGTACATCATCACCACCGGCCGGATCACCTCAGGCGACGAGTTGAAGTAGCGAAACGGGTTCTCGGCCTTGCTCATGCGAGCAGGCTAGCGAGGCCCTACCCCGCCCCCCCTAGTTGCTTTGACAGCGCCCTTGCTAGCCTTGACGCTCGGAATTGGCTCGGGTGGTAAGGCCGTATGCCCGAGAAGCGAATCGACCAGCTCACCTCCCGGCAACGCCAATGCCTCCGTCTTGTGAGCCAAGGTGCTCAATACAAGGAGATAGCAGCCGCCCTCGGCATCGCACCCGACACTGCCAAGAACCACCTGAAGTCAGCCATGCAAACGCTTGGTGTGAGTAGCCGCTATCAAGCCGCTCGCATGCTTGCCGAGCACGAGAACCGGGCTAGTCCGCTTGGGGCTAGCCCCCCACCAAGCCTTGGCACCGAGGCGGTCGCATCTCCAAACAACGAGGCGCCGGCAAAGGATGCTGGCGACCCAGGAATGTTGGAAGAGGCGCTCCCGTCCGACCGGGTGCGGCAGGAGCAGGCGCATTATAGCGCCAGCGACGAGCCATACACAGAGGACCGGCCGCTTCGCATTCCGATCATTGGAGGGGTGCGTGATGACCTGAAGCCTTGGCAAGTGATCTGCTGGTGCGTGATCGCAGGAGCGCTCATGCTGGCAGCTGTCGGAGCGGTCCTCAAGGTCAATTATGAGATCGGCCTCTCCCTGAATGTAGATAAACCGCGGTTCTGACTGCGAACAAAGGGGCTGGCGAGTACCGCCCCCAGGAGATCCAATAATGCGCAAGGAACGCCAGGCTCTCGTTGCGAGGGTCGAGGATGAGTTGCATGCCGTCGAAGCCGCCATGCACGAGCTTCAGGTGAAATATGCACGCCTGCATGTTTCGATCTTGGAGGTGCGTCAAGCGGCTCGCCTGTCTCCTCTCATTGCAACTGATGCACTGTCCAGTCATGCGAACGGCAGCGGCGCACTGGCGACCTTTGCCGGCCACATCAACGAATGCCACTTGCAGCTTCGCGAAACTGGATTGACATGGTTTCCGGAGACGAACATCGGCGCCACACCTGCTATTCCGCGCGTCGCCACTCCGAAGCCGCAACTGGCGGCGGTCGCTTGATCCCGTTGACCGGGTCCATGGCTTTGTGATCCGGTCCTCGCATGTCGTCGTCGATTCTATGCGTCATCCTGAGCATATTGGCGTGCAGCTACGCACTCTGGCGGGGTGGTTCGCCCGAACGATGGGGCGCTGCAATCCTGCTCGTGGGGATGCTCGCGACCACGCTTGTAATCAGCACGTGGACAAACCGGCTAAAATCCGTGGAGGTCGGTGTGCTGATCGTGGATTTGATCGTCCTAGCGTCTTTGCTGATGCTCGCGGTGCGGGCAAACCGTTTTTGGCCGATGGGGGTCGTGGCGCTGCACTTGGTCGGGGTGGCTTCGCACCTACTTCCGATGTTGCAGCCACGAACCTCCCCGGCGCTGTACGGCATGCTGTCGGAGTACGGCAGCTTTGCAATGCTGCCGCTACTCGCGCTGGGAACCTGGAACCATCGCGAAAGGCTGAAGCGCTTCGGTCGAGACAGGTCCTGGGTCAACTCCTCGCAACCGTCGACCGCAGTCAGGGGAAAGCCTGGGCCAAACGCCTAATCTCCGAGTTCGGCCATCTAACAGCCATTATCGGCGCGACGCCCGAAGCCTTGCGGCGCGTGCTTGATGAGCCCGCGCCTGTGGCATTTCTCCTTGATCTGCGCGCCTTCGTTGAGGCTGCGCTACGGACCGATGCGTTCGCGGAACCAGTCGTATCAACGGCAGAGAGTCTGCTCGGGTACATGCGAGTAAAGCTGTCAGGCTCGTCGATCGAAGAGGTCCATTGCCTCTACCTCAACGCTTCCAACCACCTGCTGCGGGACGAGGTCGTATCCCGTGGCTCCGTGTTCGAAGCGCCGCTCGCTATATATTCTATCCTCCGAAGAGCGCTCGAATTGAATGCGACGGCGTTGATCATCGCCCATAATCATCCGTCTGGAGATCCCCTGCCAAGCACGGCCGACATCCGCGGCACTCGTCATCTCGCGGCCGCTGCGAAAACGATTGGCATCACTCTCCATGACCATTTGATTGTTGGTCATCGCGGTTGGGTCAGCATGCGCCGCCGAGGGTACCTGTGAATAACAGGTCGCAAGGAGCACCAACGCCTTGGCTGGTGGAGATGCGAGCATGATCTCCGCCAGAGATAACATAACTCTAACAGTGAGCGCCGACCTGCTTGCCTTGGAACGAACGCAGATCCAGTTCGATGGTAGTCAGCCTCATGCTTGGTCGAATGAGCGACAGCGCGCCTGAGTTCGCCGAGATCAGGCGACGCCTTCTGCGCGATCATGCGCGGGATTTGCGTCGTATCGCGGACGAACTAGACGCACACGCCCCTTCAAACGCCATGTCATCGTTACCTCTTCAGCAGCCGGAGGCGCCGACCATGATCCAATTTGCGCGGGCGTGGATCCGTTCACACGCGGCCATGCCAGAAATCATGGGCGACAGCCTCTTCGCTGACCCCGCCCGGCTGATCCTGCTCGACCTCTTTGTGATGGAGCAGGAAGGTAGAAGCGTGAGCGTTTCAAATGCGTGCATGGCCAGCGGCGTTCCAGACACGACCGCTCTCCGATGGATCGCTCAATTGCAAGATCTCAACCTCATCTACCGGCAGCCAGCTGCCCAGGACGGGCGCGTTGTCCACCTACGTCTCACGTCCGTCGGGTGGGACCAAGTACTCGCATGCCTGTCGGTGATGCGCTCTCACTTATTCCGACCTCTCGATTGATCTCCTCCCGGAGGCGTTGCAGACCGAGATCAATGTGACCGGCCGCGGTTCCGCCAAAGTCGTGAGCGTCTCCGAGCGCCAACGCTCTTTCAAGCAGCGCTTCCGAAGCTCGCATCGCTTTCAATCGCGTCTTCATAGACCCCGCCAGCTTTTCAGTGCCACATCGCCTTCACGATGCTTCCTTGGCGACGCAGCGTTACCTGAAATCGCCTTTTGCCAGTTGTATCGCGTTTGGCTGCATTTGCCTGACAAATTAGATCAAGCAATTTTGAGTCATGTACGAAGGCTACTTAGGGGTATCCCAGTAGGACGTGCTCCGTTGATTTTCGATCGCCGATCACAGGTGAGACTGTGTTTGCGTAGGCTCGCATGCCACCTGATGGCGGGGAGCTGGACTAGATGGTCGGAAACTCAAACGCAGCTGCCACCTGCCGCGCGGCATGCCCGCTAAGATACTCTTGCAGAACGGGCCGGCCCTCGAGGTTCATGTGAACCGGCGAATGCAGGCCGATCCCGGACCGGGTCCATCGCTCCCGCGGCATGGCGAGGATCGTCTCGACCGCATCCCGCAGCGTCATTCTGCTACGAAGGATCCGCAACGATGGCGGCTTGTCGGGCTCGAACAGCTCCACCTCCATGCTCCAGTCGATCAACGGTTTTGCGGGTGATGCCGACATGTTGGCCCTGTGTTGGAGATGCGATCCGGTATAGGAGGACCGATGCTCTTCCTCTACGCGCTTGCGCTCTCCGCTGGTCAGCCCTTTACCTGCGACGTCGTCAAGATCCACGATGGTGACGGTCCCTTCCACTGCCGCAATGGCGTGTCCGTTCGGCTCCAGGGCATCCAGGCGCCGGACTTCACACGGGCTGAACCATGCAAGAAGGGCAAATCTGGCTACGTGTGCAGTGACCGCCTTGCCCGGCAATCACGCGATCGGATGGCGGCGCTGATCAAAGGGCGGCAGCTCAGCTGCACCGCGACCGGCAAGAGCTGGAAGCGGACGGTGGCGACATGCTCGTTGGCCGGCAAGGACCTGTCCTGCATGGCCATCCGTCGGGGCATCGCGACGCGATGGCCCAAATACGATCCAGAGCGGCGGCTTGTCGGCTGCAACTGATCTGGTAGCAGCCCCTGCTGGGGCATTAGGCAGCTTCGGCGGTTGTCCGTCCTAGCCGGCATCGTCCAGTTCTGGAGGTTTGTCGGACGGGACGTGAGTGGTTCCAGGCAGCCGTTCGGCCAACGAGCCGATGCCTGCGCCGCGCACCTCGTCCATCGACACGCCGTCGATCAGCAAAACATGTTCCGGCGTGAGGACCGCACCTTCCCGGTGTGCCGGATCCAGCGCCAGCCACGCGCGCACCGCGCCCTCAAGGCTGGTCACTTCGGCCAGATCGCTGTCGCCTCGCGGCACGTTCTTCAACGCGGCGCTCATGCGCCAGTCGATCTCCGGCGTTGCTGCATTGCCCCAGCTCGCTTCGGTCATCACCCTTCCTCGTCATCACGCGGGTCTCACCCGAACGAGCGCGCCGCTCCAACCTAAGTTCCCAACTGTCGCTAGGGCGGAGCGGCAGCCGCTGATTGTCCTACGCCAAATGACTTGACCGCCGATGCCGGATTGCAGAACATATAGAGAACATGTGAGTCGATCCGCCGAATGTCCGCTGCCGCTTCCCACTCCGAAACCCTGTCGCGCCTGCGCGAACGCGTGGCCGACGTGCGCCCGCGCCAAGCGCCTGCCCTGCCCTTCGGCATTCCCGCCATCGACGATCGTCTCGCTGATCATGGCCTTGATGGCGGTGCCCTGCACGAGGTCGCGCCCACCGCCCCATCCCTCAGCGACGAAGCGGCCGCCACGCTCTTTCTCGCCGGCCTTGCCGCACGGCTGGCGGCGGCTGCCGACACACGCGTGCTGTGGGTGGTCAGCCGCTTCGATCTCTACGCGCCGGGACTCGAGCAGGCCGGCCTTCCGCCCCACCGCTTGATCTTCGCCGAAGGTCGCGAGGACAAGGACGTGCTCGCGTTGATGGAGGATGGCTTGCGACATGGTGCGCTCGCCGCCGTGATCGGCGAGGTCCGGCGTGCCGACATGACCGCCAGCCGCCGGCTCCAGCTCGCGGCCGACGCCGGCGGCACGCCGGCCTTCCTCTCGCGACGCTGGCGGCGGGAGGGTGCCTGTCCCCTGTCGGAGCTGTCGGCGGCAACCACCCGCTGGCGGATCGCCTGCGCGCCGTCGGGGCGACTGCCGGCTCCCGGCGTCGGCTGCGCGCGCTGGACGGTGGAGCTCGTCCGTCAGCGCAACGGCAATCCCTTCTCTCTCCTGGTCGAGGCTTGCGATAACACGGGTCGCCTCGCTCTACCTGCCGGCGCTCAGCATCGAGCGGCTCCGGCGGCTGGAGCGACCGCGCGCGCAGCCTGAACCGCGCGCGCTTTCTCCCCTTCCTGTCGACGACGACCCCGGCGCCTGCTCGGTGCCGCGGGGCGGTAACTGGCGACCGGGCGCGCGCTGGGCGCACCAGGGCGCACGCGACCGGGCGATGGTCGCGGCGGAGGCGAACGCGCTCCCGCTCCATCAGCAACCGACCATGCGCGAAATGGGGCGGCGTTCCGAAGCCGCCGAGCATCCGTTCAAGGGTCGTCAGCATGTCCCACTTGCCGCAACCATCGCCAGGGTTGGCATCCCTGAGACCTCCGCCCGCCCGCTGCTCCTGTGGACCCAGACGGGCAACAAGCAGCTGATCACGGCGGCCTGTCCGGCGGCGCTCGCGCTTGGCCTCGTGCCAGGCATGGCGGTGACCCAGGCGCGCGCGCTCGTTCCCGACCTCGACATCCGTCCCGCGGATCCGGCAGCCGACGCGGCCGTGCTCGAGCAGCTGACGCTCCATGCCGTGCGGCACTGGAGCCCGACCGCGGCGGTCAGCGGACCGGACGGGATCTGGTTCGATTTGACCGGGGTTACGCATCTGTTTGGCGGCGAACAGCGCTTCTGCGCGCGCGTGCTCGGCTTCTGCCGACGCCTCGGACTGAGCGCCCGGATCGCCATCGCGGCCACGCCGGGAGCCGCACATGCGCTGGCCCGGTTCGCCGACCTCGGCAGCGTTGCGGGCGTGGTGCGTGCATGGGAGGCGCAGAAGGCGACCGGTGTCCGCCTGATCGCCGGCACGAGGGTGGTGCTCGACGATAGCCGCAACCTGCTCCTCTACCCGACGGATCGCTCCGCCTGGTCGCGGCTGAGCCGGCTGCTCAATCGTCTGAAGACGGCGGTGGATGGATCGCGAGGTTTACGGTCAACTGTATGCTGAGCGCATGATCGATCTGAGCACGCGTCGTCGAACGTGCGGGCCGGTACTGGTTGAGGTAGCCTACGTCCGCGCTTGTCCGTAACGACAGAGGCAGAACAAAGCCAACGAGGTTGCGCATGCGATCATAGCCCCGTCGCTGGCCCCAGCGGGTGCCGTTGGGTAGATAAAAGCTCTCGTGGCTGGCGAAGAAAGCCAGACCCTGTTTGTTCAGCGGCAGATTGTACCGCACCAGCGGGCGGATCCGAAAACCGATCTCATTCCCGTCAGGATGGAAGCGCTCGTCCACCCGGAAGCGGCCAGACCAGCGACCCAAGGTGATCAGGACATGCTGTCGGACGCGGTCCTCGTAGAAGGTCCGGGTGCCGCTTTCGACGCCGACATTGCGGTATCCTGCGCCGATCTCGATATGGCGGTTGAGGCGGTAGCCCAGAATGCCACCAACCTCGGTCTGAAACAGGCCGTTGGCACGATCGCCGAAGCGCATGATTTGCTCCAGTGTCAGACGCACCCTTGGTGCGATTGGAACATGCGTGTTGGCCTGCAACCAGATTTGCTCGTCTTGGCGTGCCCCAATCGAAGGAAATGCCCCCGCGAACATAGCAAAGGCGAGCGCCGCGATCCGAGCGACATGCCAGATGCGCACCGCGATCAGGCCTGACGGCCCTGCGCGAACAATCGAAGCATAGGGCGGATCTCGCGATCCTGGACAGCTTTGCTGGCATTGGCCATGGCGATCCAGCGGCCCTCCCGCCGGCGCATCTCCCGCCGCTCGAGGATTTCGCCCGTCACTTCCCGCGCAAAGGTGTCGCCGGGCAGTCCATCGACGCTGTTCCGCCAGTAGCTGGTCAGCGGCGTTTTCTCGATCCTGCCAAGGACGCTCGGCTCCTTGAAGACCTCGCGCTCTGCCGCTCTGCTGAGCAGCATACCTGCCGAAATTTCTCTGTTCGAAACGATCGAACCGCGGTGGATGCAATCCGTTACCGTTAGCACGCCGAGGCTAGCCAGCTTGCCCCGCCGATGTGGAAGAGCCGCGACCTGAGCGACGATTCCAGAGTTGCTCATGTGCGTCATGCCGCGCGGCTTAATGTAAGACACTTTTATGACAATCTCTTTCGTCGGGCGGACGGTTTCTGGAGAGCGTGCTGGCCGAGAACGTGGTACTAAGCGAGCCGGCAGCGCGTATCGAAGATGGAAGGCTCGCCGGCGATGCCGACATCACGGCGCTGCGAAAACTCGTGCCGGAGCTATACAGCTTCGACACGTGGCTGGCAGGACCGGGCGCGCCGCTACTGAAAGCGGCTGGGGCCGCTGGCAAGGCCGACGTTGCGCTACGCTGACGCAAGTGCCCAGCGTTGCCGTGCATGAGAACACGACCCAGAAGTGGCCATTCAGAGCGTCAGTTCGACTCCCCAACTCCGGCCGCCCGTTCCTGTCGGTAGCCGAGGGTGTATCGGTGGTAAGTTCCACCCCTCCGCCCGGCCGGCGTTCTCAAAAGGGATCGAGTTTTGGGAAAGCCCGATCAACTAGGCCGAAGCGCGGGCGCGGTTCCTCACGCCCAACTCGCACAGGGGCAGCAGAGCCTCGATCAGCGTCATGCCGAACGGCGTGACGGTGTAATCGACCTTGGGCGGCACCTCGCCATAATCGTGACGAACCACTACGTCCGCCGAGGCGAGTTCACGTAATTGCTGGATCAGCACCTTCTCGCTGATGCCGAGGACCGCCCGCTTGAGATCGTTGAACCGCCTCGGACCCGAGCGAAGGTGATACAGGATTAGCGGCTTCCATTTGCCACCCATGATGGCCAGCGCGACATCAAGGCCACAGTCAGTTGGAGGGTCAGATCGGGGAACGTTCATCCGGTCTCTCCGATACTTACCTTTAGGTAGGTTCTACCCGCACTGCCAGTGCCGGTCCATATCCGGGAAACGTACGCGGCGGAATCGATCATCTTTTCCGCCGCAACAATGGAGCCCGGACATGACCGACACGCCGACCATTCTGATTTATGCAACATATCGCATCCAGCCCGGCGACGTGGAAGCATTCCGGGATGTCGCCTTGCGTATAGCGAACGCGGCTAGGCTACGGGACGGCTGCGTATTTCTCGACGTCACGGAGGAAGTAGGTGCGGCCGGCACGTTCCGCCTGATTGAAGCCTGGCGAGATCAAGCGGCGTTGAGCGCGCACCTCTCCACGCCCGATTTTCAATCGGTATTCGAAGAAGCTGGGAAACTCGGCATCATCGACCATCAGGCCGACGCCTATTCGATTTCGGGCAGAGCGGCGCTCGACATGCCGTCCTGAGAGCCCGTTTCGAAAGGTGCGGCTCTGTCAGCGCCAGTTCGCGCGTCCTTTGCCGTAGCCCGGGAACCGAGCTTCGAACTCGTCCATGAACTTGAGGCGCACTAGGTTCAGCTCGCCGATCAGATCGGCAGGAAATCCGGCCAATCCGGCTTCATCCAGCAGGTCAAAGAGGCCAAGCATGACCTGCTGCATACGTTCGGCTGGTTCGACCGGCACGCCATACTCGTCCCGCTCCTCGCTCATTCTCGTCCCCGCGCCGGTTGACCGTTGAGCATCGCGGCACGGGCTGATTCAAGGGGGGTTGCTTACACCTTCCCTGGACAGACCATGTGGACCCGCGACACTCGGCGGCAGCATAGCCGCGACCATCTTGCATATCCAAGCAGCCTGACAGACGCCGAGTGGCAGATCGTTGCCGTCTATCTTCCAACGGACCCGGCGACCGGCCGGCTGCGTCGTTGGTCGTGGCGCTGCCTGCTTGATGCTATCATGTTCGTGCTCCGCACCGGCGCGCCGTGGCGGTGCCTGCCGCCTGGCTTCCCACCATGGCAGACGGTCTATCGATGGTTCGCGTGGCTGCGGGATCGGGGTTTCTTCCAATCCCTCAACCACGCCCTGGTCCTCGCGGATCGTACTCGGCACGGCCGCGAGGAAGCACCTTCGGCGGCCGTCATCGACAGCCAGTCGATCAAAACAACAGAGGCCGGCGGTCCCCGTGGTTATGATGCCGGGAAGAAGGTGATGGGCCGCAAGAGGCACGCGATGGTCGACACTGACGGCCGGCCCTTGGAGTTGCTGGTGCACCCCGGCGACGTGCAGGACCGCGACGGTGCCGTGCCGCTGCTGAAGCGGTCCCGTCAGCGGCATCCCTTCGTCACCAAGGCGTTCGCCGACAGCGCCTACAATGCCGCGCGGGTCAGCGATGCCACCTCGATCAACATCGAGATTGTGCGCAAGATCGCCGGGCAGATTGGGTTCACCGTCCACCCGCGCCGTTGGGTCGTCGAGCGGACCTTCGCATGGCTCGGTCGCAACCGGCGACTGGCCAAGGACTTCGAAGCCACCATCGGCTCTGCCACTGCCTTCCTCTACGCTGCCGCCGCAATGGTGCTCGTCAGGCGCATCGCTCGCTCAATGTGAGTTCTGAAACGGACTCTGAGCGGAATAACGGCCGGGAGCACAAGGCTTTCCCGAAAACGAACCTGCGACGGGACGCCGGCAGGGGCTCATCGCACTGATGACCGCTGCAGGAAACCGTGCTCCCGAAACCCGTTCCCGATTGCCCTTCCCCGAAACCGCAACGGGAGTACGGAGTAACGTGAACGCACGGCGCCTTGGAAATTAGATGTTTCGGGAAGACGGCCACGACCCAGATGCGGCCATTTGGGGCAGAGTCACCGCTCTCCGACTTCTGCCGTTCATTCATGCCCTGATGGCCTGCTTTGGTGGCCAGATTAACCGGTCGACCGTCTTGAGGTCGTGGTTCGCCAACCGGCACCTTTGCCCAGGGCTCGGTCGTAGAGGCATCCCACCCACGCGCCTTCGGGAACGTGGGCCTGATAAGAGCCGAGCTGGTCGGAGGGATGGTTCGGCATTGTAGCTCATGATACCTGTTCCGGAGCTATCCTGCCGATCATGAAGCCGCCATTGGCCTCAGATTCAAGCCGCTCCGCCACCGAGCATGGTCAGATGAATGTTGCGCCAGCGGTAGTGGCGTGAGCATCACCCAG
This sequence comes from uncultured Sphingomonas sp., assembly GCF_934560975.1. Classification (GTDB taxonomy): domain Bacteria; phylum Pseudomonadota; class Alphaproteobacteria; order Sphingomonadales; family Sphingomonadaceae; genus Sphingomonas_I. The sequence continues at coordinate 383,132 of NZ_CAKTFO010000001.1, read as the reverse complement.
AACCTAATGCTCACGCGCACGGGGGTCAGAGTTTGATCAGTTCGACCCGGCGATTGGCGGCCTTTCCCTCTTCATCGGTGTTGCTCGACACCGGGTTCGTGCGTCCATAGCCCTTGGCCTGGAGGCGATCTCCTTTCACACCCGCTGTGGTGAGCGCTGTCTGCACCGCCTTGGCTCGGCCATCGGAGAGCGTGAGGTTGTGCGCGTCGGAACCGGTATCGTCAGTGTAGCCATTGATCGCCAGCTTCAGCGAGGGGTCGGCCTTGAGCAGAGCGACCACAGCATTTATTTGCGGACTGGACGTCGGCAGGATCTGCGTCTGGTCGGTCGCGAAGTTGACGTGGATCACTGCCTTGCCGGTCTTGTCGAGATCGGATTTCAGCTGATCAACGGGAAGCAGCGCCGCTGTCGCCACAAACGGCTTCGTCTGAACGACCGTCATGCCGGCCTGGCTTGTGTTTGTCGAATAATGTATCCAGATCGCATCATGCGGACGACGGATTACCCAGGTTTCTACCGGATCGTTCCAGGGATCGCCGAAGCCGGTTAGAAGTTCTCCCTTTGTAGCTTCAGGAATGGCGTCCATCTGTTCCTTCGGTATCTTCGATTGAGCAACCTTCACCGCGCCAGCCTGCTGGAACAGGGCCTCCATATTCTTGGTCAGTTCATAACTCGAGAACTTATTTTCGTCATGATTGACGATTTCCGCCATGTAGACCTGACCCTCGACATTCTGAAGGTTTTTGCCGGTCCAGAACAGGAAATGCCCGAAGTCGTGCAGCTGCTGCGTGTTCCTCGCCATATAGCCTGCAGGTAGACCGAAGTACGGGAACTTCCCGAGTGGCGCATTAGAGATCGGCACGTTGTCAATCGAGAAGTCGGCTGCCACCGGCGTAGCCGACGGTGCAGCTGGGCTTGTCGGGGATGCTGCTGCCGTGAGGTTTGGGGGGGCCACGGTGTCGTCTGCCTTGGACTTGTGGCCGCAGCCCGCGACCAGAGCCACCATCGACATCGCAGCAACATTGATCTTCTTCATGTGTCCCCCGTTCCCCTGATGCGAGGTCTGGTAGACCAAGGTCCCGCTAGCCGGCAATCGGCAAGCCGCTCGTACGCAGGCGAGGATGCACCTGATAGGCCGTTGGCGCTGGCCGGCGTTGATCGCAGTGGATCACCGCAGGTCGATTGATGGCTACGCCTCGCAAGATATCCAATTTCCAACGGGCGTTTGCCGGCTTGACGATCAGACGCTGGCAGCCCTGCAGGTACTGCCGTCGTAGCCTGCACGTCGATGGTGCGGACAATCTCGACGTTGCTTGGTACTATCCCGACCCGAAGCCGGTAGCAGCGCAATCCGGAGCCGTATCGCGTCCTGGGATGGCGTGGAGTCGGCTGACCAGCGCCGGTTGGCTCATGGACTGCCAGGACCCATTTCCGGACACTCAGCGCCCTTGATGCCGAGCCCAAAACCGGCCGCTGGTTAATGCGAGGAGACCGGCCGCTCCAGCGTTGGCGGTGAACCGCACGAAACGGCTTGGATTGGGACATTTCTGCCGTTCCCCAGCCACGTATCCAACGGCAGATCTCGCCGATAGCCGACATCCGACGTCTGCCACACGCGCACTGTAGAACGACAGAGATTGGACGGGCAGCACTTGGAAGCTTCGCCGCGGAAGCGGACGATAATCGATCCGCCAATCTCTGATCCAACCGTCGCGACGCGCGGTCTTCGCTGCCAATTCGGAACGATGGACCTGCCACGGTCGAGCGTTTGCCCTAGACAGGGCACGATGCGTCTGAACCTGCACCACCACCCCGCCTATCGCGAGCAGTTTGCGCTCGTCGAAGAACGCTTCAATCTGATGGTCGATGACGAACCGGAATTTGCCCGGCTCGTCGCCGCCGGGCTCGCGTTCATGCACGCGCCGCAAGCAGCCGAGAAGCTCTCCCTGCTCAAAGCAAACTATTTCTCGGTGGAACTGCTGCAAGCGATGATCTGTGGCGGCCAAGCGTACAAGATGGGACCGATCGACTATATCTGGCGCTGCCTCGTCGATCGGCAGATAGTGATTCGGGCGACGGGCCATATGCCCGGCGCGTTCATCGATCACAGTATCGTCGCGCCGCTACTGATTGAGCATCTCGAGGCGCGTACATTGCTTAACATCTTCCAGCCGCCCTCGGCGTTCGTCGCGCGCTATCGCGATGCGCTCGTAGCGGTCGACGTCGAGACCTTAAACGGCGACACGTCGCGCGGCAGCGGCTTCTTCGCAATACCGTCACCCGGTGCGACCCCGAAGCTTTACACCTGCAAGCATAATGTCGATCCCGCCGACGGGATCACGGTCAAGGCGGTGACGACCGCAGCGGGGACTGAGCTTTCGTTCGGCACCCCCACACTGCACCCGAGCGAAGATATCGCGACGATCCCGGTACAGGGCTTGCACGAGCCCGAACCGATGTTCCGGTTTCGGGGCGATATCGAGATGTTCGATTTGGTCTACACGCTCGGCTATCCGCTCGTGCCGTGCGCCCAAGCTGAGCTGGTCGGGCATCGCGGCGAGGTCAACGGTACGGCGCGCCTCTTCGTCGGCGGCACCGATATATTGCTTATCTCGAACCTCGTTTCGCCCGGTAACAGCGGCGGCCCGGTACTCGATCGCGACGGCTTCTGCGTCGGCATGTCAACCCGATGGCTCGAGGGCGAATGGGACGGCGAAAAGGCGCGATTCTCGGCGGCTATTCCGGCGGCCTTGGTAGCCGCCTTTTAGCGCCGAGGGCGCGCTTCGGCGGCGCAGGATCGTCGACCGGCACAAACGCATCCTCGCCGCGGCCGACGCCCTGCCAGCCGCCCTGGGCCCAGATCTCCTCGCGGCCGCAGATCGCCATCAGATACGGCGCGCCGGTCGGGCCGATATGACGTTCGAGATAGGCGAAGACATTCTCATCGTCGCCACTCGGCCGCGCCGCCGCGCCATCGGGATGGCTGTGCCACTCGCCGACATAGGTAAGCAGGTTGGCGGTTCGCGCGGCGATGTCAGCGACCTGCGGCGCCAACGTCTGCGCCCCGCGAATGAAATAGGTCGGCGACTGCCGGCTGTCGGGCGGCGCCGGCAGCGCGGCCACGACATGGACGATCCGGCGGGTGAGGTCGAAGCTGCCGATCAGGATCCCCCCGGTCTCGTTGGGCGCGGCCGCTGCGCGATACCTACGCATCGCGGCCGCGGCCTGGGGCGATATCGTCGCCCGCCAGTCGCCGAACCCCAGCCGGTACGGCACGGCCGCCGCCACGCCGAGCGCGATCACCGCCCCGCTCGGACCCAGCCGCCAAATTCGCGCCAGCGCAGCGTCTTCCAGCTCGATCAGCGCCCCGCTCGCAATGCCGCTCAGCGTCTGGACTTTCCAGGGCGGCAGCGGGCGCGACAAGTCCTGGCAGGCATTGGCGTAGCGGACGAAATCGACGCGCGCCGCATCGAGATGCCCGTCGAGCAAGGGCTCGGTCGCCACCGCGATTAGATATTGCGCTTCGATTTCGTCGAGCTTGATCGCGCGCCGGTCATCCTCCGCAAGCACTACCAGATCCTGGCCGTCGGGCGAGAAGAAAGCCGAGGCCGCCCGGCGCACCCCCTCCCGGTCGGCGATATGCCCGAGCACCGCAGGCGAGGCACTGAAGTCGATCGTGAGCTCGGCCTGGGCAATCGCGGCTGACACGGTGTCCGCCGCATCGCCCGGCGACAGGAAATCGGCGACGATCGCCGTATGGCCGCCTTCGGCCAAGATCGCGTCGGCGATATCGGCAACCCCGTCGGCTTTGCCCATACCGACCATCGCATCGGGGTGAGCCTGGCGAACGACATTGTGTGGCAGCACCACGTCGTCGTCGATCACCGTCCATCTGCCGATTCCCGCGCGCGCCGTGTTGACGACGACATTCGAGCCGATCGCACCGCCGCCAATCGCCACGAGCGAGCGATCGCTCGTGACGGGGTTGGCGGCAAAGGTCCGCGCCGTCGCCCGGTCGAGGCGCTGGACAACCCGCAACGGCACGAGCGTCAACGCGGCGAGATCCTGTTGCGGCTGTCCGATACTCGGCACCGATCCTCCCTTGTGGTCGGGCAAGGTGCGGCCGAGCACTTCACCGATCCGACCGACGCCCACCTGAAACAAGAATGCCCAGATCTGCGGCGCCTCGAGCGCGCCGTCCTTGTCGCGTTGCATCGGCACGATCACGATCAGCACCATCGGCCGCTCGCGGTCGATCAATTGCAACGGCTGAACCAGCCAGTCGCCGAGCCGTTGCGGCAAATCCACCCCCATCGGCGCCACGAGATCGCCGAGCTGGGCCAGGGTCGCCGGTGCCGCGGTCAGCGCGCGATGGACTTGCGGCTCCGCCTCGACCGCCAGCATCGGAAATATCCGCTGTGCGCTCGCCGCAGCGCCAATCGGCTCGACCAGCAACGTCCAGCGGTTGTGGAGCTGTTCGACCTTCACCGACACCCAATCGGTCGATGGCGGCCCGGGCGGCAGGACGAGCGTATTGGCGCTGGCCGGGATGAGCGGCTCGAGCGCTTGGCCAGGTTGATGCAACTTGTCCTCGGCGGTGCGGCTGAACCATGTTCTGATGCGCTCGACCAGCGCCTGCGGCGTGAGACCGCGGCCCAGATCGGCCCAGCCCTCTTCCCAGACGCACAACGCCAGGCCGTGCCGGTCCGGTTCCAGATTGGTGTGGACGAGGCCGAGCGGAAAGTCGTCACGCCGCGACCGCACCGAAGGCGGCGCGGAACCATCGATCGGGAAGCGCAATCGGACCGGCTCGACATTCGCGATCGCGACCGCGCGGCGCTGCACGAGTTGCGGTTCGACGGTCAGGTCGATCACGTCGTGCCTCTCTTCGGCCACAACCGCGTCGAGCGTGGCATAGGTCGGCTCCACGGACCGCGTCAGATATTCGACGAGCGCCCACGCCTGCGGCAAGCGTAGCGCGGCGAAAGGATCGTCGGTCATCCTGCGCGCGGCGTCGCGCTGGTCAGGACCGTCGGTGCACCACCCGCTTTTTTGCGGATCGCATAGCCTTTGGTGCCGATCTCGATTACGAGCGGCTTGGGCGCGTCGATCGAGGGATGTTCCATCGTCACGACGTAGCTGCCGCCGAGCTCCTTGGCGACGCGGCTATAATAGGCCGCGGCCTGGCGGTGCGGCGGCTGCAGCGAGTCCTCGTCGGGGATCGAGCAGCTGGTCGACACCAGCAAGCCGCCGGCGCGGCCCTGATCCTCGTAAAGCCACTTGAGGTTGTCGGTCGGCTCGGTCTCGTCCTCGCCCTTGTCGGGTCCGAGCGACGTATAACTGCTGTGATGCGGGACGTTGTTGATGTCCCACGCCAGCCGATCGTCATGGCCATGATCCTGCGTCACGCGAACGATCTCGGCGATCGTCTCGTGCCCGATATCGGCGGACAGGATCAGCCGGGTCTGCTCGCCATCGACCTCGAACGTCGCCTGGGCGAAGATCGCCGAATCGTTGCGGACAACGATCACGCCGTCCTCGCGTTCGGCGAACGGCGAATGCGCGAAGAACTCGACGCCGTCATGGTCGAGGTTGAACTCGGGGCACAGCGTGCCGGCGTCAGTGATCAGGTTGCGCCGTTGATCGGGGTCGATCCCGCGATCGATCAGGAACTCGTCGAGTTCGTCCGGCTGCGAGAAGACGCGAATGCCCTCGCCCGCGATAAACCGGTGGCGCGCCTCGGCGCGCAAGGTCCGCGCCTGGCCTTTCACGCCGACCTCGAGGATCGCGTTGGCGGGCACCCACATGGTCTTGATCTTGTACCGGCCCTCGCCCTGATATTTTTCGGCATGCTCGAGATGGAAGAAATCCTTCGCGCCTTTGCAGTGATCGGTGTCGAGATGGGTGAAGGCGACGACGTCGATCTCCTTATGTTTGCCCATCCGGTCGCGGATTTCCTGCGCGAGGTCGCACCTCTTATCATTCTCGTCGTTGGGATTGCGCATGTCGGCGAAATCGAACAGCGCGCGGCGCCCGTTCTCGAGCTCGATCAGGCAGCTGTCGGCATTGCCGATCGGGAAGAAGGTTACCGTATGCATAGGTCCCCGCCGTGCGTTCGTGGACCGTGAACATGGGAAGAACAAATTGTCGTTCAACCGCACCCGTAACAATGCCTTACCATTTTAGAGTCGATTGACCGCGGCGCGCGATTTGCCGGTTGATCGCTGGCGTCCGTCGCGAGATCATGGCGGCCAGGGGGTAACATGCGGGCAGAGCTGATCCAGCATCCGGTCGGACAAGGCGGGTTCTTTTCGGGGAGCGTCACCGACGACCAAACAGTTGTGCGCTGGGTCTATGATTGCGGGTCGAACCAGCGCGACCCGCTGCTGCGCGAGATCCGGTCGCTCGGCCGCGGCACCAAGCTCGACTATCTTTTCCTCTCGCATCTCGACAGCGACCATATCAGCGGCGTCGACGCACTGCTCGCTGCCTGTCCGGTCGAGGAGGTCGTGCTTCCCTATCTGTTGCCCGAGATGATCATCGCCGCGTTGGGGCGCGACGCCGCGACCGGCACGCTGAGCGGCCTCATGCTCGATTTGGCGGCGGACTTGCCGGGTTGGTTCACGAGCCGCGGGGTCGAGCGGATCACGTTCGTCGGCGGCGATGACGGCGAGGGCCCGATCGACACCCTGCCACCGCTGGAGCCGACCGGACGCGAGCGCGAAGGCGCGCTGCACTGCCAATGGCAGCCAAAACCCGGGCAGAGCGGCCTCAGACTTTCCGTCGAGGCTCAAGGCACGGCCGAGGTTCGCCAGGTGCAGCCAAGAGCGGCGATGCACTTTGTCGGTGGGGTTACCGCGATCGACTGGGTGTTGATTCCGCACGTCCATACCCCGACGGCGACCCAGATCGCTGACTTTCGCAAGGCGCTCCTAGCGGCGTTCGTGACGCTCGATCTCAAGAAGATCAGCGACGAAGCCCGCACCCCCGAGGGGCGCGCGAAGCTTCGCGATTGCTACGAGGCGTTTTGGCGCGATCATAACCTCGTCTCGATGACGCTCTATACCGGCCCGGTCACCGGCACCCACCTCCATGCCTATGTCGCGCGCAGCCATGGCTACCGCTACCGCCACCATCACTATTTTGAGGCGACCGGTTGGCTGCTGACCGGCGATGCCCATCTCGACCAGCGCGGGCGCCGCGACCGCATGCTGCAGCGCTATTCACCCATTCTCCGCCACATCGGCGTGCTGTTGCTCCCGCACCACGGCTCGGCCGCCAACTGGCATGACGAACTCCTGACACGCCTGCCGCACGTTGCGCTGGGGCTCGCGGCGGCCGGACCCAACACCTACGGCCATCCACACCGCCGGGTGAAGGACGCTTTATGGTGGCACCACAAGCAGTTTTACCGGGTCGGCACCCGGCGCAAGCGGCGAGTCACGGCGGTCGTCCGTCGTGACTGAGCCGGCCAGCACCGGCGCCCCTCCGTTGCGCCTCGCGCTGGCGCTGTCAGGCGGCGGTTCTCGCGCCATGGCCTTCCATTTGGGCTGCCTGCGTGGGCTGCGCCGCGCGGGCCTGCTCGACCAGGTCGTCGTGATGTCCTCGGTGTCGGGCGGAAGCGTGCTTGCCGCGCTCTATTGCAGCCATGCCGACGATTTCGCGGCGTTCGATCGTGCAGCGATCGCCGCCCTCAAACGCGGTTTCCTGCGCCCCGCGCTGGTCCGCGCGGTGACCTCGCTCGACAGCATCAAGGCGGTCGCCGCCGTCCTCCCGCTGGCGGCCGACCGGCTGCTCGCGCTCGCAGCCGGCATCCTCCTGCTGCCATTCGCCAAACTGCGGGCCCGCTTTCCCTGGTTGGATCGCTCGCCGCTGCGGCGCTGGGCGAGCCGCACGACAATCCTGCGCAGCGTGTTCGATCGCATGCTCGGCGGCGCCATGCTCGGAAATTTGCGCACCGACCGTCCGACCTTGATCGTCGTTGCCTGCGAACTGCGCGCCCGAGCCGCGATCTACTTCACGCGCGACCGCATTCAGTGCTGGCGCTACGGCGAAGCGCCCGCGACGGGTGTCCGGTTGTCGCAGGCGGTGTCGGCGTCTGCCGCTTATCCGGCTGCGCTGCCCGCGCTCGACGAGTGTATGACGTTCACCAAGGCAGGCGTCACGACCAGCGAACGGATCATCCTTACCGACGGCGGCGTCTACGACAATCTCGGCCTTACGCCGTTCTGGCCCGACCGCGATCCCGCGATCAGCATGGCGGTGCCGGCGTTCGACCGGGTCATCGCCTGCCGCGCCGGCTATGGGCTTGCCGTGAGCGACCCGCCGAGTTTCTTCCCGAGCCGGATGACCGCGGCCTTCGAAAGCGTGTTCGCGCGCGGACAGAATGCCGCGATGAAGCGACTGTTCGACCTTTCGGCCAGCGGCGCGATGCCCAAATTCCTACTGCCCTATATCGGTCAACAAGACGAGCGGCTCGCCAAGCCAGTTCCCGACCTCGTCAGCGGGGAAGCCGCAGCCGGCTACCCGACCAATTTCTCGGCGATGTCGGATGCATGGATCGAAACGCTGTCGGGCCGCGGCGAGACGCTCGTGCTGTCGCTCCTCGCGGAGCATTGGCCTGAATTAGCTCGACCGAAACCAGAAACCGGAACGCCGCGGGAATCGCTGGCTAAATGAACGGTGCTGATGGCGGTGTTCGTCGCCTTTGCTGCCCAGGTACAATCGGCAGCTTTTGGGCACGTTTGGGGGTCAGCCGAATGTCCGAGATTAGGGCGCCTTTCTGACGATCCGCTTCGGAGCATTTCATCGGCGGCTTCTGTCAGGAGCAGACATTCGCGGTGGATGATTTGAACGACTGGCTCTGGTCGGAAGCCGCCGCCAACTCCGCGGCGGCGCTAACCCAAACACGGTTACTCACGCCCACTGCGTGCATTCTTCGGACCGGGCGTTCTTTCAGCTGGCGCACGTGTGCGCTTCTTCTATTGTCCCAGAGCACTACGAAGGGAGGAGAAGAAGCCCGCCGTGGCCTGTGAACGGGCGTAGCCTTCGGAAAACGACACGCTCTTGTTCCGGTATTCCTGCTCGGCCTGCTTCGAGATCCGGGCGTAGGTGTCGAGGTCCGCGTCGCTGCGCAGGTAGGGCCACTTGCGCAAAAACTCCGGCGGCGGCGTCATACTGCTGGAATAAGTCGCGAGCGGGAAGTTCTTCTCCGTCGCGACGCCGATCTCCCAAGGAACCCATTGCGACTCCCGCGTGGCGGCCGACACGACCGCGAGCAGTTGCGTGCACGTCCCCATAACGGCGCGCAGGTGCGCCGCAAGATCCTCACCCCGGCGCACGTTGGGGTCGATCAGGTCGAGATAGCTGTCGATCTGGTGGTGGGCCTTTAGCCGATACGCCACGCTGCCGGCCAGCACAGAGTCCTGCTGCTGATGCGAGATAAAGACCTTTATGGGCATCAGGCGCTCCTGGTCCGAGTTCGTGCGACGGGATCGAGAACTATAGTTGCGAGCGTCCGATTTCGGGCAAGGGCGACGATGTCTGCGGTTCCGCCCAGCCCTTGAGCCGGCTCGCCATCCCAGACGGCAAGCAGCAGGTCGACGTGCTGCACGATCCAGGCACCCGCGTCGAAGAAGGCGCGTTGGGGATCATCTGACCCGTACAGTTGAACAGGACAGGACAGGGCTAAAAGGGCGCGGTAGGCCGTTGCGGCATTCTCGTCGTCGAAGCTGCTGGCGTAGTCGTTAAGCGGGATGACAGCATGGTGGCGTCCTCCGACATCGAGAACTGCGCGGGCGAACAACTGGTCTGCTCCGGCAGCTAGGCTTGAGTAACCATCGAGGGGTGAGCCGAGAGCGCGCAAGTCGGCGTGCAGTGTATTCGAGACCCACGACCAATCGGCTCCGACCCGACGTTGATGGCCGGTGATTCCTACCTTCATATGCGGTGCGCCTTGACCGCGCTCCAGTAGAACTGACCGAGGGGCGTCAGCTCACAGGCGCCGTCATTCATGGCAGCGTCGTAAAGGTGGTCGTGGGTGGAAGGCACAACCAGACGCGCCGCACGGCATTGCTGGAGGAGAGAGAAAACGGCCTCGTTCGCGTCATGCCTCGGCTCGGCCGTCGGCTCGTAGCTGGAGTCGAGAGCGAGCCTGTGGTCTTTGGCCGGGAAGATTTGGGGAAGCTGGCGCAGCTTTTGGTCCGACACGGCGGCCTCGGCCTTCCTCAGCGCTGAAACGCGTGCGAGGCTCGTCTGGAACATTGGTCGCTGGTCGCGATGACTCATCACCTCGCTAACGTAGGCGTAAAGACCGCCGAGGGTCACGCAACCGCGCACGTCGGCGGCTCCGCCGTCCAGCGCGTCGCAGAAATGGCTCGTGAAGAGCCCGCGTCCGTTGCGTTCGGCGGCAAACTGGTCCGATCGACAGGCCGAGATGACCGTTACGCCTTCAGCGATCGGCACCTTGCCCGGGCTGGCGAGCTGCTCGCTTATAGAGTCGGCGTGGCAGCAGTCGAGCACGATTATGCGCTCCTTGGCCTTGCAGTCGTTGGCCCAGCCGATGATGTCGGCCATCGACACCCCCTCGTCGTTTGGCGCTGCATCCTGAGTGATGAGAGATCCGCTGGCTCGTTCCCGGCCGCCATGGCCTGCGAAGTAGAAAAGCGCGATGTCAGGGTCAGACCGCGAGAAGAGATCCCGCACGGCTTTCCGCAGCGAGCCGCGCGTGATGCGAGCGTTATCGGACGTGATCAGATCGACAGTGAAGTTCGGGGTGCCGTCCTCGTCGCGAGCCAAGAGATCGGCAACGGCGTTCGCGTCCGCGACGCATCCCGACAGCGGACATCCATCATAAGCGTCGATGCCAACGCAGAGTGCCAGCCGCATCCGTCGCTCAGACCCGACGTAAGAAATTGGCGATGGTGGCGTGGCTCCAGGGATGAACCGCTAGGCTGCTTAAGGTGCCGGGCAGCCGGACGCCCGCGTCCGACTGCGAGCCGTGGATCGCTAGCAGCGGAAGGCCCTCCTCCAGTCCGCACTGCATCTCCCACAATGCACCTTCCGCCTTGGGCGTGTTCCACGTAACGATGCCGATCATTGCGCGACAGGTCTTGATCCTGGCACGGCAGGCGGTCTTCCATGCTGAGCTCCAGGGCTCTTTGACGGAGTAGTCCACCAACTCGAAATCGATCCGGTCGTTGCGGGCCTGACCAACGAGCAGCGTGCGCAGGTTGGCGTCCTCGATTGCAAAGCTGGTGAAGACACGCGGTCCGGCCATGTTCGCTCCGATCGTTGGATTCAAGGCGAGAACATAATGGATACGCGGCATGAGTCCAGCTGCCTCGTCCGGTTCGCGGTGTGAGAACCGCTGCGTTGATACAAGACCGCTTGCCGAGCGCTTCGCAATTGAAGCTTTTTCCAGCTTAACGAACGGCGGGGATGGTGTTGTCAGCCCTTCAAAGCGGCCGGACCGAAATCCACCCAAGTCGGACGTTTAAGGCTCGATCCAGTAGCGATCGTTTAGGGGTTCACGACCTAGTCGCCGCCAGCGCCGTAGCGCTCTTCTATCCACGCACACAGCATAGCCTTCAGGCCGGCGTCCGCGAGCACGGTTGCGGCGCGAGTCGCGTTCGGATCGAGCGGGAAAGCAGCGGATAATCGTTCGTGGCCGAGGGCTCGCAGGTAGGGCTTGGCGGCCTTGCCGTCTGTCCAAGCGCCAAAGGCGCCTTCCGTAAGCGCACATGCCTGAGCCATCCCGCGTCTCCTGGTATTTTTGTTCTAAATCAACGGGATCAAAGATCGTCAGTTCCGTTAATCGTGCAGCAAGTTCCACCCGAATGTTTGACCCGGGGAGCAGCCGCTCTGCCCGGTCAGTTTGCGAGGTCCGAGATGAAGCATTGCCCGACGTCCAGCTTCTTGCTGGGTGGCGCTCAGCGCTGGCGGCGCCGTACCAGACGCATATGAACTCAGCGGGGATCGGTCGAAGATCGGCAAGCCGTCTTGTGGAACGCGTAACTGGCAAACGGCTTTTCAGCGCCTTTGCCGTCTCGCGCCACGATCCGCCACGTGAGTTGATCACCCGAGAAGCGCCAGCGGTTCACGAACGCGTCGTCGGGATAGTGGTAGGTGATGTCGAAACCATCCGCGCGGCTCTCGCCCTGTCCGGTCGCCGCGAACGCGCCACCAAAGCTATCCGCCCAGTATCCGACGATATGATCAACCTTTGATCCCGGCTGTTTGTCGGATCCACCAAAGACCAAGTGCGCGGCATATTGGTCCTGCGGATCCGCGATGGCGCTACTCGCGGCTTCCAGCGCCACCATCGCACCGCGTACAATCGGGTATGCGGTGATAAATATAACGACGGGTTTGCTCATCACCTCGCCGCGCCCTTCCCAGCATCCCGTAAGCGCGCTCACCGAAGCCGGTATCGGCGCGGCATCTGGCTCCGCGGAATGCGCCGCCGATGCCCCGGCGAGCAGAACCATAGCGGCACAGTACAGCTTCCCGAACATCTATCCCCCCTGGTCTTCAGGGTTGTTTAGAACGGATCGGTAACGAAGCAAGGATGTCCGCGAGCGGTCGTCTTGCGGCCCCATTTGCTGAAACGGCCGCCCGCTGCAAACATCACTCGACTTCGTAGCCGACCAGAGCGAACAGCTGCGTCGCGGAGGCCGAATGCTCAAAGCCCCGCGCCGCCCCGGATGTGTCGATCCCCGGGGCTGGGGTCCGTGGAAGCGGCATTGATGCCGTTCTCCAAGCGGAGACCACGTATATGCCCAAGCTCAACGACACCCAGAGCATCCTGCTCTCGACCGCCGCCCAGCGCGACAGCGGCAGCCTCCATCCCCTGCCCGCCATCCTCAACCCCGCCGGCGCACGCGTCGGCAAGGCCATCGCCAGCCTTGTCGCCCTGGCGATGCTCGAAGAGCGCGAGACTAGCGACATCGACTGCATCGCCCGCACCGAGGGCGACCTAAGCTTTGGCCTTTACATCACGCCGGCTGGGCTGACCGCCATCGGCATCGAGCCAGCCGAAGCCGCGCCTGTGGATGCGGATGACGATGCGCCAGAGCCCGCGTCCCCCGCCCCCGCCCCGGCACCTGCCCGCGTGATCAAGTCGGCGCTGGTGCTGGAGCTGCTCCAGCGCGAGGGCGGCGCTTCGATGGCGGAGCTGACCAGCGCTACCGGCTGGCTGCCACACACGATGCGGGCCGCCCTCACCGGCCTGCGCAAGAAGGGCCATGAGGTGGCGCGCGGCAAACGCGACGATATGACCTGCTACACGGTCGTGGTGGCAGCCTGATGCGCGGCCTGGACGAGACGCTCGCCGGACTGCAGGCCATGTCCTCGCATGAGCTCCGGGCCGAGTGGGTGCGGCTGACCGGAACGCCGCGCCCGCGCATCAGCCCGAGCCTGATGCGCCTGGCCCTGGCCTGGGAGATCCAGGCGCGCGCGCATGGCGGCCTCTCGCGCACGCTCCAGCAGAAGCTGGAGCAGGTCGCGCGTGGCCGCACCCGCACCAGCGCGGCGGTGCCGGGCATGCGGCTGGTGCGCGAGTGGAACGGCAAGGCGCATGTGGTGACCGTCGGCGAGGATGGCGGTGTCAGCTGGAACGGGCGGGCTTATGCGTCGCTGAGCGCGGTCGCCTGCGCCATCACCGGCACCCGCTGGTCGGGTCCCGCCTTCTTCGGGCTGAAAAGCCGTAAGCAGCAGGTGGCGGCATGAAGCCGGTCCGCTGTGCGATCTACACCCGCAAGTCGAGCGACGAGGGACTGGAGCAGGGCTTCAACTCGCTCGACGCCCAGCACGAGGCCTGCGCCGCCTACATCCTGAGCCAGGCCGGTGAAGGCTGGACGGCGCTCCCCGAGCGCTATGACGATGGCGGGATCTCGGGCGGTACGCTCGAGCGCCCGGCGCTCCGCCGACTGATGGCGGATATGGCCGCCGGACGGATCGACATCGTGGTGGTCTACAAGGTCGATCGGCTGTCGCGCTCCTTGTTCGACTTCGCCAAGCTGGTGGAAGCGTTTGAGAAGACCGGCACTTCGTTCGTCTCGATCACCCAGGCGTTCAACACCACCAGCAGCATGGGACGGCTCACCCTCAACATGCTGTTGTCCTTTGCCCAGTTCGAGCGCGAGGTCACCGCCGAGCGCATCCGCGACAAGATCGCCGCCTCCAAAGCCAAGGGCATGTGGATGGGCGGGATCCCGCCGGTCGGCTACGCGCCGGATGGGCGCAGCCTGGCCATCATCGAGGATCATGCCGCCCTCGTGCGGACGATCTTCCAGCGTTATCTCGCGCTCGGCAACGTCCGCCTGCTCGAAGCGGAGCTAAGCGAGATGGAGATCACCGCGCCCGCGCGCACGCTCATCACCGGTAAGCCGATTGGAGCACGCCCCTTCTCGCGCGGCCAGCTCTACAAGATGCTGCGCTGCCCGACCTATGTCGGCGAGGTCCATCACGGCGGCAAGACCTACCAGGGCCTGCAGCAGGCGATCATCGACCGAGACATGTGGGAGCAGGTCCAGGCCCGACTGGCAGAGAACCGGGCGGGCGACAGCTATACACGCGCACCACGCGCCGCGCTGTTTGCCGGCCGGATCGTGGATGAGACGGGCGCGCCGCTGGTCCCGGTCCACACCAGCAAGGGCAAGGTGCGCTATTCCTATTATGTCAGCCACGCCCTCCAGCATGGCAGTGGCGGAAGCGGGATCCGCATGCCAGCGCGGGATCTTGAAGCGGCGGTGTGCGAGACGCTTGCCGTTGCCGTGGAGGATCCGCTGACGCTGATGGAGCGGGCCGGGCTTGATGTGGCGGCCAACGACATTGCCGGCTTTGCCGCGCGCGCACGCCAACTTGGGAGCCTGCTGCGCCAGCGCGAGCCGGAGCGGGTGCGGCCGCTGATCGCCATGGTCCAGCTCATCGCCAAGGGGCTCGAGATCGAGGTGGATACGACGGCGCTTGCCACCGCCCTCACCGTCACCCCGGACGAGGGTGCCACCCCCACCCTCCGGCTCACCGTCCCGGTGCGACTGACCCGCTCGGGTCGCGCCATGCGGCTGATCCAGGGCGGCAGCCGGGTGGTGGATGCCCAGAGCGAGACGGCGTTGATCCGGCTGCTGGGGCAAGCGCAGCTTTATTGGCGCGCTCTGCGAGAAGGGGAAATAGACGTGACCCGGCTTGCCCAACGCGAAGGTATCAGTCCCGCCTATGTCACCCGCGTGCTGCGGCTGGCTTTTCTCTCGCCAGAGGTGGTCAAGGCCATGCTCACCGGGCGCCAGCGCGCGGGCCTGACCGCCACCGCGCTGGTCGCCAGCGATGCGGTGGCGCCCTGCTGGCAGGCACAGGCCAAGGCCCTGCTGGCGGGATAAGGCGAGACGGCCGCGCGTAATGCCAGACTTCATGGGGCGGATGCTGCCTAATGCTACCCGTGCGAGCAAGGAGTTCTCAGCTGGCGCCATGCGGCCCCAATGTAGGCCGTTGAAGCGTATGCCCGCAGGTTCAGCAAGGGACATAATGCCGTAGAATTCTGACACCTCTAAATCCTTGAAAAACTGTGGCCGGGCCCGCAGCGTCAAAACCGTCCGGTTGTGACACCTCAATGTCGTAAGCCAGCCAAAAACGATGTTCACCGGCTTAGGCAAGTGCGACTAGTCTTTCGCCTTCGATCTCCGCCGGTATCGGCTCGTCAATCATGGTGAGGAGATTGGGATCACAATGGTCGCCTGCCATCAGCGAAGTCTCGAACATCGGAACGCTCGTGGTGATCGGCTTCGGCGCGTCGCTAACAGGTATATCGGCTTTGATCCGGAGAAATCCGCCTTCCTCCGATGCAGCCAGCCTGAGCTGGGCCATTTTACCATCGGCCATTTTTAACCGTGCGCCGTGCATGATGTTGAGCGCGTAGAGGCTCACGAAGGTAGAAACGGGTTCAAACCGGGCTCTGTCCTGCTCTGTTAAAGACCCTTCAGCCACAAGCAGGTCAACGAAGTCCGGCCACAGCGCCTTGTCGCTGAACGCGAACTGCCACATCATACTGAGACCAAACACTTTCAGAACTTGGAGCTCCCGGTCCTTAAGCGAACGGCCCGCCTCGTATTTCCTGATCGCTTTGGCGAAGGACTGCTCGGCCGTCTGACGGGAGATGCCGAGCCTTTCCTTGATCCGTTCATCCGGCATAATTCTGAGGTTGGCGCGCCCCGCCTCCTTTAGGTGCTGAGCATTTGGCTTGATGCCGGCGAACTGAAGGTGCCACAACTTAGCGCTTGTCTGGATGTCGTTAGCGCGCGCCAGGCTGATGCCCGCGTCCCTCTCGTGGCGGTGGGCGGCGAAGTGGCCGATCTCCTGAATGCTGGCGCGTCCGGGCTGCTGCATACGCAAATCGGAGAACAGGCTATGGAGGTCAGTGACCTTGCGCTCGCCGCGAAGAAGCCGCGTCACGCGGCGCCTATGATCCTCAAGAAGCATTGATCATCCCATCCGCCATGCAGCCGTCGTACCTGCACCTCCAAAGCTGCTGTTACGTGTCCAACATGTCCCAGTCGTCGCCGAGTACCCAGCGCAGCGCGCTCAGCTTGCCGTTTAGCATGCCCCACTCGAAGTCTGACCAGGGACCTAGGTTCTCAAGGCCGATCTCCTCCTCGGTTCGCCTAGCAGATTCGAGCGCGCCAGCCCAGATCGTGTCTAGGATCTCGTCGGGCTTGTAGGGTGTTCGCGAATACTCGGCATCCGGCAGCACCTTGATGCGTCCTTCCTCGATCGCAATACGGCGTCCCCAGTGCCGATTGTACCAGATCTTCCGCACCAAGAGTTCGATCTCTCCTACGATCTCGGAGAGCCTTCGCGGCTCCTCTTCGTACTCGAACTCGGCTTGCAGCTCCTCCAGCCAGTCCGGTGCCTGCTCGTTCAGCAGCGCGTTGAGGTTCAGCGAATAGATCGACGCCTCGCCCCGGAAGAGATCGGCAAAGTCGGGGTGGGGCTGGCGCTCGTCGCCGGTGGGTGCGCTGAAGTCGTGCTTGTTGTGGGTAACGAAGGCGAACACGTCGCCACCACCGCTTTCATCCTCGGCGAGTGCACGAGCGTACAGCTCGATCAGGATAGCATCGCCCATGCTGTTCTTCGGCTTATGGAACGGCGCCCGCTTGTCGACGGCTCTTTGCGCCGCCGCGAGGAGGGTCTCATCGTCAGTCTCTAGGACTTCGGCTTCGACAAACAGTGCCTCTATACGGCCGATGGCGTCGTTTACCGCCTCGCCCAAAAGCGTGATGCGATGATCAACGTCGCTGAGTTGCCGCAGCGCCTCGTCCCGACCATCATCCTCGCCGAACTGCTTGACTGCGTCCTTTACGCGCCGGAATGTGCTGGCGAGGCTCTGCCCGCTCTCCTTGATGATCCGTTCCTTGTTTCGGCTGAACTCGTCGATAACCTGCCTCGGCACGATGAGGCCGATCACGCCAGCTTTCACCAATTCCTCCAGCGCGCCGATCGTCGGGCGCTGTCTGTAATCCTTGGCGATGTCGAGCCACACGCACGTGTCGATCAGCAGCCGAAGCTTGTAGTCCGCGTCTTCATCGCCTGTGACTTCAACCACTTCGTTCATCGTTGCCGCCCCTGCTGCCCCCCGCTCATTTACTAGCTCGGCTGATGCTATGTGCTAAGCCGCTGCGGAAGGGGTGATCAGGATGGCAGAAGTGGCGCGGCACGTTCGCACCAGGATCAGATACGACGGCCCGGCGCTCGCCGGTCATGAGATGGACGTGCAGGACCTCGCCCCCGCCCTTCTCGCGATGGCCGAAATCGTCCAGATCGCCAACCGGAAATTCAACGGCGACGCAGTTTCGATCCGCGTCATGGTAGATGCTGACGTCGAGCAGCAGTGCTTCCAGCTCGATCTCAGCCTCGTTCAATCGATCTTCGACCAGGCTGCTGTCCTGATCGGTCACAAAGACGTCGCCACGGCTAAGGACATTGCCGAGTGGGTCGGCATCATTAGCGGCTCGGGGCTGGGTCTCTTCGGCCTCCTCAAGCGCATCTACGGGGGCAAGCAGGACGCAAAGCCCGGCGTGACACTCACTACCGGCAGTCAGACCGGCACGACCATCGTCAACATCGCGGGCGACGTGCACATCCAGTCGATCCAGGTACCAACCGAGACGGCCAAGCTCCTTGTCGATCCGGACGTGACGAAGAACGTAAAGGCGGTGCTCAAGCCACTGGAACGCGAAGGTTACGAGGACGTCACCTTCCTGCACGACAATCGGCCGGTGACGCAGATCGACCGCCGAACCGCGCACGAGATCATTGCTGCGCCGCCAATCACCACCGAGGACGCGCCAACCGAGAGCGTGTCGAAGATCCGTGGCGTCGTGCGGATCAAGGCCGCGCAGTACGAGGGGGGCGCACGGTGGGCGCTGCTTTATCAAGGCAAGGCGATCGACGCCGAGATGGCCGATAAGGCCGCGTACTGGCTGGACGACTTCCAGCACAATCGCGTTGCAGCGCCGCCAAACACGACGTTGGACGTAAGTATGACCGAGACGGTCAAGCTTAACGCGCAGGGGCTCGCAATCGGCAAACCCAGCTACGTCGTGCACGAGGTGCACGGTGCAACGCCCCCGCCAACGCAGACGGGTTTTAGCTTCTAGGCGACTAGCGGCCACCGCCTGAGCCCAGACGGAGAACCGCTTATGCCGGTTTGATACGTTGGGGTGACTCGGCCGTAATCCGCCGAATGAAGAACCTAAGTGTCAAAACCGAGCGGTTCTGACACCCACTAAGCAGCCGCTGAAACTGGAGCGAGGTCCAAAACTTGCGAGCTGCTGAGCCTTGAAGTCGCTTCTCCCCCGGCGTTAGCGAGCTCGGTCTCGAGCCAAATCAATCCGCTACCGGATGAGCCTCGAGATACTCGCCAATCCGGCCATGAATCTCCTCCACCGTTTCGGTGCGCGCGGCACAGCGTTTCGCCCACCCGCGTCCGGGATGCAGCACATCCCACAGCGGCCGCGCGCCATTGTAGCGTCCCTTGCCAGGATCATGATTGCCGAACCCATCGAGCACCACGTTCCAGATCGGACGAAAGCGTGCGATCAGCAGGCTTTCCCCGAGCGGTATCCAGATCATCAACGGTGAGATAACGTGCCTGGAAGTCCGCGACGGTGAGCGAGCCGGTCGCCCGCTCGGTTGCCTCGACACTCTCACGATGCTCCATCAACCGCTTGAACAGCGGCGTGCCCCGCGCGCTCGCCGACAGGCTGGCGCCCTTGCGCCCGCCTGACGGGATCGCCTTGCCGATGTAGATCGGCCAGACCGCCGCCTCGGCATTGGCGCGAGCGATCGGCGCGTAAGCCGCGTACGGTCCACGATAATAGAGCACGTAGATGCCGGCGCCCTCGAAACTCCCGATCTAGCCCAGCGGGCGCGCGGGTTGCTGGAGGAGCGCGTCGGCGACCGACTTGCCGAGATTGACCCTATCGAGGGGGTTGTAGATCTCGCTCATGGCCAAGACTATCACGCCGCTGGGCAGCGTCGAGATGCTTCTTGACCGACTTGGCCACCACCTCGGCCAGGTCGACCGGCACCGCGTTGCCGAGCTGGCGCATGGTCTCCGACCAGGCGCCATGGAAGACGAACTCGTCCGGGAACGTCTGCAGCCGGGCACTCTCGCGCACGGAGAAGTAGCGCACCGAGCCGTCGGGCCTACGCAGCATATTCTCGCCGCCAGGCACGCCATGGACGCCAGCCTTCAGGGTTTTGGCGGGTTCGTCGAGCGGGCTGCCGGTGTGGCCGGGATAGCTCCGCGCGCCGGGCTGGAAGCGGTGATCGGCGAGGTCACAGCTGGCGGTCGGGTTCAACTCAGGGTTTGGCAGGCCCACCAGCGCGTCGCGGGTTGTCCGCCAAGACAACAGGCTTGGTTCGCGCGTGAGCTTCGCCGCCAGCTCGCCGCCCTTGCCCTCCAGTGGACGGTGGCGCCTGGCCACGCCATGCCGCTCCCAATAGTCACCTGAGCGATGCTGACTCCATAGCAGCGCGTCTCGGCCATGCGTCTCACGCGGGAACGACCATTTGACGCCAAGATCCGAGCGGAATCCCACGAAGAACACCCGCTCCCGCTTCTGCGGAACCCCATAATTGGCCGCGTTCAACACTTTAGGCGGCAGCACGCGGTAGCTGAGCGCGCTGGAGCCGTTGGAGGTATGATGCTGTTCCAGCCGCGCGCGGTGATCAACCCAGCTCTCATCGGCGCGGAGCAGGATCTCCGGATAGGACAGCCGCAGGAAGATGATAGGAGAAGTAGGTCGAGAAGGTCTCGCGGGTGAGCCCCTTCACATTCTCGAAGATGAAGGCTTGGGGACGGGTCTCGCGCACCACCCGCACGGCTTCCGACCACATGTCGCGCTGGTCCTCGTGCGCGCGGTGACGGCCGCCGAGCGAGAATGGCTGACAGGGCGGGTGACCCGTAACCAGGTCCACGCGACTCTCGAACTGGGTGAACGAGAAGCCACGGACATCGCCCTCGCGCGGTTCCGGCCAATGCTTCAGCGCGGGCGCACCACGCCGACGGTTCTCTCGCAGCGTGTCACAGCACCAGCGATCCCGCTCGACCAGGTCGATAGGCATGAACCCGGCTCGGCACACGCCGATACCCAAGCCACCCGCGCCCGCGAAAAGCTCAATCGCCTTCATGCTCTCCCTCGATGAGCCCACGCAATTTGTTTCCTAAACGTTCCCTATCTCGCAACTCGCACTCCCAGACAAGCAGCACGCGCCAGCCCGATGCCTTAAGCCCCGCCAGATTGGCTTCGTCACGAAGGCGATTGCCCTCGAGCTTGGGACCCCAGAAGTCCAGCCGGCTCTTGGGCATGCGCGCGAGCTTGCACGTGGGATCGGGATGACGGTGCCAGAAGCAGCCATGCACGAAGATCGCGCGCTTGCGGCCGCGCAGGACGATGTCCGGCTTACCCGGCAGGTCACGCGCATGCAGGCGATAGCGGTAGCCCATGGCCCATAGCAGCCGGCGAACGACCAGCTCGGGCTTGGTGTCTCGCCCCGCCACGCGGGCCATGCGTTCGCTCCGCTCGGCTGGGGTGAGTGTGTCGGCCACGAGCAGGGCGTTAGCGAGCGTCAGCCGCGCTGGTCCAGTGCACGCTGGAGAACCTCGTTTGCGAAGAGGATCTGGCCACTAATCGACGTGCGGCCGATCGTCGGCCGTGATCGGCTTGTCGCGTCCGATCAGCGGCGCCTCGCGCACATTCCACTTGCCTTCCTTCCCCGCCAGAGCAATCTGGTCCGGCTCCCGTGAAAGCCGGGAGCGGGGCGTGGAAACCCCAATCGCTAGAACTCGGTCGCAGCTTTGCTGAGGCCGGGTGGCATGCGCGCATGTCCAGCCGGCCCGCCGGTAAAGGCGCATGCGCCTGCTCTAGCGATCAGGTTTCCAACATCCGGCTCAGGCCGTCGCCCCGAGATGGACATAGGTGCGACGAGTGAGCCCAGGGCGAAGCGGACCGCACCTTCTAACGGAGGGCATATGTCGCTATCCCAGGTGCAAATCATCCGCTCGCTCGGCGAGGCGCTCGCCTGGTTCGAGAAGGAGCTCGCGTGGGGCGTCCAGCCAGCGCAGCTAGGGCATCTCACCGGTCGTATCGGCGAGCTCTACGCGGCGATGATCACCCGAGGTCAGATGGCGCTAGCCACCAACCAACATGGCTATGACGTCGTCAGTGCCGATAGTGAACGCATTTCGGTAAAGACGGTGACGACGTCCACCCATGTGAGCTTCCGCAGAAGCACGATCCAGCACGTCGATCGTGTGATCGTGTTGCGCGTCAACGTAGATGAAGGCGAAGCTTCGATCGAGGAACTGCTGGACTGCCCGATTGACCGCCTACACGAAGCCGCTCCCGATACGACAGGGGATCTGATCTACCCCACGCGGACAGTTCGGCGAGAGCCGATCTCACTTGATCACCTCCTCATCGCGAAACAGGCGAGCTCGAACAGCCACCGCGTCATTCAATATGAGAATGGCACGATCGTTGTTGAACGTGACGGGCAGCCTGTAAGCCCAGCAAAGCCGATATTGCGCGAGCTTGCCGGAGAACTCGGAATTTCGCTGCTCAACGGTGCAGGCAGCCCACGCAACACGCGACAGCTGGGCGCGGAGATCATCGCGGCTCTCGGCGCGGCCGAAGGCAGAACCGTTGCTGGTCAACTGGCTTGAGGCGATCCAAGGTCGGCGTCGGTTTGCTGTTCCAACAGCCTCACCCTTCCGCTATCAGATTCACCTTAACCTCCGCTGCCCCGGAGCTCTCCCGACCCGCGCGGCAGCGGAGTTTGATCATTGATTAGCTAGTCGGGCTTCCTCGACCTCTTAGCGACCGCGTCAAGCATTGGATCATTACTCGGGTCAAGCCCCCTTGCTCGCAGATGGATCGCCATGTCATCGACCAACCTGAACACAGGCTCTCGAATGACGTTTTCTTGAAGAGCATCACGCAGAAGGTCGAACCAGGCCTTCATCGCGTACACCTTGCCAGCTAACGCGTGCTTTTGCAGCGCTCGAATCAGCGCTTCATTCATTGTGACAATAGTCTGCTTACCACTAATCGTTACCGTAACTTTTTCCTCTCCAGCCTTGATGATGTCCTTCATGAGCTGGCTTGGAACGGCAGCGCGTCGGGAGTTGCGCGGGCGGCCTTTTGGATTGCCGGATTGCTTGGGCTTGAACCTCGTGTCCTTGAATGGCTTCGGATCCTCCTGATCGCTCATCCGTCGATCTCCTCGGCAGCAGCCGTACGGGATGCTTCAACCTCCTCGAAACACCGGCCGTCCGCTAGGATTGCCGTCTTGCCGGTCTGCTTCTGCCAACGCCGAATAATAACATCACAGTAGATCGGATCGATCTCGAGCAGCCGGGCACAGCGGCCTGTTTTTTCCGCCGCAATCAACGTGCTGCCTGAGCCTCCAAAGGGATCGAGGATCAGTTCACCGCGGTTGCTAACGTCCCTCAGTGCATCCGCGATCATCGCGACAGGTTTGACCGTTGGATGCATGGCAAGCTCTTCGTCCCTGCTTTTGCCGAAGCTATTGGCGCCAGCATAGGTCCATACATTAGATCTATGCCGGCCACGCTCCCCGAGGCCAAAGTTGTTCGTATGAGCGCCGCTGCCGACCTTGCAGACCACGACGAGCTCATGCTGCGAGCGGTAGAAGGTCCCCATGCCGGCGTTCCGCTTGTTCCAGACGATGATGTTCTTAAGCTCGCTAAAGAGCGTCTGGCACACGGTTAGGACTGCCAATAAGCCTCGCCAATCAATGCAGACATAGGCAATCGCCCCATCACGGCATACCGATCCAGCGTTGCCGAAGGTCTCATTTAGAAAAGCAAGGAACTCAGGCTGCGACATTTCCCCGCTCGCTTCGAAGAATTCACGACGTTTGTTCTTGCCTTTGCCGCTAACATGACCCATAATTGGAACATTCCACGGCGGGTCAGTAAAAATTACGTCAGCTGACGCGCCGCCCATGAGTATAGCGATTGCGCTTTTGTCTCGTGCGTTGCCGCAAACTAACTTGTGATTCCCTAATATCCACTCGTCGCCGAAATGCGTGGTTGCGCTGTCCAACGTGTCTGGCGGCGGTACGGCATCTTCTTTCGCCAGCTGCTTGGGGTCGCGCTGATCAAACTCATCAAGAATGCGGTCGATGTCGGGTTGATCGAACCCGGTTAATTCTGGATCACAATCAAGAGAAGTAATAACCTTGATCTCGTCCGCTAACTGGTCGAGGTCCCAGGTGCTCTCATCCGCTATGGCATTGTCGGCAAGACGGTATGCCGCCTTCTGAGGACCGCGCAATCCGATCATGCGGATGCATGGAACCTCCCGCATATTGAGCCTCTTCGCCGCCTCAAGACGGCCGTGACCCGCAAGAAGTACGTTCTGCTCGTCTACGATAAGCGGGTTTGTGACATCAAACTCTTTGATCGACCGTATGATCTTGTTGATCTGCTTCTTGGAGTGCTTACGCGCGTTCCGCTGATAGGGAACGATCTCCGCAGTCGGAATCATCTCGATTGGACGCAGTGGCTCGGCCAACGCCGCCTCCTTGATAGGGAGGCGTTCCGCGGGTCCTCCGAGCTCCGCAACGTCTTCATGCCTCGAAAACCCGCAGGACACAAGGCCCGGAATTGGTGTCGAGCCGGCTCCTGATCCTCCCCTGCTTTGCCTGATTTTTAAGCCTGTTATTGGGAATATTTAGCCTGTTACTGCCGCTATCAGATCGGAGGGGAATGCGCCGGAAATCTGGCAAACCAACACGCGGCGTAAGCCATTTGGTACACACATTTTGCGTGTGAACAGGGCCGAACAGGCGAATACAGGGCGATGGCTCGACTGCGGCTGAGCAACTCGTCAGGCAAGATCCGCTGGGGTTGGCAGATTTCGAGACGGCAGCGACATCATCGTGCTTGGACAAAGATCGCGCGGACTCCACGTGCGGCACAAAGTTCTGATCCCGCAGGCTGACAGATCGCGTTGAAAGAGCCTGGTTCCGCGCCAGCCATGCCCGCTAAGTGCCTGTAGGATTGAGTGATGACCGTATGGTCGTCCAAAGGAAGACAAGCCCGCATCATGGTTTTGATGCTAATTTGAGATCCCGTACCGCTGGCAGTCGGCGCCGAGAGAAACAGGCGAAAATGACGCCGTTCTCCTGCGTCGAGTTCTGTGCAAGTCTCTTCCGAAAGGCAAAATTGCCAGGAAGCGGCCAATTTTCGAGCCAGCTTCTTCCGTTCAGAACCGATAGGTCAACGAGTGGCGGAGCGGGAGCCCGTCACAACAACGTTGCTTTTAGGCTGTTTTCAGCCATTCTCTAGATCAAGCTCGTGTTCGATACCCCAACAAGTACCCCGCCGCAAATTTTCGTTTTGCGATGAGCTGCAGCCCTGCCTTTAATGTCATGCCACACGCCTGACCACGCAGTCGGGGTCGACGGGCAGCTCCGGTTGGTCGCCCTCCATGTTGATCCGAAGCAGAATGCCCAGCGACGAGCCCGGCAGGTCCGCGCCGCGTATCCGCTCGACAATCGCTCGGACTTCATATCCCCGATCGATCTTGCTGCCGATCCATACGGCCCGCTCGCGCCGCAGGTAGCCCACGCGGATCTGCCTGGCGCTGAAGATCGCCACGGCCGCGCCGTCGTGCGGGTTGTTCGGCTCGCGCACCAGGTGCGCCACCTCCCCTACCCTGCATATCGCCAGCTCTGCTTGCCGGCTGCTCCCGTCCTCGTTGTCGTACCACTCGCCGCACCCGGGCAGGCTGAAATCGTTCCACCCCACTTACCCGCTCCGTAGAACAAACATGGAACATCTGCTATCCGGAACGCCATCGAGTCGGCAAGGATGAAAGCCATGGACACGCCGCGTGCTGCCGTTCGGGAACGGCTGGAGCTTGAGATTGCGTCTATCCTGCGGGATTGTCCCGCGCCGCACATGGAGGTGCCCTGCGGGCAATTGATGGACAAAATGTCCAACAATCCGGCCGAGCCGGAGCCGGTCGTGCTGGTCGAGCAAGGGAGCGAGATGGTAATGCGGGAACCGTTCGGCCGCTGGCTGCTGGCCCAGAAGGATCGCGGCGACTGGATCGACAACCTAGCAACCGCCGCGCGCGCCGATCGCGGGTTCCCGCGTGACGCCACGCCCGACCAGGTGCGCGGCCGGCTCCAGCTGCTCGGCGCCGACGGCGACGCGTTCGAGCAGGTGGATGATGCGGAGCGGTGCTGGCTCAGCTGCTAAGCGCGATCAGCGCGCCAGCAGCTTTGCTTTCTGCGCGTCGAACTCTGCCTGGGTAAGCAGGCCTTTCTCCCGCAGGCCCGCCAGCTTGGCGAGTTCATCGGCAACCCCGATGCTGCCGCCCTGGCGGGCAGCGTCCCCGGCGGTAGCCTGTAGCTCAGGCTGTACTGGCACGACTGTGCCGTTGTCGCAGGTGGACATCGACGCTTTGAGATAACCCCATGTCACGGCACCGCTGGCGTCTGACAGGACGTAAAAACGGTCCGCACCGACATAACCGCCCAGGCGGTTCTTGGCGTTGACGGCACCGCACGCGATCCAGCCCCAAGTTCGGCCACCCATCATCTTGCCGACCCAGCCCCACTGGAACCCGCTGCTGTAGGTAAACATAGCGGAAGCGGGATCGATCAGCTTGGCCTTGAGCCCGGACTCGGCCATGTCGCGAACCTTCACAATGTCCGGCATTGGAGACGGAGGCGGCACCTCCCTAGCGCTCGCGACCGTCCCAAAGACCAACAAGCCAAGCGCAATCCGTCGCATTGTACCTCCCCCGTGAAGGCAGCGCCTTTACGAGATTGCAGTACCGTTGGAAATGATCAGCTCTCCCACCCGCTTACCGATGCCCTTCGCTACGGTGTAGGTCACCTCGACTCCCCGCAGATCGAACCGGCCAAACGCCGCCCGCGCCAGCGGCGCATCATTGATCGACAGCACGAAGCGGCCACGGATCGACGCCAGCTGGTCGGCCATCCGGAAGAAGTCATCCGGCGTGAACCCCGCCCCATAATCGTCCTCGCAGTCGACATAGGGCGGATCGAGATAGAACAGGGTCTCAGCGGCGTCATAGCGCCGGATCACGTCCGCATAAGGCAGCTGCTCGATGACCACGCCGGCAAGCCGCTCGTGGATCTCCGCCAGCATCGGCTCCAGCTTGGTGACGTCGAACCGCGCCGGCGTGGCTTTGCCCACGCCAAACGTGCGGCCGGTCACCTTGCCCCCGAACGCAAGCCGCTGGAGGTACAGGAACCGCGCGGCGCGCTCTAGGTCGGTCAGGGTTGATGCGTCAGCACGACGCAGACGGTCGAACTCGGCCCGGCTGGTCAACTTCCACTTCAGCTCACCCATGAACGCCTCGTAGTGGCGCTGGAGGATGCGGAAGAGGTTCGCCACGTCGCCCGACAGGTCGTTGATGACCTCGGCGCGCGGTCGCCGATCGCGGCGGAGGAAGATGCCTCCCAGGCCCACGAATGGCTCAACATATGTCTGGTGGGGGATGCCGCGCAGGATGGCGCAGAGGCGGCTGGCAAGATTGCGCTTGCCGCCAAGGTACGGGGCAGCCGGACGGACCGGTGCCACACGAATCATAGACTCCATTTCGATGTTCACTCACGGAAGCCCCGCCTGGTGCACAGGCGCGGGGCGTTGCGGCTAGGCCAGCCGCGCGTGACGGATCTTCGGTCCGTCGGTTCCCGGGTTGCAGCCCGGAACCCCCGCTCGGCCGGAAAAGGTAACCGGCGGTTACCTTACGGCCTGCGGACGTGTCTTGGAATTGAAGAACATACGCGGAACAATTATGTCTCGCCCATGCTGATCCGAGTCCCCCCACAAGCCACCGACGAACAGGCTCGCCGCCGCCTACAGCGTCTCGTGGTCGACAAGGGCGAGGACTATGCCGGGCTGTCGCGGCTGGTTGGCCGCGCACCGTCATACCTCAGCCGCTACGTCCGCCAGGGGACACCGAAGCGGCTGCCGGATGGTGAGCGGGACGCGCTGGCACGGTACTTCGGGATAGCGGCTCAAGAGCTGGGCGCGCCGTTGTCATGAGCTACCGGGCTGGCCCGACCAGCCCTGAAGGCTCGATCGCCGCTATCGTCGGCCGGACCGACGAGGTGGATTATGTCCGTCGGCTGATCCAGCAGGCACGCCGCGACATGCTGGGCGACGAGGGGGGTGATTATTACTGGATCACCGCCGGGATCTACCAGCAGGTGGTCGGCAGCTGGACCGAGGCGGATCAGCGACAGTTCTTGGAATGGCTGGGCCGGCCTTACCAGCCGCACATGGACGAAGGGCCGAATGGGTTTGCGTTCGAGCGGACGTTGAGCGCGCGGGCGGTGGAGGAGCTGGCGGTGGTCGACGTGCTGCCGTAGCGGTGGGTGCCGGCCGCCGGAGAAGAGGTGAGCCGGGCAAGGGGGATGATCTTGAACCGGACAATGATGTTGGTGCTGCCACTGGCTCTCGCGGCTTGCGGTCCGCGCACCCCGACCTACACGCTATACCGTTCATCAACGGTACCCGGCGTTCAACGGCTGCACGTAGCTACGTTCGACTCTGACGATGCAGAAGAGTACAACCGTGAGAACTGCTTTGTGGCGGCCGACCTTTTCCAGCGCCAGCCAGGCGTGAAGGTGCGTTATTGGTGCGAGAAGGGGCGGTATCGATCGTGAGCGCCGCCGCGCGTAAGCTGGCGCCGGTCGAACTGCTGCCCTGAGAACTCACGCCGCCTTGCGATACTCCCGCAGCAGCGCGTTCGGCGCGTGGAGGTCGATCAGGTCATAAAGGCGGGTATGCGGCCAGCCCTGGATCTTCCAGTCGGGTGCCAGCTTTTTGTTGAGGTTGGAGACGTGGCTCGTCATCGAGTTCTCTCCCCACAGCGGGCCACCGTCCGGCTTATCGCCATAGACGATGTCGAATAGCTCAGTGCTCGCAACCGTCCGGCGCAGCATCAGGACCGAGAGGATTTCCATCTCGGTGGGGCTGAGCTTCACGAACTCGCCAGACGGTCGGAGGAACCGGCATGCCTTGTAGTCGGCCCACCTAAGGCTGAACGCCATGGGCGACCTCCTCGGCAACGAAGTGCGGGTTGCGCAGCGCAACGCGGACACACTGGCCGGTGTCGGACACGGCTGTGCCGACAACCTCCAACCCCGCCTGGGCGAGCGCCTTTTTTGCCGCGTCCAACAGGGTGCGGGCGGTTTCAGCGTTGGTCATGCTCGTTCTCCTTGGTGATGGTGCTGCCGGGCCGGGTCAGCGGGGGATGGCGCGGATGCGCTTCCACCAAGCGAACCAGCCCTGAGCCTTCACGGTGTTTTCGGTGCAGATCAGCAGATCGCCGTCATCCAGGACGGGCATCGCACCGGCTCCAGCAGCGCCGGCGGCGGGTCGGGCAGCTTGGGGCTGGTGCGCTGACCCGCTACCACCTCGATCGGCTGCACCTTGGGCAGCCTGGCCGCGCAGCTGGCGAGCATAGCCATCAGCAAGAGCGCGAGCGGCATCCAGGCGACGTTGAAACGCATCACTTTCCTCCAATGTGGCCTGAGACTGGGCGGCTTCGACGGCGCGGGCGTGCGCCAGATCGGCGGCGGCGGCCTCGGCGCGGATCCGCTTCAGCCGCTCGGCCGTGATCTCCATCGCGTGAAGCGCGCGCTGCATGGCGGCGTCATATTTGGTGCTGAGCCGGGTGTTCTCGCGCCGGGCACCGTGAAGGTTGCCCACCCCATATGCGCCCGCCAGCAGGAGCAGCGGCGCGACGATCCCGACGATCCAGTTCCACGGCGGCGGCAGTAGGCGGCGGATCACGCCTCGTTCCTCGACACCGCCACGCCAGCGGTCGCCGTCATCACGACAGGGTGACCAAGCAGCGGCTGGTCGGACGGCCAGCGCGCCGCGACACAGCGCGCCTTCTCCAGCCGCATGATCGAGACGCGATCACCCTGGTTGCCGCCGAGGACGTGGAAATGCGTCCGGTCCTCGCCGACATAGAAGCCGACATGGCCGCCGGCTGGGCGCTGGAAGACGAGGATGGTGCCGGGCGCGAGCTGGTCGAGCTTCACCGGGTCACCCCAGGTCGCCCAGGCCATGGCGCGCACGCCGACCTTCATCTTGCCCAGGTTCACGCCAGCATGGCGCAGGCACTCGGTCACGAACACGCCGCACCACGGCACGCTGTCCGCATTGTAGACGATGCCCAGCACCTTGATCCCGGCGGCCTTCGCCCAGCCGAGGATGGTGGGGTTGTTGGCCGTGCCGGGCGCTTCACGCGTGTTCAGCAGCGACCGGGCGCGGACGAGCCACGCCGGTTCGACGTTCTTCATGAGACCTCCGATGTGGAAAGGGTGCGCCCTACTTGGGCGGGGTGTTCATGCTGCCGAGGAAGGCGCGGAAGGCGGCCTTCAACGCTGTTCCCGCCGGCCCCTTGGCCAGCGTGATGATGGTGATGCCCATGGTGCCGAAGCCGATGCCGCTCAGCCCCGCCGGCAGCAGCGCCAGCGCATTGGCCTGCACCCACAGCGCCGACACCAGCACCGACAGCATGGTGACGGCCACGTCCAGCAGCACCTTCGGCCGCGTCGGGGTGTTCAGCGACACGATCAGCCGCGTCATCAGCGTGGCGCAGATCGCGACGATCAGCGGCCCTGCCTCGAAATGATAGCCGAGAAAGTCCCACACCACAGGGACGCTCGCGCCGGTAGCCGCACCGGCCGCCCCCACCCGGCTCACCGGAGGATCACCGCCGACATGGCCGCGATCAGGCTGAGGCCGATCACGCCGCCGGCACGCACCAGCACCGGCCAGCGCGACCACATGTCGACTGGCAGCGGCGCCTTGCGCAGCTGATGCTCGATCCCCGGCTCGCCCAGCATGACGATCGACATCCACATGAAGCCGCAGCCGACCGCGATCGGGTCGAGCCACCGCTTCGCCATGATCACCCGCGCCGTGGTGGCGGGGTCGAGCGGGTTCCAGCCCCACAGCAGCATCGCCTCCGCGCCGCAGCGGAGCGTGATGCCCGTACCCGCCAGCAGCGTGACCAGCCGGTAGAGAGTAACCGGGTGCAGGGGGTGGTCGTACCGCCGCTGGTCCCAGATGCGGCTGCCCTGCCGATAGGCCAGCATCATGCCCAGGAAGGTCATGGCCGTCATCAGGAACAGGTTGATCCCGAACAGCGACATGTCGCCACCGAACGAGGTCGGCACAGGGGTCTGAACTGAGGACACCATCTTCATGGTTAGAGCTTTGTCGGGCAAGGCTAGGCCTCCCTCTGGATGGCGGGACGTTCGATCATCGTGGCTCCGGGGTGACAGGGATGGTAGCTCTGCGGTAGGAAGCAGCAGGGCGCCGTGGGAACATACGGCGCCGAACAGGGGGGATATTAATGCATTTGGTGGCGACGCCTGTGCGCCAGGGGTTTTCTGAGCGGATGGCGCCTGGAGTTTTCGTGGTTAATCTTTGGGCGAACTTAGCTCGGCCGCAGAAGATAGAGCCCTTCCCGCACTGCGCGTGCTGCACGCACGAAGCCAAGCCGGGTTCCATCTTCTGCAACGATTGCGGCGCCCACCACGGGCTGACACCCTAGTCCAAGCAGCCCGGGGCGGCGCCGACCTTGAGCCTAAGCCGCCGCCGCCGGCAGCGGGAACGCTGCACGCCACGCCATCTGGATCAGGTCGATCGACCCAGAGAGCGGCACACCGGCACGGTAGCTAAAGATGAAGTCGGCGTTGAATGTCGTGATGTTCTTTGTTGCTACCGGGACGTGCGAAACCAATCCGTTGAAGAAGTGGAGGCCGGTCAGAGCAGGGAACTGACTGCTGGCCTTGCCTCCGCCGGCACCTACGCCGAACAGCTCCGTCGAGCCATTCAGGCCAGCGTTGGCATTGCCGCTTGCGGTAAAGCCGTGCAGTCCCTGCAGCGCGCTGAAGTTCACCAGCGCCTCCCCAATCAGCGGAGTACCGGCAGGTACGCTGACCCCCGAGCTGGTCAGAACAGTGCGGCGGAGCCGGATGCTGCCGTCGGCTGTAGGCGTTCCCGACAGCGCCATGTTGACGCACTGCGAACCGGACGAGCCCATGTGGGTGTCGAGCGCCGCACACGCCGCCTGCGTGAACGTGATGCCAAGGTCGCCGGTCAGCGTGGTCGTGCTGGTCAGCTCCCAGCCATTCGGGGGCGTGCCGGTGACGGTGCCCGTGCCGCTCTTGACGCTGCTGTCGGTGCCGCCAAGGGCCACCATGCGACCGACAGTGCCCAGCAGGTTGCCGCGTGTCGCCGTGGCGGAGAACGCGTCGGTACGGTGGAGGAGATCGATCGGGAGCGGCGTGTAGAGCCGTTGCAACAGCGGCGCCAAACCGAACGAGGAGCGGTAAAAGCCATATTCCGACTGGTGCAGGCCATCAACCATGACGGCAAAGGCGCCACCAGTGCTGCCGCCCAGCGGCGCGTCCGTGGCGCTGGTTGGGTCAACGAGCTGCGCAGCCAGATCGAGGAAGAACACGCCCGGGGTCGATTGCGCGAACTCGCTATAGAGCCGGTTGAGCGTGATGATCCGCTGGGCAGAGGAGAAGGAGGTCCGGGGATCCACAGCGTGCAGGATCAGGAACCGCGCACCGGCCGCCTGGTAGAGGTTCCATGCCTTCTTCACATTGGCGAGAATGGCATCATGCGAGATGACCGGAGACGCTGCGGCAAGATCGTTGGTGCCGATCTTCATCCACACGTCGACCTGAAAGCCTTTGCCGGTCAGATCGGTAATGGTCTGAACGGCAGCCGCCAGTCGCGTGGGATGGGTGAGATTGTATTTGGTCTCCCCATTGACGTCGAAGGTGCCGTCGCCCGTGGTGGAAGAGCCGACGTTGATGCTCGCCCCGTACCGGACGTTGCGCGGCTGGCGGGCCAGCGCCCACCGAGCGGCTGCCTGCAGTTCCTGGCCCTTGCTGTCTCCGTCGTTCACGATCACGACGTTAGAAGCATCGGCGCGGCGTGCTGCCTCGGCCAGCAGGACGCCGATGCTTCCGCGCACCGTCTGCCCTCCCTGGACCAGCGGCAGCATCTCCTGGCCGGTCAGCGGACCGGACGAGCTAAGTGCTGAAATCTTCGTGTCAGGCATGTCAATTGTTCTCCAGAAGAAGCAGGCTGCCGTCTTCCAGCAGCAGGCGAGCACCGTTTTCAGTTGTGAGGGCCATGGTTGATGGCGATGGCCCAGGCCCGCTATCCGGCGGCGCCGGCGCAGGCTGGCGTGGCGCGGTGAGAGCAAGTCCGATGCCCATCCACATTGTTGATGTCCTCCAGGGTAAGTGGCGGCAGCCGCACGCGATCGGCGCCCGGTTGATCGGCTGCGGCTGTGAGTTGCGCCGGTCAGGGCAGAGTGGCGGTGATCCAGTCGGCCCGGACGATCGAGCGTTGGCAATGGCCGGGTGCGCTGCCCACCAGCATGGTGAACAGGCGATCGATCAGCCAGCGGGCGACGCGCGCCCAGCGCCAGCCATCATTGGCGTGCCGGCCGACGCTGCTGCTGATCGTCTCATACGGGCTGGGGATCGGACCGAGGCCGAGCAGATAGGCCGGGCCGGCGGTGGTGACGTAGGCGAGCTGGTCGAGCGCCACGAGCCAGGCGTGGAGCAAGGTGCGCAGCCGGCGGATCATGCCGCGATCACGGTGTCCCAGTCGACCTGGGCAGCGGCAAGGGCGGCCTCATGCGTGTCGGCCGCGTCGATCGCCACCGCCGCGCCGCGCCGCGCGCCCTCGATCTTGGGATCGAGCAGCCGCCATTGGCCGGACGTGGCGAGGCAGAGCGCCGCCACCTCGCCGATCGTCTGCCCGATCGCCGCCGCCTCGCAGGCGAGATACGGGAAGTCGGCCGGGTCGGCTCCCTCCACCCACGCCTCCGCCTCGGTCTCCTTCGCCAGATAGGTCGCCTGCTGGCCGGTGATGTCGGTGATGAAGCGCCGACGGAGCGCGCCCGCCGCCGCGTTGACTTGGCCCGTCTGGCTGGCCTTCCATGCGGCGAGGTCGATCGTCTCGGCCACGATCGTCTCGACCGGCGCGCCATCCACGTCGAGCAGCTCGCGGCGGACCTCGCGCTGCCACGCGACGATCGGCAGGGCTTCCACGATCGGGCGCTGGCCGAGCTCGCGCCGCTCGTCCTCGGGCCAGTTGGCGGGATATTCGATGTCGCGGACGATGAAGGAGCCGACAACCTCCTGCCAGCCGTCACCACGCGGTTGAGCCCAACGCATTGTGCTTCCTTTCAGATGAGTTCGTAGGCCTGGAACCCAGGCGTGGGCCCGGACGCGGCGCTGATGTGGAAGGCGGCGCCGTCGGGATAGATCGGGTGCTTGGGGTAGAGGTAGAGCGACGGGCCGAAATAGTAGGTGTTGCGGGCCGCCGAGTAGACGTAGTTGTCGAGCACCTCGCCGCCGGCTGTGACGGTCAGGCCACCCGCCGGGTAGATGGTCCGCGTCACGATCCCGATGTGACCTGGCGACTTGGTGAAACCGTCAAAGTCCATACCCGATGCCGAGATGCGCCGGACCAGCGCCTGCGGCCCCCGCAGCAGCACGAAGCAGGCGCCATATTCATTGGTGTTCGGCAGCTTCTCCAGGGTGCTGCCGACGTCGGCGGAGGTGAGGATCCGGTAATCGCAGCCGGTTGCCAGCGAGATCCAGCTTCCGCCGGGCAGGTCCGCCCGCCCGCCCTCCCAGTTCAGGAAGATCATGTCGCCGGGCCGCGCGCCCACATCGGACGGCTTATTGCCGGGCACGCTGGCGCCGACGTAGATCGCCTGCCGCTGCGAGGCGAACAGCGGGTGGATGCCGCGCATCAGTAACCCCGCAGCAGGGTGCATTCGATGTTGCTGGCATCGTGCACGAAATAGGCCAGCAGATCGACCGCGCCCGGCGCGCTGGTCAGGCTCGGCGCGCCGCCGGGAAACTTCCACACCGTGTTGAACGACATGGCATAGGGGCTCGCGCCCTGGACGATGCGGATGCGGCCGCTGTCGCCCGCCTGGAAGTTCTGCGGGGCGGCCAGCACCGTGGCGCCGCCCAGCGTCACATGGCGGTTCGGGCCGGCATTGCCATTCAGCGTCAGCGTCGCCCCCCAGGTGACCGCCTGGCTGGCGCACGCCTCCCGCAGCGCCTTCGCGGTCACGAAGCTCAGCGCCGTCCCCGCCCACAGGTCAGCGGCGGTAGCGGCCGGCGCCGACACGGTGATGCCCATGAACCAGGACGAGAAGGTGCCCGAGCCGTTCGCGAAGGAGAACAGCACCGTGATGTCGCCGTCCGATGTGTCATAGGCGGTGATCACGCCCACCATCTGCGCGGTCGGGTTCTGCTGTGCCGCCAGCACCACGGTCAGACCCGGCACCAGCGCCTTGCCTGCCTGGATGCGGAACGATTGCGACCCGGCGGCGATCGTCAGTTCGCTGGCGCTGGTCGCCAGCGTGCCAGGCGCGTTCAGCACGGCGGCGAGTGCGGTCTCCGCGCGCTCGGCGAAGCCATTGGCCTCGACCTGCTGCGCGTTGCGCTGGATCGTGGTGACATTGAGCGCGTCCGCCCACTCCGCTGCGGCGTCGAGATAGTCCTCGCGCCCCTGCGATCGGATGGGCGCGTCGGGCAATGGATCGACAAGAATTGCCATGATGGTTCCCGTTCAGAGGCTTTCGACGTTCAGATCGCAGCGGCTCACCCCGGTCAGGCGCTGGAGCCGGACCTTGAAGTTGCTGAAGAATCCGTAGGTCAGGAGGGTGTCCAGCGTCGGGCCGCCGATCCACAGGGTCGGGATCGCCCGGAGCGATGCGACCTTGTCCTTGATCGCATCGGTGCGGCTGGACTGGATCATCACCTGGTAGGTGAGATTGTCGCTGTAGTTGCGCGGCACCACCGTGATCACGCCGAAGTCGGACCGGCTCCGCTTGGAGAAATCGGCGATGCCGATGTCCACGTCGGTCAGCGTGGTGCCGATGTCGAACATCTGGCCGATCAGGAACGTGCCGCATTTCACCGGCGCGGTGTTCGACACCCCTTCGATTGTCACTGTCACCACGGCGTTCGAGAAGGATGGAAGACTCTCGAACAGCAGCTTGGTCCGCGTGCCGATCGGCGCGAACAGGTAATCGTAGAGGTTGTCGATGTCCCGGCCGCCGGCGGCGGTCACCTGCGTTTCGCGGTAGATCTCCGTACCGCCGACCGAGACGGCGACGGTCACCTGCTTGGCGCTCAACTCCAGCAGCGCCACGCTGTCAATCCGGGCAC
The DNA here is from genome assembly GCF_934560975.1 of uncultured Sphingomonas sp. Lineage (GTDB taxonomy): Bacteria > Pseudomonadota > Alphaproteobacteria > Sphingomonadales > Sphingomonadaceae > Sphingomonas_I. Next base: position 347,318 of record NZ_CAKTFO010000001.1, on the reverse strand, counting down.
CCGGCGTGAGCGTTATCGTGATCGGTCCGTTGCGGGTGGCTAGCGTCCCTTTCGCCTGGTCGAACATGGCCCAGCGATTCGTGGCGCCCATGTCCGACCATTTCTGCGCGCCGGCTTCGGTCAGCGGGTCCACGCCGGCCTGGACGCTTTCAGCGGCGGCTTCCCACCGCTTATGTCCACGAATTACCCTGGCCCCCTTCGTGTAGGTCGCTGTGGATGACCACGCCGGATATTCGGTCTCCGGCAGGTTGATGTTGGTCAGGACCGCCTCAGTGATGGGCAGCGGATCGATTACCTTCATGCGGCCCTCGCCTGCCCGGTGGTGTCGTCCCGCTCCGTCGACGTGACGACCGCGATGCCGTCGCCACCACCCTGGAGCGCGGCACGCTCCCAGATGTCGGCAATGCGACTGGTCAGCACGACCATCTGCTCCGTCATGTTCAACAGTTCGGCTTGCGCCTCCTGCGTTTCGCGACGCATGGCCCGGATCTCCGTAGCGGTGGCGTCCACCGCTGTGGGCGTCGCCAAGGTGGCGGTCTGCCAAGCCGGTGCATTGTCGTTGGCGACGGCGGGCGACATGGCGGCGATAGCGGCCGTGGCAGCAGCGGAATTGCCGCTCGCCTTCATGATCAGCCGGTAGGTGTCTTCCAGGCTGTTCGCGGTCACCATGCGGATGCGGTCCAGCTCCTGCTGGCTCGTCGCCGCGCCGGCCGCCGCGTCGATCAGCGACTTGGACAGGCCTGCCAGGCTCTTACCCGCTTCCTGGTCGCCGCCGCGCGTCGCGATCGTCGCCGCGTTGAACTGGCTGAGCACCGACGCATAGGTCTGCGCGCCGACCGTGTCGGACAGCCCGCGAATGCGCTTCACCTCTTCCAGCAGACCATCGCCGATCGACTTCCACGCGTCGCGCAGCTGATCCGCCGCCCGCGCCGCTTCCTCAGCGGCCTGCTGCGCGGCAGCGGCGGCGGCCTGCTGATCCTTGATCGCCTGGATCTGATCGTAAAGCGCCCGGTTCGAGGGATCGAGCGCCTCACGCTCGCGCCGGCGCAGTTCGGTCGTGTCGCCCATGAGCTGCAGGATCTGCTGCTCAAGGCCGGAACGCTCCTGAGCGACAGCGGCCTGCTTCTGGGCCAATTCTTCCGCCGCCTGCGCGGCCTTCGCCGCCGCGTCGATTTCATCCTGCCGGGCCCACACCAGCTGCTGAAGCGCGCGAAGGCTCTCATCCATCTCGGCAAGGTCGAGCGCCCGGATCGCGGCCGTATTCCCGTTGATCTGGAGCAACTGGCGTTCGAGCGCCGCACGCTGGCTGGCAAGCTGCTCCGCGCGCTGCGCCGCCTCTTCCGCCACCCTGGCCGCAGCAGCCTCTGCCGCCTGCGCGTCCTTCAGCGCGTTGATGCGCTCCATGAGCGCGCGGTTGGACGGGTTCAGCTGCGCCAGTTCCAGCGCCCGGATCGCGGCCGTATCCCCCTGCAGGTCGAGCAGCTGGCGCTCCAGGTCGTTGCGCTCGCGCAGGATCGCGGCGGCGGAACTGGCCTCCTGCGATCCGGATACGATCTCGGCAAAGGCAGGCGACAGCTTCAACAAGGCCGCATAGGTCTCGCGCCCGGCGGCGGTCGTCAGATCCTGCGCGTCGACCAGGGCGCGGAAGCCCGCGATGCTGTCGGGCATGGCCAGCCCGAGGGAGCCAAACACGCTGGACAGCTGCTTGGTCTTCACGGCCGCCTGTTCGGCCTCCGTGTAGTACGTCTCGAAGTAGGTGGCGGTCGCCGCCTGGAGGTCGGACACGCTGTCGAACAGGCTGGCCAGCGCCATGCTGGCATCGATGCCGATGCCCTTGGCGCCGCGCCCGAGCATGTCGAGCGACGAGGTGACCGTCTCGACCGTGCTGGCGACGCGCACCAGCGTCTCGAACGCCCCCTCCCCGACCGCCTGCCACTTCTCCAGCCCCGGGATTGCGGCGGCGGCCATCTGGTCGGCTGCCTTGCCGAACACGGCTTCAAGCCGCTCCTGGACCTCGGTCCCGGACAAGCCCTTCAGATCGACCTTGCCGATGCTGACGACGAAGCTGTTGAGGCGCTTGGTGACCTCGTCCGTGGCCAAGCCCAACGGGTCCGCGCTGGCCTTGATGCTGTCGGCAAAGCTCTTGAGGATCAGGCCGAACTGCTGCTCCAGCGCCGCGTCCATATCGCCATATTGGGTCGAATATTTGGTGCTGGCGGTGAGGCCGAGCACCTTCTTTTTCTTTTGGACGTCGGCATAGGTCGCGCCGTCGAACCCGTTGGCCATGATGTCGCCGACCGACTGCGCGCCGCCGTAGATGCCAGAGCCGACAACGCTCGTCTTCGTGCCGAACAGGCCCTTGAACACCGTGCCGATGACGCTGCCGAGCGCAGTGCCGATGATCGCACCCAGCGGGCCGCTCGCGATCATGCCGATGCCAGCGCCCGCACCGGCCAGCATCGCAGTGCCGCCCGCACGATCGGTCAAGCTCGACTTGAACCCGGTCGGGATGCCCAGCTCGGCCTGCACGTCTCCCGAGCGAACGACCAGCGAGGCCAGGCCGCCGATCTGTCCCTCGATCGACTTCAGCGAGGCCGCCATCTGCGTCGTGTAGACCAGCGTCTGGCTTTGCAGGTCGCTGACCAGGTCAATGGCCCGCTTCAGGCTGTCGCTCTTGGCATCGCTGTCACCCAGCACGGAGCCCGCGCCGTCGTTCGCCTTCGGAAGCGTGTTCTTGCCGCCGAAGCCACCGGCGATGCCGATGCCCAGCGCGGCGACCGTGGCGGCGGTAGCGGCGGCGGCGGCAATGTTCAGCGGGAAAGGCATATCCCGCATCGCGTTGACGACCGCTTCCGTGCCCTTGGCAATGGCAGACTTCGCCGAGTTGGCGATCTTGGTCGCAGTCTCGGCCGTGTTCTGCACCATCGACTTCACCGACATGGCGAACTCGGCCGCGCGGAAAATCTGCTCGGCGGTGTGGAGCGCCTTGTATCCGGCGCTGCCCTTATCGAAGAAATCCTGCGCTGCGTCCGCCATATCGCCGAACAGGCCGATCTGAGCCGTCGCGGTGCGTGCTGCATACAGCGCGTTCTCGCGCTGGATGTCGGCTTCATTCTTGCCGGCCTTTTCGATGGCTGCCTTATGCTCGGTTTGCTGGCGCTGCTGGGTAGCGGCAAAATCCGAGTAGATCTCGGCCATGCCGCCGATCGCCTTGCCGACCGAGCCGAAGGCATCGGCTATGCCCCGCGCCGCCGTGCTCACGTTGCGCGCCAGCTCGTCCCATAGGTCGGCAGTGAAGGTCAGCGAAGCGTTGTAGCGCTCCTGCGCCTGACGATTGGCCTCGGTCTGATCGGCGATCTTGACCTGCTGCGCGATGTAAGCGGCGCGATCGCCGGGATTGAACTTTTCGGCCTCCTGCGTCGCCTTCAAGGTGGCGAGCGCATGAACCCGGGCCGCGTCCGTCGCGCCGATCAGACGCAATTCTTCCCGCAGGATCTCCAGCTGATCGTCACCGGACGCCGTTGCGTCCTGAAACTGAGCATATGCGCGCGCTGCGTCAAAACGCTGCTGCGCCGCCGTCTGATCATCGATCGCCTTGGTGGCGAGCGCCACGTCGGCAACAAGGCCGCGCTGCCGCGCCGCTTCCTGAGCCGCCAGCAACGGCAAGAGCGCGAGTTGGTCGCGAAGGGCATCCGCCGCCTTCTCGGCCGGAATCGCGCCAGCCTCGACCTGCGCATTGACGCGCTCCTGCGCAATGGCCTGGTCCTTCAGGGATGCGGTGGACTTCGCCGCATCGGCGAGGCGTTGGGCGATCGACAGACGGATCTGGCGATCAACGGCCGCCTCGATGTCGCCGCGCTGCTTGATCGCCTTGGACTCGGCCTTTTCGCGCGCCTCCGCGATCAGCGCGGCCGCGCCGGACACGCCATAGGCGTCGGCCAGCTTGTGCAGGTTGACGATCTGCGCCTCAATCGCCTGGGCTTCACGCGCCAGGCTCTCCGCATGCTTGTCAGTAGTCGGCGTGCGATCGGCTTTTATCTTGTCGGCCTGCGCCTTGTACCGCTTCTCCGCCGCCGCGACGGCATTGGCGCCGGACTTGGCGAAGAAGCTGTCCACGCCCGTCACGAACTGCTTGGCGCCCTGAGAATAGCCCTTGCCGAACGCCGCGCCGATGCTCGCACCGACCTTGCCGCCCACGCTGGAGTCAAAGTCGGCGCCCCATGCCTTGGCGAGCGGGGCAACCCAGCCCTTGAGCGTTTGCAGCCAGCCTGCGACCGTGTCGTAAACGTAGCGGAAGGCCTTCATCACGCCCTCGGCCGCCCACGTTGCGGCGTCCACCAGCGGCTTGAAGAAGGCGGCGACGGCCGGGCCGATCTGGGCCCATAGCTCCACGATCGCGGCATAGCCGCCGGCGAACAGGCCGTAGATCTGGGAGATGAACGTCTCCAGCTGCCGCATGTCGTCGGGCGAGTAGAGATAGTCCATGATGCGCTTGCCGGAGCCGCCGAGGCTCAGGCCATCGCTGATCGTCTTCCACATGCCGGCGATCATGTCCCCGGTGGACACGCTCACATCGCCGAGCTTCTTCAGCTCCTTGTGGGTCAGGCCGAGCCCGTCGACATACTTCTTGATGCCGCTGTCATCGTTCACCTGGTCCTGCCAGCGACTGAAGCCGACGGCGACAACCGAAAACGCGGCAATGACCGGTGCCCAGGCGAGCGCCAGCAGGCTGACCTGCTTGGCGAAGCCAGCAATGCCGCCTTCCGCCATCTGGGCAATCTGGAAGATTTGACCGGCTTGAGACGCGAAGATCTGCATGGGCTTCGCGCCCAGCGACGCCATGGTGGCAATGTCGTTCAGCTGGAACGACAGCTGCGTCATGGTGCCAGCGCCGCCTTTGATGGCGCGCATCTGCGTGTCGTGCGCCTGCCCGACCTGCCGCAGGCGCCCGGCCAGCACTTCCTGCTGGCGAGCATATTCGGCGGGCGCGGTCGCACCAGCGTGGTAGAGCCGCGTCGATTCCGCGATCTCATCATTCAGCCGCTTGGTCGCCGCATAGAGCGGGTCCGTCGCCGCGCGCAGGCGCTCCGCAGCTGCTGCGTCCGCCTCTTGCGCGTCGTGAGATGCCCGCACCTGGGCGGCAAGACGCGCATGCTCGTCGGCCAGCCGCTTCTCCGCCGCAGCCATCACGGCGGCCTTCGTGGTGGACTGCTCCATGGCGGCGCCGGCCGCCCTGATCTTGGCGGCGACCTCGGAAAGGCCCAGGGCCTCGGCTGCGGCGGCACGCTCCGCCACTTCCAGCTGCTTCAGCTGAGTGGCGGTCATACCGGCCGTAGCCGCTTCCCGCTCCAGCACGGCGAGATAACCGGTGGCGCTAGCAATGCCCTGATCGCGCTCGCGCTTCACGGAAGCAGCGGCCTTGGCCAGTTCCGCCTGCGCCAATGCCGCCGCGCGCGCCTCAGCTGACAGCTTGGCCTCGGCCGCCTCAGCGCGATCGACGGCGGCAGCGGCATCCATGATCCGCTGCGCAAGGCCGTTGAACCCGGCCTGATTGGCCGTGAACGCCTTCATCTCGGCGTCCATCCGGCGGAGCTGCGAGGCGTTGCGGCCGTAGGTCGCCGCCTGGCGCTCCATCGTCTCGGCTAGGCGCGTTGCTTCCCGCTCGGCCTGACGGTTGCCGGCGGCGGCCTCGCCCATCGTCTCCTTAACGCTGCGCTTGACCGTGCTGAGGTCACGCTGAAGCCGCGCCAGCTCGCCGACGACGACATCGATTTCGAGGGTGGCTGCTTTCATGTGCGGAAACCTCCCTCATGATGGACGGGCCGGCTACGTGACCGGCCCGTCGGTTCAGCCGAAAGCGGCCCGCATGCGCCGTTCCTGCCACGCCAGTTCTTCGGGCGTCGGCTCGGTCTGGTACGGCGGCAGGGCCAGCGGGTGCTCGGCGCGGTGGCTCTCGGCCAGATATTCACGCGCCAGCCTGACGAGGAGCTTTGCTTCCCACGGGCTGATCGGCGTGCAGGTCATGTGGCTCCAGGCCTGGAGCGCATCGAAGTCGATCGGCTCTTTCGCCATGCCGTTCGACCGGACGGGACCGATCTCCATGAGGCGATCGGCGATCCACGGCGCGGAGAGCGGCGGCATAGGAGGATCGACCCCTCCCGCCTCCAGCAGCGCGCCCCTGCTGTGCTTTGCGGCCGGCAGGCCAGCCTCAGGCATCGCCTGGGGCACGGCCGCCAGCCACGCCGCGTGACGGACGAAGAGGGTTAGTTCTTCGCCGAGGTCGTCAAAAAATTGGCGTAATCGCCCAGCTGCTCATCGAACTGCTCCACGATGAAGCCATAAGCGGGGTCGGCATACAGCGCGTGGTGATAGTCCCGGCCGGACAGGTGCTGGTACTTCTGCGAGGCGAAGTTGTTGAAGCCGATCGTGATATCGGCGAGGAAGTCCGCCTTGCTCTCGTCCAGCTCGGCAGCCGACAACTGCTTCGCCTTGCCGCCGCGCTTGTTCAGGCGACCGAGCCAGCGGTCGGACTGCTTGGCCTTCGCCTTGGCATATTCCGGCGAGCCGGGCGCATAGTGGTCGATCGTCGCCGGGCCGTCGGGGCCCGCCAGCGGCTCCTGGGTAGCCGGGTGCAGCAGGATCAAGGAGGCGCTGGGCGCTGCGGCGAGCGTATCGATGTTGAAGCCGTTCATGAGAAACCTTTCGCGGGTTGATGGCGCACCGGCCCGCCTCGCACCCGCGTGGACGAGGCGGACCGATGCACAGGAACCAGACAGGCGTGGTCGAACCCGCCCGCTGGAATGGGGTTAGGGGTCAGGCGGCGTCGACGTCGACCTGCTGCTTGCTGAAGCGGATCAGGGCGCTGCCCATCACGACATTGGTGGCGCTGCCGGGCTCTTCCGTTGCGCTGAAGACGCGGCCCTGATTATAGCGGGCGTCGTTGTTCGGATATTGCACCTTGAACGAGCGAAGCGCGTTGTCGCCCGGCTTCGCTGCCTGGCGCAGCATCGCCTGTCCTGCGTCCTGCTTGTCATAGGCATAGGGGACGGTCAGCGAGCCGTAGGACACGGGGCCCTTGTGGACCTCCTCCGGGCCGTTCAGCGGCTGATAGCTGTTCTCACCGACGCTGGGGCCGAAAGCGGGGATCGTCTGGACGCCCGTGATTTCGGTCCAGGCCAGCGCCTCATAGCCGGCCTTGGTTTCGGCTGCGGGCAGGGCGGCGGAAATAAACAGCCGCGTGCCCGCCGAGGTGGTCGACGTCATTGTCATTCTCCTGGGGAGTTGGAGCCGGTCGATCCGGCGGAGCTTTGCCCGGCGGGCAAACTGGGTCAGGTTTCGCCGCAAGTTGCGGCGGAACCTCAGGCGGCCTCGGTGTAGGCCACGAAGAAATCGATACTACGCGAGTAGAGGTCGGCGCCGGTATCATCGTCCAGGTCGGGGCCGGTGCTCTCGTAGACGACCGACACCCCGGCGAGGCCGGCCACATCGCCGCGCTTGCCGGAACAAGCCTTGCCGATCGCGCCCTGCCCGCCGACCGCCGTCAGCGCCTGAAGATCCTCATAATTCTCGCACACGCCGGTGACGCGGACGCGCTCGAACACGGGGCGGCCGGTTGCGGCATCGTCAGCCAGCGACATGCGGCTGATCGAGATCGAGCGGGCGGCAATGCCCGGGAGCGGTGTGCCCTCAGGCAGGCGATACGCCCAGCGGCTGCCATCTGCGACGAGCGCCGTCGCGTCAGGTGACGCGCCAAGCAGCGTCAGGATTACGTCGACGCCGGTCATTCGCCGGCCTCATCGGGTTCGAAGGTCTCCGGCATGGCCAGCCCCTCCTTCGTCAGGCGCAATCGGACATAGTCCGCAGCTGCCTTGGCCGACACCTCGCGCGCCGCGTCGGCGCCGGTGCTCATGAACGGGTTCCACTTGGCACCGGGATGGTAGACCGCGTCGCCGACGAAGTTCTTGCCGATCACGAGCGAGCCGTTTCGCAGGGCGCGATTGGCGGTGCGCACGCTGAGGCCGTTGAGCTTCGTGCCCTTCTTCTTGGTGACCCAGTGCCCAAGCGTGCCATGCTCGGCCCAGATCCCGACCGAGGCGGGGAACTTGCGCAGCTGCAGCTTGGACTTGATCAGGTCGCCGCGCGAGCTGTCGACCACCTTCAGGGCATCAGCCAAGCGCACGGATGCGTGCTTCACCTGACCGCCGACCTTGATTTCAGGAGTGCGCAGGCTGCCGGCGGCCTGCTGGACGATGGGGAGAGCCGCAGTCGCCGCCGCCTTGGCCGCGCCGCGCAGGATGTTGCGGCCGGTATTGCCGGCGAGGCTGTCCAGCAGAGCATATAGCTCTGCCTCCCCCTTGCCCACGATCAGGCCTTATCGGACGCCGACGACTGCGCCTTCTTGTGGGCGTCCGCCTCCGCCTTGGTCGGCTCGCGCACGAGGCCGACGCCCTTCCAGTCCTCGAACTGAGGCAGCGCCGGAATGAACTGCTTGGCGGAGTAGGCGACGGGGCCGTGGGTGAAATCGCGTGTCGCAACGGCGTCGTGCTTGGGCTGGGCCATCTACTTGCCTCCTTCGTGGGCGCTGGTTTCTTCGATCACCAGCTCAAGGCGCTGGCGGAAGCCGAGCTGCGCCGGGCCGGTGACAATCTCGTAGGTGCGACGATCGTGAACGACGCGCATGTCGGCGGTGATGTCGGTCCGGTAGAGCATGCGGAGCCGCGCCGGCCGCGCGCTGGCGGTCGCCACATCGCTGTCGCGCTGGGCACGACTGGGCAGCACGTCCTGGACCTCCGCGCGCACCGTGCAGACCTCGTCCCACTGTTCCTTGCCCTTCCCGGGCTTGTTCGTCGCGCCAGGTGCAGGGGCGCGGCGACGAAAGAAGGTGACCACCGACCGCATGTTGCCGGGATCGAAGGCGGTCACCACCGTTCGTGCAGCTCGCAAAGGCTGCGAACGCCTTCCGACATCTTCCATTCCCCGCGAGTCACGAACCAGCTCGTCACCAGGATCAGAATGGCGCGCTTCAACGTGTCGGGCACATCGTCAGGCGTGTAGCCAGCAGTGGCGGTGATGGTAATCGCGTCGCGGCCGCACGGATATACCGAAGGGAGGCCGCTGCCTGCGGGGACGACCCGGGCGGTGCCGCGACTGACGATGGCGCGCCACGCGCTCGCATCCAAATCCTGAGCAGCGCCCGTCAAGTCCGTGTAGCTGATGGCATCGATGCTTATGATCGGTCGCTCTGCCAGCTTGAGCCCCCAGAAGGATGCCGCGCCGACGGTGATGACGCGCCGGGCCAACACCATGCCGGTTTCGCCCTCGATCATCTGGCGGGCTGCACAGATCATCTGTTCAATGAGGCGATCCTGCGTAGCATCGTCGCCTGGGAGCATGCCGAGCTGGGTGCGGGCCTCCGCCAAGGTGACCGGCTCGTCTGGAGGCACTTGCTCGACAGACACGCCAGCCTGAAGCTGCGCCCACCGATCAACAACCTCAGCGTCTGACACCTCCGGACCGAGGCCCAGCTGGGCGCGCATCTCATCAGGCGTCATCGGGTGTACCGGTAACGGGCGATATAGGAGCGGTCGTCGCCGGCCGGCTCAATATCATGGAGGATCACCGTCCGACCGTTCAGCAACGCGCCATGCACACGCCCTGGCGCACGATCGGTGAGGTTCGGGGTGAAGGCCACCATGCCGCGAGCGACGCCGCAGACGCCCTCGAACACTTCATGGATATGGAGCGGCAGCTGCTCGCCGGCATCAATGATCATTTCTGCCTCACGATCAGCACCGCCGTCTGCTCGATGAACTGCGGCGGGCTCTGGTCGGTCGCGATCTGCATGCTGATGCCGATCGGCGATCCGGTGCTGGAAAATGCGTTGTTCGACTGGAAGAGGTCGGCAACGGATGGCCAGAACGCCACCAGGGTGCCGGTCTCCGCATCGATCAGCGTCGGATGCTCGGCGTCGTTGATGACTGTGACGCCATATTGCGCGCCAAGGGCCGAAATCGAGATGCGGCGAACCGTCTCGACCTTAGCGCCCTCGGGCAGCGCCTCCGTCCAGTCGAAGGCATAGGGCAGGCGATCGGACGGGTCGAAATGCCGCTCGAACGGCACCGAGCCCAGCGGCAACCCGGTCGCGATGCTGACCACCGAGCTGATCCGCCGCAGCACGGCCGTGCAATCGTCCGGAACGCCCACGTCGCCGGGGATTGGATCGGCGGTGGCGGAAGGGATGACCCCGATCGCGACCAGCTGCGCGAGCATCAGTCCGCGTAGCCCACGAACCCGGTAGCCGACGTGCCGGCCGCCCGGATGTACTGGATGTTCACCGGAATGATCTCGCCAGCGACGGCGGTGATCGTCACGTCCGCAGAGCTGCCCGAAGCCCGAAAGGCGACTGTGCCGGCGGCGTTCACGCGCACGGCGCGAGGGATGGGTGAAATCGCCGTGCCGTCGCTGGGCGTGATCGCGAACGCCTTGGACGCCGGGCCCGCGTCGGTCAGCAATCGCGCCGCAAGCGCCGTAACGATCGCCTTCAGTCGGCCAAGCAGCGTGTTTGCACCCGGACTGGTCGTGACCAAGCCCATGGCGTCTTCGCCGGTCGTGTCGTTCAGCAGGTTGTTGCCGTGCAGCTTCCCGCTGATGTTGGTGCCGATCGGCGTGCCGGCGGGCAGCGGAGAGTTGAAATCAGCCATGCGGGTGCTCCGGGACTAAGCGGCGACGGCGGCAGTTGCCGCTGAAGTAGCCTTGGTGATGTTGGTGGATCGCAGAGCGTTGGTGACGACGACCTCGAACGTCAGCGCCGCGCCTACATCTGCCGCCTGGGGAACGTACGTAGCCTCCGTGGCCCCGATGATGGCGACGCCGCCCCGCTTCCACTGGCGACCGCTGACCGTTCCGTTGAGGATGGCCCCGCTCGCTCCGGTCAGCGTCTGCCCGACCTTGGGGATACCGCTGATCGACGGCTTGACGGTGAAGGTCGGCGAACAGGCGAAGTTCCGCAGACGCTGGCCGGGGCGGGCCATGATCAGGCGCCCTTATTGGCGGGCTCGGCCGCCTTCTTATTGGCCGGTGCCTTGGCCTGCTTCTCGCTCTCGACGGGCTTGGACGGGTCGGGCTCGATTGAGTGCTGATCGCCGGCCTCGACCTCGGCAGCAGTTGCTTCGCGCACCAGCCCGCGCGCCTCCAGTTCGTCGAAGCGTTTGGTCTGGACGTCGCGCAGGATCTTGCCCTCGCGTACGGTTCCGTTGTCCCCGTGGTGATCGCTGATCACGTAAGCGTTCTTCATGGATCGTCTCCTTTCTGGACCGTCGATGCGGCGGCGGTCGAAAAAGGAGGGCGGCCCTAGCCGCCCTCCGGTTCGCCGGCTCAGAGACCGGTGAAGTTGCCCTTGGTGAGCGCCGCCAGCCGGCGGATCACCAGTGCCAGCCGCTTTTCGGCGCGGATCGTCAGCATGTTCTTGATGAAGTTGTCGCGATCCTGATCCGAGATGCGCACCTCGGTATCCATGCGATCGAAGATCTGCGCCGCCAGCTTGAATGCGCCGACGAGGAAGTTGCCCTGGCCGATCCGCTTGGTGGACACGACCGGGCGCCCCCACAGCACGTTCGAGGCGAGCCCCTGCGGGTTGGCAAAGACGTAGCCGCCGGCCGAGTCCTTCGTCAGCTCGATGTTGGTCCACTGCGTGGGGTGCAGCACCATGCCGTCCGGCGCATAGTCGGCCAGCTCGACCATCAGGATCGCCAGCCGGATGCGATCGATGCGGGTCTCGCCGTTGATCGTCACGCCGGAGGGCTGAACATAGCTCGGTGCCTGCGTGTAGAGGCCGAGGATGTTCTGACCCGAACCGTCGCCGAGCAGCAGCTGCGCGTCCTCGGCATCGTCGAGGCCGAACCGGAGTTCGCCGTCAATCAGGCTCTCCAGCTGCGGCACGTCATCCATAGCCTGGCGCGACGCAGGCACCCAGTGCGCGATGGTGCGCACGGGCGCATTCGCCACGTCCCAGCCATAGCCGCTCTCCGGCTTGAGGGCGGTTTCCGCCACCGCCGCCGCGTTGTTGTTGCGGAGGCTCTGGTAAGCGTACTCAATCGAATTGCTGTCGGTCTGACCAGGGGTAAGCAGATCACGCACGCGCAACTGCGGGCGCTGGATGCCAACGATTTCGGGCTGGCGATCCGGGCGGATCAAGCCGCCGGCCGAACCGGTCGCGCTGGTGACCGCCTTGACCGAGAAGCCGATCGTGCCCTTGCAGCCGCCAGCCGCATAATCCTTCACTTCCTGGTGATTGGCCACCTCGTGGCCCAGCGACTTGATCTGCGGCGCTTCGTCTCCGCCGCGCTTGCCCTGCGCCAGCTTCTGCGAAAGCTCGGTAATTTCGCCGCGCAGGCCGGTGAGTTCGGAGAGCGCCTTGTCCGCCTTCTCCTTGGTCTCCTCGTTGACCTTGTCGCCTGCGGCATTCTTGGCGCGGAACTCCTTGGCGAAATCCTTGACCTCGCCGAGCGTCTCACCGAGCTGCTTCTGGAGTGCCTCCAGCGACTTGTCGTCGCCAGCGCCGCCGTTGGCGTCCTTACGGCCGAACTCGCGCGCAACCGGGCTCGCGGCTGCGGCCATCGCCGCAGCAGACGTGATCATATTCATATCGTGGTGTTCCTTGTCAGGCCGTCTTCAGGCTGAAGCCGGCGAGGGTGTCCGAAAGGGCCTTCAGGCCCGGTGCCGTCTGATCGCGTTCGGACTCCCTCCGACGCAGTTCTGCGAGGCCGTGGCCGACGAGGCCGGCGGCTCGCGTTTTCGAGAAACCTGCCTCCCGCAGGTACTTCTCAAACTCTCGATCTGTGGGAAGCTCGTTGTGGGCGAGCTTGAACTTGACCGCTTCCACCCGCGCATCATCGTTCGCAGGGAAGGTGACGAGGCTGATTTCGACGAGGTCGAGCTTGGTCAGCGTCCGAATGCCGGTCTTTTCGTCGTAGCTGCTCTCACGGACCCAATAGCCGATCGACAGGCCAGTGACGGTGCGCGCCTTCATGTGGGCGTAAGCCCGGCGCTCCATGTCACCGGCATCGAGCAGGATCTTGCCGTCGCCGAACAGGCCGTGGTCATCTTCCTTCAGGTTCGACCATGCGCCGATCGGCTCGCCGCTGCGATGCTGCCACAGCACCGGCACCGGCCGGCCCTTGGCCGCGATCTCGGCCAGGCTGTCGGTGAATGCACCGCGCGCGACGATCTCCTGATAGCTGTCGACGACGTCCCACACGGAGCCGTAGCCCGAGAAAGAGCCGTCATCACCGACCGCCTTCACCTCGAAATCGAAGTCACGGACCTTCAGCGCGCCAGTGTGTTTGCGCCCGAAGGCGGACGGCATGTTCATTGTCATTCCTCCAGACGGGGAACGCCATCGCGGCCCCTCATCGCGGCTTTCACGCGGGCGTCGATCGCTGCGTCGACATCGCCGCCGAACAGCAGGTTCATGAGTGCCGAGCGGGCCTGTTGCTCCGCCGGCGCGGCCGTTGTGCCGAGCTGATCGAGCCGCACCAGGTTAGACTGCACCGTCAGATACTCACCGCCTGCGCGGTGATCGAGGTTCTCGCGAGACCGCATCTCGTTGCGATCCATCACGCCGTTCTGACCGAAGGCGGAATACAGCGCGGCGCGGCCGGCGCTGTCGATCGCCATCATCGATTCGCGGTTCAGCTCCGGATAGACCGCCTGTCGTTCCGCCGGAGACAGCAGCTGCAGCTTGACCGCCTGTTCGATCTTCCGCAGCAGCGGGTTGAGGCGGAGCGTCTGCCAGCCGAGCAGAAGCTGCTCGATCCCACTGCCCCACATCGTCTGACCCTTGGCCGCGTGCCCGATCAGCATTGGCAGCATGGCGAACCAACGGCAGACCTCCTCCACGTCCCAGGCGCGGCTTTCGAGGAGCTGCACCTCGGTCGGGTTCATCTTCAACGGCTGGAACTTGAAGTCCTTCTCCAGCGGCACGATCCGGCCCCGCATCGCCCTGCCGGTGAACTCGTCGAAGATCTCGACCATGTCGGCCCGCTGATCGGGGGTGAGCTTGGTCGAGCCCGTTTCCATGAAGCCGCCGAGCTGGAGCCCGTTGGTGAACGTATCCCGTGCGACCCGATTGGCCGCCATGGCCGAGCCGAGCGTACGGCGCCCGTATTCGATGGCGGACAGGCCAGTGTCGCCGCCGAGCGTCATGCCGCGCAGGTGGAGCATCTTGTCGGCCGGCAGCACCTCCTGCTTGCCCCGGTCGAGATAGACGTATTCGCGCTCGTTCCGCTTGTTCCGGCGGCAGGTCACCAGATCGGGCGAGAGCGGCGTCAGCGCGGTGGTGCGCTTGCCCAGCATCTCCTTCTCGGCATAGCCGTTGCCCCACAGGTCGATGCACGCGACCATCGCGGCCCAGAACTCGGACGGGCTCTGGTCGCGGTTCGGCTGCTCATGCACCAGGTTGTAGAGCCAATGGTCGGGTTGATCCTTCCGGCCGCCGCCAGCCTTTTCATAGACGCCCATGCCCATGGCGCCGACCAGCTCGGACTTGAGCGTGACGCTCGCCCAGGCAGCCGAAAGCCCAAGCGTCGACTTCTGATTGACAGATTCTCCAGCCGTGTTCTGGCCGTTACCCCATTGGATCGCCTTTCGGGTGGGTTCGTCCTCAGGCGCCCCGCTCAGTTTGCCGTTTTCGCCGGTGCCGAACCAGCGAAGGGTGGAGCCCACCCACGAACCGAGGCCCATCAGGCCGCCCGCTTGTGCTGGGCGATGAAGTCGTCGACGCCCCCGCCGCCCGCTTCAGGGTTGCGGCTCATCAACACCACCGCGTTGAACATCGCCATCAGTGGATCGATCTTCGCCTTGCCGGCGACCTGCTTCGTGATCAGCACGGCATTACCTCGCTGCTCTGTCTTGGCGTTGCCCACGCACCAGTCCATCAAGCGCTGGCTGGCATGGACCATCGTGCCGTCCTTCAGCTTGCGCTCGCTGCCGATCACCGCGCTGTGCAGGCGAAAGCCCTGCGGCACGTTCATCAGCTGCTTCATGTCGAAGCCACGCCCCGCCAGTTCGTCAACCAGGGCAGTGACGCCATGCGGGTCGAGGCCGATGGCATGATCTTCCGGGAACAGCCCGGCATCCTTCACCTGCTCCAGCAGGTCCGCCACCTCGCGCAGATCCTGCGTCGGATCCTCGCATTTGATCAGGTCGTCGTCCTTGATGAAGCCGTCGAGCGTTGAAACGATGTCCTTGCGCCGCTCGAATACGTCCTGCTGCGCCCATGCCCGGCACCAGATCAGCCACTGCTTGGTGACCTTGTGACGGCCGAGCAGACACAGACCGAACAGGTCGTCCAGGCCGCCGCCGTCGATCCCGGCCGTGACGACCTCGCAAATCTCAAGGAGCTGCTCCAACGAGCCGTCCCACACCTTTGGCGATGCCGCCGCCTTCTCCCAGTGCAAGGCGCCAGCCCATGCATCGTGCAACAGGCCGACGCCGATCTCGACGTTGAGGTGCTTGGCGTAGAACACCTGCCGCTCGCCGGGATCGCCGGCTTCGGCCTTCGTGAACTCCCCCTCCAGCCAGTCCTGGCGCACCGAAAGACCGATATTCGGGTTGGTGACGTAGAAGTTCGCGGGGTCGCGATGCTCGCCCGCTGCCAGCATTTCGGTCGGAAACTCGTACAGTACCGGCAGGAACTTGGGGTCGTTGACTGTCCCGTCCCGCACGTCCCGCGCGTATGTAAGCTTCTCCTTGAAGATCCCCGCTGGCGGCTTGTCCGACTGCGTCGTCAGATAGAGATTGTAGCCTTCCGGGCGACCGATCTGGCCGCCTGTCGCCTCGCCCAGCATAGCGCCGGCCGTGGCCACCTCGCCGAACAGCCAAAGCTCATCGACCAGCACCCGGCTTGCCTTCTTGCCCGCCACCGTCTTCTTGTCGGCCGCAACAACCTTGAGCTTCGCCTTTGTAGTGCGGTTGGTGATGAGCCGGTAGTGATCCTGGATCTGCATCAGCGCATCCAGTTCCTCGTCGGCGCGGATCATCGCCGCCGCTGGCCCGAAGCTGTTGTCCGCCACCTCCTTCGTGGGCGCGAGGATCAGGTTTTCGTCATAGTCGCGCCAGCCGCAGACCAGCTCCGTGACCATGATGCCGGCGGCGATCGTGGACTTGGTGTTCTTCTTGCTGACCAGCAGCATCGCATTGTTGATGCGCTGCTCGCCGGTCTCAGGATCGTAAGCGCCGAAGATGGCGGCCGCGAAGTCGAGGATCCAGGGCGCGCATGCGTCGCCGATCGTCGGCTGGCCCGGCAGATCGGTGATCCGCAGGGACGAGAACACCGCCATCTTTGCTTCGGCGGCGTCCGGGTAGAGCGGGTCGAACGGTATGAGCGATCGGCGCCCCTTGATCCGTTCGCGCCAGTCGGGGCACGCCGTCGACCAGGTCGGAAGCGCCAACTACTGCACCGCCTTCAGCTTCGGCGGGCCGATCGGACGGAAGCGGCTGGCGATCTGGTTCGCCTTCTCCTGCTGCGCCGCCTTCTTACCCTGCGGCGCGGATGCCTCATTCGCCTGCTTAAACGCGGCGGTCAGCTCCTTCAACGTCTTGGCGCGGCCGCCGAGGCTGATCGCGCCCAGCATGCCGTCGCGGCGGCGGTTATTCTCGTCACCGGCCGTCTCGGAAAGGATCATGTCCTCCAGTTCGCCTTGGTGGGTGGTGACGGTGTCCAGTTCGTCCAGAAGGCGGCTCACCAGCGCGCGGGCCTGGTCGGCGATGGCCGCCGGCTCTGCCGCTGGCGCGCTTTCCGCCCCGACCGGCCGCGCGGGTGGCGCGGTACGCACTTTCCGGGCCTGTTCGAGCTGTCTGCGTACCATTTTCGGCCGGACGGGCCATTTTTCGGCCTTCGCACGCTTGCGAATAGCCCCCTCTGTGAGGCAATATTGTTCAGCGATCTCGCGGATGGACATAGTCGCAGCCAAGTAATCGGCCTTGATCGCGGTCCAGTCGGCCGCCTTTTTCTTGTTGATCATGGTCCGCCTCTCTGGCGCCGGTACGCACCCCTGCCGATCTGGGGGAGGAAATTTTCTGCGCGTGGGTACGGGGGCGGTCCTTACCCCGGCCGGACCCCTGACTTTCGACCCCCCTACCCCCGGTCGGGGTGCAGGGGCTTGGCGGCACCATCACGAAGGCCCGGATAGGCACCGTCGATCAGGTCGTTGGCAATGTCAGCGAGGTTCCAGCCCAAGTAGGCGCTCAGCCTTTTATGCCTGCGCATCCACGACAGCGGTTCCAAGAGCGAGCGAAAGGCGGCCTCGTAATCCGGGCTAACCGGCCGATCTCCCTCACCGCCCCGCACAGGGACAAGCCCCGCGTCAGGCTCGCTTGCAAGCAGGAGGGACGCCACATCCTTAGCGTTGCCCTTCACGCGCCAGCTGCACCTATCCGCCATCCACACGATAGCCAGCGTGGCGTCGTCCGGCGCGCGTTGCACGCTGCTCACCTGCGCCGGGTTGATATAGACCGTTGCACCGTGCTCGGTCTCCAGAACGGGGATAGGTCGCATCACCGCATCTCCTGCGCCTGCTCCAGGCGCTGCTTGTGTTTCGAGTGGCATGGCGACGCGCACAGCGTCTGGAGGTTGTCCGGCTTCCAGAACAGCGTCAGATCGCCACGGTGCGGCCGCCTATGGTCGGCCACCAGCTTGGAGGGATCGTGCCCGATCTTCCCGCACATCTGGCAGGTGAAGGCGTCCCGGACCAGCGTCTGCCAACGCAGCTTCATCCATCGCGCCGTCTTGTAGAGCTTGCGCAGCGGGTTGAACGCAATGCGCTCGCGGTCACGGTCCTGCGTGGTGGCGGCACTGGCCAACCGTGGAGCGGCCGTCGACAGGCGCGGGGCAATGCGGCTTAGCTTGGCCATCAGGATCTCCCGGCGCACGACCCAGCCTCAGGGGGGAGCCGCACCGCAGCGCCGGAAGCTCGGAATGTGGGAGGCACAAAAAAAAGACGTGACACCTAACTTACCGCTTGACCGGTTTAGGTGTCACGTCTAAATCATTCCTTGTCAGCGGGAATGCAGCCCGCCGACAAACCGAAAGGAAAGACCAATGATGATTGGCTTCACCGTTCGGTTGGCTTGGAAGAAGCTTCGGGTGTCGTTCCTGATCTTCTTCTAGCTTAACCGGGGTCCGGTGACCGTGAACAACACGGCACCGGGCTCCGACTGCAAGATACGATTGGAGGCCACACGATGCAACCCGACGAACTGAGGCGCCTGCGCAAGGATGCGGGCATGACGCTTGCCCAGATGGCCGAGGCCTTGGGCATGTCCCTCGACAGCATCAGCCGCATGGAGCGCGGTGTGGCCGGCTATCCAATCGAGCGCCGCACGGAACTGGCGGCCCGCTACGTGGTGGAGGTGCTGCGCCCGGTAGGCGGCTAGGGTTTAACATCTCTGGACATTTCTCTAGCTGTCGCGGGAAGCAGGGTGCTTCCACCGCGTTGCTGGCGAGGGCGACCCCAAGTCGACCGAGTTAGCTCGCCATAGCCGTCCTTGCGGCCGCGTCCTTACCGGACAACGCTGCATCTACATGATCAGGAATCAGTCGCCAAGTCTCAATGTTCCACTTGTGTCCATTGCTGAACTCGATCTGCGCCACCCGGTCGTTGCCGCCCGCCACGACGCCGACCATGCCCAGCATGCTGTCCTGATCGGCCACCCGCACGACCGTTCCTCGACCGTAGAGGTAGCGCTGCGAACGCTTCAGCTTCTTCTCGCGCCGATCCACGAACGCCTGCCACTCGATGTCGGCCTTCGTCTCCTCGGCCTTCAGCCCCTGGATGTCCGTCCCAGAAATCTCCGGGACACGGCGGCCGACCGTGAACACGGAGAACGGCGGGAACGGGCAGACGGGAAGCGCGAGCGCGCGCCAGAGGTCGTCCAGGTGCCGCGAGGGCACGAAGACGAACCCCGGCGCGATCGCCAGTTCCCGGTCAATGGTGACCGTGCTGCGCGGCCGGCGGCGGGACTCCATCCGCCTCGGCGTCCATCCCTCATAGCCGGCCGCCGACAGCGCCCGCGCGAGCGGAAGTGTCCGCCCGGCCGACGTCTGCAAAATGCACCACTTCCCCGCCCTGCCCTCTTCCACCATGCTCTCCAAAAACGAGGCCCGCCCTCACGCCTCGATGATGATATGCGGCACGAACCGCGCGGTATTTCCGGTAATTAGCCCGTCTTCACGGATGCCCATGCCCGCCGGCTCGCCGTCCACCACCCAGCTGCCGATGACCGGGAAGCATCCCGGTGCGCTCTCCGGCAGCGGGTACAGGCCCTGGTAGACATAGCCCTCCTCGCCATATTCGCCCTCTGCCTGGGCGATGACCTGGCCGCCGCGCCGGATCGAAACATTCGCGCCCTCGCGTGACAGCAGCGGCTTGGCGACGGCGTCGCCCGCCGGGATGTCGAAGGTGGCGGGCAGCAGGTTCGGATGGTCAGGGTGCAGATCCCACAGGATCGGCAGGATCGCCTTGTTGGACCAGATCATTTTCCAGATCGGCTCCAGCCACTGGGTGTCCCCGCGCTCCAGCGTCTTCAGCAGCTGCGCGCCGAACTCCTCGTGGACCATCCACTCCCACGGATAGAGCTTGAACGTCGACCACATCGGGTTGCCGTCCAGATCGGCGAAGCATCCGTGCTCACTATCCCAGCCGATGTCGCTCATCAGGATCGGCACGGTCGTCAGACCGGCCGCTTGCGCTGTGTCGCGCAGGTAAGACACCGTGACGGTATCCTCCCCGGCGTCATCTGCGACGTGGGCGAAGTAGACCACGCTGGACAGATGCGGCGCAAGGTCGCGCCACTTGGCCACCAGCTTATCATGCAGGCTGTTGAACTGGTCGGCTTGCGGAAACCGCTCCTGTTTCCAACTCCATTGGATCACCGCCGCCTCCAGCAGGGACGTGGGCGTGTCGCAGTTGAACTCGAACAGCTTGGCGGAGCCGGTGCCGTCATAGCCCAGGTCGAACCGGCCATAGTTCAGCGCCGCCGGTTCCGCGTGCCACGCAGCCCGAACGGCGTCGTGGAATGCGTCGGGAATGCGGAACCGCTCCATCAGGCGCGGATCGTGGACGATTGCGTCGCCCGCCCCCACGAACAAGCGGTACAACTCTTCCGTCGCGCCGTGGATCTCCTCAATCTGGCCGGGCGTGAAAGCGTAGTACGAAGCCTCATTCCAGTACGGCTTGCCCTCGGCGGTGTGCCAGATCAGGCCATCCGCCTCGACCTTCGCCTGCCAGTCGTGGCGGGGCTCGATCTTCCGCCGGATCACGAGTGCGCACTCGAAAAGCTGTGAGCCGACGAGCCGAACCCGCCGCGTGAGATTGCTGCCGATCGCGTCATGGCGCTGCCGGACGGGGCACGGAAGTAGGATCGGCCCGTCGTCCCGCTGTACGATCCGCCACGTGCCGCCTCGCCGTAGTAGGGCACCTGGCTGTTGCGGCCGAGGAAGTACCACATGAACGCGCTGCTCGCGCCGTTGCCGCCGTAGGCCCCGTGGCCGCGCTGCTCGCAGTTCCGATCAGGCACGCGCTTGCCCTGCCGGTCGGTGCAGATCGCCGTGTCCTGCTGCGCGGTCCATTCCGGCGGCCGCCGATCACACCCGGCCGCCATCAGCGCCGCCGCAACGGCAGTCGTGATCGTCAATTCCTTCCTCACGCTTCGTCCTCCCTGATTGCCTGCGGCCGCAGCAAACCGCGCTCCGCATCTTCCCGTCGCTGGTCTTCGATCATCTGCCGGCGCAGCGCCTTGCGAGCGTCCTGCATGGCCGGTGTCGGCACCCCGATCTTCCGTCGCGCCTCGACCCAAGGGACTGGGTCGGTGATCGCCTGCGCCTTGGCGTCCAGCAGCGCCTGGAGCACCCACGCGTCGCTTTCGTCCCGTCGCCACTTACCGATGATCCCACGCGCGTCTCGTGGGCTCTTGCCGGCCGCCGTCAGCAGTTCGACGCCGAGGTCGAAAACCTGCTTCACCGGATCCATTGGCGGCGCGTCTGCGCCAGTAGATTTATCTACTGAAGTGGGTGTGGGTGTGGGGGTTGCCATCTCGTTGGCATCTCGTTGCAACGACAGGTCAACGGACGTTGTATGGCGGTTCAATCTTTTCAGGGACTTAGCCTTGGCGCTGGCACGACCGGCTTGCACCTGTTGATCCCTCCGGCTTTGCAGAAGCCGAAACTCATCTTGCAATCTGGCTTGGTGCCAACCGCCCTCTTTCACGGTGAAAAACGGCTGCAGCACGGGCTTGAGCTTGCGCCACTTGTCGGGCGTCGTCCGCGTGTACCGCGCGAGCAGCGCGTCATCGTCGGGCAGAAAACAACCTTGTGACCGCCACGCTATCATGAGCAGCAGCATATACGCCCCGTGCTCGAACGTGGTCAGGTGCGTGGTGTCGCCCAGATAGGCGTCCGTCCACAGCGGGAGCGCCGGAAACTCAGCCACGCGCGCCTCCTTCGATCTGGTAATAGTCATCGCCACGCACAGCCTGCGACGCGCCGAAGAAGTATCCTCGGCCGACCCCGGTCTGCCCGAAACGCCGCTTCGGAACGAGGAAGTCGATGCGGTCGCGCAGCGCCTCCATGTCGTTCTGCCACTCGATGTATTCTGCGCCGTTCTTCTCGCGGGGCTCTTCCTGGGCGATGTAATAGGCCTCGCGGTAGACGAACAGGATCGCGTCGGCGTCCTGCTCGATCTGGCCGCTGTCGCGCAGATCAGAAGGGATCGGACGTCGATCATTCCGCTTCTCCACCTCACGGCTGAGCTGGGCGACGACCAGCAACGCAATGCGCTCCTCCTTGGCCATTTCCTTCAGCGAACGGCTGACCTCGGTCGCATGCTCGTAGAGGCTCATGCCTTGCCGGCTGGGAGCGATCAGCGTCAGGTAGTCGACAATGACCAACTCCAGCTGCCGCCCTGCCGCCGCCTCCCGGCGCTTGTGGCGGCGAACACGGCGGCGCAGCTGCGCCACGGTAAGGCGGGAAGGTTCGGCTATCTCCAGCGGCAGGCGGTCCAACCGTGCGCACGCGGCCTGGACAAGCGCCAGATCCGAACCAATGGCCGTACCCGCCTGGATGCGCTCATAGGGCACCCAACGCTGCGGGGTGTGGCACATGTCCGCCAGCAGTCGACGGGACAATTCGTCGGCCGTCATCTCCAAGCTTATGAAGAGCGTGCTGTGCCCACGCGCGGCGGCGCCCCATGCGTAAGAGGTCGCCGTTACCGTCTTGCCCATGCCGGGGCGTCCGGCCAGCACGTTGTAGCTGCCGGGCTTCAGCGGACCGAGGCGATCGTCCAGCGAGCCGATGATGCCTGACAGCACCCCGTCCTGCGGCTGCCCGAAGGTGTCGACTGCCTTGCGCGCGAAATGCGCGGCATGATCCTGCTCGTTGCCGGCTCCGCGATCGGCCAGCTCGGCAATCGCTTCGTCAGCGTCGGCCAGAAGATAGTCGCTGGCGACGTCCAGATCCTCGGCCGTCTGAATGACCATTCGCAGCCCGGTCGTGAAGCGCCGCCGCGACGCCATGTCCGCTATCTGGGCGGCATATGACCCAAGCTTGCCTTGCGCCTCCGGCGACAGCGCGGCCTCACGCAGGCGGCCTAGCGTGCCATGCTGGATATAATCTTGATCGTCCCGGAGAAACGGCTCGATCGTGATGGTGTTGAGCAGCTGACCGGCGGCAGCTCGATCAACGACGAGCTGGAACACGCGCCCGAAAGCCTGATCAGCGAAGTCGACGGCGCGGACGGCGTCGGCGGCTTGGTCGATCTTGCGCGGATCATGGAGCATCCCCGCAAGCAGCAGCAGTTCCGCCTCGGGGTTGGACAGCGGACGGGCGGCAGTATCAGCTGCCCGCGTCGGGAAGCCGGTCATGACCGCACCCCACGAAGCTGATCGTTGAAGTCCTTGAACCCCGCGATCGGGAAGAAGCCGTCTACAGCTAGGCCGCGCTCGGCATGCGCCTTTAGGGCTGCCGCCGCTGCTGTTTCACCGGCCGTACCATTATCGCCGGCCACGCGGACGCTGCGGACGCCTTCCGGGAACCGCATTGCTGCCATGTTCGAGGTGCCGAGCGCGACCCATACCGTGGAGCCGGGCATCTCCTGCATCAACGTCCAACCATCCTCCGGGCCTTCGCACTCGATGATCTGCTCGGCTGGAGCCCCCAGGCGCAGCGCCCCTTCCATGAACCGCCCGAGCGTCAGCTTAGGCTTCGGCATCCGCGCTTTCTCGCGCCCGCCTTTACCCAGAAAGATGCGCTGGATACCCATGAACTCGCCGTCGGCGCCCTGGACGCAGCCGATCACGGCCGGGATGTTCGGGCCGCATTCGTCCGTTTCCCGGTCATACCAAGCAGGCGTGCGCGCGAACCTAATTGATGGCGGCAACGGGATGCGGATGCCCCGGGCCTGAGCATAGGTTTCGGCCGGGGTGCCGGCGGCAGGCACGGCCTTCCTCCACACGGTGCGCGCCAGTTCGATGCTGGCGGCGCGGTCGGCTTCGTCCTCAGCGCGCTGCTGGGCCCTCTGCTCCTCCGTCACCTCCGGCAACGCGGCGGAGTCCAGCCACCGGACCGCGTCGAGCATGCCAACGCCCTGCTTCAACCGGAGGAAATCAATGATGTCGCCGTGCGCGGCGCAGCCAAAGCAGTGGAAGCCTCCGTCCGCGTCGTAGACGTGGAAGCTGGGCGTCCGCTCGCTGTGGAATGGGCAAAGGCCACGCAGCGCCCGCGCGCCCGCCTTCTTCAGCTTGGTGTAGCGCCCGATGACGTCGGAAATGTTGTAGCGTTGCTTCGCCTGATCGACGGCGCGGCGGAACGCCGCATCGCGCTCGGGCGAGCGGCTGCCCCGCGCCCGGTGTGAGCCCCCCTCCCTCATCCCCATCACTCTGCCGCAGCGTAGGCGGCGAAATCGTTGGCCGTCACCTTGCCGCTCGTCTCACGAGTGATGGCCGCGAGGATCTTTGGACGAGGAAAGCGGGCGCCGCTGCAATACTTCGCGATCACGCCAGGGTTCGCCACACCAATTTGGTCGGCGAACGTTCGGTATGGGATGCGCTCTGCGGCCAGATAGGTCTTCAGGTCCATGGCTGAGACATTATCCTTTTTGGAAAGTGGCGGCAAGCAGCGGATTAACCCTCATTGTGCGTATCGTTGTGTTTCCGTTTCGGATAACACGCCCTCACTCTAGGAGGCCGTGGTGACCAAACTGACTGACGTGATGCCCAGCCGCATTCGCGATCTGCGCTTGCAACGTGGGTGGAGCCAGGGTGACCTGGCCGAGCGCGCAGGCACCACGATCGCCACCATCTCCAAGATGGAACGCTCCATGCGCGGCCTCAGCCTTGATTGGGTCGAGCGCTTGGCCTCGGCGCTGGACATGAGCGCCCATGCTTTGCTCGGCAGCGGTCAACCCGCAGGCCTTCGCACCATCCCTGTCGTCGGTCGCATTGCCGCCGGCAATTGGCAGGAAGCGATCGAGGATCCAGTGGGGCATATAGTCGTCCCGGACGACGTGGGACCGAACGCCTTCGCTCTTGAGCCCCATGGCGACAGCATGGACATGGTCGCACCCGCAGGTTCCATCGTGGTAATCGACCCAGACCAGCACGAGCTCCGCGACGGAGCGATCTACGCGATCATGAACGGCGGTGGCGAGACCACCCTGAAGCAGTTCCGCGCTGACCCTGCGCGGCTGGAGCCGCAGTCCAGCAACCCTGACCACAAAACGATAGCACTTGGCCGGGAGCCCTTCACCGTCATAGGTCGCGCTGTCTCCGTCAACCGACGGCTGTGATTATCCATTAACGATAATCCGTCTTGACGCACTTTCCATTTCGGACAATCCTAAGCGCATCAGAGCCGCTCTGAAGCGTTCGCCTAGCGACGCAGTCGGACGGCCCGGATGCGCAGGATGGAAACGCGTGCTGTCGGTCCCCGCGATGTAAGGGACGAGCCTCCGCAGACCCACCTGCTCCACCTTGGCAGGAGGGTCCGTCATGGCCACCGCAGTAGACGACGAACAGGTTGCGAAGGCGCGGTACGACGCAAGGCGCGCCGCCCATAAGGAAGCCGCAAGCTTCCTCTCCAATTACCAGATCGAGGGCGTGACGCTGTTCGGGGGCAATCCCGACGACATCCGCGAACTCCAAGAAAGCATCATCGGGCTTTGCTCCATGATGGCCGCAGCCTGCCGCGATGCGGACAACAGTTACGACACTCCCGAAGAAACGTTCCTTGGAATGCGCGGGAATACGCATGCCCGCGTCTTCAGCGCAGTCGGGCAGTTGGCCGCTCTCACCCACTTTTTTGTTGGGGCGCAAGGCAAGTGAGCGCGCGTCGCCCCCTCCCCTCCACGGCCGAACCCGGTGTTGTCGAGCAGTCCCGCAAGACAGTCGTTCGCGCCATGGTCGACACAGCCGTGGTGGCCGGCGCGGTCGCCCAGCAGCGGAGCTGCGTCGGGCTCGCTTTCGATCTCACCAGCAAGCACCGGGCAACGGATGCTGCAGCTTCCCAGCTGGAAGAGAAGCTGTTGGATCACGCATTGACCCAGGCTCCCGAGAACCTGCTCGACGTGGCGTTGCTCTGCCTTGTCGCTGATCTGCGGCAGGAAGCTTATTACAGTGGGCTCAACGAAGCCGATCAGCAGATCTTCGATGCGGTTGCGACCGCCACGCTGTCAATCTGCGGCTATGCGCTCGCCAACATCGGAAGCGCGGATCTGCGGCTGATCCCGGTCGCCATGCGCAACCGCGCAGAAGAGCTTCTCGCGGAAGTCGTCGGCTTGGAAGCCGCGCAGGAGGCGTTCGCATGAGCCTCGCCCTCGCCGACGCATGGCAGGTATCCAGCCCGCGCTCAATGTTCGACGACGCCGTTCGCGCCTATCGGTTTTGCCGCGCCGCATTCGATGCGATCGGCCCCGTTTCCGACGATGCAGATGTAGACGCTGGCGTCGACGCTTACTGCACGCTGTTGGACGTCGTCATCGAGCACACCGAGGCGCCGTCACTGGCAGCCGTCCTGCTAAAGATGGACCTCGCCTGGGAGCGGCAGGACGGCGTCGGCATGATTGACGCCTACTGGCACGCGATCCGGGCGGACTTGGGCCGGCTGGCGGAAGGCGGTGCGGCGTGAGCCGGGCGTGTCGCTTCTGCGATCACTTCTGCCAGTCGGCAGCGGCACTGGCGATTGCCGATCCCCGTGATCGTCACAGCAATGCCGAGTTCGGCACCTGTCGTCGCTACCCGCCCCGCGTGTTCGTCAGCGTCGATGACGGCGAGACGGACACCCGCTGGCCCGAGGTCCACCGCGCGAACCGCTGCGGCGAGTTCGTACTTGTTCAGGAGAGGGCCGCATGATCGGCTTCTATCACGATCCGGAGACAGACGGCGCCTGGAGCATCGACAATATCAAGTCGATCAGCCCTCCCAGCGATCCCGGGAAACATGGGTCTCGTTACCGAGTAGCGCGTCGCCGCGACGACACGACTTTCCAGATCCACAGCGGCGTAGCCGATGCAATTCTGCGCAGGCCCGTTCAGCTGATGCCCTGCCAGCCGGGCACGATGCTCTGCCACATCGAGGCGCAAGCGACAGAGCCTCATGAGGTGTTCTTCACCCCGATGGTGGCTTGGGCGATATGCGCCGACGGTGAGATCCGCCCGGTGACGCCGGCAGGTGTTAACGACGGCTTGGGCGAGCCCAACGAGGGCTGGTATGTTAAAATGCCCGACGGGAAGATCTGCTCGGCCAACGCCTACGCCGATCATTGCGCTTTCGACAGCGCGGATGAGCTTTCGGCGCATTTTGCGGCAGAAGCCCGGAAGCGCCGCCCCGCGCAGGAAGCGTCGGCGTGATCCGCCTCGCCGCCACCACCAGCCCCGTCGAGGTCGCATGGCACGCCTACGACACGGAGATGCTGGCGCTTCACCAGATGTACGTGGCCGGCGCGCAGACGCAGCACGGCGATCGGTTGGAACAGGCCCTGAAGGTCGGCAGGCTGTGGGACGAGTTCCTGCACCAGGTCGCGCTGGAAGACGGCGGTGACGATCCGAGGCCGGCGGCATGAAGGCGCTACGCAGATGGTGGTGCGCGGTCGAGCCCGGTCTGACCATAGATCGTGACAACTCGATCGAGCGCTGGGACGCGCGCGGCGAAGGTCGCGCCTGGTCCATCAGCTTCGAAGGATTTGGCCTCACCGCGCAGATCTTCATCGGCCGCACGCCGGAGGCCGACCGGTGACGGACCTGTTCCGCTACCCGGCCGCTCCAGGCGCGCAGGACCGCGACACGTCCCGCGCTGCCGCCGACGCGATCGCGCCCAAGGCTCAGATCCTGCGGCACATGGCGCTCGACGTGCTGGAGCGGTCCAATGGCCTGACCGCCGACCAAGTCGCTGCGCGGCTGGGCATGTCGATCCTCTCGATCCGCCCCCGGATCACGGAGCTGAGCCGCATGGGCAAGGTCCGCGACACCGGGGAGCGCCGCCGCAACGCCAGCGGCAAGAACGCCATCGTGTGGGCTGCCATCCAGCCCGCGCGGCTTAATCGGAGCGCGAAGTGATGTTCGGCTTATCTCGCCGCCTCTACGATTTCTTGAGCCGGCCGCCGGTCCTCGCTTGGGAGATCGGGCCAGCTTGCTCGTTGCCCTTGCTGAATCGGAATGACCTGTCGAAACCGCGCGTCACGATCCGCCCAGACGGTTGGATTAGGCATGACGGGCAGCCTTTCCCATTCGACGGAAAGCGGTGCTGGGTCGAAGTGGCGTTCGAGAGCGGCGTCATCCTTGCGGGCCGCGATGGCATCCAGCTTGCCGCCTACTGGCCTGCCGAATGGTGGACATGGAAGGCGCAGGATTGGAAGCGCAACATCGTCGCTTACCGGATCGTTCGCAGCCCCCGCTTGCCGGTGTCGGCATGACCGATCGCGTGATCCTTTCCATGCGGGAGCCAACCGCTGGTGCCACTGAAACGCGACGTTTCAACGGCGACTATGGCGTGGCCTTCCGCATGCGGTTCGACAGGCTGGAAGACGCCGAAGCATTCGCCGGGCACATCGCACGCCTGTTCCCCGAATTGGGGTCGATCGCCATTGACCGGCAGATCGCGCGTGTGAAGCTCAAGCCAGCGGAGAACGCGGCATGATGCGCCTTGCCGTCGATGTCACCACGCCCACCGGCTGGCATCCCGCCGGCGCCGGCACGACCTATCGTGGCCGCGCCTGGGTCGCTCTTGCGGCAGTGAGCCCCACGCATTGGGCGGTCGGTTTCGAGCTGCTCACACGAGACAAGATAGGCGTCGCGCTGATCCTTGGGCCGCTGTGGCTCGGGGTGGCGACCGCCAAGCTTAACAGAACACCCCAGCCCGCTCTCCGGCGGGGCCAGGGTGAGACCGGGCGGGCGATCCCCCCATTGGCCCGCCCGGTCGACAATCAGAAAGATGAACGGTGAACGACAATTACAGCGTCTGCACGGAAGCGGCTTTCGATCAGGCCAGGACCGCCGTCGACATGCACGTTCTACGGCACCGCGCGGCCGCCATCCCCACCCTTATAGCGGCATGCGTCGACTGGTCTGTTCGGAACGGAATGGGCCACCTCGTTGAGACCAGCCTGCGCAACGCAGTCGAGATGGTGCCCGCCGCCGTCGCAGCGTTTCGGAAGGAAGAGGTGCAGTGACCGACGATCAACTCGACAACTATGCCGTCAGCTTGGCCAATGCTGCGATGGTGTCCACCACCGACGCAATCGAGGCGGCTACCGTGCTGTTCCAGGCGTCGGCGGCGGTAATCGCCACGCAATTCGGTCCTGCCCAGGTCGCCCCCATGCTCCGCAGGATCTCGGAAGAGTTCGAGCAGGAGGTAGGCGGTCTCGGGCTCGGGGAGACGCGGCAATGACCGACGGCGCCCTATTCGCCTGCACCATCGTGGCGCTGATCTGGGTCTTTCCGTCGATCGCCCGTGCGGCCCGCGCCGCCGAGACGATCGCCGCAGAACTGCGCCGGCTCCGCGAGCTGGCCGAACGAGGAAGACGATGACCGACCGCCGCAAAGACAGCTTGCTCCGCCTCGCGGAGGTCAAAAAGCGTACCGGTCTTAGCCGGACGACGATCTACCGTCGCGCAGGAGCCGGCACCTTCCCCAAGGCGACTCCGATCAGCGCTGGGTTGGTCGCTTGGTACGAGAGCGATGTAGAGGCGTGGATTGCCGATCCGATGGGTTGGAGCACTGTGGCATAAACCACTTATTCAGGCGGCAACCGAAAGCGCTTGAATGTCGATCCCAAATCGGGCTGCCGCAGTCTCGTATTGTGACCCCACCACGGCTGCCGCCACGTTCTCCGGCAGCCACCATCGAGCTGCCAATTCGGCTGGCTTAATCACACCGGCACGAGCCTGATCCAAATATTCTTGCCGCAACCACGGAGGAACCAGCGCAATAATCGCTTTCCAAAGCGCCTCGCGGTCTGCGGCATATTGTGCGCTTGCCTCATCCAGGAATGGTTTCTCGGCAATGTCGTTCAGGAGAGTGCGGAGCTGTTCCACATTAGCGGTACGCTGCTTTTCTTCGTCGAACACGTGCATCATCTCTTTAGCGGCGACGATACGCCGCAAAGGACGATCGTCTCTGAGAACAGAACTGAGATGGATCTGCGCGTCCCGATGAGGCTCCTCATTGCGGCCGGCGAGCTCTTCTTCCATCCAGAAGAAGATGCCATATTGGCTACCTGGAAAGTGATCGAAATACCTGAAGAAAACCCTGCCCACGCCATGGTGATAATCGTGCACCAAGCTTACAAGATCTTCAATGTGAACGCGGGGCGATGGCCGCTTCTGAGCCAACTGCTCTATGAACTGCTGGTAACGCAAAAACGACGCCCCCTCTATTGAGGGGGCGTCGTTTATCCTGCTATATTATAGGGCGTCAAGCGTGATCTACGTTTGCGATCACGTTGCTGGGATCGTCCTGACCCGCCAGACACACGACAATCTGCTCAGCCAAATTTTCGGCCGTGGAGTCAGGCTGACAGAAAAACTTCACGTCTATGGCCCGACGCCCTACCTGGGGAAAGAGCAGCGCCGCGGCTCGGTCAAATTGACTGTTCATCACGTTACCTCCTTTCGCCGATTCGAAATCGATGTGGTAAGCCGACCAAGGTCGTGACCATTGAAAAACCTCATAGAAGCGAACGGTTAAACGTCCGTTTCGCTCCATCCCTGCTGCGCCATTAACGACAAATCCGAACCACAGGGGGACTGTTCGGTACTGCCTGAACCTCCATGGGTGTACGCGGATGCTGATCGTAACGCAATGGAGTAGCCCATCGGTTCGTCCGATCACCTCTCATATCGTAAGGGGGCGCAGAGGTTTCAACCTGATCTCCGCGCTCCGCTCAGTAGCGCGTCTGCTCTTCCCATCCCCTTCATCAACAGGTCCGACCACTCCTGCGATAGCTCCCGCCTCCGCTCCATGTGGCCAGCGCGATCGTAGGCAGCCTTGACCTTGTTCTCGGGCACGTGCGCCAACATCAGCTCAATGACGTCCGCGTCCTCATGCCGCCGGCGCTTCTTCGCTAACGTGTTCATCGTGGTGGAGAATGCCGCGCGCCAGCCATGCGGGACGTGCCGGCCGTGGAAGCCGGCGCGGTTGTAGAGGTAGCCGATGGCGTTCTCGCTCAGCGGCTTATGGCTGTGGCGCTGGCCGGGGAACACCAGCTTGTTGCGCCCCGTCAGGCGACGCGCCGCCCGCAGCACGTCAACCGCCTGCCATGAAAGCGGGATGATATGCTCGAACGCCTCTTCGTCCTTCATATCCAGCACCAGCTTCATGCGCCGAGCCGGCACGCGCCAGATCGGCAGAAAGGGGCCGAACAGGGCATCATCCCAGTCCACGCCTTCGATCTCTGACCACTCCAAGCCGCGCACCATGCCCGGCCGCGCTTGGGTGAGCGCAAGGAAGCGCGAGGCGAACTTGGTAATCGGCGATGCGCCGGACGCCTCAGCCGCAATCAGCACCTCGCGCGCCTCGTCGGGATCGGTGATCGACGGCTGCTTGCCCTTTTTCGGCAGCGGCTTGAGCGCCTTCCCGACCGCCGCAGCCGGATCGATGGTCACGATCCCTTCGGAGATCGCGTAGGAGTAGACGGCCGACATACGCTGCCGCAGCCGCTTGGCCGTCTCGATGGAGCCACGATCCTCGACCACGCGCAGCACCTTCAGCACCGTCGGCGCATCTATGACACCAAGCGGCTTTGCGCCGATCGCCGGAAAGACGTCGCGCTCCAGGCTGGTAATGACGTCATCGGCGTGCACTAGCGCCCACCGGCCGCGCTGAAGGTCGTGCCAGGTGCGGGCCGCCTTCTCGAAGGTGATCTGCTTGGCCTCCTCCGCCTTCGCGGTCTCCTTCGCCATCCGTGCCCGCTCGCGCGCACCCGACGGGTCGACATGCTCACGGATCTGCGCCCGCGCCACGTCGCGCTTCTCGCGCGCCTCCGACAGTTTGACCTCGGGGTATGGCCCGAAGGTCAGCAGCTTCTCTTTGCCATGCAGGCGAAATTTCATCCGCCAGGACTTCAGCCCGCTCGGCGCGACATAGAGATATAGCCCGCCTGCGTCGGCAATCTTATATGGCTTGTCGCGCTTCTCGGCGCGCTTGGCGGCTGCGTCCGTCAGCATCGTACCCCGACCCCTCAAATCGATACCCCGTGAAATGCCCCCGATACCCCCGCGCTTGGCTGGAACAGATCGGGACAATTCGAGAGAGCGCATAAGGCAAAAAGGCCGCTTTTCCTAGGGTAAGCGGGTCTATTTGGGGGCGTTTGGGCTGTGATTTTGGCGGAGCGGGAGGGATTCGAACCCTCGATACGGTTTTGCCGTATACTCACTTTCCAGGCGAGCGCCTTCGACCACTCGGCCACCGCTCCGCATGCCAGGAAGCGGGGCCCTATCGTGCCGGCGGGGGTTTCGCAAGGCAGATAGGCGTGGCACGGTGACATTCATGCATTTTATGGTCCTTACCGCCGCTATCGCCGCCTTGTGGGCGGCGTCCGCGCCTGCCGTGTCGCCCGCCGAGATTGCGAAGGCAGCGCCGGCGCGCGACTGGGTCGCGATTGCGCCCAGGGACATAATGGTCATGGACCTCGCGCCTGATTCCGCCGGAACGGCTCGCCGGGTCGTTATTCAGCTGATGCCGCCGCCCTTCGCCCCGCATCACATCGCCAACATCCGCGCGCTGGCGGCCGCGCGCTGGTGGGACGGGACCAGCATCAACCGGGTGCAGGACAATTATGTCGTGCAATGGGGCGATCCGACTGAGAAGAAGCCGCTGCCGCCCGGCCTGACGACCGCCCCTGCCGCGGACTATGCGATCGCTGCCGACGCGCTGAAAGGCTGGTCGGGGGCGGCAACGCCGCCGTTGCGCGATGCCTATGCGGCGCGGGTCGGTTTCCGCGCGGGCTGGCCGCTGGCGTCCGACGGGCGCGAGATCTGGCCGGTCCATTGCTACGGCATGGTCGGGGTCGGCCGCAACCTGTCGCCCGACACGGGCAGCGGGGCCGAACTCTACGCCGTCATCGGCCACGCGCCCCGCCATCTCGACCGCAACGTGGCCTTGGTCGGCCGCGTGGTGGCGGGCATGGAGCATCTGTCCGCATTGCCGAGGGGTTCGGGCGCGCTCGGCTTCTACCAGCAGGCGGCGGAGCATACCCCGATCGTCGCCGTCCGGATGGGTGACACGCTGCCGCCGGGCGAGCAGCCGCATTTCCAGTATCTCTCCACGGAAAGCGCCGCCTTCACCTTTTATGTAAAGGCGCGCGCCAACCGCAGCGACGGCTTCTTCATCCGCCCGGCAGGCGCGGTGGACGTGTGCAACGCCCTGCCGCCGGTTCGCGCCGCTCGCTGACGCCATGGCATTGTTCGGCCTCGGCAAGAAGGCGTCCGTTCCCGATCAGCCCACGTCGCGCGTGCCCGATGGCATACGGGTCTATGCCGTGGGAGACGTGCATGGGCGGTTTGACCTGCTCCGGTCCTTGCTGGCGCGGATCGAGGCGGACGATGCGGCGCGCGCGCCGGCGAGCACGCATGTGGTGCTGCTGGGAGACCTGATCGATCGCGGCCCGCAATCGCGCGAGGTGGTCGACCTCCTGCTCAACCACCCGCCGCAGTTCGCCACCATCCACATCATCATGGGCAATCATGAGGAGATGCTGCTGCGGCTGGCGGACGACCCCCATGCACGTGGCATGGCGCATTTCCTGCGCTTCGGCGGGCGGGAAACGTTTGAGAGCTACGACGCGCCACAACGCGTGCTGGACCTGCCGGAAGGGCTGCCCAACACCATACTGACCGGCAGCATCCCGCCCGAACATCTCGATTTCCTGCGCCGGGCGCATCACGGATTGCAGTTCGGTGATTATCTGTTCGTCCACGCCGGAATCCGCCCCGGCATCCCGCTCGACAAGCAGAGCAAGAACGACCTGCGCTGGATCCGCAGCGATTTCCTCGACAGCACGGAGGATCATGGCGTGGTGGTGGTCCACGGCCATACCATCGTGCCGGCGCCGGAGGTGCGGGCGAACCGCATCGGCATCGACACCGGGGCCTATGCGTCGGGCGTGCTGACCGCATTGGGGCTGGAAGGCGCCACGCGCTGGTGGCTCGCCACCGAACGGGACAGGTAGCGGGGCAACCTGGCTCCCTGCCGACCGACGACGGTACGTCGTGGGTAACCGATCCAGTATGCACTGGCCGCATGTCGTCGCGACGGATGCAAGCCTGGCGGCGCGGCAGATCGGCCCTGGTTGGACCCTGCCGCCGTTGGAGCGGATGATTCGGCTTCGGCCGCCGCCATCATCGGTCAGTTCCGATCCAGCAACGTTCCGCCGCACCCCCAAACCGCGCGACGCGTTGATTAAATGTCAGTAATTTAAAGCATTTTTCAAAACTTGATATATATGGAGGTCACCGGTGCGCGCTCCCCCCAACATCGCGCGTGCCGGCCCGGCGCCCGGCCCGCTGTGCCCCGATTGACAGCAGCGGCCGGGCGCCGGGATCCTCTCATCTTCGGAACTCCCTTTCCGAAGTCCTTGAAAGATCAACGTGTCCGCGTCAGCTGAAGCGATCTATCCCGCCGAAATCACGAAACCGCTGCACCCATATGCTCGTTCCTGTAAGCTTTGCCGCAATCCGGACCGTGAACAGGGGGGAACATGCCGCAGTTAAGCTTTGAGCGTCTGATTTCCGAACATGATCAGATCGAGCGCATGATCACGGCCTTGTCCGAACAGGCGGCCGATCCGGACATCCCCGCTTCGGCCATCTCCGATCGGCTGTTCGAGCTTAGTCTGCTGGTGGCCGATCATCTCGCGCATGAAGACGGCGCCATCTACCCCGCTATCTTGCGGACGATGGGAGCGGCTAGCCATGCAACGCAACTGAACCAGTCCCTGCACATCCTGAAGATGGATTGGATCTCTTACCTGAGCAGTTGGCCGCTGGATTGCATCGAAGCCGAACGGGACAAATTTAGCCGCCACACCGAAGACATGCTGCCGCGCCTCCGCGAACAGGTGCAGACCGAGACGCAGTTGCTGTATGCCGCCGGCTTGCGGCACGGCATCATCACCCTGCGCGATCGCAATCCGCGCCGGCGCTGAGGCTCCGCCTCCGTCATCCGGCGGCGGCAAGGGCCTTGGGCAATGCGGCCGCGAAATGGGCCAGTTCCGCAGGTATGGCCGTGCCGATGCGGATCCAATTGGCGTAGGCCGCGCCCTCGAACAGGCGAACCTCGACCCCCAGTCGGGCAAGCCGCGCCTGCATGTCCTTCCCCGGCATGCCGCAGTTCAGGTATACGAACGTGCCTTCCGAAGGCAGGAAGACCAGCTTGTTGTCCTCGGCAATCCGGTAGATGCGGCTGCGGCAATCCTTGAGGTAGGCGATCGCGCCCGCCAGATAGGCCGCATCGCCGAGACAAACCGTGGCTGCCGCCAGCCCCGCCTGGTTGCGCGACGTCGTGACAAGGCTCTTCAACAGCCGCACGCGCTCCGGCTGGGCGAGGATATAGGCGATGCGGAACCCGGCCAGCCCGTACACCTTGGAAAAGGTCCGCGCGACGATCACGTCATGCCCTTCGCGCACAAGGTTCGCGACGGAGTGGCGCAGTGGATCGGGCGCGAGCTCGAAATAAGCCTCGTCGATCATCACCGGCACCCGCTTCGACGCCTCGATGCAGAAAGCGTGCAATGCCGCGGGGTCGAGCAGCAGGCCGGTCGGATTGTTGGGGTTGCAGAGGTAGACCAGCCGGGTCTGGGGCCCGATCGCCGCCAGCATCGCCGC
The DNA here is from genome assembly GCF_934560975.1 of uncultured Sphingomonas sp. Taxonomy (GTDB): domain Bacteria; phylum Pseudomonadota; class Alphaproteobacteria; order Sphingomonadales; family Sphingomonadaceae; genus Sphingomonas_I. The sequence continues at coordinate 311,956 of NZ_CAKTFO010000001.1, read as the reverse complement.
CAGGTCGATCTGGTGATCGCGGCCGAGCGGCACCCAATCGGTCTCCACGCCCTGACGCGCGGCGTAAGCAAGGTGGGTGGAATAGGTCGGTTGCGGCGCCAGGATCCGGCCGCCCCGCCCCAACCCGACGGAAAGATGCGACAAGGCGTCGAGCGACCCGCTGGCCAGCGTCACCTGCTCCGCGCGGATGCCCTCCCGCGCGACGATGCGGTCCAGCAATGGCTTTTCGCTATGTGGGTAATAAGCGGCGTCCCTGACAGAATGCCGGATGGCGAGGCGCGCGGCCGGGCTTGGTCCGAACGGGTTTTCCGTAACGCCCAGATGCGCCTTGATCGGCACGGCGGGGTCAGCCGCCGCATATTGCGCCCGCGCCGCGCCGCCGGCGGTAGCGGCAAGGCCCGTCGCCAGCAGCGGCAGCGTATCCCGGCGACTTACCTCCATGTTCAAAACCTGACCCCCAGGCGGGCATAGAACAGGCCGCCATCGGTATCGTAGGGCGCGTTGCGCGAGTAGACCAGTCCGCGCGAAGCCTGGAACGTGGCCTTATCGGGGTAATTGTCGAGCAGGTTTTCCGCACCCACGGTCAGGGTCAGGTGCCGGTTGATGTCATAGCTGGCGGACAGGTCCACGAACGCCTCCGCCCCGAAATCCTGCACCAGGTTGGCCGAGTTCTGGAACTGGGCGTCGGTCCACCGATCGTACCACCGCACACGCCCCAGCATGGAGAAGCGGCCGGTGCGCAACTCCGCGCTGGCATTGGCCGCCTGTTCGGGCAACCGGTCCTCGATGTTGATCCGCTCCAGCGCGGATACGGCGGCGGTGGCGCGCCGCACCTTCGTGTCGTTCAGATTGTAGGCGACCGTGAAGCGCAGCGACGTGTCCGTGGCGAGGCGCCACAGATACGATCCCACCAGGTCCACGCCCTGCGTCCGGGTGTCGAAGGCATTGGTATAATAGGACACGGTGGTGATGCTGTCCGCGCCCGCCACGCCCTGCGCGATTAACGCGGCCCGCTGCGCCGCCGACAAGGTGAAGTTCTGCGATTGGCCGAAACGGTCGTCCACGCGGATGTTGTAATAATCGGCGCTCAGGGTGAAGCCGGGCGCAGGCTCGAACACCAGGCCGATGCTGGCGCTCTTGGACTCCTCCGGCTGCAGCGCGGTTGCGCCGAACAGTTGCGAGATGGGGTTGTTGGGCGACAGCAGCCCCGACGTGAACACCTGCAACGTGTTGGTGTCCAGGCCCTGGCTGACCCGCGTATAATTCGACTGGCCGGGCGTCGGCGCGCGGAAACCGGTGGAATAGGCGCCCCGCAGCGCTAAGCCCCTGACCAGTTCCAGCCGGGCCGTGCCCTTCCAGCTCCAATTGCTGCCGAAATCGGAATAATGTTCGTACCGGAGCGCGCCGCCGAGGGTCAGCGCATCGATCGGCGTCGCCTCGACGTCGAGATAGCCGGCATAGCTGGTGCGGCCGAAGCTGCCCTCCTGCGCGGGCGTATAGCCCGGAAAGCCGCTCGACCCCGACGGCACGCCATAGCGCGCGGCCGGTCCCACACCGTAGGAGAAGGGATCGCCGGCACCGATGCGGTAGGTTTCGCGGCGTCGTTCCGCGCCCGCCGCGATGTTCACCGGCTTGGCAAAGGCGGCAATCTCCAGCGGATAGACCAGATCGAGGTTCAGGTTGAACTCGCGCTGCACCAGCGTGCCATCGTCGGACGCGGTCGGCGATTCCGGACCGAACGAGGCGTTGATCGACTCCCGCATGAAATAATTGATCTCGTTGCGGCCGAACCCCGCGCTCAGGTCCCAGTTGAGGCCCCCGTCGAAATCGCCCTTGACGCCGCCCACGGCCGTCAGGTCCTTGTCCTTCTGCCCGAAGCGCGGGGTGAAGCCGGCGGGATAGAGCGAACGCAGGTCGAAGCCGGGATAAGCCGGCGTGATGCGGAACGAGGTTTCGCCGGGGTTGCGCCAGTTGAAGTCGGTGACCTGCTTGCTCTCGCCATAGATGCCGAAGCCATAGAGCCGCGCCACCTCGCCCAGGCCGATCTCGGCATTGGCGACGGTGCGCCACGCCTCCCGGTCGGGCTGGCCCCAGCGCGTCACCGGGTTGCGCACGGTCAGCTTGGGATTGGCCGCCTGGAACGCGATCGCATCCGGGCGCTGGATACTGCGGGAGGTGACGTTGGCGTTGGAATATTCGCCGGTGACCACCAGGAAGCCGTCATTGGGCAGTGCCGTGCCGAACTTGGCGCCCGCGCGATACAACTCGCCGTCACCGTCATAATATTGCGATGCGACGCCGAAGCCGGAGATGCCGGGCGCCTTGTCGAGGATCAGGTTGATCACGCCCGCAATCGCGTCCGAGCCATATTGCGCGGCGGCACCGTCCCGCAGCACCTCGACCCGGCCGAGCGCAAAGGTCGGGATCTGCGCCAGGTCGACGCCCTGCGCGCCGCGCGTGCCGAGCAAAGCGGAGCGGTGCTGGCGCTTGCCGTTCACCAGTACCAGGGTCTGGTCCGGGGAGAGGCCGCGCAGGGTCGCCGGACGGACGAAGGCAAGCCCGTCTGCGGCAGGCAGGCGCTGCACGTTGAACGAGGGGACAAGCTGCTGCAACTCGTCCGTCAGCTCCTCCGACACGGTGGAGGACAAGGCATCCTGGCTGATGACGTCCACCGGCGTCGACGACTGGATGGCGGTGCGGCCGGTCGCACGCGTGCCCGTCACGATCACCGCGCCTGCATCGTCGCCCTCCGCCCCCTGCGCAAGGAGCGGCCCCGCGGCGGACAGGGCAGTGGCGGCCGCCAATAGGGCGCGGACGGAGGATCGCATGTGTGAGTTCCCTTTTCTGGATCGCGGCAGGCGCTACCTGCCGGAAAAGTCATTTCGGCGTCGTAGCGGTTGCAGGAATGTTACGCCACGCGCCGCGTCGGCTGGGTCCGCCTGCCCGCCGCGACCGTGACGATCGCGGGGAACGATGCCCTCCTCCGGTTCGTCTCGACCAGCGACAACAAAGCCAGCGACAGACATGGAGAGCCGGGATGAACGACATGGCCGATGACAGTCAGGCCCGCCAGGGACAGCGCATCGTCATCACGGGCGCGTCCAGCGGGATCGGCGCGGCAACCGCGATCGCCTTTGCGCGGGGCGGCGCCCGGCTGGTGCTGGCGGCGCGCAACCAAGCGGGGCTGGAGGACATGGCCCGCCGCTGTCGCGAGGCGGGCGGCGGCGCGGATGTACGCGTGGTCGACGTAACCGACGCCGCCGCGGTCGCGACGCTGGCCGCGGAGGCGCGCACGCTGCTCGGCGGGATCGACATCTGGTTCAGCTGCGTCGGCGTGGGCGTGGTCGGCCGCTATGAGGATGTGCCGATCGCCGACCACCGGCAGGTGATCGAAGCCAATCTGCTGAGCCACATGAACGAGGCGCATGCGGTGCTGCCGGTCTTCCTTGCGCAGGATCGCGGCACCTGGATCAACATGATCTCGGTCGGCGGCTTCGTCGCGACACCTCACGCCGCCGCCTATTCGGCCAGCAAGTTCGGCCTGCGCGGCTTCAGCGAAGCCCTGCGCGGAGAATTGTCCAAAAAGCCGCACATCCATGTGTGCGATGTGTACCCCACCTTCGTGGACACGCCCGGCATCGACCATGCGGGCAATTATACCGGCGCCAGATTGTCGCTGCCGCCCGGTGCGCTTGCGCCGGAAACGGTCGCCAAGGCGGTGGTCCGCCTGGCCAGGCGGCCGCGCAACACCACGGTGATCGGCGCGCCCGCCATCGCGCTCAAGCTCGGTCAGTTCGCGGTGCCGAACCTGGGCGCGGCGATCATGAACGGGTTCATGGACAGCTGGTCCGACCGTGCCGATCCGGGCGAGGATACGACCGGCACCCTGTTCGACCCGCCGACGACGCCCGGCGGGATCGATGGCGGGCGACGCCGGCCCGACCAGCGGCGCAAGGCCGCTGCGGTGGCCGGCATAACGGCGGCGGTCGGGCTGGCGGGTGTCGGCGCGTGGCTGTGGCGGAGACGGTGACCGAGCCGCCGGTCACGCCCGACGGCCGCTACATCGTCGTGCGTGGCCGGTTGTGGCGTCGCGCCAATCCGCATCTACCCGCCGTGGAACGGCAGGCACTGGTGGCCCGGCTGATGGACGCCCGCCGCGCGGTCGGCCGTGCGCTCAAGGCCGACGACGCGCCCGCCCTCGCCGCAGCCCGCGCGGAGGTGCACCGCGCCAAGGTCGGCTTGGGCGAGCGCGGGCCGGTCTGGTGGCAGGACGGCGCGCCGGACCAGAACCGCCGCATGGTCGGGAATACCGACTATGCGGCCTGGCATGCGGCGCTCGACTGCGCGTGATGAGGGGTGACGGATGAGCCCTGCGGCTCAGTCGAACCGGATCCGTCCTTCAAGCCCCGACACCTTGCCTGCCAGCCCCGGCACCTCCTCCAGCTGGCGCACGGCATCGAAGCGGCCGCGTTCCTCGCGGTAGCGGACGATCTCGAACCCATGGCCTTTCAGCGGCTCCACCCCGTCAATCTCATCGGCAGATGCGGTGTTGATGTCGATCATTCCTGTCCTTTCCATGCGCCGGTCGCGGCCGCCCGGTTCAACGTCGCTACGGGACATATGGTCCGGTGGTCGCACGGCGGCGGCCATGATCGTGTATCGTGCACCCCCTCCCGGCAGTTGCGCCGGTCCCGCAGCCGTTCAGGGCAGCAGGCGCCACGTCCCCCGGCCGGCCGCCTTGGCCTCATACAGGGCCGCGTCGGCGCGCGACATGCTGTCGGTGGAGGTGGGCGGGTGCGGCAGCCATGTCGCGCCGACGCTCGCCGCCACGCGCAGGTCGCTCCCCCCGACGGCGGCAAAGCCTTCGCCCAGCGCCTGGGTGGCGCGCTCGGCCAGCCGCTCCAGCCCCGCGACGTCGATGCCCGCCAGGATCATCACGAACTCGTCGCCGCCCAGGCGGGCGACCAGATCGGTGTCCCGCACCATCGCCCGCAGCCGCGCGCCCGCTTCCACCAGGACCGCGTCGCCGATATCGTGGCCCAATCGGTCGTTGACCTGCTTGAACCCGTCCAGGTCGATCGCCAGGATGCCGCAGGCGGAGCCGGGCGAAAGCTGTTCGAGCCGCTGCTGCAGGCCGCGCCGGTTCAACAGGCCGGTCAGGGGATCGGTGCTGGCTTGGAATTCGGCCCGCATCGCCCGGTGATGCTCCTCCGTCATGTCGATCGCCACGCCGACGATCTTTTCGGGCCGGCCATGCGCATCGCGCAGCAGCCTGCGGTCGCACCGCATCCAATGCACCCCGGTCTGCGTCTGCAGGCGATACTGGACGGATGATCGATCGGCCTCGCCCTCGATCAGCGGCTCCAGCGTGCATTGCGGCAGGTCGAGAGGGTCGATGTGGCCGCAATATCCCGCAAGGTCCAACGGCTGCGTGCCCGCGCCACCGATGAATTGCGCCAGCGCGTCCGACGTTTCGAACCGGCCGGTCGCCACGTCGAAATGCCACGATCCGCCGCGGATCGCCTCGCTCACCAGCGACAGCCGGGCGTTGGTTTCGATCAGCTTGCGCTCCGCCGCACGCTGCTGCGTCACATCCTCGATATGCGAGAAGAAGCGGATGACGTCGCCGCCATCGTCGCGAATGGCGGACACGGCCAGGCGCGCGTCGATGCACGTTCCGTCGGCACGCACATAGCGTTTGTCCAGGCAATAGCCGTTCCGCTCCTTGCGCAGCACGCTGCCGAACAGGTCCAGGTCGGCGTCCACATCGTCCGGATGGGTGACGGCGCTGAAGTTCAGCGCCTGCATCTCCTCGACCGAGCGGCCCAGCATGGTCGCGAACGCCAGATTGCACCGGATGACGTGGCCATCCAGCCCGACCATAGCCGCGCCGTTTGGGGCATTCTCGAACGCTTCGTTGAACATCGCCTCGCTCTCGGCGATCCGCAGCTGAAGGTCGTCGCGCCGGCTGATGTCGGTCACCAGCGTGATGACGCCGACAACCCGCCCGTCTTCGTCGAAATCGGGCACGTAGCTGCCCTGCACGCGACGCCGGAAATCATCGTCGAAGATGTAATATTCGTAGACTACCCGCTCGCCGGCTAACGCGCGGCGCAGCCGTTCCTCGATCACCGGATAGTTGCGCTCGCCCACGACATGGCGGACGTGACGCCCCACGATTTCCCTGGGGTGCAGCCCGCGCCAATCGGCATAGGTCGCGTTGGCGTAGCGATAGCGCAGGTCCGCGCCGAAATAGGCAACCAGGCCGGGCAGCAGATCGAGGATGCGGCGCGGCGCCACTTCAACGTCGTCACGCTCCACCCGGCTGCCACTGTCTCGCAACACTGAATCCATCACCGTCCGTACCATGCTCTGGTTAATACGGGCTTGCCGGTATGCGCACCGGCGATCTCTGAAAAGCGGCGTGAATCGAACAGGCACCTGTCCTCCGCCGCATTGTTCCGGTAAATCAGCCACTTCATGCCGCTGAAACTACCCCGCACCGCCACCGCGCCCTTTTGCCCCTCCGAAGTGCGCGGAGTGATAGATATTCCACAGGGCCTGCCGTTCTGGCGCAAGGCGCTGCGCTCGGCCGGGCCGGGCCTGCTGGTGGCGGTCGGCTATATGGACCCGGGCAATTGGGCGACCGACATCGAAGCGGGCTCGCGCTACAGCTACGACCTGCTGTTCGTGGTCGTGTCGTGCGGACTGGCGGCGATGCTGCTGCAATGGCTGGCGATGCGGCTCGGCCTGGTGACCGGGCGCGATCTGGGGCAGATGGCGCGCGACCGATATGGCCGGGCGACGTGCCTGTTCCTGTGGCTGCTCGCCGAGTTGGCGATCATCGCGACCGACATTGCGGAGGTGCTGGGCAGCGCGCTGGCCTTCAACCTGTTGCTGGGCGTGCCCTTGTGGCTCGGCGTGCTGCTCACCGGGCTGGATACCATGTTGGTGCTCGGCCTCAAGGGCCAGGGATTTCGCCAGATCGAGGCGATCATCCTCGGCCTGGTGGCGACGATCGGCATCTGCTTCGCCGTCCAGCTCGCCATTGCGGGGCCGGATGTCGGCGGCATCCTCCACGGCATGGTGCCGAAACCGGCCTTGCTGATGGACCAGCACGCGCTCTATCTGGCGGTCGGCATCCTCGGTGCGACGGTGATGCCGCACAATCTCTACCTGCACTCGTCCGTAGTACAAACCCGCCTGACCGGCAGCAGCGACACGGCCAGGCGTACCGCGATACGCTTCGCCACGATCGACATCGTGGTGGCATTGCTGCTCGCCACCCTGGTCAACGGCGCGATCCTGACCTTGTCGGCCGCGACCTTCCACGCCAGCGGCCATTCCTATGTGGCGGAGATCGAGGATGCCTACCGCCTGCTGGCGCCCCTGACGGGCGCGACCGCCGCGGCCGCCCTGTTCGCCATCGCCCTGTTCGCGTCGGGGCAGAGCGCGACCTTTACCGGCACCATCGCCGGGCAGGTGATCCTGGAAGGCTTTCTGGACCTGCGCATCCCCTGCTGGCAGCGCCGCGTCATCACGCGCGTGCTGGCGCTGGTGCCCGCCCTAGCCGGCATATTGTGGCTGGGCGACCATGCGGTCGGACGGCTGCTGGTACTGACGCAGGTGGTGCTGTCGCTCCAGCTGCCTTTCGCTCTGTATCCGCTGATCCGCTTCACCGGCGACCGCGCGATCATGGGCGCGTTCGTCACGCCGCGATGGGCCGCCGCGATCGCATGGGCCCTGTTCGCGCTGATCGCGTCGGCCAATCTGTGGCTGATCGCACAGTGGATCGGCTGACCGCCGCCGCTCCCCGGGTCAGGCCCTTGCGGGCACGTTGAGCGGCAGGTGGTCCGGGTGGGTTTCCGACACTTCCGGGTCGCTTGACGCCGGTGCGCCGGGCCGCGCCGCGGTGATCCGCACCGGCACCGACTTGGCCGCCGGCGTGTTGCTGCGCTCGTCCCGATGGGACAGCGGCAACAAGGCGTTGGTTTCCGGATAGTAAGCCGCGCAGCACCCCTGCGGCACGTCATAGGCCACCACCTTGAAGCCGCTGACCCGGCGGTCGACACCGTCCTCCGATACCGTGGCGAACTCGATCACCGACCCTTCCGCCAGGTCAAGGTCGACCATGTCCTGCTGGTTCATGAACACCACCATCCGCTCGCCCGACACGCCGCGATAGCGATCATTGTAGGAATAGACGGTGGTGTTGAACTGGTCGTGGCTGCGCAAGGTCATCAGCTGCAGATGCGGCCGCTCCGGCGCGTCGTCATCCTCGTCCATCCGATCGGGCTTGAACAGGAAATTGGCCTTGCCGGTCGGCGTATCCCACTTCCGATCGCGCGCCGGGATCGGCAGGTGGAAGCCGCCCGGCGTCTTGATGCGCGCATTGTAATCCTCGAACCCGGGGATCACCGCCTCGATCTTGTCGCGGATCAGGCCATAGTCCGCGATCATGCCGTCCCAATCGACCTGTCCACGATCGGGCACCGTCGCCTTGGCCAGCTGGGCGATGATCCAGGGCTCGGATCGGCACTGGTCGCTGGCGGGCTCCAACTGCCCGGTCGAGCCGTGGACCATGGCGAAGCTGTCCTCCACCGTCACCGCCTGCTGCCCGTCCGCCTGCATGTCACGCTCGGTCCGCCCCAGCACGGGCAGAATATAGGATTGCTTGCCATGGGTCAGGTGGCTGCGGTTGAGCTTGGTGGCGGCGTAGACGGTCAGGCCGATGTCGGCCACCTTCGCGCCGATCCGGTCCATGTCGGGGATCGCACGGAAGAAATTGCCGCCCATCGCCAGGAACGCATCCACCTCGCCCGCCAGGATCGCCTCGCAGCATTCGGCGGTGTCGTGCCCCCATTCGCGCGGGGCGGTGAAGGCGAAGGCCTTGTCCATCTTCTGCAGGAAGGGTTCGGTCGGCGTCTTGTTGATGCCCACCGTGCGGTCGCCCTGCACGTTGCTGTGGCCGCGCACCGGGCATGCGCCCGCGCCCGGCTTGCCGATGTTGCCGCGCAGCAGCAGCAGGTTGCAGATCTGCTGCATGGCATCGCCGCCGCGCCGGTGCTGGGTGATGCCCATTCCCCAACAGGCGATCACGCGCTCCGCCTTCATGTAGATCGCGGCCGCCTGCTCCAGCTGCGCACGGGTCAGCGCGGTGAACCGCTCGATCTGGTCCCAGGGGAGCGCGCGGACATAGTCGGCGAACGCCTCGAACCCGTGCGTATGCTCCTCGATGAACGGCACGTCGACGATGCGCGGCTCGCCCGCCGCCTTGGCCTTGTCGTCGGCCTCGATCACGACCTTGCACATCGCCTGCATCGCGACAATGTCGCCGCCGGTGCGGAGCTGGTAGTAATTGGAACTGATCTGCTGCCCGCGCCCGGTCAGCATCTCGATCGGGCTCTGCGGATCGGTGAACTTCAGCAGCCCGCGTTCCTTCAGCGGGTTGAACGACACGATCGGCACGCCCCGCTTGGACATGTCGTGCAGGTAGCCCAGCATGCGCGGCGAGTTGGTACCGGGATTCTGGCCGATGATGAACAGCGCATCGCACTGTTCCCAATCGTCCAGCGTCACCGTCCCTTTGCCCACGCCGATGCTTTCCGGCAGCGCCACGGTGGTGGTGGCGTGGCACATGTCGGAGCAATCGGGGAAGTTGTTGGTCCCGATCAGCCGGCCATAGAGTTGCCAGAGGAACGCCGCTTCGTTGGACGTGCGGCCCGACGTGTAGAGGTTCACCCGCTTGGGATCGAGCGCGCGGACATGCGCCCCGATCTCACGCACGGCGGTGTCCCAATCCACCGGCTCGTACTTGTCGCTCTCGGCATTGTAGCGCATCGGATGGGTCAGCCGCCCATTGTCCTCCAGCGCGAAGTCGCTCCAGCCCTTCAACCGCTCCACCGTATATTCGCCGAAGAAATCGGGCGTGGTGCGCTTCTTGGTCGCCTCCCACGCCACCGCCTTGGCGCCGTTTTCGCAATATTCGGCGGTGTGGGGCTTCTTCGGGTCCGGCCATGCGCAGCTCGGGCAGTCGAACCCGTCCGGCTTGTTCATGTTCAGCAGGGCGCGATTGCCCTTGACGAGGATCCGCTGCCGGCCGAGCTGCCGCTCGACCGCGTTCAGTGCCCCCCACCCGCCGGCGGCGGGCTGGGGCGGAGCATTCTTGCGGCCTTCGGCCATGATCGGATCCTCGTCAGTCTTGGTTGGCGGCTCAGGCGGTGCGGTAACGCTCGAGCCAGTGGGCATAAGGGGCAGGCAGGGTCCAGGCGGCGCGCTCGACGCCCAGCTTGCTGGCTGCGGCATAGGTCCAGTGCGGATCCGCCAGCAGCGGACGGCCCAGCATAACCAGGTCCAGCTGCCCCTGCTCTATCATGGAGTTAGCCTGCTCGGCGTCGCTGATATACCAGCTGGTCGATCCCGGCAGGCCGGTCTCCTTGCGCACGCGCTCCGCGATCGGCCCCATAAAATTGGCGCCCCACGGGATCTGGGCCTGCGGGGTGGAGAAGCCGATGCTGACGTCGATGAAGTCGAGCCCGCCGGCCTTGAACTGCCGTACCAGGTCGATCGACTCCGCCAGCACCTGCTCGTCGCGCCCATCGAATTCCAGCACGCCGAACCGCGCCGTCAGCGGCCGGTCCGCCGGCCACACCGCGCGCACGGCGGCCAGCGTTTCCAGCAGGAAGCGACCGCGATTTTCAGCACTGCCGCCGTAGAGGTCGTCGCGCTGATTGGAATGATCCGACCAGAAACTCTGGCCAAGATAGCCATGGGCGAAGTGCAGCACGAGCCACTCGAACCCCGCATCGCGCGCGCGGATGGCGGCGGCGACGAAATCCTCGCGGACACGGGCAATGTCGTCCAGGGTCATCGCCTCCGGCACGCGCGGCAGGTTGCCGCCGAATGCCAATGCGGAGGGCGCGATCGGCTGCCACGCGCGCGGATCGTCCTCGGCCATGTGATCATCGCCTTCCCACGGCCGGTTGGCGCTGGCCTTGCGACCGGCATGGCCGATCTGGATGCCCGGCACGCTGCCCCATTTCTTGATGGATGCGACGATCGGCGGCAGCGCGTCCGCCTGCGCATCGTTCCACAGGCCCAGATCGGCCGGGGTGATGCTTCCTTCCGGCGAGACGGCGGTCGCCTCCACCACCACCAGGCCCGCGCCGCCCCGCGCCAGCCCTTCATAATGGACGGCGTGCCAGTCGTTCACCACGCCATCCTCCGCCATATATTGGCACATGGGCGATACGGCGACGCGGTTGCGAAGGGTGGCGCCCTTCAGGGTGTAGGGATCGAACAAGGCGGGCACGCATATCTCCATCACTGACAAGGCAATGGCCCTAACAGTATGTTTGTTCGCATACCACCGAACAATGGCGATCGCGGCAACCTATGCTATGGGCGGCGGGGTGAGAGGATATAAACACCCGTCGATCGACGATGTTGCGCCGGAGCATATCTTCCAGGCGCTGAGCGATCCCGTGCGGATCGACATCGTGCGTCGGCTCGCCGCCGTGCCGCAGGCAAGCTGCGCCGCCTTGACCGGCGATCGGCCTAAATCCAGCATGTCGCACCATTTCAGGGTGTTGCGCGATGCCGGGCTGGTCCGCACCCGGATCGAGGGCACGGCCCATGCCAACGAACTGCGGCGCGCGGAACTGGACCGGCGTTTTCCCGGCCTGATCGACGCGCTGCTCGACGCGATCCAGGCGAATGGCGGCGGCGGTGCGCCCGATCCCGTGCGTGGCGCCTGATCCCGGCGCCCTCGCAAGGCTCTTTCGCCCCCGGCCAGGAACGCGCTAATGCGCCCGCCCGTTATGACGCCGATCGAGGAGCTGGCAGCTATGAGTGACGACCCGGACACCCCCGAACGCAAGATCCGCGATCGTGCCTATGCGATCTGGGAACGGGAAGGTTTTCCTGAGGGCCGGCACGAAGACCATTGGCATCAGGCCAGCCGCGAGATTGCCGGGGAAGGCCAGCCTGCCGAAACGGCGCCGCAGGACACCGCGCCGACCGATCCGGCCGGCAGCGACACGGTAGCCGCCGCGACCGGCGAACCAGCGTCGCTTGCACCCGCCGCCAGCACCCCCGCCGCGCCCGAAGCGGCCGCCGCGAGGAAGCCGGTCCGCAAGCCGCGTGCCGTCAAGCCGAAGAAGGTCTGACCGCCACCCTTTTGAACAGCGCGGCATAGGCCTTGGCCGCGCTGGCCCAGGACACGTCGCTGGCCATGCCGTTCGCCTGCAACCGCGCCCACGTCGCTTTGTCGTCGTACAGCGCCATCGCCCGTTTCAGTGCCGCGCGCAGCATCGGCGGCGAGATCGGCGCGAACTGAAAGCCGGTCGCCACCCCCTGGTTGAGGGCGAACGGGCTCGCGTCGATCACCGTGTCCGCCAGGCCACCGACCCGCGCCACGATCGGCACCGCGCCATAGCGTAGCGCGTACATCTGGGTGAGGCCGCACGGCTCGAAGCGGGACGGCACGACAAAGGCATCGACCCCCGCCTGGATCCGATGCGACACCGCCTCGTCATAGCCGATCCGGCACGCGACCTGGCCGGGAAAAGCGGCGGCAAGCGCGGAGAAGGCCTGTTCCAGCCCCGCATCGCCGCTGCCCAGCAGCACGAACTGCCCGCCGCGCGCCAGAAGATCGGGCAGCACCTCCAGCAGCACGTCCATGCCCTTCTGCTCGGTCAGGCGGCCGACCGATCCCAGCAGGAACGCATCCGGGCTTGCGGCGAGGCCGAACGCATCCTGCAACGCCCGCTTGTTGGCCGCGCGTTTCGGCAGGGTATCGGCGGAGTATCGCTCCGCCAGCAGGTCATCGCGCGCCGGATCCCAGACTTCGGTGTCGATGCCGTTCAGGATGCCGGACAGCGTATCCGCCCGCCCCGCCAGCAACCCGTCGAGCCCCATGCCCGCATCCGGCAGCGTAATCTCGCTCGCATAGGTCGGGGAGACGGTGGTGATCCGGTCGGCGAAGATCAGCCCGCCTTTCAGAAAGCTGATCTGCCCGAAATATTCCAGCCCCTCCAGCGCGAACGCCTCGGCCGGCAGCCCTATCGCGCCGAGCAGGTAGGCTGGAAACACGCCCTGGAACGCCAGATTGTGGATGGTCGTCACTACCCCCGGACGCCGCGCCGGACGATCATAATGCAGATAGGCGGCGGTCAGCCCCGCCTGCCAGTCATGCGCCTGCACCGCATCCGGCTGGTAATCGTCCAGCAGCCCCGCCGCGACATCAGCGGCCGCGCGCGAAAAGGCCGCGAAGCGCAACGGATTGTCCGGCCAGTCCCTGCCGTCGGGCCCCAGATACGGATTGCCCGGCCGCGCGAACAGATGCGGCGCATCCAGCACCAGCAGGTCGAGCCCGGCCGCCCGTCCGCGCCGCAGCTCCGCCGGGCCGCCCATCAGGGCATCGTAGCGATGCACCGTCTCCGCACCGTCCAGGGCATCCATCACCGCCGGATAGCCCGGGACCATGGTGACCACCGCCACGTCCTGCCGCGCCAGCGCCGCCGGCAGCGCCCCGGCCACGTCGGCCAGACCGCCCGTCTTGATCAGCGGGTACAGTTCGGACGCGACCGACAGCAGGCGCAGGGTCATTCCCGCTCCAGCCTGGCGATCATGTCGGCGGTGATCAGGCAGACGCCGTTTTCGGTGCGGCGGAAACGGCGCGCATCCTCCTCCGGATCCTCGCCCACCACCAGCCCTGCCGGAATGGTGACGCCGCGATCCACGATCACGTTGCTCAACCGGACGGAACGGCCGACCGTGACGCGCGGCATCAGCACCGCATTGTCGATCTTGGAAAAGCTGTTGACCCGCACGCCGGTGAACAGCAGCGAATGACGCAGCGCCGCACCCGACACCACGCAGTCGCCGGACACCAAGGACGACACCGCCTCGCCCCGTCGCCCGTCCTCGTCATGCACGAACTTGGCAGGCGCGGTCATCTCCGAATAGGTCCAGATCGGCCACTCGCGATCATAGAGGTCCAGGTCGGGCACGGTGTTGGTCAGGTCGATATTGGCCGCGAAATAGGCGTCCAGCGTGCCGACGTCGCGCCAATAGGGCTCGGCATGGGGGCCGGAACGAAGCGCCGACTTGCTCAGATGATGCGCGCGTGCATTGCCGTCGCGCACCAGCCTGGGCACGATGTCCTTGCCGAAATCATGCGCGGAATTGGGATCGGCCGCATCCTCGCGCAGCACGTCGAACAGGAAATCCGTCTCGAAGACGTAGATGCCCATGCTGGCGAGCGCCATGTCCGGGTGGCCTGGCATGGCCGGCGGATCGGCCGGCTTTTCCAGGAAGTGCAGGATGCGGTCATTCTCGTCGACGTGCATCACGCCGAATGCGCTCGCCTCCATGCGCGGCACCTCCACGCAGCCCACGGTGACGCTGGCGCCCGTGTCGCAATGCTCCTCCAGCATCACGCCATAATCCTGCTTGTAGATGTGGTCGCCCGCCAGGACGAGGATGTATTTGGGGCGATAGCTGTCAATGATGTCCAGGTTCTGGTACACCGCGTCGGCGGTGCCGAGATACCAATTCTCTTCCGACACGCGCTGGCTGGCGGGCAGGATGTCGAAGCTTTCGTTGCGTTCGGGGCGAAAGAAGCTCCAGCCATGCTGCAGGTGGCGGATCAGGCTGTGCGCCTTGTACTGCGTCGCCACGCCGATGCGCGGGATGCCCGAATTGAGCGCGTTGGACAAAGCGAAGTCGATGATGCGGGTCTTGCCGCCGAAATAGACCGCGGGCTTGGCCCGCCGGTCGGTCAGTTCCATCAATCGACTGCCTCGCCCCCCTGCCAGAACGATGGCCATGGCCTGTCGGGTGACGAGACCCCGCAACGTCGCACTCGGAGGCATCCGTTTTCTTCCTTCTCTGGACAGCTATGAAGCGGTTTTTGGCGTTCCGGTTCCATGGTTAAGGGATGACCGGACACTTTTCCCCGGTTGCGTCGTTCGGCACGCATTGCAGCAGGGGGTGTAAGGGTGCAGGCGGGACATTCGATCGGGAACTGGCTGCACGATCCCTTTGCGTATCTGGGCCCGCATTCCGGCACGATCCGCAACTATCAGCCGGGCGCCGTCGAGGTGACGGTGGTGACGGACGGGCAGGAGATTGCGCTGCCACCGGGTGCCTTCGATGGCCTGTTCGAAGGCGCGGCACCCACGGACGGCAGTTATCGGCTGCGCGTGCAATGGCCGGACGGGCATGTCAGCGAGGCGGAGGATCCCTACGCTTTCGGCCCCGTGCTGGGCGACCTCGATCTGTATCTGTTCGCTCAGGGCACGCATTGGGACCTGCCGCTGCGGCTCGGCGCCAATCCGTGCGTGCACGAAGGCGTGGCGGGCACGTCGTTCGCGGTATGGGCCCCCAATGCCCGCGCAGTCGCCGTGATCGGAGACTTCAACAGCTGGGATCCGCGCCGCCTGCCCATGCGCCTGCGCCATGAGGCGGGGCTGTGGGAATTGTTCGTGCCCGGAATCGGTGCCGGCGCCCACTATAAATATGCGGTGACCGGCGCGGACGGGCGGCTGCGCGAAAAGGCCGACCCGCTCGCCCGCGCCACCGAATGCCCGCCCGCAACCGCCTCCATCGTCGCGCCGCCGCCCGCCTTCGCCTGGAGCGACGATGCGTGGATGGCGGAGCGGGCCGAGCGGCACCATGCCGGCGCGCCCATCTCCATCTACGAAATGCACGCCGCGTCGTGGCGGCGGCCGTGGCACGGCGGCGAACATGATTGGGATCAGATCGCCGACCAGCTGATCCCCTATCTGACCGAGATGGGCTTCACCCATGTGGAGCTGATGCCGATCATGGAGCATCCGTTCGGCGGCTCCTGGGGCTATCAGCCGCTGTCGCAATTCGCGCCCTCCGCCCGCTTCGGCAGCGCCGAGCAATTCGCCCGCTTCGTGGACCGGTGCCACGCGGCCGGGATCGGGGTGATCCTCGATTGGGTGCCGGCACACTTCCCGTCGGACGCGCATGGTCTGGCGGAGTTCGACGGCACCGCGCTCTACGAACATGCCGATCCGCGCGAGGGCTATCACCCCGACTGGAACACGCTGATCTACAATCTTGGCCGCCAGGAAGTGGTCGGCATGCTGATCGCATCCGCCGTGTGGTGGCTGGAGCGGTTCCATGTCGACGGGCTGCGGGTCGATGCCGTCGCGTCCATGCTCTACCGCGATTACAGCCGCCGGGCCGGCGAATGGATCCCCAACCGCCATGGCGGACGCGAGAATCTGGAATCGATCGACTTCCTCCGGCGGATGAACGCAACGGTGGCCGATCGCTGCCCCGGCGCGATCACCATTGCCGAGGAATCCACCGCCTTCCCAGGCGTTACCGCGCCTGTGGACCATGGCGGGCTGGGCTTCGACTATAAGTGGAACATGGGGTGGATGAACGACACCCTGCGCTATGTCGAGCGCGACTCCGCCTATCGCCGCTGGCACCATGGCGACATGACCTTCGGGCTGGTCTACGCCTTTTCCGAGCGGTTCATCTTGCCGTTGAGCCATGACGAGGTCGTTCATGGCAAGCATTCGCTGCTGGCGAAGATGCCCGGCGATCGCTGGCAGCAATTCGCCAACCTGCGCGCTTATTTCGCCTTCATGTGGGCACATCCCGGCAAGAAACTGCTCTTCATGGGCGGCGAGCTGGCGCAGGATGCGGAGTGGCAGCATGACCATCAGCTCGACTGGGGCGCGCTGGCCGATCCGGGCCATGCCGGGGTGCAGGCGCTGGTCCGCGATCTCAACGCCCTCTACCGGGCCGAGCCGGCGCTGCACCAGACGGACGCCGATCCGCGTGGCTTCGCCTGGCTGGTCGGGGACGATGCGGACAACAGCGTGCTGATCTTCCGTCGTTCATCGCCCTATGGCGGGGCGCCCCTGCTGTGCGCGGTCAACATGACCCCGGTGCCGCGCAACGCCTATCGCGTCGGCGTGCCCGATGCGGGGCGCTGGACCGAAATCCTCAACTCCGACCGTGCCGATTATGGCGGCAGCGGGATCGGCAATGCGGACCTGTCGACCACCGACGTCGCCAGCCACGGCCATTCCCACTCGCTCGACCTCGTGCTGCCGCCGCTCGCCACCATCATCTTGCGTTATGAAGGATCCCATTCTTGAATCCGTTTCCCGATCGCCTGGACAGTGGCCAGCCCTACCCCCTCGGCGCCACGTTTGACGGACTGGGCGTGAACTTCGCCGTCTTTTCCGCCCACGCGGAAAAGATCGACCTGTGCCTGTTCGACGAAAGCGGCCGGCGCGAGATCGCGCGGCTGGAACTGCCCGAATGGACGGACGAGATCTGGCACGGCTACCTGCCCGATGCACGCCCGGGCCTGCTCTACGGCTTTCGCGCGCATGGCCGTTATGCGCCGGAGGAAGGGCACCGCTTCAATCCCAACAAGCTGCTGATGGACCCCTATACCCGCAAGACGTTCGGGCGGGTGCGGTGGAGCGATGCGCTGCACGGCTACCGCGTCAATTCCCCCCGCGCGGACCTGAGCTTCGACCGGCGCGACAGCGCGCCCGCAATGCCCAAGTCGGTGGTGGTGACGGACGCGTTCGACTGGGGCGACGATCGCCGCCCCAACGTGCCCTGGTCGGACACGATCATCTACGAGGCGCACGTCAAGGGCCTCACCCAGTTGATGGAGAATGTGCCCCACAAGGAACGGGGCACCTATCGCGCACTGAGCCACCCCGACGTGATCGCGCACCTTCAGCGGCTGGGCATCACCGCGTTCGAGCTGATGCCGATCCACGGCTTCGTGCAGGACCGGTTCCTGCAGGAAAAGGGCCTCGTCAATTACTGGGGCTATAACAGCCTGGCGTTCTTCGCGCCGGAAGCCCGCTATCTCGGTTCCGGGGACGCCGACGACCTGAGGCTGGCGGTGCGGCGGTTCCACGCGGCGGGGATCGAGGTGATCCTGGACGTGGTCTACAACCACACCGCAGAGGGTAGCGAACTGGGCCAGACCATGTGCTTCCGCGGGCTGGACAATGCGACCTATTACCGCCTGCAAAAGGACAATCCGCGCCACTGCGTGAACGACACCGGCACCGGCAACACGTTCAACCTCGATCAGCCGCGCGTGCTGCAGATGGTGACGGATTCGCTGCGTCACTGGGTGGAAAGCTATCGCATCGACGGCTTCCGCTTCGATCTGGGCGCGACGTTGGGCCGCACCGGCGACGGCGGCTTCGATCCGGGCGCGTCCTTCTTCGACGTGCTGCGCCAGGACCCGGTGCTGGGCCGGATCAAGCTGATTTCGGAGCCGTGGGACATCGGCCCGGGCGGCTACCAGCTCGGCAACCATCCGCCGGGCTTTGCCGAGTGGAACGACAAATATCGCGATTCCACCCGCCGCTTCTGGCGCGGCGATGCGGGCGTGCGGCCGGAGTTCGCCGCCCGCCTGTCCGGTTCGGGCGACCTGTTCGACCGCCGCGCGCGCCGCCCGTGGGCCAGCGTCAATTATGTCGCCAGCCATGACGGCCAGACGCTTGCCGACCTGACGCAGTATGAGCAGCGCCACAACGAGGCGAATGGCGAGGATAATCGCGACGGCCACAGCGACAATCTGTCGTGCAACTGGGGCGCGGAAGGGCCGACCGACGACGCCAATATCCGCGCCATCCGCGAACGCGTGCGCCGGTCCATGCTGGTCACCGTGCTGGCGTCGCTCGGCACGCCGATGCTGCTGGCGGGCGACGAGTTCGGCCGTACCCAGCGCGGCAACAACAATGCCTATTGCCAGGACAATGAGATCAGCTGGCTCGACTGGGCGCAGGCGGCGAGCGCGGAGGGCGCAAGCCTGGCGCATTTCGTCCGCCGGCTGATCCTGATCCGCAAGCATTATCCGCTGATCCACTCCAGCGCCTTCCTCTATGGCGAGGAGATCGCGCCCGGCATCCGCAACCTCGACTGGTTCGACGAACGCGGGCAATCGCTGTCGCCCGAGGATTGGCAGAATCCGGAGGGCAAGGCGCTGATCATGCGCCGCGCCCGCCTGACCGACGACGGCGGGTTCGAGGCGATCACCATGCTGATGAACGGATCGCAGGCGCCGTTGGAGTTCACCCTGCCCGAACCGCATGAATATTGCCGCCTGCTGGTCGACAGCGCGGACATGGACATCGGCGAACGCGACCTGCCCGAACAGACGATCGAGGTGAAGGATCGCGCCGCCGTGCTGATCTTCGCCCGGGGGCCGGTCGCATGATGTGGGGTCCGCAGATCCTTGCGCCCGATCGCACCCGCTTTGCGCTTTGGGCGCCGGGGCTGGACCAGCTGATGCTGGAGATCGAAGGCGCGGAGCCGTTGGCGATGACGGCGGGGGCGGACGGCTGGTTCTCGGTCGAGGCGCCATACGGGGCGGGCGCATGCTATCGCTTCCGCCTGCCCGACGGCACCGCCGTTCCCGATCCCGCGTCGCGCGCGCAGGATGGAGACGTGCATGGGTGGAGCATCGTGGTCGATTCAGGCGACTTCCGCTGGCATAGCCAGTGGAGCGGACGCCCCTGGCGCGAGGCGGTGATCCAGGAATGCCATGCGGGGGTCGCGGGCGGCTTTGCCGGCTTGATCCAGCACCTGTCCGAACTGGCGGCGACGGGCTTCACGGCGCTGGAACTGATGCCGGTCGCGGCTTTCGGGGGCACGTGCAACTGGGGCTATGACGGCGTGCTGCCTTATGCGCCGGCCTCCGCCTACGGCACGCCCGACGACCTGCGCACCCTGGTCGATGCCGCGCACAATTCGGGACTGATGGTGCTGCTGGACGTGGTCTACAATCATTTCGGGCCGGACGGAAATTACCTGTCGGCCTATGCGCCTGACTTCTTCAAGGCGGACGCGGACACGCCATGGGGCGGTGCGATCGATTTCGACAAGGAGCCAGTGGCGCGCTTCTTTATCGACAATGCGCTCTACTGGCTGCGTGAGTTCCGGTTCGACGGCCTGCGTTTCGACGCGGTGCATGCCATTGGCGACAATGACTTCCTCGACCGGATGGCAGGCGAGATACGGGCGGCCTTACCCGGCCGCCACATCCACCTGGTGCTGGAAAACGAGCATAACGACGCCGCGCGGCTGGAGCGCGACTATGACGCGCAGTGGAACGACGATTTCCACAATGTGCTGCATGTCCTGCTGACGGACGAAACCCACGGTTATTATCGCGACTTTGCCGAGGCGCCCGCCCAGAGGCTGGCCCGCTGCCTGGCGGAGGGTTTCATCTACCAGGGCGAGGGGTCCCCCAATCAGAACAACAAGCCGCGCGGCAGCAGCAGCGGTCACCTGTCGCCGCCGCATTTCGTCTCCTTCCTCCAAAATCACGACCAGATCGGCAACCGCGCCAAGGGCGAGCGGCTGACCGTGCTGACCAGCGTGGAGAAGCTGCGCGCGGCGACCGGCCTGCTGCTGCTGTCGCCGCAGATCCCGCTCGCGTTCATGGGCGATGCGGCGGGATCGCGCGCGCCATTCCTGTTCTTCACCGACTTTCACGACGAACTGGCGGATGCGGTGCGCGAAGGGCGGCGTGGCGAGTTCAAGAGCTTTCCCGGCTTTTCCGACCCGGAAGCGCGCGCGAGCATTCCCGATCCCAATGCGCGCGACACGTTCGACCAGTCGCGTCCCCTGCCCGGCCCTGATGCGGAGGAATGGCGTGCACTCTACACGCGGTTGCTGGCGATCCGGCACGAGCGGATCGTACCGCATCTGGATGATTGCCGCAGCGCCGGGGCCGAGGCGATCGGGGACAAGGCGGTGGTGGCGCGCTGGCAGCTGGGCGACGCCATGCTGACGCTGGCGATCAACCTGGGCGAGGAAGCCGTGCCGCTGACGCAGCCGCAGGGCGAACGCATCGCGGAGATCGGAATGGCCGATGCGCAAGGCACGCTCCCCCCCGCCAGCTTCGCCGCGTGGATCGGCGCATGAGCGACGCCGCCGTCGCGCGCCTGGCGACCGCCGCCGGGCTGCTGATCGATTGGGAGGATGCGTCCGGCGTCCAGCGGCGCGTCTCGCCGGAAAGCCTGCGCGCGTTGCTGACCGGGCTCGGCTTCCCGTGCGGCAGCGAGGCGCAGTGCCGGGAGAGCATGGAGCGGTTGCGCCACGATGCGGGCGAACCCTGCCGGGTGATCGACAGCGGCACGGCGCTGACCGGGCTGACCGGTCGGGCCAAGCTGCACCTGAAGGATGGCGGCACGCGCGACCTCGATCTCGCCACCGCCCCGCGCGTCGACACGCTCGGCTATCACCGGCTGGAGCATGCAGGCGGCGAGACTTCGGTGATCGTCGCGCCGCAGCGGTGCCGCGAACTGCCGGCCGGGCAGCGGCTGTGGGGTACGGCGGCGCAGATCCATGCGCTGCGGGGAGCGGGGCCGTTCGGCGACTTCGCCACGCTTGCCGACTATATCGGCCATGCCGCGAAGGCCGGTGCCGAGGCCGTGATGATGAGTCCGGTCCACGCGCTCTTCACCACCGACCCGAGCCGCTACAGCCCCTATTCGCCTTCCAGCCGCCGCTTCCTCAATCCCTGGCTGGCGGATGCCGGCGAGGGCTGGCACGATCCCGTCAGGGCCTACCTGATCGACTGGCCGAGCGCCGTTGCCGCCAAGCTGGCGGTGCTGCGCACGAACTTTGCCGTGCGGCAGGACGATCCGGCGTTCCGGGCCTATGTCGATGCCGCCGACCCGGCCTTGATCGACCATGCCCGGTTCGAGGCGCTGCACGCGCACTTCCTGCGGACCGACGGCGCGCGCGGCTGGCAGGATTGGCCGGAGGCCTATCGCCGCCCGAACGCCCCCGCCGTGGCCGACTTCGCCCGCGACCATGCCGGGGAGGTCCGTTTCCACCTGTTCCTGCAATGGTGCGCGGAAACCAGCCTTGCCCGCGCGGCGATGGCGGCGGACGGGATGCGCGTCGGTCTGGTCACGGACATCGCGGTCGGGCTGGACGCCGGCGGCAGTCATGCATGGAGCCGGGGCGACGAACTGATGCTGGGCATCGGCATCGGCGCGCCGCCCGACGCCTTCCAGGAAGCGGGCCAGAATTGGGGCATTACCAGCTTCTCGCCCTTCGCCCTGCGCACCAAGGCCTATCGCCCGTTCATCGAATTGCTGCGCAGCACGATGCAGCATGCCGGCGGTATCCGCATCGACCATGCGCTGGGTCTGCGCCGCCTGTGGGTGGTGCCGACGGGAGCCTCTCCCCTCGATGGCGCCTATCTCCGGCAGGATGAGGACGATCTGTTGCGGCTGATCGCGCTGGAGTCGGTGCGCTCGGGAGCCCTGGTGATCGGGGAGGATCTGGGCGTCGTGCCGCCGGGCTTCCGCGACGCAATCGGCGACCGCGGCCTGCTCGGCATGCGCGTGCTGCCATTCGAGCGCACCAAGGATGGCGACTTCACCCAATCCTCCACCTGGGATGCGCAGGCGGTGGCGATGACCAGCACGCACGACCTGCCGCCGATCGCCGGCTGGTGGAAAGGGTGCGACATCACCTGGCGCGAACGGATCGGCACACCCGGCGACCGTGACGCGGACAGGAAAGATCGCGCGCGGGACCGGAAGCGGCTGTGGCAAGCCTGCATCGAGGCGGACGCGGCGGAAGGTGCGGAACCCGCACCCGATGCACCGGACGCGGCGGTCGACGCCGCTGTCGGCTTCACCGCCGCCGCCCCCTCCGTACTCGCCATCATCCCCGCCGAGGACCTGTTCGCCACGGACGAGGCCCCCAACCTGCCGGGCACGGTGGACGAACATCCCAACTGGCGCCGACGCCTGCCGGACACCGCCGACGCCCTGTTCGCCCGTGCCGACGTCGCGCGGCGCATCGACCAGCTCAACCGATCGAGACACGCATGATCCCCCGCGCCACCTATCGCATCCAGTTTCACGAACGATTCCGGTTTGCGGATGCCGTGCCGCTCGCCGGCTACCTCGCGGACCTCGGCATCAGCCACCTCTATGCCTCGCCCATCGCCACCGCCCGGGCGGGGTCCACCCACGGCTATGACGTGGTCGATCCGACCGCGATCAATCCCGAACTGGGCGGCGAGGAGGGTTTCCGCGCGCTGGCCGCGGCGCTGCGGGACAAGGGCATCGGCATCATCCTGGACATCGTGCCCAACCATATGGCGGTCGGCGGGGCGGACAATCGCTGGTGGCTGGATGTGCTGGAACATGGCCGGCAGAGTGCGTTCGCCCCCTATTTCGATGTGGATTGGGAGCGGCCGGACCCGAGCCTGCACGGCAAGCTGCTCGCCCCGTTCCTGGGCCTGCCTTATGGCGAAGCGCTGACCAGCGGCGCGCTGACGCTGGAGGCGGACGGCAGCGCGGTGATGACGCATGGCACGCATCGTTTCCCGATCCGGCCCGAGGACCGGGCGGCGCTGGCGCGGGAAGGCGACCTCGCCAGCCTGTATGACGGCCGCGCGCAAGCGGGCGCGGCGCGGCTCCACGCGCTGCTGGACCGGCAGCATTACCGGCTCGCCTGGTGGCGGACGGCGGCCGACGAGATCAACTGGCGGCGCTTCTTCGACATAACCGAGCTGGCGGGCCTGCGGATGGAGGATCAGGCCGTCTTCGACGCGGTCCATGCCCTGCCGCTGCGGCTGTATCGCGAGGGGCTGATCGACGGGATGCGGGTCGACCATGTCGACGGCCTCGCCAACCCCGCCGATTATTGCCGCCGCCTGCGAGCGGCGATGAACGAGGCGCGGGCCGAGCCGGGCTATCTGGTGGTGGAAAAGATCCTGGCCCCTGGCGAGACGCTGCCCAGGGCGTGGGGGACCGACGGGACCAGCGGCTACGACTTCATGAACCATGTCGCCGCCTTGCTCCACGATCCCCGGGGCGAGGCGCCCTTGACGGAGGCATGGGCGGCGGTGAGCGGCCGTTCCCCCGCCTTCGCCGACGAAGAGCATGCCGCCCGGATCGAGATCCTCGAACGCACCTTCCCCGGCCAGCTTGCCGCCGCCGTGGCCGCATTCCACCAGGTGGCGCGGGCCCAGCTGGACACGCGCGACCTCACGGCCGGCATGATCCGGCGCGGGCTGACCGGGCTGCTGGTCCATTTCTCCGCCTATCGCACCTATGCCGGGACGGAGGAGGATGGACGGGCGCGGCTCGACGATGCCGCCGACGCCGCCAGGGCCGAAGCCGCGCCCGGCGAGGCGGCGGTGATCGACCGGCTGGTCGGCTGGATCATGCAGGCGGGGGAATCGCCCGAGCTGCGCGACGCCGCCCGCCAGTTCGAGCAACTGAGCGCCCCACTCGCCGCCAAGGCGGTGGAGGATACGGCCTTCTACCGCTACGGTCGGCTGCTGTCGCGCAACGATGTCGGCTTTGATCCGGGGACGTTCGCGCTCTCCGCCGACGACTTTGCGCGGCGTGTGGCCGATCGGGCGCGGGATTACCCCGACGCCATGCTCGCCACCGCCACCCACGACCACAAACGGGGCGAGGATGTGCGGGCTCGGCTGGCGGTGCTGAGCGAGGTGCCGGACGCCTGGCTGGATGCGGTCAGCCGTTGGGAGAGGCTGGTGCCGGCACCGGGCGTGGACCCGGCCGACCGCTATCAGATCCTGCAGATGCTGGTGGGTGCCTGCCCGCTCGACCTGTCCGCCGAACAGGCGGAGGATTATGCCGGGCGGCTGGTGCAATGGTGCCGCAAGGCGCTGCGCGAGGGCAAATTGCGTTCGTCCTGGACCGTTCCGGACGAAGCCTATGAGGGCGCGTGCGAGGCCTATATCCGCGACCTGCTCGCCGGCGGGGAGCGCCGGGATGCGCTCACCGCCTTCGTGGATCGTATCGCGCCGGCGGCGGCGATCAACGGCATCGCCCAGGCCGTGCTGCGCTCCACTCTGCCCGGCGTGCCGGATTGCTACCAGGGTACGGACCTGTGGGACCTGAGCCTGGTCGATCCCGACAATCGCCGGCCGGTGGACTATGCCGCGCGGCAGCCGGTGGCGGATCCGGCCGAAGCGCGGTCCCTGCTCGGGCAATGGCGCGACGGCCGGATCAAGCAGGCGGCGATCGCCCATGCCCTGCGGCTGCGGCGCGACCATCCGGAGCTGTTCCGCCACGGCCAGTTCCGCCTCCTCTCGGCTAGCGGGCAGCGGGCGGAGCACCTGTTCGCCTTCACCCGGACGCTGGATGCGGATCGGTTGCTGGTCGCGGTTCCGCTGCACTGTGCGAAGGGCGCGACCGGAGCCGAGGAACTGGCGATCCCGGGGGAATGGTGGGGCGACACGGCGCTGGACGTGGACGGGCGGACGTTCCGCGCGGCCGACCTGTTCGGAGACATGCCCTTCGCCATCAGGATGCTGTAGACCGGCCTTCGCGGTCGATCGTGAGGGATGTCGGCATCCGTCGCGTAGAGCGTCAGGAAGGGATGGACGATGGACGGCCTTGATGATCGCCTGCGCCTGTTCGCCGCGTCCGAGCCACCGGGCGGGTTCGACAGCCGGATGGACGAACTGGCGGCGCGGATCACCAGCGGGCCCGCCAGGCCGGGCGCCCGCGCGCCACTGAGCCTGGGCATTGCGGCGATTGCGGGGTCCGCCCTGGTGGGACTGGTGGGTGCGGGGGTATCGTCCGGCCCGGCCTATGCGGCGGCGTCCCCGCTTCAGCCGGAGGTGGCGCTCGCCCCATCCACCCTGCTCGACGATCGCCGCCGGTGAGGGCCTTCGGGATCGCCCTGCTCGCTTTCCTGGCCGGGCTGGCCGGGGTTGTCGCCGGGCGGCTGCTGCTGCCACGGCCGCTCGCGCCGCCGCAGGGTTCGTCGTCCGTCTTCGCCTTCGTGCTCGACCGGCTCGACATCGACGCCCGCCAGCGCGCGCAGGTGGAGGCGCATGAGGCGATGTACCGCGCCCAGCGCGATGGCCTCGAACGGCAGCTGCGCGCCAGCAACGGGGCGCTGGCGGCGGCCATCAAGCGGGAACATCGCAACGGGCCGCTGGTGCGGGCGGCGGTGGATCGCACGCATGTCACCATGGGCGCGCTGCAGAAGGCGACATTGGACCATCTGTTCGAGGTTCGCGCGATCCTGCGGCCGGATCAGGCGCGGCGCTTCGATGGGGAGGTGGAGCGCAGCCTGACCGCGACCGACAGGTGAACGCCGACGGCGCGCCCGCCGACGCGGTCCTGGCGACGCGCGCGGCACAAGGCGATCCTGCCGCCTTTGCCGCGTTGATGCGACGGCATCGCGCCCCGATCTATCGCCTGGTGCGCGGCCATAGCGGCGATACGGACGAGGCGCTGGACCTGGTGCAGGAGGCGTTCCTGGCCGCGTATCGCGCGATCGGCCGCTTCGACCCGGAGCAGTCCTTTGCCGCCTGGATGTCCCGCATCGCGATCAACAAATGCCGCGACTGGCGGCGGCGGCGCGCGGTGCGGCGCCTGTTCACGCTCGCGCAGCCGATCGCGGAAGCGATCGACGTGCCGGACGACCGCGTTCCGGTGGACGAGGCCGTGGCATGGCGGCAGGAGGCGGAGCTGGTCGCCCGCGCAATCGCCGCCCTGCCCGCCAACTTGAAGGAGCCTTTGCTGCTCCACACGATCGAGGGGCTGTCGCAGCGGGACACCGCCGCCATTCTCGGCATCAGCGCCAAGGCAGTCGAGACCCGGCTCTATCGCGCCCGCGCGCGGCTCCGCGCGATGCTGCCGGAATGAGGCGCGGATGAGGGGTAGGTCCGCCGGCTGCGTATGAGGATGCAGGGGAGACGTTCCATTCCACTGCATCATCTCAACCGGCGGAGCCTGCTCGCCGGGGCCTTTACCGCGCTGGGCGCGACCGGCTTGGACGGCCTGTTCCCCGCCTGGGCGCAGGCGGTGTCGCCGGGCGTAACGCCACGGGATCCGGACGTCCTCGGCGGTGAGGAGATCCGGCTAACCGCCGGGCACCGGGCGATCGCGATCGACGGGCGCAGCGGCCATGCCATTACGGTGAACGGCACCCTGCCCGGCCCCCTCCTCCGCCTGCGCGAGGGGCAGACGGTGCGGATCACGGTGGACAACCGTCTGGACGAGGATACGTCGATCCACTGGCACGGCCTGCTGGTGCCGTTCGATCAGGACGGCGTGCCGGGCGTGAGCTTTCCGGGCATCCCCGCCGGGGAAAGCTTCACCTACGACTTTCCGCTGATCCAGGCGGGCACCTATTGGTATCACAGCCATTCCGGCATGCAGGAACCGATGGGGCAGTATGGCCCGATCGTGATCGATCCGGAAGGGACCGACCCGATCCGGTCGGATCGCGAGCATGTGCTGGTCCTGTCCGACTGGAGCCCGATCCACCCGCACCGGATCATGACCCGGCTGAAACAGCAAAGCGGCTATTTCAACTGGCAGAAGCAGACCTTGGCATCGTTGGTCGGCGGGCGCGACCAGCGACTGAAGGACCGGCTGGAGTGGGGCCGGATGCGGATGGAGCCGAGCGACATCCTCGACGTGACGGGCGCCACCTACAGCTATCTGGTCAACGGCCATGGCAATGTCGGCAATTGGACGGGCCTGTTCCGGCCGGGCGAGCGCGTGCGGCTGCGCATCATCAACGCCGCCGCGATGACGATCTTCAACATCCGCATCCCCGGCCTGCGGATGACGGTGGTCGCCGCCGATGGCCAGCCGGTGAAGCCGGTCGCGGTGGACGAGATCCAGATCGGCAATGCGGAAACCTATGACGTGATCGTGGAGCCGGGGGAGCCGCGCGCCTACGCCTTCGTGGCGGAAGCGATCGACCGCTCGGGCCTGGTCCGTGCCACTTTGGCGCCACAGGCGGGGATGGTCGCACCCATCCCGCCCCGGCGCCCGCGCCCGCTTGCCACCATGCGCGACATGGGAATGGACATGTCGGCTATGCCGGGCATGACCATGGACATGTCCATGCGCAACCCGGCCCACGCGCCGGGCATGGCGCTGACGCCGGGCGTGCAGACCATCGCGCCGATGCCGGCCGATCGCACAAACGAGCCGGGCCAGGGCCTGCGCGGGGCCGAGCACAAGGTGCTGGTCTATGCCGATTTGCAGGCCCTGGCGCGCAACCCGGACCCGCGCCCGCCCTCCCGCGCGCTGGAGATCCACCTGACCGGCAACATGGAACGCTATATGTGGGCGTTCGACGGCAAGGCCTACTCGCCGGTGCTCGATCCCGTTCCGTTCCGGGCGGGCGAGCGGGTGCGGGTGACGTTGGTCAACGACACGATGATGGCGCATCCCATCCACCTGCACGGCCACTTCTTCGAGCTGGTGACGGGCAAGGGCGACCATGCGCCGCGCAAGCATACGGTGACGGTGGCGCCGGGCGGGATCGTGATGTTCGACCTGACCGCCGATGCCGTGGGCGACTGGGCCTTTCACTGCCACATGATGCTGCACATGCATGCCGGCATGTTCCAGGTGGTGACGGTCCGCGCCGACGGAGATGCGGCATGATCCGCCTGTTCGCGCTCGCCCTGCTGGGCTTCGCCGCATCCGCCATGGCGCAGACCCATGACATGCACGGCCATCACGGGATGGCGATGCCGAAGGTCGCGCCGGTAGCGCCACGCAAGGCTGCTCCGCCGAGCAGGCCGAAGCCGGCACCGGCCCGCAAGGCGCATCACCCTCAGCCCAAGGCAGCTACCCCCACGGCGGTGGACAGCGCCCCGGCAGCGCCACCTCCGCACGATCATTCGATGATGGACCATGCCATGCCCGCCGCGGACAGGCCCGTTCCCGTTCAAGTGGATGCACCCCATGACCATCACATGATGATGCACGGCATGGCCGGGAAGGCGGAAGGTCAGCCGACGGAGGTCGGCCACGCGGCACCTCCGCCACCACCGGGCGACCATGCGGCGGATCGGCTCTACCCGGCGGCGCGGATGGCCGCCGCGCGCCGCCTGCTCGCGCGCGAACATGGCGGAATGACCTATTCCATGCTGATCGCGGACATTGCCGAATGGCAGGCCCGCAAGGGGCGCGACGGTTATCGCTGGGACGGCGAAGGCTGGTTCGGCGGCGACCTCAACCGCCTGGTGGTGAAGACCGAAGGCGAAGGCGCGCGCGGGCGCACGTCGGGTGCGGGCGAGGCACAGGCGCTCTACAGCCGGGCGATCGACCCCTATTGGAACATCCAGGCAGGGCTGCGGCAGGATTTCGGAGGGGGCAGATCACCGGCTTATGCGGTGGTGGCGGTAGAGGGGCTCGCGCCGTTCTGGTTCGAGACGGAAGCCTCCGCTTTCCTGTCCCAGGACGGCAACGCCTTTGCCCGTTTGAGCGGCTATTACGACCAGCGGATCACGCAGGCGCTGGTGTTGCAGCCGCGGGTCGAGCTTGCGATGTCGGCGCAGGACGTGCCGCGCCAGCGCCTCGGATCGGGCCTGACCGGCATGCAGCTCGACCTGCGGCTGCGCTACGAGATCCGGCGCGCGTTCGCCCCCTATGTCGGCATCAGCCACGAACGGCGCTTCGCCCGCACCGCGCGCCTGGCGCGCATGGCGGGCGACGATGCCCGCTCAACCAGCATCGTGTTCGGGATACGCGGCTGGTTGTGACATTCGCCAATGGCCGGTGGCGCGCGGATGTGCTTACCTCCCGTGCGGGGAACAACGAAAACAGAATCGGGGGGATTTCGGACATGACGGGCGGATTGGCGGACAGCCTGAACGCAACAATAAGCGGGCTGCTTTCGGCGCATGGGCCGGCGGCGGCCAATGGCATCGGCAAGAGCTTTGCGCCGGGCGATTACAGCGTCCACTTCTTTCTGCAGCTGGCCGTCATCATCCTCGCCTGCCGGGTCGTCGGCTGGCTAGGCCAGAAGCTGCTCGCCCAGCCGCAGGTGGTGGGCGAGATGATCGCCGGCGTGCTGCTCGGCCCCTCCCTGCTCGGGCTGCTGTGGCCCCAGGCGCAGGCGGCCCTGTTCCCGGCCGAGACCAAGAACGTCCTCTATGTCGGCGCACAGCTCGGCGTCGGGTTATACATGTTCCTGGTCGGCACCACGTTCCGGATGGATCATTTTCGGGCCAAGGCGCGCAGTGCGTTCAGCGTATCGGCGGCGGGCATCGTCGCACCGTTCCTGATCGCGGTGGCGATCACGCCATTCCTGCTGACCGTGCCCGGCCTGTTCACGGCGGGCATCAGCCGCGCCAACGCGACCCTGTTCATGGGGGCGTGCATCGCGCTGACCGCCTTTCCGATGCTGGCGCGGATCATCAACGAACGCGGCCTGGCCGACAGCGCGCTCGGCACCTTGTCGCTGACCGCGGGCGCGTTCGACGATGCGGCGTCATGGTGCGTGCTGGCGATCGTGCTGGCCGCATTCGGCGCCGGTCCGGGCGTGGCATTGGTCGCGATCGGCGGGGCCGTGCTGTATGTCGCCTTCCTGATCCTGTTCGGCCGTCAGCTGCTCGCGCCGCTGGGCCGGGCGGTGGAGCGGCGCGGCGAGATGAGCCATACCGTATTGGCCGTCACCCTGATGCTGTTCTGCCTGTCCGCCTTCTTCATGGACGCGATCGGCATCCACGCCATCTTCGGCGGCTTCATCCTCGGCACGTTCATGCCCAAGGGCCTGTTCACGGCGGAGCTGAAGAAGAAGGTGGAGCCGGTCGCCGTGGTGCTGCTGCTGCCGATGTTCTTCACCTATTCGGGCCTGAACACCCGCATGGACATGGTCAATTCGGCGTCCCTACTGCTGATCGCATTGGGCATCCTGGCCGCATCGATCCTCGCCAAGTTCGGCGCCTGCTATGCCGCCGCGCGCTGGTCCGGCGAGGATAACCGCACCGCGCTGGGCATCGGCGCGCTGATGAACTCGCGCGGGCTGATGGAGCTGATCATCATCAATATCGGCCTGCAAAAGGGGGTTATCGGGCCCACCCTGTTCT
This sequence comes from uncultured Sphingomonas sp., assembly GCF_934560975.1. Taxonomy (GTDB): domain Bacteria; phylum Pseudomonadota; class Alphaproteobacteria; order Sphingomonadales; family Sphingomonadaceae; genus Sphingomonas_I. The sequence goes on along the minus strand of NZ_CAKTFO010000001.1, from coordinate 281,064 downwards.
CCATGCTGGTGCTGATGGCGATCGTCACCACCATGATGGCGAGCCCGTTGTTCGAGCTGGTCTACGGCCGGAGCGCACGGGCCGGCGGCGAACTGGATCGGGCGGCCGGCCCGTCCGGACTGCGTGCCGCCTGACCGGGCCATTGCGCGATGGTGACAGGCCAAACGCGCACTTGGTGCCGGCGGTGAAGCCGGGTAGATTGACCGAAACCAAGGAGATGCCGATGGTGCGCCTGCTGTCCGTCCTGATCGCGCTTGCCGCGCCCATAGCGGCCGATGCCGCGCTGCCGATCGGTGCCAAGGCGCCCGATTTTTCGACCCAGGTCAGTCTGGCCGGCAAGCCCATGTCCTTTTCGCTCGCCAAGGCGCTGAAGAAAGGCCCGGTAGTGCTGTATTTCTACCCGGCGGCCTTTACCCAGGGCTGCACGATCGAGGCGCACCAGTTCGCCGAGGCGACGGACGATTTTCGTAAGCTGGGCGCGACCGTGGTGGGCATGTCGGCCGACCCGATCGACAAGCTCAACCGCTTCTCGGTCGAGGCGTGCCGCAACAAGTTTGCGGTGGGATCGGCGACGCCCGCAACCATCACCGCCTATGACGTGACCCTGCCCAAGAACCCGGCCATGTCCAACCGCACGTCCTACGTGATCGCACCGGACGGCAAGGTGATCTTCGCCTATTCGGCGATGGACCCGGCCGGCCACGTCCACGGCACGATGGATGCGGTGAAGTCGTGGAAGGCCGCGCACCGCAAGGGGTGACCGACGCCGCCGCCATGATCGCGCGTTTCGGCCTGTCCCCCCATCCGGAGGGCGGCTGGTATCGCGAAACCTGGCGCGCGCAGGCGGAGCCGGGGCGGCGTTCACCCGGCACCGCGATCCTGTTCCTGCTGGAACAGGGGCAAAGGTCGCGATGGCACCGGGTTGATGCGGATGAGCTGTGGCTGTGGCATGCCGGCGCGCCGCTGAACCTGTCCATCGCGGCGGCCGACGACGCGCCGCCGGCTCCGGATATGCTCCACGCGATGAACCCGCAGGTTCGCGTCCCCGCCGGCCACTGGCAGGCAGCTGTGGCGGATGCGGGATGGGCGCTGGTGTCATGCGTGGTGGTGCCCGGCTTCGACTTTGCGGGCTTCACCCTTGCCGCCGAAGAATGGTCGCCGGGCCCTCCCATGTAGCGATCCGGCAAGGGTTGAGCCGAAACCGCCGCTGGCGCGTTATCCCGGCAGTCCAGCACGGGAGCAGGTACGATGCCGGCCAGGTCAGCAGCCCAGCAGAAAGCGGCGGGAGCCGCCTTGTCCGCCAAACGCGGCGACACGCCCAAGAGCAATCTGAAGGGCGCGTCCAAGAGCATGGTCGAGTCCATGTCCGAGAAGGAGTTGGAGGCCATGGCCCACACCAAGCGCCAGGGTAAGCCCGAGCACGTGGCAGACGCATAAGCATAAGCAGAACAGAGGAAGAGAGATGCCTGACATCCAATGGGACAGCGAAGCCAGCCTGATGCGCGTGATCCCGATCGAAACCAGCGGTGACGCGCACGAGGAATTGATCGCGCGCGGCGCGCTTTACGAACTGGTCGGTGCCTTTATCGAAATGAGCCCCGGCCAGCAGGACGGTCTGGTGCTGCGCGCTGCGGGGTCGGACTGGACGCAGGAATATGACAGCGACGCCATCCGCGAACTCGCCGCCCGGCCGGAATATACCACCGCGCACGGTGCCTATGACACGGCCGACCTGAACGAAGATCCGGACCGGCAAGAGGTGCAGGCCTGACCGAGAGCCACCGCCGGTGCATGGCGCCGGTGCATGGCGCCGGCGCGGCTTCGGTCAGGGGCGTAGGTCGGCGGGCCGGCAGCCATTGCGCATGATGCATGATGGCCGACACGCCGTCACGGCTACCCTGTCATCTAGATCGGTGCGAGACTTTGTATTCGTTCGGGACCAATGGCCTTCACTGGTCCCGTTCATAGCGGTCGAGCACCCACGGCTCGACCGCGGCTTCGGCATACCATTGCTGCATCCAGGGGTGGGCCAACATGCGGGCGCAATAGACCTGGGCGAAATCGGGCAGCGGCAGCGCATAGGTGTCGAACCGCGAAACGACCGGCGCGAACATGATGTCGGCCGCGCCGAACTCCCCGAACAGGAAGCCGCCCTCGCCGGCGAAGCGGTCCAGCGCCTGCCGCCACAAGGATGCGATCCGCGCCACGTCGGTGGTCGCGGCATCGCTGACCGGCGTGGGATCGTAGCGGCGACGGAAGTTGGTGGGGCATTCGCGGCGCAGGTCGACGAAGCCCGCATGCATCTCGGCGGCGATCGACCGGGCAAAGGCGCGCGCCGTGTCGTCCGCCGGCCAGAACAGGTTCCGCCCGACCCGGTCCGCCAGATGATCGATGATCGCCAGGCTTTCCCACACGGCCACGTCCCCGTCCCACACGATCGGGACCTTGCCGTTGGACACCGCAAGATCGGGCTTGGCGCGGCGTTCGGCCCAATCGTCGGCATACATGGCGACCACCTCTTCCGCGAAGGGCAAGCCGGATTGCTTCACCGCAAGCCAGCCCCGCAGCGACCAGGAGGAATAGGCCTTGTTGCCGATGATCAGCCTGAGCATGGTGCCCCTTCACAGCAGGAGGTGGGCGCCCTCCATGATCGCGGCGTGGGCATATGGCAAGCGGGCCGCCCCCCCTTCCGTTGCAGTCGCCCGAAGGCGACCCGGCGCTAGAGGATCGATTCGAAGATCGCCGTGCGCAGTTCCGCGATCCCCCCGCCCTTTTCGCTGGAGGTGGCGATGATGTCCGGGTGGGCCGCGGGGTGGCGGCGGGCTTCGGCCGAGGTGGCGGCGCGCACCGCCTCAAGCTCCGACGCCTTGACCTTGTCGCTCTTGGTCAGGACCAGGCGATAGCTGACGGCCGCCTGGTCGAGCATCGTCATCACGTCGCGGTCGACATCCTTCAGGCCGTGACGGCTGTCCACCAGCACCAGCGCACGCTTCAGCGTGGCCCGGCCGCGCAGATAATCGTTGACCAGATGCCGCCACTTCCTGACGACGTCCTTCGGCGCTTCGGCGAAACCATAGCCGGGCATGTCGACGAAGCGGAGGCGCAAGGGCTCGCCCACGTCGAAAAAGTTCAGTTCCTGCGTCCTCCCCGGCGTGTTGGACGTGCGGGCCAGGCCGTGGCGGTTGGTCAGCGCGTTCAGCAGCGACGACTTGCCGACGTTGGAGCGGCCGGCAAATGCCACCTCCGGCACGTCGGCGCCGGGCAGGAACTGCAGGCCGGGCGCCGACTTCAAGAAGGCGATCGGCCCGGCGAACAGCTTGCGCGCCGCCTCCGCCAGTTCGGCGTCGCGCTCGGCCTGGAACGCGTCCGTCACTTGGCGGCCGCGGGCGCGTCGCTCAGCCCCGGCGTGCGACGGTAGAGATACCATTGCTGACCGATGCTGAGCAGGTTGTTGACGACGTAATACAGCTGCAACCCGGCCGCGAGCGGCGCGAAGAACAGCATCATCAGCCACGGCATGAAGCCCATGATCTGCTGCTGCGCGGGATCCATCTGGGTCGGGTTCAGCTTGAACTGGAAGTACATGGTGATGCCGAGCAGGATCGCCAGCACGCCCAGATGGAGGAAGCCCGGCGGCGTGAACGGCAGCAGGCCGAACAGGTTGACCGGCGTCAGCGGATCGGGCGCGGACAGATCCCTGATCCACAATGCGAAGGGCTGGTGGCGCATCTCGATCGACAGCATCAGCACCTTGTAGAGCGCGACAAAGATCGGCAGCTGGATCAGGATCGGCAGGCAGCCCGCCAGCGGGTTGACCTTTTCCATCTTGTAGAGCTGCATCATCTCCTGCTGGAGGCGCGGCTTGTCGTCCTTGTAGCGTTCCTGCAGCGCCTTCAGCTTCGGCTGCACCTTGCGCATCGACGCCATCGACGCGAACTGCTTCTGCGCCACCGGGAACAGCAGGGCGCGGACGATGATCGTCAGGCAGATGATCGCCACGCCGAAATTGCCGATATGCGTGAACAGCCAGTCGAGCAGGTAGAAGATCGGCTTTTCGAACCACACGAACCAGCCCCAGTCGATCGTGCGATCGAAGCCGGCGATACCCTGCGCCTCGTAGCCGTCGAGGACGGACACTTCCTTGGCGCCGGCGAAGAAACGCTGCTCCACCGTGGCGACCTTGCCGGGCCGTACCCCGATCTGCTGCCCGGAGACATCAGCCTGGTACAGCCCGCCCGCGCCCGCACGGAAGCCGGCGTCGACGGAGGCGTCCTGCGCCGGGATCAGCGCCGTCTGCCAATATTTGTCGCCGAAGCCGAGCCAGCCACCACGATTCTGGAAGCGCGTGCCGGCCGGGCCCGCCTCGTCCAGATCCTTGAAGTCGATCGAATAATCGGTGGCGCCGTTGAACTGGCCGATCGGGCCGGTATGCATCGTCCAGCTGGATGCATCCTTGGACATGCCGACCCGGCTGACCAGGCTGTACGGCTTGACCAGCACCGCGCCGCGACCGCCATTGGCGACCGACTGGCGGACGGTGAACAGGTAATTCTCGTCCACCGCGATCTGCATGCGGAAGACCTGGCCCTGGCCGTTGTTCCAGCTGAGCGTCACCGGCCGGCCGGGCGCGACCTCGTTGGCATCGGCGGTCCAGACGGTGTCGGCGCGCGGCACGGCGACGCCCTCGCCCGCCCAGCCGAACTGCGCGAAATAGGCGTCCGGCGTGCCGCTCGGGCTCAACAGGCGCACGGGCGGGCTGTTGCGCGCCACCGTCTCACGATGCGTGGTCAGCACCAGATCGTCGATCCGGGCGCCGCGCAGGTTGATCGAACCGGCGAGACGCGGCGAGCGGATCGCGACGCGCGGACTGTCGCGCAGCACCATCTGGCGGTCACGCACCACGCCGGGGGCATCGGGCATCGCCTCGGGCTTGGTGACCGGCACCTGCTTGCCGTTCACGATCTCTGTCGAAGGCGGCGCCGCGACCGGGAAGAACCGCTCCGACAGGAAGGTCCAGCCCAGAAAGATGGCAGCCGAAAGCACCATCGCCAGGATCAGGTTGCGCTGATTTTCCACGTCGAGATTTCGCCTTGAACGTCAGGGAACGGGATCAAAGCCGCATCCGCCCCAGGGGTGACAGCGGAGGAGCCGCCTGATGGCCAGCCAGCTCCCCTTGAAAGCCCCATAGCGCGACCAGGCCTCGATCGCATAGGCCGAGCAGGAGGGTTGATAACGGCAGGTGGGAGGAATGAGGCGCGAAGGCCCGATCTGCCACGCGCGCGCGAGCAGGATCAAAGGCCGCGCAATCACCGCACGGCCTTTGTCAGCGCCTTGCGCAACTCCGCACCCAGCGCCGCATAATCGCGCTCCACACCACCGGCGCGGCCGATCAGCACGTGATCGGCGCCGGAAATGCCGGATTGCGGCAGGATGTCGCGGACAAGCGCGCGGAAGCGCCGCTTCATGCGATTGCGCACCACGGCGCCGCCAATCTTCTTGGTGACGGTGTAGCCGATCCGCATGACGGGATCGCCATCGCCGCGTGGCCGCACCAGCAGCACAAAGCCGGGCATGGGCACGCGCCGGCTATTATTGGCGGCCAGGAAGTCGGCGCGGCGGACAAGCTGCCGCACCGGCAAGATCAATTCGCTCAGGCCGAGAGCTTGGAGCGGCCGCGCGCGCGGCGGGCAGCCAGCACCTTGCGGCCGCCGACAGTGGCGCTACGCGAACGGAAACCGTGGCGACGCTTGCGCACGAGCTTGCTCGGCTGGTAGGTCCGCTTCATTTTTTCTGCCTCTGGGTTCGCAATGCAAAAGGCCGCCGATTGAGAGGCGGCCGTCAAGTTGGGCGCGGATAGAGAAACCGGCCGGCGGAGTCAATCAGGCTGCGGCGCGCACCGCAGCCGTTCGCGCCGGCGCAGCGTGCTGCCGCGTCGCATCACCGTGTCGCAGGCATGACCGAATCTTGGAAAGCGCCGCTTGAACAATACGTATTGCCGCCGCGCCCAGCAGGAGTTGCGCAGCAGCAGCACCAGCCCCGCGGCAAAGACGAAGATGCCGCCCGGCCCCGGCAACGCGCCTACGACCGGCGACAGCACCACCAGGAACCAACCCAGGCACAGGATCGCCAACCGCGAGCCAGGATGCTTTGCGCGCATGCCCACTACATGCGTATTGCATCCTGCCACCGCAACCCCGCTCGACAGCGCGGACGAACCCGCTACAGAACAGGCGGGGAACAGGGGAGATGCATGGTCGCGCTGGTTTCAACGGTCGCCTATCTTGGGCTGGAGGCGCGCGCGGTCGAGGTGCAGGTGCAGGTGACGCCGGGCCTGCCTGCCTTTGTGGTCGTGGGCCTGGCCGACAAGGCGGTGGCGGAAAGTCGGGAGCGCGTGCGCGGCGCGCTGGCGGCGATCGGCCTGGCTCTGCCGCCGAAGCGGATCGTGGTGAACCTGTCCCCGGCCGACCTGCCCAAGGAAGGGTCGCATTACGACCTGGCGGTGGCGATGGGCCTGTTGGGCGCAATGGGCGTGATCGATGCCGAAACGCTGTCCCAATTCCTGGTGGTGGGCGAACTGGGGCTGGACGGCCGCATCGCCGGCACGCCGGGCGTGCTGCTCGCCGCGTTACATGCGGCCGAGCAAGGGCTGGGCCTGATCTGCCCCGCCGCCCAGGGGCCGGAGGCGGCCTGGGCCGGATCGGTCGAGATCGTGTCCGCGCCGCACCTGATGGCGCTGCTCGACCACCTTCGCGGCACCCGCGCGCTGCCGGCGCCCGGACCGGGCGAGGCGAGCATGGCGGCGCAGGGGCCCGACCTCCGCCAGGTGAAGGGGCAGGAAACGGCCAAGCGCGCGCTGGAGATTGCGGCGGCGGGCGGCCACAATCTGGTGCTGTTGTGATGTAAAGACCCGACGTAGTTTGCCCCTGGATCGGCCGCAGGGGCATAACGAAGTGCGGCAAACGAGCTGCCATGCGGCTCGACCTCGGCATGCGTGCACAATGCAGACTATCTGCAATCCCAAAAGCGCGTTGATCCGCCGCAGCCCACCGACCACCGTTCCCCTTACACCGAACGGGGGACACAATGGCGGACAGGAGCATCTTGGCGGTTGATGGCGCACTCAAGGCGCTCTCTAGGTTCCTGAACCCCGCTTCGCCGGTCAGGCGTGCCTTGGTGTTCATCTACGTGGCACGCAACGAACCCGCCACGCTGGAGCAAATCTCGAAGCGCCTGCGTATCCCGTCAGGCACCGCCTACGACGACCTGAGGGCGCTCGGCAAAGTGGACCCCGGTGGCAAGGAAGGTTCGCGGCTCCTCTTGGAGATGCCTGGAGGGCCTCAGGACCCCGCCTACCGCTACACTCTGTCTCCTCGCGGGAAGATGCTAGTCGATTGCATCAACTTCGAGGTAGCTGCGGGGCTGCTGGAGGCTGAAGAGGACGAGCCATTAGACGACTACTTCGAGGCCACTCGCCACACGCGAGGATAAGTAGTTAACAAACCAAAGCGGAGTGAATTGCTTTCACTTCATCCCCTGATTGCGGCAGAAACGACGTTGTCACGATTCGTGGCGAACGGGGGAATACATGAAACGATTGATTTTGGCGGCTTGCGCACTGTGTGTCGCAAGCTCAGCAATCGCGCAGGTCCACGTCCGGGGCTACACAAGAAGGGACGGAACGTACGTCGCGCCGCACTACCGCTCCTCTCCTAATTCTTCGACCCTCGACAACTACTCCACGCGGGGCAACGTCAATCCGTATACCGGGCAAGTCGGCACGAAGGACCCTTACGGCTCCAGCTCGACCTACAGCAACCCGTACAGCCGCCCTTACAGCGCCCCAACGACACTGTACGGCAGCGGTCAGGACGACCCGCAGTAAGCGCTTAGCGAGGGACACTACATGAAGCTGGCAATTGTGCTGGCTGCCGCGTTTGCTGCGGTGGCCTCTCCAGTCGCGTGGGCACGGCAGCCCCTTAGCGACACTCAGATCAAGCAACAGATCATCAAGCAATCCATTGCTGCCTATCCTGGCACCTGTGCGTGCCCGTACAATTCGGCCCGCAATGGTTCGAGCTGCGGGGGACGTAGCGCTTGGAGCCGTGGGGGCGGCTATGCCCCGCAGTGCTACCCGGCCGACGTCGGGAAGGCTGAAGTGGCCGCGTGGAAGGTCCAGCACTGAGCTGAATAGGCAGCAGGAGCGAGCGGCAACCTAAACGCATCGTGCTCCTGCTGCTCCGCATTGCCTCCAGGTCAACCGATGCTGGAACAAAGCAGGTCGCGCACAACATCTACGCCACCGCTCAGCACAGACGGGCTATATAAAGCAAAGTGCAAATGTTGCGGGACAGCAACGGTGCCAAGATGTTCTTCACGCAGGTTGATGCCCAGGGTCGACTCTTTATCCGGTATTAGGGATGATGAGCGCGACATGAATTGGGCCGAGGACGGCAATCCCCGGCCCTTTCATCCGCCAAACGGAGCAATCGTCGGCGGACAGGTGCTTACTTCCACGGGCAACGTGTCCGTTTCGAGGCGTATGGTCAAGGCGATTGCGATTACCCGTGTACGGGAGCAACGTTTATGACTACCTATCGTGCAGACTGCCACTCACCTGACAATCTAGACTTAGACCGTCGCATCCAAGGACTCGGAGGAACGAGTCCGAGCGCGTGGTGGTTCGGCATTGACACGATCATTGCGATGATAAGTCAAGAGCATGTATTCTACACTATGGTACGTGGACAAGTAGCTCTTATTGTTGTCAAACAGCATCCGGTCTCGCGCAGAAAGTACCTTGCGACCGCAGCCGATGGCCTCCTAGAAAACAATTTGTTGAACCTTCCGCGCTGCCCAGGGGCGAGATAAATTCTCGCTGAAGCAAGCGGACGCTACGAGTACGCGGCCGAGGAGAGTTTCTTGGCCGCGTATTGATGCAGAGATAAGCCCCGAATATCACCCTTGAAGCACGTTTGACCTAGAGCATGCGGGCTCAGTAGCAGTGCGAGGCCTAATGCAAGGGCCCGCTTCCACCACCCTCAGCCGCTCGTTCATCTATAGCCTTAGGGTAAGCTGGTCCGGGTTGGGCTCCTGCCCTTCCCCGAGCCCCCGAACAATCCTGACGGCCATGGCGTCCGCCGCACGCTCTCTCAGGCGCTCGTCACGCACGGTGAGGCCTAGGCGTGCCCATGCGGGTGCCGTGAGGAGCATTGAGGCGATTGCGGGGGCGCTGAGTCGTTCCATGCAGCAATGAGAACACATCAGGAACACAGCGGCAAGCGCCGATCTGAATCGCGGAAGAGGCGAGTGCTTGACCCGCCCCCGTCCACCTGCTTGAGACAGCAACTGCGCAGGTTTGCGCTGGGGGAAATCATGAAGAAAATCATCAAGGTGGCAGTTGCCGCCTCGTTGCTGTTTGGCGTGTCTACAACCACTCAAGCGGCCGGTTGGGGTCTTGAAGCAAACGGGGCGCGTTCACACGGTCGCTGGGGCGGTGAATTGGGCGCGGGCTATCGTGCAGGGTTCGGGGCGTTTGATATCACGCCAGCGGCAGGTGCTTTCGTCTTCAAGGGCGACAGCAACGGCTACTTTGAGACAGAGGACCGGAACGGTACGGAACGCTGCCGGGCTCCGAACGGTCAGTTTGCAGATAAAGACAAGTGCAACCGGTTGGATGCGAAGGCTTATTTGCGACTAGAGGCGGGCGTAACCATCCCACTCTTTGCTCGCGTTGCGGTGGGCGGCAGGCTGATCAGCGGCGATATTGACCCGTATGGCTCGGTTGCGCTCCCGCTGGGACCGAAGTTCGCGATCAAGGGGAACGCTGGACCCCACTACGGCGCTCTGGGCGTGACTTTCGGGTTCTAACGCGCGAAGCCTCGTGTGCGGTCGAGTTTTGGATCGGTTCCGAACGCCGCGCACGAGGCACTTAGCCCCGAAAGCGGCAAAGCCGGACATTTCATACACGTATGCTCCGGGGCTCCTCTGGCTAACCGATAGCCAGTGCGGGGCTTTCTCAGGCGGCCTTGAGCTTAACCGAAGCTCGTTGCTCGGTTGGTCGACCGATCATTTTCTCAACCTGCAACTGGAAGGCTGACTGCAACGCCACCTCGGCAGCCTGTAGATGCATACGGGGCACAACCAGGCTGTCGTGGACAGGAAGGCTTCCTATCCCATCGCTGCGCAGTCGAGCCATCGCCCGTCTGATTACCTCGGCTTCGGTAAATTGAAGGTCTAACGCTGCTGGCATCCCCGGCCCACCGAGGCGCTCAAGGATCGGGTGCCCGGCAAGCGTTGCCGCCAGTGCATCTGCAAACGGGTGGTCCGCCTGGAGCGTTCGTCCTCCATGATCCCGTCTATATTCCCGCCGGGCGTCAGCGCCCCACCGCTTAGCGTTGGCCGCCCCTTTGCCGAGCGCTTGGGTAACAACCGCCTTCACAGCTTCCCGGTGAGCGCCCGGAAGGGTGTACAGGTCCGCCTCAAGGCCAGCAGGTAGCGGCTGGTCCAGTAGCGCGTACAGAAGCCGGAGCTGCGATGAACCCATGTCGGCCTCTCCAACCGGTTCACCGCCGATTTGAATGCGACTGCGGCGTTCGTCACCCGATAGCGCCTCGTAAGGCTTGCCCATGCCTGCCCCACGGAGCGAGTAGAAGCGCCCACCCTTGTCCCAACTGAAGCCGGGCACATTGCCGTCGTTGAAGATGCGACGAAGCCCGATGAAGTCGACGCCCGTTACTCCCAGCTCTCGCATGAAGCCGTTGTGGTCCTGGAGGTCCTCAAGGATCGGCTGAAGGAGCGGCGAAGCCACATCAAAGGTAACGTTCTGTCCCGCCCGCTTTGTTCCCCCGCGTCGTTCCTTCGCGGCCCGCAGTTCAATCAGCGGAGCCGCTGGCACGAGCGAAGAAGTGACGAGCTGTAGAGGTGCTGGCGGGCTCCAATGGGCGCTCCAAGCATCGAGAGTAACTCCAGCCGCCCGAACCTCCTCCAAGGCCTTGGGGGTCAACCGAAAGCGGGCCTGCCGCCCGCCATGCTGCGTAATGTCCCCTCGTTCCCCGGTCTCAATGTTGTCGAAGCTGTTCCAGCGAGCGCGGCCCGGCTCAACAGTCAAAAAACCGGCAGAGTCCATGGCGTCTCGCAAGGCTATGAAAACGTCATATCCGAAGCCGAGGAGCTTGGAAGGAAAGTCCTTTGGGGACATGCCATGATAGCCCGCGAGCCCCTTTGCCTCCAGACGTAGAAGGTCGGCCAGCAAGGCACGAAGGGCCGTACGCCGTTTCTGAGTGGTAGCGTGCTGATACGCTGGCGTGGTCCACGGCAAGGTTTCCAGCATGACCTCAGTCAGCCCGATGGCTTCGACGGACTCGGCGTTGCACCGGAGGGTCATACCTTCCGCCGCCTTGTAGTCGTCCTGCGACATGGTGCCGCTGGTCACGCTACCGCACCCTTCAGCGCCTCAGCGGCACAGTAGCGGGCCACAGTGGCCTTGGAGAGCCCGAAGCGCTGCATGGTCTGGCTGATGCTTGCCCCGTTCTCTCGTCGCCATGCTGCCACCTCCGAGGCATCAGCAGCCTTAGGACGCCCGAGGCTCTCCTTACCCTTATGTGTCCTGCCAGTTGCTTCCAAGGCTGCACGCGCCGCCTTTCTGCCGCTCTCGCAGCGCTCTTTAATCCGTTGGCGCTCCATGTCCGCTATCTGGGCAAGGACGGCGACGATCAGCTCCCCCACTCCTCGGCCGATCGGTCCCAAGCCACGAACGTCCAGTGTAATGCCTTTGTCCAACAGGCTGCGGACCATCGCCTGTACGTCAAGCGCATCTCGGCCCAGGCGATCGAGCGCATAGACGTAGAGGGTGTCGCCTTCGCGGACATACTGGAGGAGCTTGGCGAACCCTGGACGATCTTCGGCCTTGGTAGCGCCGCTGACCCCCTCGTCGGAAAATTCACGATCGAACCCACCGCCTAGTGCCTGTCGCTGGGCTGCGAGGCTCTGACTGTCTGTCGAGGTGCGATAGTAGGCGATGCGGGACATGGGGGGCTCCAGGATTGTCAGGCAGCAAGGGCGAGGAGCAACTCGTCGTCACTCATGGCCGGGGCGAGGACTTCCAGGGGCAGCCCAAGGAACTTGCGCTCGTTCGCCAGCTCGCGTTCCGCTTGCGCGACCCACACGGTCCTAAGAGCAACCTCGCTGTCGCCACGAGCCTTCGCGAGGCGGGCACGTTCGCGGATCAGGTGGTCCTCAATGGAGTGGAGGTGGGAAAGGTCGACGGCCATTGGCAGCATCCTGCGTTCAGAAGGTATGGCGTCTTTATGAGACTGTCTCTTTATTACGTCAAGTACCTTTAGACACATTCCGCCTCTGGTCGGAGGAGTTGGCTCACAACCTACAAGTTGTGAAACACCGCCTTGCCCGCTCCGCTCGACCGCACTCACAGGTCCCTCAATGCCATGCTCCATAATGATACATCATCTCTAACCTGCCCTAATTGGCGGTGAATGTCGCCGGGTATGCCAATGCGCCTGCGCTTCCTCCGCAATGGCGCTTGGACCAGCACGATTTGGCAAGGCTGCATAGTCGCACCGGTTCCAGCATCCGGTGGCGCTTGGCGGATTTCTGGCGTTCCTTGCTGCGGCGGGGGAGGTCCGGAGAGGGACGAACAGTGCCGGATGGCTTTGGGTCCCCTCTCGCCGCTGCGGGCTCCCCCTCGCCGTCCTTTGCCGCTCGCAATTCAAAACCGGCGCTTCGCTCGACCCGTATTCTCGCGGTCTGACCCTGAGTGCCTCGCCCGTTTCCCTGAGATTTCCCCCGTTCCCCAGCGTACCCACAGGCCTTCGAAGAGTCCCGAGGGACCCACCCGAATATTTTTGGGTCCCATGAGGCCACTTAGGGTCCACCCGATACTCGGTCAGGGCTCCTGAATAAGGCCCCGGTCCGTAGTTTCGCGGCTGGTTCCATCGGGTCCCTTGAGGTCCCTTGGTGCCTCTTGGGGAAGGTTCAGCTTCACTGCGTCGGCCGTGGACAAAATGGGATGCGATGAGCGAACGGTATGGAAGACCAACGAGGTCGGCTGCAACCGCTTACCCCTGCGGCTACGGATCGCTTCCACAACACCGAGTGCGCCAAGCGCAACCAACCCGAGGGGGCCGATCAGCGCCACGGACAAGTGAAAGATGAACGTTGCTGGCGTATGGTGCCACAACACCGCTTGGCGGTGGCCGTGACGGTAGATGTCAGCCTTCCCGTCCGCGATCCAAGTGAAGGCCTGAATAAGACAAGCGATCCCACCGAGGCCGAGGGTGACTGACGACACAGCCTGACGCAGGGCGCTTGCAGGCTTATTGTAGCCATCTGGGGGACGGAAACGCCTCTTCCTCATGAAGCAGATACTACGCGGCTATGCTTTATCAGCGGTTACAGTGCCCTCATGCCTTCTAGCGATTTAGAATGTTTCGTGAATGGCAGCAGCGCCCCAGCGGTTCGGGGGACCCAGCATCGAAGGCTACGGTTGGCTGCGACCCCAAACGATAGTGCAGATATATGGACAACCCGCCCGCGCTGGTCCGTCCAGTCATCTTCGCGTTCGCCTTGTTGGGTTCTCCAGTCCCGAACGCTCCTCCTCAATCCCCCAGGCATCCCGTCCGCTTTCTGAAGCGAGCGCATGCCCATCACGGACCTATGACCGCAACAGCTACCCTCGCGATCGGCGAGAACCCCTTTGCCCTGGAGTACAAGGGCCACCCAATCTCCTACACCATGCTCGACGGGGTCCCCTGGTTCTATTTGAACGACCTACTCCCCGCCATGAACCTGAACGAACACGCAATTGCCGATGTTCAAGGTCCCAGCTTCCCCGCTCACGCGAAACAGACTGTTGAAAAGGTTACGGAAGACGGTTCGGAAACGTCGATCATCCTCTCGCCGGTAGGCGTCTGGTTCTTCGGTCAGCTGAGGTACGCCGACCGTCAGCAGGGGATTTCTGCCTGGGCACGCCGCGAAGCTAAGCGCCTTTGCCCAACCCCCCGACCCGGCGATCCGGCGATGTTCCTGACCCTGAACGCCGACAAGACGCTGCCGCCGCGCCCCTGGAGGTACTCGGGATGGCTTAGCGAGTGGCGAGACCTCAAGGACAAAGGCGAATATCTCACACCCCACATGGCCTTCGTCTTGGAGTGCGCCGACAGAGACGCAGCCGCCATGGAGCGTTTCCTCCAGCGCCGAGCGGAAGCCACTAAGAACGCTGAGGAGGTGTCAGCATGACAGTCTTCGGCGGCCTCTTCGGCCACGATAAGAAATCCGCCCGCGCCACCGGCGCTTATGCAGACCTCCCGCAAGCGCCTCCCGTCCCAAACGGCACGGGGCTGACCGGCAATCTCGCGACTGGCCTTCGGGTCCCCGGAGCTGACCAGCCGACCTTCCAGCACCAGAAGCTTCCCACCCCTCCCCCCATCCTCAAGCGACGCGGAGCGTTCGACGACGAGCATTACCAGCAGACCATGATGGCTCTTGCTGCGGCCTTCTTCGGGTCCAACGGGCTCGGCGAGGGGCTCTCCAACGCGGCCAAGACGATATACTCGCAGAACGACGGCCTCCGCAAAGCGGAGCGGCCGCAACTGGGTGGCCCGGACGACGCCTTCGAGGTGTACACGGACCCCGAGACCGGCGAGCATACTTACAAGCCGATCCAGGCCGCCGTGGATTACCTGCAGGACAAGCGGACCAAGGCCAAGGACGTCCTAGACGCCAACGGTCGTGTCATGTTCTCGATCAACAAGCTCCCGCCCGCCCAGCGCGAAGCCGCTTTCCAGGAAGTCCGGTCCAACCCGGACGTCTATGGCGTCCACGCACCCAGCCTCCCGGAACACTGGAGCGACACCTATGGGACCATCGCAGGAACAAGCGGGATGACGGTGTCGCAGGCCATGTCGCACGACCAAGCGGCTACGAACGAAGTCAACCGCGACCGCCACCGCGACCTCGCCGATGCGGACCGCACCGTCCGTACAAGCATCACCGCAGGCCGTGCCTCAGCCGCAACCCGGCAGGCCGACGAACGCATCGCTCTTGCCGTTAAGTCGGGCGCCCGCGCCGACCGCAGCCAGAACCGGCAGGACCTCAAGGCGGGCGTCGTGGGCGGCTATCAGTACCGCCGCGATCCCGTCACCGGCAAACTCCAGAGAAGGAAGGTCCAGTAATGGCGACCAATGACGGCTGGGAAGACGTAGTCGACCCCTCCGAGGTCACGATGGCCTCCCACGCGCTCCTCCCCTCCGCCCCTCCCAGCAAGAAGAAGGGCACAGGAGGCGTCAGTCCTGACGACCGCAAGCTGATGAACAAGTACCGCGACGCATCCGACGCGGCCGATCAGGTCATCCGCAACGCGGGAGCCTTCGAGAGCCGCGAGGGTCGGTTCCATACCGGCGCTGGCAAGGCCGCCATGTTCGGGGCGATGTACCCCAACACGGACGGCGCTATCGGCCCACTCAAGGCGGCTGGCGGTGCCCTGCTGCGCGGCACGGTGGGTTACCTCTACCCCGATCGCGATCACGCGGACTATCAGTTCCTCAACAGCCGCGCGGCGGCCCTCAACAACGCAGCTCTCCGCATGGAGAAGGGCGTTCAGACCCAATCGGACGAGGCTCGCATCGCGCGGGAAAACGTCGGGGTCGACAAGAGCCCTCAGGTCAACCGCGACATTATCCGGGGCAACATGGACAGTGCGGCTATCGCACATGCTCGCGCTCAGTCCGCCGCAGCCTGGACGGCTACTCACGGCGGCCTCACGGGCACCAAAAACGCCCGAGGCATGACCTACGACCAGTGGTTTAACCAGGTGGTCGCGCCACAGGCCCTCTCCCGTGCCCATCCCGCACCTAAACAGAACGCTCCATCCGGCTCTGGCTGGGGCATCGAAAGGATCAAGTAACATGGCGACCTATCGGGTCACAGGCCCGGATGGGTCCATCCATCAGATCACCGCCCCGGACAGTGCCTCTCCCCGAGAGGTGCAGGCCTACGTTGAGCGCCAGCTCGGCAAGGCACCTCAAGGGCAGGGCGTCCTCAACTCGCTACATGGCGCGGCCTCGTCGGCTCTCGACGGTGCCTTGCCGGGCGCGGGCGGCGTCGCCTCGGGCCTTCTGGGCATGGCGGGCAATGCCATCGCGGCCCCGTTCTCCTCCAGCGTCGACTTCGACCCCGCAGGCTCCTTCCGCAGCTCGCGGGAGGCCAGTGAGCGCCACGAGGAGCGCTTCAAGCAGGACCACCCGAACCTTGGGGCCACCGCGACAGCAGCGGGCTTCGTCGGCGGTCTTGCGCTCCCGGTCACCAAGCTCGGCCTGGGTGCCAAGGGCGCTCAAGTCGCCCTCAAGGGCCGGACGCTCAACGCAGCGGCCAACGGTGCGCTGTACGGCGGTGCAGGCGGTCTCCTCGATAGCCACGCAGGAAGCCCCGGAGATGCCCTCAGGGACACTGCAAGGGGCGCACTGACCGGGGGTGCCATGGGCGGAGCAATGCCTTCCATGGGCCGTTTGGCGGCTCCTGTGACCCACCCGATCGCCGAGGGCATGGGACGCATTGCCGCTCCGACGATGGAACGGCTGGCTGCCATGGTGCCGCCCTCCGTGGGCCGCAGGTTCAAGAACCGCGCTGCCATCCTTGGGGCGAACCCGGCCAATGCCCAGGCGTCGCGCTATGTCGGGCACCAGATGGACAAGGCGGGCATGGACAGCGCAGCCCTGACGAAGGAGCTGCGGCGTCGGCAGGCCATGGGGGTTCCCGCAGTCCCCGCAGACGTCAACGAGCATCTCCGCGAGGCTTACGGGTCCGCTACCCGCCGACCCGGCCCGGCCACCATGGCGGTCCGCAAGGCGATCGACGACCGCCAGCGTCAAATGTCCGAGCGCGTCTCGACGCACGTTGAGGCCACCCTTGGCCCGGCGACGAACGTGGAACCGCAGGCCGCCACGCTCAGCCAGCAGGCCCGTGCCGCAGCGGCCCCGCTGTACGCTCGGAGCAACGCCGAGCCGATCCCGTTCACGCAGGAGCTACAGACGCTCTTCGCCCACCCGGACGCCAAGAGCGCCATCAACGTCGCCGGTAAGCAAATCTGGGCGGACGCGATCCGCAACGGCCATGCAGACCCCCGAGCGGCGCTGAAAGCAAACGGACTGCGAGAGCAGCCGGACGGCTCCTTCGAGATTGCCGACGTGCCTCCCATGGCGATGTACGACCACGCCAAGACGGCGTTCGATAGCGCCATATACCACGGGGAGGGGTACAACGCCGCCCCTGAGGTCAACCGGGCGGGCAAAGCCACCAACGACCTCCGCAGCCGCCTCCTGGGAATCATGGACGGCGACGGGATCACTCCAGGGCTCAATCCGCACTGGAAGCCCGCCCGTCAGGCCTATGCTGGCCCCACGCAGAACCGCAAGGCGCTGGAGCTGGGCGAGCAGATGGCGAAGGACGATGCGACCGACGCGGGTAACCGCATGGCCGACATGACCGGCAGCCAAATCGACAACTTCCGGCTGGGCCACCGGTCCGGCATGGTCCGGGACCTCCAGGCCCTCGGGGATTACGGCAATGCCGCCCGCAAGGTCGAGGGCTCCCTCTCCAAGCGCTCGGCGATCGAGACCGTCCACGGACCCGACAAGGCTGAAGCCCTCTTTGACCGCCTCGCGGCCGAGCACGAGGCCTACCAGACGTGGAGCGCCGTCCGGGGCAACTCGATGACCGCAGGGCGCGAAGTGGCCGACCAGATCGCCGCCCAGGAGCAGGCCCTCGCCGACACCGGCCGGGGCATCTGGGCCGCAGTCCGTGGCCGCCCGCTCGACGCCCTCAAGCACGCTGCGGGGGCCTTCAGTGGCGAACCGGCCCGCACCAACGCCGTGAACGACCGTGTGTCGACCATGCTGTCCGAACAGGACCCCCAGGCGCTCCGCAAGGCGCTCCAGGGTGTCCGCCGGGCTGCCGTGGCCGATCGGGCCGCAAACGCCGCCAGTGTACACCGGGGCCAACAGGTCTCGAAGGTCCTGGGCGCACGCATCGGCGCTGGGGCCGCCACCCCGCCGCCCGGTCAGGCCCTCTTGGGCTACGGCCAGGATGAAGACGGCAGCACCTATCCGGTGTTCGGCGACCCCGGCACCGATTTGGGCGCGGGCTACCAAGTGCCCGACCCCCGGTAGCACCCCGTCCAACACGCGCCTGCCTTAGACCCTCAGCCGCCCTCACGGGTGCCTGGGGGTTCTTTTTTCGACCCGCTTTCGGGAAACAGTGCATTGAAGAACGACCCGCAAATGATCGTAAAGCGTTGTCGCGCGGGGAAGACCGGTAGGAAGTAGCTTTCCCAATCTGTTATTGGATGATCCCAGAACAAGCGCGTAACCTCTTCAACCTCCGGGTTGGAGAAGCTGATCGGTTCGAGCGCGTGAGCAAACAGGTTCCTCACTTGCCGTATCCTGCCAAGCTCTACGGCCTCAGCTCGACTCACTAGCCCCCTGCGCTCGGCAAGCTTGATGAGCCCGCTAAAGGGCAGTCGGCGCTTACCGCTTCTTACCTCAATGCCCTTAGCCTCAAGGGCGTGCGCCAAGGCTGACTCTACGGCGTTCCCTGCCACGAGAGCCACGTAGCGGTCCTTGGACGCTTCATCACTGGCTGGATCGTCCAGGTTCTTTAGCAGCCGGGCGAGTTCACTGCGTGGTGGCACTCGGTTGGTAAGTGTCGCCAGCCGCGTATTTAGGTCGTCTGAAGTCGCCTCGGTCATACTCGCGCCCTGCCCATGCTATCACATGCCTGAAAGCGCCCCCAGGCACGGTTTCTTCCGCTGGTGAGGCCTACCATCTCTGGATCCCGCTATCTGACCAATTGGCATGCGTTGAGTTATCGCGAGACTTACGGCATACAATCTCTCATGCCTACTCCATGCATATTCTGTAGGAAGCCAGGGGGAAGTCACGAACATCTTTGGTCCAAAGCGTTAGGACCTGAGTTGGCTCAGCGCCTTCCGAAAAGCCACAAGCGCTCCTTCAAAGCGAAGGAGGACCTCCTCTCTGGTTCGGATACGTTCAAGCAAAGTGGCATGGCCCCTTACGAGACGACTATTCCGTGCGTTTGCCACGCTTGCAATAACGAGTGGATGAATAGACTCGATGAACGCACTCGGGTAAAAACTACTCGGTTAATACGAGGACAGAACGCATCTTACAGCATAGGTGACACCATACAGTTAGCATCGTGGCTTGCGATGAAGATGATGGTTCGCGATGAATATGTGTCTACCAATTCAGCGTTTCCTGAAGAGGTGAAGACTAACTTTTTTCTAACGGGTCTCGCTCCACGTGAAATGTGGATTGGCCTTGCGTTATGCGATGATCCGATGTGGGCCACCGCCTTTCACCGGCAAGATCGAGCCCTCGCGACCCAGGATGGCCGCATCACGCTCAAAGAGGCCAGTTACACGATGGGCTTGGGCGCAACCGTGGCGTTTGTACAGTTTCCCATCCTTGAACACCCCCAGAAGGTTCCGGCCGATCAGGTACTAACGATATGGCCGGGTCCCTCAGCGTTCGAGTGGCCGGCGCGACGGCTACTGAGCTGGGCGGAAGTACGCAACATTTCGATGAGGTTTAACCCTGACCGCGAGAGCGCGGCCGACCCATTCGGACGAAGCCAGATGCGTCTTCATGCTGCGGCTCATGATAATCGGCACGCGAGGCGATCCAGCCGCCATAATTCAACGGAATGACGTTGAAGAAATCCGGTCGGCGCAACTGCTTGGTGCCCACCGACCGGTCGCTTCACAAAAGTTGCTGTTTAGCTGTCACAGGAATGGGGTAAAGGCCGCCGACCACGCCCCCCCCCTGCTAGCCAAGACCATTTTTACGCGGCCGCCAGCATGGCCTCGACGTCCTGCCACGTCACAACGGCTCGCTGCATCGGGTGCCCTTCGCGGCTAACGTCGGGCTGCTTGAGGACCCAGGTGTCGCCTATACAGATGGCCTCGCCCCCGTCTTCCTCCAACGCGACTGGATGCAGGCCTTTGGCCTCGCTCAGGTTCGCCAGGTCCGCTTTGGTGATTGCGACGCTGTGCCCGCCCTCAGGGGCCTTCTCGTCCGCCTGAAGAACCACCATCAGCCCGTCCCCAATCGGGTACGCCACACCATCCTCAAGCTCGATCTTAAATGGATCGTTCGCCGCAGCCTCAATCATCTATCGTACAGCCCTCTACTCGCTCGCCCCCCATGGGCTTGCCTGATGTGCCGCCAGCTCAATCCGGCGACGAAACTTTGTCCGCTCTCTTCGGAGGCCATACGCCACCCATCCAAGCGTAATGCACGCGGCAGGTCCCGCCGAGGTGCCACTCCAGCTCGATAGTCCCCTGGGGCCAATTTATGACTGCACGCTTAAAGAGTGCCCGAAGCGCACGATTGATTTCGCCCCGGTCTGGCTCTCCTTCGTTGGCCTTTTGTAGGGCTCCGAGCGCCTTACCGATCCGCGAACCGATTACAGGTCCGGCCATAACGTCGCGCTGGTCCTGAAGGGTGGCAAGCTGCTGCTGCATCTTGGGCAGTTGCGTCTCAAGCTCCTGGAGCCGAGCGACAAGAGCTGTAGAGCGGGCGGACAGAAGGAGGTCCACAGCTTCCTCAATCTGTTCACCACAAGCGTAGATCGCGTCCCGAAGGTTACCGATACGGTCCTCCAGCCCTTCAACTTGCTCGATACCATCCCGGCTCTCGATCAGAGATGGTAGCTTAAGGAGGAGCGCCAGCTCTACAGCTGCGTAGCGGACCGACTTGTACTCGCAGCCCAACCCGGCTTTCGCAGCGGCGCACACCAGCGTCGGGGCGCTCCTCTTGCCTTTCTGAACGCGCGTCATGGTCTTCCCACAACGAGGGCAGGCCGCCATCCTCGCTAAGATGTTGGACACCGGAGCCGATGCTTGCCGTCCGCGTGCAGCCCCTTTCGTCGCCAAGAGGGCCTGCACGTCCGCCCAGGTCTCATGCGAAATGACCTGTGGGTAATATCCCTCCAGGGGTTCGAGAGGGACGCGACGCTTCTGCCGTCCGTCATGCTCCATGAGGTGCGGGGTCAATCGGCCGATTACGGCATCGTTTGTCAGAATTTTGGCGATGTAGGACCTACGCCACTCCGTCCCGCGCTTCTTCCCCTCGCCCCAAGTGGGAAGGCCCTCCCTATTGAATGTTTCGGCAATCTTGTGCTGCCCGATGCCCTGGAGTGCCATCGCGAACACTCGCTGGACGACCGCCACTCGCTCGGGGACCTCCTCAATCCGCTGTTCTTCACGGTTGAGGCGGAGCCATGCTGGCACGATACCGGTGAGCGGCTTAGTGGCCGCCTCGCTCCGCTTAGCCGCCCATGATTGCGCGAGGCGCTTCGCCTTTGTGGCGCTCTCCTCATTTGCCCGCATAAACGTGAGGACGGAAACCAACAGGTCCGTGGGGTCATTGTCGAGAGACTGAGGGGTATACTCCCGACCATCGTTGAGCGTCACCACGGAGACTCCCGCCTCCACAATGTCTTCCAGAACCCGCATCGCCTTGCGCGGCACGAGACGGCTTAACCGGTCAAGTTGCTCCACCAGGAGAACGGAGCCTTGGGGTACGAGCCCAACCTCAACTGCCTCCCGAAAATCTGCCAGCCGCCCTGCCTCGGCGTTCTGGCCGCGATAGCCGGAAACGCCCTCGTCGTGGAAGGTCAATGTCTCGTCTAGGTCTAAGCCATGCTGGCGTGCATAGTCCTGCGCCATCTTGGTCTGACGGCGGTAGCTGTCGCCCTTCCGCTGTTCTGGAGTGCTGAAACGCAGGTACGAGTATGCCTTGCGTTGCGGCTTGCCGTCTGCGGAATGCTCTGAATTCGTCATTTGACAATGGTAACTTCTCGGCGGGTCTTTTGTCCATAGTAGTGTGATGGTCGGGCCGCCGGGCGCGGGCAAGTCGCTGATGGCCGCCTGCCTGCCCGGCATCCTGCCCGATCTGACCCCGGCCGAGGCGCTGGAAGTGTCGATGGTGGCGAGCGTCGCGGGCACGCTGGACGGCGGCCGGCTGTCGCGCACGCGGCCGTTCCGGGCACCGCACCATTCCGCATCAATGGCGGCCCTGGTCGGCGGCGGGCTGAAGGTGCGGCCGGGCGAGGTCAGCCTGGCGCATCTCGGCATTCTGTTCCTGGACGAATTGCCGGAGTTCCAGCGAGCCGTGCTGGATTCGCTGCGCCAGCCGCTGGAAACCGGCAAGGTGCAGGTGGCGCGCGCCAACAGCCACGTCACCTTTCCCGCCCGCGTGCAGTTGGTGGCGGCGATGAACCCGTGCCGCTGCGGGCATCTGGGCGATGCCGCCCGCGCATGCAGCCGCGCGCCCAAATGCGCGATGG
This sequence comes from uncultured Sphingomonas sp., assembly GCF_934560975.1. Classification (GTDB taxonomy): domain Bacteria; phylum Pseudomonadota; class Alphaproteobacteria; order Sphingomonadales; family Sphingomonadaceae; genus Sphingomonas_I. The sequence goes on along the minus strand of NZ_CAKTFO010000001.1, from coordinate 258,684 downwards.
ACTATCAGGCGCGGGTGTCCGGCCCCCTGCTCGACCGCATCGACCTGCATGTCGAGGTGGCGGCGGTGAGCGCGGCCGACCTGGTCCTGCCCCCGCCGGCGGAAGGGTCGGCCGAGGTGCGCGCCCGGGTGGCAGGCGCCCGCGCCATCCAGACCACGCGCTATGCCGGCACGGGGCGGCGCACCAATGCGGAGGCGGACGGCGACCTGCTGGAACAGGCGGCGGGGCCCGACGAACCCGGCCGCGCGCTGCTAGCCCAGGCGGCCACGGCGATGCGCCTGTCGGCCCGCGGCTACACCCGCGTGCTGCGGGTGGCGCGCACCATCGCGGACCTGGGCGGCAGCGAGACGGTCGGCCGCATCCATGTCGCGGAGGCCCTGAGCTACCGGCAGCGCGCCGCCGTCAATTAAGGGCCTTCAACTAAGGGCCGTCAACTAGCGGCCGTTCGCTTGCGGCGGTTCGGTCGCCAGCCTAGACGCTGGGCCATGACCGGCACGACCGAGCCCCAGCCTTTGCCCGAAAAGCCCCATGTGCCCGCGGAGGTGGAGGATGCGATCCGCACCCTGATCCGCTGGGCCGGCGACGATCCCGCGCGCGAGGGGCTGATCGACACGCCCAAGCGCGTGGCGCGGGCGTGGAAGGAATATTGCCAGGGTTATGGCGAGGATCCGTCGCACCACCTGAACCGCACGTTCGAGGAAGTAGGCGGCTATGACGAGATCGTGCTGCTGAAGGACATACCCTTCCAGTCGCATTGCGAGCATCACATGGCGCCGATCGTCGGCAAGGCGGCGATCGCCTATCTGCCGCGCGACCGGGTGGTCGGCATCTCCAAGCTGGCGCGCGTGCTGCACGGTTTCGCCCGGCGCCTGCAGGTGCAGGAGCGGCTGACGGCCGAGGTGGCGGATTGCATCTGGCAGCGGCTGGAGCCGCATGGCGTCGCGGTGGTGATCGAGGCCACCCACGGCTGCATGACCGGGCGCGGCGTCGGCACGCACGGCGTCACCATGACCACCAGCCGGATGATGGGCGTGTTCCGCGAGGATGAACGCAGCCGGCGCGAGGTGCTGGCGCTAATGGGGCATTGAGGCGGCGGAAAACCGCCTCAGCAGCGCGGATTGTAGCGGAGCAGGCGCCCTTCCCGCGCGCTGCGGCGGGCACAGTCCAGCAGGGCCATGCCCACCAGCGCGTCGGCCGGATCGACCGGCGGCGGGAAGCCGCCACGGATCGTCTCCGCCACGCCGCTATAGAAAAGCCGCCAGTCGCCGCGCTCGGTGCGGATCCGCTCCTGCGTGCCGTCGGGATAGACGATGATGCCGTAATATTCCGGCACATCCTCGCCATAGGTCTCGCCCGCCGGCAGACCGCCGGCGCGGAGCAGCCCCTCCTGCGGGTCCAGGCCATATTTGACGAAGCTGCCGGCGGTGCCATGCACGGCGAAGCGCGGGCGCGTGGCCGCGACCAGGCTGGAGGATGACAGGATCACCCGCATCGCGCCGTAATGCAGCGTCACCTCGAAATAATCGTCCACCAGCGCGTCGCGCCGCTGGCTGGCGACATCCCCGGCGACATGGTCCGGCGTGCCGAACAGGGCGATCGCCTGATCCACCAGATGCGGACCCAGGTCGCTGAGCAGGCCGCTGCCCTCCCCCGGCACTTCGCGCCACCCCTGCTTGATGGCGGGACGATGGCGATCCCACCGCATTTCCACCAAGCGGACGTCGCCCAGCCGCCCCGACCCCAGCAGCCGCCGCACCGTGACGAAGTCGCCATCCCAGCGGCGATTGTGAAACACGGTCAGCATGCGGCCGCGGGCCAGCGCCAGTGCGGCCAGATCCCGGCCCTCCTGCGCGTCCACCACGAACGGCTTGTCGATCACCACATGCTTGCCCGCGAGCAGGGCGTCGCGCGCCAGTTCGGCATGGGTGTGGTTGGGGGTGGCGATCACCACCAGCTCGACCGAGTCGTCGGTGAACACCACATCCGCATTGCCGGCGACCACCGCATCCGGATAGGCAGCCGCCACCGCATCTGCCCGCGACGTCACCACGTTGCGCAACGCCAGCCGCGGCGTGGCGGTGATCAGGGGTGCGTGGAAGTGGGCCCCTGCAAGCCCGAAGCCGATCAGCGCCGTATTGATCGTCATCCCCGCTCCTTGATGGACAATGTTAACCGTCCCGATATGGAAGTGCCATCAGCAGCTTGGAGCGAACCATGGCCTTCCCGACTCCGTATGTTTCGGACCCGCTACGATATGATGGCAGGATGGTCTATCGTCGATGTGGCCGCAGCGGGCTCGACCTGCCCGCCATATCGCTCGGCCTGTGGCAGAATTTCGGCGGCGCGGACGTGTTCGAAACCGGCCGCGCCATCCTGCGCCGTGCCTTTGACCGGGGTGTAACCCATTTTGACCTCGCCAACAATTATGGCCCGCCCTACGGATCGGCGGAGGAGAATTTCGGGCGTGTGCTGGCGACCGACTTCGCCGCGCATCGCGACGAACTGGTCATCTCCACCAAGGCCGGATGGGACATGTGGCCAGGGCCCTATGGCGACGTGGGCGGCAGCCGCAAATACCTGATCGCCAGCCTGGACCAGAGCTTGAAGCGGATGGGCGTCGATTATGTCGATATCTTCTATTCGCACCGGGTCGATCCCAAGACTCCGCTGGAAGAGACGATGGGCGCGCTGGCGCAGATCCATGCGCAGGGCAAGGCGCTGTATGTCGGCATTTCCAGCTACGAACCGGGCCTGACCGCCAAGGCGGCGGCGATCCTGGCCGAGTACAAGGTGCCATTGCTGATCCACCAGCCGAGCTATTCGCTGCTGAACCGCTGGATCGAACGGGACCTGCTCGCCACGCTGGACCGGCTCGGCACGGGCTGCATCGCCTTTTCGCCGCTGGCGCAGGGGATGCTGACCGATCGCTATCTGAACGGCGTGCCGGAAGGATCGCGCGCGACCCGCAATGGATCGCTCAAGACCGACCTGGTGACGCCGCAAGCGGTAGAGCGCATCCGCGCGCTGAACGACATCGCGAAGGCGCGGGGCCAGACGCTGGCGCAGATGGCGATCGCCTGGGTGCTGCGCGATCCGCGCGTCACCTCCGCTTTGATCGGCGCGCGCACGGTGGAGCAGCTGGACGATTCGCTGGACGCGGTGAGGAACCTCGCTTTCTCCGCCGACGAACTGGAGGCGATCGATCGTCATGCGCAGGACAGCGGCATCAACATCTGGGCCGGATCGTCCGACATCACCACCCTGCCGGAAGGGAGCAAGGCGTAAGCCTGCACCGCCGCGTCCTGTCGAGTGCCGTACCGGATCGCGGATGCGCGGTCCGGTGCGGGATCAGGCGACCGGCGCGTGCTGCAGCTTGCGGTGATGCCAGTTGGCAAGGTGGGCGGCGGCGATAAACAGGCTGCCCACCACTGTCGCCAGCGTTTCCCGCACCGTGCCGTCCCAGATCACGACCGCGAGCGTGAGCAGGGTCAGGCCGAACACGCCGGAGACGAGCGGGCTGGCGAGGTGGTGCCGGCGATACCCGGCGAACAGCACGCCGGCGGTGGTGGGCACGGCCAGCACCAGCGCGAACAGGTGAAAATTGGTGGGAATCGGCAGCACGGTCGTGACGACCGGCAGTGCCAGCACGATCAGCGGCAGGGCCAGGCAATGGATCAGGCACGCCGCCGCTGCCCCGATCGCCAGGGCCTCCATCATATCCGACATCCGGCGCATGGATCGCACATGGGGCATCCCTGCCAAAAAAGCAATGATATACTGTATCAGTCGCCCGATCGGTGACGTGGGCCATGGCCCGTGCTAGGGGCGGAGGCGATGGACGATCGCCCGCCCCGCCCCCTGCTCTACCGGCATCGGCTGCCGACGCGACTGTGGCACTGGCTGAATGCGCTTGCCATGCTGATCCTGCTGTTGAGCGGGCTGATGATCTTCAACGCCCACCCCCGCCTCTATTGGGGCCGCTACGGCGCGAACTTCGACAAGGCCTGGCTGCAGATCGGCCCGAGCCCGACCGGTGGCGGACAATTGGCGATTGGCGGCGCGCATATCCCGACCACGGGGGTGCTCGGCCGCTGGAGCGATGCGCAGGGGCGACCGCAGGCGCGCGCTTTTCCATACTGGATGACCTTGCCCTCGCGCTACAGCCTGGCGGGAGCGCGGCGGTGGCATGTCCTGTTCGCGTGGGTGCTGGTGCTGGGCGGCCTTGCCTATGTGGTGGCGAGCCTGGTCAACCGCCATTTCCGGCGCGACCTGTGGCCGTCGCGGGCGGAGCTGGAGCCGCGGCATCTGTGGGGCGACATTCGCGACCATGCCCGGCTGCGCCTGCCGACCGGCGATGCGGCGGGCCGCTACAACATCCTGCAGAAGCTGGCCTATCTGCTGGTCATCTTCGTGCTGATCCCGCTGATGATCCTGACCGGGCTGACGATGGGACCGGGGTTCAACGCAACCTTTCCGCAGTTGCTGGACCTGTTCGGCGGACGGCAATCGGCGCGCTCGATCCATTTCCTGTGCGCCATGGCCCTGCTCGGCTTCGTCGGCCTGCATCTGGCGATGGTGGTGGCGGCGGGGCCGGTGAACGAGACGCGGTCGATGATTACCGGCTGGTTCCGCACTCCGCCGGAGCGGCGACGCCATGAATGACCTGTCCCGCCGCCGCGCGCTCGGCACGCTGGGCGGCGGCGCCCTGCTGCTCGGCGGATGCGATCGGTTGGCCGCGACCCAGCCGCTCCAGCACGCCTTTCACGGCGCGGAGGGGCTGACCTACCGCGTCCAGCGGCTGCTGACCCCGCGTGACGCGATGGCGCCGGAGTTCCACGGCGCGGACCTGTCGCCGGTGTTCCGCTCCAACGGCACGGCCATGCCCGCGTCGGCCGATTATGCCGCATCGCTGGCGAGCGATTTCCGCGACTATCGCCTGCATGTGGGCGGGCTGGTGGCGCGCCCCCTCGCCATCCCGCTCGACCGGTTGAAGGCGCTGCCGCAGCGGGCGCAGATCACCCGGCATGATTGCGTCGAGGGGTGGAGCGCGATCGGCAAGTGGACCGGTCCCGCGCTCGGCCCGATCCTGCGCTTCGCCGGCCTGTCACAGGCGGCGCGGTATGTCGTGTTCCACTGCTTCGACGATTTCGGCGGCACGGCTTATTATGAGAGCATCGACCTGGTCGACGCCTTTCACCCGCAGACGATCCTCGCCTGGGCGCTGAACGACCGCCCCCTGCCCGTCGCCAACGGCGCACCGGTGCGGGTGCGGATCGAACGCCAGCTCGGCTACAAGCACGCCAAATATGTTCGCGCGATCGAGGCGGTGGCGAGCCTGGACCGGATCGGGCGCGGCAAGGGCGGCTATTGGGAAGATGTGGGCGATTACGCCTGGTATGCCGGGATCTGACCCGCCGCCGGCTTGAATCCTCCTCTCTAGTGTCGAAGCAGCTCCGTGCTCCCGCCTGCGCAGGAGCACGGCGTCGTTCCGAACAAGTCGTAGTCCGCCGCTGCCCAGAGGCGGCGGACCGGCGCGGGGCACATCCGCCGCCGGCCTGGGATGGACGCGACGCGCTACTTCGTCTCGCGCGCCAGATCGTTGGCGGCGTGCACCAGCTGGATCCAGTCCGGCCCCATCGGGATCACATATTCATTCTCGCCCCAGAAGAAGGGCCAGTCCTCACGGTTTTCGGGAAGGTCCGGCTTGATGATGAGCATCCCCGGCACGATCCCGCCGGCGATGTAGCTGAAGTCGGCGCGGTTGTTGCCATAGGCCACCTCCTTGGTGACCGATCCCACGCCTGACACGAAGGAGCGGTCGTTGCCGGGATGATGGCCCAGCATATAGTCGATCGCCCGGAACACCGCCGACCCGTCGACGATATCGGGAAAGGCCTTGTGCAGCGCATAGGCGGTCATGCCGTAATTCTGGACCGCGCCGTTGCCGGCCCAGCCGCCTTCGGTAATCGGCACGCCGAACGGGTTGGCGGTCAGGCTCTCCCTCGCCTTTGCCGCCCATTCCCGCACGGCGGGGATCATCGCGTCGCGATAGGATGCGGGCATGTAGGGCAAGGCCTGCACCGCCGTGGCGGCGACGGCATCGAACTTGGCGGAAAGCGCCGGCCACATCTCCTGGATGCGGGCGGCATATTTCTGGTCCCTGGTCGTCGCCAGCAGCTCCACCGCCGCCGTAAACTCTTCCACGTCCAACGGTCCGCCGGTGGTGTTGCCATAGTGGAAGGTGTTGGGTGCGTGGCTCTTTTCCTCGGCCCAGGTCTTGGTCGCGATGGCGAGCGCCTTGGCCGCCAGCGCATCGTCATAGCCGCGCAACGCGCGCGACGCCGCCGCTAGCGCCGCGGTGGAGCCGAAGTTCAGCGCGGAGGCATGGCTGGTAAAGGCCCAACGATCGTCCGGCGTCCCGCTCCGCCCATCCTTATACTCGTAAGGCTTCAGCTTGGGATCGTAGACGTAGCCGTCGGTCTTGTTCACCGCATCGCCCAGATGGGTATATTGCGCCACGTCGGGCTCGACGATGCCGTCGATCGCGAAACCGACCGCATCGTAGTGGGCGACCAATTGCAGCACGCCGTGCTTGATCTGCTGCTGCATGTCCGGCGCGCCGTCGGGGACGTGCATTTCCACCCGGCAATGGTCCCAATTGACCTCGGTCGTGTCGCGCGTGGGGCGGAAGCGTTCCCATGTCTCGGCCAGCTGGCGCACCACGGCATATTGCGATTGGGTGCGGATGTCGAAATCGCCCGCATCGAACCACCCGCCGACGTTCAGGCCGGGAATATGGTCCATCCCCTTATACTTGGTGTTGGTGCTCGGCCCCTGGGCGTAGAGGTCGATATGTTCGTGATCGGCCGGCGCCTGCAACGCGTCGTCGCGATGGGGGTCGCCATGCCACACGCGATAGGCCTCGTTCACGAACATATGATCCATCGCCACCGGCATGTAGACGTCGAGCGTCGGATGCCACGCATCGCCATAGATGGTGTCGGCGATGCGGAACGGCGCGGTGCGCGTCTTGCCATATTCCAGCACGTACAGGCCGGGCGTCTTCACGCTGGAAAAGTCGAACTGGAGATATTTGTAGCGGAGATAGGTGCCCCACGGCCTGGCCGCGCCCGACAGGACAGGCGTCATCGCGCCGGTCGGCTGCACCTGCAACAGTCGCACCGGGCCGGTCGCCGCATCGTTCCTGTCTAGCTCGATCGTGGCGAGCTTCTTCTGGCCCGGCGCATAGCCCAGCTGCGAATGGGCGATGGAGGGCGGACGGACCCATGCCGGCACGCTGTTGGCGGACACGGTCCAGTTCAGCACCGCGCCGGTCTTGCCCGAAGGCAGCAGCGAGCGCAGCACGAACCAGCCATTCTGCGCCTGGTTGCGTCCGTCATAAAGCTGGATCGGAACGTCGCCCGACACGCTGACACGGCGCGCGGGATCGTCCGGCGCCAGCACGAAGCTGTGCCCGCTTGCCATCGGCAGCGGCTCAGCCCCCGGCCCGTCCGCCCGCCCGCTGGCGGCGTTGCGCTCGGCCGTCCGCACCATCGCGCTTTCCGGATGGAGCGGGAAGCCACCGGCCTGACCATCCACCATATAGCTTTTGTGGAAATAGGCCGAGGGGATGAATTCCAGGTTGAAGCCGGCCTTGCCCGCCAGCGCCGCCGGCAGCGGATCGGTCAGGATCACGCGGATCGCCAGCTGGTCGCCATGCGGCTCGGCATGGATGACATAGCGGAACTTGTGTTCGGGATATTCCAACGTGACGTCGATGGCATGCGTGCGGGGATCGACCTTGCGTTCCACCAAGCGCCCGATCGCGTCCCACTGCGCCGGCGTGGCGGACAGGCGGACGTCGCCATTGGTGGCGGTGCGCTCGCCCTGCTGGATCAGTTCGATGCCGGAAATCTTGGAGTCGGCGAACAGCCCGTCATACCAGTTGCTGAACACCAGCCAGTTGACGCCGCGCGCCTCGTAATAGCCCGCCGGCGACCAGGTGAGCGGGGCGGCGGGCACTGCCTCCGCCACCGCGGGCAGTGCCAGCGCAGATACCGCCAGCAGTAGCAGGCGGCGGAACGAACAGGTACCGGGCATCAGCGATCCTTCTCCAGATCTTCGGAAAACAGGTGGATCGATGGACGTGAAGCAGCCATCGCCGCAGCGCGGGTGAGCACCGCGGGCATCGTCAGGCCGGGCAGGTCGAACCCTTTCACCCCATCCTCCCTCGGCGCCGTTGCGGCGCCATGCCCCCGGTGATTCCGGGTGACCGGCACAGGATTATGGGAACGCTACCATCTTGGCAAATTGCCTTTTTCCTGCACCAAGTTAGACCAAGGTCGCAGAGGTGGGACAACCATCCGCATCGTAAAGGAGAGGCATGATGACACGATTTCGTCTGGGCAGCGCATTACTTGCGCTCACCGCATTGACCGCGCCGGCTTTCGCCAGGCCGAACCTGACCCTGAACGCGCAAGGCTATTTCGCTACGCCGGGGCTGAACGTCATGTCGTTCAGCGATTATTATCCGGACGGGCACCAGACCGGCGTCACCATCATCCAGCATGGCATGCGCACCGCCGCCAACGGCGACCTGCGGCTGGAGGCGTCGCCCGGCCAATGGTCGGCCATGCCCGCCACCGGCGAGCGGACGGTGGATGCGGCGACCAACACCGTGTCCCGGCACCTGTCCTTTCCCGATCCGGCCAAGGACCGCACCGGCTTCAACCCGATCGTCTACCCCGACCTGAAGATGGGCTATTCGGTCAGCGTCACGCCGCTGGAGGGCGACAGCTTCCGCATCCGCGTCGACCTGGATCAACCGCTGCCCGCCAAATATGTCGGCAAGGTCGGCTTCAACCTGGAGCTGTTCCCGACCGACCTGTTCGGCAAGAGCTGGCTGATGGGCAACCAGTCGGGCATCTTCACCCGGCAGGCGGACGGCCCGATGACGCCTGACGCCACCGGCGAGCAGATCGCCGCCCCGCTCGCCAGCGGCGGCACCACGCTGGTGGTCGCGCCCGAAAGCGACACGCAGCGGATGACGATCGAGAGCAAGACCGGCGCGCTGGCGCTGATCGACGGGCGCGGCAACCTCAACAATGCCTGGTATATCGTGCGCGGGCTGGTGCCGGCCGGCGCCACCAAGGGCGCGATCGAGTGGGTGGTGACGCCCAACGTCGTGCCCGGCTGGAAATATGATCCGGTGCTGCAAGTGTCGCAGGTCGGCTACATGACCCAGCAGCCCAAGCAATTGGTGGTGGAGCAGGACCCGGCGGACAGCGCCGCCGACACCGCCCGCCTCTATCGCCTGACGGGCACGGGACGCGAAGAGGTGAAGCGCGGGACGCCCGCGTCATGGGGCCGCTTCCTCCGCTACGGATATCGCACCTGGGACTTTTCGGACGTGACCACGCCCGGAATGTATGTCGCCACCTATCGCGGCAAGGAGACGCAGCCGTTCAAGATCGGCGACGACGTCTATGACCGCCATGTGTGGCAGCCGACGCTGGAATATTTCCTGCCGGTCCAGATGTGCCACATGCGGGTGGAGGAGAAATACCGGGTCTGGCACGGCCTGGACCATATGGACGACGCGCTGATGGCGCCGGTCAACCTCAACCATTTCGACGGTTATGCGCAGGGCCCGTCCACGCTGACCAGGTTCAAGCCGTTGCAGCATGTGCCGGGACTGGACGCGGGCGGCTGGCACGATGCCGGCGATTATGACCTGCGGGTGGAAAGCCAGATGGGCACCACCTGGCTGCTGGCGAAGATGGTGGAGGAGTTCGGCCTCAACTATGACGCGACCACGATCGATCAGGTCAAGCATCTGGTGGAGATCCACCAGCCCGACGGCAGGAACGATGCGATCCAGCAGATCGAACATGGCCTGTTGAGCGTCATGGGCAGCTATCGCGCGTTCGGGCGGCTGTATCGCGGCATCCAGGACGCCACGCTGAAACAATATACGTTGCTGGGCGACGCATCGAGTTCGACCGACAATGTGGTCAACAAGCCGGTGGCGGGGCTCGGCACCTATTTCCAGGGGCCGCCGATCAAGGCGGACGACCGGCTGGTCTTCACCGAAGACAATCCCAATCGCGAGATCGAGGTGGCCGGGCAATTGGCCACGGTCGCACGCGTGATGCGGACGCAGGATGCGAAGCTGGCGGCCGAAACGCTCGCCGCCGCGCGCGACATTGCCGGCAAGGCGATCGACCGCGCCACCAGCGTCGATGCCAAGGCGTTTGCGCTGAGCGAACTGTACCTGTCCACCGGCGACACGGCCTATATGGATCGACTGGTCGCGATGAAGAGCGACATCGTCGCCAAGATCGACCAGGCCGGCTGGGCGATCGCATCCGTGATCGACCGGGTGCCCGACGCCGCGTTCAAGGCGGAGGTCCGCACCGCCGTCGCCGCCTATCAGGCGAAGCTCGCCGCCGCGGCCAAGGCGGATTCGCCTTATGGCGTGCCCTACAAGCCCGACATCTGGGGCGCGGGCTGGATCATTCAGGAATATGGCGTGAAGCAGTGGATGCTGCACAAGGGCTGGCCCGATCTGGTCCCCACCGGCAATTTCGTGAACGCGCTCAACTTCGTGCTGGGCGTGCATCCGGGCCAGAACACCGCATCCTTCGCCAGCGGCGTCGGTTCGCATTCGGCCACCACCGCTTACGGCGTCAACCGCGCGGACTGGAGCTACATTCCCGGCGGGGTCGTGTCCGGCACCGCCTTGATCCGGCCCGATCTGCCTGAACTGAAGGTATGGCCCTATTTCTGGCAGCAGACCGAATATGTATTGGGCGGCGGCGAGACCAATTACATGTTCCTCGTGCTGGCGGTGAACCAGCTCTACAAGAAAGGCCCGCAGTGATCGTCCGCACCGCCCTGCTCTCATTCCTCCTGCTCACCGCCGCCACCCCAGCGGAAGCGGTGAAGGAGACGGATTTCGGACGCACCAAGGAGGGGCGGGAAGCGCACCTCTACACTTTGTCCAACGGCAAGGGGATGCGGGTCAGCTTCACCGACCTGGGTGGCGTGATCACCGCGATCGAGGTGCCGGACCGTAACGGCAAGCGCGCCAATGTCGTGCTCGGCTTTTCCAATGCGGCGGAATACCAGGCCAAGAACGACAATTACTTCTTCGGCGTGCCGGTCGGCCGTTTCGCCAACCGGATCAAGGGCGCGCGCTTCGCGCTGGACGGCCACACCTATCAGCTGACGCCGAACAACGGCCCGAACCTGCTGCATGGCGGGCCGCCTTTCTACCATCAGCGTTTCTGGGCGGTCTCCACCTTCGCGCGCGGCAACAGCGTGAAGCTGAGCCTGGTCAGCCCGGACGGGGATCAGGGTTTCCCGGGCGAGGTCCGGCTGAGCATGACCTACACGCTGACCAGCCGGAACGAACTGCGCATCGACTACCGCGCCACCAGCAGCAAGCCGACCGTCGTCAACTTCACCAACCACAGCTATTTCAACCTGGCGGGCGAAGGCAGCGGCGATGTCGGCGGCCAGGTGATCCAGATCATGGGCGATCGCATCGCGGAACTGGACGATCAGGCGGTGCCGACCGGCCGCATCCTGCTCGTCAGCGGCGACTATGACCTGCGCCAGCCGCGCATGATCGGGGACGGGCTGGCGGCGCTGAAGGCCAAGGGGGTCGGCGGCTACGACAATCCCTGGGTGTTCGGGGAAGCGCCCCGCCGCAAGCCGGTGCTGGTGGCGCGCGCCACCGACCATGCGTCCGGCCGGATGATGGAGGTGCTGACCACCGAGCCGTCGATGCAATTCTACACCGCCAACAGCGAGTGGGGCACGGACGCCGGCCCCAGCGGCACGATCTATCGCCGTCATGGCGGCTTTGCGCTGGAAACCCAGCACCTGCCCGACAGCCCGAACCAGCCGGCTTTCCCGACCACAACGCTGCGGCCGGGACAGGTGTTCAAATCGACGACGATCTACCGCTTTCCACGGCGCCCGTAATCGCGTGGGCGAGCGGCGTCAGGACGGATGCCCTTCCGCCTCGTCGAGCGAGCGGAGCTGCGCTTCCCGTTCCGCATTGACGTCGCCGGAAGCAACGCCCGTATCCTGCGGTGCGTTGGGGCTGGTGCCGGTGGGTGCCTTTTGCGAGCCGCCGAGGGGATCGGGATCCGGCCCCTCGCGCAGGATCCCGCCGCCACCCGGGGTCTGATCGAGCTGGTCGTCGCTCAGCACAGCGGCGGCGTTCAGGTCGTCGCGCGGCTCGGGGCTGGCATTCAGGGGCGCAGTGTTGGGCTGTTCGGTCGGCATGGGGCTCTCCTTGTCCGACCTGAACGGATGGGCGTCGCGACCGATCCGCGCTTCATCCCGCGTGCGCGGCGAGCAGGCGCGGCAGACGTGGCGGCAGGTCGCGACCCAGAAAGCCAACGGGCCCGATCTCGTTCGCGGCGGCAAGCCCGACCTGCGCATGCAGCCACACGCCCCATCCCGCCGCAGTCAGCGGGGCACAGCCGCGCGCCAGCACCCCGCCGATGATCCCTGCCAGCACGTCCCCCGACCCGCCGGTGCCGAGGCCGGGCGTGTCGCTATGGTGGGTCAGCAGCGTGCCATCCGGCGCGGCGATCACGGTACGCGCGCTCTTCAGCACGATCACCGCGCCGAACCGCCGGGCAGCGTCAACGGCGGCGCGTTCGGGGTCGTCCCCGATCACCTGTTCCAATTGGCCGGTGAGCGACGCCATCTCGCCGTGGTGAGGGGTGAGCACGGCGCGGCCGCCATGTGCCGCCACCATGTCAGCCAACGATCCGGCGCAGGCCACGCAGGCGGCATCCAGGACCAGCGCCAGCCCGTCACGCGGCGCGGCGATGGAGGCGCGGAGCAGCACGTCCACCTCCTCCCGCCCGCTCATGGCCGCGCCCAGCACCGCCGCCTCGCACGTCTCCATCTGCTCGCGGATCAGGGGCGCCGCGTCGGCCGCGATCTCGCCCCGCTCATTCTCCGGCAGGGCGACCATGCCGGCTTCGGGCATGAGGAGGCCGAGCGGAATGGCGAGCGGTTCGATCGTCGCCATCCGCACCTTGCCCGCGCCGACCCGCAACGCCGCCTCCGCCACCAAAGCCAGCCCGCCCGGTACGCGGCGTCCCCCGCCCACGGCCAGCACACGACCGCGGCTGTTCTTGTCGGTGCCGCTGTCGATCGGCGGCAGCGGATTGGCGCAGCGCCAGTCGCGGTCGATCCGGGGCGGGCTCATCCGCGTGCCGCCACGATCGGGTCGGGCGCGGCGGTCGACACCTCGCCCTCCTGCTCGACCGGCACGACATCGTTGTAGCGGGCGAGACGGAGCCCCCCCATCGTTCCCTCGCCGGGATCGAAGCGATATTCGGTGACGCCGCAATTGGCGACATTGGCCTGGCGGTCGATCGCCAGGATCGCCGCTTCGTCCATCCGCTCGATGATGTAGCGCAGGCACAGCACCACCACCTGATGACACACGATCATCACCCGCCGCCCGCCATAATGGAGCGACACGGTGTCCAGCACCGAACGCAGCCGCAGGATCACGTCGCACCAGCTCTCCCCACCCGGCGGACGATGGTAGAATTTGCCCAGCAGTCGGCGAAACTCGGCCTGTTCGGGGTAAGCCGTGGCGATGCCGGACGTGGTAAGCCCGTCCAGCATCCCGAACTCCTTCTCGCGCAGGCGCTCATCGCGGCAGAATAGTCGCTCGCCCGCCATCCCGCCTGCATCGCGGAACAGCTCGGCCGTGCGCACCGCCCGGACGTAGGGCGAGACCAGCAGCGCGTCGGGGCGATCGCCCTCCGGCTGCTCACCGAACCATAGGCCAAGCGCATGGGCCTGGCGCTCGCCCAGCGGGCTGAGCGGCACATCCACATCGCGCCCGTCAATGGCGATGCGGTGCAGCTCCGCCGCCAGCGCGGCATCGCGCGCGACATTGCCGGCGCTTTGGCCATGCCGGACGATCCACAAACGTTCGGGCCATCTCTGCGTCATGCTCTCCCAACACAAGCAGCGCGCAGAAGGTTGCGTGCGTCCGTCACGCACCGGCAAGGTTAAGGGAATCGCAACGCTGTTGGTCGATATGCGCGGGATTGGCAGGTGCCGGAGACATTCGACCGATGAAGACCCAGGTCCGTGCGCACGAGATTGCGACATTGCTGGACGACGCGCCGGCGGATGTCCGCATCCTGTCGCTCGACTGTTTCGACACCCTGCTGTGGCGCAACCTGCACGCTCCCAGCGACCTGTTCGCGGACCTGCCTTTCGCCGGCGGCGCGATCGAGCCGCGCCTGGGCAGCGAAGGCCATGCCCGATCCCGGATGCTGGCCGCGCACGACCGAGACGAGGTGTCGATCGAGGCCATTTACGACCAGTTCCTGCCCGGCGCGACCACGGCCGAGCGCGCCGCCGCCGTGACGCGCGAGCTGGATGCGGAGGCGCGGCACTGCTTCGCCTTCGCGCCCACCGTCGCCCTGATCCGCGCGGCCAAGGCGCGCGGGCTGCGCGTGATCGTGGTCAGCGACACCTATCTCGGCGAAGTCCAGCTCCGCGCGCTGATCGGGCGTGCCGCCGGCAATGACGTGGCGGGCATGATCGACCAGATCTTCTGTTCGTCGGAGCATGGCCTGTCGAAGAGCCAGGGGCTGTTCCGCCCGGTGCTGGAGGCGCTGGGCGTCGATCCGTTCGCAATCCTCCACGTCGGCGACAATCCGGTGGCGGACGCGGAGGCGCCCCATGCCCTCGGCATCCGCGCCGTGCATGTCGAGCAGTTCGATCCCGTCACCCACCAGCGGCTGCGCATGGAGGCGGCGGCGGCGGCGATGATCGATCCGGCGGTACGGATCACCCGCCCGCTCTTCCAGCCGCATCGCCCGCAAGTCGCGCTGCGTGTCGAGGACGATGCCGCGACGATGCTGGGCCATGACGTGCTCGGCCCGATCATGCACGCCTTCGCATCCTGGGTGCGGGACGAGGTGCGGGCGATCGCGGACGCGACCGGCCGGCCGGCCAAGCCTTTATTCCTGCTGCGCGACGGTTATCTGCCGCAACAGGCCTTTGCGGCGGCGGGCTTCGGGGATGCGGCCGCCGTGTCGATCAGCCGCTTCACCGCCGCCGCCGCCAGCTTCCCCGACGAAGCGGCGATCCGCGCCTACCTGGTCGACAAGCACAAGGAACGGCCCGATATTCTCGCCCGCCAGCTGCTGCTGACCGACGGCGAGATGCGGCAGATGGGGTCCACAAACGCCCAGTTCCGCCGCGCCGCGACCGAGCCCAAGTGGGTGCGTACCATCACCAAACGCAGCCACGCTTTGGCCGAGCGGCTGGTCACCCACGTCCGGCATGAAGGCGGGATCGAGCAAGGCGATACAATCGTGCTGGTCGACCTGGGCTATAATGGCAGCGTCCAGAATCTGGTCGAGGGGCTGCTGGTCGAAAAGCTCGGCGTGGCGGTGGCCGGCCGTTATCTGTTGCTGCGCGAACGGCGCCCGTCCGGGCTGGACAAGAAGGGCATGATCGACACCCGCCACTATGAAGGGCGGCTGACCGACGCGCTGAGCGGGCCGATCGCCGTCGTGGAACAGCTGTCCACGGTCGCGCAGGGCTCGGTGGTGGACTATCACCCCAATGGCAAGCCGATCCGCAAGGCCGCCGACGTCAAGGGTGCGCAGAGCGTCACGCGCGACGCGATCCAGGCGGCGTGCCTGCGCTACGTGCGCGAGGCCGGCGCGGGCATGCACCGCCCGCCCGCATCCGACGATGCGGATTGCCGCCGCCGGCATGCGGCCGCCGTGCTCGCCCGTTTGCTGTACCTGCCGATGGCGGAGGAGGTCGCGTTGCTCAAGCGGTTCGACCATGACGTCAATCTCGGCACCAAGGCGCTGGTGAAGCTGGTGAACAGCGAGGCATCGGGCGAACAGCTGCGCCGGCGCGGCCTGCCCTACATTTCGCAGGCGGTGCGGATGTACCTGCCGGGCGAGGTGCAGGAACATGGCTTTCCGCTCGCCTTGTCGCTGCTGTCGGTGGGCCGGTTCGGGCTGGATTTCCGCCATAGCGATTTCCAGGTCGGCGGCATCGACGTGCCGGTGCTGCTGGCGAGCGCCACCGGGCAGACGCTGACCACGGTTCAGGCGTACCCGACCCATGACGGCTATTACCTGCTGACCGCCCCGGCGGGGGACGGCACGCTCGCCCTTGGCATCCAGCTCGGCGCGGTGGCGGAGGTGGTGCAGATCGAGGAACTCGCTTTCTATCCCGTAGCGGAGTTTTCGGAGGTCACCTGCCCGCCGGCCGCGGTGCCGCCGTCGCCGGTGTTCGATGCGATGGAGACGATCGCGCCGGGCCTGCTGCGCTGCGAGGAGCGCGGGCTGGTGTTCGTGCCGCCGCCGGGCATGGTGGAGGACGGCCCGCTGTTGCTGGCGGTGGCGTTCCGTCCGGTGGTGCGGCGGGCGGCATCCGCCGCCGCCTTATCGCAGGCCGCCTGACCGGGATCAAAGGGGAGCCGCGCCGTCCGGCCGGGCCAAACGCAGCACGATCATGGCGCGATCATGCCGCAGGCTTCGGTGATGATCGGCAGGCCGCGTTCCGACCAGGCGGAGAGCTGGCCGGTCACAAACTCCCGCCTCAATTCCAGCCGACGAACAGCAAGAACAGGCTGATCCGTCCGTCGTCGGTCCAGTACAGCACGGACAAGCGGCCCACCCGTGCCCCCAGCAGATCGAAATAGAGCGACGCTGCCGGGCTGTTGGCGAGAATCATGACGACAGCGGCAGCCGCCATCAGCAAGGTGCCGCCCGCCGCCTCGTTGCGCAGGAATCGGGCGATCGCCGATGCGGCGCCGCTTGGAAGGATGGAAGCCATCCCTGCCAGCCCCCAGCTTTGCTGATCGCAAATAGAAGTGGCTGATTTGCCAGCGACAAGCGAAACGTGGCAACGGACGCCACGCAGGGCGGAACCGGCATGGCGCCCGGTCGCTTGGCGCTTCACGATCCGCTCCGCCGCCCGGTGGAGCGGTTGCTGACAGAGGGAAAGGATTTGGATGGCGGACGACGTTCGCAAGCGGATCGGCGTGCTGACCTTCCACCGGTGCATCAATTACGGATCCTATTGGCAGGCGCGTTGCCTGGTCGAAGGGCTGCGCGCGCGCGGCCACGACGTGATGCTGCTGAACCACGATTCCCGGCGGGTGAACTGGAAGGAGGCGCGTTGCGCGTTCCAGCCGCTGCTGCCGGAACGAACCGCGCGGGCCGATTTCCCGCTTTATGCCGCCAAGACGCGCAAGTTCCTGGCGGCGTTCGACGCCATGCCGACCTCACCGCGCTTTCCGCTGGACCAGCCGGAAATGCTACCGCCCTATGACGTGGTCGTGGTGGGCAGCGACGAGGTGTGGAATCAGCGCCACCCCTGGTATGGCGGCCAGGCGACGTTCTACGGCACCAAGGTGAAGGCGGGGCAGTTGGTGTCCTATGCGGCCAGCTTCGGCAACCACAATGCCTCCGAGGGGCTGGAGCCGTGGTGGGCCGAACAGCTGCGCAATTTCTCCAGCATTTCGGTGCGCGACGAGAATTCGCGCCAGATCATCGTCGCCGCGCTCGGCATCGAACCGGCGATGGTGCTCGACCCGGTGCTGCAATTCCCACCCGACAGCACCGATGTGGGCGACGGCGATGACGGGGAGCAAGCGCCCTATCTGCTCGTCTACGGTCACAATTTCCCCGATTGGTACAGGGATAAGGTGCGCGCGTGGGCGGACCGGCAGGGGCTGCGCGTGGTCAGCCTCGGCTATCGCAATGAGTGGGCCGACGAACAGCGCATCGATGCCGGACCGCATGATTTCGCGCGCATGATGCGGGCGACGTCGGCGGTGGCGACCAATTTCTTCCACGGCTGCGTGTTCGCGCTGATCAATGGCAAGCCGTTCGCCTGCGCATCGTCGACCTATCGCAACAACAAGGTGCGCGACCTGCTGCATGGTTTGGATGGCGCGCACCATCTGCTGGATGAGAACAGCGTGGCGACGGACTATGCGGCAGCGCTGGGCCAGCCGCTCGCCCCCGCGATCGGCGCGCGGATCGAGGAACTACGACGGAGTTCGAACCAGTATCTCGACCATGTCCTCGCCTGATCGGGCGGTCAGCCGGGCCGAGATCGTCGGGTCGGACCTGTGCATCGGCTGCGGCGGCTGTGCCCGGCCCGACACCGGCATGCGCTGGGACACGCATGGTCAGCGCAAGCCGGACGGCCCCGCCGCATGGCTGAGCGCGCCCGACCCGGTGCTGACCCGGACCTGCCCGTTTTCGCCCGGCGCTGCCGCCGACGAGAACGACATTGCGGAGGCTCGCTTCCCTGATGCACCGGCCACGCACGACCTGATCGGCCGCTACGAGGCGGCGTATGTCGGCCATGCCGAAGAGGACGGCTTCCGCATGGGCGGAAGTTCGGGCGGCATGGTCAGCTGGGTCGCGGCCGAATTGCTGCGCCGGGGCCTGGTGGATGGCGTGGCCCATGTCTCCCCGCGCGACCCGGCCGAGGATGGCGGGCGCTTCTTCGGCTATCGCATCTCCCGTTCGGTCGAGGCGGTGCATGAAGGAGCGAAGTCGCGCTACTTCCCGGTCGATCTGGCCGAGGTGCTGGAGGAGATCCGCACGGTGCCCGGCCGCTATGCCGTGGTCGGCGTGCCGTGCTTCATCAAGGCGGTGCACCTGCTCCGCCGGGAGGAGCCGGTGCTGCGCGAACGCATCGCCTTCACGCTCGGCCTGTTTTGCGGGCACAACAAGAGTGCGCGGATGGTCGAGAGCTTCGCCTGGCAGCTCAGCACGCGCCTGCCCGCCGTGCGCGCGGTCGAATATCGGTTGAAGCAACCCGACCGGCCTGCAAACTGGTACACCGCCCACCTCGCGCTGCGCGACGGCAGCATTCGCCAGCAGGATTGGTGGCACCTGGCCGACGGGGACTGGGGCGCGGGCTTCTTCCAGAATCCGGCCTGCAATTATTGCGACGACGTGGTGGCGGAAACCGCCGACGTGGCGTTTGGCGACGCCTGGGTGGAGCCTTACTCCTCCGACGGACGCGGCACCAACGTGGTGGTCGTCCGCTCGCCGGAGATCGCGGCGATGGTCGACCAGGCGCGGGCCGAAAACCGGCTTACGCTGGATCAGGTGGACGCCGACTTCATCGTCCAGACCCAGGCCGCCGGGTTCCGCCACCGGCGCGAGGGGCTCGCCTACCGCCTGACCTGGGCCAAAGGCGGACTTACGCCCGTCAAGCGTGTCTTGCCAGGCCGGGGCGCGCTGCCGCTCAGGCGACGCCTGGTCTATCGGCTGCGCTTCGGCATCGCCAAATGGAGCCACCGCATCTTCGCCGCCGCCCGGCGGCTGGACCGGCCGGCGCTCTACACCCGCTGGGCCAAGGCCTCGCTCCGCCTCTACCAAGCGCTGACCTGGTCTCAGGGACGACTTGGCGCGGCGTTCGACCGCATCGAACGGATGATGGCCGCGAAATAGGGTTATGGTGCCGTTTGCGATGAGTTGGGTTGCCCTTCGCGGATTCGATCCGGCAAAGGCCGCGCATGGCCACCGACATCGAAATGGGCAACACGCCGGACGGCGGGCGGGCGCGGCTCGACCTTGAAGAACTGCTCGCCAGCCGCCTGCTGGTGCAAGGCAATTCCGGGTCCGGCAAGTCCCACCTGCTCCGCCGCCTGCTGGAGCAGAGCGCCGGCTATGTGCAGCAGGTGGTGATCGATCCCGAAGGCGATTTCGTCACGCTGGCCGAAGCCTTCGGCCATCTGGTGATCGAGGCGGCGGACTATACCGAAGCCGAAAGCGCCAGCATCGCCGCGCGCGTCCGCCAGCATCGTATCTCGGTCGTGCTGAACATGGAGGGGCTGGAGGTCGATGCGCAACTGCGCTGCGCCGGCGCGTTCCTCAACCGCCTGTTCGATGCCCCGCGGGACCAATGGTATCCGGCGCTGGTGGTGGTGGACGAGGCGCAATTGTTCGCGCCCGCCGCCGCCGGCGAAGTAGCGGAGGATGCCCGCCGCGTCTCGCTCGCCGCCATGACCAACCTGATGTGCCGCGGCCGCAAGCGTGGCCTGGCGGGCGTGATCGCGACCCAGCGCCTGGCCAAGCTCGCCAAGAATGTCGCGGCGGAAGCGTCCAACTTCCTGATGGGGCGCACCTTTCTCGACATCGACATGGTTCGGGCCGCCGACCTGCTCGGCATGGAGCGGCGGCAGGCGGAGCAGATCCGCGACCTTGCGCGCGGGCAGTTCCTGGCGCTCGGCCCGGCGCTCGCCCGCCGCCCGTTCCTGGTCCATATCGGGGAGGTGAAGACGAGCGGCGCCGGCGGCTCCTTCGCGCTCGCGCCCCTGCCCAGCCTGGACCAGGGCGACCGCCAGGCTCTCTTGTTCGACATGCTGGAGCCGGAAGCGCCGCCCCCGCCCCCCCCGCTGCCTCGCCAGGTGGAGCCGGTCGACCATCTCCTCGCCCGGCTCGCCGCCGAGCGATCGGAGCCGGCGGACGACGGCGAGCCGCCCGTCCCGCCCTCGCCGGAGACAATCGACGCCGTGCTGGCCGACATGGTGGCGGATAGGGACGAGCTGCGCGCGCCGGGGGCGCTGTTTCACGATTTCGGGCTGCGCTGCCGGATGCGGGGCGTGGCCCTGCCGCCCTTCTCCCCACCGGTGTTCGCGCGGCGGCTGGCGCTGGCGCGTGCGGGTATCTTCTCGGCCGAACTGGCGGACGAAAGCTGGGCGACCGCGCTGCAACTGGCGGAAAGCGTGCCGGAAGATATGCTCGGCGTGTTCATGACCATCGCGCGTGCCGCCCGCGATCAGGCGCCCTGCCCCTCCGACGACGACATTGCCCGCGTCTACGGCACGCAGTCGCTCGGCCGCATCCGCCGCCTGCTCGCCTACATGGAAAGCAAGAACTACATCGCGCTGCGCGTCGACCTGCGCGGCCGCCGCACCGCCGCCATCCCCCAACTGGGCTGGACCACCGAGCCGGAAGCGGTGCCGGGCGCGGCGGCCTGACCGGATTTCACCCAACGGCAATCGAACGAAGCTCGACGCTCCATCACAACTCGCCGCAGTCGACATGGCGACGGGCTTTGACGGGATTGCGTTCTGGTGGTGGGCGCGTCCGTGCTAGCCCGCCGCGGTGACCGCGCCCGTCATGCCGTTGGGTGACAGGATCTCGATCCAATAGCCGTCGGGATCGAGGATGAAGGCGATGTCCTTCATCTTGCCCTCGTGCGGGCGCTTCTTGAACGGCACGCCGAGTTGCTCGAACCGGGCGCAGGCCGCCGCCACGTCGGGCACGCTGATGCCGAGATGGCCGAAGCCGCGCGGCTCTGCATTGCCGTGGTGATAGCCGGCGAAGTCGGGGTCGCTCTCCGTTCCCCAATTGTGGGTCAGTTCCAGCGTGGTTTCGCGCGTGAAGATGAAGCGCGCCCGCTCCGCCGGATCCGCCGGCACGTCCTCACCCTCGTTCAGATAAGCGAGGAAAAAGAGCGAGAAGCGCATCTCCTCGAAGTCGAGTTTCTGCAGCAGGGTCATGCCCAGCACATCGCGATAGAAGCCGATCGACGCCTCCGGATCGCGGATGCGCAGCATGGTCTGGTTGAACACAAATCCTTCGGTGCCGGGTGCGCGGGTCATGTCCCTGTTTCTAGGCGAGCGTCCATCGCGCGTCCACATCGCTGCCATGCGCACGCGCGATCGCGTTGCCGCCTGTCTCGATCATGCTTATGCCCCACAGCACCGACGATGCGCAGCCCCCCCCCCAAATGGGGGTGCCGGGCGACCGGTTCGGGGACTGTGGCGATCCTGGTTAACATGGGATTACTCCCGCCGGCCGGGGGGCCTTGGGAGTTCGTCATATGCGCCATCTAGCCTTTGCCGTCATCCTTGCGCTTGCCCCGGCATCCGCACATGCCGTCACGATCGACTTTGAAACACTCGGCTTCGATGGCGAGACCAATCCAGGGCCGAAGGGAATCGCATCGCCGCTGGTGATCGGAGACTATACCTTCACCGCTACCGATCCATTCGGGCTGCCGCCGATCCTCGTCTATCCGCGCCAGAGCACCAACAATCCCGATTTCGGCGGCACCAGCATCGTCCCCAACCGCTCCGACCCCGGCATCACCATCACCCGGACGGATGGCGGCGTTTTCGCCTTCAACGCGGTGGATCTGACCTTCGCCTATGACGACCAGAATGCGTCCTTCCCCGGCGGCCTTGCCACCTTCACCCTGGACGGCGACGCCTTTTCGCTGACGCGCGCATTCGACAATGCGCCGGGTTTCCAGACCTTCGGTATCAACGCTTTTGTGAGCAGTGTGCGAATCAGCGCGGACAGCGCCTTCGCGATCGACAATGTGGTGCTGGACGAGGCGACCGCAGCCATTCCGGAACCGGCCGCCTGGGCGATGATGCTCGCCGGCTTCGGCGCCATCGGCGCAGCCATGCGGCGGCGACAGACCGCCGCGCCCGACTTCGCCTGATCCAGGCCCCTGTCACGGACGGCGTCGGCCACCCCGGCCGGCGGCGTCCATGCCGGTCCACCGCGGTGCGCAAGGCCCACACCACACGAGCATACGGATCGTGGCGACGGCACATTCAAAATGTCTGGGATGGTGCCGCCTACAGGACTCGAACCTGTGACCCCCGCATTACGAATGCGATGCTCTACCAGCTGAGCTAAGGCGGCGTCGGGAGGGGCGTTACCAACGGAAAAGGTCCAGCACAAGAGGCTGTTGTCCTTCATTCTTCCTAAACCACCGCGGCCACAGGATCGAGCAAGGCGGAAAAGCAGGCGGCGACATGGACGATCCAGGCGTAGATTTCAGTGGCGCGATGGCGAGCGGGACGGGTGTGGGCCCCGACGCGGTCTTCGGGCGGGAGCGGCGGCTGCATGCGCGCGCCTACGATCATTGGGTTTCCTTGCTGCGCGGGCGGCGGATGCCGTTGCTGGCCGACCTCGACCCCGGCCATCTCGATGATTTCGCCGGACACAGCGTGCTGATCGAACTGGTGGGCGCGGAGCGGCAGCCCACCATCGCCTTTCTCGGCCGCGCGCTGCGCGACGAGGCGGGCATTGCGCCCGCACGACCCGACGTGAGTGAGGTGCCGGCGGAGACGTTGCTGTCGGAATTGCTGCGCCGATTTGGGGAGATTGCCAGCCATGGTGCGCCGATCGGGTTCGAGGCGGAGCTTGCGCGGCATGACGGTGCGCCGATGCTGCATCGCGGTATCCTGCTGCCCTTCGCCGATGACGATGGCGCCCTATCGGCCGTTTATGGCGTGATCAGCTGGAAGATGCTGGCAGTGGTGGACGGCCTGTCCGACATCACCGCCGCCGTCACCAGCGCGTTCAGCAGCCGCCGCTTGGTGCCGGCCACGTCGGTATGGGGTGATGGGCCGGGAGCCGCCGCGCGCCCTGCTCCGCGCACCGGTCAGACTTTGCCGCAACGTCTTACCGGCGCGCGCACCTGGGCCGCGCTGGCGCAGGCCGATCGGACCCGCAGCACGGCCAGCCTCCACGCCGCGCTGGGCATCGCCCACGACCTGCTGCTGGAGGCGCGCAACGATCCGGCGGCGTTTGCAGCACTTGCCCGATCGGCGGAGGTGCGCACGGCGGCGACCGCGCGCAACGTAATCGCCCTGATCTTCGGTGGCCCCGCCTTCGCGCTGAGCCGCATCCAGTACCGGCGCTATGCCTTCGCCCTCGACCATGCCGCCCGCCTAGGCCTTGGTCCGGCGCAGTTCGGTCCTTGGCTTGACCATCAGGCCGGTGGCGTCGTCGCGGCGACGGCGGCCGAACGGCGCGCGCGGCGACAGGATGCGCGGCTGCGCCAGCGCGGCGACACCTGGGACTGGATGGTGTCCCGCCCCGCGCTCGGCCATGTGGCGTTGAGCCCGATCGAGAATGACATGCTGCTGCTGCTCGGACGTCGCGCGGCGCGCGGGGTGGACGTGATCGCGTCGGTCCCCTCCGCCGCGCCGCTAACGGATGCGGCGATCGCGCGGGTCCGCGCCGCCTGACACGCCGCCACGGCTTGCCCCCTGCCATCCGCAGGCGCATAGGCATGGTCATAGTCGACACAGGCGCATGCGGCCCCCGCCGCTGAGCGTGCCGGAGAGCCGAATGACGAATAGCGAGCTTGCTGCCCCCCGCACCGGAGAGGAGGCGACGCAAGCGATCGCCGCGGCGTTGGTCCATGGCGCCCTGCCCGGCGAACTGGACGGGTTCGACGGCGCCGCGCGTGTCGATGCGGCGACCTTCCTGGGTGGCGTGGCGGCACGGCGCATCGTCGGCAGCGCGGCGGTGGCCTTGGCCCCGCTTGAGACGGACGGCGTTCACCGGCGGATGCGGCTGGGCATCGTCAATGACGACATGCCGTTCCTGGTGGACTCGGTGGCGGCCACCCTGGCCACGCACGGGATCGATATTCACCGCCTGCTCCACCCCGTTTTGCCGGTCCGCCGTGACGGGGACGGCGCGCTGGTGGCCATCCCCGATCACGACGCCAGCGGTGAACGGCGCGAATCCATGATTTACATGGAAACCGACCGGGTCGACGCAAAGCTGCGGCGGGTGCTGGAAAGCGAGATCGTCGACGTGCTGGGCGATGTTCGCGCCGCCGTGACGGACTGGCCGCGCCTGCAACTCGCGATGCGCGACGCGGCGCAGACCCTGCCGGATGGCGAGGGCGCGGCCCTGCTCCGCTGGTTCCTGGAACGGCATTTCACCCTGCTCGGCCATCAGGTGGAGCAGCGGAATGGCAGCACGCAGGGCGATCTCGGCATCGCGCGCGTCGGTCCGATCGCCTTGTGGTCCGACGTGGCACGCGCCGCCGCTTATGCCTGGTTCGACGAGGGTGGCGCTGCCCCGCTGGTGATGAAGAGCAACCGCGAGGCGACCGTGCATCGCCGGGCCCCGCTCGACCTGCTGGTGGTGCCGGTGCGGGAGAATGGCGTCATTGCCGGCCTGTCGCTCCACGCCGGCCTGTGGACCAGCGCGGCGCTGCGATCGCCATCGGACAAGGTGCCGGTGCTGCGGACGCGGCTGGCCGCGATCGAGGAGCGTTACGACTTCGACCCCGGCGGCCATGCGGGCAAGGCGTTGCGCCACGCCTTGTCGGACCTGCCGCACGACTTGCTGACCAGTTTCGACGCGCCGGTGCTGGAGCATGTGGCGCTGACCGCGATGAGCCTGGCCGATCGCCCCCGGCCAAAGCTGGTGCTGGCCCCCGGCCCGCTGCGACGTCACCTGTTCGCCTTCGTGTGGCTGCCGCGTGAGGCTTTCTCGACGCGCCAGCGCGAGGCGATCGCGGCGATGCTGTCGCAGGCGGCCGGCGCACCCATAATCGGCTGGGCGCTGGACCTGGGCGAAGGCGACCTCGCCCTGATCCGCTACACGCTGGACCTGCCGGTCGATGCCATCCTGCCCGATGCGGACGCGCTGGATCGGCAGCTGGAAGCCATGCTGCGCGGCTGGGCACCCGGCATCGAATCGGCGCTCGGCCATACGGTGGGCGCAACCCGCGCCGCCCGGCTGGTGATCGAGTGGGCGGGCCGCTTTCCCGCCGACTATCGCGCCCGCAACGGGGTGGATCAGGGCGCGGCCGATACGTTGCGCCTGGGCGACCTGACCGACGAGGGCGCGCGATCGGTGCGGCTGTATCGCACGGCCGGGGAAGATGGCGCACGCCTGCGGCTGAAGGCGTATCGTCTGGGCGGGCTGATCCCGCTGTCCGAAGCGGTGCCGGTGCTGGAGAATTTCGGCTTTCGCGTGCTGGAGGAGCTGCCGACCGCGCTGGGCGACGGCAGCGCGCACCTGCACGATTTCCTGGTCGAAGCCGCCGACGCCGATGCGGCCGATGCGCTGGTCACGCACGCCGACGCGGCCGAATCCGCCATGGCCGCCGTGCTGGCAGGACAGGCCGAGAATGATGCGTTCAACGCCCTGATCGCGGGGGTGGGGCTGGAACCCCGCGCGGTGGTGCTGGTGCGGGCCTGGTTCCGCTACCTGCGCCAGACCGGCCTGCCGTTCGGCCTGGCCACGGTTGCCGGCGCGCTTCAGCGGTCCGCCGATGTCGCGCGCGCGCTGGTGGCGCTGTTCGACGCACGCCACGACCCCGCCGCCACGGCGGATGCCGACGCGGCGGAGCAGGCGCTGGATGCGGCCCTGGCGCAGGTCGCCTCGATCGAGGATGACCGCATCCTGCGCAGCCTGGCCGGGCTGGTTCGTGCGATCCTGCGCACCAACGCCTTCGCGCCCGCCGCCGCGGAGGCGCTGGCCTTCAAGCTGGAATCCGCGCGCGTGCCGGGCCTGCCCAAGCCGCTGCCGTGGCGGGAAATCTGGGTCTACAGCCCGCGTGTGGAGGGCATCCACCTGCGCGGTGGTCCGATCGCGCGCGGCGGCCTGCGCTGGTCCGACCGGCGCGACGATTTCCGCACCGAAATCCTGGGCCTGATGAAGGCGCAGGTGGTGAAGAATGCCGTGATCGTGCCGACCGGCGCCAAGGGCGGCTTCTATCCCAAGCAGCTCCCCTCCTCCGCCGATCGCGACGCCTGGCTGGCGGAGGGCACCGAAAGCTACCGCATCTTCATCCGCACCCTGCTGTCGATCACCGACAATCTCGTCGAAGGGCAGGTGGTGCATCCGGATCAGGTGCGCGTGCTGGACGGCGAGGATCCCTATTTCGTCGTCGCCGCCGACAAGGGCACCGCGACCTTCTCCGACATCGCCAATGCGATCGCGACCGAGCGCGGCTTCTGGCTGGGCGACGCCTTCGCCAGCGGTGGCAGCTATGGCTACGACCACAAGGCGATGGGCATCACCGCGCGCGGCGGCTGGGTCTCGGTCCAGCGCCATTTCCGTGAGCGCGGCGTGGACGTTCAGGCGGATCCGGTGCGGGTCGTCGGCTGCGGCGACATGTCGGGCGACGTGTTCGGCAACGGCATGCTGCTGTCGAAGAGCCTGAAACTGGTGGCCGCGTTCGATCATCGCCACATCTTCCTCGATCCCGACCCCGATCCGGCGGCGAGCTGGGCGGAGCGCGACCGCATGTTCGCGCTGCCGCGTTCGTCCTGGGCGGATTACGACACGTCGCTGATCTCGCCCGGCGGGGGCGTGTTCCCGCGCACGCAGAAGAGCATCGCATTGTCGCCGCAGATCCAGGCGGTGCTGGGCGTGGCCGACAGTGCGCTGGACCCGTCCGCGCTGATCTCGGCCATCCTCAAGGCGCCGGTCGACCTGTTGTGGTTCGGCGGCATCGGCACCTATGTAAAGGCAGCCGGCCAGAACAATGCCGAAGTGGGCGATCCCGCCAACGACGCCCATCGCGTCAATGGCGCGGAGTTGCGCGCCCGGGTGATCGGCGAAGGCGCCAATCTGGGCGTCACCCAGGCCGGGCGGATCGAGTTCGCCTTTGCCGGCGGCCGCATCAACACCGACTTCATCGACAATTCGGCGGGCGTCGACTGTTCGGACAATGAGGTCAACATCAAGATCGCGCTGAACCGCGAGATGATCGAGGGCCGGCTGTCGTTCGAGGGTCGCAACGCCGTGCTGGTCGAAATGACGGACGATGTCGCCCATCTGGTGCTGGAGGATAACCGCCTCCAGACGCTAGGCCTCAGCCTGGCCGACCGCGGCGGCGCGGGCGCGGTTCCGGCGCAGCTGCGCGTGGTGGAAACGCTGGAGGCGACCGGCCGCATCGACCGCGCGGTGGACGGGCTCGACACCAACACGGCCCTGCTCCGCCGCGCGCAGGAAGGCCACGGCCTGACCCGTCCGGAACTGGCGGTGATCCTGAGCCACGGCAAGCTCGCACTGCAGGCCGCGATCGAGGCGAGCGACATTGCCACCGATCCGCTGTTCGACGGCCTGCTCAAGGGTGCGTTCCCCCCGGCCATGCAGGCGCGCTTCGGCCAGGCGATCGAGGATCACCGCCTGCGCCCGGCGATAATCGCCACCAAGGCGGCGAACGGCGTCGTCAACCGGTTGGGTCTGGTCGCTCCGTTCGAGGTGGCGGAGGAGGAAGGCGTGGGCCTGGCGCAGGTCGCGGCGGCCTATTTCACCGTCGATGCGCTGCTGAACCTGGAAAGCCTGTTCGCCACGATCGAGCAGGCCGACATGGACGAAGCCTCGCGCCTCGCCTTGCTGGACGCCGCCGGCCACGCCGCGCGGCTGCACGTCGCGGACCTGTTGCAGGCCGCCGGCGGCACGATCGCTCCGGCGGCATTGCACGACCAGTTGCAGCCTGGGCTCGACCGGTTGCAAGCCGGGCTGGACCAATTCCTGCGGCCCGAGGCCCTTGCCGGGTCCGACGCGCTGCGCTTGCGGCTGTCCGGCGACGGCGTGGATGCGTCGATCGTCGACGCCATCGTTCGCCTCCACACGCTGGACGGGGCGATCGGCACGGCCGGCCTTGCCGCGCGGATCGGGGTGGACGAAGCGGCGATCACCCACTCCTATGTGCGGCTGGGCGAGGCGCTCGGGCTGGATTGGGCCAAGGGGGCGACCCTGCGCTTCGTGCCCGCCGATCCATGGGAGCGGCTGCTGGCCGCCGGGCTGGCGCGCGAGTTCGAGCAATTGCGGCTGGAATTCATCGCTCGCATCCGTGGCACCGATCCGATGCAGGCGGTCGATCAGTGGCTCGCTGCGCACCGGACGGGAGTGGACCAGTTCCGTACCCTGATCGAACGTGTCCGTCAGGAGCCCGTGCCGACCGCCGCGATGCTGGCGCAGATCGCGACCCAGGCGCGCACCTTGCTGGGGCGGTAGCGCCTGTCGGGTGGAGCATCAGAGCGACTAGATCGTTCTCGGCTTCTGTCCGGCTTGCGGCCAGACACTCCCCATGCTCCCGCGAGGGCGGGAGCATGGGAGTTGGAGAATGCCGCTTGAACGCCTGGGCTCCCGCCTGCGGGGGAGCGTTGTTGTGGTGTAAAATCGGATGAAGTCCGACGCGTCTACGCCCCGCCGACCACGGCGTCAGGGATAGCGGACCGGCGGAGCGGGATCGGGCGGCAGCGGGATGAACTCGCGTTCTTCCGGCACGGCCGGAAACAAGCCCGCGCGCCAGTCCTGCTTGGCCTGTTCGATCCGGTCGGCGCGGCTGGACACGAAGTTCCAGTAGATGTGGCGCGGTTCCGGAAACGGCTCCCCGCCGACCACCACCAGGCGCGCGCCGCGTGCGCTTTCCAGCACGATCTCCGCCCCGGGTTTCAGCACGACCAGTTCGGACGGGCCGAACGGCTGGCCATCCACCGTCACCTCGCCCGAGAGGAGGTAGAAGGCACGCTCCACCTGGTCCTCCGGCACGCGGTAGCGACCGCCTGGCGGCAGCGTCGCCTCCAGATAGATCATGTCGGACAAGGTCTTCACGGGCGAGACCAGGCCATCGGCCGCACCGACGATCTGGCGCACGGCAACGCCGTCCATCCGCCCTTCCGGTATCTCGCTTGCGCCATGATGGACGAATGTGGGGGCAGTTTCCTCATGCGCGGCGGGCAGCGCCACCCACAGTTGCAGGCCGGACATATTGGGGCCGATGGCGCGGGCGGCATCCGGGCTGCGCTCCGAATGGACGATGCCGCGCCCGGCTGTCATCCAGTTGACCTCGCCCGGACGGATCGGCTGGACCGAGCCCACGCTGTCGCGGTGCAGGATCTCGCCATCGAACAGATAGGTGATGGTCGCCAGGCCGATATGCGGATGCGGGCGTACATCCAGGCCGGTGCCCGGCCGCAGCTCCACAGGCCCGATCTGGTCGAAGAAGATGAACGGACCGACCATGCGCCGCTGCGGCTGGGGCAGCGCCCTGCGCACGGTGAAGCCGTCGCCCAGATCACGCGAGGGCGGCAGGACCACCAGATCGACCCCGTCGACACGGCTGTTCCTGACCGCCATCACGCGCTCCTTGTCGCAGGCCGTTATTGCGGGGTGGTGGCGTTCGCCTGTGGGTTGGACGAAGCGGGCGCGTTGATGATGTCGCGCGTCGCCGCACCCTTGTCCACCACCGTCGTATTGTTGCTGCCCGCCTGCGAGCGGACGCCTGCCGGAGCGGCGGGGCCGGCTGACTGGAGCAAGGCCTGCTCGCCCTGGCTGACCGGACGACGGCCGCCGAACAGCACGTCCAGCGCCTGTTGCGAGCTGTCGGCATCCTGCGGGCGCGGCTGGCCCGGCTTGGGCGGCACCATCGCGAAGTCCGGCGGCACGGTCAGCGGCGCGGCGCGGCCGACCGCGAATTCGTTCGGCACGCCCTTGCGCGCGGCGAACACGCCCGAGCTTTCGCTGCTGCGGCAGCCGGCGAGCGCGAGCAGCGCCAGCGTGCACGCGGCGGCCAGGTTACGCTTGTTCATCACTTCGATTCCTCCGCGGGGGCCGGCACGTCGCGCGTCAGGACTGCGCGGAGCACCAACAGGGCCACGCCGATGCTAATCGCTGCATCGGCGACATTGAAGACCAAAAAGGGCGACCATGCGCCAAAGTGAAGGTTCAAGAAATCGGTAACATAGCCCAGCCGCACCCGATCCAGGATGTTGCCGAGCGCGCCACCGAGGACGCAGCCCAACGCCACCACGTCCCACGTCCGCCGTTCCCGCCACATCCAGAACGCCACGAACAGGGCGATGCCGGCCGTGACCAGCGCCAGCACCCACCGCTGCATGTCGCTGTTGGCGGTCAGGAACCCCATCGACACGCCATGATTGGCGACCCAGATCAGGCGAAAGATCGGCAGCACCTCGACCTGGTCGATATAAGGCAGCCTCAGCGGCCCGGTGATGACCCATTTGGTCAGCTGGTCGAGGGCGAACACGGTTGCCGCCACGATCCAACCGAGCGGACGCGGGCTCATCCCACCACCTGCTCGCAGCGGGCACACAGGTCGCCGTCCTCGGTCACCTCCGGCAAATGCCGCCAGCAACGGCCGCATTTGTGATTGTCGGTGCGGTGCACGATCGCCACCGGGCCATGCGCCACCGTGTCGATCATCGCGTCGGACACGATCAGCAGCTCGGCCAGTTCGCCGCTGGTGACGTTGGGACGGTCGCGCTCGTCGGGCAGGCCGATGACCACGCGCGCCTCCAGGCTCGACCCGATTTCCTTGGCGCGGCGCTTGGGCTCGATTTCGGCGCTGACCACCTGGCGCAGCGCGCGCAATTCTTCCCACTGCTCGGCCAGGCGCGCATCGGCCCAGTCGGCCTCGGTTTCCGGCCATTCCAGCAGGTGGACCGATCCGCCGTCCAGATAGCGCGTGCCCCACGCCTCCTCTGCCGTGAAGCACAGGATCGGCGCGGCATAGCGGACCAAAGCGTGGAACAGGATGTCCAGCGTGGTGCGGTAGGCGCGCCGCTTCGCATCGGTCGGCGCATCGCAATACAGCGAATCCTTGCGGATATCGAAGAAGAAGGCCGACAGATCGTTGTTGCAGAAGTCGGTCAGCGCGCGGGCGTAGCGGTTGAACTCAAACGCATCCGCCGCCGCCTTCAACTCCGCATCGAGCGCGCTCAGCAGATGCAGGACATAGCGTTCCAGGTCCGGCATCGCGTCCGCCGCGACCCGCTCCTCCTCCGCAAAGCCGTCCAGCGCGCCGAGCAGATAGCGGAACGTGTTGCGCAGCTTGCGATAGGCGTCCGACGTGCCGGCCAGGATCTCCTTGCCGATGCGCACATCCTCGAAATAGTCGGTCGACGCGACCCACAGGCGCAGAATGTCCGCGCCGCTCTCGCCGATGATCTTGAGCGGATCGACCACGTTGCCGATTGACTTGGACATCTTGCGCCCCTGTCCGTCCAGCGCGAAGCCGTGGGTCAGCACCGCATCATAGGGCGCACGCCCGCGCGTGCCGCAGCTTTCCAGCAGCGAGGACTGGAACCAGCCGCGATGCTGGTCCGACCCTTCCAGATAGAGGTTGGCGCGAACGCCCTCGCCATAGCGCGCCTCGACCGTGAAGGCGTGGGTGGAGCCGCTGTCGAACCAGACGTCGAGAATGTCGCGTTGCGGCTCGTAATCAGCCAGGGCGTAATCGGGGCCGAGCAGGGTTTGATGATCGGCGGTGAACCAGGCATCGGCCCCGCCTTCGCGAAACGCGGCGAGGATGCGGACATTGACCTGTTCATCGCGCAGATACTCGCCCGTCGCCTTGTTGACGTAGAGCGCGATCGGCACGCCCCACGCGCGCTGGCGGGAGATCACCCAGTCGGGCCGCCCCTCCACCATCGATCCGATGCGGTTGCGCCCCTTTTCCGGCACGAAGCGGGTGCGTGCGATCGCGTCGAGCGCCAGCTGGCGCAGGGTCACGGCGTTGGCCCCATTGCCGTCGTCCAGCCCCTCGGCCGCATCGATCTCCGCCGCGATAGGCCGATCCATGGCGATGAACCATTGCGGGGTCGCGCGGAAGATCACCTTCGCCTTGGAGCGCCAGCTGTGCGGATAGCTGTGCTGGAAGTCCGCGCTGGCGGCAAGCAAAGCGCCGGTTTCGCGCAGGGCGGTACAGATCGGGCCTTCGGGGCTGTTGAACTTGGGGTTGATGACGCTCCCCTGCCCGCCCAGCCACGGCCAGTCGGCGCGATACTTGCCATCGCCCTCGACCGCGAAGACGGGATCGATGCCATGCTCCTTGCACAGCAGGAAATCGTCTTCGCCATGATCCGGCGACATATGGACGAGGCCGGTGCCGGCATCGGTGGTGACGAAATCGCCCGGCAGCATCGGGCGTGGCTTGGCGAAGAAGCCGCCAAGATGGTGCATGGGGTGACGGACCATCGTGCCGGCTAGGGCGGAACCTAAGCCATGCCAGCTTATGTTCTCAATCTGCGCTTCATCGCTCCACGGAAGACCGAGGTAGTCCCATGTCTTGAGACTGTCTGCGGTTTCGTCCAATTCAGAAAGGCCCGCACGGCGGACAAACTCACCTGCGAGAGCTCCGGCAACCAAAAACTTTCCCTTGGCCGTCTCAAGCAAAGCGTACCCAACCTCCGGCCCAAAGGCCAACGCCTGGTTGACCGGAATTGTCCAAGGCGTGGTCGTCCAGATCACCGCGTAAGCGCCGACCAGTTCCGCAATCGGGCTCTCGACAATCTCGAACGCGACGTCGATCTGGGTGGAGGTGATGTCCTCATACTCGACCTCGGCCTCGGCCAAGGCGGTCTTTTCGACGGGCGACCACATCACCGGCTTGGCACCGCGATAGATCTGGCCGGTTTCCGCAAACTTGAGCAGTTCGCCGGCGATGATCGCTTCCGAGGCGTAGTTCATGGTCAGGTAGGGATCGTCCCACTCGCCCATCACGCCCAGGCGCTGGAACTGATCGCGCTGCACGTCGACCCACTTGGCGGCATAGGCGCGGCATTCGGCCCGGAACTGGTCGACCGGCACCTCGTCCTTGTTCTGCTTCTTGGCGCGATAGGCCTCCTCGACCTTCCATTCGATCGGCAGGCCGTGACAGTCCCAGCCGGGAACGTAGGGCGCATCCTTGCCCATCAGCGACTGGGTGCGGACGACGATGTCCTTCAGCACCTTGTTCATCGCATGGCCCATGTGGATGTCGCCATTGGCGTAGGGCGGGCCGTCGTGGAGGATGAAGCGTTCGCGCCCGGCGCGCGCCGCGCGGATCCGGTCGTAAAGCGCGTCCACCTGCCATTTGGCGAGGATCGCCGGCTCCTTGGCGGCAAGACCCGCCTTCATGGGGAAGTCGGTCTTCGGCAGGAAGACGGTGTCGCGATAATCGCGCTTGGTTTCGGGCGTGTCTGACATGGCTGGCGCGCGCTTTAGCCGAGAGCGCGCGCCAAACAAACCTTCCTGAACGATGTTGCGATCAGGCGCGGCCGATCAGCGCCATCGCCATGCGATCGGCCACCGCCGCCTCGGTTTCGCCGGTCTTCTCGCTTTCGGCCCAGATCGATTCCAGCCGCACCGGAATCTGGTGCAGGCGGGACTCGACTTCGGCGCGGTCGCCCTGGCCCAGATATTCCAGCGCGACGTTGATGATGCCGCCGGCATTGATGACGTAATCGGGTGCATAGAGGATGCCGCGCGCATGGAGGCGGGCGCCGTCGTCCGGGGTGGCCAGCTGGTTGTTGGCGCCGCCCGCAACGGCCTTCACCTTCAAGGCGGCGATGCTCTGTTCCGTCAGGATCGCCCCCAAGGCGCAGGGGCTGAGCACGTCCGCCTCCACCCCAACGATCCGGTCGGCTGGAACGGTGGCCGCCCCCAGTTCGCCCGCCAGCGCCTCGGCCCGGGCGGCATCCACGTCGGCGAGGGTCAGGCGCGCGCCCTCCGCCGCCAGCAAGCGGGCGAGCCCGCCGCCGACCGAACCCACGCCCTGCACGGCGACATGCACGCCGTCCGCGCTGTCCTTGCCCAGCGCGTGCTTGATCGCGGCCTTGACGCCCAGGAACACGCCCATCGCGGTGTAGGGCCCGGGATCGCCGCCGGCCGCACCCTCGCCCACCGGCAGGCCGCAGACGTAGCGGGTCTCGTTGCCGATCGCGACCAGGTCCGCCTCGCCCATGCCGACATCCTCGGCGGTGACGTAGCGGCCGCCGAGGGAATCGACCGCGCGGCCGAAGGCGGCAAGCAGTTCGGGTGACTTGGCGCGTTCCGGACCGGCCAATATCACGCCCTTGCCGCCGCCCATCGGCAGGCCGGCCATGGCGTTCTTGAAGCTCATGCCGCGCGACAGGCGCAGCGCGTCGGTCACCGCATCGGCATCGTCGGCATAATGCCAGAACCGCGTGCCGCCCGCCGCCGGACCGAGATGGGTGGAATGGACCGCGATCACCGCGCGCAGCCCGCTCCTGGCATCGGTGAAGAAGTGGACGCCCTCATGCGCGTCGAAATCGGGCAGGTTCCACAAGGCAGGCATGAGCGACTCCGAACTTCAGAATATTTCAGAGGCGCGCAATAATGTTTGGATCCAGATGGCGCTACCCAAAGCTGTCCCGGAAATTTGCCGCGTCCGATCTGCCCGGTCAGAGGTAACGGGGCGAGGGAATGCAGGCGCGCTGCCGCTCCGACAGGCTGGCAAGCAGGTCGCGTCGGCTCTGCTGCTGCAGCCGGACCACGCGCATCACCTGGCGCGGATGGCGGGTGGAATAGGTCAGCGACAGCGAAAACCGCTCGCGCGCGGTCGGACGCTCGACCCGGTGAAAGATCTTGGTCCCGTCAAACGCGAGCACCCCGCCTGCGGGTGCGAGCACCCTGTTCCAACTGGATTCATCCGCGACCACCCGCATCTGCGTATCGGGCACGTAGCCGGATGCGTAATTCAGCCGGCTGCGGGCCATCGCGCTCGCCGCACGATCGATGTAGGAGAAGGTGCCGCCGCCAAGCTCGACATCGTTGAGGTACATGATGACGCGCAGCATGCGGTCATCCTCGATATCGAGATGCCATTGACGCGTGCCCGCCATGGAGGAGGTCACCCCCTCCCGCTTCATGGAACATCCCATGTAGAAGCACGGTTCGGCCAGATAGTTCTCCGCAAGGTCGAGCAGTCCCGGTTCCAGCCCCAAGCGGTAGACCTCGGGCGCCAGCGTGTAGATATCCTCGGATTCGAGAAGTCCTTCTGCCGGCCAGTGCCAAGCCCCGCTGCCGCGGCGAACCAGATCGTCGACGATCGCGCCGCTGGCCGGCCCGAGCAAAGCGGCAATGCCCGGCAACAAGCCCACCCCCTGCTCGCGCACCGCCCGCAACATATCCCAGCCCACCGGCGGGATGTCGCGCGGGGTGAAAGAGGCCTGACGCCGGCTGATGCCGTCCGATCGCCATCGGTTCAGCAGCTTGAAGCGCAACAGGCGACTGCGCACCGCGAGCCGGTCGATCGTCCGATCAAGAACCCGTTTTGAAGCCATCAGATTACCCGGCAGAGTGGTGGACGGCACCTTGGTGACCACAAAGCTATGCTGCGGCTTACCACAATTGCAACTTATATTGCTGGAATACTGATCTAGATTAGAAATTTAGAAACGTCATCGCAATGACATACATGAGGGCCCGGCTGATCCCGCGGCGGCCGCTTCATATTCGGCGGGTTCATAGTCCAGCATCACAATGCGCCTAAAAACCCCGAAATGTCATGGGGTTTGGCTGATGCACCGAGACCGTCGCTGAGCAAATCGGCATGCCCTCCCCCTTGCGAAGGCACCTATGGTCCGGCAGTTGCCGCCATCAATCTGCGAAGCAGTACGTCCACCCTGCGCCTGGGAACGCAACGACTATCACGCTGCAGAGAAATGCTGGGGCGGACGACGGGACTTGAACCCGCGACCCTCGGTACCACAAACCGATGCTCTAACCAACTGAGCTACGACCGCCGCGCATAGGCACCCGCCTGAAAAGGCGTGCGCCGTCGCCCCATAGGTAAGGGTGGCCCGGCGGTCAAGCGGTGACGCATCGACGCAGTGGCTGGCACGATGACGAGGGCCATGCCAACAGGCGGAAAACGAAGCACAAGGAGCAGGGATGGATTGGCTATATGCGCTGGCCGGACTGATCGTGGGGCTGATGGTCGGCCTTACCGGCGTCGGCGGCGGATCGTTGATGGCGCCGATCCTGATCCTGTTCTTTGGCGTGTCCCCCTCCACCGCCGTCGGCACCGACCTGTGGTTCGCGGCCAT
This sequence comes from uncultured Sphingomonas sp., assembly GCF_934560975.1. Classification (GTDB taxonomy): domain Bacteria; phylum Pseudomonadota; class Alphaproteobacteria; order Sphingomonadales; family Sphingomonadaceae; genus Sphingomonas_I. The sequence continues at coordinate 222,044 of NZ_CAKTFO010000001.1, read as the reverse complement.
CACCAAGTCGGTCGGCGGCTTCATCCACCATCGCCATGGCGCGCCCGACTGGCAGGTCGTCCGCCGACTCGCGCTCGGCAGCCTGCCGGCGGCGGCGTTGACCGTGTGGTGGCTGGCGAAAACAGATATTCACCAGATCAGGGGCGGCACGGTGATGCACATCCTGGGCGGTGTGTTGATCCTTACCGCCATCGCGACCATGTTCAAGGAACGCATCCGCACCTACGCCACCGCCGCCCGCACCACCGCGATCACGGTCCATCCCTGGCAACCCGCGCTGACGGTCGCCGCGGGCGCCCTGCTCGGCTGCCTTGTTGCGGTGACCTCCGTCGGATCGGGGGCGCTGGGCGCGGCGATGCTGCTGACGCTGTATCCGTTCCGGCTGTCGGCGCGGCGACTGGTAGGAACGGACATCGTCCATGCGGTGCCGCTGACCTTGGTTGCGGGCCTGGGCCATTTGTGGATGGGTACGGTGGATTTCGGTACGCTCGGCATGCTGCTGATAGGCTCCATCCCCGGCATCGCCCTTGGCTCGGTTCTTGCGGGCAGGCTGGCGGACAATATCGTCCGGCCGATCCTGGCCGTAATCCTCGCCTTTGCGGGATACCGCCTGCTGGTCGCCTGACCGGGCCAGTTCCTCGCATGCCTGGCGGTTGAACCCCGCCGGCCCTTCCCCGTTCAGCGCGGCCGGCAACAAGGCGGTGCCGGCGGAACGGCTCGGGGTGGCGTGACGCCCGTGTCGTGCTAGGGCGGCGCGGATGAGCGATCCCGCACAGCTTGCCGCCTGGGTAGAAGGCGCATTCGGACACACACCCCGCGACCCCGCCCTTTTTGCGCGCGCGCTGACGCATGGCAGCCAGGGCGGGCCGAGCTACGAACGGCTGGAGTTTCTGGGCGACCGGGTGCTCGGCCTCGCCATCGCCGCCTGGCTGTATGAGCGTTTCCCGGAAGAGCCGGAAGGCCGCCTGTCCGCCCGCCTGAACGCGCTGGTCAGCCGCGAGACATGCGCGGCGGTGGGGCGCGAGGCCGGGGTGCCGGAGCGGCTGATCCTGGGCAAGCAGGCGCGCGACGATGGCGCGCAGAGCAGCGACAATGTCGTCGGCGACGCGGTGGAATCGCTGATTGGCGCGCTGTTCCGGGAAACCGATTTCCGCACCGCCTCCGATGCGGTGAAGCGGCTGTGGAGCGAACGGTTCGACCGCCTGACCCAGGCGCCGAAGCATCCCAAGTCCGCGTTGCAGGAATGGGCGGCCGCGCGCCAATGCCGCCCGCCCGTATATTCGCTGGTGGGGCAGAGCGGGCCGCATCACGCCCCCCGCTTCATCGTGAAGGTGGAGGTGGGCGGCAAGCGCGGAGGCAGCGCCACCGCCGAGGGATCGTCGAAACAGGAAGCGGAGACCGCCGCCGCGGCCGCTTTGATGGGAGAGCTTCAATGACCGAACGCTGCGGCCTGATCGCCGTCGTCGGCGCGCCCAATGCGGGCAAATCCACCCTGGTCAATGCGCTGGTCGGGCAGAAGGTGGCGATCGTCAGCCCCAAGGCGCAGACCACGCGCGCCCGGTTGATGGGCATCGCCATCGAAGGCGAGGCGCAATTGCTGCTGGTCGACACACCCGGCATCTTCGATCCCAAGCGCCGGCTGGACCGCGCCATGGTCGCGGCCGCCTGGACCGGCACGGAAGGCGCGGACCTGATCGCTTTGGTGATCGACGCCAAGACGAAGTTCGGCAGCGCGACCCGCGCGCTGGTGGATCGCGTCGCCGCTTTGCCCGGGCCGAAGGTCGTGATCCTCAACAAGGTGGACGTCGCCGTCAAGGAACCGCTGCTGGCGCTCGCCCAGGAATTGCAGGGGATGCTCGCGCCGGAGGCGATCTACTTCGTTTCCGCGCTGACCGGTGACGGCATCCCCCAGCTGAAGGCGGACATTGCCGGCCGGATGCCCGAGGATCCCTGGCACTTCCCGGAGGATCAGGTATCCGACGCGTCCGAGCGGATGCTGGCGGCGGAAGTCACCCGCGAGCAGCTCTACCTGCAGCTGCGCGCCGAGCTGCCTTATGACAGCGCGGTCGAGACCGAGAAATATGAGGAGCGCAAGGATGGCTCGGTCGCGATCCACCAGCAGATCCTGGTCGCGCGCGACACGCAGCGAGCCATCATCCTGGGCGCACGCGGCGCCCGGCTGAAGGAGATCGGCCAGAAAGCGCGCGAGGAACTGTCCCGCATCACCGGCCAGACCGTCCACCTGTTCCTGCACGTCAAGGTAAACCCCCGCTGGGAGGAGGATCGCGGCCTGTACCGCGACATCGGGCTGGACTGGGTGGATTGAGCGGCTAGTCCGAACGACGATGGTTGGGAGGGGGGAGCCGGTGTGGCGGTCTGACGCGGCAACGCGAATGCGCGTGATCGTCGATGCCGACGATTATTTCCGGGCGGCGCGCGGCGCGATGCTGAAGGCGCAGCGCCGCATCATGCTGATCGGCTGGGATTTCGACGCGCGGATCCGCCTGACCGACGCCCCGCAGGAACCGGGCGAGCCGGCCACGGTGGGCGACTTCGTGCTGTGGCTGGTGGACCGCAATCCCGAGCTGGAAGTGTTCCTGCTGCGCTGGGATGTCGGCGCGCTGAAGACGCTGGCGCGCGGCAGCACGATGTTGACTGTCGTGGAATGGATGCGACATCCGCGCGTCCACACCAAGCTGGACGGCTTCCACCCGACCGGCGCGTCGCATCACCAGAAGATCGTGGTGATCGACGATTGCTTCGCCTTTTGCGGTGGCATCGACATGACGAGCGAGCGCTGGGATACGCGCGCGCATCGGGACGGCGATCCCGGCCGCACCACGCCCAACGGCAAACCCTACAAGCCGTGGCACGATGCCACCGCGGCGGTGGAGGGGCCGGTCGCGGCGGCGTTGGGCGAACTGGCGCGGGCACGGTGGACGCGCGCCGGCGGACACCCGCTGGAGCCCGTCACGGGCCGCGCGGATTGCTGGCCCGACGACCTGCCGGTCGATTTCGCGGATATCGACGTCGGCATCGCCCGCACCCTGCCCAAGATGCCGGAACGGGAAGAGGTGCGTGAGGTGGAGGCGCTGTTTCTGGCGCAGATCGCGGCCGCCCGGCACAGCATCTATGCGGAGAGCCAGTATTTCGCCTCGCGCCGGATCGCGGAGGCGATCGCGCGCCGGCTGGACGAGCCGGACTGCCCCGAAATCGTGATCGTCAATCCGCTGACCGCGCAAGGCTGGCTGGAGCCGATCGCGATGGACACGGCCCGCGCGCGCCTGATGCAGGCGCTTGCGGAGCGTGATCGCCATGGCCGCTTCCGCCTCTACCATCCCTTCACCGCCGGCCGGGAGCCGATCTACGTCCATGCCAAGATCATGATCGTAGACGGGCATCGGCTGCGGATCGGGTCGGCCAACATGAACAACCGCTCGCTCGGACTCGATACCGAATGCGATCTGGTGATCGATGCGACCAGCGATGCCGACCGCCGGACCGTGGCGGGCATCCGCGACGGGCTGCTGGCCGAGCATCTCGATGTAGAGCCGGACCGGATCGCGGCGATGCTGGCGGACGGGGGCTCGCTGATCGCCACGATCGAGGCGTTGCGCGGTCCCGGCCGTTCGCTCCGCCTCTTTGAGCAGGTCGACCTCAACAGCGTGCAGGAATGGCTTGCCGACAATGAAGTGCTCGATCCCGAGGACCCGTCCGAGATGTTCGAGGCGCTGACCAAACGCGGCCTGTTCCGGCGATTGCTGCGCCCGCGCACCTGAAGCGTCGACGGGTATTTTCCTGCATCTTTCACCCGGCGAACGGCGCGCAGGAACCCCGGGCCGCTCCATGCTTTGAATCGGCCTCGCAACGAAGGGTCGTTCCTCATGGCCGCGCGCGCTTACTGGCAGGGGCAGATCAGGCTGGCCTTGGTATCCATCCCCGTCGAAATCTATTCCGCCACCAAGAGTGGGGCGACCGTCGCCTTCAACCAGATCCACGAGCCGTCGGGCAAAAGGATCAAATATGAGAAGGTGGCCCCCGGCATCGGCCCGGTCGATCCGGAGGAGATCGTCAAGGGCTTCCAATATGAAAAGGGCAAATATGTCCTGATCTCCGACGAGGAGATCGATGCGGTGAAACTGGAGAGCAAGAAGACGCTCGAACTCACCCAGTTCGTCGATCAGTCGGAAATCGACATGATCTATTTCGAAAAGCCTTATTATGTCGTGCCGGCGGACGACCTGGCGGAAGAAGCGTTCGTGGTGCTGCGCGAAGCCCTGCGCCGGGCCAAGAAGGTCGGGCTCGGCCAGCTTGCCCTGCGCGGCCGCGAATATGTCGTCAGCCTGAAGCCGTGCGGGCGCGGCATGGTCCTGGAAACGCTGCGCTATGCGGACGAGGTCAACAAGGCCGCCAGCTATTTCCGCGAAATCGGCGACGTCACCCCGGACGAGGACCTGCTGGACCTCGCCACCACGCTGATCGACAAGAAGACCGCCCGCTTCGATGCCGGCGAATATCATGACCGCTACATGGACGCGCTGCGCGACCTGATCGAACATAAGCGCAAGGGCAAGACGATCGAAACCGCGGAGGAGCAGCCCGCCGCATCGCGTGGCTCCAACGTGGTCGACCTGATGGCCGCGCTGAAACGCAGCCTGGAGAAGCCGGGCGCCGCGAATGATGCCACAGTGAAGAAGACTCCCGCCAAGTCATCGGCCAAGACGTCGGCGGCGAAGAAGGCAGCGGATGAGGACGACAAGCCCGCCCCCCGCAAGGCACCCGCGAAGAAGCGGGCGGCAGGATGACCCTCCCCCCGCCACGTCTGCGCAGGCAGGGGCGAAGCGGGAGGACGCACCCTCAAGACCGGCCCCCAGCCGCAACGGGGGTGGGGCCCCACCTCCGCAGGGGCGGCGGGCATGGGTAAGCGCGCGTCGACACGGGGCCAGGGCGGAGGGGCGTCCACCGACCTCCTCGCGACCTACAACGCCAAGCGCGACTTCACGCAGACGGCCGAGCCCGCCGGCGCCCCCGGAGCGGCGGCGGGCAACGTCTTCATGGTGCAGAAGCATGATGCCACCCGCCTGCACTGGGACTTCCGCCTCGAACTGGACGGTGTGCTGAAGAGCTGGGCGGTGACGCGCGGCCCCTCGCTCGATCCCGACGACAAACGCCTGGCGGTGCGGACCGAGGATCATCCGCTGGCCTATGCCACGTTCGAGGGTACGATACCGGCCGGCCAATATGGTGGCGGCACGGTGATGCTCTGGGATCGCGGCAGCTGGACGCCGGTGCCGGGCAAGGACCCGCGCAAGACGCTGGAAGAAGGCCATCTCCACTTCACCCTCCAGGGTGAGCGGATGAAGGGCGAATGGCTGCTGATCCGCCTGAAACCGCGCGGGCGGGAGCGGCATGAGAATTGGCTGCTGCGCAAGATCCAGGACCACCATGCCGGCGGCTCCGGGGATCTGGTGGACCGCTGCCTCACCTCCGTCGCGACCGGGCGAACCATGGTGGAGATCGCCGAAGGAAAAGGCGGCGGACGGGAGTGGCAGTCGAACAGGGACCGGCACGGCGCGGAGGACGAGGTGCAGGCCGCCGACGCCGCGCTCCACCCCACGCCCACCCCGCCCCACACACCGAAGCGCAAGCCGGCCAGACCATCCCGACCGCGCGCCGCCAAGGCCGCCCCGCCCCCGTTCCAGGAACCGCAGCTCGCCACCCTGGTCGATCATGTGCCGGGCGGTGGGCAATGGCTGCACGAGGTCAAATATGACGGCTACCGCGCCCTGGTCGCCCTTGGAGGTGGCACGGCCCAGGCGTGGACGCGCACAGGGCTGGACTGGTCGGACCGGTTCGCGCCGGTGGTGGCGGCCGCCGCGACCCTGCCCGGGTCCGCTTTGATCGACGGCGAAGTGGTGGCGCTGGACGCGCAGGGACGCCCGAGTTTCCAGGCGTTGCAGGCCAGCCTCAAGGAGGGCACCGGCGATTACGCCTATTTCGCCTTCGACCTGCTGCATCTGGACGGGGAAGACCTGACATCCCTGCCGCAGATCGAGCGCAAGGATCGCCTGCGCGCCTACCTGGCCGATGCCGCCGCCCCGATCCGCTATTCGGAGCATGTGACCGGGTCCGGCGAACAGCTGTTCGACAGCCTGTGCGGGCAGGGTCTGGAGGGCGTCGTGTCCAAGCGCGCCGATGCGCCCTATCGCGGCAAGCGCACGCAGGCGTGGGTGAAGACCAAATGCCTCAGGCGGCAGGAGCTGGTGATCGTCGGCTGGACACCGAGCGACAAGGGGCGCGGCTTTCGCTCGCTGCTGCTCGGCCTGCATGAAGATGGCGGGCTGCGCTATGCCGGCAAGGTCGGCACCGGCTTCGGCATGGCGCTGATCGACGAGCTGATGGCGCGCATGAAGCCGCTGGAGCGCAAGACGCCGACGGTGGAGGCACCGCGCGCGGCGGTGCGCGGGGCGCACTGGATCGCGCCCAAGCTGGTGGCGGAGATCGCCTTCACCGAATGGACCGGCGACGGCGTGCTCCGCCACCCTAGCTTTGTCGGCCTGCGCGAGGACAAGCCGGAGCGGGAGGTGGTGCGCGAGGTGCCGGCCCCGGTCCCGGGCGACCAACCGGCCGCCCCCGTCGACCGGGGATCGGGGGTCGTCGTCACCAATCCCGATCGCATCATCTATCCCGAGAGCGGAATCACCAAGGGCCAGCTCGCCGCCTATTACGAGGCGATGGCGGACCCGGTCCTCGCCTGGGTAGCGGACCGCCCGATCAGCCTGGTCCGCTGCCCGCAAGGGCGGGCCAAGCAATGCTTTTTCCAGAAGCACGACGCCGGCAGCTTTGGCGACGCGGTGAAGCATGTGCCGATCCGCGAAAAGGACGGGCATGACGAACCTTACCTCTACGTTGACGACGCCAAGGGCTTGCTGACCTGCGTCCAGATGGGGGCGATCGAGTTTCACGGCTGGGGATCGAAGGTGGGCGATGTCGAGCTGGCCGACCGGCTGGTGTTCGACCTGGACCCCGACGAGGGACTGGACTTCGAGGAGGTGAAGCGCGCCGCGATGCAGTTGCGCGACGTGCTGGGCGAGATCGGGCTCGCCACCTGGCCGATGCTGTCGGGCGGCAAGGGGGTGCACGTCGTGGCACCGCTGGACGCCAGCCGCGACTGGGTGGCGGTAAAGGACTTCGCGCACCGCTTCGCCCTCGCGATCAGCACGGCGCATCCCGAACGCTTCACCGCCAACATGAAGAAGACGCAGCGCAAGGGCCGCATCTTCCTGGACTGGCTGCGTAACCAGCGCGGCGCGACGGCGGTCCTGCCCTATGTCGCGCGCGCCCGGCCCAACGCGCCCGTCGCCGCGCCGGTCGACTGGAACGAACTGGAGACGATCAGCAAGGCCGGCCATTTCACCATCGCCGACGCGACGGAATTGGCTGAACGCGCGCGCTCCGCCTCGCTGCGCGACTGGGCCCGGGCGGCACAAAGGCTTCCCGACCTCTGAAACATTATTTCATTAGCGTCGCCGATGTTTGCTCCATAGAACGCGCCGCAACCGGGGCGTCCACGCCCCCGACAAGCATGGGGGCAGAGGTGAAGCAGATCTTCCGTAATCGCTGGCACATGGGCGCGGCTTGCGCCCTGGCCTGTGCAGCGGCCACGCCGTCGCTGGCCGCCGACCCGTCCCTGCCCCATATCGAGAGCCGCAACGGCCACCATGCGCTGATCGTCGACGGCAGCCCGTTCCTGATGCTGGGCGCGCAGGCCAATAATTCGTCCAACTATCCCTCGGCTTTGCCCAAGGTCTGGCCGATGCTGGACCGGCTGAACGCCAACACGCTGGAAATCCCGGTGGCTTGGGAACAGATCGAGCCGCAGGAGGGCAAGTTCGACTTCGCGTGGGTCGACCTGCTGCTGAACGAAGCGCGCGCGCACGACAAGCGGCTGGTGCTGCTGTGGTTCGCGACCTGGAAGAATACCAGCGCCAGCTATGCGCCGGAGTGGGTGAAGACCAATCCCGGCCGCTTCCCGCGCATGATCACGGACAAGGGCGAGAAGCATTACGCCCTCTCACCGCACGGCACCAGGACGCTGGAGGCAGACAGGCGCGCCTTCGTGCGCCTGATGGAACATCTCAAGGCCAATGATCCCCAGCATACGGTGATCATGGTCCAGCCGGAGAATGAAACCGGCAGCTATCGCCTCGCCCGCGACCATTCGCCGGAGGCCAACCGCCTGTTCGCCGGCACCGTACCGGCCGAGCTGACCCGCAAGCTGCGCAAGAAGCCCGGCACCTGGACCGAGCTGTTCGGTCGCGATGCCGAGGGTGCGTTCCAGACCTGGTACCTGGCATCCTATGTGAACGCGATCGCCGCGGCCGGCAAAGCCGTCCTCCCGCTGCCGATGTACGTCAATGCGGCGCTGCCCGGCCATCCGGACGTATGGCAGGCGCCCGGCACCTATGCGTCGGGCGGACCCGTGCCGGCGATGCTGGACATCTGGAAGGCCGCCGCGCCCGCGATCGATATCGAGGCACCCGACATCTACAACACCGACCATGGCGACTATATCGGGTTCCTCGACCAATATAATCGCGCCGACAATCCGCTGTTTGTGCCCGAAACCGGCAGCAGCAAGGTCTATTCCCGCTTCTTCTTCCCGGTCGTGGGCAAGGGCGCGATCGGCTTCTCGCCGTTCGGGCTGGACTTCACCGGCTATACCAACTTTCCGCTGGGCGCAGCCAAGCTGGATGACGAAGCGATCAGCGGCTTTGCCCTGAACTATCGCCTGTTCGGCCAGCTGGTCCGCGTCTGGCCGAAGCTGGCGCTGGAAGGCAAGACGCAGGGCGTCGCCGAACCGACAAATCCCGCCGCCAAGCACGCGCAGGAGATGCGTTTCGGCCGCTGGCGCGCTACCGTCACCTTCGGACGCCCGCAATTCGGGACCGACGAGCCCAAGGGCAACGACTTCCCGTCGGGCGGCGCGGCGATGGCGCAACTGGGCCCCGACGAGTTCCTGGTCACCGGCGTGCATGCCCGCGTCGACCTGGCGCTGGCCGAGCCGAAGCCCGGCGAACAGACGCAGATCCTGCGGGCCGAGGAAGGCCATTATGATGCGGCGGGCCAATGGGTATTCGACCGCGTCTGGAATGGCGACCAGACCGATTGGGGCCTGAACTTCACCTCCGTTCCGCAGCTGCTCCGCGTCACTCTTTCCACGCTTCGATAGGATTTACCGATGGTCCGCCTGCTCGCCTCCGCCGCGCTGATCGCCCTTGCCGCGCCCGTCTGCGCCGCGTCCTACCAGCGCGTCGACCAGGGCATCGTCGTCACGCCCGACACGGGCGCGGCCAAGCGCGTGCGCGTGCTGGCCTATGGAGATGCGGCCTTTCGCGTCACGGCGGTGCCTGGCGAGACGCTGACCGAGATACCCGGCAGCCTGATGGTGACGGCCGGCCCCGCCGGCAATCCCGTCATCTCCAAGCGCGGTGGGCTGGTCACGCTGAAGCTGGCCAAGGCCACGGCCGAGGTGCGGTTGAAGGATGGGCATGTCCGCTTCCTGGACGCGCAGGGCAAGCCCGTGCTGGACGAGGCGGCGCGCGGCGCGATCCGCCCGATCACGATCGAGAACAGCGGCTTCGTCGCGACGCAGCAGCAGTTCAACCGCGGCACCGACGAAGGCTTTTACGGGCTTGGCCAGCACCAGAATGGCCAGATGAACTATAATGGCGAGGACGTCGATCTCGCCCAGCACAACATGGACATTGCGGTGCCGTTCGTGGTGTCGACCCGCAATTATGGCCTGTTGTGGGACAGCAACGCCATCACCCGCTTCGGCAATCCCAAGCCCTATGACCTGATGCAGGCGGATGGCGGCTGGAAGGCGGATTATTATCTGGGCGGGCAGCTGGCCGTCAGCCGCACCGAACAGACGATCAACTACCAATATATCCGCGACCAGGCGAACTGGCCGGCGGCGGCCAAGGCCAAGACGGTCGCGTCGGCCGACAGCGGACAGAATACGGCCGGCGTCGCCGCACAGACGCAGAAGGTGGTGTGGACCGGCACCGTCACCCCCACGCTCACCGGCACGCACAAGCTGCGTCTCTACTCGTCCAGCTATGTGAAGGTGTTCGCCGACGGCAGGGAGGTGCTGAACCGCTGGCGCCCGAACTGGAACCCCTGGTACCACAATTTCGAGCTGCCGATGACCAAGGGCAAGCCGGTCGAGGTGCGGATCGAGTGGGAGCCGAATGCCGGCTACCTCGCCTTGTTCCACAGCGATCCCCTGCCCGATGCCGACCGCCACTCGCTGTGGATGTCGTCGGACGTCGGCAACGCGCTGGATTATTACTTCGTCGGCGCCGACAGCATGGACGGCGTGGTCGCCGACTATCGCAAGCTCACTGGTCGCGCCTCCATGATGCCGCGATGGGCCTATGGCTTCTGGCAAAGCCGCCAGCGTTACGAAACGCAGGACCAGTTGCTGAACGTGGTGCGCGAATATCGCAAGCGCGGCATCCCGCTCGATAACATCGTGCTCGACTGGTTCTACTGGCCGCAGGACCAGTGGGGCAGCCACGATTTCGACAAGACCCGCTTTCCCACGCCGCAGCAGATGGTGGACCAGGTCCACGCCATGAACGCGCGGATCATGATCTCGGTCTGGCCGAAATTCTATCCCAACACCGACAATGCCAAGGCAATGGCCGCGCATGGCTGGCTGTATCAGGGCAACCTGAAGGCGGGGCGCAAGGACTGGGTCGGCCCGGGCTATGCCAATACCGATTATGACGCATATTCGCCCGGCGCGCGGCAGCTTTACTTCCAGCAGGTGCGCGACAAATTGGTGACCAAGGGCTTCGACGCCTGGTGGATGGATGCAACCGAGCCGGACATCCACTCCAACTCCTCGATCGAGGAGCGGATCGACGCCATGGGACCGACCGCATCCGGGCCGGCGGCGGCCTTCTTCAACAGCTACCCCCTGGTCCATGCCGAGGGGATGGCCGAAGGGCTCCGCACCGCGCGGCCCGACGTGCGGCCGTTCATCCTGACCCGCTCGGGCTTTGGCGGCCTGCAACGGACGAGTTCGGCCTTGTGGTCGGGCGACGTCGCCGCGCGCTGGGACGATCTGCGCGCGCAGATCTCGGCCGGGGTGAACATCTCCATGGCCGGCATCCCCAACTGGACGCACGATATCGGCGGTTTCTCGGTCGAGGATCGTTACTCGCGGCAGTTGCCGGAAGCGCAGCAGGAATGGCGGGAGTTGAACCTGCGCTGGTTCCAGTTCGGCGCCTTCTCGCCCTTGTTCCGCAGTCATGGCGAGTTCCCGCATCGCGAGATCTACGAGATTTCGGCGAGCGACCCGGCGATGCAGGCGTCGATGATCTGGTACGACACGCTGCGCTATCGCCTGATGCCGTACATCTACACGCTGGGCGCCGACACGTCGCTGAAGGACGGGTCCATCATGCGCGGCATGGTCATGGACTTCGCTGCCGACCGCAAGACGTGGGACATCAACGACCAATATCTGTTCGGCCGCGCATTCCTGGTGGCGCCGGTCACCACCTTCCAGGCACGCGAGCGCAACGTGTACCTGCCGGCGGGCGCCGACTGGTACGACTTTAACAGCGGTGCGTTCGCGCGCGGCGGCCAGACGATCCGCGCCGCCGCGCCCTATGGGCGGATGCCGCTGTTCGTGCGCGCGGGCTCCATCATTCCGACCGGTCCCGCGGTCATGAGCACCGCCGAGAACAAGGGCGGGCCGCTGGTGCTGCACGTCTTCACCGGCACCGACGGCAGCTTCTCGCTCTACGAGGATGACGGCGTCAGCACAGGCTATGCGCAGGGCAAATATGCCCGCGTGCCGATGCGCTGGGATCAGTCGAGCCGCACGCTGACGATCGGCGCGCGCGAAGGCGGCTATGACGGGATGCCGGCCGCACGGACGATCGCCGTCCGCTTCTACGGGCCGGGCAGGGCGACGGTGCCCGACTTCTCCGAAGCGGGCGCCACCAGCCTGGTCTATCAGGGTCAGGCGATGACCGTGCAGCAACCCTGAACCAGCACAAGCGGCGGGCAGTTCGGCTGTCCGCCGCCGCTGTTCCATGAACGAGACGGCGGCGGGTCCGCTTGAGGCGGTCCCGATACGAAAGGCGGCAGCCCTGGTGAAGACGGGCTGTACGGCTCTGCTCCGCCGCATGGATGCCACGTGCGGGCGACAGCAGCGCGAGGGTGTCGCACAAGAGTCACATTACACCTTTACGGCGCATATCCATGCGGGGGCATCACCACACATCGTCACGTCTGGCCCAGGTGAACAGGGCTGCAACGGCGGCTACGCTGGCCGTCATGGCAGCGCTTGCGACCGCGCCGGCATGCGCCGACGTGATCGAGATCGATGGAGGCGGAACGGCCCATTACCGCACCGGTTCCGGCCAGGTACGCTGGAGCGGCGGGGAAGAGGACGACGCGCCGCTTGCGGTCGAGGCCGGAATGGTGCCCGACGCCGCGCTGACGATTCCCCAGGCCGGCGACATTCCGGCGGGCTATGCCGCGATCGTCGCCGACCTGGCGCACCGCTACGACCTGAGCCCGCGCCTGATCGCCGCCCTCGTCTGGCAGGAAAGCCGCTGGCGCGCGGATGCGGTGTCGGCAAAGGGCGCGCGCGGCCTCGCCCAGCTGATGCCAGCGACCGCCCGCGCGTTGGGCGTGGACGCGGCCGATCCGCGCGGCAATCTGGAAGGCTGCGCCCGCTATCTTCGCCAGATGCTGGACCTGTTCGACGGCGACGTCGAACGTGCGCTGGCCGCCTACAATGCCGGTCCCGGCCGCGTGATGAAGGCCGGCGGCGTTCCCGCAATTGCCGAGACGCGCGCCTATGTCGCGTCCATCGTCGATCACCTCTCCCCTGTTCAGAAGAAGGATAACTGACGTGTCCATCCGTTCTCTTGCGGCGGCGTCGCTGTTCGCTGCCAGCGCCGCAAGCCCCGCTTTCGCGCAGGCCGCCGGGGATCCGCGCGGGTCCGGGCCGATCGTGGCCGCGCTCGGCTGGTTGCAGGGGACCCTGTTGGGCAATGTCGCCACCGCCGTCGCGGTGATCGCGGTCGCGATGGTCGGTTTCATGATGCTGACCGGGCGGATGAACTGGCGCTTCGGCGCGACTGTCATCATCGGCTGCTTCATCCTGTTCGGCGCCTCCGCGATCGTGTCGGGCATCCAGTCCACCGCCGCGATGGGCGGCTGATCCATGAGCCTGCGGCGCCAGCCGGTCTTTCGCGCGCTGACTCGCCCGCAGATGTTCGCGGGCGTGACCTACAGCTATTTCATCATCAACGCCGCGGTCACCACCGAGGCGTTCCTGATCACGCGGAGCTTTCTGGCGCTGCCCGTGGCGCTCGCCGTTCACGCCATCGGCTATTTCGCCTGCCTGCGCGAACCGCGCATCTTCGACCTGTGGCTGACCAAGGTCAGCCGCTGCCCCCGCACGCGCAACTGGAAGCGCTGGGGCTGCAACAGCTATTCGGCGTGAGGAAGCCCGCATGACCAAGTGGATCGGCGCCGCCGCATGGGGCGACAAGGAAGCCAAGGCCGGCGACCGCCTGCCCTATGCGCGCCACGTCAACGACCGAGTGATCGGCTTGCGCGACGGATCGCTGATGACGGCGCTGCAAGTGCCGGGCCTGTCGTTCGAGACGGAGGATTCGGCGCAGCTCGACCATCATCTCGGGGTGCGCGAGGTGATGTTGCGCAGCGTGCTGGACGCGCGCTTCGTGGTGTATCACCACGTCGTCCGCCGCCGCATCTCGGTGGAGCTGGAGACGGAGTTCGACAGCCCGCTGGCGACCGAACTGGACGGCCGCTGGCGCGCCGCCTTGTCCGACCGGCGGCTGTTCATCAACGAGCAGTTCGTGACGATCGTCCGCCGCCCCGCGCGCGGCAAGACCGGCTGGCCCGATCGCCTGCGCCGCCGCTTCGCCAAGCGGCAGGATGACGGCCTGGACCCGGCCGAACTGCGCGCGCTGGAGGCAGCCGCCACGGCTTTGGTCGCAGCCCTGCAGCCTTATGGTGCCCGCATGCTGGGCGCGTATGAGGGGGCGGGCGGCCTCTGTTCGGAGCCGCTGGAATTGCTGTCGGCGCTCTACAATGGCGAGATGCGCCCGGTGCGGATGCCGACCGAGCAGGTCGATGCCGGCCATTACCTGCCATATGCTCGCGTCAGTTTCGGCCTGGACGCGATCGAGACGCGGACGCCCGCCGGGCAGCGTTTCGCCGGCATGCTGTCGATCAAGGAATATCCCGACGCGACCAGCGCCGGCATCCTCGACGGGCTGCTGCGCCTGCCGTGCGAACTGGTGCTGACCGAAAGCTTCGCGCCGGCCGACCGGCAGATCGCCAAGGAACGGATCGACCTGGCGCTCCGCCGCCTGCGCTCGGCCGACGAGGATGCGGTGGCGGAGCGGCGCGAGATGGCCGGCGCGCGCGATGCACTCGGCGCGGGTCAGGTCGGCTTCGGCGACCATCACCTCAGCCTGCTGGTGCGGAGCGAGACGCTGGAGACGCTGGACGCCATGCTGGCGCAGGCAGGCGCGGCGTTGGCCGATACCGGCGCGGTCGCGGTGCGCGAGGACGTCAATCTGGAGCCTTTGTTCTGGGGCCAGTTCCCCGGCAACGAGGCGTATCTGGTGCGCCGTGCGATGGTGTCGACCGCCAATGCGGCGGGCTTCCTGTCGCTACACGGCTTCGCCATCGGCCAGGCGACCGGCAACCATTGGGGCGATGCGGTGTCGGTGCTGGAGACGACCAGCGCCACGCCCTATTTCTTCAACTTCCACGAAGGCGACCTCGGCAATTTCACCGTCATCGGCCCGTCCGGTTCGGGCAAGACGGTGGTGCTCAACTTCCTGACCGCGCAGGCGCAGAAGTTCGGGCCGCGCACGATCTTCTTCGACAAGGATCGCGGCGCGGAGATCTTCCTGCGCGGCATCGGCGGCCATTACAGCCGGATCAGCCCGGGCGAGCCGAGCGGGTTCAACCCGCTGCGCCTGCCCGACAACGCCGCCAACCGCGCCTTTCTGCGCGACTGGCTGGGCAGCCTGCTGACCCCGGAAACGCCGGAAGAACATGCCACGGTCGCCCATGCGGTGGACGCCTGTTTCGACCACGATCCCGCCTTCCGCCGTCTGCGCCACTTCCGCGAATTGCTGGCCGGTGGACGCCGGCCGGAGCCGGGCGACCTCGCCTCGCGCCTTGATCCGTGGATCAATGGCGGCGAGCATGCCTGGGCGTTCGACAATGCGGCGGACGAGCTGGACCTGTCCGCCGCGACGCTCGGCTTCGACATGACGGCTATCCTGGAAGCGCCGCGTCTGCGCACGCCAGTCATGATGTACCTGTTCCACCGGGTTGAGGAGCGGCTGGACGGGCAACCGACCATGATCCTGATCGACGAAGGCTGGAAGGCGTTGGACGATCCGGTCTTTGCCCAGCGCATCCGCGACTGGCTGAAGACGCTGCGCAAGCGCAACGCATTGGTCGGTTTCGCCACCCAGTCCGCGCGCGACGCGCTCGACAGCCGCATCTCGTCCGCCATCGTCGAGCAGACGGCGACCATGATCTTCACGCCCAATGCCAAGGCGCGCGAGGAGGATTATTGTGCCGGCTTCGGCCTGTCCGCGCATGAGCTGGAGCTGATCCGCACCCTGCCCGCGCACAGTCGCTGCTTCCTGGTGCGCCATGCCAACCATTCGGTGGTCGCCCGGCTCGATCTGTCGGGGATGCCCGACATGCTGACCGTCCTGTCGGGGCGGGAGGCGAGCGTGCGCCGGCTCGACCGCATCCGCGCCGACGTGGGCGACGATCCCGCGCGCTGGTATCCCCTGCTGGTCGGCGCGCCCTGGCCTGCGCCCACCGATGCCGAGGATGCGTTCATGGAGGCCGCCGAGTGAGCGGCTGTCCCGTCCTCGACATGACCCAATCGAGCAGCGTCGCCGCGGCGCTGCGGATGGTGGATTGTCGCGCGGGCGAGGCGGCGGGGCTGGCCTTCACCCGCCTGTTCGGGGCGGACGGCGCGCTGCTGCCTGCGCTCACCATCCTGCTTACCCTGTATGTGGCGTTTCTCGCCGTGGGCATGCTGACCGGTCGGACCACGCTCGGCCTGTCGGCACTGACCCCGCGCATGATGACCTTGGGCCTGGTGCTGACCTTTGCGACGTCGTGGGTCGCCTATCAGTCGGTCGTCTGGAACCTGGCGGTCGGCGGGCCGGATCAGGTGGCGGGCATCGTCATGGGCGCCAAGGGATCGGCCACCGACCTGTTCGCCAGCCGTGTCGACATCCTGTTCAACGCCATCGCCGATGCCGCCTCCGCCGGGGGCAGCGCACAGCCGCAGGCGGCGGCGCAGGCGGGCGCACCGGTGGCGGCGCAGGCGGCGGGGGGCAGCTTCACGCCCACCGACCTGATGTGGATTTCCGCACTGATGCTGCTGCTTGGCACGGTCGGCGTGCTGGTGACGGCCAAGATCGCGCTGGCGGCTTTGCTCGGCCTGGGCCCCATCTTCATCATATTCGCCCTGTTCACGGGCACGCGCGGGCTGTTTGAAGGCTGGTTGAAGGCGGTGGTGATGCTGGCGGTGACGCCCTTGTTCGCTATCCTGCTGGGCGCGGGCGTGCTGGAACTGGCCGTGCCGATCGTGCGCGCGCTCAACCAGGGTGGGCAGATCGAAGGACGGACGGTGGGCGCATTGTTCGTGCTGGCGTCGGTTTATCTTGCGCTGATGGTGATGGCGCTGAAGGCAGCCGGCGCCATCGTCGCTGGGTGGGGCCTGCCCGGCAGTGCCGCGCGGGAGGAACGTGGCGCCGCCACGGCAGCGATTGCTGCCGCAACCGCCGGTGCCGCCCATCCGCTCAACCCGGCGACGCCGGCGGCTGTCGGCGGCGGCGACGCGGCCCGCACCCGCGCCATCGTCGCCGCATTGCCGCCCGCCGCCAATGACGGCACAAGCGGACGCGGCGGCGCGGGCGAGCATCGCACCCGCACCATCGTCACCCAAAGCGCGTCCACTTCGTTCCCCGCCGGCTCGTCCGGCACGCTCGACCGCGCGCGTGGCCTGGGCAGCCGTTTCCGCCCCGCTGCCGCCGGCTCACCCCCCACTGGTTCATCGGCAATCGGTTCATCCAAGGAGAAGCGGCCATGAGGCCGTATCGCATCATCCCCATGCTGCTGGCCGCCACGGCCGGGTTGGCGCAGGCCGCGCATGCCGCCGACGCCCGCGTGGTCACCCGCCGCTACGAACCGTCCACCATCGTGACGGTCCCCGGCAGGATCGGCACGCAGGCGACCATCCGCTTCTCGGACGATGAACGGATCGAAAATGTGGCGGTGGGCGACAGCGCGGTGTGGCAGGTCACGCCCAACAAGCGCGCCAACCTGCTGTTCGTGAAGCCCACCGCGCTCCGCGCGCGCACCAACATGACTGTGGTGACGGACCAGCGCACCTACCTGTTCGATCTGGTGGCCGGCGGCGCGGCGACCCCGCTTTACGTGCTCAGCTTCTCCTACCCTGCCCCGCCAAGGCCGATCGCGCCGGTGGTGGTGGCCGCCGCGTCCGCGCCGGAACGCCGGCCCGAACCCGATCCCGCCAGCCTGAACTTCGGCTGGAAGGCGCAGGGCAGCCAGCAACTGATCCCGACCCGCGTGTTCGACGACGGGCGCGCGGTCTATCTCGGCTGGCGATCGGACGTTGCCATGCCCGCCATCCTGGTCCGCGACGAAAAGGGCGTAGAGGGGCCGGTCAACCACACGCTCAAGGGCGACTATGTGGTGGTTGACGGCGTTCCCGGCCAATTGGTGCTGCGCTGGGGCAAGGAGATGGCGACCCTGACGCCCGAACCACGCCAGCCCGTGCGCACCGCCGCCAACCAGACCAGCGAGCGGAGCCTTGCCCGATGAGCGACACCATCACGCGCGCCACGCCGGCAGCCGGGACGGTGGTGGTGCTGCGGCCGATCTCGGACCTGGATCCGCGCGGTCATATGGACCCGCAGAGCCTGGCCCTTGCCACCCGCAACAGCTTTCCGGTCGTGGCGCAACGTCGCGGCAAGAGCGACGGCATGGGCATGGCGGCGGGTGTCGGCGTGGCACTGCTGCTCGGCGGGGCGACCTTCTGGTCGATGAGCGGCCACCGCTCCGCACCACAGCAGAGCGTGCAGCCTGCACCTTCGGCAGTGGTGGCTCCGCTGCCCGCGCCCCCCCCCCCCGTGCCGCAGGCGGCTCCGCCCGTGCCCGTGGTGATGCCGGTCATCCCGCCGCAGGCGATCACGCCCGCGCCCAACCCCACCGGCGTGTTGGGCGACGCGGCAGAACGGCGGCGCGCGCCGGCCGTGGTGTTCGACGCGAGCGGTGCGCCGGCATCCGGCACCGCCAGCGGGCCAACTGCGCCCGGCACGCCCAAGCCGGGCACGGCGCAGACCGCTGGCGGTGGCGAGAACGAACAGTTCGCCGCGCGCCTGTCGGGTGAAGCCAGCGACACCGCCACCGCCACCAGCATGGCCAACCCCGCCAGCACGGTGACGCAGGGCACGCTGATCCCGGCGGTGCTGGAAACCGCGATCGACACCGACCTGCCGGGCTATGTCCGCGCGGTGGTCAGCCGCGACATCAAGGCGTTTGACGGCCGCAGCGTGCTGATCCCACGCTCCTCCCGCCTGATCGGCCAGTACAAGTCCGGGCTGCAGGCCGGGCAGCGCCGCGCCTACGTGATCTGGACGCGGCTGATCCGACCCGACGGCGCTTCGATCGCGCTTGCCTCGCCCGCCACCGACTTCGCCGGCCGTTCGGGCCTGGGCGGACAGGTGGACGGGCATTTCCTGAAGCGGTTCGGCTCGGCCATGCTGCTGTCGGTGGTGGACGCGCTCGGTACGATCGGTAGCGGCGGCAGTTCGGTGATCCTCGGCGGGGGGCAGAATGCCGCCGGCGTCGCCGCACAGCGCGACGGGCAGATCCCGCCCACCATCCGTGTTCGCCAGGGCGAGCCGATCCGCGTTTTCACCGCGCGCGACCTGGATTTCTCCACCGTGGGCGAATGGGTCAAGGAATGAGCAGCGCACCGCGCCTGGTTCCTGCAGATCCGCCCGAGAGCGTCTATCTCGGCGCCTATCTCGCGCCGTTCCGTGCCTGGCTGGACCGCGAGGAGGTGAGCGAGATCCTGATCAACCGTCCCGGCGAGATGTGGATCGAGGCGGCGGGCGAGCCGGAGATGCTGCGCGTCGCGGCACCCGAGATCGACGACCTCCACCTCCGCCGGCTGGCCGAGCAGATCGCCCGGATCAGCCATCAGGGGATCAATCGCGAACGGCCGCTGTTGGCGGCGACCTTGCCCGGCGGCGCGCGTGTCCAGATCATCGGGCCATCGGCGACGCACGGCCATTGGGCGATGGCTATCCGGCGGCACCGCATGGTCGACCTGACGCTCGACGCCTATGACCATGGCCGCCTGGCGCCATCGGGTGACGCGGCGATGCCGGACGTGGAGGCCGCGCCGATCGCCTATCTGCGCGAAGCCGTCCGCCGGCGGCGCACGATCCTGATCAGCGGCGGCACGTCCACCGGCAAGACCACCTTCCTCAATGCCCTGCTCCGCGAAGTGCCCGCACAGGAACGGATCATCACGGTCGAGGATACGCCGGAAATCAAGCTGCACGGGCCCAACGGCCTCGGGCTGATCGCGGTAAAAGGCGAGCTGGGCGAGGCGCTGATCACCACCGACGACCTGTTGCAGGCGGCGTTGCGGCTCCGCCCGGACCGGATCGTGCTGGGCGAACTGCGTGGGCGCGAAGCCGTCAGCTTCCTGCGCGCGATCAATACCGGGCATCCCGGCTCCTTTTCCACCGTCCACGCCAATTCGCCGCAGGGCGCGCTGGAACAGCTGGCCTTGATGGTAATGCAAAGCGGCATCGGTCTCAGCCGACAGGATACGATCGCCTACGCGCGGCAGGTCATAGACGTGGTGGTCCAACTTGGCCGCGTCGACGGACAAAGGCAGATCACGGCGATTGCCCTGACAGCAGACATGTAGGCGCAGTGTTGCCGCTCGAGACTGCGGCATTCTTGTATCGTCTGTGTTACACCAACGTGTATGATACACAATATTCCGGCATCACCGATGTATATTTGATCGGACTGATCCACCGATGCGTAATGTAACTGTCACGGAACAAAACTAGCAACACCCCGAAGGCTGGCACCCGCCATGCCAAAATCACCCGATCTGAACAGGGGACGATCCGTGACCAACAAGCTGTCTTTCCTGATGCTGGGCTGCGCCGCGATGGCGCTGAGCGCCTGCGGCGCCGACGACATCGCTTCGCCTGGTGAGGGCACGATCGTGACGCCCCCCGGCAATGGCGGCGGCACCACTCCCCCCGGCGGCGGAACGACCAATCCGGGTGGCGGCACCGGCCCGGCCGCGAACTGCCCCACCGGCACGATCGATCGCGGAATCATCGCCACCAACTGGCGCAATTGCGAGCTTTCCGGCCGCATTTCCAGCGACCTGACGCTGCAGAACCTGCCGGGCGTCCGCTACTCGCTGTCCGGCCCGGTCAATGTCGGTACCGATGTGGGCGGCGACGGTAATGCCTCGGGCGGCCAGCGCGCCACCCTCACCATCCAGGCCGGCACGGTGATCTTCGCCTCGCAGGGCAATGACTATCTGGTGGTCAATCGCGGCTCCAAGCTGAACGCCATCGGCACGCCCGTCAGCCCGATCGTGTTCACCGCCCGCGCCAACATCGAAGGCACGACCACCGATTCGAGCCAGGGTCTGTGGGGCGGCATCGTCCTGCTCGGCCGCGCGCCGATCTCCGACTGCAACACGGCCGTCGCCGGCGGTTCGGCCCAGTGCCAGAACGTCGTGGAAGGCACGACCAGCTCGCTCTACGGCGGCGCCACGGCCGAGGATTCGAGCGGATCGCTGCAATATGTCCAGATCCGCTATTCCGGCTTCGCCATCGCACCGGGCAACGAGTTGCAGGGCCTGACCCTGGGCGGCGTCGGCTCCGGCACCACGCTCGACCACCTTCAGATCCACAACAGCTCGGATGACGGCATCGAGATCTTCGGCGGCCGTCCGAACCTGAAGTATCTGGTGGTCACCGGCGCCGACGACGACGCGCTCGACACCGACCTCGGCTACAAGGGCTTCATCCAGTTCGTGATCGCCGCCCAGCGCGACGCCACCAACGGCGACTCGATGGTGGAGGCCGACTCGAACGGCAACGAGGACGCGCTGCCCCGCCAGAATACCCGCCTCGCCAACTTCACCTTCATCCAGCGTTCCACCGTGCAGGGCCTGAACGCGATGCTGCTGCGCGGCGGCACGGATTACACCGCCGTCAACGGCGTCGTGGTCACGCCGCAGGGCACCGCCTGCCTCGACATCGACGCGACCAACGGCACCACCATCCGCAATCCCGACCAGGCGCTGGACGATGCCGGCCGGCCGGTGTTCAACTCGGTGGTGTTCAGCGGCTGCGCCACGCCGTTCCGCGGTGACGACAACAATGTCAGCGGCACGGACGTGGCGGCGGTCTTCAACGCCGGCAGCAACAACAACAGCGCCTTCACCTCGTCGCTCACCAACGTCTTCGTCGATGGCGCCAGCGAGCGTGCGGTCTCCGCGTTTAACGCCGCCTCGCTCGGCGCCTTTTTCACAAACACCAGCTACATCGGCGCCGTCCGCGACTCCGCCGACACCTGGTATGCGAACTGGACCTGCAATTCGGTGACGCTGAACTTCGGTTCGGCCAGCGCGAATTGCGCCGCCGCGCCGGCCAACTGATCGCACACAACCTTGGGGGAACCGGCTCCGTCGCGATCCATGATCGCGGCGGACGTCGGCAAAGAAGGACTTACCGATGATTGACGTCCGTCACGCTTGGCGCCTTGCCTTGCTGTCCTGCACGGCGCTGGCTCCCGCAATCGCGCATGCGCAGTCCACGCCGACCGTGGGCACGCCGACCGCACCTACCGCCGGCTCGACCGCGTCGCCCGGTGCGTCCGTGCAGGGGTCGCAGGATACCCAGGAGCAGGTCGAAATCTCCGCCCCCGGCGCCAGTGCCGACACGGACGAGATCGTCGTTACCGGACGCAACATCCCCAATCCCGTGCGCGCCACGCCGCAGGTCGTCAGCGTCCTCTCCTCCGCCGAAATCGCGCGGACCGGCGAGGGCGACATTGCCGGCGCGCTGACCCGCGTCACCGGCCTCAGCGTGGTCGGCAACGGCTTCGTCTATGTTCGCGGCCTCGGTGACCGCTACAGCTCCGCCTTGCTCAACGGCCTGCCGCTGCCGTCGCCCGAGCCGCTCAAGCGCGTCGTCCCGCTCGACATCTTCCCGACCAGCGTGATCGCCAGCGCGGTCGTGCAGAAGAGCTATTCCGCCAATTATCCGGGCGAGTTCGGCGGCGGCGTGATCAATCTCACCACCCCGTCCGTGCCCAAGGAAAGCTTCTTCAACATCGGCGTCAGCGGCAGCTGGGACACCCAGACGACCGATGAGCTGGGCTATACCTATCACGGCAGCAAGCTGGATTATCTGGGCTTCGACACCGGCAAGCGCGACGTGCCCGACCTGCTCCAGGGCGCAATCCGCAGCGGCAATCCGGTGGTCGCCGGCAGCAACTTCTCCGCCGCCGACGTGCGCGGGTTCGCGGCCAGCCTGACCAACGCCGACACCACCGTGCTCCAGCGCAACAAGCATCTGCCGCCGAACTTCGCGGCGGACCTGTCGGCCGGCAAGTCGGTCGATCTCGGCGCGGGTCAGCTGGGCTTCGTCGCTTCGGCCAGCTTCTCCAACGGCTGGCGCACGCGCGACACCCGTCAGCAGACCGCCAACGATCCCGAACTGGCGAGCCTGCAGCGCGACTTCCGCACGGTCATCACCGACAATCGCGCGGTCACCAGCGGGCTGCTCAGCGTCGGCTATGACGCGAACCGCAACAAGGTGCGCCTGACCGGCCTCTACATCCGCGACACGTTGAAGCAGGGCCGCCTGTCGGCCGGCTACAATGCCAGCGTCGCGGATGCCGATCCGATCGCCAATCCGGATTTCCTGGGTACGCCGCCGATCCTGCAACAGAATACCTATTGGTTCGAACGCCAGCTGATCGACCTGCAGGCAGTGGGCGAGTTCCACATGGGCGACCTCGCGCTCGACCTGCGCGGCGGTTACGCCAACTCGCAGCGCGAAAGCCCGTATGAGCGGGACTTCACCTACACCTATGATCGCGGCACGGCGAAGGACTATGTGAACTTCCTCAGCCGCACCGGCGGGCAGTCCGCCTCCGTCGCGTTCAACGACCTGAACGAGAATGTGTGGGCGGGCGGCGTCGACCTGTCCTATCGCGTGCCGGGCGCCCGCGACCTCCGCATCAGCGGCGGTTATGCCTACAACAAGACCGACCGCACCTCGTCCCGCTACCTGTTCGACTATGTCTCGGCCGGTGGCGCGCTGCCGATCGCGGTGGCACAGGAGCGGCCGGACTATCTGGTCTCCGACTACAATATCTACACCTACGACATCCGCCTGTCCGACGCCTCCGGCGCACAGGGCACGGCCGCCTATGCGGCGGACCTCAGGGTCCATGCCGGCTACGGCCAGGTCGATGCGGAGCTGCTTCAGGGCCTGCGCGTCAACCTCGGCGTCCGCTATGAAGACGGCCGCCAGAGCGTGCTGCCCGCTGGCACCGGTTTTGCCCCCACCCTCATCAAGCAGGATTACTGGCTCCCGGCCGCCACGGTCACCTGGAATTTCGCGGAGGACATGCAATTCCGCGTGGCCGCGTCCAAGACGATCGCTCGCCCGCAATTCCGCGAACTCGCCTTCCAGGTCTATCAGGATCCGGAATCCGACCGTCAGTTCACGGGCAACCCGTTCCTGACGGACAGCAAGCTGAAGAATGCGGAAGCGCGCTACGAATATTATTATGCGCGTGACCAGCGCATCTCGGTAGCGGGCTTCTTCAAGCGGATCGACAATCCGATCGAGCAGGTCGGCTTCATCGTCGGCGGCGGCGGGCTGCGCACCGGCTTCGCCAACGCGCCCAAGGCCGATCTGTACGGTGCCGAGGCGGAGGTGATCCATTACCTGCCGCTCGACACGCTGGACGTGGACTTCCTCACCAGCCGCCGGGTGCTGCTGTCGGCCAACTACACCTACACCCATTCCAAGCTGAAGCTGGGCGACCAGACGGTGATCGGGCCCGACCTCAGCGCGGTGCCGGCCAACGTCCTGTACCGCGAAGGCGCGCCGCTGACCGGCCAGTCGGATCATATCGTCAACCTCCAGCTGGGTCTGGAATCAACCGACCACTTGTCGCAACAGACCGTGATGCTCAATTATGCGAGCAAGCGCGTCACCAACCGTGGCCCGATCCAGGGATCCAGCCGCCAGCCGGACATTTTCGAACGTCCCGGCGTGTCGCTGGACTTCGTCGCCCGCGAAGGGTTCACCGGAATCGGCAAGGGGCTGGAGCTGAAGTTCGAGGCGCGCAACCTGCTGGGTCGCCGCTATCGCGAATATCAAAGCTTCGACGACACCCGCGTCAACATCAACAACTACAAGCTCGGACGCATCCTCTCGCTGGGCGGCACGCTGAAGTTCTGATCGGCCCGTGCCCAAGGCCTATCCGGACGAGCTGCGCCAGAAGGCGGTGGAGGCGATCGCGGCCGGGGAAACCTATGCCGCGACCGCTGCCGCCCTCGGCGTCAGCATATCGGCGGTGGTGAAGTGGACCAACCGCCACCGCACCACCGGCACCGCCGCGGCGCGGCCGAGCGGACGGCGCGACCAGCGCCGTTGGCTGGAACCGCATCGCGAATGGCTGCTGGAGCGCCTGCGCCAGCAGCCCGGCACCTCGCTCAAGACGCTGGCCCACGAACTGGGCAAGCGCGGCGTCCAGACCAGCCACGTTTCCGTCTGGCGGCTGCTGCGCGACGCCGGCGTGACCTTTCGGTAGGCCGAACCAAAGCCTTGCCGCGATGCCCCGCACGCGCGGGGGCTCATCTGAGGACATGTGCTCAGCCCGTAGCATCGTTCAGGGACGACCACATGGCTGGCGCCGACACATGTAGCCGCCATGCGCACTCGCCTGCACGACAGGAATCCCGCCAAACCCGGGGTTATGGAAGATCGGGACGTCAGGTGTGGCGAAACCGCCTTCAACTCTTTGGCGGCATGAAGATCGACCCCTTGCCCTGCGCACCGATCCGAAAGACCGGCGTCGCGGTCCCGTCAGGGGTTCCCGCCATGTCACGCTTCCAGGCGACAGGATCGGGCATGCCCGTATGATGATGCCAGCCGGTACGGTCTTTGCGGCTTAGCGTTGCGGTCAGGGAGCCGTCCGGCCTCGCCTCCCCGGACCGCGACGATGCCGGGAGGATGGCGGTCATGTCCACCACCAGCATGACCCGAACGATTGGATCGCCTGTCTTGTCCGGTATCGCCGTGCGGTGCCGACTGCCTTGGTCGCCCCCCGAAAAGCCGGTAGGCCACACCTCCTGCGGCGAACGCACCCAGATCGCAGGACGGCTTGCCCTGGATCGCGCCGGCATAATCGAGCCGCATCAGCTTCGGCGGTGCGCTCATCGACACGACAAGGCCCGCTGCCGCGTCATCTGTCGGGTCAAGCACCTTCCGCACGGCTCCGGTTTCCGACGACAGGGTGCAATGGGCACAGCCCTGCGCGGCACCTCCGATCAAGGCCATGCCGGCACACGCAATCAGGCGAACGGACCTATGCCCTCCCTTGTCGGCGCAAGCAGGGTCGCGCCGTTGGTGCGGCTGGTCAACTATGCTCGCGCGCAACACGCGCCGTGCAGCCCGATGTGGTCGTTACCCTGCTCCCACTGCCCTGGTCTGAATAGCCCGCAAACAGCCCCGCTCCAGCGGGCGGCGGTTTGGACGATGCGCAGTGGACCACCCGTGAGACATGCTTCCAAACAGCCCGCGCGCTTGCCTAAGCGGAGCGCGCCGTCCACACAGCCGGGCCGTCGGACGCACCGGCGGGTTGCAAGGGCATAAGCATGGCTTCCGGATTGATCGCGCTGCTGGACGACGTTGCGGGTATCGCAAAGCTGGCGGCGGCCTCGATCGACGATGTCGGCCTCGCCGCGCAGAAGGCGGCCACCAAGGCGGTGGGCGTGGTGGTGGACGACACCGCCGTTACCCCGCGCTACGTCACCGGCCTGTCGCCCGAGCGCGAATTGCCGATCATCCTGAAGATCGCGCTCGGCTCGCTGCGCAACAAGCTGCTGATCCTGTTGCCCGCCGCTTTGCTGCTCAGCGCCTTTCTGCCGTGGGCGATCACCCCGTTGCTGATGCTGGGTGGCGCCTTCCTCTGCTTTGAAGGCGCGGAGAAGGTGTTGGAGGCGCTGGGCAGCGGCCATGACGGGCACGCGGACGCGGCCGCCATCCCGGTCGATCCCGCGCAGCTGGAAGCGACGCAGGTCAGCGGCGCGATCCGCACCGACCTGATCCTGTCGGCGGAGATCATGGCGATCACGCTGGCGCAGGTGGCGGCCTCCCCCATACTCACCCAGGCGATCGTGCTGGCGCTGGTCGGGGTGGCTATCACCGTCGGCGTCTATGGGGTGGTGGGGGTGATCGTGAAGCTGGACGATATCGGCCTGCACCTCGCCCGGCGGCGCCCCGCCGCCGTGCGCGCGCTCGGCCGTGGGCTGGTCAAGACCATGCCGATCCTGTCGCAGGTGCTGGCCACCGTTGGTACGGCGGCGATGCTGTGGGTCGGCGGCGGCATCCTGCTGCACGGTCTGGAGGGCTTCGGCGTGGCCGAACCGGCCGGCACCATCCACCATGTCGCCCATGCCGCCGGCGCACATGCGGGGCCGCTGGCGGGCACGATCACGTGGCTGGCGACGGCGGTCGCGTCGGGCGTGATCGGGCTGGCCGTGGGCGCGCTGGTTGCGATGGTGGTCGGCCGCCTGTTCCACCGCGCGCACTGACGGCGAAGACCTCGGCGCGGGGGTGAGGCATGCCCCACGCGCGGTAAGGCGATGAGACCGTCGGGCATGGCGACGTGCGCCCCCGCCCAAGAGACTCCCCAGCGGGTGGACCGTGCGGACGATCGTGCAGCTCGCGAGTCCCCCGTCATGGTCCCGACGCACGCAGGACGGCGCCTTTGAGCCGGCTCCCGTACCAGGCACGCGGGTAACGCTTCGGCATAGCTGCGCCGCCAAGTGCCAAGGCGCTCCGGTGCTGTCCTTCTTTGGGCGAGAACGCGGTGACTGCGCTTCTGTCCCCTGGCGTCAACGCGCCCCCGTGCTCCCGCGAAAACAGGAGCCCAAAGCGTCAGGTCACATCGTTCCGCATGTCAGGCTCTCCCCCCACGAGAACCACAGTCCCGTCCGCACCCGAAAAGATCCACGCCCGCGACATCGCGCCCGCCCCGCAACATCGTGGACCCCGAAATTGCCTCCGCTGCTGAAACCGAACAACGCACGCCTCTCGGGCCATCCACCGCCGTTCGCCGGCGGCCGGGCGCCGCCATCGCCAGATGAACGTCGCGCCCCCCGCTCGCTACCAGCCCGCCTCAATAGGTCTTGCGATAGCGCAGGCTGACATTGGACCCGCCGAACGATCCCGTCTGGCTCAGCACGCTCAACGCGCGGGACAAGGCGATTTCCAGCTGGGTGGCGGTGAAGCCGCGCGCGTCGGTCACGATCTCCACATAGATGTCGTTGCTGATATATTTGCCCGCCGCCAGCGCCGTGCCGCGTCCCGCATCCTCGTCCGCGCCTAGCACGCGCAGGCGATCCACGCCCGCCACGCTGCGCAGCTTGCCCAGCGGGTTGAGGCCGCCCCCGCCGCTTCCCCGCAGCGAATTCAGCGCCGCCGCCAGCTGGATCGCCTGGGTCGGCGACAGCGAGGTGACCGAGCTGCCGAACAGCAGCCGCGACAGCACCTCGTCCTGCGGCAGCGCGGGCGTGGAGGTGAAGGCAATCTGCGGCGCCTGGGCATAGCCGGTGATGTTGATGGTCGCGGTCACGTCATCGACCGTGGTGGTTGCGGCAATGTCCAGCGCCGGATTGGTCAGGCCGCCCTGGAACGTCACGATGCCATGATCGAGGTCGAAGCGTTTGCCGGCGAAGCTGTAGGTGCCGCGCACCACCTCAAGCCGGCCGACGACCGATGGCGTGGTCGCCGTGCCGGTCACCCGCATGTTGGTGCGCCACTCGGCCTCCAGCCCCATGCCTTCCACGAAGATCTGGTTGTCGGCGCGGATGCCGATGTCGAGCTTCCAGTTGCTCGGCAGTGCGGCACCCTCGTCGGCACGGGTCGCGGGGGCGCCCTTGCGGCGAATGCCGGTCAGCTGCGGCACCGACGCCCCGCCCTGCAGCACGATGCGATAGCGCGCCTCGGGGATGGACAGGTCGCCCTTGATCAGCCCGCCCGCGGCCCGGCTGTTGGTGATGGCGATGGTGCCCGATGCGGTGGCGTTGAGGTCGTCCCCGCGCGCCAGCTGGGCACGGTCGAGCGTCGCGCGCACGTCGATCGGGAAACCGCTGGCGGCATCCAGGCCAACATGACCGCTGGCGCTGATGCTGCCCCCACCGGCCTTTGCGGTCAGGCGGTTCAGCAGCAGTTCCGACTGGGTGAAGCGGCCATCGATCGCGATGTTCGACAGCACCGTGCCGAACGTCTCATTCTCATAGCGCAAAGCGTTGGCGCGGATCAGGCCGGTGATCTGCGGCCGATCGAGCCGCCCGCTGAAATCGGCGCCGATCGCGATCGGGCCGGACAATTCCTGCCGGGCGATGCCGGTCAGCGTCCACAGCACCTCGGCCGGGCCGTTGTAGCGGATGCCGCCCGACAGGGGTGCGGCGAACAGGCGCTCGCTCAGGGCAGCACCGGCACCGAGTGGCGCCAGCTGCGCCTGCACGCGGCCCACCGTCGCACCATTGCGGCGGATCAGCGCGCGCACGTCGCCGCCGCCGTCGTTGAGCGTACCGAGCAGCGCGATGTCGACCGGCTCCGACACGGTCAGCGATGCCGTGCGGGTCAGGCCCGCCACGTCGATCCGCGCCCGCACGTCGGGCACCGTCCCGCGTGCGGCATAATCCAGCGTGCCGGTCGCCTTGCCACCCAGGCCCAGGCCGGGCGCAAAGGCATTGGCGATGGACAGATCGAGGTTGCGCAGCACGGCATGCGCGCTGGTCCGCTGCCCGAACGTGCCGCTGACGTCCATCTGCCCCTGCGGCACCACGATCGTCGCAGGCGCGAGCTGCCAGCCCATGGGCGTCTTGCTCACCACCGCCGGCCGGGCGAGGCTGACCGCGATGCCGTTGATCGTGCCGCGCATATTGGCGAGCACGCGCTGCGGGCTCAACGCCGCCTGCGCCGCCAGATTGAAGGGTGCACCGGCCTGTCCACCGGCCGCCGTCAGCGCGACACGGCCCTGGCCATTGGCATAGTTCACCCGGCCGCGCGCGCGGCCGATGGCAAAGGTGCCCTGGCGCAGGTTGGCGAGTGCGAACTGACCCGTGACGGACGGGCCGCTGTCGGGCAGCAGCACGGTTGCCTTGATCACGCCGCTCCCGATGGTGATCGGGGCGGGACCCGGCACGCGAGCCGAGGCGGCACGCAGGTCAATGTCAGCGCGCTGCACCGATCCGGCAGCGGCCAGCCGCACGAGGCCGTTCAAACCCTGCCCGTTGACCGTCAGCGTACCCGCGAACGGCCCCGCCGCCGTCTGCACCACCCGCCCGGCGAAGCGGATGCCGGCAAAGGTCGCGCTGGTGATGTCGAAGCTGGCCGGCCCGCCACTATTGTTCAGCGTCACGTCCACGTTGAGCGGGCCGTAGGGGGACTGGCCGCTCGCCCGCACCCGATAGCCGCGTGCCGTGCCGGTCAGGGTCGCCTCGACCCCCGCCAGCCCGACGCCAAAGCCCGGCCGCGCCGCCCGCAACCGCGCGACTGGCCGCGCCACCGTTCCCGAAACATCCAGCAGCAGCGGCCCGTAAGCGACCGATTGCGCCGACGCATGGAAAGCAAGCCGCCCGTCTGGCCGGTAGAAACCACGCCCGTCCGTCACCCGGAAGCGGGGTGCAGTCAGCCGAAGGTTGCTGATCACCGCGCCACCCGCCAGGTCATAGCCGACGTCGGCGGTGATCAGGGCATTGCCGCCCAGCTGGTCGCGCACCGCCGCATTGTCGAACCGGCGCGTCACTACGCGCACCTTGCCGCGGATCGCAAACCCGCCGTTGATGCCGGGCACCAGCTTGGCATCCGTCACCAGGTTGATGCGGCCGAGGCCGTTCACCTGGTAATCGTTGACCCGTCCCTTCAGCGCGCCGGCATAGGTGCCCTTGGCGATGTCGGCGAGCAGGATGGCGGTGGCGTCGA
Organism: uncultured Sphingomonas sp.; assembly: GCF_934560975.1. GTDB lineage: Bacteria > Pseudomonadota > Alphaproteobacteria > Sphingomonadales > Sphingomonadaceae > Sphingomonas_I. Next base: position 191,616 of record NZ_CAKTFO010000001.1, on the reverse strand, counting down.
TCCCGTCCGAACGGACGCGCAGATTGTCGGTCGCGACCTTGCCGTCCTGATAGGCCAGGTCGCCGTCGAGCCGGAGGTTGGTGAGCAGCCCGCCCGCCGCCGCGTTCAGGCCGCTGACGGCACGCGCAGTGGCATGTACCGGCACGCGGATGCGGTCGGCATCGATCACCGCCTTGCCGTTCATCGCCAGCCCGACCACGCGGGTAGCGCCGAAGCCAATGAAGTCGGCGGCCGCCTTGTAGTCGATCGTCGGCGTCGCGAACGCGCCGTCCAGCGTCGCGGTCAGGCGGAGATTGCTAGCCGCGACGTTCGGCGCCACCGCGCCGGGCTGGAGCAGCTTGGCGCGGATCGCGAAATTGTCGAAGCGGCTTTGCGCAAGGTCGATCAGGCCGGCCACATCCAGCGCAAACGCTTCGGACCGCGCGGTCAGCCTGGTGTCGGCGGTACGGTTCGCCAGACGGGTGGTAAGGTCCAGTGCGATAGCCGGCTCGGTCAGGCGTGCCGCCGGACCGGTCAGGACCAGACCCGGACGCACCTGGCCCACGGTGTGGAAGGTGCCGTTGCGCCCGTCCACGTCCAGCCCGGCGAGTGACTGCCCACCCAGCGTGCCGGTTGCGCGGCCCCGCCAATGCGCCCAATCGCCGCGTCCGCTGATCGCGAGCGTCAGCGGCTTGCCGAACTTGCCATAGCTGTCGATCAGGCCGCCGCTTGGCGCCGCCAGCCGTGCATCCAGCGCGAAGCGGTTGCTGTCCGGAACGGCGTCCAGCATCATCCGCAGGCGGTCGCCCCCGGCCACGCTGGCCCCGCGCCGGGCGGCCGCGTCGAGCCGCAATCGCGCGCGCCCGTCCGCAATCTCCGCCGAACCGTCGATGCCGACGATGTGGCGCCGCCCCGTAACCGCCGGCTGGACGAACAGCCGTCCGACGTGCAGCCGGGTTATGGCCAGGTCGATGTCCGGCAGGGTCGGCGCGTTCGGGTCGGACGGCGTTTCCTTCAGCGCGGGGCGGCGCGCCAGCGTCATCGCCTCGGCCGAAAACAGGCGCACGTCAATCTTGGAATGCAGATAGGCGAACGGGCGCCAATCGACGGTCAATGCCGGGATGGTCAGGAACGCACCCTGCGGATCGCGCACCTCCACATCACGCAGCACCATCCGGCCGTAGATCGACCCTTCGATGCGGCTGGTGCGAAAGTTCAGGCCGGACGCGGTCGAAAAACCGCCCAGCTGGTCGGCGATGAACCGCTTTCCCGGCTGCGTGTTGAGCCCGAACAGCACCGCCACCACCAGCAGCACCAGGGCGGCGATCGCGATGCCGATCCACTTGAGGATACGCAGCGCCATCAGAAGGCCTGCCCGATGGAAATGTAGACGGCCACCTTGGACTCACCCGGCTTGCGACCGAGCGGCGTTGCGACGTCCAGCCGGAACGGGCCGAAATTGGTATAATAACGCGCGCCGATGCCGACGCCGTAGCGCATGTTGCTGATCGAAGGGATCGAGCCTTCCCCAACACGGCCCGCATCGAAGAAGGGCACCACGCCATAATTGCCGAAGCGGTAGCGCGCCTCCACCGCGAACTCGGTCAGCGAACGGCCGCCGATCGGATCATTGTTCACGTCTTTCGGCCCCAATTGCTGATAGCCGAAACCGCGCACCGATCCGCCGCCGCCGGCATAAAGCCGCCGCGACGGCGCAATGTCGTCGCGCGCCGCGCCAAGGATGGAGCCGACCCGCGCCCGTCCTGCCAGCACCAGATTCTTGCCCGTAACCGGCAGGTAAGCGCTGCTTTCCAGCAACATGCGGGCATAACCATCGAAACCGCCGCCACGCGTGGTCTGCTTCTGCGCCTCCGGGCTCAGCTTGCCGGTGACCCGTACGCCGCGCGTCGGGTCGAGCAGGCTGTCAGACCCGTCATAGCCGCCCTGCAACGGCAGCGCCGCGATCAGGTAGGTGTTGCGCGGCCGCGTCAGGTCCGTGGGATCATAGGGCGTTTCTCGGGTGGCGGTCAGTTCGGCCCCCACCGAATAGGTCCAGCGTTTCTGCCAGATCGGCGTGGACTGGCGCGACAGGCTCGTCCCCAGGGTCAAAGTCTCGGCGTCGAACGCGTCGAAGCGTTGCCGGCTGACGGTTGCGCCGGCCTGGAAGGTACGATCGCGCAATCCCGCATTGGATCGGCGGAAAGTCGCCCCCAGCGCCTGCTGCTGCGTACCCGCCGTGACATCCACGATCAGCGCGCCTTCGGGCGGGAAGAGGTTGCGATGCTCCCACGATCCCGTGACCTTCACGCCCTCGCCCGTGCCATAGCCGCCGCTGGCCGCCAGCGTCCGCGCACGGCCGCGTGCCTGGCGGACGAGCAGGTCGACCGCCTCCGTCCCGTCCGGCTGGACCGCGCCGGTGCGGACCGGTTCGACCGACACGGTGGACAATAGGCTGGTGCCGATCAGCGCCTGGCGCAGGTCATCCACCTTGCGGCTGTCGTAGATCTCGCCCCGGTCGAAGCGTGGAAAGACGTTGAGGTGATCCAGCGCGAATACCGGATCGCCCTCGGTCCGCAGCACGCCGAAGCGCGACTTGGGGCCGCTGGTCACCGGCAGGGTATAGTCCCCGGTCAAAGCGGCGGAGTCGAGCAGGATGTCGCGCTGACCGACCTTGACGAAGGGATAGCCCTGCTCCGGCAGGCGGAGCGAGATGCGCGCCTCCGCCTCTTCCACATCGGCGGCGACGATCGGGTCGCCCGTCTTCAGGTTAAGGGCGTCGCGCGCGCGCCCACAAGGCTCCGGCTCCAGCCCGGTCAGGGTGACGCTGCCAAGCTTGTACAGGCCGCCGGGCGTGGCCGTGATGGTGACCGGAACCGGCGTGTCGGGCTGCACCGCATCGGGAACCGCCAGGGTTGCGACGCCGTCGAAATAGCCGGCCGAGCGTAACAGGCGTTCGGTCAGATCGACATCCTCGCCCGCCCGCGCGCGGATCTGGGCTGCGTTGGCGGCTTTCTTGCCGTCGTTGAGCAGGGCGGACAATTCGCGAAAGCGATCCTCCAGGTCGACCTGGCGCAACCCCTCGATCGTGACCGTGTAGGGGATACGGCGCGGAGCCTCTCCCCTGGCGGCTTGCGCGCTGGTCGGCGGCAGCGGGGTCAGGTCGAACGTGGCGAGCGGCGGCAGCGGCTGGGCGAGTTCGGGAGCGGGACTCTCGACCGGCGCCGCCTCGGGCACAGCCGGAACCGCCATGTCCTGCAAGGGTGGCAGCGCCTGCTCGAACGCGGCATCGTCGTCCAATGTGACCGGCGCGTCAGCGGCGACTGGCGCGGGTTGCGCCCCTGCCGGACACGCGAACGGAGACGCCATGCACACCGCAAGCCATGCGCCATGCACGCGAACGCCCGCCTTGCGGCGACGTTGATCTGCCCCTTTTTTTCTCATGTTTGCAGATGCAACACGCTCCGCCCCATTTGGTTCCCGAGCATTGCGGCGAGTTGTGCAGGGGCTGCGCGGCTAAACGGCCCCTTAACCTTTTGCCTTCATGCTTGGCTGGTCGCCCACTGCCGGATGATGCTTGTGACGCTTACCCGCCTTTCCAACATGATGTCGGCTGCGCGTGAAGACGTGCGCTCAGCGATCGGCGTGGCGGCGCAGCGGACGGGCGTGGACTTCAGCTACCTGTTCGCGCAGGCCAAGAGCGAGAGCGGGCTGAACCCCGCCGCCAAGGCCAGTGGATCGACCGCGACCGGCCTCTACCAGTTCCTGGACCAGAGCTGGCTGGGCGTGGTGAAACAGCATGGCGCGAAGCACGGCCTCGGCTGGGCGGCGGATGCGATCCAGGCGAAGCGCGGCGGCGGCTACACCGTCGATCCCGCCATGCGCCAGGCGGTGTTCGGACTGCGCGAGCAGGCCGGCCCCGCGTCCCTGATGGCCGCCGAATATGCCAGCGACAATGCCGACAGCCTCGGCCGATCGCTCGGGCGCCCGGCCAACGGCACCGACTTGTACTTCGCCCATTTCCTCGGGCTGGGCGGCGCGACCAAGTTCCTGCGCGCCCAGTGCAACAACGGCTCGGCCTGCGCCGCCAACCTGTTCCCGCAGGAGGCGCGCGCCAACCGCTCGATCTTCTACGCCAGGGACGGCAGCGCCCGATCGCTGGACCAGGTCTATGCGCTGATGGGCCACAAGCTGGACCATGCGGGCATGGACGGTGGCGGCGCCGCCGCGACCGTCGCGAGCGATCCCGGCGCGCTGGTGCCCGGCAGCCTCGTGCAATCGCTGCCCGGAGCGGGATCGATCGGCGGCGTGCAACTGGCCTATGCCGACATGTCCGCGGCCGATCCCACCACGTCCGGCATCGCCGAGGCGGGCTCGGCCCCGATGGACACGCTGTCCGCACTGGGCCAGGGCCGGGTCGACCTGTTGAAGCCGACGCCGGCACAGGCCAAGCTCGCTTACCTCATGCTGTCGATGCCGCTCGCCTGAGCGAGCAGCGATCGAGCGCTTCCTACCCTTACATCCTTATCCGTTCGATCCCGCGCGCGGGTCGCTGTCCGCCAGCTTGGCCTCCGAGTTTGCGTCGTCGGTCGGCCCCGACCAGGCGAGCGTCACCGACATGCGGCGGTTGCGCGGATCGTAGCGGTCATTCGGCATGAACGGCTCACGATCGGCCACGCCCTCGATCCGGGCGAAGCGGGCGGCCGGCACGCCATTGTCGGCCAGCGCCTTGCGCGTCGCCTCCGCCCGCCCGCTGGATAGCGTCCAGTTGTTGACCGAACGTCCGGCCGCATAAGGCAGCGAATCGGTGTGGCCGCGCACGATCACGCCATTGGGCACGCCGGCGATCACCTGCGCCACCTTGCCCATCAGCACGAACGCCTGCGGCAGCAGCCGGTCCGTGCCGACCGCGAACATGGAGAAATCGGCCTTGTCGACCAGGTCGATGCGCAGCCCTTCGCGCGTGTCGGTGAAGCGGATGTTCTGCGCAAACTTGGCCAGATTCTTGTCCTTGGCGATGCGCTCCATCATCTGCTTCTTGAGAAAGCCGAAGCGCACCCGGTCGCGCAGCCGCTGCGCCGCCGCCGCTTCCGACGCGCCGCCGGTCGCATCCTTGGGGATGGTCAGCGATTTGCTGCCGGTCTGGGTCGCGCGATGCGGATAATTGTCCTTGGCGATCACGCTGTCGCCGCCGAACGGACCGTTGGAGCCCGCGCTCTTCAGCTTCATTTCGACCAGGGTCGGCGCAAAATAGTCGGCAATGCCCTTGCGCTGCTTCTCCGTGGTGGCGCCGAGGATCCACAGCAGCAGGAAGAACGCCATCATCGCCGTCACGAAGTCGGCATAGGCAACCTTCCACGCGCCGCCATGATGGCCGCCATGCGCCTCGGCGATGATCTTCTTGACGATGATCGGGCGGGGTGCGGGCTCGTTCTTGCCCCGTTTGGCTGGTGCCGCCATGACTCAGCGACCCCGCATGCCGTCGAACACGTCGGCAAAGGCCGGCTGGTTCGAGTGGGAAATGCCCGAGCGCGCGGCCTCGATCACCAGCGGCAACGGATGGCCGTGGAGCGAGGCGATGATGATCTGCTTCACCACGCCGTAGATCGCCGCGTCCGCCTCCACCACCTGCTTGCAGCGGTTCGCGAACGGGCCGACAATGCCGTAAGCCAGCAGCACTCCCATGAAGGTGCCGACCAGCGCGGAACCGATCATCGCGCCCAGGATCGACGGCGGCTTGTCGATGGAGCCCATCGTCTTCACCACGCCCAGCACGGCGGCGACGATGCCCAGCGCGGGCAGCGCATCGGCCAGCCCCTGCAGCATTTCCGCCGGGCGGATGTCGTCATGGTGGTGCGTCTTCAGCGCATTGTCCATCACGTCCTCCACCGCATGGGGATCGAGCGTCCCGGAGGAGATCACGACCAGCCGCAAAGTGTCCGTGATCAGGTGGACCAGCGTCGCGTCCTTCAACAGCTTGGGATATTGGCCGAACACGCTGGAGGATTTCGGATCCTCGATATGCGGTTCCAGCGCGACGGGGCCATCGGTGCGCAGCATCTTCATCAGGCTGGACACCAGGAAGATCACCTCCAGATAATCCTTCTTGTTGTATTTCGGCCCCTTGAAGATCTTGGCAACGCCGCCGCCCAGCTGCTTCAATTCCTTCATCGAATTGCCGGCGACGATCGCGCCGACCGCTGCGCCGCCGATGATGATCATCTCATGCGGGATCGCCTCCAGCACAGGTTCCAGGTGACCGCCGGTGAAGGCAAAGCCGCCGAACACCATGCCGAGCAGGACCACCAGGCCGATCGCAGCAAACATCTCGAAACATTCCCCCGCTCACCGAAACGCCGGCCGGAATGTCGGGGCTGTCGAGCACCGGTTCCGCCAACGTGATTAACGACGAAAATGCCTAGATCTTTATGATGAAGAGCTGGTTTACGCAGACACGGGGTTTGCCGGCGCCGCGATCAGCCGATCAGATCGAACAGGGTGCTCTTCATGGTTTGCGCATACACGGTCTGCGCCGCCTGCAACGACAGCTGCTTGGCCTGGATGGTGCTGAGCGCATAGGTCAGATCCGTGTCTTCCAGCACGGAGCGTTCCTCCTTGTGCTGCTCGACACGGGTTTCCAGCGAGTCGCGTGCTTCGTCGAAGCGCGCGGCGCGGATGCCCTGGTCGGTGCGCACCGCGATCACGTGCGCGATGCCGTTGTCTACCGCCGCCACCGATGCGGCGACGTCGGTCGCGCGCTGGGTCAGGTTCGTGTTGACGATGGCGTCCGCCGCACCGCGCAGCATCTGCTGCAACGACTGGGGTCCGTCCGCGGTCGGGATATTGTCGAACACGTCGGATCGCGTCACCGTCGCCGGCAGGCTGAGCGTTTCGGACACGGGAATGCCGAACGCCGGATCGGTCGGGAACAGCGCGTTGCCGGAGCTGTCGGTCGCCGTCGCGCTCGAATCCAGGTCGGTCGCCAGTTCCCGCAGGGAGAGGGCGATCGCCTGCCGGTCGGAGGGAGAGGTGGAATCGTTGCGGCCGCGCAGGATCAGTTCCTTGGCGCGGTTCAGCACGTCGCCGATGCCGCCGAGGCGGTTGTCCACCGCCGCCGCGACCGACGCACCGGTGTTGATGTTGTTCTTCCACACAAGCTCGTCCGCCTGCACCTGGCGAAGCTCGCTGATGCGGGTCGCTGCGGCGGGATCGTCCGACGCCTTGGACAGCCGCTTGGTGCTGGAAATGGACTGCTGGAGCTTCGCGATGTCGGACGTCAGGTCGTTCTGGCGACCGATCTCCACGGTGGCGCGATAGCGTGTGGCGCTGAGCATGACGTGGATCCCTAGAAGAGCGCGAGAATGTCTTGCAGCGTCTCACGCGACGCCTGGATGATCTTGGCGGAGGCGGAATAGGCCTGCTGGAAGCGCATCAGGTTCGCGGCCTCATTGTCCAGGTCCACGCCCGACACATTGTCCAGCGCGGTATAGGCGCTGTCCTTCTGCGTGCCGGCGGTCTTGGCCTGCGCCTCCGTCGATGCGACACGCAGCGCCTGATCCGACACGATCACGCGCCAGCCGGATTCCACGCCGTCATTGCCGCGCAGCGTCTGCATCGCGACCAGGTTGCCATTGGCGGTCTTGCCGTCCGACGCGGCGATTTCGGCCGGATCGCTGATCGCGATCGCCAACGTGGCGGCGGTGGTGCCGGTCAGCAGCGGCTTGCCGGCCGCCCCCTTCAGGTCCTTGCCCTGCGCCTGCCAGGCATTGAGGTCGCTCGCGAGCGATCCGGCCAGGCCGTCGAGCTGCCGTCGCCGGTCGGAGATCACCGTCGCGGCATCGGCCATGCCGGCCAGCGTACCGGCGGTGACGGTCACCGGGCTGCCGCTGTCATACATCTGCACACCGAAGGCGAGGCGACCGTCGCTTGCCGTCTGCACCTCGATCGCGCCGACGTCGTTGCGGGCGGAGCCGAGCAGCAGCGGGCCGCCATTGTCGTTCAGCCGCAGTTCGGCCGCGCCGAACTTGTCCAAGGTCACGTCGACACCGACCGCCGAGCTGATCGTCTGGATCAGGCTGTCGCGCTGATCCTCCAGCGAGGCGCGGCCGGATGTGCCCTCTGGCGCGGTCTTCAGCGCCACGTTGACCCGGCCGAGCGCCACCAGCGCATCGTTGGTCTGCGCCGCCAGCGTATTGGCCTGGCTGGACAGGCCGTCGCCGATCTTGTGGAGGTTGGCCTCCGTCCGGGTGATCGACGCCGCGCCCTCGCCCACCGCATAGAGCAGGCTCTGCCGCAGCGTCGCGTCATTGGGGTTGGACGCCAGGGTGGCGGCGCTGGTGAAGATGGCGGTGAGCTTCACGCCCACCCCCGAATCCCCGTCGTTCAGCCCGTCCTCGACCGTGCCCATCCATTGCGAACGCGCGCTTGCCATGGAGGCATCGGAATTCGCGCTCCACGCATTGGCGGCGCGATACTGATCCCACACGCGGGAGACGGACGCCGCCTGCACGCCGTTGAAGTTGCCGGCACTGCGCGACAGGAAAGTCGGACCGGTGTTGCTATATTGCTCCTTCAGCGTCACCTGACGCCGGGCGAAGCCGTCCGTATTGGCGTTGGCGACATTCTCCGACACGCCCGCAATCGCATCGCGATAGGCGAGCAGGCCCGAGCGGCCGATGGAGAGGATGTCGGTCACTTTGCCGGGCCCTCATCCTTGGGCGCGGCCGGCGTCGGGGCCGCATCCTTGGGCGTGGTGGTGGCGAGCCGCGCGCCGAACTGCTTCACCAGCAGGTCGGCGACGCCCAGTGCGCCCTTGCCCGCCATGGCTTCGGCTGTGCGGGCATCCGCCATGTCGCGGAACTGTTCGGTGGAGCTGGAATCGAACACGCCGTCGCCCAGGCTGGCCGAGCGCATGGTCCCGATCAGCTGGCGCAGGAACACCGCCTCGAACTGCTTGGCCGTCTCCTTCAGCTGCTTCAGCTCGGCCGGATCGACCTTGGAAGCAGCCGGGGCGAGACCCTGCGTGACGGAGGCGATCGGCGTCGTCACAGGACCACCAGTTCCGCCTTCATCGCGCCGGCTTCCTTCAGTGCCTCCAGGATGGCGACCAGGTCGGCCGGCGACGCGCCGATGGCGTTCACCGCCTTGACGATGTCGGCCAGGCTCGCGCCGCCGGCGAAACGGAACATCGGGCGGCGTTCCTCCTCGACATCGATATTGCTCTTCGGCACGACCGCGGTCTGGCCACGGCTGAAGCCTTCCGGCTGCGACACGCGGTAATTCTCGTTGACCTTGACCGTCAGCTTGCCGTGCGTAACGGCGGCCGGCGCGATACGGACCGCGCCGTTGATGACGACCGTGCCGGTGCGCGCATTCACGATCACCTTGGCCGCCGCATCGGCGGGATCGACCGACAGATCCTCGATCTGCCCCATCAAAGCGGTGCGCAACTCCGCACCCTGCGGGGCGGCGATCGCCACCGTCACCGCGTCTATCGCGCGCGCACGTCCGGCGCCCAGGCTGGCGTTGATGGCATTGGCGACGCGGCCTACCGTAGTCAGGTCCGCCTCCGCCAGGTTGAAGCGCAGTTCGGGCGTGGTCGCGAAGCCCGCATCCACCGCACGCTCCACCGTCGCCCCGCCGGGAATACGCCCGGCGGTCGGCACGTTGACCGTGATCTTGGATCCGTCCGCCGCATCGATGCCGAGCCCGCCGACAGCGAGATTGCCCTGCGCCATGGCATAGATCTGCCCATCCGCGCCCTGCAACGGCGACATCAGCAATGTGCCGCCGCGCAGCGACTTGGCCTTGCCCATCGCGGCGACCGTGATGTCCAGCCTCTCGCCCGGCTTGGCGAAGGCGGGCAGATCAGCGGTGATGATGACCGCTGCTGCATTCTTGAGCGCGGGATTGACGCCCGCCGGCAATTGCATCCCGAACCGGGACGCGACGCTGCGCATCCCCTGGGTCGTATATTCCAGATTGTCGTCGCCCGTACCCGCCAGGCCGACCACGATGCCGTAGCCGGTAAGCTGGTTGGACCGCAGCCCCTGAAAGTGGCCGAGATCCTTGATTCGCTCGGCCATGGCGGGCGCGGTGATCAGCAAAAGGGCGAAAAGGGCGCTCAAGATCCTCATCATGGCGCCTAAAATGGACTCAAGATTGAAAAGAAACGGTTAAGCCAGCCTTGACGACTTGCCCGCGCGATCTCGCCCGTACCCGAATAGCTGATGCGCGCATCGGCGACGCGGGTGGACGGCACGCGGTTATAGAGGTCGATGTCGGCCGCGCGGACGATGCCCGAAATGCGGATCTGCTCGTCACCGCGATTCAGGGTCAGCAGCTTCTCGCCGCGTACCAGCATCGTGCCGTTGGGATAGACCTGCGCCACGGTGACGCTGATCTCGCCCGACAGCGCGTTGGACTGCGCGGCTGCCCCCTTGCCGTCGAACCTGCCGCCGCCGCTGACCGACGCCTCGGCCGGGCTGAACAGCGCCAGCGGGCCAGCCGACGGCGGGGTCAGGCCGATCGAGCCGTTGCGGTCGGTGGACGCGCTGTTGCTCTTCACCGCCTGCGTCTTTTCCGCGAGGATGATGGTCAGCACGTCGCCCACCGTCGCCGCGCGCTGGCCGGAGGTGAGCGGGGCATAGCCGTTGGCGGCATGGAAGATCGCGCCGTCCGCGACCGGCGGCGCGACCGCCATCGGCACCATGGTGGGCGCATATTCGGCGCGCTGCTGCTGCGCCTTGGCCTTGCCGCCGCCGAACAGGCCGGCCTGCGCCGGCGACACGGCCAGCGTCACCGCCGCGCCGAGGAGGAGGATGGATCGCGTCACGGCCCCTCCCCTCACAGCTGCTGGTTGGCGTATTGGAGCATTTCGTCCGTCGCCTTGATCATCTTGGAATTGACCTCATAGGCGCGCTGGGTCTCGATCATGTCGACCAGCTCCTCCACGATGTTGACGTTGGAGGCTTCCAGATTGCCCTGGCGGATCGCGCCGCGGCCATCGACCCCGGCATCGCCCACCTGCGGCGCGCCCGAAGCGGCGGTTTCGGTCAGCAGGTTGTTGCCGGCCGATTGCAGGCCCGCCGGATTGGTGAAGCGCGCCAGCTGGACCTTGCCGATCACCGTCGCCTCGGTCTGCCCCTGCAACGTCGCGGAGACGGTGCCGTCGGCGCCGATCGTGATCTGCTGCGCGCCGTCCGGGATCTGCATCTGCGGCTGGAGCGGCAGGCCGTCCGACGTGACGATGGTGCCGTCCGCGCTCAGGTTGAAATTGCCGTCGCGGGTATAAGCGGTCGACCCGTCCGGGCGCAGCACCTGGAAGAAGCCATTGCCTTCCACCGCCATGTCCAGCGCATTGCCGGTGGTCTGCATCGATCCCTGCGAATCGATCCGCGCCGTGCCCATGATCTGCACGCCCGAGCCGAGGTTGAGGCCGGTGGCATATTTGTTCTGGTCGGACGACGGCGCGCCGGGCGCGGTGATCGACTGGTAGGCCAGCGTCTCGAACTGGGCGCGGTCGCGCTTGAACCCGGTCGTGTTCACGTTCGCCAGGTTGTTGGCGATCACGCGCATCCGCTCGTTCTGAGCGTCAAGGCCAGTGCGGGCGACGTGGAGAGCAGCGTTGGTCATCGGGATCGGTCCTTAATCGGGCAGGCGCATGAGGTCGGCGGCGGACTTGTCGAGATCCTGCGCCGTGGTGAGCATCTTGACCTGGGCCTCCCACGAACGGGATGCGTCGATCATGTCGACCAGCGTCTGGGTGGCGTTGACGTTGGAGCCTTCCAGGCTCTTGGGCGTAAGCCGGGCGTCGGGATCGGACGGCAAGGCCCCCTCACCCTTGACGCGGAACAGGCCGTCCAGCCCCTTGGCGACCTGCGACCCGGCGGCGGTGACCAGCTTCAGTTTCTCCACCGCCTGCGGGGCCTTGGGATCGCCGCCCTGGGGCACGATCCAGATCTGGCCGTCCTGGCTGATGGTGATGCTGTCGGCCCGTGGCAGGGTGACGGGGCCGCCCTCCCCCAGCACCGGCGCGCCGTCGCCCGTGGTCAGCAGACCGCTGTCGGTCAGTTGCAGGTCGCCCCGGCGGGTATAGCCCTCCGAACCGTCCTTGGCCTGCACCGCCAGCAGCGCGTCGCCGTTCATGGCGATGTCCAGCTCGCGACCGGTCTCGCTGACGGGGCCCGCCGACATGTTGGCGCCGGTGACCTCGCTCGACGTGGTCGCGCGTGCCTCCAGCTTGCCGCCGCGGAGCCACAGCGTCTCCGCGGCATTGATCTCGCCGCGGAAGCCGGTGGTGTTCACGTTGGCCAGGTTGCTGGCGGTCGTGGTCTGGCGCGCCATCGCGCCGCGCATCCCCGCCAGGGAGGAATAGATCAGCCGGTCCATCGGTCAGGCCCCTTTCGCGTCGCCTATCAGCTGCGCAGGTTGATGATCGTCTGGGTCATGTTGTTGCCCGTCTCGATCGCCTTGGCGTTGGCGGAGAAGTTGCGCTGCGCCGAGATCAGCGCGACCAGCTCCTCCGTGATGTCGACGTTCGCCTGCTCCAGCGCGCCCGACTGGATCAGCCCGGCCGAGCCCGAGCCCGCTTCCGACACGATCGCCTCGCCGGACAGGCCGGTGGAGCCCCAGCGGCTGTCGCCCAGCTGGCGCAGGCCGTTCGGGTTGGCGAAATTGGCGATCATCAGCTTGCCGATCTTCTGCGTCGTGCCGTCGGAGAAGGTGGCGGTGATGAGGCCGTCGGTGCCGACCGCGACGTTGTTGAGCTGGCCCGCCGCGCGGCCGTCCTGACGGAACGATCCGGGCGTGAAGGTGGACGCCGCCTGGCGCGTGGCGCTGCCATAGGTCAGCTTCAGGCCGATCGGCTCCGCCGCACCCGAAGGCAGCACCTGCGAGAACTGGATCGAGCCGCTGGGTGCGGTCAGCGAACCTTCGGTGGAGAAGGTCAGCTCCAGCGGCTTGGGCGGATTCGTAACGGTTGAACCGTCCGCGCTCGCTTCCTGGTCGCCGATGAACAGGTGGGCTTCCCACTTGCTGCTGGTCGACGTGCTGCTGGTGTAGGTCGGCTTGCCGTCCGCCCCGAGCACCGGCGCACCATCGGCGTCCACTACCGGCGTCTTGGTCGTGGAGCCGGGTGCCGCCGTACGGACGTAATACAGGGTTGCCTGCTGCGGGTTGCCGGCCGAGTCATAGACCGTCGTCGCGCTCGAATAATTGTAACTCTTGGTGTCGTAGCGATCGAACTTGTACGGAATGGTCGTGCTGTAGGCGTCGCGCGTGGCCGGCAGGTCCGAATCCGTCGGAAAGGTCGCGGACAGGTCCAGCGTGGTGCTGGCGCGCGGCGTACCGGCGCTCAGCGGAACCTGCAGGCTCTGCGCGGACGAGATGCCGGCGGCGGTGACCGAACCCTGGCTGTCGACCGGCAGCACCTGCACGTTGGCGCCGTTGCTGTCGACCAGATAGCGGTTCTCGTCGATGCTGAACGCGCCGTTGCGGGTGAAGCTCATCTGGCTGTCGCTCTTGGTCACGAAGAAGCCCTGGCCGGAAATGGCGAGGTCCAGCGCGCGGTCGGACGTCTGGAAGCCGCCCTGCGTGAATTGCTGGCTGATCGACTTCAGGCGCGTGCCCTGGCCGGCGACGTTGCCCGACTGGAGCGGCGAGGCGGAGATGAGGTCACCGAATTCCGCGCGGCTCTTCTTGAAGCCGATCGAGGCCACGTTGGCGACGTTGTTGGAAATGACGCCCAGGTCGGACTGCGCGCCCTTGAGGCCGGACAGCGAGGTGAAGAAGGTCATGGATTACTCCTCGGGAAGAGCGTGAGATCAGGAAAGCTGGAGCACGTCGGACGGCGCGAACTGGCCGAGGACGGTGTTGAGCCTGGTGCTGCCGGTGGCGGGCGACTGGACCGACTGGATCTCCGTCCAGGTCGAGAGCGTCGGCGGCACCGGCTTGTTGTCCGTGCCGGCGGCGGTGACGATGACGCGCAGCGGGCCCTTGTTGGCGAGTTCGCCGCTATTCGCGTCCTTGCCGTCCCACGCCCACGATACGTCGCCGGCCGACTTGGCGCCCAGCGACTTGGCGTAGACGGTCTGGCCGGCGCCATCGATCAGGGACAGCGTCACGTCCTTGGCATCCGCCGGCAGCGAGATCTGGCCCGCATAGGCGCCGTTGGTGGCGGGCGCGGCAATGCTGCCGTCCACCAGCGCCGCGCGGCCGATCCAGCCCGATGCGTCGCCGAAGCGGGAGGCTGCCAGGTCGCTCGCCATGGTCTTCAGCGACTGGTTCATCTCGGCAATGCCGGTGACGCTGGAGAATTGCGCCATCTGCGCGGCCATCTGCGAATTGTCGACCGGCTGGGTCGGATCCTGCGTGGTCAGCTGCGTGGTCAGCAGCTTCAGGAAGCCGGCCTGGTCGATCGTCTTGTTCGACTTGCCCGCCGACGCCGCGGTCTTCGCGCCAGCGTTCAGCGAGTCGAGGTAACTGTTACCGGTAGAAATGCTGCTCATTTGCCGAGCCTCAAGGTTTCCATGATGAGGGACTTGCTGGTCTGGAGGACCTGCACGTTGTTCTGATACTGGCGCGCGCTCTCCATCATCTCGACGAGCTCGGACGCCTGGTCCACGCCTGCGTCCCAGACGTTGCCGTCCTTGTCCGCCAGCGGGTTGTTGGGGTCGTGGCGCTGGGTCGGCTCGGTCTGCGAGGCGACCACTTTGCTGGCCTGGACGGTCGCCACGCCCGGCTGCGCGCCGACGGTGGCGAATACCGGCTTCAGCGCGCGAAAGGCGCCTTCCTTGGTGGTGGAGACCGATCCGGCATTGGCCATGTTCGACGCCGTGGTGTTGAGCCGCACGAGCTGCGCCGACATGGCGCGCCCGGCAATGTCGAACACCGACAGGTTGGTGGGCGTGCGCATGGCTTACTCCCCCTTGATCGCGGTCATCAGGGTCGACATGCGCCCCTGGAGGAAGGAGAGCGTGGTGCGATACTGGACCGCGTTCTCGGCAAACAGGGTCTGTTCGGTAGACAGCTCCACCGTGTTGCCGTCGAGCGACGTTTCCAGCGGCACGCGATAGCCGAGCGCGCCGTTGGCCGCCGTTTCCGCCGCGCTGCCGGCATTGGCGGCGGTGAGGGCCTTTTGGAAGTCGAAGTCGCGCGCCTTGTAGTTCGGGGTCGCGGCATTGGCGATGTTGGACGCCAGCAACGCCATGCGCTGCGACCGCAGCCGCAATGCGTCGCCCGCAATCCCGAAGATCGGATCGTTGGCAGCCATGTCGATCCTCCTTTGCTTCAGCCTAAAGTTTCTGCGCCGCCGGTCGTGATCAGCATCGAACGGCGATGTCGTCGGATGTTGTGCAAAGGCCGTGCCAATTGGTTCGGACACCGCTCCGCACACCGGCCGGCACGACGAAAAAGGCGGAAGCGGCAGCCGATTGCCGGATGCGGCAAGATCTTGCCAGAATGGATTGCAGGAGCGTCGGGGTGGATCTTTTCGCGCAACTGGGGCGGCTGCTGGACCCGGCGGCGCTTTCCATCGTGCTGGGCGGCGCCGTCCTGGCGGCCGTGCTGCGCGGCGGATGGCGCGCCGCGCGTGCCGGCATGTCCGCACTTACCCCCTGCTTCTGCGCCGATCCCGAACTGGACGCACAGGCCGCCATCGTCGCAGTCGGCCAGGCGGAGCGCATGGCGGAAGCCCGCAGCATCGTCTGCGTCGATCGCATCCAGACCACCGCCCGCTTCCTGCGCGAGGCCGTGCGCCGGCTGGCCGACGCCCCCTCGTCCGAAGCCTATGGCCGTTGGGCGAGCGAGACGCTGGAGGCGCGCGCGCGTCGCCATGCGATGGTGATCCGTTTCTGGCGCGACGTGGCGGATGCCGCGCCCGGCATGGGCATGCTGGCGACCGTGCTTGGCCTGATCCGCATGTTCGCGCACATGAACGATCCCGCGCAGCTCGGCGCACCGATGGCGACGGCTTTGGTCGCGACCTTGTGGGGCATCCTTGCCGCCAACCTGCTGGCGGGGCCTGTCGCCGATCGGCTGGAGCGATTGTCGGAGGCGGAACTGGCGTGGCAGCGGCGGACGCTGGACCACTTCACCGCCCTCGCCCGCGCCGAACTGGATCATGCCCGCGGCGCGCAGCACATCCTCCAACAGCGGCTGGCGTCGTGAAGACGGCGGCGCGTCAGCGGTGGGCGCTGAGCTTCGCCGATCTGTGCCTGCTGCTGCTCGGCTTCTTCGTGATGTTGCAGGCCAACCCTGATCCCGCCCGTTTGTCGGCAGGCTTCCGCACCGCGTTCGGCGTGCGGGACAATGTGGCATTCCAGGATCGCGCGCCCGCTTTGTTCGAGCCGGGCGAGGCGATCCTGAGACCCCAGGCGCGCGACCGGATCACCAGCTTCGTGCAGGATCATCCCGGCGGCGCCCTGATCGTGTCGAGCAAGGGCACGGACCCCGCCGCCGCCCGCTTCGACGGATGGGAGCTCGCCGCCGCGCGCACCGCCGCGATGGCGCGCGCGTTGCAGCAGTCCGGCATCCCGCAGGACCGGATCGCTATCGCGATTGATCCCGCCACTGGCGGCGGCCAGACGATCCAGATCAGCGCGCGCTGAGGATCGGCCGGCGCCAGGTGCTGGCACGATCCTTGCTGAACATGCGGGTATGATGACCCGCCTCCTGCCCCTGCTCGCCCTTCTTGCCGCGCCGGCGACGGCCGCGCCGTTCCAGAATATCGACGCGCTGGAAGCCCGCGTGATCAACGCGCTGGGTGCCGGCGTCGGTGAGCCCGGCGGCCCGGCCGCGCCGATCGACCGCCGGCTGAAGCTGGCGACCTGCCCCACCAGCGTCCAGATCGACCCGCCGGCCATGGGCGCGGTGGCGCTGCGTTGCGCGGCCACGGGCTGGCGCATCCGCGTGCCGCTGATGCGGTTGCAGGGCGCGCCGGCGGGCATGATGACCACCGCGATGACCAATGCGGCGCCCATCAGGGCGGAGCCGGTCGTGCGGCGCGGCGATCCGGTCGACCTGATCGCGGATACGCCGGGTTTCACCGTCTCCGTATCCGCGATGGCGCAGGAAGATGGCGCGCCCGGCGCCCGCATCCGCATCAAGACCGACAGCCAGAAAGGGCCGATTTTCGCGGAAGTTGTCGATGCGGGGCTCGTCAAATTACCAGGATTTAAATAATTGGCGGTCGCGCCGTTATATCGGTCAGGCAAGTGTTGGACCGGACGAGTGCGATGCAAAAGGATGCAACGATGATCACTGCAGTGGGGCCGACGGGCATCTCGCGCGTCATCGAACTGCGCGGCGACGCGGTGTCGCGGAGCGAGCCGGTGGCGAAGGTCGCCACGGCCGACACGCACGCGGCGACGACGCCGAAAAGCCCCGCCGCCGAACTGGCCGCCCAAGGCGCGCCGGTCGACACCGGCAAGGTGGCCGCGATCCGCGCCGCCATTGCCGACGGCACCTACGCCATCGATCCGCAAGCCATTGCCGAGCGGATGATCGCCCTCGATCTGCCCGAACGCGCATGAGCGAGGCCGCCCTTCAGCAGCTGATCCACGCCCAGGCCGCGCTGTCGGAGGCGCTGGTTGCGAACGACGTGGATGCCCTGCACGACGCCAACGGCCAGCTTGTCGCCGCCGTCAACGCATTGCGGGGCGTGGATGCCTGGCACGACCGTGTCGGCCTGCGCGACGCCCTGGTCCATGCTTTGAAGACCGCCGAGGCGGCACGCGGGCTGGTCAACCAGCTTGCCGACAAGAACCGCCGCCAGCTTGATCGCCTGGTCTCGCTCGCCGGTCAGCCCCGCGCGCTGGCCTATGGCCGCGCGGGTTTGCTGCGGTAAGACCTGCCGTACTGGTACGTTTGTGCTCCCGCGAAGGCGAGAGCCTAAAATCTGAAGCGACGTACTTGCTGCTCCCGGGCTCCCGCCTTCACGGGAGCATGGATTTCACCATCACCGATGGGGCTGCCGTTGCCGGCACGCTCCCTGCCGCCCGGCAGGATTTTGCCGGCAATGGTTACCGCGCCGTTCGGCAAAGGGGGCATCATCTTGCCGGTTTCGGTAACCGAGTCATTTACCCTGGCCTGACCGGACGTCGGCCTGACCGGCAACCTCCCCAACTGGCACGCCCCTTGCTTAGCTGTCATCGACCGTTCGAGGATGACAATGGCGACCAAGGCTCTCAATCGCAGTGTGTGGATCGGTTCCGTGAAGGGGGCGATCCTGCCGCTCGCCACCCTGATGCTGGTCGGCCTGATGATCGTGCCGGTGCCCAGCTTCGTGCTGGACGTCGGCTTCATCACCAACATCATGGTCAGCCTGACCGTGCTGATGGTGGCGCTGAACGCCGCGAAGCCGCTCGACTTCTCGGCCTTCCCGACCGTGTTGCTGTTCACCACCCTGCTCCGCCTTTCGCTGAACGTCGCCTCCACCCGCGTGGTGCTGGTGGACGGCCATTCCGGCCCGTCGGCGGCGGGTCACGTGATCGAGGCGTTCGGCCACTTCCTGATCGGCGGCGATTATGCGGTCGGCATCTTCGTGTTCGGCATCCTGATGATCATCAACCTGGTGGTCATCACCAAGGGTGCCGGCCGCGTGTCCGAAGTGTCGGCGCGGTTCACCCTGGACGCCTTGCCGGGCAAGCAGATGGCGATCGACGCCGACCTCAATGCCGGCCTGATCTCGCCCGAGGACGCCAAGCTCCGCCGCCAGGAAGTCGCGACCGAGGCCGACTTCTACGGCTCGATGGACGGTGCGTCCAAGTTCGTGAAGGGCGACGCGGTCGCGGGCGTCTTGATCCTCGCCATCAACATCGTCGGCGGCCTCGTTTTGGGCGTGGTCAGCCATGGCATGTCGATGGCGGACGCGGCCTCCACCTATATCCAGCTGGCGATCGGCGACGCGCTGGTGGCGCAGATCCCGGCCTTGCTGCTGTCGATCGCAGCCGCCGCCATCGTCACCCGCGTCTCCTCCCCGCTTGACCTGTCCAACCAGATCACCACCCAGTTCGGATCGTCGCGCGCCTGGACGCCGGTGGCCGCCATTTTGGGCTTCCTCGGCATCCTGCCGGGCATGCCGCATTTGATGATGCTGCCGGCCGCGGGCATTGCGGGCAGCATCGCTTGGAAGCTGCGCAAGGCCGAAAAGGTCGCGCCCCTGCTCGCCGCCGCCGAGGCCGAAGCGCCGCCGCCCAACCCCGCCTCCATCGGCTGGGAAGAGGTGTCGGACGGTGCCGCGCTCAGCCTGGAACTGGGCTACGGCCTGATCAGCCTGGTGGACGAGCGCAAGGGCGCGCCGCTGATGGCCCGCATCACCGGCATCCGCCGCCAGCTCAGCCGCGAACTCGGCTTCGTGGTGCCGCTGGTGCGGGTGCGCGACAACCTTTCGCTCGGCCCCAACAGCTACCGCATCACGGTGGCGGGCGTGGTCGTGGGCGAGGATGAATGCTGGCCGGAAGACCTGCTGGCCCTGGATTCCGGCGAGCTGATCAGCCGGGTGGAGGGCCGCGCAGTCCGCGACCCCAGCTTCGGGCTGGACGCCGTGTGGATCCGCCCGGAACGGCGCGGGGACGCGATCGTCGCCGGCTATACGGTGGTCGATGGCGCGACCGTGATCGCGACCCACCTCAACCAGCTGATCGCCCAGTCCGCGCACGATCTGTTCGGCATGGACGAAGCGCAGAAACTGCTCGACGCGCTGAAGGAAAGCGCGCCGCAGCTGGTCGCAGGCCTGACGCCCGCGCCGTTCAGCCTGGCGCAGCTGGCCGCATCGTGCCGCGCCTTGCTGGCCGAAGGCGTGCCGCTGAAGGATTTCCGCCGCGTGGCGGAGGCGATGATCGACGCGGCCCGCGAAACCGTCGACCCGGTGCTGCTGAACGAAGCGGTGCGTCAGCGCATCGGCGCGCTGATCGTGCAGACGATCGTGCCGGTCCGCATGCCGTTGCCGGTGGTCACCTTCGACGCGGAGCTGGAGGGCCTGCTCAGCCAGGCGGTGCGCGTCGGCCAGAATGCCCAGCATCCGTTCGAACCCGCACTTGCGCAGCGCGTGATCGCGGCGGTCAACCAGGCGGCCGGACCGCTGCTGGCCACCGCCACGCGCTTCGCCCTCGTCACCTCGCCGCTGGCGCGGCGCGCGGTGGCGCGACTTCTCAAACCCCATTTGCCGGAAACCCCGATCATGTCCTTCCTGGAGATCCCCGACGGCAAGGCGGTGGAGGTGATGGCGATCATCGGCAGCAATGCCGCTGTGCCCGCCCCCTCGCCCAGCCTGCCCCAGCGTAACCCGGGAGTGTCGGCATGAGCCTGGCCGTCGACACCCTGCCCGCCGATGGCGCAATGACCTATCGCCGGCGCCCTGCGCGCCCCGATCCGGAAGCACTGGCGCGCAGCCACATGAACCTGGTCCGCAAGATTGCGTGGCACGTCCATGGCCGCGTCTCCAGCGCGATCGACGTCGAGGATCTGGTGCAGATCGGGATGATCGCGCTGGTGGAAGCGGCGAACAGCTACGAAGATCGCGGTCACGCTTTCTCGACCTATGCGTCCGTGCGCATTCGCGGCAACATGATCGACCATCTGCGCCGCCACGCCACCTTGTGCCGGTCGGCCATGGCCAAGCGCAAGGCGATCAACGAGGCCACGGCGAAGCTGGAAACGAAACTCGGCCGCCATCCGGCGGAGGCGGAGGTCGCCATCGCCATGGGCATGGGCCCGGCCGAGTTTCGGGAAATGGCCGACAGCGCCATTGCCGCGCGACAGGAGTCGATCGACGAGGTCTATTCCGACCAGTCGCTGTGGTTCGCCGATGTCGAGGAACGCGTCGACCAGACGCTGGAACGCGAACAGCTGGCCGCGGCATTGGCGGCCAACATCGCGTCCCTGCCCGAGCGGGAGGCAATGGTGCTCCAGTTGTATTTCGTGGAGGAACTGAACCTGGACGAGATCGGCCAGGTGCTGGGCGTGGGCGCGGCGCGCGTGTGCCAGATCAAGAAAGCGGCGCTGGATCGCCTGCGCCAATCGTTGAAGGAATGGGGCGACTGATCCGACCGGACCGGCCCCTCGCCGGGCGATAGCGCCGACGTTGCAGCGGCTTACGCTATCGAACGGTTACATTTGAATGCTGTTAACCCGCCCCTTACCGCGGAGATGATCTGGATCTTTTCGCCCATTCCCGACATTGATCGGATGGATACGACCGGCGTGCAGCGGCGTTGGCGATAGAGGTTGTTTATGCTGTTTACACCTTCCTACCCGTTGCCGGACAACGAGATTGCACGGCTGGCGGAACTGCGGCGCTATGAAATATTGGATACGGAGCCGGAGAAGGTGTTCGACGACGCGGTGATGCTGGCGCGCGCCGCGTTCCTGACGGAGTCCAGCGCGCTCTGTTTCGTCGATGAAGAGCGGAAATGGTGCAAGGCGCGGGCGGGCGCCGGCGCGGCCGAGACGCGGCGGGACCAGACCTTTTCCACCCACGCCATCCTGTCCAAGGACGTGCTGGTGGTGCCCGATGCGGCCGCCGATCCGCGTTTCCACGCCTACCCGCAGGTGCAGGACGGCCAGGTGCGCTTCTATGCCGGTGCGCCGCTGGTCACGCGGGACGGGTTGAACATCGGAACGCTGCACATCGCCGATCCCCAGCCCCGGACCGGCCTTGCGCCAAGCGAGCGCAAGCAGCTGACCCTGCTGGCGCAATTCGTGATGGCTGAGCTTCACAAGAGGATCGACCCGGCGGAGCGCCGCGCGGAGACCCGGCATTCGGCCGGCATTGCGGGCGTGATCACCGCCTACCGCCTGGCGCCGACCGAGGTGGAGATCACCAACATCTCGCCCAACGGCGCGGCTATGCGCTGCCAGAGCGTCAACCTGCCCAAGGGCGAGGAGATCATGCTGACGATCAAGTCCGTGTCGATCGTCGCGACCATCGTGTGGGTCAAGGGCGACACGCAGGGCCTGTCCTTTCACCGCTCGCTGTCGGCGGCGGAGGCCCGCTCGCTGCGCACCAAGCTGAAGAGCTGAGCTCCCGCCCGGCGGCGGCCGTCTGGTTGCGAAACGCCGTGTCAGGGATGTATGTGTCCGCTGCCGCCACAGGGCTCGTGCTCGACCTGAATGGTCGCGTGGCCGATGCCGAAGCGTTGCTCCAGCACGCCGGCGACCCGGCGCCGCACCGCATCGCCGTTCACGCCACCCGCGAGTGCGATGTGCACCGTGCCGTTGATCTGGCTGGTCGACATCGACCAGACGTGCAGGTCGTGGACGTCGGCCACGCCCGGCTCTCCGCGGATCACCCGCCGTATCTCGCCCAGGTCGATCCCGCGCGGCACGCCTTCCAGCAGCACGTTGATCGTGTCGCTCAGCAGCGTCCAGGTCCTCGGCAGCACCCACAAAGCGATAGCGATCGCCGCAACCGGATCCAGCCACAGCGCACCTGTGTAGCGGATCAGCAAGGCGGCCGCGATCACGCCGACCGACCCGATTGCATCGGCCCACACCTCCAGATAGGCGCCGCGCGCAGCCATGCTTTCGCCCCGGCTCGCCATCAGCACCCGCATCGCGATCAGGTTGGCGACCAGCCCGCCGACCGCCACCCACAACATGCCCCACGATGCCACCGGCTCCGGCGCGCGGAAGCGGCCGATCGCTTCGATGAAGACGTAAATGGCCGCCGCCACCAGCAGCAATGCGTTGAAGGTCGCGGCCAATATCTCCAGCCGCTTGTAGCCGAAGGTGCGGCGGTCGTCGGCCGGCTTGCCGCCGATGCGGACCGCCATCAGCGCGATGGCGAGCGCGGCCACGTCCGTCATCATGTGCGCCGCGTCGGATAACAATGCCAGGCTGTTGAACAGGATCACGCCGGCCAGCTCGGCCGCCAGCACCACGCCCGTCAGCAGCAGAGCCACCACCAGCGCCCGCGCGGTCGCGCCGGCCGTATGGTCGTGGCCATGACCATGGCCGTGGGAATGGCCGTGATCGTGATCGTGGCCGTGCGGATGGTCGTGACCGTGCTGGATGCCCATGCTCCTTATACTAGAGCGCGGGCCCCGCAAAAAGAAGAAGCCCCCGGCGCCGAGGGGGGAAAAGGCGCCGGGGGCTTGTCCGCCCGTCTGGGTCGAGGCCGTCGCCCGACGTTTAACGGAGCAGCGAGAGCACGTACTGGGCGCTCTGGTTGGCCTGGGCTAGCATCGCGGTGGATGCCTGGGCCACGATCTGCGCCTTGGCGAGGTTGGTGGTCTCCGCGCCGAAATCCGCATCCTCGATCCGCGACCGTGCGTCGGTCAGGTTCGTGATGTTGCTCGACAGGTTGTTCACCACCGCCTCCAACCGGCTCTGCGACGCACCCAGCGTGGCGCGCTTGGTCGCCACCGTCTTCAGCAGGTCGTCAACCTTGCCCATCGACGTCTGCGCCTTGGTGGCGGTGGTCAGGTCGACGTCCGACAACTTGGTCAGGTCGAGTGCCGCGAAATCCACGCTGACCGTATCGCCCGACGAGGCGCCGGTCTGGATCGTGACCGTGCCGCCCGAACCGCCCGAACCGGTGAACAGCTCGACACCGTTGAACTTGGTGTTGGTCTTGATCGCGGTGATCTGATTCTTCAGCGCGGTGACTTCGGTGTTCAGGTTGGTGCGATCGTCGTTGGAATAGGTGCCGCTCGACGCCTGCACCGCCAGCTCGCGGATGCGCTGCATCATGTTGGTGACTTCTTCCAGCGCGCCATCCGCCGTCTGCGCCATCGACATGCCGTCATTCGCGTTGCGGACCGCCTGGCTCATGCCGCGGATCTGGGCGGTCATGGAGGAGGCGATGGCGAGACCGGCGGCGTCGTCCTTCGCGCCGTTGATGCGCTTGCCGCTCGACAGACGCTCCATCGCGGTCTGCAGCTGGTTGTCGGCCATGCGCGTGCCGTTCTGTGCCCGGAGAGCTGCGACGTTGGTGTTGATGACAGTCACTGGATGTTCCTTTCACGCTCAATTCAGGCGATCCGGACACCGTCCTGTTCGCGCCTCGATCAGCCATAACGGCCGGCACGGCGCGGGCTTTAACCGAAAAATCTGCGAGCCGCCGGCCTTGCACGGGCGCGTCGGGAGCGGGCGTGACGGGCGTGCATCACGGGTAGGCGCGATCGTCACCCGCGCGCGTCCTATTAAGACTTCCGCAGTTAATTGGGGCGTAACCGGCACATCGACGGCAAGATCTTGCCGGATTCGGGGAGCGGTTATGAGCGAGATCGGACTGAGCGAAGGCGCGGCATCTGCCGATCCGGCCCTGGCACCCTGGCTGGTCGGGGTCGGGCTGGACGTCCGCCGTATCGCGGCCGCCGACGCGGCACCCCGCGACCTGATCCGGATCATCTCCGCTGCGGAGAAGGCCTTTGCCCGCCACACCGACATCGTGATCACCGTGCGCGAGGGCGAGCCTGCCTTCACGCCCGCCGCCAAGGGCCTGCCGGCCGAGGTCGCTTTCGGCTTCGCGGACATGGCGTTCGCCCATGCCCTGATCGCGGAACTGGTGCGGCCTGAAGGTCGCCCGGCCTGCGGCGAACCGGAAAGCGCCGCCTTCCTGAAGCTCGCTGCCCGCATCGCCGCGCATGACGCAACCGTGCTGGTGTTGGGCGAGACCGGCACCGGCAAGGAAGGGCTGGCCCGCTTCATCCACACCCGTTCGACCCGCGCGGCTGGCCCGTTCGTGGCGGTGAATTGCGCCGCTCTGCCCGAATCGATGCTGGAAGCGATGCTGTTCGGCCACCAGAAGGGCGCCTTCACCGGTGCCGCCGGCGCCGGCGAGGGCCTGTTCCGCGCGGCCGATGGCGGCACCCTGCTGCTGGACGAAATTGCCGAGATGCCGCTGTCGCTCCAGGCCAAGCTGCTCCGCGCGCTGCAGGAGCGCGAAGTGCTGCCGATCGGCGCGACCAAGCCGGTGCCGATCAACGTCCGCGTCGTGGCGGCCGCCAATCGCGACCTGGCGACGGAGGTGGCCGAGGGCCGTTTCCGCGCCGACCTCTACTGGCGGCTGAACGTCATGCCGCTGCTGCTGAAGCCGCTGGCCGAACGCCGGCTGGACGTGCGCGCGATCAGCGCGACGCTGATGCTGCGCCACCTGACGCCGGGAGACGGCTTCCCGTGGCCGACCAATGCGGCGCTGGACCGGCTGATGAGCCATGGCTGGCCCGGCAATGTCCGCGAGCTGGAAAATGTGCTTCAGCGCGCCATGCTGCTGCGCTCGGGCGACCGGGTCGATACCGGCGACCTGACCGTCGAAGCCGGCACGCTCGCCGCCGCGCAGAGCGTCCGCTACGTGCCCGAATCCGCCCGTGCCGCCAGCCCGGCGGGCGGCGCCACCCGCCTCGCCGATGCGGCGCGGCAATCCGAATATGACGCGATCGAGGACGCCCTTGCCGCAACCGGCGGACATCGCCAGCGCACCGCCCAGCTGCTCGGCATCAGCGAGCGCACGCTCCGCTACCGGCTTGCCGGCATGCGGGCGGCGGCGTGAGGACGCACTGAACCATGACCACCATCACCCCCGCCAGCCTGCTGCAGATGCGGAGCGCCATTCTCCAGCAGAACAGCGCCCTGCAAAAAGCCGCGACCGACGCCGCCAAGCCGATCGCCGCCGCCACGCCCGCCGCCCCCGCGACCGACAATTTCCCGGGCGCGATGAAGAGCGCGCTGAACAGCGTCAACGCCAGCCAGGCTAACGCCGAATTAACCACTAACGCCTACATGAAGGGTGAGACCACCGACATCGCAGCCGTGATGCTCGCCCGGGAACAGGCCTCCATGGGTTTTCAGACGACCCTTCAGGTCCGCAACAAACTCCTGTCCGCTTACAAGGACATCATGAGCATGCCGGTTTAATCGATGAGCGACGCAGCACTCCCGGTTCCCGTCTCCACCCCCGCCGCCCCCACGGGCGCGGTGCTGGAGCGCGTGAAGAGCTTCAGCCGCCAGCCGGCGGTCGCCAAGAGCCTGCCCCTGATCGGGGTCGCCGCCGCGATCCTGATCGCGGTGCTCGCCTGGACCATGTTCGCCACCGGGCCGCAGCGCGATCTGTTCGCCGGCCTGAGCGATCAGGACAAGGCGGCGGTGGCCGACACGCTCACCACGTCGGGCATCAAGTACACGCTCAACCGCGACACCGGCGCGCTGACCGTGTCCGACACCGACTTCTACCGCGCCAAGATGCTGCTCGCCCAGGCGGGCCTTCCCAAGAGCGCGCCGGATGGCGACTCGGTCATCGCGTCGCTGCCGATGGGCGCGAGCCGCGCGGTCGAGGGCGAACGGCTGCGCACCGCGCGCGAGACAGACCTGGCCCGCACCATCGAGGCGATCGACGCGGTCGCCAGCGCCAAGGTCCACCTCGCTGCCGAGCAGCCGAGCGTGTTCGTCCGCGACCAGGCCCCGGCCTCCGCTTCCGTCATGCTCACCCTGCGCTCCGGCCGCGCTCTGTCGGAAGGCCAGGTGCAGGCGATCGTGAACCTGGTCGCCACGTCGGTGCCGGGCCTGTCGCCGGACAATGTCTCGGTCGTCGACCAGACCGGCAAGCTCCTGTCGCGCAAGGGCGGCGATGCCGCCGGCGATCGTCAGATCGAGATGCAGGGCGAGATCGAGCAGCGTTACAAGGAGGCGCTGGCCAAGCTGCTGACGCCGCTGGTGGGCGCGGACGGCTTCACCGCCGAAGTCCATGCCGACCTCGACTTCGCCGAGGTGCAGGCGACGCGGGAATCCTATCCCAAGGATCAGGCCGTGCTCGCCGCCGAAAAGGGCGAATGGGCCAATGACGCCGCCAACGGCCAGCAGCCCGGCGGCATCCCCGGCGCGATAGCCAACCAGGCGCCGACCGCGGCGCAGGTGTCGACCCAGCCGAACCAGACGCTGACCCCCGGTGCGAACGGCGCCCAGCCGGGCACCACCGCCGCATCGACCCAGGGCAAGACGTCCGAACAGTTCGACCGCACCTTCCAGCTCGGCCGCGAAGTGTCCGTGACCAAGAACCCGACCGGCACCGTCAAGCGGCTGTCGGTGGCGGTGGCGCTGAAGCAGGGCGCCAAGCCGCGCGGCACGGCTGAGCTTGCCCAGCTGGAGCAGCTGATCAAGGGCGCGGTCGGTTTCGATCAGGCCCGTGGCGACCAGTTCGCCCTCTCCTCGCGCCAGTTTATCGAGGCGACACCCGCCGACGCGCCGAAATGGTATGAGGCGTCGTGGGTCGGCATGGCCGCCCGCAACGGCACCGGCCTGGTGATCGCATTGCTGACCTTCTTCTTCGTGGTCCGTCCGCTGATGAAGAAGCGCAACGCCGGGGCCAAGGGAGGGGCCGAAGCAGCCGCCGCGCTGCCTGCTCGCGACGAGAGCCGCGATGCGAGCATCGGCAACGAGATCGCCGCCGCCTTGGTCAGCGATGCCGTTGCCAACCCCGACCGACCCGTGACGCTGGACATGATCGAGGCCGCGCCCGGCTATGCCGACCGCGCCGCCCTGATCCGTAACTTCGTCCGGCAGGATCCCGATCGCGCCGCCCTGGTCGTCCGCGACCTGATCCGTGCCGACATGCCCCGTGGAGCCGAGCAGAATGGCTGAGGCCGACACCATGACCATGACCGCGCCCGGTGCCGTGCCCGAAGGCAGCCAGGCGGCCGCGATCCTGCTGATGCTGCTGGGCGAGGAGGAAGCGGCGCAGCTGCTCGGCCGGCTCGACCCCCAGGAAGTCCAGCATCTCGGCGGGGCCATGTTCGGCGTGGCTGACGTCAGCGAGCGGCAGGTCAACAGCGTGCTCGACAGCTTCGTGGTCCGCGCCCGCGAGCGCACCACCATCGGCTTCGATTCCGATCAGCAGATCCGCGGCATGATGCACAAGGCGCTCGGCAACGAGCGGGCCGAGAGCATGTTGGCCCGCATCACGCCGCCCACCCGCTCCAACGGGCTGGAGGCGCTGAAGTGGATGGATCCGCGCACCATTGCCGCCTTGGTCGAGAATGAGCATCCGCAGATCGTCGCTTTGGTGCTGGCGCACCTCGATCCGCCGATCGCCGCCGACGTGCTGCAATTGATGCCCGACGAGATGCAGGCGGACCTGATCCAGCGCGTCGCCACGCTCGGGCCGGTGACGGCTGAGGCGATCGCCGATCTGGAAGAGCTGCTGCTGCGTCCCGTGGCCCCGGCCAAGTCGGGCGGCGCCACCAAGCGCGGCGGCACCAGCGAAGCGGCGCAGATCGTCAACAACACCCGCAAGACCGCCGAACAGCGGATCATCAAGGCGCTGCAAAAGCTCGACAAGACGCTGGCCCGGTCGATCGAGGACGAAATGTTCGTGTTCGACAATCTGATGGCGCTGGACGACAAGAGCATGGGCACCCTGCTCCGCTCGGTCGACAGCGACATCCTGGTGGTGGCGCTGAAGGGCGCGGACGAGCGGCTCAAGACCAAGATGTTCGGCTGCATGTCCAGCCGCGCGGCGCAGTCGATCCAGGACGCGATCGCGGACAAGGGCCCGATGCGCCTGGCGGAGGTTCAGGAAGCGCAGAAGGACATGCTCGGTACCGCGCGCCGCATGGCGGCCGAAGGCACGATCAACCTGGGCGGCAAGGACGACGATTATGTCTGATGGCGCGGCGGCCTTTGCCGACATGGCGCGGGTGCCGGTGTGGACCCGTCCCAGCGCCCGCACCTTCGCGCCGCGCGGCGTGGGCGACCCGACCGGCTTCTCGCGTTGGAGCACCGGCGAAACCGAGGAAGCGCCGCTTCCTTACGCCGCTGCCGCACCCGCGCCCGCCGCGCAGCCGGCTGTCGATGTCGAGGCGCTGATGGCGCAGGGCTATGCCGAAGGGCTTGAGGAAGGCCGCAGGCTGGCTCTGGCCGAGCTTGAGCATGAACAGGTCGCGCTCGCCCACCTCGCCAGCAGCCTCCAGGCGCTGAATCCGGGTGGTGCGGACGGTCTGGCGGCGGTGCTGTCCGCCAGCGTGCTGCGCCTGGTCACCCAGATCGTGGGCGAGGTCGAGGTCAATCCGGACACGTTGGCCGAACGCTGCCATTCCGTTGCCGCCACCATTGCGGAAGAAACCACGCCCTCGCGCCTGCGCCTCCACCCGACCGATATCGTTCGCCTGTCCGGGGCGACCTTTGCCGTGGAGATGGTCGGCGATCCCCTGCTGGCGCCGGGGTCCGTCGTGCTCGACACGGGCGCGGGCTGGGTCGAGGATGGCCCGCATGTCCGGCTGGAACGGCTGCGCGCCGCGCTCGACAGACTGGGTGCGCCCAAGTGAACGACCTAGCCGCGCACGCGGCGGCGATGCTGGACGCGATCGACATCGAGGGCAGCGGCCCGCGCCGGGTCGGTCGGCTGGCGGCCTATGACGGGCTGATGCTGGAAGCGACCGGCTTTCGCGAGCCGGTCGGCGCCAATGCGCGCGTGATCGATGCGGATGGCCATGCCGCCTTGGCGGAAGTGGTCGGCTTTCGCGGCGACCGTACTTTGCTGATGGCGCTGGACGCCGATGCGCCGCACAGCTGCGGCGCGCGGGTCGAACCCGATCGGCGCGGCACGCATGTGGATGTGGGCGATGCCCTGCTCGGCCGGGTGGTCGACGCGCTCGGCAATCCGATCGACGGCATGGGGCCGATCGCCACCCGGGATCGCTGGCCGCTCGCCGGCAAGCGATCCAACCCGCTCGATCGCGCCCGCGTGACCGAGCCGTTCGACTTCGGCGTGCGCGCGATCAACGCGCTGCTGACCGCCGGCGTGGGCCAGCGCATCGCCATCGCCGCCGGTTCGGGCGTCGGCAAGTCGGTGCTGATGGGGCAGATGCTGCAAGGTGCCGTGGCCGACGTGATCGTGGTCGGGCTGGTCGGCGAACGCAGCCGCGAAGTGTCCGACTTCCTCGCCACCAAGCTGGACGGCGTGCGTCACAAGACGGCCGTGGTCGCGGTGCCGGCGGACCATCCCCCGATCCTGCGCCTGCGCGCCGCCATGCGGGCGACCGCCATCGCCGAATATTTCCGCGATCAGGGCAAGCGCGTGCTGCTGCTGGTCGATTCGCTGACGCGCGTGGCCCATGCCCAGCGCGAAATCGGCCTCAGCCTGGGTGAGCCGCCCACGATGAAGGGCTATCCCCCCTCCGCGCTCGGCCTGATCCCGCGTCTGTGCGAGCGGGCCGGCGTGGACGTCCGCACCGGCGGGTCGATCACCGCCCTCTACACCGTGCTGGCCGATGGCGACGACACGTCCGACCCCATCGTCGACACGGCGCGCGCGATCGTCGACGGGCACATCATCCTGTCGCGGGCGCTGGCCGAACAGGGCGTGTTCCCCGCGATCGACGTGGGCAAGTCGCTGAGCCGCGTGATGTCCGACATCATCGCGCCACCCCACGCCATGGCCGCCCGCACGCTGCGCCGTCTGTGGTCGGTGTATGAGGAAAATCGCGATCTGATCCTGATGGGCGCGTACAAGGACGGCAGCGATCCGATCGTGGACGCGGCCATCGCCCACATGCCGCTGATCCTGGAATTTTTGCGCCAGGATCAGCACGAACTCATCACTCTTAACGTCTCGGTTACGCAACTGGTCGATAACTTCGGGGCATGAAAGCCCTTGCCGCGCGCCGCGCCCGAATCACCCGAGTCCGCGAGGTCCAGCACCTCCGCGCCGTGAGCGAGGCCGCGACGGCTGAGGGCAAGGTGGTGCAGCTGGAAGGCAACGCCGCGCGACTGTCCGCGCTCCGCTCCAGCCTGATCCCGGCGACGGGACAGATGAGCGGTGCTTCGCTCGCCAATACCGGCGAATTGGGCCAGCGGCTGGATTCGGTGCGCGAGGGCCTGACCAGCGCCATCAACGCCGCGCGGGTGACCGCATCGGCACGCGCGGACGAACGGCGCGATGCCGACATTGCGCGGGAAAGCGCCGAACGGCTCCAGACCCGGGCGGTGGCCGACCTCCAGCGCATGATCGAAGACCGCATGATGGCGGGCATCCGCCCGCGCAACGGCAAGGACACGGCACGTGGCTGACACAATGATCGCAGCGGGTGGGGCGTCCGCCCTTCTCGCCCCGGCCAGCACGCCGGGCGGAACGGTTGCGGGCGGCGATGCGGCCGCGACCGGTGTGCCCGCGGGCCTGCCCAATCCCTTTGCCGAGTTGCTGGCAACGGTGTCGCCGTCCACGGCCATGCCGATCGCGCTGCCCGTCGATGGCCTGGCGGGAACGATCCCACCGGCGGCGGCGGTCGAGACGATGATGGCCGGTACACTGCCCGGCGTCGCGGAAGGGACCAGCGACGGCACGAGCGACCTGAACGCTGCCGCCGCGACGGAGGACGAGGCCGTCGATCCGCTGGCCGACGCGATCGCCGCCGGGCCGATGGCCGTGCTGGCGCTCGCCCCCTTTGCCGCGCCGCCGGTGCAGGCTCAGCCGATTGCCGCAGCGCCGGTCGCCAATATCGCCGGCAGCCCGGCCGCCAGGGTCATGCCGGCGGCGAACGCCCTGCCCGGCATTCCGATGGCCGCGACACAGGCCGCACCTGCCGTTGCGCTCCCCCGCACCGATCAGCAGACCAAGGATGCCGCTCAGCCGGCTCGGCCCACCGCCACGTCCACGGCGGCGGACGGCACCCCCCTGCCGGATTCGCTCAAGGCATTGCTGGCGGCCGCACAGCAGGACCGATCGGCGGAGGCGAAGGCGAAGGACGGCGGTACCGCAGCACCCCTTCCGAACGGCGCCGCCGCCAAGGCGCCGGCACAAAGCGTGGCGCTTGGCGACGCCAAGCCGACGCCGGACGCACAGCCGGTGCTGCGCCGCCGTACCGATGGCGGCACCGTCGCCGAGGCCCTGCCGATCGGGCTGTCCCAGCGCGTCAACGAACCCGTGGCCGGCACGGCCCTTGCCGGCGCCGCGCCGATCGCGAGCGACATCGGCGTGGAGCAGCAACTGACCGTCGCCAAGGACGGCGCATGGCTCGATACGCTGGCGCGCGAGATCGCGCATTCGGCGGGCGGGGGCAACAACCTGCATTTCAAGCTCAATCCCCAGCATCTCGGCGCGCTTAGCGTCGCCATCGCCCACAGCGACGACGGCGCCTCGATCCGCCTGACCGCCGACACCGACGCCACCCGCAACCTGCTGGTCGACAACCAGCCGCGCCTGGTGGCGGAGGCGCGCGCGCAAGGCTTGCGGATCAGCGACACGCAGGTGGACGTGCGCCAGCAGGACAATGGCTCCTCCGGCCAGTCGCGCTGGGACAATCCATCGGGTCAGCAGCAGCATCAGCAGCAGCAGCAGGCCCTCGCCCAGAACGGTCAGGGTGGGCAGAATCGGCAATCCTCAACCGGCCATCAACCATTTGCGCGTAACCAGTCGGGAACGGCGGAAGCCGATTCGACGGCGTCCGGCGATGCGGACGCGCTCTACGCATGATGGTGAGCGACGATGAGTGACGACAAGGCAGCGGCCGAAGCCCCCAAGAAGAAAAGCGGACTGGTCAAGAAGCTGGTGCTGTTCGGCGTCCTGCCGCTGGTGCTGATCGGCGGCGGCGTCGGCGCGGGCCTGTATGCGGCGGGCGGCAGCGGCGGCCACAAGGAAGATCCGCACCGCCCGAAGCTGGTGCTGAAGGAAGGGCAGTCCGGCCCCACCGACCTGCCGGACGGCACCCGCATCAACCCGGAAGTCTACAAGTCGACTTATTATCCGATGGAACAGCCGTTCACGTCCAACCTGCGCGATACGGACGGCTTCCTCCAGATGGGTCTGGGCGTCTCCACCTTCTACGACGAAAAGGTCGTGAAGCATCTGGAAGAGAGCGACATGCCGGTCCGCTCGGCCGTGCTGGAGGTGCTGGCAAGCTCCGATGCGTCCGCACTGGACACGCCCGAAGGCAAACTGGCATTGCGCAAGCGGCTGAAGGACGTGATCAACCATGTTCTGCAACATCGCGAGGGCTTTGGCGGCGTGGACGACGTTTATTTCACCAGCTTCATCATCCAATGACGCGCAGGCTCGCTCCGGCTGAGTCGGCGGTGATCCTCGACGAACTCGCCGGGGCGACGCCGGGCGTGGCCTTTGCCTCCGGGCCGGAGGCGCAGCCGTTCGCCTTGGGCCAGGACGATTTCCGGCCGACCCGGCTGACCGGCCTGGAGCGGATGGGCGACAAGCTGGCGCGCGCGTTGAAGCCCGCGCTGGAGCCGATCGCGCGGGGCCGGATCGGCGTCAGCGCGCAGCCGCTGGAAACGATCAGCTATGGCGACTGGCAGGATCGCCTGCGCGGCCCCGTAAGCCTGACGCTCTACCGCCTGCGCCCGCTGAAGGGCGGGATGCTGGTGGCGATCGAGCCCGATTTCGTCGCGCGGCTGGTGGAGAGCTTCTACGGCGGCGCACCCGGCGGCAGTCGCCAGCCCAAGACGGGCGATTTCACCCCCAGCGAGGAATTGCTGCTCCGCCGCCTGCTCGATCGCCTGTCGACCATCCTGGTGCAGCATTGGAACGAGGTGACGCCGATCGACCTGGCGCTGGCCGGGCAGGAGATGAGCGTGCTCCACCTGCCCTTCCTGCGGCGCGACGAAGGGGTCGTGATCCAGCGTTTCGCCATCGCCACCGATGCCGGCCCGTCCGAGATCGAGGTGGTTTATCCGCTCGCCATGCTGCGCCCGATCGAGGAAAAGATGGCCGCGCGCGTCCATGACGAGGATGTGAGCACCGGCACCGAATGGCGCCGGCGGATGAGCGATGCGTTGCAGGAGGTCACGTTGCCGGTGCGCAGCGTCCTGGCGCGTCCGGAGATTTCGGTGGCGCAGCTCTTGTCGTTGAAGCCGGGGGACGTCATCCCGATCACGCTGGCGCCGCGCACGCCCCTGCTTGCGGGATCGCGCCGGATCGCGGACGGCGTTATCGGGGAACAGGATGGGCGCGCCGCGCTGATGATCGAAAAGGTAGGACAGGTTTGATGAGCGACATGACCGAAGCACCTGCGTTCGACGGGCTCGCGGCCGGCCGCAACTATCGCCTGCTGGCCGACATCCCCCTGCGCCTGTCGGTCGAGGTCGGATCGACCAGCCTGAAACTGTCCGAGCTGATGGACCTGGCCGAAGGATCGGTGGTCGAGCTGGACCGCCAGGCCAACGAGCTGCTCGACATTCTGGTCAACGGCACATTGGTGGCGCGCGGAGAGGTAGTGACGGTCGGCGGCAAGTTCGGCATAAGGGTCGTGGACGTCGTCGCCACCGAGGCGCGGCTGTCGGGGATCGAACGACGGATATGATGGGCGCCTACCTCCTCCAGCTGTTCATCATGGTGGTGCTGGTGGGGGGATTGGCGGTGTTGAGCCTGTGGCTCTACCGCAAGCTCCAGCCCGGCATGAGTTTCGGCAGCCGCGAACGCGCGATCCGCATCGTCGATGCGGTGCCGATGGGCCCGATGAGCCGGCTGGCGGTGGTGGAATTTTCCGGCAAGCGCATCCTGCTCGCCGTCTCGCGCGGGCGGGTCGACAAGATTGCGGAGGCGGACGCCCCCAATTTCGCGCTCCCCGATGCGTGACATGGCGGGGGTGAAGGCCAGCGGGCGCGGGCTGAAGGCGCTTGTGCTGCTCGCGGTGGCGCTGCTGATCTCCGTACTGATGGCGCACCCGGTGCTGGCGCAGGCGGCGCCTGCCGCACCGGCCGCCGCGCCTGGCGGCGGGCTGGATCGCGCCGTCCGCACCATCGGCGGCACGGGACAACCGCTGTCCCTGTCGCTCCAGATCCTGGTGCTGATGAGCCTGCTGACGGTGTTGCCGTCGCTGCTGCTGATGATGACAAGCTTCACCCGGATCATCATCGTGTTGTCGATCCTGCGCCAGGCGCTGGGGTTGCAGCAGACGCCGCCCAATCAGGTTCTGGTCGGCCTGGCGCTGTTCCTCTCGCTGTTCGTGATGCGGCCCGCGGTGGATCAGATCAATCGCATCGCCTATACGCCGTATGGTCAGGGCCAGATCTCGATCGAGGAAGCGGTGTCGCGTACCGGCAACGTGCTGCACGGCTTCATGATCCGCCAGACGCGCCAGACCGACCTGAAGATGTTCGCCGACATGGCCAAGGCGCCGCGCTTCAACAGTCCGGCGGAGGTGCCTTTCTCCATCCTGCTGCCGGCCTACATCACGTCCGAGCTGAAGACGGCGTTCCAGATCGGCTTCCTGATCTTCCTGCCTTTCCTGGTGATCGACCTCGTGGTGGCATCGACCCTGATGGCGCTAGGCATGATGATGCTGTCGCCGGCGATCATCTCCATGCCGTTCAAGCTGTTGCTGTTCGTGCTGGTCGACGGCTGGGCGCTGACGATGGGCAGCCTGGCCGGGAGCTTCCAATAGTGGATAGCGCCGCCGCGCCCGATTATTTCATCGGCGTCGCGCAGCAGGCATTGTGGGTGCTGGCGCTGGCCTGTTCACCGGTGCTGGTGCCGGCCTTGGTGGCGGGGCTGATCCTGGGCATGATCCAGGCCGCGACCTCCATCAACGAGGCGACCTTGTCCTTCGTGCCCAAGCTGATCGTGGTCGGCCTGTGCCTGATCCTGTTCGGCGGATCGATGCTGATGCTATGCGCGGACTTCATGCGCGACATGTACGCCCGCATCCCCGACGTCGTCCGCTAGCCCCATGCTGCCCCCCGCCTTCGCCGATCTGGAGGCGAACCTGTGGCTGTGGCTGCTGGCGGCGATCCGGCCGGGCGCCGCCTTCCTCGCAGCACCCCTGTTCGGGATGGCGGCGGTGCCGATGCAGTTGCGCTTCATCGTGGCGATCGCGATCGGCATGGCCGGGTTGAACGCCGTCCCGTTCCAGCTGCCGCCGGACGGTATCGCCTCCTTTCCCGGCATCGCCATGGTGATCGGCGAAGTGCTGGCCGGCGCGGCGCTGGGCTTCGCCGTCCAGATCGGCTTTTCCGCCGCGATGCTGGCGGGCGAGATCATCGGCAACGCCATGGGCCTGGGCTTTGCCGGCATGATGGATCCGCAGACCGGCACGCCCACGCCCGCGCTGGCGCAATTCCTGTCGATCCTCGGTACCTTCCTGTTCCTGGCGATCGGCGGCCACCTGACGCTCGCCGCGATCGTGGTCGACAGCTACCGCACGCTGCCGATCGGCCAGGCGTGGCTAGGCGCGGAAAGCGTGCGCGGCCTGGTCATGTTCGGGGGCGACATGCTGGCGGCGGGCTTCGCCATCGCCTTGCCGGTCGGGTTCGCGCTGATCCTGGTGCAGATCGTGATGGGGATGCTGGCCCGATCCGCCCCCAGCATGAACCTGTTCGCGGTGGGCCTGCCCGCCACGTTGCTGGCCGGACTGGTCCTGATCGCCATCGCCGCGCCCGCGATCGGCGAAGGCATCACCCAGGCGATCGAACGCGGCCTGGACGAAGCGCGCCATATCGCCACCGCGCGCTGACGCCACGTCGCAGCTAATCGCCGCTGTCGATCATCACCTGGTTGCGGCCGCTATCCTTGGCGCGGCGCAGCGCATGGTCGGCGCGGCGGAGCAGATCATTGCCGTCCTCTCCCTGCACCAGCCCGGCCACGCCCGCCGAAAAGGTGACGTTGCCGATCGGCGCACCGTCTGAGCGCGAGCGCAGGAAACGCTGGCCGAACGCCTCCCGCACCGTGTCGATGGCGGCGGCGGCCGGGATCACGGCCTTGTCCTCGAACAGCAGCACGAACTCCCCGCCGCCCTGCCGTCCGGCAAAGGTCTGACCGTCACCGTTCGCCGCCAGCGACTCACCGACGAGGCGCAGCACCCGGTCGCCCACATCCTGGCCATGCGCATCGTTCAGGCCCGTGAGATGGTCGATGTCGCACAAGGCGATCGCCAGCGCCGCATCGGTCCGCTGGGCCGTCTCCACCGCGCGGGCGAGTGCCTGCTCCAGCGCGCGCCGGTTGAGCAATCCGGTCAGCGGATCGCGCTCGGCACTCTCCTGCGCCAGGCTGAGATCGCGTTGCAGCGCCCGCAACTCGGCATTGGTGGAGCGCAGCTTCTGCTCGGCCAGGTCGGTGCGCTCGATCATCGCGCGCGTAAGCGTCAGCAGCCCGTCCATCGCTTCGGGCGGCAACTGGCCCGACGTCAGCGCGTCCGCCCCGCGATTGAGCGCCCGCCCATAATCGGCGGCTTCGTCGGCGGAGCGATCGACCATCTCCATCGCGCCGTCCAGCCGCTCACGCGCGGAGCCGATCAGGTGGGCAAGTTGCGCCGCCAGCACCGCCAGCTCGCTGTCCATCGCTCTGGGCGGCAGCATGTCGGCTGCCTCGGGTGCGGGCGGATCGCCCTCTGCCGTCTCACTACCAAACAGAGTACGCAGCCAGCCCTTGCGCTTGGCCGAGGATCCGGAGGGGACGCGATCGTGCAGCACGATCCTCTTCACGGCACATCCCGCGGATAGTTTAGCGCGCCATGGTGCCGAGAGGTAGGTTCAGGCCGCTACCGCTATGTCGATCCCGTCCATGCCCGCTTCACGCCGGCGGCTGGACCGCAGCGCCAGCCCCACCAGTCCGAAGCCGGAGATGACCAGCATCCAGCTCGCCGGTTCCGGCACGGGGGCGATCCGCCACACCTCGCCCGCGCCCTGCCCGCCATTGCTGTTGACCGTCACATAGAATGCGCCGTCGCTGCCGATCGTCAGGCCGGTGGGGTTGACCAGTCCCGTGTCGAACAGAGTCTGCGACGTTCCGTCCGCCATGATGCGCAGGATCGCGCCGCCCACGCCCGGCCCGAGTATGCCGTCCACGTCATATTCCAGGGCGTACAGGCTGCCATCGGGCCCGAATGCCAGGTCGGTCAGGTTGGTCAGTCCCGTCGCAAGCAGGCTGGGCAGGTCGCTGCGGGGCGCGAGGCTGTAGATCCGCGCCGCACCGGGGACGAAGGGGAAGCCGGTGAGTTCGGCGACATAGATCGTGCCGTCCGGTCCCACCGTGACGCCGGTCGGGACCGAGTCGCTCAGCGGCAAGGGCTGGCCGATGAAGCGCGGCGGGAAAATCGCCCGGATGGAGGCTCCGCCGGATGCGGAAACCTGATTGAGCGTGTTGGCGCCGGCATCGGTCACCAGCAGTCCGGTCGGTGTCGCCGCAAGGTGGAAGGGATTGCTGTCCGGCAGCCCGATCGGGTTCAGACGCCCCTCCACCCCGCTCACGTCCGCGAAGTCGGCCACCGTCCCGTTATTGGTGAAGGTCAGGACATGGCCCAACCGGCTGTCGGCCGGGCGGTTGGCGGGGTTGGTTCCCAGCCCGACCACGACATAGCCGGTGCCATCCGCGCCGAATGCGATGTCCGCCGCCCCGCTCGTGTTGCCCATCGCCGTGCTGAAGATGGACGGCAGCCGGGTCACGATGCGCGACTGGCCACTACCCGAAACCTGCGTGATGGAGCCCGTGGCCATGAACCGGAATCCGCCCTCCACCGGGACCGACGGATCCAGATAGCCCGTCTCCGCGACATACAGGGTGCCATCCGCGCCGAAGGCGAGCCCGCGCGGATTGTTGAGGTCGCTGGCGAACACGCTGGCGGCATAGTGCGCGGCGGCTGCGGGGGCGGCAGAAACGATCATGGCCCCGCACAGCAGCGCGGCCTTCATGACGCGGAACAGGGTTGAAGGGTGCATGTCTTGTCCTCCCGATCGATCAGGAAACCTCCGGCGGAGACACCCGCCATCACTGGCGCGCCCGCTATGCCGGGCACGTCATGGACCCGACGCCCTCACCGCCGCAACGTGCCCGACGCCTTACCCCGAAAGGGCCCGCGCCCGCTTGCCCCGCGCCGGCTTTGCGCACCGGCCCGCGCGGGAGATCGGCCGTCCGGCGCCGTAACGGTTGAGCATCGCCCCCCAAGGCGCTATCGGCGTCGCCCTTCCTGCCACGTGCAAGGGCCGAGAATGACCGCATCGATCGCGCTCGTCGACGACGACCGCAATATCCTGACATCGGTGTCGATCGCGCTTCAAACCGAAGGGTTCGCGGTTCGGGTCTATACCGACGGCGAAAGCGCGCTGAAGGCCTTGGCCGACAATCCCCCCGATCTGGCCGTGCTGGACATCAAGATGCCGCGCATGGACGGCATGGAGCTGCTGCGCCGCCTGCGCGAACGCGTGCCGGCGCTGCCCGCCATCTTCCTGACGTCCAAGGATGACGAATTGGACGAGGCGCTGGGGCTGGCGCTGGGGGCGGACGATTACATCACCAAGCCGTTCAGCCAGCGCCTGCTGATCGCCCGCATTCGCGCCATCCTGCGCCGGGTGGAGATGCGCGGCCGGCCCGAGGGCGAGGAGACCGGAACCCCCGCCGAGAAGATCGTGCGCGGCCGGCTGGAAATGGATCCGGCCCGCCACCGCGTCAGCTGGGGCGGGCGCGACGTCACCCTGACCGTGACCGAGTTCCTGATCCTGGAGGCGCTGGCCCAACGGCCGGGCTTCGTGAAATCGCGCGACCAGCTGATGGATACGGCCTATCAGGATGACGTCTATGTCGACGACCGCACCATCGACAGCCACATCAAGCGCCTCCGCCGCAAGTTCCGCGGGGTGGACTCCGACTTCAAAGCGATCGAGACGCTTTATGGCGTTGGTTACCGCTTTTCTGAGGAGTGACGCGGGCGAGGGCCGCATCGCCGGCCCGCTGACGCTCCGCGCCCGCATCTTGGCGGTCAACATCTTCGCTTTGATCGTGCTGGCGGGGGGCTTCTTCTATCTCGATTCCTACCGCACCCAGTTGATCCAGGAGCGGACCGACCGGATCGCGACGGAGAGCAAGCTGGCCGCCGCCGCGATGGCCGCCGCCCACGCGGACGAGTTGCAGGTGCTGCTCACCCGCCTGGGCCGGGCCAACGATACCCGCTTCCGTCTGTACCGGGACGGTGGCGCGCCGCTCGACAGCTGGACCGACAGCACGCCGACCTACACGTTGCGCGATCCGTCGGAGGAGCCGTGGC
This sequence comes from uncultured Sphingomonas sp., assembly GCF_934560975.1. GTDB lineage: Bacteria > Pseudomonadota > Alphaproteobacteria > Sphingomonadales > Sphingomonadaceae > Sphingomonas_I. Next base: position 151,726 of record NZ_CAKTFO010000001.1, on the reverse strand, counting down.
GGCGGCACGTCGCACGCGCCATGGACAAGGTGATCGACCGCGTGGTCGGCGCCGAGGTGCCGGAACCGTTCACCGAACCGGCGCGGGATCGTCTGGCCGCTTGGCCAGAGGCGGTTCGCGCGCAGCGGACCCGCGCCGTGCAGACCGCTATCCGTCGCGCGCCCGCCCGCACCCCCGTCATCTCGGCGGCGGTGCCGGTGCCCGGTCGCGGCGTGCTGCTGCTGACCAGCGACCAGCGCGACGTGATCCGCACGGTGCGCGCCGAACGCTTCTGGCTGGGGCTGGTGCTGCTCGGCACCAGCGCCATCTCCATCGCCCTGTCACTATGGCTCGCCCGCACCATCGCCCGTCCGCTCCGCCGGCTGGCACTGGCCGCCCACCGCGTCCGCCTTGGTCGCTCGCGTGAGGTGCAAGTCCCGCGCCTACCCTCCCGCCGCGACGAGATCGGCACGCTTGCCCGCGCGCTCAGCGACATGAGCCAGGCGCTGCGCCAGCGGATCGACGCGACCGAGGCCTTTGCGGCGGATGTCGCGCACGAGATGAAGAATCCGCTGGCTTCGCTCCGCTCCGCGATCGACAGCCTGGAACGGGTGACCGATCCGGAACTGCGCGAACGGCTGCTGGTGGTGATCCGCGACGATGTGCGACGGCTCGACCGGCTCATCACCGACGTGTCCGAAGCATCGCGGATGGACGCGGAACTGTCGCGCGCGCGGTTCGAATCGGTCGATGTGGGTCACATGATCGAACAGTTGGTGGAGGCCCGCGAGGCGCGCGGGCTGCCCCACGACATCCGCCTCGCCTTCGGTCGCCCGCATCGGGGCAGCGCGATGATCTTTGGCGATGGGCAGCGGCTGGCCCGCGCGATCGAAAACCTGATCGACAATGCCATCAGCTTCTCGCCGCCCGGTGGCCTCGTCCAGATCACGGCGACCCGCGACGGGCCGCAGGTGGTGCTGCGGGTGGAGGATGACGGGCCCGGCGTTCCTCCCGGCGAGCGCACCGCCATCTTCAACCGCTTCCATTCGATCCGGCCCGAGGGCGAGGTGTTCGGCCGCCATTCCGGCCTGGGCCTCGCCATCGCCAAAGCGATCGTGGAGGGGCATCAGGGCCATATCTCCGTGACCGACCGCCCCGGCGACGTGCGCGGCGCGCGCTTCGCCATCCGCCTGCCCGCCGCCGAGAAGTGAGCGAAACGCTGCACGCCACCTGTGTCGCAATTCGTGGGCGGGGCCTGCTGCTGACGGGGGCGTCCGGGTCCGGCAAGTCCGATCTGGCGCTGCGCCTGATCGATCGCGGCGCGATGCTGGTCGGGGACGATGGCGTGATCGTGGAGGCGCGTGGCGGCCAGCTCTTCGCCCGCTCCGGCCCGCATATCGAAGGGCGGATCGAGGTGCGCGGGCTCGGCATTGTTGCCCTGCCCTACGTGGAAGAGGCGCCTCTGGGCCTGTGCATCGCGCTGGACCAGCCGGTGCCGCGAATGCCCGACGAACCTCTTCCGGTGCGGATCATCGCCGGATTGCCGCTGCCGGTCCTCGCGCTCGATCCGTTCGAATCGTCCGCGCCGGTCAAGGTTGAGAAAGCATTGCTGCTCTATGGACTTACGGCATGAGCCAACCGCCCCGCATCCTGCTCGTCACCGGCCTGTCCGGCGCGGGCCGCACGACCGTCCTCAAGACGCTTGAGGATCTGGGGTGGGAGGCGGTGGACAATCTGCCGCTCGGCCTGCTCGACCGCCTCCTCTCCAGCCCTCCGGCGCAGGGCGCCCCGGACACGGAGCGGCCGCTGGCGATCGGCATCGACAGCCGCACGCGCGGCTTCGATGCGGACATGATCCTGCGCCGCATCGCGGGCCTCAGGAGCACGTCGGGCCAGGTGGCGGAGATCCTGTTCCTGGACGCCAGCGACGCGGTGCTCGCCACCCGGTTCTCCGCGACTCGGCGGCGTCATCCGCTGGCGCTGGACCGGGCGGCGGAGGTCGGCATCGCACTGGAACGTACGATGCTGATCCCGCTCCGCAATGCGGCGGACCACCTGATCGACACCAGCACAACCACCAGCAACGGCCTGCAGGCGGAGATTCGCGCGGCGTTCGGCGCCATCGCCGTCGCCCCGGAGCCGACGCTGACCGTCACGTCGTTCAGCTACAAGCGCGGGCTGCCGCGCGATGCCGACCTGGTGCTGGACGTGCGCTTCCTCCGCAACCCGTTCTGGGACGCGACGTTGCGCGCCGGCACGGGCCGCGACGTCGACGTGTCGGCCTATATCGTGGCGGACGAGGCCTATGCGTCGGCCATGGCCCAGATCGAGCAATTGCTGGTCACTCTGTTGCCGCGCTACCGCAACGAGGGAAAATCCTATGTGACCGTGGCCTTCGGCTGCACCGGCGGGCGCCATCGTTCGGTCCACGTGGCGGAACATATGGGAGAAAGGTTGCGCAAGGCCGGGTTTTCGCCCACCATCGCACATCGCGATCTGGTCGATCACAGGCCGGACGCGCGGGAAGGATCGCCGTCTGAGGGCAAGGACGCAGTCGTGGCGGTGAGGAAATGATCGGTCTGGTGCTGGTAACGCATGGCCAGCTTGCTGCGGAGTTCGTACGCGCAATGGAGCATGTGGTCGGGCCTCAACAGGGTATCGAGGCGATCTGCATCGGTCCCGACGATGACATGGAGGCGCGCCGTGCCGACATTGCGCGCGCCGTCGCCAAGGTCGAGCAGGGACGCGGCGTAATCGTGCTGACCGACCTGTTCGGCGGCACCCCCTCCAACCTGGCCATCTCCTTGATGGAACCGGGCCGGGTCGAGGTGATCGCCGGCGTCAACCTGCCGATGCTGATCCGGCTGGAAGGCGCGCGCAAGGTGATGAAGGTCCAGGCCGCCGTCGCCGCCGCGCGGGAGGCCGGGCGCAAATATATCTCCGTCGCATCCGAAGTGCTGGGGGCCGCCGCGGCATGACGGCGGAACGAACGGTGCTGATCACCAACAAGCGCGGGCTGCACGCGCGCGCGTCGGCCAAGTTCGTCACCCTGGCCGCCAGCCAGCCGGCCGAAATCGCGGTCGAAAAGGACGGCTCCAAGGTTGCCGGCACGTCCATCATGGGCCTGATGATGCTGGGCGCGGCGATGGGCGACAGCGTCACCATCAGCGCGCAGGGTGACGGCGCGGACGCCGCTTTGGTTGCGCTGTGCGGCCTGGTGGAAAACAAGTTCGGCGAGGATTGATCGCGCAGGCGCGAAGACTCCCGCACCTCCCCTCACGACTTCACTCCCTCCGGGCCGGACATCGCCGGGGAACCCATCGGCAAAGTTATAGCGATAAGCGTGCTCCGGCCGAGGCCGGAGCGTTGGCGGGCAGGGCTTCTACCAGGGTTCCGGCCTGCGCCGGAACGCAAGGGATTGATGCCGCGGGACCAGGCTCTACCCCGCCGCCACCAGCTTCACCAACATGCCCGGGCGGAGCGGCTGATCCTCCGTCAGCCCGTTCAGGGTCAGGAACCGCTCACGCTTCAGCTGCGGATAATTCATCCGCGCTGCCAGCGTGTCCACCGTGTCGCGGGTGCCGACCGTGACGATGCGGATCACCTTCTTCTCGTTGGTCGCGCCATAAGGCAGGCCATCCAGCATCCGCAGGAATGCGACGTCCTGTCCGGTCGCCCGATCAGGCTTGCCGGTGTCGGCGGCCAGACGCATCGCGCGCTCCACCCGCTCCGCGCCATTGGGGTGGGTCGAGGCCCAGGTGGGCAGCGACTGCGCCGACTTGCCGCTCGCTTGCGCCGACAAGGCGGTGGACGCATCCAGCTGATCCAGGATCTGCGCGGCGGCATAGGGATTGTAGCCCGCCGCCGTCATGTAGCGGATGCCGAGCGCGTCGGCCTCATATTCCTGCCCGCGCCCATATTTCAGCGTGTAGAGTTGCGCCCCAGTGCCCACCACGCGCGTCGCCAGGCTGCTGCCGGTCAGCGCGCCCGCTCCCGCCGCCAGGATCGACCCGATGGTCGCGCGCGTGTTGCGGCTGGTGGAGTGGCGTGCGGCGACATGGCCGACCTCGTGCCCCAGCACGGAGGCAAGCTCCGCCTCCGAATTCATCAGCGCCAGCAATTGCCGCGTGATGTAGATATAGCCGCCGGGGATGGCGAAGGCATTTTCCACCGGCGAGTTCAGCAGCGTGACGGTGAAGTCGCCCGACGCATTGGACAGGCCGGATTCGATCGCCACCCGCTTGCCGACCCGCTCCACGAAGGCCGTCTGCGGCCCCTTGTAGGCGCTGCCGAACTCGGCCGTCAGCTGCGGGTTGGCGGCCGCGCCCTGCTGCCGATCGGATTGCGAGATGGACCGGGCCGCCTGCGGGCTTTGCGCCTGCGCGAGGGACGAGGTCGATACGACCGCCGTCAGGAACAGGCCGGGCAGGATGCGCTTCATAGGTGTGTTTCCCCTTTTCTCCGGATTAATGGTGTCGCGCCTGACAGGTTCCGCAATCGCCACATGGTTCCCGCGCAAGTCTTGGCCGCGCCGCCCTTGTCGGGTGGCATCGGCGCGCCTAGCTATCAACCATGGCCGACGCTGCGCCTTTGCCCGGGGCCGGCACCCCACGGGGCTCCCTGATCGACGGTTTCGGCCGGCGGATCACCTATTTGCGCATCTCCGTCACCGACCGCTGCGACCTGCGCTGCCGCTATTGCATGGCGGAGGAAATGCGGTTCCTGCCTCCCAAGGCGCTGATGACGATCGACGAGATTGCGGAGATCGCCGACGCCTTCATCGCGCGCGGCGTGAACCGCATCCGACTGACGGGGGGCGAGCCGCTGGTGCGGCGCGGCGCGGTAGACCTTGCCCGGACGATCGGGCGCAATCTGGGCCATGGCCTGGACGAACTGACCCTGACCACCAACGGCACCCGCCTGGCGGATCAGGCCCACGCCCTGGTCGATGCCGGCGTGCGACGGGTCAATGTCAGCCTGGACAGCCGCGATCCCGAACGGTTCCGCCACATCACCCGTACCGGCGACCTGGCCCGCGTGCTGGACGGCATTGCCGCCGGTCGCGACGCGGGGCTCCGGATCAAGATCAACATGGTCGCGCTGAAAGGCCTGAACGAGGATGATATCGAGCCCATGCTGCGCTGGTGCGCGGCCGAGGGCCACGGCCTGACCCTGATCGAGACCATGCCGCTGGGCGACACGGGCGAGGACCGGACCGACCGCTACCTGCCGCTGGACGCCGTCCGCCAGCAGCTGGAACGCCGCTACACGCTGGTGCCGATTCCCGAGCGTACCGGCGGCCCGGCTCGTTACACACACGTCGCGGAACTGGACGCGAAACTGGGCTTCATCACCCCGCTCACCAACAATTTCTGCGCCGGCTGCAATCGCGTCCGGCTGACGGCGGAGGGGCATCTCTACCTCTGTTTAGGCCATGAGGATCGGATCGACCTGCGCGGTGCGCTGCGGGAAGGCGGGCGGGCGGCGCTGGACGATGCGCTCGACCGGGCGATGCTGGCCAAGCCCGAAGCCCATGCCTTCCGGATCGAGGCGGACCGTCCCGCCGTCGCCCGCCACATGAGCGTCACCGGCGGATGAGCGGCGAACGCAGGCTTGCCCTTGCCGCATCGCCCTCGCCCCAGGCGCAGGAGGCCGCGCAGGAGCTCAGGCGCCGCTACGAATGGGTGCCGGCGGCGGAGGCGGAGATCATGGTCGCGCTGGGCGGCGACGGCTTCCTGCTCCAGACGCTGCACGCCATGATGGACCGCCACCGCCCGCTGCCGATCTTCGGCATGAACCTGGGCACGGTCGGCTTCCTGATGAACAATTGGAGCGCCGACCTGCTGGAAAGCCGGCTGCTGGCCGCGCGCACGATCCGGGTCGCGCCGCTCCGGATGGAGGCGACCACGGTGGATGGCGTCAAACATGCGCTGTCCGCCATCAACGAAGTGTCGCTGCTGCGCGAAACGCGTCAGACGGCGTGGATCGAGGTCAGCGTCGACAAGCGCGTCGTGCTGCCCGAACTGGTGGCGGACGGCGTCCTGGTCGCCACCCCCGCCGGCTCCACCGCCTATAATTTCTCCGCGCACGGGCCGATCCTGCCGCTAGATTCGAACCTGATGGCGCTGACCCCGATCAGCCCGTTCCGCCCGCGCCGCTGGCGGGGTGCGATCCTGCCCGATCGCACCTGCATCCGCTTTCAGGTGCTCGATCCCGTGAAGCGCCCGGTGTCCGCCGTCGCCGACCAGCGCGAGGTGCGCGATGTCGCCAGCGTGGAGGTGACGGTGGACCGTGGCAGCCCGCTGACTTTGATGTTCGACCCGGAACATGCGCTGGACGATCGCATCGCCGCCGAACAATTTGCGATATAAATGCGCATGTAACGGCTTGCCACGCGCGTTTGTGATGGTATAGGCCCGCGCCATCGCAAGGCTTCTTCGGCCTTCGTTCCCCGGTAGCTCAGCGGTAGAGCATCCGACTGTTAATCGGACGGTCGCTGGTTCGAATCCGGCCCGGGGAGCCATCATCGCCTGCACGCCGCAGGCGCCCAGGGCGGGCATGGAGCAGAGCGGGCTAGAAGCCGTCTTCCTCGCAAACCGTGAGGCGCTGGTGCGCTTCCTCCGCGCCCAGGGCGCGGGCGATGCGGTGGAGGATCTGCTTCAGGAATTATGGCTGAAGCTGCGCGGGGCGAATACCGGCCCGGTCGCCGCCCCGCTCCCCTATCTCTACCGCGCCGCCAACAACCTCATGCTCGATCGCTATCGTGCCGCACGCCAGGCGACACAGCGCGACACGGACTGGAGCGAGATGGCGGCCGATGCCGCGCCGGGCGTCGATCGGGCCGTGATCGCGCGGCAGCAGGTCGCCATGGTCGAACAGGCGCTCGACTCGGTCGGCGAGCGTGCCGCCGCCATTTTCCGCCGCCACCGCATTGACGGCATTGCCCAGCGCCGCATCGCCGCCGACATGGGGATCAGCCTCAGCACGGTCGAGAGCGACCTGCGCAAGGCCTATGCCGCCTTGGTCGCGCTGCGGAGGTCTTTCGATGAGGCGTGATCCCGTCGGCTCCGTCTTGGGCATGAGGAGCCTGTTATGCCGCAACCTTTGACCGAGCTGGACCATGCGGCAATCGGCTGGATCGTGCGCACGGGCGATCCTGACTTTGCCGATTGGGAAGACTTCACCGCCTGGCTGGAAGCCGACCCGGCCCATGCGGAGCGCTATCACGCGCTGAGCGTGGATGCCGACGCGATGGCCCGCATGCTGCCGCCGCGCCCTCTGCCGGTTCCAGCACCGGAACGCCGGCCCGACCGGCGGCGCTGGCTGGCCGGGGCAGTGGCGGCGGCGCTGGTGGGTGTCGTCGGCTGGCATGCTTACGACTCGCGCGCGCAGCCCTTCACCATCGAGACCGCGCCCGGGCAGACCCGCAACATTTCCCTGGCGGACGGCAGCAGCATCACCCTCAATGGTGCCACGCGAATCGTCCTCGACCGCCACGACCACCGCACCGCGACGCTGCAGCAGGGCGAGGCCGTGTTCGCGATCCGGCACGACGTCGCGCACCCCTTCGTCGTGCAGGCCGGCCGCAACCGGCTGGTGGACATCGGCACGCGTTTCAGCGTGGTGCGCGCGGACGGCGACCTGCGCGTCGCCGTGGCGGAGGGCGCGGTCCTGTATGATCCGGACGGCGAAAAGGTCCGGATCGATCCCGGCCATGCGCTTTGGGCCGGCGACGATGCCGGCCGCTATCGCCTGACCGCCATCGATCCCGCCACTGTCGGCGGCTGGCGATCGGGCCGGCTGGATTATGACGGCGCGCGGCTGGGCGACGTGGCGGCGGACATCGGGCGCGCGACCGGCCTGCCGCTGACCGTCGCGCCCGGCATTGCCGACCGGCCGTTCCAGGGCACGATCCTGCTCGATGGGCTGGCGCGCGATCCCGCCCGGCTCGGCCCCCTGCTCGACCTGCGCATCACCAGGACGGGGGACCATTGGGAGTTGAGCGCCCGGTCGTGAACGCGCGCTGGACAATCGGCGCGGGGCTGCTGCTGGCCGCGCCCCTCCCGGCGACCGTGCCGACCGTGGACCTGCCAGCCGGCAAGCTGGGGGCGGCGGTGACCGCGCTCGGCCGCCAGACCGGCACCAGCATCAGCGTGGAGGGTGCGGCCATCTGGTCGCGCCCCGTCCCGGCGCTGCGTGGGCGCCTTACCGCGCGCCAGGCGCTGCAACGGCTCGCGACGATCAGCGGCGCGGAGGTGCGCGCCGCCGGACCCGGTGCGTGGCGGCTGGTGACCGCGCGGCCCCACGCCCCGCCGCCCGCCAGACCCCCGCACGCTTCCCTCCCCACCGAGGCGGACGACACGCCGCTGGAGATCGTCGTCACCGCCACCAAGCGGGAGGTGCCGTTGCGCGATTATGCCGGGCTCGCCTCCTTCCTCGGCGGCAGCGACCTGTCGCTGGGCGGGGTGAGCGGCACGGATGCGATCCTGGCGCGGCTGGCGACCGTGTCCTCCACCCATCTCGGCGCGGGCCGCAACAAGCTGTTCATTCGCGGCATCGCGGATTCCAGCTTCACCGGGCCGACCCAGGCGACGGTGGGCCAGTATCTGGGCGACCTGCGCCTCAGCTACAACGCGCCCGACCCCGATCTGCGGCTCTACGACATGGCGGCGGTGGAGGTGCTGGAAGGGCCGCAGGGGACGCTCTACGGCGCGGGCTCGCTCGGCGGGATCATCCGGGTGACGCCCAATGCCCCCGCCACGGGCGCGATCGCGGGCACCATCGCCAGCGGCGTCTCGGCCACGCAGCATGGCGATCCCGGCGCCGACCTGGCCGCGATGCTCAACCTGCCGCTGGACCATGACCGCGCCGGCCTGCGCGTCACCGGCTACGGCGTGACGGATGGTGGCTACATCGACAATCCGGTGCGCGGAAAGCGCGACATCAACCGCACGGACGTCTGGGGCGGCCGCGCCACCCTGCGGCTGGTGGCCGGCGACGGATGGACGGTGGATCTCGGTCTGGTCGGCCAGCGGACGCATGGCCGCGACAGCCAATATGCCGACAATGGCGAACGGCCGCTCACCCGCGCCAGCCCGATCGATCAGGGGTTCGACGCGGATTACACGCTCGGCCATGTCGTGATCGCCAAGGATTGGAGCGACATGCACCTGCGCTCCACGACGGGCTATATTCGCCAGACCCTGACCGAAACCTACGACGCCACCGTGCCGGCGGGCGGCATCGCGGCCGGCGCGGGCTTCAACGGCATCTTCGCCGCCACGCCCTTGGTCGCGCGCGCGATCTCCGACGGGCAGCCGCAGAGCTTCGTGCAGCGCAACCGCACGCGCCTGTTCGCGCACGAAACCCGCCTGTGGCGCACATCGGAGGGAGGAATCGGCTGGCTGCTCGGCGGCAGCATCACCTCCAATCGCACCCGCCTCGGCCGCACCGTGGGCGCGCCCGATACGCCCCTGCCCATTACCGGCGTCGCCAATCGCATCGCCGAAGGCACCGTCTATGGCGAGGCCAGCGCCCGCCCGGTCGCCGGGTTGACCGTCACCGCCGGCGCACGGGTCACGCACTCCCGCCTGTCGGGCGAGGGCGAGGATGTAGCGCCGCTGATTGCCGCCGCGCGCCGGGCGGTTGCCGCCGATCGCACCGTCACCACCCTGCTGCCGTCCGGCTCGATCAGCGCCGCCGTGCTGCCGCGCCTGACCCTGTTCGCCCGCTATCAGGAAGGTTTCCGCCCCGGCGGGCTCGCGATCGAAAGCGATTTCGTCCGCCGCTTCGACAGCGACCATGTGGCGACCCTGGAAAGCGGCCTGCGGATCGGCCAGCCGGGCGAGCGGCTGGACCTTGCCGCCAGCATCTCGCACACGCGCTGGCGCGACATCCAGGCCGACTTCATCGACGGTTCCGGCCTGCCCAGCACCGCCAATATCGGGGATGGCCGGATCTGGACCGTCACCGCCACCGGCGGCTGGCGACCGATCCCCGCCTTGCGCCTGGAACTGTCCGGCACGGTCAATGACAGCCGGGTGCTGAGCCCCTCGCCCGCTTTCTCCGTGGCGCTGACGCGGAGGAGCCGCGTGCCCAATGTCGCGCGCTTCGCGGGGCGGGCCGGGTTCGACTGGCAGCAACCGCTTGCAAACGACCTGTCGCTGCGGGTGACGGGCTGGGCCCGCTATGTCGGCCGGTCACGGCTGGGCGTGGGCCCGGTGCTGGGCGAGGAACAGGGCGATTATCTCGACACGGCCGTGATCGCGCGCCTGGGCACTCCGGGCCTGGGCGTCACCGCGACCCTGACCAATCTGACCGACAGCATCGGCAACCGCTTCGCGCTCGGCACGCCCTTCGCGATCGGCGCGCGCCAGATTACGCCGCTGCGCCCGCGCACATTGCGCATCGGGATCGACGCCGCATTCTGAAAAAGTTCCGGGTGACCCCAAGGTTTTTTGCGCGCGGCATCGTCTCCTGATCCGAAGGGCTGCGGCAGCGATCGCAGGCCCCACAAAAGGGATCAGAATGCGTCGCCTGCTCGCTTCCACCTGCCTCTTCGCGCTGTTCGCCCCGCTGCACGCCGAAACCACGGTCACGACCAAGCGCACCGATACGGTCCGTACCGCGACGATCAAGTCGGGCGCGGCGGACGACCTGCGCATCACCGGCGATGGTTCGCTCACCCCCAACGGCGGCACCGCCGTCACGCTGGACAGCAGCAACAAGGTGACCAACGAAGGCACGATCCAGATCACCAATGCCGATTTCGCCGCCGGCATCGTGGCCACGTCGGGCAGCGGCGCGATCGCCAACAGCGGCAAGATCATCCTGGACGAAACCTATGCGCCGACCGACACCGACAAGGATGGCGACCTGGACGGCCCGTTCGCGGTCGGCCGGGGCCGTGTCGGCATCCGCACCGCCGGCGCCTTCAGCGGCACGATCGCGAACAGCGGCACCGTTACGGTCGAGGGCAACGATTCCACCGGTGTCCTGCTCGGCGGCAAGCTGACCGGCGCTTTCACCCATGACGGCACCACGGGCGTCACCGGCGATCGCGCGGTCGGCGTTCAGCTGGGCGCGGTGGACGGCAATGTCCGCCTGGCCGGCGCGATCAGCGCGAACGGGCTGTCCGCGTCCGCCGCCCGCCTTGATGGCGACATCAACGGGGCCGTGGTGGTGCAGGGCAAGCTGTCCGCCACCGGCTATCGCGCGACCACCGGCGCTGACGCATCCAAGCTGGACGCGGACGACCTGCTCCAGGGCGGGCCGACCCTGTCGGTTGCCGGCAACGTGTCCGGCGGCATCGTCTTCGCGGTCCCGCCCAAGGATGCCAGCGCCACCGACAATGACGAGGACAAGGACGGGATCGAGGACGCCAAGGAGGGTTCGGCCGAAGTCACCGCCTTCGGCGCGGCGCCCGCCGTCCAGATCGGGACTGCGGGCCGTGCGGTGGCGATAGGCGCCGTCGTCAATACCGGCACCGGCTTCGGCGTGGTCGTGGACGGCACGATCGTGAGCGCGGGCGTCTATGCCAATGTCGACGGTACCGGCATGAAGGTCGGCGGGCTCGGCGGCGCGGTGACGATCGCAGGCGGGATCGGGATCAATGGCAGCGTCGGCGCCACCAGCCAGCGCAACGCCACCGCACTCCAGATCGGCACCGGCGCCAGCGTCCCGGAGGTCCGGGTCGCCGGCACGGTCTCGGCCACCGGCGGCAGCGGATCGGGCGCGGTCGCCACCGCCATTCTGGTGGATGGCGGAGCCAACGTCACCACCATCCGCAATTCCGGCACGATCAAGGCGACGGCGGGCGGCAACGACGCCAGCGCCCTGGCCATCGCCGATCGCGCGGGCACCGTCACCCTGGTCGGAAATAGCGGCACGATCAGCGCCAGCGGCGCGCTTGCGGCTTCGGACCGCAACGTGGCGCTGGACCTGTCCAACAATGGCAACGGAGTCACCGTGCGCCAGACGGTGGTCGCATCCGGCACCGCGCCCGCCATCACCGGCGACATCCGCTTCGGTGGCGGATCGGACGTGCTGGACGTGGCGGACGGCACGGTTCAGGGCAAAACCAGCTTCGGTGCGGGCGCCAACCGCCTGACGCTGAGCGGCGACGCGGCCTATTCCGGCACCGCCAGCTTCGGCGCAGGCAATGATGCGGTGTCGCTTGCCGGCAGTTCGACGTTCGATGGCGCGTTCGATTTCGGCAGCGGCGCGGATACGCTGACGCTGGCGGGAACGGCACGGGTGTCCGCCAGCTTCGCCAATGCCCGCGGCCTCGCCGTGGCGGTGAATGGCGGCACGCTGAACGTCGCCAGGGGCGCGGCGGTCGGATCGCTCTCGGTCGCACAGGGCGGCGTGCTGGGCGTGACGCTCGACAAGTCGGCCGGCGCGGGCACGCTGATCGACGTGGCCGGCACCGCATCCTTCGCGGCCGGCAGCGAGCTCGCCATCACGCTCGCCAACCTGACCAACGCGGAGGGTCGCTATGTGGTGCTGCGCGCCGGCACGCTGACCGGCGCCGGCAATCTCGCATCGGACAGCGCGCTGCTGCCTTTCGTCTACAAGGGCAATGTATCGGCCAGCGGCACCGAGCTGGCGGTGGACATCGCGCGCAAGTCGACGGCCGAACTGGGCCTCAACCGCTCGCAGGCCACCGCCTTCAACGCCGTCTATGCCGCATTGGGCGCGGACCAGAAGGTCGCGACCGCCCTGCTCGGCCAGACCGATGGCGACAATTTCCGCAAGTCGCTGCGCCAGATGCTGCCCGACCATGCCGGCGGCACGTTCGAGGAGGTGACGATGGGTTCGCGCGCCTTCGCCCGCATCCTCGCAGACCCCAGCGCACCCTTCAAGGACGAGGGCAAGTGGGGCTATTGGATCAGCCAGGCGGCATGGGGCACCAGCAAGAGCCTGGACGACACCGCCTCCTACGACGTCACCGGCTGGGGCCTGACCGGCGGTGCGGAGATCAAGACCGGCCTCGGCAATTTCGGCGCATCGTTCGGCTATCTCTGGAGTCGCGATGCCGATGGCAGCACCGCCAACGAAGTCAGCGCCAACCAATATGAGCTGGCGGGCTATTGGCGCGGGGTGTGGGACGGGTTGCAGACCTATGCCCGCGTGTCCGGCGCCAGGATCACCTTCGACGGTGACCGGCGCTTCAGCGGCAAGGCGGGCAACGAGACGCTGGCGCTCAATGCCAATACGGGCTGGGACGGCACCTTGTGGTCGGCTGCCGGCGGCGCATCCTACGAATTCTATTCCGGCAACTTCACGCTGCGGCCGATCGTGGCGGTGGATTATTACCGGCTGAAGGAGGACGGCCATGCCGAAAGCGGCGGCGGCCGGGCGTTCGACCTGATCGTGGCATCGCGCACCAGCGACGAACTGGCCGTGACCGGCAGCGTCGCGGCCGGGCTGGAAATCGGCGGCACTGATGCCGACAGCGGCTGGTTCCGGGTCGAACTGGAAGGCGGGCGGCGGCAGGTGGCGGGTGGATCGCTCGGCAACACGGTCGCGCGCTTCGATGGCGGCGAAAGCTTCACCCTGGTGCCGGAGGATCGCACCAGCGGCTGGGTCGGCAAGCTGCGCGCGGTGGGCGGCAATTCCGGCTTCCGCGTCGGCGGGGAGGCGAATGTCGAACAGCAACAGGGCCGCGCCGCCTTGTCCCTCCGCGCGACGCTCCAGCTCGGGCTGTAGCGCCGCTCGGCCATCGGCGGTGCCGCCTGATTCCTTGCTACCCCCATGGGGATCGGGTTAGGCATCGCCGATGGAACCGCGCTTCGCTCCGGAAACGAAACCCCTCGTCTGCTTCGGCGAGATCATGTTGCGCATGTCACCGCCCAATCGGGAGCTGCTGCTCCAGTCGGCCAGCTTGGCGGTATGGGTCGCCGGCGCGGAGGCGAATGTGGCGACCGGCCTCGCCCGGCTGGGCCATGCCACCCGGATGGTCAGCGCGGTGCCGGATTCGCCGCTGGGGGACGCGGCGGTGCGCGAGTTGCGGGCACAGGGTGTGGACACCTCCCCCATTCGGCATCTGCCGGGGCGGATGGGCCTGTATTTCGTCACCCCCGGCGCCGGGCTGCGGGCGACGGAAGTCACCTATGACCGCGCTCATTCCGCCTTTGCGGAAGCGGCGCCGGACGCGTGGGATTGGGACGCCTTGCTCGCCGGCGCGGGACGGCTGCATCTGTCCGGCATCACCCCTGCTTTGGGGCCAGGCGGAACCGCCGCCGCGCTGGCCGCCGCCGACGCCGCCACCCGCCTGGGCGTGCCGATCTCTTTCGACGGCAATTACCGCGCAAGCCTGTGGGAGGCGTGGGACGGCCGCCCGCGTGAGACTTTGGGCCGGCTGGTGGCGCAGGCGGACATCCTGTTCGGCAATCATCGCGACGTCGCCTTGCTGCTCGACCGCCATTTTTCCGGTGACGGCGCGGATCGGCGGCGCGAGGCGGCGGAGGCGGCGTTCGCGGCCTTCCCCAACCTGCGCCTGATCGCCTCCACCGCGCGCCATGTCCAGGATACGGACCGCCACCGCATCGCCGCGCGGGTCGACACGCCGGAGCGCGGCTTCCAGACGGACGAGATCGCCGTGTCCGGCATCGTCGACCGGATCGGCGGGGGTGACGCCTTCGCGTCGGGCGTGCTCCACGCCTTGCTCGACGGCCAATCGCTGGAGGATGTCGCCCGCGCCGGGCTGGCAGTGACCTGCCTCAAGCACAGCTTGCCCGGCGACGCGAGCCTGTTCACCCGCCGCGACGTGGACGCCTTTCTGGAAGGCGGGCTCGACGTCCGCCGTTAGGACGGTTTCGTGCCGGCTTTACGGGCGGAGGCACGCCGTACCGCGTAGAGCGCGTAACCGCCGCCCACCAACGCCGCCAGGCCGAGGCCGGTGGCCGTGCGGTGCCGCGCCGCCGCCGTATACAGGCTGACCCGCCGTCCCGACTTGATCCCCGACCGTTCCTCGCCATCCCGCGCGGCGGAGAACAGCGCATTGCCGGGCGTCGGCTGCCGCTTGGGATCGGTCAGTAGCGGCATCATGAAGCGCGACAGGTGGTCGAGCAGGCCGGGGAAGTGCGTGCCTGCTAGCACCTGCGCGCGCCCGCCGCCGCCGACGGTAATCTCCCGCCGTGGCGTCACCGCGCAATCGAGGATCGCATCCGCTACCAGATCGGGATCATAGACCGGCGGCGGGATCAACGCCTCCTGCCCCATATGGTTGGCGGCATGGCGCCCGATCGGCGTATCGATGCCGGACGGCTTGACCAAAGTGACGGAGATCGGAACCTCGTCCGTCACCAGTTCGATCCGCAGCGAGTTGATGTAGCCTTTGATGGCGTGCTTGGACGCGGTGTAGGCCCCCAGCAGCGGCGAGGGCAGGTCGGATGCGATCGACGCCACCGTGATCAGCGCGCCGCCCTGCACCTGCAACCGCCGCACGGCCTCCATCGCGCCGTTGACCACCCCGAAATAGTTGGTGCGGAACATCTGCTGATGCTCGTCCAGCGGCGTGTCCACCAGCTTGGCGTAGATCGCGACGCCGGCATTGTTGATCCAGCTGTCGATCCGGCCGAACCGGGCGATGGCGGCATTGGCGGCGTCCGTCACCGCGGCCGCATCGCCGACATCCGCGACGGAATAGCCGGCCTCCCCGCCTTCCGCCTGGATCTCGCGCACGGCGGTAGCCAGCGCCTCCTCGTTGCGGGCGACCAGCCAGGTCTTGGCCCCCTGGCGCGCCGCCTTGCGCGCGGTGGCGAGGCCGATGCCGGAACTTGCGCCGGTGATCACGATCACCTGGTCGCGCAATGGACGAAGACGGTAGCGCATCAGGCGTCCACCTCCTGCGCGGTACGCATGTTGTGGATCGGGCACCCGTTGAAGCGGCTGCGATAGCCGGAGGACAATTCATAGACCGGCTTGCGCACGCGATTCACCGCGCCGAGCGGCCGGTGCGCGTCCAGACAGTGCCAGGGGGTGAACAGCAACCTGTCCTCCCGCTGCTGCGACACACCGTTCACCCATGTCGGCTGCGCCGGTACGGTGATGCGGGCGACGGGCACGAACGGGCTGTCCCCCTCGTCCCACACCTTGGTCGGATCCTCCACCGGCATCGTGTCGAGGTCGGTGCAGAGCTGGACGCGCAGTTCCCACACGCCATCACCTTCCGCCAGCACCTCTGCAATCTCCTCGCGCAGGGCATCTGGGCGTCCCGCCACCGCCACCTTGGCATCGGCCAGGGCGGTCAGGTTCGGGGACAAAGGCGCGACCGAGAATTTGGCGACGTACTCGCCGTAACGGAATGCCGTCTGGCTGTAATAGGTGCGGCCCAGCGGATGGGTGCTGGGCGTTCCGCCCAGGCTCTTCAGCGTGGCGCTTTCCAGCCCGACCGCCTCCAGCGTGTTCTCCACACCGCGCAGCAGCAGCGACTGGGCCTTCTTCAGCCATTCGACGCGGTCGGTGGTGGCGGCCAGCAGCTTCACGTTCTGCAGGAAGAATTTGGCCGAGCCCGCGAAAAAGGCCGGTCCGTCCGCCATCACGAAATCCTGCGCGCCGTCGGGCGTGTCCACATCCAGCACCTTCAGCGCCAGTCCGCGCGGCACCACCACGCTGTCGTCCAATATGTCGCCCGGATTGGTCGAGAAGCGCAGCACCGCGTCATACGTGCCGGGCCGGGCGAACAGGCCTTGCGCCAGCGCGGACGGCAGGTCGCCCAGCACCTCGATCGTGCCGGTCACCACCGCATGACCCTTGGCATGGACGCCGCGTACGGCATGGCCATAATCCTTGGACGTGGTTTCCAGGATGTCGGTAAACGTGTCCTTCAGCCCCTGGATCGTCTCGGCCTCACCTTCCTCATGTTGTTCCACATCGGGATTGTAGCGGACGGGCGTGGCGGCGGGATGCATGGCGACTCTCCGGAAGGGACGTGCATGAACGGGCCGGGGTGGCCGACCGTTCCCGCTCCGCCCCGGCAATCACGATTGCCCCTCCCCATCGGCGTCAATCCCGCTAGAACAGGCGCATGCCTCCTGCTTTGCCGCCTGCTCCGCCTGCCGAGATCGTCGTCACCGGCCAGGGATTGGCCGGGCTGGCGGGCGATGCCGCCTATGACGTGGTCACCATCGATCGCGAGCGGCTGACCAGCAGCGCGTCCGGGCGGCTGGAGGATGTGCTGCGCGACGTGGCGGGATTCCAGCAATATCGCCGCTCGGATGCGCGCTCGGCCCATCCGACCAGCCAGGGCGCCACCCTGCGCGGGCTGGGCGGCAACGCCTCGTCGCGCGCGCTGGTGGTGCTGGACGGGGTGCCGCAGATCGATCCGTTCGGCGGCTGGGTCACCTTTACCGCCTTCGATCCGGCACGGCTGGGGCAGGTCCGCGTGACGCGCGGGGGTGGCAGCGGCGTGTTCGGGCCGGGCGCGCTGGCGGGCACGATCGAGCTGGACAGCGCCGGCCCCGACACGCTGCGGCCGGTGGAAGGCGCGCTGGCCTATGGCAGCCGCGATACGGTCAGCGCCGACGCCACCCTGTCGCACGCCTTGGGCGGCGGCTTCGCGACGCTGTCGGCAAGCTACGACCAGGGCGACGGCTTCATCCCGATCATTGCGTCGCAGCGCGGCCCCGCCGACCGCCCGGCCGACTACCGCCAGGGTACGGTGGCGGCGCGCGCGATCGTCCCGGCGGGCGGCGATACCGAGTTGCAGGCCAACATGCTGCTGCTCCGCGACGAGCGTAATCGCGGGCTGGACGGTACGGACAACACCACCACCGGCGCCGACGCCAGCGTCCGGCTGGTCGGGCGCGGACGTTGGGGGTTCGAGGCGCTCGCCTACCTCCAGATGCGGCAGTTTTCGTCCGGCTTCGCCAGCGCCAATGCGGATCGCACCGCCACGACCCAGACGCTGGACCAGTTCAGCGTGCCCGCGACCGGCATCGGCGGGCGGATCGAGCTACGCCCGCCCTTGCCCGGCGGGATCGAACTGCGCCTGGGCAGCGACGCGCGCACCACCTCGGGCGAAACCAACGAGCGTTATACCTATGTCGCGGGCCAGCCGACCCGGTTGCGCGAGGCGGGCGGGCGCACCACCACCGCCGGCCTGTTCGCCGACCTCAGCCTGCCGCTGGACGAGCGCCTGATCCTGACCGGCGGCGGCCGGGTAGACCGCTGGTGGATCGCGGACGGACGGTTGCGCGAACGGACGATCGCCACCGGCGCCCCCCTCACCAACATCGATTATGCCGACCGCAACGGGACGCAGGGCACCGCGCGCGGGGGCCTGTCCTGGAGCCCTAGCGGGCAGTGGCGGCTGCGCTCCGCCGCCTATCTCGGCTGGCGCCTGCCCACGCTCAACGAACTCTACCGCCCGTTCCGCGCCGGGGTGGACGCGACCGCCGCCAATCCGGCGCTCCGGCCCGAACGGCTGAAGGGGGTGGATGGCGGGGTCGATTGGACACCGCTGCCCAATGCCAGGCTGTCCGCCACCGCTTTCTACAACCGGCTCGACAATGCGATAGGCAACGTCACCTTGGGGCAAGGGCCCGGCAATTATCCGGGCGCCGGCTTCGTCGCGGCGGGCGGGGTCTATCGCCAGCGCGGCAATCTCGACGCGGTCCGCTCGCGCGGGGTCGAGCTGGACGGGCAGGTGACCGATGGCGAGTGGCGGCTGTCCGGTTCCTATGCCTTCACCGACGCCCGCGTGCGGGGTTCGGGGCTGACCGCGGCGCTCGACGGCCTGCGCCCGGCGCAGACGCCGCGCCATACGGGATCGCTGACCTTCGGCCGCACCGAATTGTCCGGGCTCAGCGCGGCGGCCACCGTGCGCTACGTGTCCCGCCAATATGAGGATGACCAGAACAGCCGCACGCTGAACGACGCCACTACCTTGGACCTGCTCACCCGCATCCCCCTCGGCCGCGGCCTGTCGGTCGAGGCGCGCGCCGAAAACGTGACGGGCACGCGGGTGGAGGCGACCCTGTCGGCGGACGGCACGATCGAGCGCGCGACCCCGCGAACCCTGTGGATCGGCCTCAGGCTGGGCGGCTGACGCCCAGCGCTCCGGCGATCGCCGCATGGGCCCGGGCCGCCAGCGCCTTGCGGTCGAGCGACGCGGCATCCAGCGGCGGCAGGAAGTGCAGCGTCACCGCCACCGGCGCGGGGCGGTTCAGCATCCGCCGCATCTCCTCCGAAAAGCGGGCCCCGTCCGGCCACGCAATCTCCGCCTGACGCGCGCCATAGTCGATCACGATCGGCTGGACCGGCACGGCGGCGGCGGTGGCGGAGGAGAAGAGCGGCGCACGAAACGGGTCCAGCCTCACGCCATCGCCGGTGCCTCCCTCGGGAAACAGCACCACCGGCACGCCTTCACCCAGGGCTGTCGTCACGGCGTCGGCCTGCCGTTGTGCCTCGCTCCTCTTCTGGCGCGCGACAAAGACGCTGCCGCCCTCCTTGGCCAGCCAGCCGATGACGGACCATCCGGCGATCTCCGACTTGGCGATGAACCGCGCCGGAACCCGCCCGCCCAAGGCCGGAATGTCGAGCCATGAAACATGATTGGCCGCATACAGGACGTTGCCGACCAGCGGCTGCCCCTCCAACCGCACGCGAAGGCCGAGGATCCAGGCCGCGCCCGCCAGCACCATCCGCACCCAGAATGTGCCGCGCCCGAACAGCCGGCTGACCAGGTAGGGTGGCAGGCACAGGGCCAGCAGCACGGCCAGGCTGAGGACGCGGCCGATGGCGCGCGGCGTCATGGCGGCGGCTTAGTCCTGGCGCTCGAGCGGAACGCCGTACAATTCCATGCGGTGGTCGACCAGGCGATAACCCAGCCGCTCGGCAATCTGCTTCTGCAACGCTTCCAGCTCGGCATCGACGAACTCGATCACCTCGCCGCTTTCGACGTTGATCAAATGGTCGTGATGCGCTTCCGGCGCCGCCTCGTAGCGGGCGCGACCATCGCCGAAATCGTGCCGCTCCAGAATGCCCGCATCCTCGAACAGGCGCACGGTGCGATAGACGGTGGCAATGGAAATGCCGGGATCGATCGCCGCCGAACGCGCGTGCAGCGCCTCCACATCCGGATGATCCTCGGACTCGGACAGGACGCGCGCGATCACGCGGCGTTGTTCGGTAATACGGAGTCCCTTGTCGGCGCAAAGCGCCTCGACATCAATCTTGCGCGGCATGAGCGGATGGTAAAGCCATTCCGTTGCGGAAGAAAGCCTAGCCGAGCGGCCGGGCGAGCGTGATCGCGTCGCGCAGGCCGCTTGGGCCCCGATAATAATCGCGGCGGCGGCCGATCTCCGCAAATTGCGCCTGGCGGTAGAGGTCGATCGCCTCGTTGTCGGCCCGCACCTCCAGCAGCAGACGGCGCGCGCCGCGCCGTTCGGCGTCCGCTGCCGTGCGCTCGATCAGGGCGCGGGCGACACCCTGGCGGCGCTGCTCCGGCGCCACCGCCAGCAGCAGCAGCTCCGCCTCCTCGACCAGGAAGCGGTTGAGCGCGAAGCCGACCGCCACTTCCTCCACCTGCGCAAAGGTCAGCCAGGTGTCGGGCAGCGACAGGATGCCCAGGCACTGGCCCTGGTTCCACGCCTCCCCGTAAGCGGGATCGAAGGCGCTGGTCATGACCTGCATCATTGCCGCAATGTCGGCGCTGCCGCCGTCGCGCAGCACCGGTGTCATTTGGGCAAGGCCGCGTCGGGTGCGCGCCCGTAAAGCGGGCTGGGCGGCAATGCGGCCAGTGCGGCGGGCAGACGCCACGCCTGCGCCGCCTCGGGCAGGCTCTCCTGCGCCTCGCCATGGCCCCGCGCCGCCACCAGCGCGGCCGCGCCCGAACCCAGCACCGTGCCATCCGGAACCGCTTGCGCCGCCTTCGCCGGGGGCAGGGAGGCCAGCGCCGACACGGGCGAAAGCGGTCGTGGCGCGAAACGCTGCACGAACACTTCGCCATGGCCGCCCGTCATCGCCACGCCGATCGACTCCTCGCCGCCCGCCTGCGCCGCGATCAGCGCCAGCGCGCTATAGCCGTGGACGGGCACGCCCCACGCCAGGCCGAGCGCCCGCGCCGCCGCCAGCCCGACCCGGATACCGGTGAAGCTGCCCGGGCCGCAATCGACCAGGATCGTCTCCGCGCGCGCCACGCCCGCTTCCGCCAGGATCTCGCCCAGCATCGGCACCAGCCGCTCCGCATGGCCGCGCCCGACCACTTCATGGCGCGCCGCCAGCACCCGATCGCCGTCGAGCAGCGCCGCCGAGCATGCGGCGGTCGCCGTCTCGATCACCAGTCGCTTCATGGCGTCAGACTATCTGGTTCGCGTCGTCGAAGTCGAGTCGCGGCAGCCGCGCGTGCAGCGTCGCCGGATCGCCATAGCCCAGCGTGGTGATGAAGTTGGTCTGGTAGGGGGTGCCGGCGAAGAACGCCTCTGTCACCTTGCCCGTGTCGAAGCCCGACATCGGCCCGCAATCCAGGCCGAGCAGCCGCGCGGCGACGATGAAATAGGCGCCCTGCAAGGTGGAGTTGCGGAACGCGCTTTCGCGGATCAGCGCCGCATTGCCCAGGAACCAGGACCGCGCATCGGCATGGGGAAACAGCTGCGGCAGCCGCTCGTAGAATTCCATGTCCATGCCGAGGATGGCGGTGACCGGCGCCTCCCGCACCTTGGCGGCGTTGGTGTCCGAACAATATTGGGCCAGCCGATCCTTGGCATCCCGGCCGACGCACCAGACGATGCGCAGCGGCGCCTGGTTGGCCGATGTCGGTCCCCACTTCAACAGGTCCCAGATGGCGCGCAGCTGGTCCTGGCCGACCGGCTGGTCGAGGTAATGGTTGAAGGTGCGCGCGGTGCGGAACACCCGGTCCAGCACGTCGTCGCCCAGCGGCATCGCCATCGTAATCCCCCTCGCCCGGATCGATCAGGCCGCGCGAACCTCGGTCACTTCCGGCACGTAATGCTTCAGCAACTGCTCGATGCCCTGCTTCAGCGTGGCGGTGGACGACGGACAGCCGGCGCAGGCGCCGTGCATCGCCAGGTAGACTACGCCCTTGTCGAACCCGCGATAGACGATGTCGCCGCCGTCATTGGCAACGGCCGGCCGCACGCGCGTGTCGATCAGGTCCTTGATCTGCGCGACCACATCCGCATCCTCGGGGTCGGACGGATATTCGTCGCCATCGTCGGCAATGTGGATGTCGTGCGCCGTGCCCGCGCGGAACAAGGGCGCATGGCTGGAGAAATGATCCAGCAGCACCGCCAGCACCTGCGGCTTCAGATCGCGCCAGTCGACGCCCTCGCCCGCCGTCACCGCGACGAAATCGCGCCCGAAGAACACGCCCGCCACATCGCCCAGCGAGAACAAGGCGGATGCGAGCGGCGATGCCTCCGCCTCCTCCGCGTCGGCGAAGTCGCGCGGCGGCCCCGCCTCGATCACCGGGCGGTCCGGCAGGAACTTGATGGTGGCCGGGTTGGGCGTGGCTTCGGTCTCGATCAGCATGATCGCCATGTGGGCCGGGCCGCGATGGGGATCAAGGGCGCAGACGCCCCATCCACTACATGCCGACGGCGAGCGGAAGCGGGCGCGGCCAGTCGATCAGCGTGTCCGGCCGCACCGTGTCCAGCCCATCCTCGCCATAGATTGCGTGCAGCGCGCGGGCCATGCGGTAATCCTCGATATAGTCGATATCGACGCCCGACAATTTGGACAGCTGCTGCAACACCGGCCGCTGCCCGATGAAATATTCCTGCCGCATGATGTCCGCCTTGGAACACATGTAGATGCTGTTGGTCACCTTGAACCAGTCCGGCAATTCCTGCGAGATGGTGTGGTCGCGGGTCGCCTGGTAGTTGAGCGAGCCTTCGGCGGTCCAGAAATACTCCTTCAGCAGGTTGACGCCCACCAGCGAATCGCGATCCCCGCACACCACGTCGTCATGGTAGCGGCGGAATGCGTCCAGATATTCCTGCGGGCTCATCAGCGGGCACACCACCGTACACCAGGCGACATGGTCGTGCGGAATGTCGCGGACGATGCCGGTGATGACGTCGCGGAACGGCGCGACATGGTCGGTTGCCAGCCGCAACTCACGTTCGTGCCGCGACACGCCGAACCTGGCGGCGAGGGACAGGAACTCCTCATCCTCCGAACTCAGGAAGATGCGCGCCGGATCGATCACGCGCACCAGCTGCGACAATTTCCATTCGATCAGCGACGGCGCATCGCCGAACGGCAGCATCGACTTGTTGGCGATGCGCGAACTGCCGCGCCGCACCGGCACGACGACGGCAAGATCATACATGAGACACCTCCTAGGCATTGTCGGCGTGGGCGGGACCATGGTCCGGCAGACGATCTCGGGCCGGCTGCCAGCGCGTCTCGTCGACCGCCGTCCGCGCCAGCCCGATCAGCCGCTCCGCGTCCAGCGTCGGATCCGCCGGGTCGAACACCCGGTCCAGGAAGTGAAAGGCGAACCACAAAGCCGCATCCTCCGCCCGTGCTGCTTGCGCGGTGCCGGATCGCACCGCCGCGAAAAACGGCTCGAACGCGTCATAGGATCGCATCCATGCGCCGTTCCGGAACGCGGACAGGCGCAGCAGCGAAGTGCCGAACCAGACCGGGCCGCCGAAGCTCTTGGAATCCTGCACCACGAAGCCGTCGCAATAGCGCGCCAGCTGCATCGTCATCTCGCCCCGCCTGGGCGACGACGGCAGCAACCGCACCCGGCCGCCCTGCGCGGCGACGGCGGCATGCAGCGCCCGATTGTCGCCGTGCAGCTCGTTGAGCGGATGGTTGGTGCAGGCCAGGATGCAATCCTCGCCCAGATGGGCCGCGACCGCCGCGATCAGCGCGACATTGCTCGCGAACATGCGGTGGCGTTCGAAGAACATCTCCTCATGCTCATATTCCAGCGCGACGCCGATGATCCGCTTGTCGTGCGGCAGTCCGGTGCGCGCCAGAAAGGCGGCGCGGTCGGCCGGGCCCCATTGCCGCTCCTGCTGCTCCAGCCAGGGGCGGAACAGGTCCAGCAATCGCGCTTTCTGGTCGCCGTTCAGGTCCGGCATGATGCCGTGGTCCATCAGGGTCGGCATGATCTGCGCCATGGCAGGATCGCAGTCGAACGGCGGCACCGCGCCTTCCATGACGTAGCGCACCACGCCCGGGAAGCGCGCCGGATTCAGCATGTCCGCGCTGCGGCAGAAAGTGAGGTCGGGGGCGATCGCCTCCACCAGCTCGATCAGGTCGGGATGGTCGACGTCCGGCTCGCGCAACGACCGATGGTCGTCGCCGTCGAGGACGTACCAATCCACCTGCTCCAGGTCGCTGCACTTGGCGAGGTGCTCCGGGCCGATGCCGGTATTGGACCAGAGCGGCGGCACCATCACGCTGACCTTGGCCTTCCCCGCGCAGGCGCGGATCATGGGCGCGATGATGCGTTCGAACCACCAGGGCGTCACCACCGGAAGATAGAACAGGATCGACGTCATGCCGCGTGCAGGGCCCCTCGGTTATGACACCCTTGTGCACGCGCGGTGGTTAACACGCCGCTAAGCCGGGATCGTGGGCCTGCCCCCTTGATTTTTCGCGCCATATCGATGATGTAAGGGGCAGCGCGCCGACGCAGTACCATGCGTTCCGGCCGGGCAGCGTGAACTCCCGCAGAGGATGCGGGGCGTGCCCGCCATCAGGCGCCTGTAGCTTTAGGCTTCCCTTTTCACGCGGGTCGTCTTGATGGACCCGCTTGTCGCCGCTCCCGTGCGGACGGCCGCTTGCGCTTTTGTGAAAGTGTATTCCCTTGACCAAATTCTCCGACCTCGGCCTCGCCGAGCCGCTTCAGCAGGCGCTCGCCGCCAAGGGTTATGAGACGCCGACGCCGATCCAGGCGCAGTCGATCCCGGTTCTGCTGGACGGCCGCGACCTCTGCGGCATCGCCCAGACCGGCACCGGCAAGACCGCCGCTTTCTCGCTTCCCTCGCTCCACCGCCTGTCGGCCAATCCAAAGCCGCGGCCGGCCAAGGGCTGCCGCATGCTGGTGCTGGCGCCGACGCGCGAACTGGCCAGCCAGATCGCCGAAAGCTGCTCCGCTTACGGCAAGAACCTGCGCCTTTCGGTGATGACCGTGTTCGGCGGCGTGCCGATCGCCCGCCAGATCCGCCAGCTCGCGGCCGGCGTTGACATCCTGGTGGCGACGCCGGGCCGGCTGCTCGACCTGATCGACCAGCGCGCCCTGACGCTGCGGGACGTCGAGATCCTGGTGCTGGACGAGGCCGACCAGATGCTGGACCTGGGCTTCATCCACAGCCTGAAGCGGATCCACAACCTGCTGCCGAAGAAGCGCCAGTCGCTGTTCTTCTCGGCCACCATGCCCAAGACGATCGCGGACCTGGGCGACAGCTTCCTGACCGATCCGGTCAAGGTGTCCGTCGCCCCGCCGTCGACCACGGCCGAGCGCGTCGAACAGACGGTGACCTTCGTCAACCAGGCGGAAAAGCAGGCGTTGCTGACGCTGACGCTGCAGCGCACGACCGACATGGACCGGGCACTGGTGTTCACCCGCACCAAGCATGGCGCGGACCGCGTGGTGAAGCATCTGGTCGCCGCCGGCATCGCCTGCAACGCGATCCACGGCAACAAGAGCCAGCCGCAGCGTGAACGCGCGCTTGCCGCGTTCCGCGACGGCAGCGCGCCGATCCTGGTCGCGACCGACATCGCCGCGCGCGGCATCGACGTTTCCGGCGTCAGCCACGTCTTTAACTTCGAGCTGCCGAACGTGCCGGAGCAATATGTCCACCGGATCGGCCGCACTGCTCGCGCCGGCGCGACCGGCATCGCCATGTCGTTCGTGGCGGATGACGAGCGGCCCTATCTCCGCTCGATCGAGAAGCTGACGCGGGTCAAGCCCAGCATCGTGCCGCTTCCGGAAAACTTCCTGGAGGAGCAGGCGCGCCTGCCCAAGCCGGCGAAGGGCGACGACCGTCCCGAGCGGCCCCACGGCCAGCGTTCCGGCCAGGGCCAGCGCCGCCATGACGGCGAGCGTCCTGCCGGCGGCGCGCCCAAGCGCCGCTTCGGCGGTCCCCGCGCCGGCGCACCGGGCGCGCATAAGGGCGCAGTCCGCAAGACCAGCGGTCGCTAACTACGGGTCCGCCTCCTGCCTTCATGGGCAGGGGGCATCCCGACTGGGTCGGTCCAGCTTGGTCCAGACCCATCCTGTGCTCCCGCGAAGGCGGGAGTCCAGGAGCCGCAAGGGCTGTGCTCCACGCCTGGGCTCCCGCCCCTGCGGGAGCACAAGAGGGGCGCAGCGAATTGCCGCCGCAGCCCACCATCGGCACTACGAACGCTAAAAACAGCAGCCGAAACGCTATCGGCCAAGGCTTTGCGAAAAAGGCCGCTCGCCTGCGCGGGTGGCCCATTTCGTATTGGGCGCAGCTTGCATGACGAAGCGCAGCTCGCCGCCCGTCATGATTTCCTCATGCGTGATGTAGCTGCGGGCGAGCGGCCGGCCGTTGAGCGCCACCGACCCGACATAGGGGTTCGCCTCGCTTAAACCCTCCGCAACTACCTGGAAACTCTTGCCGTTGGGCAATCTCAACGTCGCCTGCTTCACGAAGGGGCGACCGATCGCATATTGCAGGCTGCCGGGCGTCACCGGATAGAAACCCAGGCCGGTGAAGACCAGCCACGCCGACATCTGCCCCAGATCGTCATTGCCGGCGAGGCCGTCGGGGGTTGGCTTGTACTGGCTGTCGACGATCTGCTTCAGCCGCGCCTGCGTCCGCCATGGCGCACCGGCATGGTCGTAGAGATAGGCGACATGGTGGCTCGGTTCGTTGCCGTGGATATATTGGCCGATCAGCCCGGATATGTCCTCGGCATGGCTGTAATCCAGCTTTGAATTGTCGAAGTCGAACATCGCGTCCAGCTTCGCCACCGCCGCCGTGTCGCCGCCCATCGCCTTGAACAAGGCGGCCTGATCCTGCGGCACGAACCAGCTATATTGCCAGGCATTGCCCTCCGTATAATCCGACCCGTAATTGATCGCGGTCGGATCGAACGGTGTCCGGAACGTGCCACCGCTCAGCCGCGCGCGGACGAAGCCGGTCTTGGCATCGAAGCTGTTGCGCCAATAACCGGCACGACGTCCGAACTCGGCGGCGATGTCGCGCCGCCCGAGCGCGCGGGCCATGCGGGCGATGGCCCAGTCGTCATAGGCATATTCCACCGTCTTGGACGCCGCCTCCGGCTCCCGGTCGATCGGCACGAAGCCGCGCTTCATATACTCCCCGAGCCCGCCATAGGGGGCGTAGCGCGCGCTCGCGACCATCGCATCCAGCGCCTGCCCGGCGTCGAACCCGCTTATGCCCTTGAGGTACGCGTCCGCGATCACCGGCACGGCGTGGTAGCCGATCATGGTCCACGTCTCGCGTCCCTGGAACTGCCAGACGGGCAGGATGCCGAACGGGCTCACCCGCTGGCTGGCGATCAGCGAGCGGACGATGTCGCGGTTCGTCTCGGTCGGCGCGACCAGGGTCAGCAAGGGATGCTCGGCCCGGAACGTGTCCCACAAGGAGAAGGTCGACCGGAAGGTGAAGCCTTCCGCCGCATGCACCTGATCGTCGGGGCCGCGCCAGCGCCCGTCGGCGTCACCCGCAACCGATGGCGCGATCAGCGCGTGATACAATGCGGTGTAGAGGTTGGTCCGCATCGCCGCCGGCGCGTCGATCTCCACCGCGCCCAGTGCCTGCTCCCACGCCGCCTTGGCACGGGCGCGCACCGCGTCGAAGCCGCCCGCCTCGCCTTCCAGATTGGCGATCGCCCCCTGCTCATCCACCGACGAAAGCGCGACCTCGACTTCCAGCGGAGCGGTGAGCGTGCCGAAATCGAGCTGGCCGACCAGCGCACGGCCTTGCAGCTGCGCCAAGTCGTCGCTGCCCCGTCCCGGACCCTGGAAGCCCTTGTACGCCACATCCTGTTCGGTGCTGACGAAGCGGTGCCCGGTCAGCGGGGCCGAGAAGCGCATCGCGAAGTAGAGCTTCCGCGCCGGGGCCCAGCCGCGCGTCTCCCGCGCGCCGGTCAGCGTGCCATCGGGACGCAGCCGCAGCGACGACCACAATATCTTGCCCGGATAGTTGTAGAGCGAGCTGCGCAGATCGAGCACGAGATGCGCCGGCGTGCCCGCCGGGAAAGTGTAGCGATGGATGCCGATCCGCGTCCCCGCGGTCAGTTCCGCCCGCACCTTCGGATCGGCCAGCGTCACGGCATAATAACCGGGCTGTGCCGTCTCGCTGCGGTGGTCGAAGCGGGAGCGATAGCCTGACCCCGGCCGCGCGGGATCGCCCGGCTCCAGCGGCACGGTGGCGCCCACCGCCGGCATCAGCAGAAAATCGCCGAGGTCGGAATGGCCCGCGCCGGAAAAATGCGTGTGGCTGAACCCCTGGATGGTGAGGTCGTCGTAACGATAGCCCGCCGCATGGGCGTAGCAGGCCCGGATCACGCAGGAGGTGTCGGTATCCGGGCTCAGCTGTACCATCCCGAACGGCACCACAGCGCCCGGAAACGTATGCCCCTCCCCACCCGTGCCGATGAACGGGTTGACGGCGTCATACCCGGCCGCAGCCCCGACCGGGCTGGCGAGGATGATTGCCAGCGCGGTCAGGGCAATGCGCATCAACGCGTCCTTTTCTTCAGCTTGTGCCAGATGAACCAGGACACGCCGGCGATCACCACCACGCCGATCAGCGCGTCCATGCTGTGCAGGATGCGCGACAGGCGGCTGTCCGTATGCCACGCCGCGCCCAGCTTCATCCCCACCCATGCCAGGCCGAAGCACCACGGCCACGATCCGACGAAAGTGTAGAGGTGGAACTTCGCCAACGGCATCCGCGCGACGCCCGCCGGAAAGGCGATGAATGAGCGCACCGCCGGCAGCATCCGGCAGACCAGCACGGTGATGCTGCCCCAGCGCAGAAAGAACCGCTCCGCCCGGTCCAGTTCGTGGACGGACATCAGCAGATATTTGCCGTACCGCTCCACCACCGGCCGCCCGAACCTCTTGCCGACCTCATAGGCCGGGATCGAACCCAGGTTGCAGCCGATCGCGCCGGCGGTCGCCACCGCCAGCAGCTCGAACCGCCCGGTCGAAACCAGGTAGCCCGCGAACGGCATGATGATCTCCGACGGCAGCGGCACGCACGCGCTTTCGATCGCCATCAACAGGACGATGCCGAGATAGCCCCCGGCGGAAATGACCGCGATGATCCACGCGGCGATCGGAGCGATGATCTTTTCGAGCAAGACGGTCCCTTATTGCTGCAAGCCAGGCTGATCGACGACAAGAGCCGAACGGGCGTCATGCGCGCAACCGCGGAGGATGCAAGCGATCCAGGCTATCCGCAACACGCCCTCCCCGGAAATCAGGAGGCAGCCTTGGCACGGCAAAGGGAATGCCGCCAGCCCCGGCAAGGGCAAAGGCGGCGGCCGTCAGTGACGGGCGGCGCTTGACCGCCCCCACCAACGGGCCGCCGCTGGGTTACAGCACGTATTTGCTGAGGTCGGTGTTGCGCGCCACTTCGGCCAGCTGCGCCTCCACATAAGCGGCGTCCACGATCACGGTCGTGCCGACGCGGTCCTCCGCGTGGAAGCTGACGTCCTCCAGCAGTTTTTCCATCACCGTCTGCAAACGGCGCGCACCGATATTCTCGATGCTGGCATTCACCTCCGCCGCGATGCGGGCGAGCGCCGCCGTGCCGTCGTCGGTGAACTCGATCGACACCTGCTCGGTCTCCAGCAAGGCGCGATATTGCTCGGTCAGCGACGCGCGGGTGGCGGACAGGATCCGGACGAAATCCTCCTCCGTCAGCGGCTTCAGCTCGACCCGGATCGGCAGGCGGCCCTGCAATTCGGGCAACAGGTCCGAAGGCTTGGCGACGTGGAACGCCCCGCTGGCGATGAACAGGATATGGTCCGTCTTCATCGGGCCATATTTGGTGGCGACGGTGGTGCCTTCGATCAGGGGCAGCAGGTCGCGCTGTACGCCTTCGCGGCTGACCGATCCGCCGCGCACGTCGCTGACCGCGATCTTGTCCACTTCGTCCAGGAACACGATGCCGTTCGCCTCGGCATCGGCCAGCGCCACGCGCGCCACATCCTCCTGGTCCAGGCGCTTGTCCGCTTCCTCGTCGACCAGCTTGGTCCAGGCTGAGCGGACGGAAAGCTTGCGCCGCTTCATGCGGCCACCGCCCAGTTTGCCCATGATGTCGCCCAGGTTGATCATGCCGACCTGGCCGCCCATGCCGGGGATCTCCATCGGCATCCCGCCGGTATCCTCGACTTCGATCTCGACCTCCTTGTCGTCGAGATGGCCGTCGTGGAAACGCTGGCGGAAGCTGGCGCGGGTCGCCTCGGACGCATCCTTGCCGACCAGGGCGTCGATCAGGCGGGCCATCGCCGCCTCCTCCGCTTTGTCCTTCACAGCGGCGCGGCGGCGCTCCTTTTCCAGGCGGATCGATTCCTCCACCAGGTCGCGCGCGATCTGCTCCACGTCACGGCCGACATAGCCGACTTCGGTGAACTTGGTCGCCTCCACCTTGACGAACGGGGCATCGGCCAGCTTGGCGAGGCGACGGCTGATCTCCGTCTTGCCGCAGCCGGTGGGCCCGATCATCAGGATGTTCTTGGGGCTGACCTCGTCGCGCAGCTCGGGCGCAAGCTTCTGGCGCCGCCACCGATTGCGCAGTGCAACAGCGACAGCGCGCTTGGCGTCGTCCTGGCCGACGATATGCGCGTCCAGCGCGGCAACGATGGCCTTGGGGGTGAGGGAGTCGTTCATCTTCGCTTTCGGGTGTTGGTGTGACGGCGCTGCCACGTCAGCACCAGGATTGATCGATACGGGCAAGTAACGGAGCGGGCCCCGTCAGGACGCGTCCAGACTTTCCACAGTTACGTTGCCGTTGGTGAACACGCACACTTCGGCCGCGATCTGCATCGCCTTGCGGGCAATCGTCTCCGCATCCTCTTCATAATCGGACAAGGCCTTGGCGGCGGCGAGCGCGTAATTTCCGCCCGATCCAATCGCCGCAATGCCCTTCTCCGGCTCCAGCACGTCGCCATTGCCGGTCAGGATCAGGGTGACGTCCTTGTCCGCGACGATCATCATCGCTTCCAGGTTGCGCAGGAACTTGTCCGTGCGCCAGTCCTTGGCGAGCTCCACCGCCGCCCGCAGCAACTGGCCGCGATGCGCCTCCAGCTTGCGCTCAAGCCGCTCGAACAGAGTGAAGGCGTCCGCCGTCGCGCCGGCGAACCCGCCGATCACCGCGCCGTCGCCCAGCCGCCGCACCTTGCGCGCATTGGGCTTGATCACGGTATTGCCCAGGCTGACCTGGCCATCGCCGGCGACAACCACCTTGCCGTTCTTGCGTACCGACACGATCGTCGTCCCGTGCCAGCCAATCTTGTCTTCGCTCATGATTGTCCTTCCGTGCGCCGATATGGGAAGCATGTATGGCGCACGCAACGGAGCCGTTTCGGCCTCAATCAAGCAACACAACATGACCGCCGGTTCGGCCTGCCGCTAAAAACTATAGTTAAACTGATCTGGCGGGTGGCATGACCCGAAATCCCCCGTATATGGCGCGCGCTTTGCAGGAGTAACCCAATGGCGATTGAAAATCAGGAATTGATTACCCTAACTGCCGACATCGTGGCCGCGCATGTCAGCAACAACAGCGTGCCGACCGCCGAAGTCGCGACGCTGATCCAGAGCGTGTATTCCGCGCTTTCGGCGGTGGACGAGCCGGCGCCGGAACCGCAGCAGGAAAAGCCCAAGGGTGCCGTTTCGGCGCGCGCGTCGATCAAGCCCGATTATCTGGTCAGCATGATCGACGGCAAGCAGTACAAGATGCTGCGTCGTCACATCGCCCAGCATGGCTACACGCCGGAAAGCTATCGCGAAGCCTTTGGTCTGCCGCGTGATTATCCGATGGTGGCGGCCAATTACACGGAGCAGCGCCGCGCGCTGGCGCACAAGATCGGTCTCGGCCGCAAGCCGCGCGAGGCTGCCGCGCCGGTCAAGGGCGGCCGCAAGCCGCGCACCGTCGAGGCGTGACAACCCCTTTGGCCTGAAATCCCCCTTTCAGGCTGACGTGCAACGGCCGCGCATCCCCCTGCGCGGCCGTTTCCGTATGCACTTGCCGCAATGCAGCAAGCAGCCCATATCCGCTCCATGCCCGCTACCGCTGCTCCCGGCCGCCCGTCCGACCCCGGACTGCGCTTCGGCGCCTTTGTCACGCTGATCGCCAGCCTGATGGCGGTGACGCCGCTGGGGATCGACGCGATGCTGCCGGCCTTGCCCGACATCGGCCGCGCGCTGAACGTGGATACCGAAAATCATCGCCAATGGGTGATCGCCATCTATGTGCTGGGCTTCGGATCGGCGCAGCTGGTCTATGGTCCGCTGTCCGACAGCTATGGCCGCAAGCCGCTGCTGGTCGGCGGGCTGGTGCTGTTCACCATCCTCAGCATCGTCGCGGGACTGTCGACCAGCTTCCCCGCCTTGCTCGCCGCGCGCCTGTTCCAGGGCATCGCCGGCGCCGCCGGGCGGGTGCTGGTCGTGTCGGTGGTGCGCGATTGCTTTGCGGGGCGGCAGATGGCGCGGGTCATGTCGATTTCGTTCATGATCTTCCTGGCGGTGCCGATCTTCGCCCCCAGCATCGGCCAGGGCATCATGCTGTTCGGCAATTGGCGGCTGATCTTCTTCTTCCTGGCGGGGTTCGCGGCGCTGATCGCGTTGATGGCCGCCTTGTATCTGCGCGAAACATTGCATCCGCAATTCCGCCGCCCGATTGCGGCGACCGCCATCGCCGATGCGGTGAGGCGCACGCTGAGCAATCGCAACGCGCTGGGCTATACCCTGGCGCTCAGCTGCGTGTTCGGAGCGTTGATGGGCTTCATCAATTCCATCCAGCAGATCTTCACCGACATCTTCCACGCGCCGGCCCGGTTTCCGCTGGTGTTCGCCTGCATCGGCATCGCGATGGGGATCGCCGCCTACACCAACAGCCGCGTCGTGGAGCGGCTGGGCACGCGCAAGGTGTCGCACAGCGCCCTGATCGGCATGATCGTGCTGGGCGGCATCCACACCGCCGTCGGCTTGAGCGGCTATGAAACGATGCTGAGCTTCACCCTGCTGCAAAGCGCGACCATGTTCTGCTTCGGCCTGCTCGGCTCCAATTTCGGGTCGATGGCGATGGAGGAAGTGGGCGAGATTGCCGGCACCGCGTCCTCCATCCAGGGCTTCGTGTCGACCTGCGGCGGGGCGCTGCTCGGCCTGCTCGTCGGTCAGTCATTCAACGGCACCACCGTGCCGCTGACGCTGGGCTTCCTGCTTCTGGGCGGGCTGGCGCTGCTGATCGTGTTCGTGACGGAGCGGGGCCACCTGTTCCAGGCGCATCGGAGCCACGCCGTTTGATCCCGTGACGGCGGTGCGGGACGCGCATCAGCCCGGCACCACGCCCTGCCCGCCCGCGACCTGCACCTCGCCGCGCGGCGACCGACTGGCATGGCGCCGCGCCAGCCGACGCCCCAGGGCGATGCCGGGACGTTCGATCGCCTGGAAGCACGCCCATGACAGGGCCAGGGTCACGGCCAGGGTAAAGCCGATCTTCGCCAAATCCGGCGTCACACCGGCGCACAGCGCCATGGCGATCGGGTGCAGCAGGTAGATGGACAGGCTGATCGATCCCAGCCACGCCAGCACGCGATTGTTCATCACCCGCGACCGGCGTACCGGCGGCAACAGGGCGGCAAGGAACAGGACCGGCGCGATCAGCCAGGGCCAGAAGGATTGGCCGAAGCTGATCGCGGGATGGCGAAAATAGCCGAAGCTGACGGCGTTCGCGCCGGCCATCACGATCAGGAACGATGCCGCGCTGGCACCGAACGGGCGGTTGCCGATCTCGCCCATGAACCAGCGGCAGGCCTGGAAGCCAGTGATCGCCGCATAGATCATCCCCACCCGCCCCAGTGGCAGGCGCGTGCCGGTGACGAGCGAAACGAGAACCAGCGCCACCATCCCCAGCGGCATTGCCACCGCAAGGAAGGATCCGGATCGCCCGCTTAGCCGTCGCCACGACAGGGCGAACAGCCCGTACCAGCCGAATTCCAGGATCAGGGTCCATGTCACGCCCAGGAAGGCGGGCATGCCGACGAAGTCCTGCACCAGCAGCAGGTTGGCAACCCACGCGCCCACGCTTGCCCGCCGCACCAGCGATCCCCCGCCGCCGAGCATCAGGTCCACCATCGCCCACAAGGCAAAGGCGAACAGCAGCGCCGGATAGATCCGAAACACCCGCCGCAACGCGAAACTGACCGGTTCCAGCCCGCCGCGAACCGAGATCGGCATCACGAAACCGCTCACGAGGAAGAACAACACCACCCCGAACACGCCGGGGCTGAAATCCGTCAGGTGCCGCAGCAGCGGGACGTCCGACCCTTCACACACATGCTGCATCACCACCGCCGACGCCGCCACGCAGCGGAGCGTATCGATGAAGTCCACCCTCTTCTCGGCCCGCGCCGACACCGGTGGTTGCGACACGTCGCGCCGCTTCAGCACCCATTCCGGGCGTGCCGTGGTCATGCGTTCCCCCCATCGCTCAGATGGCCAACCCCTGGTTGGAGCCGGAACGGGACTATAAAGCGACCCGTCGCGGCGGCGACCACTCTCTTGTCGTAACACCCCCGCGTTCACGGAAGCGGACGGCGCGCCTGCTCAATAATCCCGCGAGACGCGGATATTGGCGCTCTGCCGGCCGATGGTGGAGATGGTCGACAGCACCGACAGCCAGCGGGTGATGCGATATTCGATGGTGGTGGCCGAATAGCCCGCGCCGTCGGTGATCAGCTCCACGTAGGTACGCCGACCGATATTCTTGCCCGCCGCCACCGACGTCTTCTGCCCGGTGGTGACGTCGCCCGGCAGGATGCGCAGCCGGTCGAGCCGGATCGCCTTGCGCACAGCGTTGATCGGATCGAGGTTGAAGCCGCCCCCGCCCCCGCCGCCGCTGCCGCGCAACGATGCCACGGCGGCGGCCAGCTGGAGCGCCTCCGGCGCGGACAGGTTGGTGATCGACGTGCCGAACAGCAGCCGCGACAGCAACTCGTCCTCGGGCAAGGCCGGGACGCTCTGGAACTGGATGTCGGGGCGCAGGCCGGTGCCGGTGACGTGGATGGTGGCGCTGAAGCCCTGCACGTCGGCCTGCGCGGTGATGTCCAGCACCGGATCGGGCGGCGCCTCGCCCGTAAAGCGGATCATGCCCCGGTCCAGGTTGAACCGGCGGCCGGCAAATTGGTAGCCGCCCCGGATCAGGTCCAGCCGCCCGCCGATCGCGGGATTGTCCACCGCCCCCTTGATCGCCAGATCGGCGCGCCATTCGCTGTCGAGGCCGAGGCCGGTCACCATCAGGCGACTGCGCGCGCGGGCGCGGAGGTTGAGCGCCCAGGACGGCGGCGGCGCGCGATCAATCTCGCCCTCGTCGGGGCGGTTCAGTTCGGTGACGGACAGGTGCGGCACCTGCGCGGTGGCGGCGCTGCCCAGGCGGAAGCGGCCCCGATCGACGGTGACCTCGCCGCCGATCGTGCCGCCGACTCCGTTCGAGCGCAGGGTCAGCGGGCCGGTGACGGTCGCGCCGATATCGTCGCGGTTCAGCAATACGGCATGGTCGGCGGTCAGCGCCAGGTCCATGCCCAGCCCCTTGCCCGCGCCGAAATCGAAGCTGCCGCGCCCGGTGACGGTGCCGTCCCCCGCCTGGCCGGACATGGTGTCCAGCACCAGCCGCGATCCGTCGAAGCGGCCGGCGGCGGTGATGTTCTGGATGACCGTGCCGGTGACCGCGCTTTCGATCCGGCCGTTGCCGGTCTTCACCGTGCCCCGGATCAGCGGATCGGCGGAGGTGCCGCCCACGTCCGCCGCGACCGAGATGGGTCCGGACAGGTTGATCGTCTCCACCCCCACCAGCCGCCACAGCGTATCGGCCGGGCCGACATAGCGCAGCTGCGCGAACAAGGGCGCGGCGATCAGGCGATCGACGATGCTCTCGCCGCCGGGCAGCGGGGCCATGCGCGCCTGGGCTCGGCCGATCGTGCGGCCGTTGCTCACCACCACCGCGCGCGCGCCGGCGCCATTGGCGGTCAGCGCGGCGGCCACCCCCACATCGACCGGCTGCGAGGTGAGGACGAGGCCCGAGCGGGTGAGCCCGCGTATCGCCATGTCGAGCTTGCCCGACGGCGCGCTGCCCTGGTCATGGCGGTAGCTGAGCCGGCCGGTGCCATGCCCGCCCAGCCCCAGCGTAGGGTTGAGCAGATCGAGCACCGACAAAGGCAGCTGCCGCACCTGCACGTCATAAGCGATGGAGGTGGCCCCGAACCGGCCCGCCAGCTCGGCGCTGCCGCCGGCATAGCTGATCCGCGTCGGCTGAAGCTGCCAGGCGTCATTGCCGAACACCAGCACCGCCGGCGCGGACAAGGTCACCTCGCGCGTTTCGATCGTGCCGCCGCCGGTGATGGAAACCCGGCCCGGCTCCAGCGCAAGGGTGGCGCGGACGTTGAAGGCACGACCGCGCGCACCGGCGGCGGTTATCGCCACCTCACCCTGACCGGCGCGAAGATGCGCCTCCGCCGTCAGCCGCGAGACGGAGATGCTGCCGCGCCGCACCCCGAACATGGCGGCGCGGCCGTCCACGCTGGTGCCGGCGGGATCGAGCAGGATCGTGCCGTCGACCCGCCCTCGCCCGACCCTGACCGGTGTGGCCCCGCCGATCGTGGCGCGGTTGAAGCGCAAGGCGGGATCGATCCGCTGGACGGTGCCTTGCGGGGCGAAGCCGATCGTGCCGCCGATCCCGCCGCCGTCCAAAGCCAGCTGCCCGGTGAAGCCCCCCGGATCGGAGCGGAGCGTGCCGCGCGCGTGCGTGCCCGACACCGCCAGATCGGCCACGTCGATATAGGTGGGCTGGCTGGGCACGGAGCGGATCGCGCCGCGTGCCTGGAACGGCCCCGCCATGGAGCCGCCCGCCGCACGATATTGGAACCCCTGCGGGTCGGGATCGAGATCTAGCGAAACCTGGCGCAGGCCCAAGGCGTCGATCGGGCGGTCGAGCCGCAGCCGCACCTTGGGCCGGTCGATCTGCCCGTCGAGCGCGATGCGGAACGGTCCGTAGGCGTCCTGCCTGCCCTGCCCCTCGAACTGGAAGCTGCCATCCTTGCGGCGCAGGCCGGACCCGGTGATGCGGATCGACGGCCCGGTG
The DNA here is from genome assembly GCF_934560975.1 of uncultured Sphingomonas sp. GTDB lineage: Bacteria > Pseudomonadota > Alphaproteobacteria > Sphingomonadales > Sphingomonadaceae > Sphingomonas_I. The sequence continues at coordinate 114,455 of NZ_CAKTFO010000001.1, read as the reverse complement.
AGGACCAGGTCCGAAAAGTGGATCACGCCATCGGGCGATCGCACCAGCCGCGTGTCGATGCGTGGATTGCCACCGGCGAGAGAACGCAGGAAGCTGTTGTCGAACCGCCGCACGATCGCCTGGCCGGTGCCGGCCACCACCGTGCCCACGCCGTTGGAGCCCGGCAGCACCGTCACGTTTGTGGTCACATCGACGATGCCGAGCCCTTGGATGAAATAGCGCGCCAGCCCGCCGGCGATCGCCACATCGTAGCGCCCGCTGGCCAGGTCGATCCGTAGCTGGAGCTTGCCCTTGAGCTTGTCGGAGGCGAGCGTCAGGTCGCGGCCGACCAACGTTTTCGCATCCACCCGCAATGCGCCCGCCACGTCCAGGTTGGCGAGGATACCCCCCGCCACCGCGCCGACGCCGGTGACACGCGCCGCCTGCAGGCGGATCGGGATGGTGACGGGGGCACGCGACAGCTTGCCCGCCCCCGTGGCGCGGACCTGATCGAAACCGGTCTGGTCGAAGGCGACGTGCGGACTGGCCAAACGGTAGCGGAAGTCGGCGGTCCGGAACGGGCCGTCCAGATGCAGTTGCAGCCGCACGTTGCGCCCGGTCATGTTCGGGAACAAGGCCGGGGGTTGCAGCAGATCGGCATCCACCCGGACGCCCGCAAAGCTGGAGGTGGCGAGGTCGATCGTGCCCGCCGCTGCGAGGCGCAACGCCGGGCTGGCGAGTTGCAGCGTGCCGGCGATCTTGCGGTCGGCAAGCGTTGCGTCGCCCCGGATGCGGATGCGCGGCGCCGTCATCCGCTGCGCCTTGCCTTGCAGCAAGCGCGACGGTTCGGCCGTGCCGGACAGGCTGTAACGGCCTTCCCGCACCGCCAGCGAAAGATCCATCACCCGGGCACCGCCCAGGCTGCCGCGCACGGCGCCGTTCCACCGCGCCCAGTCGCCCTGCCCGCCGATACGCAGGGCGAGCGGCTGCCTGAGCCCGGCCATGCCCGCTACCACTCCGCCGGCCGGAGCATCCAGCCCGGCGGCCAGTTGAAAGCGATTGCCGTCCGGCTCCGCATCCAGATCGACCAGCAGGCGATCCCCCGCCATGCTGTTCGCCCGCACCGCGATACGCGCGCGGCGATCGCGAATGTCCGCGCTGCCGATCAAGCGCAGGACGTGCGCCTTGCCGGCGATGCCGGGGCCGAGGCGCAGGCGATCGACCCGCAGCCGGCCGATATGGATGTCGAAATCCGGCAGGATCGGCGATCCCGGCTTGCTGCGGAGATGCGGCAGGTGATCCAGCGTCACCACGGGCGCTGCGAGGCGGTCGATCGCCAGCAGTTTGCGCGCCCAGCGGGTGGGATGCCAATCCAGCGCGATCTCCGGCGCGTCGAAGAACTGGCCGTCCAGGTCGTAGAGCCGCACGTCGCGGAGCGTCGCCCGCGTCCAGAGCGATCCGTCGATCCGGCCGATGCGGATGCGCAGCCCGCTCGACGGGCGCATGGCGGCGATCCGGTCCGCGACGAAGCGGTGGCCGGGCCCGGTATCCACGCCCCACACGGCGCCGAGCAGCAGCAGGACCAGAGCGGCGAGCCCGATCGCGGCCCCGCGCAGTACCCGCCAGCCCCAGCGGGGTCGGCGGCGCAGCGGCGCTTCGTCCTCGTCCCGCTCCGCGTCCATCAGAAGGCTTGGCCGAGCGAGACGTAGACCGCCACGCGCGATTCGCCGTTGCGGCGATCGAGCGGGGTGCCGACATCGACCCGGATCGGGCCGAAGCTGGAATAATAACGCACGCCTATGCCCGCGCCGTAGCGGAGCCCGCCGAACCGCGGGACGGTGGAGGAATAGAGATTGCCGGCGTCGAGGAACGGCACCACCCCGAACGATCCGAAGCGGATGCGGGCCTCCGCCGCGAACTCGGTCAGCGACCGTCCGCCGACGGGATCGCCGTCCACGTCCAGCGGCCCGATCTGCTGATAGCCATAGCCGCGTACCGAACCGCCGCCGCCGGCGTAGAAACGCCGCGACGGGGCGATGTCCTCGCGCGCGACACCCTGGATCGAGCCGAGCCGGGTCCGTCCGGCCAGCACCACGCGCTGCCCGATCGGCAGGTAGCCGCTCGCGTCGAATTGCAGCTTGAGATAGGCATCCGCCGCCCCCTGCAGCGACGCTTCCGGCGAGACGCGGACGGAGATGCGGTGCCCGCGCGTGGGGTTGAGCAGGTCGTCCGTGCCGTCATAGGCCAATGTCGTCGGCAGCGCGGCGACGAGGAAGGTGCGGCGGCGGGATGTGCCGGTGGCGCGGATCGTGTCGCGTTCGTCCGACGCCACCAGCTCCGCGCCCGCCGACCAGCTCCACGTCTTCTGCCAGATGATGTTGGTCTGCCGCTCCAGGCTGGCGCCCAGCGTGAAGGTGCGCGCGTCATAAGCGTCGAAATTACTGTGCGAAGCGACGATCTGCGCATTGAGGATGCGGTCGCGCGCGCCGTAATTGCCCCGGCGCAGCACCGCCCCCAGCGCCTGTTCGCGCGTGCCGAGCACGCCCCGGAACGTCACCGCCCCTTCCGGCTTGATCAGGTTGCGATGCTGCCACGACACTTCGGCGCGGCCGCCCTCGCCCGTGCCGTAGCCCAGTTCGCCCGCGATGGTACGCGGCGGCGCGCGGTCGATCCGCACCTGCACGTCGACCACGCCCGGATCGCCGGTCGCCACCGGCGTGATCGTGGCGGTGGAGACCAACCCGGTGGCGATCAAGGCGCGGCGAAAATCCTCCAGCCGAGCGGCGTCATATTCGTCCCCCGCATGGAAGCGGGCGATTTCGTCCAGGTGGGCTTCCGTGAAGATCGGGCGCGGCCCGATCGGCACGATCCGGCCGAAGCGGCTCCGGGCGCCGAGGGTCACGGGCAAGGTCAGCGTCGCGATGTTGGTGTCATGGTCGATCGCCACCTGCGGCTCCCCCACCTTGGCGAAGGGATAGCCTTCACGGCCGAGCGCGGTGCGGAAGGATGCGGTGGCGGCCAGCACGGCGTCGGCATCGACCCGGTCGCCCTGATTGACCGGGAACTGCCGGCGGAGCGCAGCGCCGCCGGCCCCGGCACCGGCACCGGCCATTTCCAAGCCGGGCAGGGTCACGCTGCCGAAGGTGAAGGCGTCGCGGGGATCGATGCGGATGCGGACGATGGTGGTGCCGCTTTCAGTCCGGACGGTGGTGCCGATCCGCGCATCGTAGCGGCCGGCGGCGTTGAGCAATTCGCGTACAAGCTGCTCGTCATCCCGCACCCGGCGGTCGAGCTGGGCGGCGTTGGCGGGCTTGTTGTCGTTGGCGACCAACGCCGACAGATCGTTGAAGCGGGTGCGGAACGTGTCGCCCAGCGCCTCCGCCCCCTCCAGCCGCACCTGATAGCGTTGCAGCGTTTCGGCCGTGGGCCCACTGCCCCCCGGTTCCAGCCCCGGCGCGACCGCATCGATCGCGGCGGGATCGGGCCAGTCGACACCCAGGTCCGGCATGGGGGCCAGATCGGTGCCGGGATCGGGCACGGCGACGGACGGCGCAGGCGCCGCCGGCGGCGACGCCTGACCGGACGCACCCTCGCACATCATCAGCAGGGCGGCCGCGGCGGCGAGCCGCGGAGCCCGCCCTGGCGAAACCCATACCATGGCGCCGGTCTTAATGGACGCCATCCGCCGCCGCCAGCAGCGAAAAGCCGCGAGTTCAGGCAATTGCGACAAAGCGGCACTGGCGCAACACACGATGCGGTGGCAAGTCGGCGGCCATGGCGAAACGACCCCAACCCATGGCCGGCGGCGCGTTCCTGGCGCTGGCGATCATCGTCGGCGTGGTGATCGGCGCGGCGCTGGGCCAGCCCTCGATCGGCTTTCTCGCCGGCGTGGGCGCGGGCGCGGCCATCGCCCTGATCCTGTGGCTGGCGGACCGGCTGCGCACGGGCATCTAGCCCCTGCGCCGGGCTAGCGAATCCTGCGGCCGGCCCAGATCACCCGGCCGATGATGTCGATGCTGCCCGGATCGACATTGGTCCAGCTACCGCCGCTGTCATTGTCGCTGCGTATGTCGATCCCACCCGACGGGTTGAGCTCCACCCGCTTCACCAGCAGCCCTTCGTTCCGGCGCAGCACGTAGATCCCGGGGCGCAGGCGCGCGGCCGCATCGTCATGGTCGACCAGGATGTCGTCGCCGGGCGCGAGGGTCGGCTGCATCGAATCGCCTTCCACCCGGATCAGCTGCAACGCGGCGGGCCGGCCGACGCCCAGTTCGCGCAACAGGGTGGTGGACAGGTAGAGGTCGTCCACCGCCTGTTCCTCGCCCGGCAGCGCGCCCGGCCCCGCCGCCGCGCCGACCGCCAGCCGGGGAATGGCGATCATGCCGCCCGCCAGCTTGGCCGCATCGCGCGCGGGCACGACCCCGCCGCCCTGCGCGACCGGGCCGCCCAGCGCGCTGTCCGCCACACCGAAGTAGCGGGCGAGCGTGCGGCGATCCCCCTCCGCCAGGCGACGCGGGCTGCCGCGCCGGACATATTGCTGCACATAAGCCGGATTGCGGCCGAGCAGGCGCGACAGGCCGGCATAATCCTCCCGCCGTTCGCGCACGAGCGTTTCCAACGCAGCCCGGGCTTCCTCATCGGTCACGCATCATCCTTAATCATAGGATTTTTCCTAGACAAGTAGGAAACATTCCATGATTAGAACATAACAGGAACGGAGGCGAGTCGTGAACCTGCTGATGGATGTGGAAAGATTTATGAACCGCACGGGTATGCGGCCGAGCACGCTGGGGCGGCGCGCGCTGGGCGATCCCAACCTGGTGCGGTCGCTGCGCAACGGGCGGGAGCTGCGGCCCGCCACAGCCGACCGGCTGCGCAGCTACATCCTGCAAGCGGATGCGCGGTGATGGCCGATCCCCACGCCCACCTGATCCGCCACCTGATCGCCCGTACCGACGGGACAGCGTCCGTTCCCCAGGCAAGCTGGCGACCATGGTGCAGCGCCACCTTCTCCGGCGCGCGCCATCGCATCCGGCTGGCGGCGCCGCTGGCCGCCGCCGACTGGCTGACCGAACATCTGGAAGAGATGGAGTTCGCCATTCCCGGCCACGTCGTGGCGGAGATCGCGCTGGACAATGTGCAGATGCAGGGCGAGCTGCTGATGCTCGACATCGCCGCCCTGACGGTGGAGCAGGCGTGACGGACGGAACGCCGGGGCAGGCGTCACGTTCAGCGATCATGCCTGCACCCAAGCTGCGTCACGTGGACGATAAAAAGCCCGGTATCACCCGCAACAAGGCCGGCGACGGCTGGGCCTATTACGGGCCCGACGGTGCCCGCATCACCGATCGGGAGGAGATCGACCGGCTGAACGGCATCGCTTTGCCGCCGGCCTATGTCGACGCCTGGTACTGCCCCCACCCCAACGGGCATATCCAGGCGACCGGCATCGATGCGCGCGGGCGCAAGCAATATCGCTACCACCTGGATTTCCGGGCGCAGCAGGAAGCCGACAAATATGAGCGCACGGCCGAGTTCGGGGCCTCCCTGCCCAAGCTGCGCGCGCAGGTCGACAAGGATCTGGCCGGACGGAAGCTGGCGCGCGAAACGGTGATCGCTGCGGTGGTGCGCCTACTCGACCTGGGCAAGATCCGTGTCGGCAACGAGACCTATGCCAAGGAGAATAAGAGCTTCGGCGCCACCACTTTGCGCAATCGCCACGCCAAGGTGACGGGCAGCAAGCTGCGGCTGGAATATGTCGGCAAGTCCGGCAAGAAGCAGCGGCTGACGATCGAGGATCGCCGCCTCGCCAATCTGGTGCGGCGGACGCAGGACCTGCCGGGCCAGCACCTGTTCGAATATGTGGATGAAAAAGGCAAGCCGCAGCCGGTCGGTTCGGCCGAGGTGAACGATTATATCCGCGAGGCGACCGGCGGCGACTTCACCGCCAAGCATTTCCGCACCTGGGGCGCGAGCCTGCTGGCGTTCCAGCACATTCTGGAAACCGCCAGGGACGGCAAGTTGAGCCTGAAGCCGATGCTGGAGGCGGTGGCCGCCGCCCTCGGCAACACGCCCGCGATCAGCCGCAAATCCTATATCCACCCGGCGCTGGTCGAGATCTGCCGCAACGGCGACGCCGGAACCTTGTGCGAACTGAAGCTGCCCCGCCCGGCCAAGGGTCTGACCGGCGAGGAGCGGGCGCTGATCGGGTTCCTGGAGGAACTGGCAGAAAGCGTTCGCAAGGAAAGCGCCAGGGGCAAGGGCAGCAAGGCCGCCTGACACCGCGGCGCCGGAACGGCATGCCGCGCCGCCGGTTGGAACCGACGACATCATTCAGTCACTGGAGATATGACATGGCCGACGACGCCGACATCGAAGCCCGCTTCTGGAAGGACCTGAAGGCGGCCCCGTTCGTGATGCTGGGCCTGGTCGATGCCCGCGACGGACATACCCAGCCGATGACCGCCAAGTTCGAGGGCGAGAGCGGCCCGCTCTATTTCTTCGCGGCCAAGGACAACAGCCTGATCGAAGCGATGGCCGGCACCACGCAACGCGCGATCGCGACCTATACGGCCAAGGGGCACGACCTGTTCGCCAGCATCCACGGTACGCTGAGGGTCGACAACGATCCGGCGACGATCGACCGGCTGTGGGACGCGCATGTCGCGGCATGGTTCGAGAAGGGCCGCGAGGATCCGAAGCTGACCCTGCTCCGCCTCGACACGGACACGGCCGAATTGTGGAAGTCGGGCAGTTCGATCGGCGCGGCGATCACGCGCCTGTTCGGCAAGGACCCGCAGGACAGCTACAAGGACAATGTCGCCGAAGTAACGCTGTAAGGCGCCAGGCCCGCGTCGCCCTGTTGGACGGGGCGGCGCGGTTTCCCACCCGTGCTCCTGCGAAAGCAGGAGCCCAGCGGGCGAGGGATTGGTCGCACGGTTCTGGACTCCTGCATTCGCAGGAGAACGGTAAGGTGCAGGCTGAATGTAGGCTGGTTAGCCCCAGAGTTCGGGCGACGGCGGCTGCAACACGCCGGTGGTGTCAGTGCGCATCCCGCCGGGACGGTCGTTCGCCAGCAGCAACGCGCCGTCGAGATCGACCCAGCGTGCACCCTGTGCGGCGAGAAAGGCGGGAGCCAGCCCGAGCGAGGTGCCGAGCATGCAGCCGACCATGACCTCCAGCCCGCGCGCCTTGGCCCCGGCCGCAAGCGCCAGCGCCTCCGTGAGGCCGCCGCATTTGTCGAGCTTGATGTTCACCGCACGGTAGCGGCCGGCGCAGCGATCGAGGTCGGCGCGATCCTGGCAGCTTTCATCCGCCGCCAACGCGATCGGGCTGGCAACAGTGTCGAGCAGATGGTCCTCGCCCGCGCGGACCGGCTGTTCGATCAGCTCCACGCCATAAGCGACCAGCCGAGCCGCCTCCGCCGCCACGTCGCGGCCGGTCCATGCCTCGTTCGCGTCCACGATCAGGCGGGCGGCGGGTGCGCCCCGGCGGACGGCGGCGACGCGCTGTTCATCGCCCTCGCCCGCCAGCTTGAGCTTCAGCAGGGGCAGATGGGCGGCGGCGCGGGCATCCGCCTCCATCCGTTCGGGCGTGCCGAGCGAGATGGTGAAGGCGGTGACCAGTGGCCGCGGCGCGGACAGGCCGGCGAGGCGCCACGCCGGGAGGCCGCCGCATTTGGCCTCAAGATCCCACAAGGCGCAATCGAGTGCGTTGCGCGCGGCCCCGCGCGGCAGGCGAGTTTGCAGGTCGTGGCGGGTCAGGCCGGCGGCGATCGCATCCGCCTGCGCCGACACGGCGTCGCGCACGCTTTCCGCCGTTTCGCCATGATAATAGATGGGCGTGGCCTCACCGCGTCCGACATGGCCGTGCCCGTGGATTTCGGCCACCACCACATAGACATGGGTCTTGGCCCCGCGCGCGATGGTGAAGGCGCCGGCCACCGGCCAGCGTTCGATCCGGACACAAAGGCGCGCGCCGCTCACGCGAAATTGGCGGTATTGGCTTCCCGTGCGGGAGGATCGGGTTCGGCGTGGACCACCTGCGGCTTGGGCGGGGCGGCGCGGCCCTCCGCTTCGGCGATGAAGGCCTCGACCGCAGGCGCCGTCTCGTTGCGCCAGCGCCGGCCGTTGAAGATGCCGTAATGGCCGACCCGCTCCGCCAGGTGATAGATCTTGAGCGCGTCGGGCAGGTTGGTGGCGAGGGTCAGCGCCGCCCTGGTCTGGCCGATGCCGGAAATGTCGTCGCGCTCGCCCTCGATCGCCAGCAGCGCCACGTCGGTGATCGCGCCCGGATCGACCTTGCGCCCGCGATGCGTCATCTCCCCCCGGGGCAGGAGTTGCCGCTGGAACACGACGTCGATCGTCTGGAGGTAGAATTCGGCCGTCATGTCGCAGACGGAGCGATATTCGTCATAGAAGGCCTTGGTGCCTTCCGCGCCTTCCTGATCCCCATCGACCAGGTGGCGGAACATCTGCCAATGGCTGACCAGATGGTTGCCCCAGTTCATCGCCATGAAGCCGGTGAGCTGGAGGAAGCCAGGATAGACCTTTCGCCCGCTGCCCGGATAATAAAAGGGCACGGTGGCGATCACGTTCTGCTCGAACCAGCTGAATGGGCGCTGGGTGGCGACAGTGTTGACAGCGGTGGGCGCCATCCGCGTGTCGATCGGTCCGCCCATCATGGTCAACGTGCGCGGCCGCGCCGGATTGCGGTCGGCCGACATCAGGCAGGCGGCGGCATAAGCCGGCACGGCGGGCTGGCACACGGCCAGCACATGCGTGCCCTCGCCCAGATGCTCCAGCCAGCCGATCAGGTAATCGATATAGTCGTCGAGGGTGAAGGCACCGTCCGCCAGCGGCACCAGCCGCGCATCGGCCCAGTCGGTGATCCACACGTCATGCGCCGGCAGCATCCGCTCCACGGTGCCGCGCAGCAGGGTGGCGTAGTGACCCGACATGGGCGCGACGATCAGCAGCTTGGGCTGCCCCTGCGGCGCACCGGGGCGGGTGAAATGGAGCAACTGGCCGAACGGTTTCCTGGCCTCCACCTCCTCCTCGATCAGCACTTCCCTGCCATCGATCAGGGTGAAGCCGATGCCGAAAGCGGGCTTGCCATGCGGCGCGGAGGCATGGGCGAAGACATCGAGCCCCGAGGCCATCATCGACCCGAGCTGCGTATGGGAAAAGGGGTTGGCGGGATTGTTCATCCACTCCGACCCCACCTCTGCCATGGCGCTCGCACCCGCGAGCAAGTTCTTCTGGAACTCGTAAGCTTCGTACAACAAGCGACTGTCTCCCCGGCATCTAACAGATGGGCTGAAAGCCGCCGCATTGCAACAAACGACCGAGATGGCGTTTGGTTGAGCAGTCCGATCGCCGCTGCTACATGCAGGGCCATGGCCGATCGCCCGGATATGAAGGAACGCCGCCGGATCGGCGAATTGCGGCTGATCTGGGGGATGGCGGGCCGCTATCCCGGCCGGATCGCCGCCGCATTGTCGGCGCTGGTGGTCTCGTCGGCGGCGACGCTGGCGATCCCCTATGGCTTCAAGCGGGTGATCGATCGCGGCTTTCTGGGCGGCGGCGGGGACACGGCGGCGAGCGTCGGCCACACGTTCAACTACCTGCTGATGATCGTGGCGGTGCTGGCGATCGCGACCGCCCTGCGCTTCTACTACGTGTCGTGGCTGGGCGAGCGGGTGGTGGCGGACCTGCGCCGGCGGGTGCACGACAATCTGCTGACGCTGGCGCCGCGCTTTTTCGAGGAGAACCGCCCGTCGGAGATTGCGTCGCGCCTGACCAGCGACACCGCCGTCATCGAACAGGTGGTGGGGTCGACCGTGTCGATCGCGCTGCGCAACAGCTTCACCGGGATCGGCGGCATTATCTACCTGTTCGCGATTTCGCCCAAGCTGGCGTCGTGGCTGCTGCTGGGCATCCCCCTGATCCTGGGGCCGATCGTCCTGCTCGGCCGCAAGGTGCGGGGGTTCAGCCGCACGTCGCAGGACCGCATCGCCGAGCTGGGCGCGATCGTGGCGGAGACGTTGGGCGCGATGAAGATCGTGCAGGCGTTCGGCCAGGAACGGCGCGAGGCGGGGCGGTTCGGGACGGCGGTGGAGGCGGCCTTCGTCACGGCCCAGCGGCGCTTCACCATCCGCGCGATCATGACCGCGATCGTGATCGGGCTGATCTTCGGATCGATCACCTTGGTACTGCGTGAAGGGGCGACCGACGTGGCTGCGGGCCGCATGAGCGGTGGTGCGATCGCGGCTTTCGTCCTGACCGGCGGACTGGTCGCGGGCGCGTTCGGCGCGCTGACGGAAGTGTATGGCGACCTGCTGCGCGGGGCGGGCGCGGCCAGCCGGCTGAACGAGCTGCTGGCCGAACGGCCGGAGATCGCCCCCCCGCCCAAGCCGCAGGCGCTGCCGACGCCGCCGCGCGGCACGCTGGCGTTCGACCATGTCGAGTTCCGCTACCCGACCCGGCCGGACTTCGCCGCGCTGCATGACTTCAGCCTGACCGTATCACCGGGCGAGACGGTGGCGGTGGTGGGCCCGTCGGGCGCGGGCAAGTCGACCCTGTTCCAGCTGGCGCAGCGTTTCTACGATCCGGTCGGCGGCACGGTGCGGATGGACGGCGTCGCCCTGACCCAGGCCGATCCGGCCGAGGTGCGCGCGCGGATCGCGGTGGTGCCGCAGGATACGGTGATCTTTGCGGCGTCGGCACGCGACAACCTCCGCTACGGCCGGTGGAAGGCGGAGGACAGCGCGATCTGGGCGGCGGCGGAAGCGGCCAATGCGGCGGGCTTCCTGCGCGACCTGCCGGACGGGCTGGATACCTATCTGGGCGAGGGTGGCGCGCGCCTGTCGGGCGGGCAGCGCCAGCGCATCGCGATCGCCCGCGCGCTGCTGCGCGACGCGCCGCTGCTGCTGCTGGACGAGGCGACATCGGCTCTGGATGCGGAGAGCGAGCGGCTGGTGCAGGACGCGCTGGACCGGCTGATGGCGCGCCGCACCACCATCGTCATCGCCCATCGCCTGGCGACCGTGCGCGGCGCGGACCGGATCGTGGTGATGGATCGCGGGCGGATCGTGGAGGAAGGGCGGCATGAGGTGCTGGTCACCCGTGGCGGCCTCTACGCCCGCCTCGCCCAATTGCAGTTCGAGGGCGAGAGCGCCTGACCCGCCGCGCTTCGGCTGCTCGGGAACCGGACAAGGCGACGGGGATTGTAGCGCCATGCTTTCGTTACCCATCCGTTACATGATCCTTGTGGGCAGCCTGATGGCGGCGTGCGGCCCGGCGCAGGCACAGGAGCAGAGCCGCATCGCCCGCACCGGCGAGGCTGCGGGCCGGATCGCCAGCCAGCCGGCGCGCGACGTCGGCGTATCCAAGATCGCCGTCCCGCCGGTGCTGGAGGCGGCGATCCGCAACCCCTATGCGCCGACCGGCACTGCCAGCTGCACCCAGTTGCGGGGCGCGATCCGCAACCTCAACGCCGCCTTGGGCCCGGACTTCGTCGCCGGCACGCAGGCCAATGAGGATCGCGCGAGCAAGATCGCCGAGGCGGGTGGGCGATCGGTGGTCAACGCCGTCATCCCGTTTCGCGGCCTGGTGCGCGAGGTGAGCGGCGCCGCACCCGCGCAACGCCGCCTCAACGCGGCGATGGACGCGGGCTATGCGCGGCGCGGCTTCCTGCGCGGAATGGCGACGGCGCGGCGTTGCCGCCTGCGCTGACCCCTATGCTGACGGCGATCAGCGCGCGGCGGGGATCTTGGTGCCGAGCAGGATCAGCCGGTCGCCGGTGATGCCGAACCAATGCGGCGCGCCCGCCGGGATCAGCAGCACGTCGCCGGGCGCGAGCGTGCGGGTGGTGCCGCCGTCGATGCGGCTACCTTCGGTCAGGGTGGGATTGGTTACCTGCGGATCGGCCATGGTGCCGCCGGAGACCAAAGTGCCCCGCCCTTCCAGCACGATCGCATATTCCGCCTCGGTCGGATGCACAGCGGGCTTGCCGGGCTTTTTCCAGATCTCGATGGCGGCAACCTGTTCGCCGGCGCGGACCAGCGGCTTCCAGGCGAAGCCCTGTCCCGGCTTCATCTCGCGCTTCATCGCCGCAACCTGCGCCCGCACGTCGGCGGCGGAGGCGAAGCCGCCCGGGTCCGCCGCCGCCTGCGCCGTGCCGCCGGGCATGGCCGCGGCGAGCGTCCAGGCCAGTGTCAGACCGATGGTGATGCCACGCATGATGTCCCCTCTCCCTCTTTATGCGCGCGGAGCCTAGAAGATCCCAATGCCCCTGTCATTTGCACGATCGCCCGCTTCCGCGATAACCGGCAGGGCGGCACGATGAGCCATCCGGCGGCTCCGAAAGTAAGCGAGGTCGCGATCGTCGGCGCGGGCTTTTCGGGCACGTTGCAGGCGATCAACCTGATCCGCCATGACGGGCCGCGCGCGATCCTGATCGAACAACGGGCGCAATTGGCGCGCGGCGTCGCTTATTCGACCGTGCATCCCGAGCATCTGCTCAACGTGCGCGCCGGCAACATGAGCGCCCTGCCCGACGACCCCGACCATTTTGTCCGCTGGCTGGCGGCCGAGGGCGCGGGCGGGCGCCAGGGTTTTGCCCGGCGTGCCGATTACGGGCGTTACCTGGTGCAACTGCTGCACGACGCCCGTCAGGCCCACCCCGACCGCTTGCGGGTGGTGGTGGACCGGGCCGACGACATCGCCGCCGACGGCGATGGGGTGCGGATCGGGCTGGCGAGCGGTGGGCGAATCGCGGCTGATGTGGCGGTGCTGGCGCTCGGCAACCTGCCGCCCAACGATCCGCCGGGCTTCGGCGGCGGCGACCTGCCGGCCGAAATCTATGCCGCCGACCCTTGGAGCGGGGACGTGGTGCGGGGACTCGAAAGCCACGACACGGTGGTGACGATCGGCACCGGGCTGACGATGGTGGACGTGGCGCTGCTGCTCGAGTCGCGCGGCTCTACGGGCAGGATGATCGCGCTGTCACGGCGTGGCCTGGCGCCCCGCGCCCATGCCGACGGCACCGCGCCGGCGGGCGGATTGGCGGAGCGGCCGACCCAGACCGGGGCCGCGCTGCTGCGATCGGTGCGGCGACGCGCGGCGGCGATCGGCTGGCGGGCCGCGGTGGACGAGCTGCGCCCGCACACGCAGGGCATGTGGCTCACCGCGCCCGAGGAGGAGCAGCGCCGGTTCCTGCGCCACCTGCGCCCGTGGTGGGACGTGCACCGTCACCGGCTAGCGCCCGAAGTGGCGGCGCGACTCGCGCGGATGCAGGCGGACGGGCGGCTCAGGATCGTCGCGGGCAAGATCGCCGGGTGGACACGGGCGGGGAACGGCATCGACCTGTCCTGGCGGACGCGCGGCGGCGAGACGGTGGAGCGCGCACATGTCCGGCGGGTGATCAACTGCACCGGCACGCAGGGCGACGTGACCCGCACGCACGAGCCGCTGCTGCGCAACCTGCTCCGGCGCGGGCTGATCCGCCCCGACGCGCGGATGCTGGGGATAGAGGTGACGTCGCAGGCGGAGACGGTGGATGCGGAGGGCCGGCCCAATCCGCGCCTGCTGGCGCTGGGCCCGATGACGCGCGGGGCGTTCTGGGAAATCGTCGCCGTGCCCGACATCCGCGTGCAGACCTGGGCGGTAGCGCGCAAGCTGGCCAATGCCCATTGGGTCGGCGGCGAAGGGCTGTAGGCGAAGGACGGTTCCGCGCCAAGGCGGAGTCCGACCGACCCCAACGAGTTCCGTTTGGGGTCGGCTGGTCGGGGCGACAGGATTCGAACCTGCGACCCCCAGACCCCCAGTCTGATGCGCTACCAGGCTGCGCTACGCCCCGACCAAGGTCCGCGCCACTAGAGCGCCTTTTGCCGCTTGGCAAGCGTGCCATTGCCCGTGCCTGTCGCCCGTGATAGGCGCCCGGCCTTCATGGCGCGGCCTTTTCCGGCCCGCGCGCCCCTCGTTTCCCGGAACGCCAGAGACAGATGTTCGCCTCCCCCGCTTTCGCCCAGGCCGCCGGTGCAGCACCGCAAGGCGGCGCAGGATCCCTGTTGACGCTGGCGATTCCGTGGATCCTGATCCTCGGCGTATTCTACATGCTGCTGTGGCGTCCGCAGCAGCGCGCGCAAAAGGCGCATCGCGCCCGCATCGACGCCGCCAAGAAAGGCGACACCGTGGTGACGGGCGGCGGCCTGGTCGGCAAGGTGATACGGGTGGACGGGGATGAAGTGGAGCTGGAGCTTGGCCCCAACGTCCGCGTCCGCGCGCTCAAGGCTACGCTGAGCGACGTCCGCGTCGCCGGCGGCAAGCCCGCCAACGACTGATCGCCCGATGCTCGATTTCCCGCGCTGGAAAGTCTTGTGGATCTGGGGGCTGCTCGCCCTCGGCGTCCTGTTCGCCCTGCCCAGCCTGATGCCGGAAAGCACGGCGCAGAGGCTGCACCTCGGCGGGTTTCCGCGGATCAACCTGGGCCTGGATCTGTCGGGCGGCAGCCACCTGCTGCTGGAAGCGGACACCGCCGATTTGAGCCGCCAGAACCTCCAGAAGATGGAGGATACGGTCCGTACCGAGATGCGGCGCGGCTCGCCGCGGGTGGCGATCGGCGACATCTCGACCTCGGGCGGGCGACTGTCCTTTTTCGTCCGCGACGTGACGCAGCTGGACGCGGCGGTGGAGCGGCTGCGCACGCTGACCCAGCCGAGCGGCCTGTCGGGCCAGCGCGACTGGAATGTGCAGGTGGTCGATTCCACCCGCATCGTGATGACGCCGACCCAGGCCGGCCTTGCCGCCGCAACCGAAAATGCGATGAACGTCGCGACAGAGGTGGTGCGCAAGCGCATCGACGAACTCGGTACGCGCGAACCCACCATCGTCCGCGAAGGCCAGTCGCGCATCCTGGTGCAGGTCCCCGGCCTGCAGGATCCCGCCGCGCTGAAGCAGCTGATCGGCAAAACCGCCAAGCTGGAATTCAAGCTGGTCGCGGTGGATGCCGATCCGACCCAGGTCGCGCAGGGCCATGCGCCCGCCGGAACGCAGATCGTACCCTATCCCGACAATCCCGGCGGCATTCCCGTGATGGCGGTGCAGCGGCGCGCGGTGATTTCCGGCGACGACCTGATCGACGCGCAGCTGACCCATGACGAAAATCAGCGCCCGGCCGTGTCGATCAAGTTCAACACGGCGGGCGGCCGCAAGTTTGCGCGGGTGACGCAGGAAAATACCGGCAAGCCCTTTGCCATGATCCTGGACAACAGCATCCTGTCGGCGCCCAACATCAACGAGCCGATCCTGGGCGGCAATGCGATCATCAACGGCAATTTCACGGTCGACAGCGCCAACCAGCTCGCCATCGCGCTGCGTTCGGGCAAGCTGCCGGTCGCGCTGAAGGTGATCGAGGAGCGCACGGTGGGCCCGCAGCTTGGCGCCGATTCGATCCGCGCCGGCGTGGTCGCCTCCGTCATCGCCAGCGTTGCGGTGATCGTGTTCATGCTGGTCACCTATGGCCGGTTCGGCGTTTATGCGAACCTGGCGGTGGTGCTGAACATCTTCGTCATCCTGGCGGTGATGGCGGGGCTGAACGCCACCCTGACCCTGCCGGGCATTGCCGGTTTTGTGCTGACCATCGGCACGGCGGTGGACGCCAACGTGCTGATCAACGAACGCATCCGCGAAGAACGGCGGCGCGGACGCGGCGTCGTCCAGTCGGTGGAGCTCGGCTACAAGGAAGCGAGCCGCACCATCTTCGAGGCGAACACCGTGCACGCCATTTCCGGCCTGATCATGCTCGCGCTCGGCTCCGGCCCGGTCAAGGGCTTCGCCGTGGTGCTGCTGATCGGCATCGCCACCAGCGTGTTCACCGCCGTCACCTTCACCCGCATGCTCGTCGCCGGCTGGCTGAAACGCCACCGTCCGACCGAACTCCACATCTGACGGGCACCAGCCATGCGCCTCCTCAAGCTTGTTCCCGACAACACCAATATCGGCTTCGTCCGCCTGCGTTACTGGGCGTTCGGGCTGACCGCCTTGCTGACCGTCGCCGCGTGCGCGCTGATCGGTTTACGCGGCCTCAATCTCGGCGTCGATTTCGTCGGTGGCGTGATGATCGAGGCTAAGTTCGCAACGCCGCCATCTCTTGACCGTCTCCGCACCGAGGTTGATGCCTTTGGCGTTGGCGAAGCAAGTCTTCAAACGTTCGGTGCACCGAATGTAGTTCTCATTCGGCTTCCCCTGCCCGCAGAGACGGATGAAGGCGCCACAAACCGTCTTGTGAGCAAGGTTCAGGGCAACCTGCGCACCAAGTATTCAGGCGTGGTGTTTAATCGCGCCGAAACAGTCACGGGCAAGGTTTCCGATGAGCTTCTTTGGCGGGGCGGACTAGCTGTCCTCCTCGCCATCCTGGGCATCGCGGTCTTTTCGTGGCTGCGTTACGAATGGCAATTCGGCGTGTCGACGTTCGTTGCGGTGGCGCACGACCTCATCATGACGTTGGGCTTTTTCGCCATCACGCAGCTTGAGGTGGATCTCAACATTGTTGCGGCGGTGCTGACCGTGGTCGGCTATTCGATCAACGACAAGATCGTGATCGACGACCGCATCCGCGAGAATATGCGGAAATATCGCACCATGGACATGCGCGCGCTGATCGATCTCTCGGTCAACGAGACGCTGCCGCGCACGGTGATGACCTCCATCACCATCCTGCTGGCGCTGGGCGCGTTGCTGATCTTCGGCGGTCCGGTGCTGCGCGGCTTCACGGCGGCGATGATGCTGGGCGTGATCGTCGGCACCTACAGCTCGATCTACGTGTCGAGTTCGCTGCTCATCAGCCTCGGTCTGACGCCGCAGCTGGCCGAGCGCAAGCGCCCGAGCGGCCCCGCCTCCAACGCCGAACGGGTGGGGTGATGCCGCCATGTTCGCTCTGCCGCATCTCCCTTTTCGCGCTTCCGGCGCTCGGCTAAGGCGCTTGCCCATGCGTCGTTTCACGTCCCGCCTGGCGCTTGCCGCCCTGGTCCTGGCCCTTCCCCTCGCCGGTTGCGCGAGCGACAGTGCGTCCAAGCGGCGCGGCAACGAAAGCAACCGCTACGTCGCGCGCGACGTGGACACGCTCTACAATGCCGCCAAGGATCAGCTCGACCGGCGCAACTACAAGGTCGCGGCGGCCCTGTTCGACGAAGTCGAGCGTCAGCATCCTTATTCGCCCTGGGCGCGCCGCGCGCAGTTGATGAGTGCATTCTCGCACTATCTGGCGCGCAGTTACCCGGATTCGATCCAGAGCGCGCAGCGTTTCCTGGCGATCCACCCGGGCAACAAGGACGCGCCCTACGCGCTCTACCTGATCGCCGTCGATTATTACGAGCAGATCGGCGACGTGAACCGCGACCAGAAGATCAGCCAGCAGGCGCTGGACGCGATGGGCGAGCTGATCCGGCGCTACCCGGACAGCAGCTTTGCCGCCGACGCCCGGCTGAAGGTCGACCTGATCAACGATCACCTGGCCGGCAAGGAAATGCAGATCGGCCGCTTCTATCAGCGGCGCAACGACTGGCTGGCCTCCGTCATCCGCTTCCGCCGGGTGATCGACAATTACCAGACCACCAGCCACGTGCCCGAGGCGCTGATGCGGCTGGTGGAAAGCTATCTGGAACTGGGCGTGCAGGACGAGGCGCGCAAGACGGCTGCGGTGCTGGGGGCCAATTACCCGGGCACCGACTGGTACGAGCATGCTTACCAGCTGATCCAGAACCATGGCGGCCCGAAGAAGAGCTAAGTCGCGCGGAACCCCCTGCCCTCGCGCGAATAGCTTGCTATCTATAGGGCGATGCTGACCAGTCTCGCCATTCGCGACATCGTTCTGATCGAGGCCCTGGATCTGGAATTCGGTCCGGGCCTGGGCGCCCTGACCGGGGAGACCGGGGCGGGCAAGTCGATCCTGCTCGATGCCCTGGGGCTCGCGCTCGGCATGCGCGCCGACGCCGGATTGGTCCGGCAGGGCGCGCAGCAGGCGGGCATCACCGCCAGTTTCGACATACCGGGCGACCATCCGGCCCTGGCCCTGCTGGCGGACGGCGGGCTGGAGGTGGAGCCGGGCGAGCCGCTGGTGATCCGCCGGTCGCTGCGGGCTGATGGCGGCAGCCGTGCCTTCGTCAACAGCCAGCCGGCATCGGCGGGCCTGCTGCGTACGCTGGGCGCGACCCTGATCGAGGTGCATGGCCAACATGACGATCGCGGGCTGCTGAACCGACAGGGGCATCGCGCGCTGCTGGATGTGTTCGGCCGCATCGACACGCGGCCGACAGCTACCGCTTATGCCCGCTGGCGGGAGGCGGAGCAGGCGCATGACACCGCGCTGAGCGACCTCCAGAATGCCGCGCGGGATCGGGAATGGCTGGACCATGCGGTGCAGGAACTGACCGCCGCCGCCGCCGAGCCGGGCGAGGAGGCGACTTTGGCCGAGGCGCGCGCCACCATGCAGAAAGGCGCCAAGCTGGCCGACGAGCTGGAAACGGCGGCCGTCCTGCTGGAAGGATCGGACGGCGGCCTGGCCCTGCTCCGCCAGGCGGCGCGGCGGATCGATCGGCTGGCGGGCGAGCATGAGGCGCTGGCGCTGGCGCTGGAGGCGATCGACCGCGCGGTGATCGAGGCATCCGACGCCGAGGAACGGCTGGGGGACGCACGCGCCGCCTTTGCCTTCGATCCGGCGCGGTTGGAGGCGATGGAGACGCGCCTGTTCGACCTGCGCGCGCTTGCCCGCAAGCATCGGGTGGAGCCGGACCAACTGGCCGCATTGACGGACGAGCTGGCCGCCCGGTTGGCGCGGATCGAGGCGGGCGGTGACGGCATCGCCACGCTGGAGCGTGCCGCGCGCGAGGCGCAGGCGACCTATGTCGCGGCGGCGAAGGTGCTGGCGGAGAAGCGGCGGGCAGCGGCGAAGCGGCTGGATGCCGCCGTCGCGACCGAGTTGAAGCCGTTGCGGCTGGATGCCGCGCGCTTCCGCACCACGATCGAGAGCCTGCCGCAGAGCGGCTGGAGCGCGGCCGGGCAGGATCGGGTGGAGTTCGAGATCTCGACCAATCCCGGCGCGCCCTTCGCCCCGCTCGCCAAGATCGCCAGCGGCGGCGAATTGTCGCGCTTCATCCTGGCGCTCAAGGTCGCGCTGGCGGAGGAAGGCGGCGCGGGCACGATGATCTTCGACGAAGTGGATCGCGGCGTCGGCGGCGCGGTGGCGGCGGCGATCGGCGAGCGGCTGGCGCGGCTGGCCACGCGCGCGCAGATCCTGGTGGTGACGCACAGCCCGCAGGTGGCGGCGCGCGCCGATCGCCACTGGCTGATCCAGAAACGGTCGGACGGCATCGTCGCGCGAACGGGCGTGCACATGCTGGACCCCGGCGAACGGCGCGAGGAGATTGCGCGCATGTTGTCGGGCGCGGAGGTGACGGACGAGGCGCGGGCGCAGGCGCAGCGGCTGCTGGCGGCGGCTTAGCGCCGGTCTGGCGGGGGTGAATGCGCCTGCGTCCAGAAGGAGCCCTCAACCACAAGCAACGCTGTTTGCCGCCTGGGCTTCGCCCCCCGCCGGAGCATGAGAGTGCGCGGATGTCAGCCCTGATGTGCTTGTGCAGGGCAAGGGCGTGTGCAGGGCAAGGGCGTGTGCAGCGATTTGGCCGCTGCCCTCGCGGGGGATGGTTTGGCGAAGGAGGCCCTTGCCTCCGCGCAGCAGGAGCCCCGAGCTTGAGGCAAGACCATTGCGGCGCCTGGGCTCCGGTCTTCGCCGGACCGCAAGGGTGCGTGCACGCCCGCCGGGGCACCGGGGCGGAGCGGGCAATCAAGTGGAATGAGGCGTGTGCAGCCGGTTTGCTGGCTGCCCTCCCCCGCGCGTAGAGTGGAGTGGTCGCGCCCGTTTCGGCTTGCACAGCGCCGCGCATGTTCACCCTTGCGACCGCCGCGGCAATACGGGCAAGAAAAAGGGCGACCGAAGCCGCCCCTTCGTGGCCGTGACCGGCCCCTTGATCGATCCGCCGGGGCGGATTACTTGATCTTGGCTTCCTTGAAATCGACATGCTTGCGCACGACGGGATCGTACTTGCGGAAGGACATCTTCTCGGTCTGGTTCCGGGGATTCTTCTTGGTGACGTAGAAGAAGCCGGTATCGGCCGAGCTGACGAGCTTGATCTTGACGGTGGTCGGCTTGGCCATGACCCGAAATCCTGCTTATCTGGACGACGGCCTGGTCGGCACGCCAAAAAATAAAGCGGCGTCGCCGCCGCTCTCACGCAGCGGGCTTTGCCGCCACTACAGGCCGGAGTCAAGCCGTCCGTGCAACCTCCCTGTCTTAATCCGCGGCTAAGCATCGGCCCCGCAGCATCTTCCCGGACCGTTCATAGAGTCGGAGACAGGATCAATGGAGCTGAACACGGCGCAAGCGAATCTGCAGCAGGCGGTGGCGGCACTGGCACGCGACCTGCCCCAATTGGATACGCAGGATGCCTGTGCCCGCATCGCATGGTTGCGGCGCGAGGCGATGCTGGAGGGCTTCACGCCCGCGGTGGTGATGGCGGACGGGCTGGCCGATGCGTTGAAGCGCGATCGTCGCCGCACGCCGGTGGCGGCCTGGCTGGATGCGCTGACGCTGGCCGCCGGGTGTGGCCGGGGTACACCGGACACCGCGCCTGCCCTGCTCGCCAGCGTGGGCGTTCGTTACGCCGCCTGAACGAGCCGGCAGATCAGGGTGATCGGGATTATCGGGCGGACGCCATGCCACCATTTCGGCCATGAATGGTTTGATCCCCGATTCCCAACCCAAAAGGCGGAGGCCTACCCTTATGGCAGACACGGCTGCACCCAAGCTTGCGACCCCGACCGACCTGCAGTCCAATGCGGTGTCCAGCGTCGCGGACGCGCTCAATTCGTCGCTGGCGGATTGCTATGCGCTGTACCTGAAGACCAAGAATTTCCACTGGCACGTGTCCGGCCCGCACTTTCGCGACTATCACCTGCTGCTCGACGATCAGGCGGCGCAGATCCTGGGCGTGACCGACGCCATTGCCGAGCGCGTGCGCAAGACCGGCGGCGTCACCCTGCGTTCGATCGGCGACATCGCCCGTCGCCAGACCATCAGCGACAACGATGCCGAGTTCGTCGAGGCCGGCCAGATGCTGGCCGAACTGCGCGACGACAATCTGAAGCTGGTGGAAAGCTTCCGCCGCGTGAAGGACCTTGCGGAAGAGGCCAAGGACAATGCCACCAGCGGCATCGTCGACGAATGGACCGACCAGGCCGAGGAGCGCGCCTGGTTCCTGTTCGAGGCAAGCCGCAAGGCATAAACCCCGTGGCGGAACGCGTCGGCTTGCGCGTGGTTGACCGATCCGAAAGGAGACCATTTCCATGCTCAAGCTGGCGCTTATCTTCCTGGTGGTCGGGCTGGTGCTCGGCGCGCTGGGGTTCGGCGGGATCGGCGGCGCGTTCGTCGGCATCGCCAAGATTCTGTTCTTTATCGCCGTCGCCCTGTTCGTGATCTTCCTGATACTGGCGCTGATCGCCGGACGGGCGGTCACCTGATCGGACCACGGCATCGTGATGCGACAAGGGGGGCGGCACCATGTGCCGCCCTTTTTCGTTACGGGCACATGCGTGACTTTTCCCAATTGCTCGACCGGCTGGTCTACACCCGGTCACGCAATGCCAAGCTGAAGCTGATCGAGGATTATCTGCGCGGGACGCCCGACCCCGATCGCGGCTGGGCGATGGCGGCGCTGACGGGCACGCTGGACCTGCCGGGGGTCAAGCCGGCCGCAATTCGCGGCCTGATCGAGGAACGGGTCGATCCCGTATTGTTCGGGATGAGCCGCGATTTCGTGGGCGACCTGGCGGAAACGACCGCGCTGCTCTGGCCCAAGCCGCCGGGCATCCCGGCGGAGGTGGACAGCGGTGCGCTGCGGCTGTCGGCGGTGATCGAACGGTTGACCACGCTGGGGCGGGCCGATGCGCCGCGCGCGTTGGCCGAGATGCTGGACCAGCTGGATGCGTCCGGCCGCTATGCCCTGCTGAAGCTGGCGACGGGCGAGTTGCGGGTGGGCGTGTCGGCGCGACTGGCCAAGACGGCGCTGGCGCAGGCGTTCGGCCTCGACGTCGACCAGGTGGAGGAGGTGTGGCACGGCCTGCGCCCGCCGTACCTGCCCCTGTTCCAGTGGGGCGAGGGCACGGGTGCCCGGCCGACGCCGGCCGACGTGCCGGTGTTCCGCCCGTTCATGCTGGCCCACCCGCTGGAGGAGCTGCGCGTCGACCTGGCCGATTATGCGGCCGAGTGGAAATGGGACGGGATCCGGGTGCAATTGGTCCGCACCGGCGACCAGACCCGGCTCTACAGCCGCGCGGGCGACGACATCACCGCCACCTTCCCCGACGTGGCGGCCGCGTTCCAGACGGACGGCGTGCTGGACGGCGAGCTGCTGGTCAAGGGCGAGACGCAGGGCGGCGGGATCGAGCATGAGGGCGCGGCCAGCTTCAACGCCCTCCAGCAGCGGCTCGGCCGCAAGAACGTCTCGGCCAGGATGCAGGCCGACTATCCGGCGTTCGTCCGACTGTATGACATACTGTTCGACGGCGCGGAGGACCTGCGGCCGCTCGGCTGGGCGGAACGGCGCGGGCGGCTGGAGGCGTTCGTGGCGCGGCTCGACCCGGAGCGGTTCGACCTGTCGGCTGTGATCGAGGCTGCCGACTTCGACGCGCTGGAGGAGATACGCGCGGGCGCGCGCGATGCCGCGATCGAGGGCATGATGCTGAAGCGGCGCGACAGCCCCTATGTCACTGGGCGGCGCACCGGCCTCTGGTACAAATGGAAGCGCGATCCGCTCACCGCCGACTGCGTGGTGATGTATGCGCAGCGCGGGCATGGCCGGCGATCCAGCTATTATTCCGACTATACGTTCGGCTGTTGGACCGCACCTCCGGAAGAAGGGGGCGAGTTGCTGCCGGTCGGCAAGGCCTATTCCGGCATCACCGACGAGGAGTTGCGCTGGATCGACAAATTCGTGCGCACCCGCACCGTGCAGCGGTTCGGCCCGGTGCGCGAGGTGGAAAAGAGCCTGGTGCTGGAAATCGCCTTTGATTCGATCCATGCGTCCAGCCGACACAAATCGGGCGTCGCCATGCGCTTCCCGCGCATCGCCCGCATCCGCCGGGACAAGCCCGCGGCGGAGGCGGATCACATCGCTACATTGCGGCGACTGGTGACCTGATCGCGGCGGTCCGGCGCATCACAGCACAAAAATGTGATAGGGCGATGAACCTATTGGCGATTGAAGCATTGATCACCGCTTGAGCGGCAGAGATCGCATGTGATGACAATCAAGACAGGGACGAAAATGGGGGCAGCGGAACTTTCGCGCCAGCCGGTAACACCGGATGCAGCCGACATCATGGCAGTCGGGCGGGAGGTGATCACCGCCGAGGCCGCGTCGTTGCAGGTGCTCGCCGGCGCGCTGGGCCAGACGTTTGCGGACGCGGTCGCCACCATCCTGGCGCTGCGCGGCCGGGTGATCATGACCGGCATCGGCAAGTCCGGGCATATCGCGCGCAAGGTCGCGGCGACGCTTGCTTCCACCGGCACGCCGTCCATCTACGTCCACCCGGCCGAGGCGGCGCATGGCGACCTGGGCATGCTGATGGCGGGCGACGGGCTGATGGTGCTGTCCAATTCCGGACAGACCGCCGAATTGCAGCCGATCCTGGCCCATGCCTGCCGCCTGAACCTGCCCGTGATCGGCGTGGCCGGGCGGGAGGATTGCCTGGTGATGCGCCACGCCGACGTGAAGCTGGTGCTGCCGGCGGTGGACGAAGCCTGCCCCGCCAATTTGGCGCCGACCACCTCCACCGCGATGATGATGGCGCTGGGCGATGCGCTGGCGATGACGGCAATGCGCGCGCGCGGCGTGTCGCGCGCGGGCTTCGAGGAATTGCACCCCGGCGGCACGATCGGCCGGCGCCTGATGCGGGTCGCCGCGATCATGCATCGCGGCACGTCGATGCCGCTGGTGGCGGCCGACACGCTGATGCGCGACGTGATCGTCACCATGACCGCGCGCAGCTTCGGCATTGCGGGCGTGGTGGATGCCGATGGCGCGCTGATCGGCGTGATCACGGACGGCGACCTTCGCCGCCACCTGGACGGATTGATGGACACGATCGCGGCCGACGTGATGACGTGCGACCCGGTGTGGGTGGCGCCCGGCTGCCTGGTCGAGGATGCGCTGGAAATCCTGAACCAGCACAAGATCACCGCCATGTTCGCGGTGGAGGATCCCCATGCCCGCTATCCCGTGGGCCTGGTGCATGTGCATGATTTCCTGCGGCTGGGCCTTGCATGAGGACGGCGATCGTCGTTCCCGCCCGCTACGCGTCCACCCGCTATCCCGGTAAGCCGCTGGTCCCGCTCAAGGGGCCGGACGGAACGTCCAAATCCCTGATCCAGCGCAGTTGGGAAGCCGCCGTCGCCGTGGAGGGCATCGATCGGGTGGTGGTCGCCACCGACGATCCGCGCATCGCCGATGCCGTGCGCGCGTTCGGCGGAGAGGTGGAAATGACGCCGTCCGAATGCCGCAACGGCACCGAACGCTGCGCGGCGGTCGGCGGGATCGATGACTGCGACATCATCGTCAACCTCCAGGGGGACGCACCGCTGACACCCGCTTATTATGTGGCCGATCTGGTGACCGCGATGCAGGCCGATCCATCGATCCAGGTCGCGACCCCCGCCTTGCGCGCCACCCCCGACATCCACCGCCGCCTGCTGGCCGACCAGCAGGCCGGGCGGGTCGGCGGCACCACCGCCGTGGTCGCGCGCAACGGGGACGCGCTGTATTTCTCCAAGGCGGTGATCCCGCACGTACCCGCCGACAAGATCGGCCATGCCGACGCGCCGGTGTTCCTGCATGTCGGTGTCTATGCCTATCGCCGCGCGGCGCTGGACGCCTATGGCGACATGCATGTAGGCCGGTTGGAGACGCTGGAGGGGCTGGAGCAGCTGCGCTTCCTGGAACATGGGATACCGGTACGGCTGGTCGAGGTGCCCGCGCCCGACTATGACCTGTGGGAACTCAACAATCCGGAGGATGTTGCGCCGATCGAGGCGGCCTTGGCGCGTCGCGGCGTGAACTGATCACATGCCCAGACAGACCCTGCTTTGCGGCCGGCCCGTCGGCCCCGACCAGCCCCTGTTCCTGATCGCCGGCCCGTGCGTGATCGAATCCGAAGCAATGGCGCTGTCGGTGGCGGAGACGCTGCGCGGCATTGCCGATCGGCTCGGACTGTTCCTGATCTACAAGAGCTCGTTCGACAAGGCGAACCGCAGCTCCGGCAAGTCGTTTCGCGGGCCAGGGATGGAAGAAGGCCTGCGCATCCTGGCCAAGGTACGCGCCGAAACCGGCCTGCCGGTGCTGACCGACGTCCATGACGTGCCGCAGGTCGCACCCGTGGCGGCGGTGGTGGACGTGCTGCAGACGCCGGCATTCCTGGCGCGCCAGACCGACCTGATCGAGGCGGTCGCCACGTCGGGCAAGCCGGTCAACATCAAGAAGGGCCAGTTCATGGCGCCCGGTGACATGAAGAATGTCACCGACAAGGCCTTCGCCGCCGCCGCCGAGGCGGGCATTGCCGGCCCTGCCTTTCTGGTGGCGGACCGGGGCGTGTCGTTCGGTTACAACAATCTCGTCTCCGACATGCGCGGCCTCGCCGTCATGCGCGAGACGGGATGCCCGGTGGTGTTCGACGCGACTCACTCGGTGCAGTTGCCAGGCGGACAGGGCACCAGTTCGGGCGGGCAGCGCGAATTCGTGCCGGTGCTGGCGCGCGCCGCCGTGGCGGTCGGCATTTCCGGCCTGTTCATGGAAACCCATCCCGACCCCGCCAACGCGATGTCGGACGGGCCCAACGCCTGGCCGCTCGACCGGCTGGAGCGGCTGGTCGGCGGGTTGCTGGAGATCGACACGCTGGTGAAGAGCCGCAACGGCTTCGAGTAAGACCGCTCGCCGCGCCCGGCCCGGCTCGCTAAGCAGCGCGCATGGCTCTGTTCGCCCTGTGGCATGACGATGCGGCGTCGCCCGCACACCCATCGGCCGGGCTGCACGCGCGCCTGACCGAGGCCGCGCATGTGGTTGCGGAACGACGGCGGCAACTCGCCATCGTCACGGCGCGAGGCAGCTGGCAGCTGTCGACCTTCGCCACCGCAAGTCACTTCTATTCGGCCGAGGCGCAGGTGTGGTGCACGGCCGAGCAGGCGTGCGTCATCCATGGCCTGATCTGGCGCGCGAACGGCGAACGCGGGACGTTGCTGGACGCGCGGGCGATCGCAGCCTTGCTGGACAGGCCGGGCGCGACGCTGCCCAACGATATTGCGGGCGAATATGCGATCGCCCGGATCCATCGCTGCGGCACGGTCGAGCTGTTCGGTGATCCCGCCGGCCTGCACCAAGTGTTCCGGGACGAAGATGGCCGGCTGGTGGCGGCGAACCGCGCCGCTTTTGTCGCGATCCTGGCCGCAAGGGAGGAGCCGGGGCGCGAGGCGGCCTTGTGGCTGACGGCCATGGGCTATCGCGCGGGCGAGGCGACCGGCTGGGCCGGCGTCACCCAATTGCGTCAGGGGCGGCGGCTGACCCTGATCCCCGACCGGGCCGCAGGCTGCGAGGCGGCCAGTTCCCCCCTCCTGCCCCCACGGCGGGGCTTCGATCCGGCATTGCTGGATCATGGCATCGCGCAGGCCAAGGCGGCCATTCGCATAGCTACCGGGGACGGGCCGGTGGACCTGCCGATTACCGGCGGCAAGGACAGCCGGGTGGTGTTGGCGCTCGCTTTGGCGGCGGGCCTGGGCGATCGCCTGACCCTGTTCACGCGCGGCTATCCCGATCATCCGGACGTGGTGGCCGGACAGCGTATCGCGGCGGCGGCAGGCCTGCCCCACCGGCGCGAGCCGCCGCTCGGGTCGGACATGCCGGCCGACCTCGACGCCGCCGCCTTTCTGCGGGTGCTGGGGACGATCGCTTACCAGGCCGATGGCGGCATGGGGGGGTGGGACAATATCGCCGGGCTCCATCCCGGCCGCGACAGCCTCATCAGCGGGCATTTCGGTGAGTTGCTCAAGGCCTATGCCAGGCGGCCGGTGGATGGGCCACTCGACCCCGTGGCGATGGTGCGGTTGCAGGGGCCGTTCGACCCGCTGGACCTGCTGCGCGAAACGGCCCGCACGCGCCTGAGCGACATTCTCCACACGCAGATGGACGCGCACCGGGCCGCCGGCGCGCGGGAGGGCGACCTGCCCGACCTGTTCTACTGGCGCAATCGCATCCCCAACTGGCTGGGCGGAATACGCGGCATCAAGTCGTTCGAGCGCCAGCCGGTGCTGCCGCTGGGGGTACCGGCGCTGCGGCAACTCGCCTTCGCGATGACGCCGGACGAGAGGCGGATGGAATTGGCGCATTTCCGCATCGTTGAACGCTGCGCGCCGGGCCTGCTCGCGATTCCCTTCGCCCACCAGACGTGGCACGCCGCACTTGCCGATGCACCGCGCCCGGACCCCTTGTTGACCCGCGCCGGGGCACCGCTGTTCGGCAGCTGGCAATGGTCGATCAACCGCAATCCGGCGGTACGGCAGGCGCTGAGCGCGCTGTTCGGCGGCATCGACATTCCCCTGTGGGACGATGTGGACCGGCCCCGCTTGCTGGCTTTGCTGCGCGAGCGGCGGTTCGATTATCTGGAGGGGATCAGCCTGCTCGGCCTGGCCGTCGCCGCCCTCCACCAATCCGGCCGGATCGAGCGGCGCAAGCTGGCTCCGCTTGCGCCCGTCCCGCCCGGCCATGCACAGGATGCGCCCGACGCGCCCGTCCGCACGCACGGCCATGTCGATGCGGTAATGGTCGCCGAACGGACCGCGGACGGTCTCCGCATGACCAGCGAGGCCGTGGTGACGGTCAGCGGCTGGGCGCAGGCGCCGGATTGGCCCGGGGCCTCGCCGGTGGTCGAGGCGGTGGGGGACGATCGCCCGATCGCCTCGGCCGAGGCATCACTGGCGCGTCCCGACCTGGCGCAGGCGGGGATCGGCAACGGGCGCTACGGCTTCTCGCTCAGCATCGACGCGGCCAGCCTGGCCGGGGCCGCCGGACTGACCATCCGCTGTCGCAATGGCGACGCGCTGGCGGGCGGGCGCCTGACGGTGGAGCATTATCGCGCCGGTTGCCTGGAACCGTCCGACGTGGAAAGGCGCGGCGATGCGCCAGACGCCCTATAGCGATCTTCCCGACGCGGCCTACTGGCGGCGGTCCGTTGCCACGGCCGGATCCGGGGTCGATCCGATCGCGGGCGATGTCCCGCCCCTCTCCCCGCAGGATCGCATCGCCACCGCCGGCAGCTGCTTCGCGCAGCATGTGGCGCGGCACCTGGCGGCGTCGGGATACCATTATCTGGTCACCGAAACCGCGCACCCGATCGTGCCGGAGGACGTGGCGCGGGCGGCTGGTTACGGGGTTTATTCCGCGCGCTACGGCAACATCTACACCACCCTGCAACTGGTGCAGCTGTTCGACCGCGCTTACGGCCGGTTCACGCCAGTGGAGGATGTCTGGCCCCTGGCGGACGGCAGCGGCGTGGTCGATCCGTTCCGCCCGACGATACAGCCGGGCGGCTTCGCCTCCGAAACGGAGATGCGCGCAGACCGCCTTCATCACCTGGCCAAGGTGCGGGAGGCGTTGGAGACGCTGGACGTGCTGGTCTTCACCCTGGGCCTGACGGAATGCTGGGTCAGCCAAGAGGATGGGGCCGCCTTTCCGCTCTGCCCCGGTGTGGCGGGCGGGATGTTCGACCCCGCGCGTCATGCCTTCCGCAACCTGCGCACGGGCGAGGTGCGCGAACACTTGGGCGGGTTCATCGACCGGCTGCGTTCGGTCAATCCGCGCGCGCGCGTGATCCTGACCGTGTCGCCGGTGCCGCTGGTGGCGACCGCGTCGGGCAACCACGTCCTTGCCGCCACCACTTACTCCAAGTCCGTCCTCCGCGCCGCCGCGCAGGAAGCGGCGGAGGATCTGGCTGACGTCTGGTATTTTCCATCTTACGAGATCGTCACCGGCCCGCAGGCGCGCGGCCGCTTCTTCGCCGACGACCTGCGCGAGGTAACGGAGGAAGGCGTGGCGCAGGTGATGCGCACCTTCCTGCGGCATGTCGGCGGCCCGGCGGCGGAAAGCGCCCCGAACGGCACGCCCGCCCCCGCCGCCGATGCGCACACCGCCACCGTCGGTGACTGGGTCAAGACCATGTGCGACGAGGTCATGCTGGACCAGGCGGAACGGCCATGACCACGTTGTTTGTCGGCCAGAGCCATGTTGGGGCTATCCGCGCCGCGCATCAGGCCCGCCGCGCGACCGGCGGCAAGTTCAAGCGAACGCGCGGTATCCACACGCTGGAACAAGGCTACGCCCCCGAAATGGAGGGGATGGACGACCCCGCCACCGCGCGCTTCGGACCGCTCTTGCGGGCGGAACTGGAACAGGACATTGCGCTCTACCGCCCGCGCCTTTTTTCCATGATGGGGGGCAATGCGCACAATGCCCTGGCGCTGATCCGGCATCCGCGCGGCTATGATTTCCGGTTGCCGGGAGAGGAAGCGCAAGGGCCGCCGCCGGAGGACCAGGCTGAGCCGGTGCCGTTCGCCCTGGTCTCTACCACGCTGGAGCGGCACTTGGAGCTGGATTTCCTGCGGCTGCGGATGCTGCGCGACGCGGCGGGTGCATTCGTCCATGTGGAAAGCCCCCCGCCCGTGCGCAGCGAAACGCTGATCCGTGAACGGGCGGACGCCTTTTTCAAGGACAATGCCATCGACACGCTGGGCGTGGCGCCCGTCGGCCTGCGCTGGCGGATGTGGCGGCTCAACGCCCGGCTGTTCCGCGCGCAAGTGGAGAGCCTCGGCTGCCGCTTCATGCCGGTGCCGGACGAGGCGAAGGACGCGGACGGGTTCCTGCGGGAGGAGCTTGCCGGCGACGCCACCCACGGCAATGCCGATTATGGGCAGATCATCCTGCGCGCCGCGGAGGATCTGGTCGCGCGTGGCTGAACCGCTGGCGCTGGCGCCGTTCGCGGCCGGCCTGACCAACCAGAAGCTGGCCTTGCTGGGCCTGACATTGCGGGCAAGAGCCGAAGGCCGGCCGGCGGCATGGTCTCCGCTGCTCGATTACCATCCGGGCGCCGCCGACCATGGGTGTGTGCCCTTCGCAAGCGTGTTCGACGTGGCGGCGGTGACGGCGGCCTTTGCCGGCTTCGGCGTCCCCGTGGAACAGGGCGCGGCCGAGCAAGCCGATGGCGGCGCCCTGATGGGGATTGGCGGGGAGGCGATCGCCACCACCCGGCGCAACCGCGACGATGCCGGATTTCGGGACCTCTGCCGGATACTCGCCGGCATGAAACCGATGGCGGCGATTGCGGCTGCGGCGGCAGACACCGGGGCGTGGCTGCGCGAAAACGGGGTGCGGTGGGGGTGCCAGTTGCGGATCGAGCGCGACTGGCTGCACTGGACCGCGCTGCATCGCGCGGACAAGCGCATCAACCCCGCCGAGCCGCTCTATGTCGATTTCGCCACCATCCTTGCCAAGCTGGCGGGACAGGTCGAGCACGGGGCCACCCTCTACGTGACCTGCAACGAAGCCGACCTGCCTGTCGAGCGCGAGGAGATCGGCCGCCGCGCTTATGACGCACATCGCCTGACCATGCTGTTCCGCAGCGACGTGCCGCGGCCGTTCGTGCCCGCCGGTCTCCTGGCGGGCGCGGCGCTGGACTTCGCCATCGCCTCCACCCTGCCCTGCTTTGCCGGGCATAGCCGCTCCACCTTCTTCGGCGCGCTCGCGCTGACGGCGCATGGCGAAGGGCGCGACGCGCACTTCTGGCTCTACAATAATCGTGGCGCGATGCTGAAGCGGCGCACCGATCATGGCGCGTTCGTGCGACCATGGGCAGCCGCCAATCTTTGAGGCGATTGCTGGACCTGCCGCACCGCCGCCGCTAGTCCACCCCCATGAACCGCGCCGCTATCCTGGTCCTCGGCATGCATCGGTCCGGCACGTCGGCGCTCACCTGGCTGGTCGGGAAGATGGGCGCTGCCCTGCCGTCCGACGCGATCCGGCCGAGCGGCGAGAATGCGCGCGGCTATTGGGAGTCCGAAGGCCTGGTCAAGGCCGACGACCAGCTGCTGCGCGTGTGCCGGTCCAGCTGGTTTGATCCGCGCCCGCTCGACTGGTCGCGGCTGGATGCGTCGGCGCTGGGATCGCGCAAGGCCCGGATGCGCGAGGCGATCGAGCGCGGCTGGGGCACGGCACCGCTGATCGCCATCAAAGACCCGCGCCAGTGCCGCTGCGTGCCCGTGATCGTCGACGTGCTTGACGACATGGGGATCGCGCCACGCGCGCTGCTGATGCTGCGCGCGCCGGGCGAGATTGCACGCTCGCTCGAAAGCCGCGACGGCACCACCGCCGCGTTCGCGCAGCTGTTGTGGCTGCGGCACATGATCGACGCGGAGCGTGCCACGCGCGGCATGATGCGCGCAGTGGTCGATTATGATGGCATGCTGGCCGACTGGCGGGGCACGGTGCGCGCGATCGCACCGCTCGCCGGCCGCGACGGCTGGCTGCCCGAGGGAGCGGAGGCGGAGGAAATCGACCGCTTCCTCGATCCCACTCTGCGCCACCACAGCATCGTGGACAGCAGGCTGGAAGAGCCGCTGGCTGGTATCGTCGCGGCGGTGGACGGCGGGTTGCGGCAACTGGCCGAGCGGGACGATGCGGTGGCGTGGGCCCGGCTGGACGAGGCCTATGCCCGGCTGGACGCCGCGCCCTGGCTGGAGGGCGACATCGTCCATGACGAGCTGCGCCACCGCCGGGCGAGCGGTGATCCGGCTCCCGCCGCCGTGATCGCGCCGGAGCCGCAGGCAGCCCCCGCTCCATCCCCCGAGCCGGAGCGACCACGCCCCGCCCCCCTGCCCGACCCCACCGGCGATGCCGACCTGATCCGGTCGAGCAACCTGTTCGACACCGACTGGTATCTGGCGCGCTATCCCGAGGCGCGCGACAGCGGCATGGACCCGGTCGACCATTATGTGCGCATCGGCGCGCCCAAGGGCTACAATCCCGGGCCGCTGTTCGACACGCTCCATTATGCGCGCCAGATGGCGCAGCGCGAGGGCGGGAACGGCGCACCAAACTGATGCGCGCCGCCATCCACCTCCACCTCTTCTATCCCGACATTGCCCTAGACCTGATCGACCGGGTGGCCCGGCTCGGCCGCGCCGACATCGACGTGCTGGCGACCTATGTCGACGCGCTCGACCCGGCGGTCGACCGGGCACTGGACGCGATCCCCGGACGGGTCAGCCGCATCGCCGTGCCGAACCACGGCTGGGACATCGGCCCTTTGCTCCACCTGCTGCCGGTGATTGCGGAGGAGGGCTATGACGCAGTCTGCCACCTCCATACCAAGAAGGGCGACAGCGGCTTTGCCGAAAACTGGCGGCGCATGGGCTATGACGGGACGATCGCCGGCGAGCCGCTGGTGGCCGACATTCTGGCCACGTTCGACAGCCGCCCCGATTTGATGCTGCTGGGTGCGAAGTCGCTCTACAAGTCGGCCGCCGCGCACCAGTTCCGCAATGCGGAGATCATCTCCGCCCTCGCCCCCAGCATGCTGGCGCCGTACTTCCCGCTGGCGGACTGGGGCTTCTTCGCCGGCACCTTCTTCTGGGCACGCCCGGCCTTGCTGGAGCGGGTGGCGCGCGTGGCCGACTTCGGCGGCGACCATGGCGAGCGCGACGGCACCCAGGCCCATGCGCTGGAACGCCTGTTCGGCTTGGCGGCGATTGCCGACGGCGGCAGCGTCGGCACGGTGGAGGATGGAGCGATCGCCATCGCGCCCGCTCCCGGCTATCCCAGCCACGAACCGATCATCAACACGCTGGCCTTGTATCGCGGCCGGGACGGGATGCCGGCCGCGCCCGATGCGGAGCTGTCGTCTGCAATCGCAGCGCGCAATCCGCTGGCCGATTATCTCCGCCACGGGCGCGACGCCGACGCGCTCGATCCTAACCCTTACTTCAACAGCCGCTGGTATAATCGCGTCAACGGCGACGCCTTTGCCGCCGGCATGCACCCGCTCGACCATTACCTGCTCCACGGCTGGTCGGAGGAACGGTCGCCCGGACCGCTGTTCGACAGCCGGCACTACCGGCGCACCCACGCCGTCACCGGCGATCCGCTGCGCCATTTCCTGGAGGAAGGCGTCGGGCGCGGGCTATCGCCCGCCGCCGAGATCGTGAACGAGCCGCGCGATCAGCGTCCCCGCCGCTTCTACCGGCGGTTCGACGTGGAGGCGGAGGTGGCGTTCCTGCGCCGCATGGTGGAGCTTCCCGCGGCACTGATCGCGCGCGCCGGTGCGACCAAGGTGTCGGTGATCATGCCCGCCTTCAATCGGGAAGGGGTGATCGCCGCCTCCATCCGCTCGGTACTGGCGCAGACCCACGCCAACCTGGAGCTGATCGTGATCGACGACGGCTCCACCGACGGCACGGCCGACGAAGTGCGCCGCTTCCAGTCGGACCCGCGCGTTGTCCTGCTCGGCGGCGAGCATGCCGGCATCTCCGCCGCGCGCAATCTCGGCCTGGCGCACGCCACGGGTGAGATCGTCGCCTATCTCGACAGCGACAATCGCTGGAATGGCTGGTTCCTGGAGGTGATGACCCGGTTCCTGGCGGCGGACGGGCTGGACGCCGGCTACAGCGCCATCTCGCTCCGTGACGATGCCGGGCAGCTGACCGGCTATATCGGCGACCATTTCGACTGGGAGGCTTGCCTCGAACAGAATTACATCGACCTCAACGCCTTCTGCCATCGTCGCGCCCTGCTGGAGGAGGTAGGCGCGTTCGATCCCCGGCTGCGCCGCATGGTCGATTGGGACCTGATCCTGCGCATCGGGCGGGATCGTACGGTCGGCTTCGCCCCCTTCCTCGGCTGCGATTACTCGGACGCCAAGTTCACCAAGGGGCGGATCACCACCAGCGAGCCGGCTGCCTTCCTGCGCCTGGTCTGGACCAAGAACCGCCATGCCGTGCCGATCGGGTCGCCCGATTACATGGCGAAGCTGCGCCTGCGCTTCGCCATCAAGATCGCGGCACCGGAGGAGGAAAAGGACGCCTGGGGCGACTGGCACTTTGCGGAGTCGCTGGCCGATGCGATCCGGCGGCTCGGCCACGATTGCGAGGTCGATTTCCGCCACCATTGGCATGACCGCTCGATCGCGCACGAGGATGTGGTGATCGCACTGCGCGGGCTGATCCCCTACGAGCCGCGTCCCGGCCAATATGCGGTGATGTGGAACATCAGCCACCCGGATCAGGTCGGCTATGACGAATATGACCGGTTCTCGCGCGTCTATGTCGCGTCCAACTCCTATGCGGAGTTCCTGGATAAGCTGGTTGCGCCGCCGGTGACGCCGCTGTTGCAGGCGACCGATCCGGACCGCTTCCATCCGGTGGCGGAGGCAGAGCGGATCGCCGGGCCTTTGTTCGTCGGCAATTCGCGCGGAGTGGAGCGCGACATCGTCCGCTGGGCGATGGAGGCGGAGGCCCGGCCGGCCATCTATGGCGGCGGCTGGGAGGGGCTCGTCCCCGTCGACAGGGTCAAGGGCAGCAACGTCGACAATCGCGAACTCGGCCGGCTGTATGCCGGGGCCGACGCGGTGTTGAACGACCATTGGCCGTCGATGGCGGCGTTCGGCCTGTTGTCCAACCGGATGTTCGACGTGGTCGCGGCGGGCGGACGGCTGCTGACCGATCCCGTGCCGTCGCTTGCCGCCAC
The DNA here is from genome assembly GCF_934560975.1 of uncultured Sphingomonas sp. Lineage (GTDB taxonomy): Bacteria > Pseudomonadota > Alphaproteobacteria > Sphingomonadales > Sphingomonadaceae > Sphingomonas_I. The sequence continues at coordinate 79,591 of NZ_CAKTFO010000001.1, read as the reverse complement.
GTTCGGGCAGGCGGCGGAGCAGGTGACCGGCGCGGCCGCGCTCCGTGCCGAGCTGGCCCGGCCGCGTCGCCCCGATCCGCGCGACGTCGCGGCGGTGGCGCAGCATCACAGCTTCGATGCGCGCGCGACCGTGATCGTGGGGGATGCGCTGACGGCGCTCGGCCTGCCGGTCGCATTCGAGCGGGGCGAGGCACGACCCCTGCCGAGCGCGCCTGCCGCGCCGCGTGCCATCCGGGTCCACATCATCGCGGCGCATGGATCGCACGGGCCGCAAAGCTCCGCCTTCATTCGCCTGGTCGCGCCGCTGACCGATGATCGGGTGGCGGGACGGGTGCGGCTCAGCCTGGCGCCCGCGTCCGATCCGGTGCCGCCGTGCGACATCTGCATCGTCCAGCGCGCCGCCATGCCCGACGTGGCGGCGGTGGACGGCCTGGTGCGAACGCTCGGCGCGATGAGCGCCGCGCTGGTGGTGGATGTGGACGACGCCTTTCTCGCGATCGGGCCCGACCATCCGGAGGCGGCCATCTACCGGCCGCTCAATGCCGCGATCGAGCGCGCCATCGCCGCCTCGGCCGAAAGCTGGTTCTCCACCGCGCCGCTGGCCCACGCCTACGCCCATGTCGCGCATCGCCATGCGGTGATGCCCAACGCGATCGATCCGCGCATCTGGCGCGACTGGCGGCATCCCCGGCCGGAGCCGTTCCACGGCGACAAGGTGCGGATGCTCTACATGGGCACGGCGACGCATGGTGCCGACTTCGCAATGATCCGGCCGGCGCTGGAGCGGCTGCATGAGGAACGGCGCGACCGGTTCGAGCTGACGCTGGTCGGCGTATCCCGCGATGTGGAGGGCGCGCACTGGCTGCGCCGCGCGAGTCCGCCGGCGGACGCGATCCCCTATCCCCGCTTCGCCCGCTGGCTGCGTGGTCAGGGGCCGTTCGACCTCGGCCTCGCGCCTCTGACCGACAGCGATTTCAACCGCGGCAAGTCCGACATCAAGCTGCTGGATTATGCGGCGCTGCGGCTGCTGCCGGTGGTGTCCGACTGCCCGGCCTATCGCGCCGATCCGGCGATGGGGCGACATGCTGTGTTCGCCGGCGACTGGTTCGAGACGTTGCGTCACGTGATCGACCATCGCGACGAGGCACGCGACATGGCCAAGGCGGCGCACGACCATCTGTGGGCGCATCGCACCGTGGGCGACAGCGCGGAGGCGATGGTCGCCCGGCTGGAGGCATTGCTGTGAGGGGCCGGGCGCTGCTGCCGCTCGCCCTGCTGGCGGCGGCGGCACCCGTGCCGGAGCCGCCGCGCCTGACCTTCCCGCTCGCCTGCGCGCTGGGCAAGGACTGCGCGATCCAGAGCTATCAGGATGACGATCCCGGACCCGGCGTGCGCGACTATCGGTGCGGCGGGCGCACCTATGCCGGCCATGGCGGCACCGACATCCGCCTGACCAGCATGGCGCAGCAACGGCGCGGGGTGAACGTGCTGGCGGCGGCACCCGGCGTGGTGCGCGGCATCCGGGATGGGGAGCCCGAAATGTCCATGCGCCGGCGCCCGGCGGGGGACATTGCCGGCAAGGAGTGCGGCAACGGCGTCGTGATCGCGCATCCCGGCGGGTGGCAGACGCAATATTGCCACATGGCGCGCGGCAGCATCGCGGTGCGGCCGGGACAGGCGGTCGCGACGGGCGCGGTGCTGGGCCGCGTCGGCCTGTCCGGCGATACCGAGTTCCCGCACCTCCACCTCAGCGTGCGGCACGATGGCGACACGGTGGATCCGTTCGCCTGGGGCGCCGCCGCCGGCCAGTGTCGCGGCGGCCGCAGCCTGTGGGCGAACACGCCCGCTTATGCGGAAGGCCACGTGCTGGTCGCGGGCTTCGCCGCCGGCCCGGTGACGATGGACGCGGTGCAGGAAGAGGGCGCCGGGCAAGTGCCGCCGCCCCGTCGCGACACGCCGCTGGTGGCGTTCGCGCAGGCGATCGGGCTGCAAGGCGGCGACGCGCAGCGGATGGTGCTGCGCGCCCCCGACGGTCAGGTGCTGGCGGACAACCGGGCGCCCCCGCTCGACCGCGACAAGGCGCAGGTAATCCTGTTCGCCGGCAAGAAGGCGCCGGCAGGCGGGTGGCCGGCGGGCACCTATCGCAGCGAATATCAGGTGATCCGCAGCGGGCGCGTGGCAATCGAGAGGCGTGACGCTATCACGCTGTGATGGCCAATATCCTGATCGTCCACCAGAACTTCCCCGGTCAATTCCCGCACATCGCCAACGCGCTCCGCAAGCGCGGGGACAGGGTCGCCGTGATCAGCGGCACGACCGCCAGGGCGCAGCCCGGCATCGACCTGCGCCGCTGGCGGACCGAGCGGGGCACGACCCAGGGCATCTATCCGCTGGCGATCCGGGCGGAAGCGGACCTGATCCGGGGCACGGCGGCGGCGCAGGCGGCGATGCAGCTGAAGCGCGACGGCTTCACCCCCGACGTCATCGTCGGCCATCCCGGCTGGGGCGAGACGTTGCTGCTGAAGGAGGTGTGGCCCGACGCGCGCATCATCCTGTTCGGGGAGCTGATGTATCGCAGCCAGGGCGGCGACATGAACTTCGATCCCGAGTTCGGCGGCACCGGTTTCGAGCGCGACGCGCGGACCCATGCCAAGAATGCGACGCAGGTACTGGCTTATGCCTGGGCGGACCGGATCGTCTGCCCGACCGGGTTCCAGGCGGCCTCCTTCCCGGCGGCATTGCAGCCGCTGATCCGGGTGGTGCATGAAGGCGTCGACCTGGACCATGCCACCAGGCGGCCGGGTGCCCGGCTGACCCTGCCCGGCGGACGCGTGCTGGACGGGTCGAAGCCGGTGGTGACCTATGTCGGGCGGACGCTGGAGCCGTTGCGCGGTTTCCACATCTTCATGCGGGCGCTGCCGGACTTCCTGTCGGCCTGCCCGGCGGCGGAGGTGGTGGTGATCGGGGAGGATGCCCGCCAGGGTTATGGCGCGACCCCGCCGGAGGGGCATAGTTGGAAGAGCTGGCTGCTGGCGGAGCTGGGCGATCGCATCGACCTGTCCTGCGTCCACTTCGTGGGCCGGGTGAGCCATGGCCAGCTGATCGACGCCTTCTCGCTGTCATGGGCGCATGTCTATTATACCTACCCGTTCGTGCTGTCCTGGTCGCTGGTGGAGGCGATGGCGTGCGAGTGCCTGGTGATCGCGTCCGACACCCCGCCGCTGCACGATGCGATTACCGACGGCGTGGAGGGACGATTGCTGCCGTTCTTCGACACGGGCGCCCTGTCGCAGGCCCTGACCGAAGCCTGCCGCCACCCGGACCGCTTCGCCGCGCTCCGCACCGCCGCCCGCACCCGCGCCCTTGCAGGCTTCGATCGCAGCCACGGCACGGCCGAATGGCTCAGGATGATCGACGAATTGTTGTGATACCCGCCGCCGGCGGCCGATCTGGCCTCCGGTTGTCTGGAACATGCATGGCGGGCAGATAGATGAGCCACGATGACGCGGCTGCGTAGCCAAGGCCCGATGTGGCTATGATGCTGCCGGCGGGGGGGGGCTTGAGCGCAGGATAAAGCGACACTGTTCCCGGTCTTACGCCGTTGCCGGTGCGAGCGCACCATTTCCGCCCGAGCTGATCGATCGACCGCGCCACAGCGCCGGACGCACATACAAAAAGAGCCGACCCTTTCGGGCCGGCTCTCCTTGAGCAATCAACGATCGACTTAGACGAAGTCGGCGTTGTCGAGGTTTGCAGCGGTCACGCCGGTCAGCTTGATAGCCGAGTCGATCGTGGAGCCGGCGGTCAAACCGTCGTTGTAGAACAGGTAGGTGTCGGTGCCGACCTGAACCGCAGCAACGTTGTTCGTCGAGTTCGCCTGGCTGAGGAGACCCTGAGCATAGGCGAGACCGTCCGTCGCGCTCGCCGACGTCGTCGTGCCGACGATCAGGCTGACCGCCGTGGCGCCGAGATCGATCGTGTCAGCGTTCGCCGCGAAGTCGGCAATCGTATCGACCAGACCGAAGTTCGCGCTGCCCGGAGCCGCGTTCAGGTTGGAGCTGGCGGCATCGTCGACTGCGAAGACGAAGATGTCGTTACCAGCGCCGCCGCTGAGCGTGTCGAAGCCAGCGCCACCGGTCAGCGAGTCGTTGCCCGCATCGCCGAACAGCATGTCATTGCCTTCGCTGCCAACCAGCGTGTCGTTGTCAGCACCACCACGAACGGTATCATCGCCGAGACCGCCAGTCAAGCTGTCCGTACCGCGGTTGCCCTGCAGGTAGTCCGCACCAGCGCCGCCGTCGATGACGTCGTTGCCCTGGCCACCGTACAGACGGTCATTGCCGGCTTCACCGTTGATAATGTCATTACCGGCATTACCCTGAACGTAGTCGTTGCCCGCGCCGGCGTTGATCGAGTCATCGCCATCAACAGCGCCTGCCGTCGTCGTGACCGCATTACCGTAGATGTGATCGTTGCCGCTGCCACCGGTGATGGTGTCATTGCCCGCGCCACCCATCAGGTAGTCGGCTTCGGTCGCCAGGTTACGCCCAGTCGCGGTCGAGGTGGTGCCGATGATGGCGTCGTTGCCGTCGCCACCCCACAGCGTGTCGCTCGCCAGGCTGTTCGTTGCGGTGATGGTGTCGTTGCCGGCAAGACCGAAGTACAGGTTGCCCGTACCAGCAGCGTAAGCGCCCGTCGTCGCGTCAGTCGCAAACGTCGAGGTTGCAGCCGTATCCGGCGTGGCGGCATCGTTCGAACCAAACGCAGCGGCACCAGCGTTCTGACCGAAGAAGGTCAGCGTCTCGTTGGAGAATGCCGACGCCAGGAAGGTACGGGAAACGTCGTCCTTCGTGATCGTGATGGAGGCGTTGTTCAGCCCGCCGCCCTGGTTGAAGCGAACGTCCAGATCCTGAACACCGCCGTCGAGAAAGAACAGGCTGTCGCTGGTGCTGAAGGCCGCTGCCTGCGCATCCGTAATCCGCTCAAAAAGATAATTCGCCATTTAAGCCTCCAAATGAACCTTTCAGTCCGGGCGTAACAGTTTGCCCCCACCTCCCCTAAGGTGGTTGGAGGCGCCCTCCGCCCATGCCTAACCACACCTAGGTGCAATCAGCGCAAGCGAGCGCAGTCGGATACTTAGCCAAGCTTCCAAACCCGCGCAACTCATATCGCTCACCGTTCGTCGCGGTAAACAGCGCCAGATGCCCCGGAAAAAACCACGAAACCCGACGTAGAAGCTTGTACGCGGAGAGCCGCATACAGGTTCCCTCAATATGAAGCACGACCCTGCTTATAGATAGTTAACATTCGACTTTGCCCTGGATCAGTCCAGGAGGTGCGGCTGACCGGCAAGCGCATGAAAGCGCGCCATCTCCTCGACGTAATGCCGTTGCAAAAATGACACGTCACTTGCGGTCAATGTCGAAGGATAGGTGATGTCCGCCGCCGGATGGGAGATTTGGGGCGCGGCGGGAACAATCGGGGCCGGGATGCCGAGAAAGGCGCTGATTCGAGCGATCACCTTGGCAGGATCGCGGCGCAGCTGTTCCGACCCGAGCAGCAGCAGCTGATCGCGCGGGAAGGCCCGCAGCAGACGCGCCAGCTGCCGCCCGTAATAGCCCCGCTCGACATAACTATAGACGCGGTGAAAGCCTGGATAGGGCGCACCCGCCGCCATGCGGGCGCGGCCTTCGCGGATGCACCAGCCGAAGGGCTCCGTTTCCTTGCGCTTGGCATATTCCATCTTCCAGTGCGACCAGGCGCGCTCCACGGGATCGCGGAAGATGCAGATCAGCTTCATCGCCGGATTGTAGCGGGCGATCCGCTCCACCGCGTTGGGCCAGTAGAGGTAGATCGGCGTCGCCTCCCCCCACAGCCGGCCGTCGTCGCGGAACAGCGCATGGTAGGGCGCGTAATCGGGCGCGGTCCAATCCACCCGCTCTTCGTCGTCGAAGAAATGCGCTTCCTTGACGGGCGGGAGCTGCACGCCGGGCAGCTCCGCCAGGTAATCGAACAGGGCGGTGGTGCCGCCCTTCTGCACGCCCGCGACCAGGAAGGAAACCTTGCCCCCGCTCACCGCCCGACACTCACCGCCTTACCCTCACCGCTCACGCAAAGCGGAGCGCATCGCCTCCGTATAGGGCCCGAGCAGGTAGTCGAGGATGGTGCGCGATCCCGTGACGATGTTGACATGGGCCTGCATACCAGGCGTCAGGCGCATCCCTTCGCCCAGGCGCGCGACCTCCGCCGCATCCACCCGCACCTCGACCTGGTAGAAAGGCTGGCCACCTTCCTTGGCGGTGGCGGCATCGGCGGACACGGTGGCGACATAGCCGTCGGCGGGCGGCGTGGTGCGGGGGTTGAAGGCGGTGAAGTTCACCTCCGCCTTCATGCCCGGCGTGATGCGGGCAATATCCTCCGGCCGCACCTGCGCCTGGATCACCAGCGGGGTGCCGGTGGGCACGACCTGGAGCAACGTCTCGCCGGGCTGGGCGACGCCGCCTTCCGTATATTGGGTGAGGCCGAAGACGCGGCCGTCGGCGGGCGCGCGGATCACCGTCTGCGACAGTGATTCGGAGGTGGCGCGCAGCTTGGGCGCGGCGTCGGTCAGCTTGTCCTGCGCGGCGCGGATGCCGGTCGCGGCCTCGTCCGCGCGCTTCTGTTCGAGCTGGGCGAGCTGGATGCGGACATTGCCGATCCCCTGTTGCGTCCGCGCCATGTCGGCGGTGAGCGATCCGCGCTGACCGGTCAGCTGGGCACGGCTCCGCTCCAGCGCCAGCACGCGGGTCTTGGGCGCGTAGCCGAGCTGGTTGAGTTCGCGCACGCCGCCAAGCTCGTCCACGATCGTGGCGGACTGGGCGTCGGTCGCGGAGGCCTGGGCGCGCAGGCCCTGAATCTGGGTCTGCATCTGCCCCGCCTGCCCGCGCAGGGCATCGGCCTGGCTACGGTAGAGCAGCATCTCGGATTCGAACAAGGCGCGCTGGCCGGCGATCAGCGCGGCCACGCGCGGATCGCCCTGGCGCGACAGCAGGTCCTGCGGGAAGCGGATATCGGGGGCGTTGGCCAGCATGGCCTGGAACCGGGCGATGTCGGCCAGCGCGCTGTCATATTGCGCCTGCCATACGTCCACGGTCGCCTGGACCTGCACCGCGTCCATGCGCATCAGCACCTGTCCACGACGCACCGCCTGGCCCTCGCGCACCAGGATCTGGCGGACGATGCCGCCCTCGCGGGTCTTCAGCACCTTGCTGTTGTTTTCGACCCGCACCGTGCCCTGCGCCACCACCGCGCCCTGAAGCGTGGAAAAGGCGGCCCAGATCAGCAGGCCGAACACCAGCACCAGCACCACGATCGACCCGGCCAGGATCGGGCGGCGCAGGCGGACGCGGATGATGTCGCTTTCGGCCGCGTTCAGCTCCGCAAAGCCCGGTTCGGGCAGAGCGGGCACGTCGGGCTCGCGGCGCAACTGGCGGATGATGTCGCGGAAGCGGCTCATCACTGGGCCTCCTTCAGGGCCGGGGGTGTTGCCGCCGGCTTGGGCGCGGGGGCGTTGGCTTTCGAGATCTTGGCCAGCACCTCGTCACGCGGGCCATATTCGGTGATCAGGCCGTTCACCAGCACCAGCGCCTTGTCGGCATGGCGGAAGGCGGATGGCTTGTGCGAGATCAGCACCACGGTGGAACCCCGCGCCTTGATCTCGCCCAGCGCCTTCATCAAAGCCGCCTCACCCTCCGCATCCAGATTGGCGTTGGGTTCGTCCAGGATCAGCAGCTTGGGCTCCCCGAACAGGGTGCGGGCCAGGCCGACGCGCTGGCGCTGGCCGGCGGACAGGACCATGCCGCCCTCGCCCAGCTCGGTCTCATAGCCGTTGGGCAGGCGCAGGATCAGGTCGTGCGCATTGGCCAGCTGGGCGGCGGCGACCACCTGCTCGTCGGTGGCGTCGGCGCGGAAGCGGGCGATGTTGTCGCGGACGGTGCCGGAAAACAGCTCCGTATCCTGCGGCTGATAGGCGACGTGGCGGCCGAAATCCTCGCGCTCCCACGTATAGACGTCGGCGCCGTCGAGCCGGACCGCACCCGTATTCGGCTTCCAGATGCCGGCCAGCAGGCGCGCCAGCGTCGACTTGCCGGCGCCGGACGGGCCGACCACGCCGACGAACTCGCCCGGCTGGATCGCGAAGCGCAGGTTGGTGAGGACCAAAGCCGGCGCACCCATCGGCGCGAAGCTGACCCCCTCCACCGTGACGCGGCCGGCGGGAACCGGCAGCTTGGTCAGAGGCTCCGGCGGCTCATAGTCGAGCAGCACGGTGTCGAGCCTTTTGTATGATTGCCACGCCTCGAACAGGCCCTTCCACGATCCCACGATCCGCTCCACCGGCGCCAGCGCGCGGCTGGACAGGATCATGTTGGCGAACAACAAACCGGAGGAGATGGAGCGGTCCATCACCAGCAGGGCGCCGACCGCGATGATCGCGATCTGGATCACCATGCGGATGTAGCGGATCGTGTTGCCATACACGCCGCCCGCCCGCTCGGCCGCATTGGCGGCGGACACGGCCTTGAACCGCTCGCGCGACCACAGCCGGCCCAGGGTGGGCAACATGCCGAGCGCCCGCACGACTTCGCCGTTGCGCAGCGCCGCGTCAGTGAAGCCGTAGCTGGCGATCTGCGCCTCGCTCGCTTCTTTTAGCGCGCCGCGGCTGGCGCGGTCTTGCAAGATGGCGAGGATGATCAGGATCACGCCGCCGACCAGCGTCACCGCGCCCACCGCCGGATCGATCAGGAACAGCACGATCAGGAAGACCGGCAGCCACGGCAGGTCGAACAGGATGTTGAGGCTGGCCCCGCCAAGCGCCGCGCGGACGGTATCAAGGTCGCGCAGCGCCTGGGCGCGGGTGCCGCGACGGCGGACGACCGCGTCGAACAAGGCGGCAAAGGTGCGGCTCGCCACCTGCTGGTCGAACACCACCGCAAAGCCGCTCAACACCTGCGCGCGGTAATAATCGATCACGGACGAGATCAGGAACACGAACGCGCAGCCGAAGGTCAGCACCCACAGGCTGGCGGCCGACTGGCTGGGCAGCACGCGCGAATAGACCTGGTTGGTGTAGATCGGCAGCGCGATGTACAGCATGTTGGATACAAAGCTGAACAAGGCCGCGAAGCCGATCGGCCCCAGACCGAGGCGGAGCGCGCGCGCCAGCGGGCTCGCCATCGGTTTGGACGCGCCGGGAGGAAGAGGTCTCTTAGCCATTGATTTCGTTACATCCTCGACCGGTCCGCCGACAGGGACGGGAATAAGCCATAGCATGGGCCATGACGGCGCCCAGCATCACCGCGCCCTGAGCGTGCCGAGCGGGCACCGCGCGACGGCGCCGTTCGGCAGGCGCAAGGTGCGATCCCCGCGCGACGTGAGCTTGTCGTGCAGCATCGCGTCGCTCGGCTGGTCGGGCATCGCCGCCGTCGCGTTGGACGCGGGCACGTTGATCCCGGTCAGGTCGCCCGACAAAGGCCGGCGCGGCGAGGCCGAGCCGATGCGGTCGAGCGCCATGCCGAGATAATCGAGCGGCATCAGCCCGCGATTGCGCACCCGCCGGAAATTGGCCTCGGGATCGTAGACGGCGATGTTGGTGACGATGTCCTGTGCGGACAGCACGCCCATCGCCGCCAGCAATGCCGCATGGCTGACATAATATTGGTAGCGATATTGCAGCAGCGTTTCCTGCGCGCCCTGCAATTCGCGCTGGGCGTTCAGCGTTTCGATGGTGGTGCGAAGGCCGTTCAGCTCCTCGCAGCTCATGCCGGCGAACGCCTGTTGGGCCGCCTCCACCTGACGCTGTCCCGCCGCGATCGCGCCGCGCGCCGCGGCCATGTCGTTCCACGCCTGCGCCACGTCCTGCAACGCGCCGCGTCGTGCCGCGTCCACCCCGGCCTGGTCGGCCAGGTTGCGGGCGTCGGCCTGGCGGATGCGCGACTGGATCGCGCCGCCGGTGAGCAGGGGCTGCGACAGCGTGAAGCCGCCGAACACTTCCTTGCTGCCGCTGCGGCCGTCGAACTGGAACAAGCGGTTGGAATAGATGCCCTGCCCGGTCAGCGACACGGTGGGCCCGCGTTCGCCCCGCACCGACGCCGCGTTCGCGCTCGACGATTGCTCGGTGAAACGCGCGATCAGGATCTGCGGGCTGGCCTCGTCCGCCTTGGCAAAGGCCTGGTCGATCGTGGAGGGCAGCGTCGGCAGTTGCGGCAGGGGTTCAAGCGTGCCGGGATTGTGGCCTACCACCTGCAGATACTGGCTGCGCGAGGTCGCCATGTTCGCGTCCAGCACGTCCACCTGCTGTTCGGCCGATTCGACGCGGGAGCGCGACTGGGCGACGTCCGTGAGGGTGACGTCGCCTTTCTCCTGCCGCTTGCTGTTCTGCTCCAGCTGGCCGCGCAGCACGTCCAGCGCCTCCAGCCCCACTTGCAGCCGCGCCTCGTCCCGCAGCACCGCCGCATAGACCTGGACAACGTTCTGGATGGTCTGCTGCTCGACCTGGCGCACTTGCTGCTGCCCGCCAAGCACACCGGCTCGCGCCGACTCCACCGCGCCGCGCAGGCGACCGGCGGTGTAGATCGGCTGGGAGATGGTGGCCTCCACCTCCCCGCTATTGCCGTTGACGGTGCGGCCCAGCGCGCGGCGGCTGCTATATCCGCCATTGCTCTGCACCGACAAAGTCGGGCCATATTCGCTGCGCGCCTGAACGTAATTCTCGTCCCGCGCCTTTTGCAGGTAACGCTGCTCGACCAGCACGGGATTGCGATCGTAGGCGGCGGAAATGGCGTCGGCCAGCGTCTCGGCCGCCGCCGCCTGCGCCAGCAGGCCGGAACCGAGCAACATGGCCGCGACGGAAACGGTCTGGCGGAACGATCTGAAAGGGAAACGGGTTGACTGCACTCGACGACTTCCGTGGCCGCGAACGGCGCATGGGCGCGGCACGTGCGGCGGCGGTTCCATAACCACGTCCGCGCCCGAGTCAATCGAGGGCTGATCCGGGCGCGCCGAGCCGTTCATGCCGCCGCCGCCATGACGCGGCCGTACATCGCCTCCAGCCTCGCACGATAGGCATCGGGCGCGAAGCCGCGGGCCTGCACCAGCCCCGCCCGGCCGAGTTGCGCGCAGAGGGCGGGATCCCCATCCAGGCGGCGCAGGCCCGCCGCGATCGCCGCCACGTCATAGGGGTCCACCAACAGGCCCGCATCGCCCGCCACCTCCGGCAGGGAGCTGGCGGTGGAGGTGAGGACCGGCGTGCCAAGCTGCATCGCCTCCAGCACGGGCAACCCGAACCCTTCGTAGACCGATGGAAAGACGACCGCCTTCGCCCCCCGGATCAGCTTCAGCAGCAAGGCGCGGGACAGATGGTCCAGCCGGACGATCCGCTCGGCAACGGCGCGGCCGCGCGGCGTTTCCTCCTCGTCCCCCCGGGGCAGCAAGGCCAGCTCCTGCTCGCTCTGCCAGCCACGCCCCCCGACCAGCACCAAAGGGGTGGTGCTGTCGAGCGACAGAAAGGCCTCGATCAGCCGATTGATGTTCTTCTTGGGTTCGATCGCACCGAAATAGAGGAAATAACCCCGGTGCGGCAGGCCGAACACGCCCTGGATCGCGGCCGCATCCTCCCGCGCGTCGGTGGCGACATGGAGGCCGGCGGGCGAAGCCTGATAGCAATTGGTGATATGCGCCGGATCGACGCCGAACTCGGCGATGATGTCACTCCGGCTCGCCTCCGACACGGTGCAGGCATGGTCGCCGTGGCGCAGGCAGCCCGCGACCATGTTGCGATAGGCCTGCTTGGCGTCCAGCGTGGTGTAAGGCAGCTTCAGCGGCACCAGATCGTGCAAAGTATAGATGTTGCGCGCGCCCTTGAGCGTGACCGGCACGGGATAGGTCCAGTGCATCAGAGCCGGCGGCCGGTCCATCGTCACCGGCAGGAAGCGGCCATAGGTGCGGAAATGCTTGTAGGCGACGGCGAACAGGTCCGGCGCGGTGACCAGGCGATCGAACGGCGGCAACCGCTCCGCCAGCGCCCCTCGTTCCACCCGGTCGGTCAACGGCACGTCCGCCGCGCGGCGCGAGGCGAAGGGGTAGAGCGCCGCGCGGGCGATGCGGCGGCGGATGCGACCGCGCTGGGCCGGTGTCGGCGTCGGCACATGCCCGAACCGCTCGAAGAAGCGCACTTCCCGCATGTCGGCCCTGGCACCCGCATCGATGCCGAACAGGCCGGTAATGGCGTGGCCGCCGTCCGCCAGCACGCTGGCCAGCGTCATGCCATAGGTCGCGACCCCCGTTCCGTTCGGCAGCGCCAAATTATAGCCGTCTATCCCGACGCTGTAGCGTGTCACCTGAACTCCTTGCCCGATGCACGGCGCTTAGCATCACCGTCGTCCCGCGCAACGATCCCGGCATAAAGCCGTCCCAACCGCTCCCTGAACCGGTCGGGCGCATGGCGCGCCGCCACCTGCCGCCCCGCCCCGGACAGCTGGCGGCAGAGCGCGTCGTCGCTCGCCAGCCGGCGCAGCGCCCCCGCCATCGCCGCAATGTCGGCGGGGTCGACCGCCAGCGCCGCGCCGCCGGTCACCTCGGCCAGGGCGCCGTGATCGCTCGCCAGCACCGGCGTTCCCAGTGCCATCGCCTCCACCGCCGGCAGCCCGAAACCTTCCGCCAGCGACGGCATCAGCAAGGCGCGCGCCTGGGCCATGACGGCGCGCAGCCCGTCGTCGGACAGATAGCCGAGCCGCATCGCGCCGGGCGTCACCGCGATCATGTCCAGCACCTCGCGACCCTGCCAGCCTTCCGGCCCCGCAAAGGCGATCGGCAGCGCCACGCCGCTGGCCCGATAGGCGTGGAGCAAGGCGAGCAGGTTCTTGCGCCGCTCGATCGCGCCGCACACCAGGAAATAGCCGCCGGCCACCAGCCCCTCCGGCAGGGGCGCGGCCACCGGCGCGGCCGGCGCGATCGCCTGCCCGCAATCCACCACCATGTCCTCCGCGCAGCCAAGCGCCGCGACGATCTCGCCCCGTGCCGAGTCGGACACGGTGACGATCGCATCGGCAGCCTCCTCCACCCGCTCCAGCAGGCGGCGGAAGCGCCGCTGCGGAATCGGGCTGAGCTCGGGATGGGTCAGCGGGATCACGTCATGGACGGTGTAGAGGTTGCGCCAGCCCACCAGCCGCAACGGCACCGGAAAGGTCCAGTGCATGATGCCATGGCCCGGCGCGCGGACCGGCATCAGCCGGCCATGCACGTCGAAATAGACCTGCGCCAGCCGGAACAGATCGGGCGCGTGGAGCCGTCGCGTGCCATCCGCCGCCACGCCGGCCCGAACCCCGCCCGGCGGCAGCGCCCGCAGCCAGCGGGCGACCTGCTGCCCCCGCGATTGCCGCGCCGCGAACGCCGTGTCGTCGCCGAGCAGCCAGTGATCCGCCGCCAACGCCGTCTGCGCCGCGACCAGGGCACGGGCATAGCGGGTCACGCCCGTGCCCCCCGCGCTGCCCACCATCCGGGCATCGGCGCAGAGCATCGCATTGTGCGGCAACATCGACACGGCTAGGAGCGTTCAGACGCCATCAAGGATGCGCCATACAGAGGCGCTGTCTCGGCGCAAAGGATCCCAGGGGCGCATGATCGAATTCCACAACGTGTCCAAGAACTACCACATCCGGAAGTTCGAAAAGCACGTCTTCACCAACCTCAATTTCCGGATCGAGCAGGGCGAGAGCATCGGCATCTGCGGCGCCAACGGCGCGGGCAAGTCCACCCTGATGCGCCTGATCGCGGGTGTGGAGCAGCCGAGCAGCGGCACCATCACCCGCAACATGACCACATCCTGGCCGATCGGCTATTCCAGCTGCTTCCAGTCGAGCCTTACGGGTGCCGACAATGCCCGCTTCATCGCCCGCATCTACAACCGCGATGAGGACGAACTGCTCGATTATGTCGACGATTTCGCGCAGCTCGGCCCCTATCTTTACCAGCCCGTCCACACCTATTCGGCTGGCATGCAGGCGCGCCTGGCGTTCGGCGTCAGCCTGGCGATCGACTTCCAATGCTATCTGGTGGACGAGGTGACGGGCGCCGGCGACGAACGCTTCCGCATCCGCTCGGAAGAGGCCTTGCTCCACCGCCGCGACACCGCGACGTTGATCATGATCAGCCACGATCCCGGCACGCTGCGCCAATATTGTCGCCGGGGTGCGGTGGTCTATGGCGGCACCATCGTCTTCTACGATTCGATCGACGAGGCGAGTGAGGTGCATCACCGGCTCCAGCTGCGCGCCGCCTGACGCAGTTACGCCGACCACCTGGTCAGCACCCGATTGAAGTCGGGCGCGGCTTTGGCTAGTCCACAGGCTGATCGCCGGGTGGGCATCCTTCTTCGAAGAGACATCTCCTTGACCGCTTATTCGTCGGCTCCGCCGCTTCTTTCCGCCCGTTTCCGCGCCACCACCGCCTTGATCGGATGCGCCCTGCTCGCAGGCTGCGCCACGCTGCCGTCGAGCGGGCCGACCGCCGGCGACATCCGCCGTGGCGAGCGGGAGAGCAACGAACTCGGCTTCCACATCGTCGATGTGACGCCGGAGATGGTGAAGACGGTGCACGACAGCACCACGGCCGCCGACAACGCGCAGCCGACGCTCGCCAGCCTGGCCGCGCAGGGCCGCAACGACGTGGTCGGCCCGGGCGACGTACTCCAGATCGGGGTGTATGAAGTCGGCGTGTCGCTGTTCGGGTCGAACAGCGTGTCGGGCGGTTTCGCACCGTCCGCCCGCGGCGAGACCTTTCCGGCCGTGGTCGTGGACCGCGACGGTGCGATCACCCTGCCCTATGTCGGCCGGCTCGAGGTGGCGGGCAGCACCGCGAGCGAGATCCAGGCGATGGTCGTGCGCGGCCTGCGCGGCAAGTCGCAGAGCCCGCAGGCGCTGGTCGTCATCCGCGAGAATGTCAGCCGCACCGTCTATGTCTCGGGCGAGGTCAACAAGCCCGGCCGCATGGACCTGACCCTGCAACAGGAACGGCTGCTGGACGCGATCGCCTTGGCCGGGGGGTCTCAGAATTCGGCGGAGGACACGATCGTCCGCTTCACCCGCGGCACCACCACGCTGGAAGAGCGGCTGGGCCGCATCCGCGGCGCCGCGCCCGACGATTTGACCCTGGTTCCGGGCGACCGCATCGAACTGATCAAGCGGCCGCGCAGCTTCATCGTGCTGGGCGCATCCAGCAAGGTGTCGCAGGTGCCGTTCGAGACTGGCGACCTGTCCCTGGCCGAAGCGGTGGCGCGCGCCGGCGGCCCGACCGACGCGGTGGCCGATCCGTCCGCCGTGTTCCTGTTCCGCTACGATCCCGCAATTGCCGGCACGGGCGAAAAGCCGACCATCTACCGCCTCGATATGATGCAGCCGGCCAGCTATTTCCTGGCGCAGCGGTTCGAGATCCGCGACAAGGACGTGATCTACATCGCCAACGCCGCGGCCAACCGCCCGGCCAAGCTGGTGGGGATCATCAACCAGCTGTTCACGCCGTTCGTCACCGCGCGGATCCTGACCGACAACAACCGCTGATCCGTATCGCCGGTCGGGCGATCCCGATCAGCGATACCAGGCCTCTCCCTCGATCCGCGGCTGCACGTCAATGCGGTCGCGGCGGAGGCCGGGGTGCCACGACGGATCATTGTCGATCCACGGCTTCCACCGCGCCAGGAAGCGCGCGGTGGTGTCACCCGGCGGCAGGCGCTCGCCACGCGACGCTTTCTCCGTATGGATCAGTTCGGCGGCGGGATTGTACACGATCCGGTAGCCGAGCAGGCGCAGGCGCAGGCACAGGTCCGTGTCGTTATATTCCAGCGTGAAGGCCTCGTCGAAGCCGCCCACTTCTTCCATCAGGCTGCGGCGGGTCGCAAACACCGCGCCGGTCACCATCGACCATTCGCGCTGGGTCAGCGCCCAGCCCTGATAGGTGCCGGCCGCGCGGCGGCGATACACCCAGACATGCGCGGCGCATTCGTTGTGCGGCCCGAATCCGGCATGTTGCAGCGTGCCGTCCTCGAACAGCAACCGGGCGCCGACCCCGCCGACGGTGCGATCGACCGCGAAGCTCATCAATGCCTTCAACCAGCCCGCATCGGTCGGCTGCACATCGTCGTTAATGAACAGCAATTGCTCGGTCTCGGCCGCGCGCCACAATTGGTTCATCTTGGCGGCATAGTTGAACGGCTCGCCCTGCCCACGCAGCGTCTCCCTCCGCCGCAGCGTGAACGGATATGGTCGCTTCGCCCAGTCCGGTTCGCCCGGCACGTCGTCGCCGACCAGCACGGTCACCTGCTCCATCGGCCAGTCGGCGGCGGCGATGCCATCCAGCAACCGCTCCAGATAGGTGCGACTGCCATCGGGCAGCATCGAGCGCCGGGTCGGCACGGCGATCGTCAGCGGCGGCGCGCCATCGTCGAAGCGGCGGCCCAGCATTAGGCTGGTCGCGGTCCTGCCGGGCTCGGCCTGCCACCCCACCAGTTGCGGCTGGAGTTTCAGCATCGCGCGATAATCCGCCAGCGTGGCCCGCACCCTCTTGCCGACATGGCCGATCAGCACGTCCGGCAGGCGCGCCACGGACAGACCCGCCGCATGGGCGCGGAACAGCAGGTCCGCGACCGCCGCCGACCCCATCTCCGGCCGCAACCCGCCCAGGCTTGCCAGAGCGGAGGCGCGCACGATCACGGGCGCGCCGACATAATCCTGTGCCGCCAGCAGAGTGAGGTCGAAATCGGGCTTGAGCCGCAGCGCGTCCACCGCCTCGTCCACCTCGCCCGCGACATCGTCGGCGTAGAAGATCGCCACGTCGCGCCGCTCCCGCGCGTGGCTCAGCACTGCCTGCGCGAAATGCGGCGCGCGGAGCGACCCGGCGGGGGCGAAGGCAACCCAGTGGTGCCGCTCGGCCGGCACGTCGGCCGGCACCCCGGTCGCTTGCGCGCGCGGACGGCCGCCGGCGTCCAAAGTCACCGCATGGACATTATGCGCCAGCGCGCCATCCTCGAACGGAACCCCTTCGGAAAAGCGGGGGTGCAGCCGGTCGATCGCCGGCGCGCGCCCGCGCCCGTGCGTCAGCTGCCACAGGCTGGCGCGGATCGCCGTACCCACCGCCTCCGCCGAGAAGCGTTCGGCGACGCGCGCCTTGGCCGCCTCCACGCGCGCAGTGTCTCCCTGGGCCACATCATCGGCGGCCCGGATCAGCGCGGCGGTCAGCGCAGGCTCGTCCACGCGGCCCCATGTGCCGCCCTTCGCATAATGGCCGTGGTCGCGGTCCAGCCGCCACAGCCGGGCCTTGACCGGATAGCCGGTCCCATCGTCAACGAAGTCGGTGCTGCCGCCGAAGTCAGTCGCGACCACCGGCGTGCCCCGCGCCATCGCTTCCGCGATGGTCAGCCCGAACCCTTCCGAACAATGGGGCGAGGCATAGAGGTCCGCCGCCGCTACCAGCGCGTCCAGTTCGGCCGGCGACAGTCCGCGATCGAGCAATGCCACCTCCGGCGTGTCCCGAACCAGATCGCGCAGGCCCTGCCCCTCGTCCGGCCGGTCCATCAAATTCTTGGTCTTGAGCACCAGGGTCCAGCCCTGGGCGGCAAGGCCGGATGCCGCAAACGCTCGCACCAGGGCCGCCGGGTTCTTGCGAACCAGATAGCTGGCGCCATCGAACACGTAGAGCATGATCCGGCGATCGGCCGGCAATCCCAGCGACGCCAGCGTCTCCGCCCGGTCCGCACCCTGCCCCACCGGCAACGGCACGACATGCGGGATCACGTCGACCGGTGCCTCGTCCTCGGCGGCGAACACTTCCGCGCAGTAGGTGCTGGGCGTCCAGATGCGGTCGACCGAGGAGAAATCCCGGCGCCAGCCATCGGGCAGGTGCCCCATCTCCCACACCCAATAGCCGATCCGGCGATGCGCCTGCCAGATGTCGCGCCGCTGATCGTCGGTCAGCATGAACCAACTGTCGGGGTTGAGGTGGACGATCGCCACATCGGCCGGGCCGCCGAACTCACGTACGTCCACCGGCGGATCGATCGGGCGATGGATGTGAAACGGCGTCTTGATCGGATGGAGGTTGAGCCGCACGCCGCTGTGCCGCAGCGCCGCGATCATGTTGCGCGATGCGGCACCCAGCCCATTGTCGTAGTTCCAGGGCCCGTAGAAGGCGACCTTGAGCGGCCATGCCGCGCGGCCGTCCCAGTGGACGGGGTGGGCGGACAGCCGGTGGTCGCCTTCCTCGCGGGGAACCTGCTGCGCGGCCGCCAGCAACGTCGCGTCCACGGTGGGCAGATCGAAACCGGCATCGGCCAGCACGTCCCGCCAGCCGGTCACGTCGGCATCGGGAAAGGCGCCGCGCAACAGCAGGGCCTTGATGAACGGGAAGCCCTCCGCGATCAGCGCGCGCCATCCGAACAGCGTCGGATTGAGCGGCACCTTGCTGGGAAACAGGATTTCGGTGCGGTGACCCGCCTGCTCCATCCGTTCGGCGAAGGACACCTCATAATCGCGGATGACGGCGTCCTTGTCCGTATGCGGCTTCACTTCATCGAAGAAACGCTGGAGACGGAAGGAGGCGAGCAGCCGCGGCTTCAGGCCCAAGAAGAAGGTCTGCACATGCCAGCGATATTCGTGGCTTTCGGTCAGACCCACCAGGTCGGCGTCGCTCGCCCGCACGCGCGCGATCACCGCCCCCAGCGCCTCGGGCGTGGACGGGCCGATCAGGCTGTCATTGGCGAGGTAAAGCAGCGGCGCGCCATACAGTTCGGGATGAAGCTGCAGCACATGCGCCCAGGCCGCGAAGTCGAAGCCGATATTCTCCCGGATCATCACGCCGGCCGCCGCGTCGATCAGCTCGGGACGGATGTTCAGCGGACGATCGGTCACCGCGATCACGAACACGGCTATGCCCTGCGCGGCGAGCGACTGCACATAGGGCAAGACGTGGGGCTTCAGCGCGCCGGTGGCCGAGTGGGTGACAAACAGCGCGACTTCGCTCTCCGGCGCCGGATCGAACGGCTTGACCAGTTCGAAACGGGCCGACCAGGCGCGGCGCTCGGCCGGCGCATGATGGCGCGGCGGGCCGATGTTGAAGGGCGAGCCGTCCAGCTCGGCCCCATCCGGCAGGCGATGGACGCTGAGCTGCACATCGTCATACAGGTCCAGCGGAGCGCGGAAATGGGCTTTGCCTTCTTCCATCTGCGCCCGCGCGACCGGGCGGCCGTGATGACGGAACTCCACCTCTCCGCCGCCGGTCAGCAGGCCAAGGACAGTCAGCCCCTCTACCCGCTCGATTCGCCCGACCTCGGGAAGATCGCCGTCGGGCAGGCCAGCCTCCGCCGGCTCCGGCGGCCGATCATCGCCGGTCCCGATCTCGCGCGCGGCATCGGCATTGGCGTCGATCGCATGGCTTCTGGCGTAAAGGTCGCGGGCGGCGGCATTGTCCCCCGCCAGCTTGCGCGAATGGCCCCAGCAGAGCAGCAGGTCGGCATCGTCGGGCAGCCGTTCGGCGGCCTGGCGATAGGCGGTGTCGGCGGCATGGTAGTCGCCGGTCGCGCTCAGCGCATGACCAAGCTGGATGCGGATCGCGGCATCGTCCGGCTGGATGGCCAGGTAGCGGCGATAGGCCGCCGCCGCATCCGCCCAGCGATGTGCATCACGGGCGCGATTGCCCTCGCGCCGCGCCTTTTTCGCCGTGCGCGCGGCGACATATCCGATCATCCGACGTGCATGTCCGCCAGCGGGAGGGGATCGGTTGGGAGCATGCCGGCGCGCGCCAGCCTGCGCCGCTGCCGCCCGCGCTGGGTGCCGAAGCCACCGACCGCCGCGATGGTGGCGATCTCTCCGGCACGCAGCGCATCCAGCCGGGCGAGGATGGCATTGTCATTCACCGACAGTCCGGCGGCGTAGGCATAGTCATTCTCCGCCGCGCGCAAGTCGCCGACCGTCACCCGCATGTCGCCCAGGATCACCCACTCATACGCGCTGTGTACCCGCTGCCGGGCGACGAGCCACTGCGCCCGCAGCGCCAGATCCATGTCGAACAGGTCCGCGCCCGCGTCGCGCAAACGCCACAGCATTACCATTTCGTCGCGGACACCCAGCGTGCGCTCCACCGCCTTGAGCATGATCCACAGCGGCTCCGGCTCGCCGCGATCGGCCATTTCGTCGACCAGCCCGAGCCTGAGGTCCTGGTCCAGCCCCACCGCCAGGATCGCCGCCCAGCGCGGCAGGACCGCATCCGCGCGACTCTCCGCATCGGCCAGCCGGATCAGCCCCGATATGTCGGCGCCGTCGCGAACGACGTGCCGCACGTTGCGGAGATAGGCGCCGAGCCCAGTGGGGGACAGGCGCGCGACCGCATGCAGCAGATCGGGGCTGCCCGGCACGAACGCCAGTTCGTGATGGGCGCGCAGGAAATCCTGCAACCCGCGAAACGCGTAGAGCACCAGCAGACGCGGGGTCGGCACATCCACATATTGCGTCAGGTCGATCCGCGCGAAGCCGAGCGCGTCCGTCGCCAGCATATCCAGCAATGCGCCGAGTTCGCCCGACGGTTGCGGCGTGCGCATCGCCATGAACAGGCGCGGGCAATCCTCCAGCACGATCCGGTCGAGCGCGGCGGGCAGCCCCTCTGTCAGCGCAAGGTCGGCGCGCGCGACCGGGTCCGTCGGCAGGGTGACCGTGCCGATCAGCCCCGTCAGCTCGCCGATCGCCTGGTCCAGCATCGACGCAGGTGCCGCATCCTGCATCCGCTCGGGCCTGCGCAGGTCCCACAAGGCGGTCCATTGCGCGAGTTCGGCCTGTTGCCGCAGTTGCGCCGGCGCAAAGCCCCGCTGCAGGAAAGCGAGCGCGAACAGTGCCCGGGCGGCATCGCGCTGGCCCAACGCCAGCGCGGCGGTGGCGCACTCCGCCATCTCGTCGGCGGTTGCCGCGTGGCGTGTGTCGGCCAGCATCATGCGCCGCAGCAGCAGCTCCGCCGCTCGGTCGGTGCCGGTATCCTCGTCGTCAAAGGTGCGCATCGTCTCGCCCGTCATGGTAGATGGCGATTGAAAGCCCGCCGCCGGCAAGTCAACCTGCCGCCCCCGCCCTGTCCTGCAGGCGGAGGTTTAGCAGGCCGAGCGCCGCATCCAGCACCTCTTCGGCGCGGACGTTGCGGATGCAGGCGAATTCACGGCCGCAATCGCCCGATTCGACGATGCCGCATCCCGCGCAGGGCACGCGCCGGCTGACGATCAACCCTTCGCCTTCCTGGCCCCATTCGTTCCAGTTGAGGCGCGCCATGTGCATGCTCAGCACCCTGGCGCCGCGCAGCGCCGCCAGATGCTTGGGCCCGGAATCATTGCCGATGAACAGGCTGCAAAAGGAAACCAGCGCGTCGAACCGGTCGAACGGCATCAGCCCTTCGATGGTGCGCACGCGCGGCGACCCCGCCACTGCGGGCGGCAGGCCCAGGCCAGCCGCATCGTCGGCCAGCACCACCACGGTGGCGTCGGTCCGTTCCAGCAGCAGCGCCGTCAGCGTGGCAAAATGCGGCCAGTGGCTATAGGCCAGCCGCGCCCCGGTGTGCAGGACCACATAGGGCTCCGTCCCCTCCAGGCCGTAAGGCGCGAGCAACGCCCGCTCCAGCCCCTCGCGCCGGACCACCCGCGCCGGATTGGCGAGCAGGGGCCCGAGCCGCTCGACCAGGGCCAGCAGCCGCCCCGATACCGGGCTGTTTTCCCGATCGTTTGCAGGATCGCGCGCATAGGTGGAGACGGAGGCGGAGAGCCACGGCGCGTCATGCTCGTTGGCGGCATACAGGTAACGCGCGCCAGACAGTTTTAGCATGGCCCGCGACACCTGCAGATCCATCAGGTCGATTGCGACGTCGAAGTGATAAGCGTGCAGCCGCGCGCGCAGTTCCTGCTGGTCGGCGGCGGACATGACGCGCCGCCGCTCGACCGGATCTTCCGGCACGTCGATCGTGATGATCTCGTCGAACAGCCCCAGGGTCGCGCCCAAATCGGCATTGCCCCGCCCGAGCAGTCCCACCAGCTTCGCGTCGCCCGCAATCTCGCGCAGGCGGCGCAGCGCGGGCATGGAGACGACCAGATCGCCCAATTGGTCGAACCGCTGCACCAGGATGCTGCGCACCGGCCCGTTCAGCACGGACCGGGTGGCCGGGCGCACCATGCTGGGCCGTGCGTTGATCGCCGCCACCAGGTCGCCCGGCGCCGGGTCCACCACCGCGTCCGAAGACGGATAGTCCGCTTCCGTGATCGCGTCGGCGATCAGCACGGTTTCGCGGCGGCTTGTGACCTTGCCGCCGCTCGCATCCAGAAAACGCAGCTCCAGCCGCTTGCGGCCGCGCGGCGCATGCGAAAAATCGTGCCATATGTTGAAAACATATTTGCCCTGCCCCGGCGCGGCGTCGCGCAACGGGGCGGGTTGCACCACCTCGCGCGCAATCTCCTCGCCTTCCAGCAGCAGCTGCACCGCCTCCACCGCGCGGTGGGAGATGCAGGCGCCCCGCACCGCCTGAACGCCGCGCAGCACCTTGGCGCCGCGAAAGCCGAGCACGTGGCGCGTACCCAGGTGGAACATCTGCACCCCGTCCGCGGGGCTGGGCATGGGCGCCGCGGCGACCCGTGGCAAAAGCTCGGGCGCGGGAATGTCGCCGGCGAGTGGGTGCCGGGCCGGCTGCGCCTCGTCCCCGCCCAGCCGGTCCAGTTCCTGGCGCGCCTCGCTCCAGCCCGGATGCAGCGTCAGGGCGCGCTGATAGGCCGCCGCCGCATCCTCGGTCCGTCCGGCGATCTTGTAGAAATGGCCCATCTGCAGCGCGAGATCGGGATCGTCGGGCAGGCGGCGTTCGGCCAGGCGATATTGCCGCTCCGCATCGGCGAACTGCCCCGCTTCCTTCAGCATATGGCCATATTGGACGCGCATCCGGGCATGGCCGGGGGCGAAGCGCAACGCCTCGCCATACAGGTCGGCCGCCTGCCTGAACTGGCCCGCCTCGCGCGCGGCGACGGCCTGCCGCGCAAGCCGGCGCGCAACGGCGGCACCCGTATGGAGGGGCAGCCAATCCATGGCTGTCCGGACGATCTTGGCAAACACGACAAACCCTTCCCGATGGGTCCGGCGGGTTAATCCATGCGCCGCCGCAGGGCAAATCGGCCGCGCGGGAACTGCCTCCACCCGGCGGTCCGGGCTCCTGCCGGGCCGCGCGGAGCGGACACGGATCGGGTAACGCGTTGCATTCGGCCGGCCGATGCGACATTGCGCCACAAACCTCAAAGACAGCCGCTTTGCGCGGCAAAACGGTCGGAAGGGCCAGATTTTTGTTCGGAAAACGTCGTGGCGCAGGTGGAGCCCCCACGGGGCAGTCGGCCTTGGTCCAGATCATGGTGGAACGCGGCAATGCCGCCCGCGATGCCGGTCGCTTTCGCGACGCCGCCAGTTTCTATGGCGAGGCGCTGAACCATGGCCGGGACAAGGATTTCGGCCTCCATGTCCAGACCGGGCACATGTTCAAGGAAGCCGGCGACCATGCCTCCGCCGAACGGCATTATGATGCCGCCGCCAAGCTTCGTCCCGACGATGCCGACCTCGCCGTCCAGTTCGGCCATTTCTACAAGCTGAGCGGGCGGCTCCGCGCCGCCGCACGATCCTACAAGCGGGCCTTGGAGCTGAAGCCCGGCTGGGCCGATCCGCAGCGCGAACTGGAAAGCCTGGCGCGCAAGGGCCTGATCGAGGCTGCCGGCGACGAGCAGGCGCCGGTCGCCCCCATCGGCCTGGACCCGACCCGCAACGCGGCGGAATTGCGCCGCGCGGCCAGCTTCGACCGGCTGGTGCCCGAACTGATGCCCAAGCCGGCCTCCGAGCTCGCCCACCGCCATGACGAGAAGGTAGAGGTCCGCCGGCTGGGGCGAACCGAGCGCACCTTTTGGGGCAACATCACGACGTTGCGCGGGGTGGAGGCGATCCGGGGTTTCTGCATTTCGGCCGAGCCGATCGTGGAAATGCAGGTGCGGCTGAATGACGAGCTGATCCATCGCGCGCCGACCCGCGGCTATCCCATCCGCAACGAGCGCGACGATCCCGACCTGCGCAAATACATCTTCAACGAATGGCTCGATTTTTCCGGCTTCGCGCCGGGCCATTACACGATCGAACTGCTGTTCAAGGACGTGCGCGACACGCCCACGCGCGACAATCACAAGCGGTCCTACCGCACCAACATCGTCATCGGCCAACCCCTGCCCGAGCCGGCGTTCGAGGGCGGCGATGCCTGGACGCCCCCGACCGACCCGAACGATCCACGTTCGGTGGAGGAACAGGTGAACGCCCGGTCGAGCATCATCAGCGATGCCCGCACCGGCGTGTTCAAGGAATTGCCCAAGAACGTGCTGGTTCTCCGCACGGACCAATTGGGCGACGTGGTATCCTCCGTGCCGGCCATGCGCCGCCTGCGCACCCTGCTGCCGGACGCGCGCCTGGTCGGGCTGTTCACCTCCGCCAATGTCGATCTGGTCCGCACCCTGGGTGTGTTCGACGAACTGATCGTGATCAACTTTCCCGACGAAAAGGTCGTCCAGCGCAAGCGCGTGATGACGGCGGAGGATCAGGAGGCGCTGCGGGAAAAGCTGCACGGCTACAATTTCGACCTGGCGCTCGATCTGGCGCCTGCGGTGGAATCGCGCCCGCTGCTGCTGCTGTCGGGCGCGCCGTTCCTGGCAGGGATGCGCGACAAGAACTGGCCCTACATCAATTGCGGGTTCGACCTGAACACCTACGATCCGGTCGGCCGGTCCGACATCATGCCGGCATCGTCCAAGACGCGGGCATTCATCGAATCGCTCGGCATCATGATGCAGGGCTCGGCGGAAGTCCTGCGGCGCGACGACCTGCCGCGCGACCGGCTGGCGAAGTTCGGGATCGGACCCGACGACCGCTACGTCATCGTGCATACCGGCGCGCGCGTGATCTTCAGCCGCTGGGCGCATTACAGCACGCTGACCCAGCGCATCCTCGACCGGACCGACTGCAAGGTCGTGATGCTGAGCGAAAACCCGGAAACGCGCAACGAACTGCCCCAAGGGCTGGCGAACGATCCGCGTTTCCAGCTGCTCGACCAGCGGCTCGACTTCGACGATTTCGACGCCCTGCTCTCCTACTGCACCTGCTTCGTCGGCAATGACAGCGGGCCCAAGCACCTCGCCTCCTTGCGCGGCTCCAACGTGGTCAGCCTGCACACGGCGCGGATCAACTGGGGCGAATGGGGCCAGGAACAGACCGGCAAGGTGATCCACCGCCAGGTGCCGTGCGCCGGCTGCCACGTTTATCACGATCCCGAGGAATGCGGAAAAGACTATGCCTGCGTGGCGCTGATCTCGGTCGACGAGGTCTGGTCCGCGATGCAGCCTTATCTGGAGCCCGTGGCATGATCCTGGTTACCGGCGGGGCCGGCTTCATCGGCTCCAACATCGTCGCCGCCCTGAACGACGCGGGCCGCACCGACGTGGCGGTGTGCGACTTCCTTGAGCATGGCGACAAGTGGCGCAACCTGCGCAACTCGGTGTTTGCGGACTTCGTGCCGCCCGCGCTGGCGGTGCAATGGCTGTCGGGCCGCGACGATGTGGATGCCGTGATCCACATGGGCGCGATCTCCGCCACCACGGCGACCGACGGCGACGAGGTGATCGACACTAATTTCCGCTTCTCGCTGGCTCTGCTCGATCATTGCGCGGCGGCGGGCATCCCCTTCCTCTATGCCTCCTCGGCGGCGGTCTATGGCGACGGGGATCAAGGATTCGAGGATCTGATCGACCCCGCCGCGATCCGTGCGCTGCGCCCGCTTAACCTCTACGGGTGGAGCAAGCGGCAGTTCGACTTCGTCGTGGCCGACCGGCTGCAACGCAACGCGTCGCTGCCGCCGGTGTGCGTCGGCTTCCGCTTCTTCAACGTGTTCGGCCCCAACGAATATCACAAGGGCGACATGAAGAGCATCGTCGCCAAGATCGCCGCGCCGATCGAACGGGGCGAGACGATCACCCTGTTCAAGAGCCATCGACCCAGCATCGCCGATGGCGACCAGCGCCGCGACTTCATCTACGTCAAGGATGCCGTCGCCGCCGTCCTCTCCTTCCTGGAGCCGGGGGCGCGCAGCGGCATCTTCAACGTCGGCACCGGCCAGGCGCGCAGCTTCCGCGAACTGGCCGAGGCGGTGTTCCTGGCCTACGGCCTGCAGCCCCGGATCGACTATATCGACATGCCCGAGGCGATCCGCGAGAAGTATCAGTATTTTACCGAAGCATCGCTCGGCAATCTGCGCCAGTCCGGCTATGCTGCGCCATTCCCTTCGCTGGAGGAGGCGGTGGCCGATTATGTCGGCGCCCATCTGCGTCACGAGGACCCATATCGCTAGGCGGCGGCGGATCCTTCGGTTAACCTGCGTTAGTTGATGCCGAACAGGAGGTGAGATCAGGTTGGCAAGCAAGGTCGCAACGTCCCGGCTGGCGCCTATCCGGCGCGGCGGCGCGTTGCGGGATCTAAAGCATAGTCCGGTTGCATCCTTCCTGGACGGCGAGGTTCTGGAACTGCACAAAGGCAGCGATGGGGATCTGCCCCCGGCGCGGCAGCAGGCGGTGCTTGCGGCCTATCTGCTTCAGGAACTGCCCGATTACCGGGCGGCGCTGCAACGATGGTTCGGCGCGGTCCGGGTTGGTGGAACCCTGGTGGTCGTCGTCCCCCACGCCTTCCTCTACGACCGCCAGCTCGAACTGCCCTCCCCGCGCGAGCCCTTGTCCAGGCGCCTCTACACGCCCGCCTCGCTGATGGCAGAGGTGGAGGAGGCGCTGGCCCCCAACAGCTACCGCGTGCGCTACCTTGGCGATTGGGACGTGGGCTATGACTATGCCGCCGGTCCGGGGCGCGAGCCGCGCGGGCATAGCGACGTGCTGCTCGTGCTGGAGCGGCTCCCGTCCATCGCCCTCTCGCTGGACGTGCCCCATGCCGGCATCATCGCCCCCGAACCGGATTATGCATTTGAGCCGGTCCGCACCCGGATCGAGGTCGCGCAGACCTTTGCCCTTCGCCGCATCCTGATCCTCAAGCTGGATCATATGGGCGATTTCATCCTGGCGATCGGCGCGCTGGAGAGATTGCGGGCCACCTTCCCCCAGGCCGAACTGACCCTGGTGGTCGGCTCCTGGAACGTGCAGATCGCGCGGGAGCTGGGCCTGGCCGATACGGTGATCGCGTTCGATGCCTTCCCCCGCAACAGCAGCGAGGAGGAGGTGGACGTTGCCGGCAAGGCGGCGTTGTTCCAGGCGCTGATTCAGGAGGATTATGACCTCGCCATCGACCTCAGGGTCGATGTGGATACGCGCTTCCTGCTGCGCCACGTCCGCGCGCCGCTCCGCGCCGGCATCGGCACCGCCGCGCAATTCCCGTTTCTGGACATCTTCCTGCCGCTCGACTTCAACCGCAACCGCCCGGAAACGGCGCGGGAATATCATTTCGACCATCACCTCTTCATCAGCCAGGGCCCGGTCGAGCGGCGCGAGCACCGGCTGATCCATCGCGCCGACACAGTGGAGCGGTTCTGCGCCATCCTGTGGGGCCCCTATGAGCGGCTGCGGCCGGGCAATTACCTGTTCGAGCCCAGGATCGAGTGGGGCGATGCCGGCGCGGGGATGCTGATGCTGGACATCGGCCTCGACACGCGGCGCGTCGCCTACCGCCTGGCGCCGCCGTTCGACGCGCCGATCCGCATCCCCTTCACTGTCGAGCGCGCGGATACGGAGTTCGAGTTCCGCATCTTCGTGGTGGAGGATTTTCCGTCGGTCGACTTCAGCTTCTACGGCGGCCGCCTGATCCGCCAGGGCGCGGGCAGCACCCTGCACCAGTCGGAATATGGCGCCTTGCTGGTGGAGCTGGTGGCGATCCGCCTCGCCCGCACCGGCGTGCTGACCGACGTGGACGTGACCGGACCCGGCAATGGCGAGACGGGCGATGGCGCGACGGGCGATGGCCAGGCGGGCGCGGCATGACCACCATCCTGATCGCACCCTTTTCCAACAGCGGCATCCGCGATTGGCCGGGCAGCCACTTTTCCGCGCTGATCGGCTTGATCCTGCCGCGCGTGGCGGCGGACGCCATCGTGTATGTCACGGGCACGGCCAGCCACCGGCTGCGCGCGAACGAGATCGTGCGCGCCCATCCCGCCGACCGGGTGGTCAACCTCGCCGGACGCCAGAGCCGGGACGCGATGATCCGCCTGTTGAAGACGGCCGACGGCGCGGTGGTCAACAATTCGGGCATGGCGCATCTCGGCGGCTATTTCGGCATACCCACCGTCAGCATCTTCGCCGGCACCCACCAGCGCCGCGAATGGCGCGCGCTCGGCGGCAGCGTGATGCTGGTCACCCGCGCGATCGGCTGCTCCCCCTGCCAGCTCGACCACGGCCAGACCAGCCCCTACAACAAGGCCTGCCTGCGCCAGATCACCCCCGGTCAAGTCGCGGACGCCTTGTTCGCCAACATGAAACGGGTAAGCGCGATGCGGAACGGGAGCATAGCGGCCTGATGTTGGGATGGCGGAAGCACGGCCGGCGCATCGCGGCCCTGGAAGGCGAGGTGGAGACGTTGCGGGACCTCTACCTTTCGGCTTGCGCCGCCTCCACCGAAGCCGCGCAACAACAGCAAGCCGATCTCGCGCGGCTGGTCGAGCAGGTCGAGGCCGGTCGCGGTGATCTGGCGGCGCTCAGACAACAGCATGACGCGGCCTTGGACGGCTTAGTCAGGCATTCGGATGAGAATGGCCGGCTTCAAAACAGGCTGGATGACCTGGAAGCGCAGGCGCGTCGCCACGAACAGGGCACGACCGATCTTGCATCCGACCTGCGCCGTCTGGAACAGCGGCAAAGCCTGCATGAAACAGACGCAATTGCCCTTTACCAGGCTGTGGTTACGCGCATCGAAGACAAGACAAACCGCCGCCACCAGTATTCGGTACAGCAGGAAATCTGACCCAAATGAGCAAACTCTTCATCGGAACCCAGTGCGACCGTAAGTTCGTCGATCTTACCTGCGTCATGTTGTCGTCAGTGTACGACAACGGCTGCGTGCCCGACGCGACGATAGTGATTGCCGCGTTTGACCTGACGCCGGAAGACGAAACGCGCTTGCGCCTGAGTGCCGGAACGATGGGCCGGAACATGCGGTTCGTTCCGGTGCCGCGGGACTCGCACCTCGTTACCAAGGTTCCATCCTTCGATTTCCCGTTCCCCATGCTCGGCTGCCTGGTCTTGCCGAAAACGATCACCGAGCCGGACGCTCGCCTGCTGATGCTCGACAGCGACATGATCGTGAATTCCACGCTGGAGCCGCTGTTCGAGATGGACCTGCAAGGGCATCCGATCGCGGCGGTCAAGGACATGCTGGTGGAGCATGAACTGCACGTTCGTGGTCGCAAGTGGGATGACAACCACTTCAACACCGGCCTGCTGCTGGTGGACGTAGATCTCTGGAACCGCGATGCACTTGGCGATCGCGCGATGATCTGGCTGGCGGACCAGCCCTCCAAGCCAGAATGGCCGGATCAGGACGCCCTCAACCATGTCGTCGGACCGGACTGGCTGCGGTTGGATCGACGCTGGAACTTTGCCTATTGCGGCGAACCTCATCAGTTCAGCTATGACGAATATTCGCAGGCCAAGATCGTTCACTTTTCCGGCGCCAAGCCAACCGAGGCGCGTGATCATCCGGCTGTTCCGATCTACGATCGTCAGGCGGAGAAAACGGCGGAGCGCACCGGCTGGAATCGCACGGAGAACACCCGTGTCGACCGTGACTTCGTTGCTAGCGCCTATGAGATCCTGCTCGGGCGGCCGCACGAGTCGAACTTCGTCATCCAACATCGGCTGGCCCATGCCGCGATGCCCATCATCAATGGCCTGCTGACATCCGATGAGTTTCGGGACGCGGTGGTCACCGCACTGCGCGACGGCACCGCGCTTCCTCACGGCCGCTGGCCTGGCAAGCCTACCTTGCGCCAGAAATACTGGGCGGCGGACAGGCTCCCGCTCGCCCCCACCACGCGCATCAAGGTGGAGGAAGCGGATAGCTGGCTCGATCTGCTCGCGACCATATTGTCCGACGAACGATTTCAGATGATGACAGGATGTGTGCAGCCCAAATCTGCCGCAGCCTGATATTTCAGCTTTGTACATCACCGGCACGCACGTTTCGTAACAAGGTATTCACCAGACTGAACTGCTACATACTTTAGAAAAAAGGAAAAAAGACCTTGCGCCACGACATCAGCACGACGGTCACACCGGTTGCTTTGGACGTTTTGCGTTTACTGCGTCCTCATACGGCACCCGGACAGCGCAAGGTCAGGCTTGGCCGGTTCTATGATGGCGGTTACGCCATGGTCGACGATTTCGAGAATATCGATGCCGCCTATTCCTTTGGCATCAATGACGATGTGTCTTGGGATCTAGACGTCGCCCGGTTCGGTATCCCGATCTATCAATATGATCACACGATCAGCGGGCTCCCGGAAGACCATGCCCTGTTCCGCTGGGAGCCGAAATGCATTTCCGGTGTCGCGGACCTGGATGCCGGGGTGGAAACACTTGAAACGCTGATCGAGCGGAATGGGCACCGATCGTCCCGCAACCTGATCCTGAAGTGCGACATCGAAGGCGCCGAATGGCTGCTGCTTGAGAAAACGCCCAACGCGATCCTGCGTCAGTTTAGGCAGATCGTGATCGAACTGCACAACATGGCCTTCTTGTGCGACGAAGAACACTGCAACAATGTCAGGAAGGCCATCCTCAACCTGACGGCGCATCATCGCGTGGTGCACGTTCACGGCAACAATTTCGCGCCCTTCACGATTGCGGGCGGCGTTCCCGTTCCCAACGTTCTTGAACTCACGCTGCTGCGGGATGATGGCGAGCTCGTGCCGTCCGATGAAACCTTTCCGACGCCGCTGGACATGCCATGCCACTCGCTTTCGGCTGACCTCTACCTGGGCAGGTTCACGTTCGACTGACGCGGGGCGTGTCCGACCCACGTTGAACAGCCTCGAACACTTCCTCTACCCTGATGTCGCGGATGCAGGCGAAGTCCTTGCCGCATTCGTCGGCGTCGTGGAAGATCGTGCAGCCGGCGCAGGGAACGCGCCGGCTGATGATCGTGCCGATAGTCTCCTGGCCCCATTCGGCCCAGTTGATGCGGGCCGTGAACAGCGTCACCACCTGCGTTCCGCGCAGTGCCGCCAGGTGCTTGGGGCCGGAATCGTTGCCTACGACCACCTCGGCAAAGGACAGGAATGCGTCGAAGTCGTCGAACGGCAGGCGCCGGTCCAGGAACAGGAAGCGGTCCGCGCGGAGCAGTTCGGACGGCAACCCCGCGCGGACGGCGGGATCGTCCGCCATCATCACGACCTTCAGCCCGATCCGGTCGAGCAGCAGGCGGGCGAGGTCCGGAAAGCCGGGCCAGCGGCTGAACGCGATCCGCGCGCCCGCATGCAGCACCACGAAACGGTCGCCCGCGCCGATCCCGTAGGCGGCGAGACGGTCGCGGGACAGATCGTCGCGGCGGATCACCGGCATCCGCGTATTCAGCGCCGCGCCCAGCGCCTCCACCAGCGCCAGCACCTTGGCCGAATGGGGCACGATGTCGAGCCCGGTCCAGCGGTCATGGGTGTTGAACTCGGCCTGGCCCGACAGCCATGGCCAGTCGCCCCCGCCCGATCCGTGCAGGTAGCGCGCGCCCGACAGCTTCAGCAATTCGCGTGAGACGTTGGACGCCGCCAGGTCGATCGCGATGTCGAACCGATAGGGCGCGAGTTGCCGGTGCAGCGCCTCCTGCGCTGCCAGCGGCATGATCCGCCGCCGCTCCTGCGCGTCGTCGGGGAAGTCGATCACGATCAGCTCGTCGAACAGGCCGAGCGTGCGGGCGAGATCGGCATTGGCGCCGGTCAGAAGCCCGACGATTCGGGCATCGGGCACGATCTGGCGCAGCCGCCGCAGCGCCGGGATCGACGCCACCACGTCGCCGACCTGATCGGTCCGCAGCACCAGCACGCTCTTCACCCCGTCCGGGAACAGGGCACGGGCGGCGGGACGGACCACGCTGGGCCGCGTGCGGATCCGCGCCTCCACCGTGTCGCCATCGCACCCCGCGGGGGTCGGCGGCAGCGACACCAGCGCATCCGAATCGGGATAGTCGCTTTCCGGCACGGCGGATGCGACCACCACCTCCTCGTGAAAGCGCGCCAATAGCCCGCCCTCGCCCGCGAACTGCAGTTCGAGCAGGTGGAGGCCCGGCGTCACGTCGGACAGGTCCGTCCAGGCATTGAACACATGCTTGTGGCGCGGCGGCTGCCCCGCCCCGCGCGCCGGCAGGGGAAAGACCCGCACCGCCTCCCGCGCCACCACATCGCCATCGACCAGCAGGGTCAGCGCGCGCATCCGCTCGGCCGTGACCAACAGGCCGCGCACCGCTTCCACCCCGCGCAGGGTCCGGCGATCGCCCCAGCGGGTCGGCTCGACGCGTCCCAGCCGTCTCAGGGTCAGCCCCTCAGGAAGCGGAGCGAGGTCCACCGCCCCCGGCACCAGAGCGGGCGCGAGCCGCAGCCGCAACGCCTCCGGCACGTCCAGGGCGACCTTGCGCAGGACGTCGAGCGCGGCCAGTTCGCGCGCGGGCTCGTCCCAGGCGGGGGCCAGATCCCGCGCCCGGGCGTACCAGCGGGCCGCCTCGTCCCAATCCGCCATGCGCTTGCCGAGGTGGCCCAATTGCATCGCGATGTCGGCGCTGTCCGGCCGCAAAGCCAGGGCCGCACGATATCGCTGCCCGGCCATGTCCGCCCGGCCGGCCTCCTTGTGCATGTGGCCGCTCATTATCAGCAGGTCGGCATCATCAGGCACACGCTTCAGCGCGCGATCGTACAAGGCGGCCGCCACGCGCACCCGCCCCGTATCGCGCGCCGCATCGGCCAGGGGCAGCAGCTCGCGCAGCGGCAGCTCCGTCCACCGGGGCACCAGCCGTCGGGCAAGCCGGCGGATCAGCCCCATCCGGCCGGCCTCAACCGGCAGACGCCGCCACCAGCCGGCTGGTGGAATGGCCGGGCGACAACTGCGCCAGGACGACGCGGCCCCCGCGCGCCTGCACCACATCCGCGCCGACCACCTGGTCGACCGTATAGTCGGCGCCCTTGACCAGCACGTCGGGCTGGAGCGCGTCGATCAGTTCCCCGGGTGTATCCTCGTCAAAGATCACCACCGCCGCGACGCCCTTCAGCGCGCCCATCACCTGCGCGCGCGCCTGTTCGTCCTGGATCGGTCGGCTCGGCCCCTTGAGCCGCTTGACCGACGCATCGGAGTTCAACGCCATGATCAGGCGGTCGCAGCTGTCCGCCGCCTGCCGGATCAGCGACACATGGCCCGGATGCAGCAGGTCGAAACAGCCATTGGCGAAGCCGACGGTTAATTTCTCCCGCTGCCACGCCCAGCGCAACGTGACCGCATCGTCGCGGCTGACCAGGGCGCCGTCGCCGATCTCGGCCGGCGCGCCTTCGGCCAGCAGCGATTCGGCCAGTTCCGCGCGAGTGACGCTGGCGGTGCCGAGCTTGGACACGACGATCCCCGCCGCATGGTTGGCCATCCGCATGCCCTCCACGAAGGGCAGGCCGGCGGCCAGCGCGGCGGCCAGCACCGCCACCACCGTGTCGCCCGCGCCCGACACGTCGAACACCGCCTGCGCGATCGTGCCGAGATGGACCGGCGCGCCATCCAGCGGAAAGAAGGACATGCCCTTTTCCGAACGGGTGACGAGCAGGTCCGAACCGCAGCTCTGCTGTGCGACCTTGACGGCGGCGGCGACCTCCTCGTCGCTGTCGACCGGCATCTTGGTCGCGTCGTGCAATTCCTTGCGGTTGGGCGTCAGCACGGTCGCGCCGCGATAGGCGGCGAGATCCGCGCGCTTGGGATCGACCACCACCTTCTTGGCGGTGGCGGCGGCATGGTCCAGCACCTGCCGCAGCACCCGGTCGGAACAGACGCCCTTGGCGTAGTCGGACACGATCACCACGTCCGCCGCGTCGATCGCGGCGACGGCGGCGGTCAGGAACCGGTCCTCCACGTCGGCGGTGCAGGGCAGTACGTCCTCGTGATCCACGCGCACGATCTGCTGATGGGCGCCGATGATGCGCAGCTTGCGGGTGGTGCGGCGTCCCGGCGCGGCGATGATGCCGCTGCAATCCACATCGCCCAGTTTCTCCAGCGCGGTGACCAGTTCGTCGCGCGCCACATCCTGCCCGGCCAGCCCGACCATGCTGACCGACAGGCCCAGGCTCGCCAGGTTGGCGGCGACGTTGGCCGCGCCGCCCGGCACCGACTTTTCCGACTGCACCCGCATCACCGGCACCGGCGCCTCGGGCGAGATGCGGCTGACCTCGCCCGACAGGTAGGAATCGAGCATGAGGTCGCCGATCACGGCGACGCGGCATCCGATCAACTGGTCGATATAGCTGTGCATCAGGCGTCCCGATTGCCGAGCGGCGAGGCTTCGGCCGCCGCGAGGAAGAGGTGGTAAAGGCTGCTCGCCGGAACATAGTCGACCAACGGCGCGCGGTCGGGCCCGATCTGGTCGATCCAGCCCCCGGCAAAGGGGCGATCGAGGAAATGGGCCATCAGCACGCCCGCCATACGCCCGGCAAAGGCGGGGTCGTTGCGCGCCATCGCCGCCTTGATCGCCTCGGTATGCGGCCAGATCCGGTGCGAGGCCTTCGCCACCGTGCCGTCGGCATCGACCTCGTCCACGATCAGCCCGTCCGGGGTGAGGCCGAAAGCGTGCGCGCTGGCGTCCAGCGCCCCGATCCAGGGCTCGACGGTTTCGCCGGAGAGGCGGCCGTATCGATCCAGCAGCCAGACCCATTCGAAATGGTGGCCCGGCTCCCAGATGCCGCTGCGCGCGGTGTCGGCCAGCGGCGACCAGTCCTGCGCAAAATATTCGGGGAGGACGGTATCGCGCAGCATCCGGTCCGCGAACAGGCGCACCAGCGCGCCCGCCCGCTCCAGATAGCCACGGCCCGGTGCCGCCTGTTCCAGGAACAGATAGGCTTCCAGCAGGTGCATATGCGGATTTTGCCGCTTGTCGCGGGTTGCCACCGGCAACGCGTCGAACAGGCCGCCATGCCGGGGATCGGTCAGCTGCGCATCCACGAAGCGGATCACCTTGTCCGCCAGCGTCAGAAGCCCCGGGTCGCCGTTCAGCCGATACACCCACGCCAGCGCGAACAGGGCAAAGGCATGGGCATAGGCATCACGCACGTCCGACGCGATCCGCCCATCGGGGTGGATGGAGAAAGCGAAGCTCGCCTGGTCACCCTCTTCACGGCAGAAGTCGCGGATCAGCGATGCCGTCGCGGTTTCCGCCAGCGCCGCTCCGTCGAACCAGCCGAGTTGGGCCGCATGCGCGAACACATAGATTTGTCGCGCCTGCACCATCGAGCGGTGCGGCACCGCCTCCGGCCGGCCGGCGCCGTCAAGACGCTCGCGGAAGCGGCCCGCGCCTGCGTCGAAGCCGGCGTCGGCCCACAGCGGCAGCGCCTCGTCCCGGATCCAGTCGAGATAGCGCCTCACGCCATCATCTCTCGCACGGCACCGGCGAGGTCGCCGACGTTTGCGGCGATCAGCCGGGCCGGGATGCCGGCCTTGGCGGCGGCATCGGCATCGCTCTGCTTGTCCCCGATCATGAAGCTGCGGGCGCGGTCCACCGGCAGGTCCGCCATCGCCCGCGTCAGCATGCCGCACCCCGGCTTGCGATCCTCATGCTCGCGCGCATATTCGGCAACGGTCCCCTCCGGATGATAAGCGCAGTAATAGAATGCGTCGATGCGCGCGCCCCGCGGGCCCAGCGTCGCCTGCATGTGGTCGTGGAAGCGTTCCACGTCCGCGACGCCGTAATAGCCGCGGGCGACGCCCGACTGGTTGGTGACCACGATCACCAGGTAGCCGGCATCGTTGAGCAGCCGGATCCCCTCCGCCGCCGTGGGCGTCAGCCGCAGGTCTTCCGGGCGGAAGGTGTAGCCGTCGTCGACGTTGATCACCCCGTCCCGGTCAAGAAAGGCGGCGGGGCGGAGCGCGGTTCGCCCTGCCCCGCCCTTTGCATCACGCGGCATGCTCACGCACGCCCGCGGCGATCAGCCAGCCGATGGAATAAGCGAGCAGCAGCGCGATCACCACCGTCGCCAGGATACGCCACCGCTCGGGATAGAGCGCCTTCACGGGCATGTTCGCATCCACGACTCGCACCAGGTACAATTGCTTGCGGATCGCCTGATCCCGCGCCCTGTCGAGGCTGGCCGCCGCCGCCTCATAGCGCTTGGCCAGGAATTGCTGGCGCAGCTCCAGCTTCTGGAAGCCGCCGATATTGCTGGCGATCGCGCCCGTCCCGCCGGCGAGGCGACCGGACTGGGCGTTCACCTGCGCCTGCAAAGCGGAGACATGGTCGGCCAAAGCGCGATATTGCGGGCTGTTGCGGTCGATCGCCTGGCCCATGGCGGACAGCTGCGCGCGCGATGTGGCAAGCTGTTCGGTCAGCTGCGCCACCAGGCCGAGCTGCGCCTGGCCGGATGCCTCCGGATCGATCTCGCGCCGGCTCTGGCGGAAGCTGGTGAGCTGGCCCTGGGCAGCGGCCAGGTCCGTCTCGGCCCGTGCCAGCTGCTTTTCCGCCATGCGAACCGCGTCGCTGTAGCTCCGCACGTTCAGCGTGTTGACGCGCTGCTCACCCAGATCCAGCAGCTTGCGGGCGAGGCCGTAGCTGTCCTCCGGCCGGAACGAACGCACGTCCAGCGTCGTGATCCCGGTTTCGGTGTTGTAGTGCACCTTCACCTGGCGGCGGTAATAACGGAGCAGCTGTTCGGGGCTGGGATTGCTCTGCCACAGCCGGCTGAAGATGTCGGCATCCTTGCGGCTGAAACGCTCCACCAGCTGGTCGTCGCGGCGCAGCGAATCCACCGCGTCGTGCGACGTCAGATAGTCGGCGACGCTCATCGCCTCGGTCTGGGCCGGGCCGACGCCGGTGATGACGCTCAACGCCTGACTGACCCCGGTGCCGGGCACCGCCGCCACGTCGGACGAGCGCACCAGGAAATGCGCCTCCGACTCATATTGATCGGACGCGACCAGGAACAGGTAGCAGGCGACCAGCAGGGTCGGCAGCACCACGATGTACATGAACAGGCGGTTGCGCCTGACCCAGCCATAGGCGTCCCGGGCGAAACCGCGCTCCGCATGCTCCTCGCTCCCCGCGGGTGCCATGATGCCGTGCATGTTCATGAAACTGCCTTATCAACGATCGTCCGGAGTGCCGGAAATATCAGGAAAGATGGATCTTGTGGTGGACGCGGGACACCATGATCAGCCCCGCCCAGGTGAGCAGGGCACATGCCGCCACGGCATATCCGCCATAGAAATAATCAAGGTCGGTGCCGCGGAACCAGCCATATCGCAACAGTTCGAACATGCTGGTCAGCGGGATGTAGCCCAGGATCTCGCGCGCGGCGGGCGGGAGCCAGCCGATCTGGAAGAAGGATCCGGACAGCCCCACCATGAAGTAGGAATATGGATGGATCAGGCGATCCGCCGTCCTGTTTTCATATGTCAGCGCGGTGATCAGCAGCGAGTGGCCGAGCGAATACCAGAAGATCAGCGCCCAACCGGCGAACACCACCAGGGGCCGGACCGGAGCCTGCGCGAATCCCAGGCAGATCAGCAGCGTCATCAGCATCACGAACGTCAGAAACACACCCGCAAATTCCAACAGGGCGCGCGCCAGCGTCAGGTCGAACACCGTCACCTGCCGGTGGTACAGCAAGGGGGCGTTCGCCTCCAGACTGCCCGCCGAGCGATTCACGATGCCCCGGAAGAGGATGAAAGCGGTGTAGCCGAGCACTGAAAAGGGCAATGGCTGGATATCGCCGAGATAGGCGACGTGGCCGGCATTGACGTGGAGCAGGCCGATCACGGTGGCGAGCAGCATCGGCTCGCCCATCATCCACAGATAGCCCACGTTTTCGCGGCCGTAGCGCGTGTGCAGCTCGCGCATCATGATCGCGCCGATCACGCGCGCCTGCACGCCCAGCGCGGTCCAGAAGGAACCCCGCCGGGCCGGAAGAGGACGAGAACTCATGCGGCGAGGCTATGCAACAAATCGAGCAGGATGGCGATATGCTGGTCCCATCGGAATGGCGTCCAGCCGGCAAGACGCGCGCGCTGCCCCGCCGCGATGGCGGAATCGGCGGCGGTCAGGTCGTCCACCGCCGCGCGCCACGCGGGCCCGTCGAGCGGATCGAGGAATGTCGGAACCGCACCCCCCGCCTCGCGCAGGGCGGGCAGGTCGCTGCACACCACCGGCACGCGCAGCATCAGGGCCTCCGTCACCGGCATGCCATAGCCCTCGGCAAAGGAGGGCAGCAGCAGCGCGCGCGCACCCGCCACCAGCGCCTGCACCTCCGTATCGGGCAGGCCGGACCGTTCCTCCACGCAGTCCTTCAGCGCCGGACAGCGTTCCAGCATGTCCACCACCTGCTCATTCTCCCACCCGCGCCGGCCGATCAGGATCAGCCTGGGGATGGCGGCCGCGCCGCGCTCCTCCGACAGGGCCCGCCAGAGGTGGAGCAGCAGCAGGTGATTCTTGCGCGGCTCGATCGTGCCGACGCAGACGAAATAGGGCCGCTCGTCCACCCGCGCCGGGCGGGGTGCCATGTCCTCCGTGCCGAGATGGGCCACGCGCAGCTGCGGGTCTCGGCCCGATCGCGCCAGATAGGGGCGCAGCGCCGCCATGGTCGCTTCGCTGTTGGCGAGGATGCCGTCCGCCAGCCGCACCACCGTGTCCATCCGCCGGAGGTGCAGCGCCGCCCCGCCCGGCCGGGCCTATTCCGGATATTGGATGGGGATCAGGTCATGCACCAGGCAGACGAACCGCGCCTGCTCCCGGCGGAGGATGGCGCGGACCAGATCGGGCTTGATCAGATTGTTGGGCGACGCCTGGACATAGAGGCGCGGCATGTCCTTCCGCCGCACCGGGCGGGGCAGGAGGCGGAGCAAGGTCCGGGCCGCGAAGGGCCGCATCGAACGCGCGATGCTGCGCCCATGCGCCTGCCAGCGATGCTCGGTTTCATCCAGGAAACGCAGCACCTCGCCCCGCGGCAGCCGGCCGTAAAGGCCGCTGGGATGGACGGCGGCAAAGCACAGCCGATCGGGAATGGTCTCCAGCAGGCCGCGCGCATAGGCCATCTCCACCCGATCGACCCCGGTCGGGGTGGGATGGAGCACCCGCGACAGCAAGCGCGACAGGTCCAGCACGACCTCTGCGGCGACGTCCGCGCCCATGCGATCAGGCCGCCGCGATCCTGCCGGCCAGTTCCGCCAGGTCCACCCGCTGCTTGGCCACATCGGCCAGCACGTCGGCCAGCGTCGTCGCGACCCGGTCCAGCTGCTCGGGCCGGTGGAGCGAGGAGATGAAGAAGCGCAGCCGCGCCGCCTGCTCGGGCACGGCGGGGTAGATGATCGGCTGCACGTTGATGCCGAGGTCGAATAGGCGGTCGGCCGCGCGCGCCGCGACGATCGAGCTGCCCGTCATCACCGGCACGATCGCCGCGCCGATGGACGGGCCGGTGTCGAGCCCGGCCGCCTTGCACGCTTTCAGGAAATGCGCGCCATTGGCCTGCACTTGCGCGACCCGCTCCGGCTCGTCCCGCATGATTTCCAGGCAGGCGAGCGCGGCAGCCGCGACCGGCGGCGGCAGGCCGACCGAATAGACGAAGCCGGGCGCGGACTTGCGGAGGTAATCGATCAGCTCGGCCGATGCCGCGATATAGCCGCCGCAGCCGGACAGGGTCTTGCTGAGCGTGCCCATCCAGATATCGACATGCGCCGGATCGACGCCCGCATGCTCGAAGATGCCGTGTCCGCGCGGCCCCAGCACGCCCAGCGAATGCGCCTCGTCCACCATCAGGTGGGCGCGATGGCGCTTGGCCACCGCCACCAGCCGGGCGAGATCGGGAATGTCGCCGTCCATGCTGTAATGGCCCTCGACCACGATCAGCGCGCGCTCCACCTGCGCCCGGCGGGCCGACAGCATGCGGTCGAGTTCGTCGAAATCGTTGTGCGGGAACGACAGACGCTGCGCCCCGCTGGCGAGCGCGCCCTGCACGATGCTGTTGTGGCTGAGCGAATCATGCAGGATCAGGTCGTCGCGCCCGACCAGATGCCCGATCACCGTGACGTTGGTGGCGTGGCCCGACACCAGGGTCAGCGCGTCCTCGGTCCGGTACAGGTCGGCCAGCGCCTGTTCCAGCGCGCGGTGGATCGGCCGTTCGCCCGACACGATCCGGCTGGCCGACACCGACGTGCCGTAGCGATCGACCGCGTCCTTCGCCGCCTCGTTGACGCGGACGTCGCCGTTGAGGCCGAGATAATTATAGGACACGAAATTGTCGTAGCTGCGCCCGTCGATCACCGTGGTCGCGCCCGCCACCCCTTCATGCGGGCGGAAGAAGGGATCGCGGATGCCCAAAGCCGCGCCGGCGCGTGCCATCATGGACAGGTCGGCGGCCACTTCCGGCCGGCCGAGCGGCAGGCGGGGGCGCGCCACCTCCGGCTCAGGCTCCGCCACGAGCGGCGCGCGAACGCCCACGCGGGCCAGCAGCTTCGCCTTGGCGTCGCCCGAAAGTCCGAAATCCTTGCTCATGGATCAGCTGTGCCAAACCGCCGGGGCGCAATTAAGGCGCATTCGCCCCCGCCGCCGCATAGCTGGGCTCGGACGGCGCCTCCGCCCCGTCGGCCGGACCGGCCGGACCGCCTTCCAGCTTGGTGAGGCGTTCGGCCAGGCGCGCCTGATCGTCGGCCGGCTCCGCTTGCGGTGCGGCCAGGCCACGCACGATCCGCCCCGCCATCGCGCCGAGGGTCGCCCCTTCGGACAAGGCCAGCAGCGGGATGCTGACGCCGAAACGCTGCTCCACCGCCAGGCGCAACTCCACCGCCATCAGGCTGTCCATCCCGAACTCGGCCAGCGGGCGCTGCGGCTCGATCCGTTCGGGCGCGAGCTTCATGATCCGCGCCACCTCCTCCACCAGCATGGAGGTGACGCGGGCCAGCGCCTCCTCCGCCGAACATTCGGCCAGCATCGCGGCAAGATCGACCTCGGCGGCGGCCTCGCTTGCACCCGCGTCCATGTCCGCGAATTGCGGCGCATCGAGCAAGGGCAGGCTGCCCTTCAGCGCGCCCCAGCGGATCGTCGCCATGCCCAAGGTCGGCTGCCCGGAGGCGAGCAAAGCCGGCAGCGTGTCCAGCGCCTCCGCCGCGCTCATGTGCGCGGAGCCGAGCTGGCGCGACAGCATCGCGCTGACCTGCGTTTCGCGCGCCAGATAGCCGGCGTCTCCGATCGGGCCCCATTGCACCGCCAAAGCGGGCAGGCCGGCAGCGCGACGCCGCTCCGCCACCGCCTCGATCGCACTATTGGCAGCGACGTAATTGCCCTGACCCGGATTGCCGAAAGCGGTGGTGACGGAGGAGAAGAGCAGGAACAGGTCGACCGCATCGTCGCGCGTCAGCCGATCGAGCAGGTCCGCGCCACCCAGCTTGGGCGCGAGCGCGCGGGCGAAGCGGCCCTGGTCCAGCTGGCCGAGCAGGGCGTCGTCCATCGCCACGGCGGCATGGACCACGCCGCCGATCGGGCCCTGTTCGGCCCGGATCGTCGCCAGCACCCGGGTCAGCGCGGCCCCGTTCGACACGTCCACCGCATAAGCGCGCGCGTCCACGCCTTCACCGGCGAAGGCGGCGAGC
The DNA here is from genome assembly GCF_934560975.1 of uncultured Sphingomonas sp. Lineage (GTDB taxonomy): Bacteria > Pseudomonadota > Alphaproteobacteria > Sphingomonadales > Sphingomonadaceae > Sphingomonas_I. Next base: position 37,695 of record NZ_CAKTFO010000001.1, on the reverse strand, counting down.
AAGGCGTCGCTGCCGGGCGTGGCGGCCCCGCGCCGGCTGAGCAGGGCCAGACGGCGGGCGCCGTTACGGACCAGCCAATAAGCGGCCTCCTTGCCGAAGCCGTCGAGCCCGCCGGTGACCAGATGGACATGGTCGCCGCGCAGCGCGAAGGCGGGCGCGGGGGCTGCCGCAACCGGCGGCACCGCGCCGGGGGTCAGCACGATCTTGCCGATATGGCCGGACCCCTGCATCAGCCGGAACGCATCCTCCACATCGGCATAGTCGAACAGGCGATGCGGCAGCGGGCGGAGCGCCCCATCCGCGAACAGGCCGGCAATCTCGTCGAACAGGGCGGCGGCGAGCGCGGGCCGCTTGAGCGGCAGCTGGTCGGCATCGATCCCGTAATAGGTGACGTTGTGGCGGAACGGACGCAGGCCGATGGCGCTGTTTTCATAGAAGTCGCGCTTGCCGAGTTCCAGGAAGCGGCCGAACGGCTTCAGGATCGCCAGCGAGCGGCGCATCGCCTCGCCAGACAGCGAGTTCAGCACCACGTCCACGCCGGCATTGTCGGTCAGGCGCATCACCTCGTCCGCGAAGGTCAGGCTGCGGCTGTCCAGCACCGCCTCCACGCCCAGGGTGCGCAGCAAGGCGCGCTTGGTGGGCGAGCCGGCGGTGGCGAACACGCGCGCGCCGCGATGGCGGGCATATTGGATCGCGGCCAGGCCGACGCCGCCCGCGCCGCCATGGATCAACACCGTCTCCCCCGCCTCGATCCGGGCAAGATGGCCCAGCGCATAGACGGTGGTGAGGAAGGCGACCGGGATGGTCGCGGCGGCGGCGAAGCCCATGTCGGCGGGCATCCGCATCACGGCATGGGCCTTGGTCACCGTTTCGGTCGAGAGCGAGGCCGGCGCGAACGCCATCACCCGGTCGCCGATCGCGAAGCCGTCCACGCCCGGGCCGACCGCCGTGACCGTGCCGGCGCATTCCAGGCCCATGGTCGGCCCGGCGAAACCGTCGAGCAACGCCTCGTCCGGCAGCAGCCCCATCGCCCACATCACGTCGCGGAAGTTGAGGCCGGCGGCTTCGATCCGGATTGCCAGCTCGCCCTCGCCCGGTGCGGCGCGGTCGGCATGGGTCCAGCCGAGCGAATCGAGCAGGCCCGGACGCGCCACCGCCAGCCGGATCGCGCCCTCGCTTTGTGCACGGGCGGGCAGCCCGCGCCGCACGCGCGGCACCACGCGGCCGCTGGCGGACCACACCACCTCCTGCTCGGCATCGCCGCCGACCAGCTCGGCGGTCATGCGCGCACCGGCTGCGTCGGCGGGCAGCGCCGGATCGACCAGCACCAGCCGCGTCGCGAGCTGCGCCGCTTCGTTGGCCAGCACCCGGCGCGCGCCCCGGATCGCGGCGGCGCGCGGATCGCCCTCGGCCACTCCGCGAGCGAGGATGGTGACCGGCAGCGCCGCATCGCGCGCCGGGGTGGCGGCGAGCGCGGCGATCCGCGCCAGCGCCCGGTCGAGCGGCTGCGCGTCGTCGATCAGCAGCGCGAGGTGCGGTGCGGCGTCCGCTTCGTCCGTCACCTGCCCGCCAGCGGCCTCGATCGCCGTGCGGAGGCCGGACGTTGCGGCATCGTCGTCGAGCAAGGCGATCCGAACGGCGTGCCTGGCGGAAACGGGCCGTTGCGGCGCCACCGCCCGCACCAGCGCCACGGGCCATGCGCCGCTCTGGACCGGGTGCGCGAATGGCTGAATCCAGCCCGCTGCTTCCAGATTGCCCTGCCAGCGCGCATCGTCGCCCAGCACCAGGTCGGCGCGCAGCATCTGCCACACGCGGCTGGGACGCGGCTCGGCCAGCAGCAAAGCACCGCCCGACGCCAGCAGGTCGCGCAAGGCGGCGAGTTCGCGCACGCCCCACCCGCCGACCGCGCCGGCATGGAGCCCGACCACCAGGTCGAACCGCGCATTCGGCGCGGTGTCGCCCGGCGTCCAGGCAATGGCCCGCGCGCTGTCGCCCAGCGTGTCGGCCAGCACCGGCAGCGTATCGGCGTCGGTTGCGGCGACCAGGGCGATGCCCGGCTCCCCCGCCAGCGCGCGGAGCAAGCGGGCGGCGAAGGCGCCGCGCCGCGCCCCGACATTCAGGATGCGCAGCGGCGCGCCGTCCGTCCGGCCACGGGCAAGCGCCCGCACCTCGGCGATCAACGCCGCGCTTGCCGCCAGGCTGGACGGCGAGGTTTCGAGCAACTGGTCCCACAAGGCGGCCGGCAGCGCCGGGGCGGGCACACCCCGCAGCGTGGCGGGCAACGCCTCGGCCGCGAGCGCCAGCAGCGACGTTTCCGCCACCGCGTCGGGCGCGTCGAAGAACAGGGTCTGGAGGACCACGCCCGACGGCGGCAGATCCTCACCCGTGAGGCGCCAGTCGCCATCGCCTTGCTGCTCGGCCAGCCCGTCCGCCGCCAGCCAGCGCATCATGCGATCGAACACCGGCCGACCGGCGGCGGACAAATCCCCGCGCCGCACCAGCGCCTGGGACGAGAGCAGGCCCGCCTCCGCCAGCGGCGTCACCGCTTCCAGCGCGGCGGCGGCGGCAAAGGCCTCCGCCAGCAATTGCGCCTCGGCCGGCGCGACCTCGGCCGGCGCGACTTCGGCAAGGTCGGTGGCGGACGGCAAGGCGATCGCTGCGCCCGCTTCCGGATCGGCGCTGGCGATCCAGCGCGTGTGGAACACATGCTCCTCGGCCGACACGGCGCGGCCGAGCGCCACGCGCACGAACCAGCATTCCGCCATCTCCGCGACGACGATGTCGTCCCCGTCGAGCAATTGCACGTCGGCGCGCACCGAGCGCGGGCCGACCCGCGTCACCGCCAGCCGCGCCGTGACCGGCACCGCGCGGGCACCGTACAGCCGCACCCGGCCGAAGCGCCACGGCAGCACGCCATTGTCGCTGCCCAGCCGGTCCGCCGCCAGCGCGAGCAGACCCTGGAGCGCACCGTCGACGCTGTTGGGCGGCAGCAGGAAGCCGGACGCCAGCGGCGTCGCCCGGTCGAGCGACACCAATGCACGCTGCCCGGCGAAGACGTCGATCCCCGATACCGCCTGGAATGCCGGGCCGTAATCCAGCCCCATATCGGCGGCGAGGGCGTAGAGCGTGTCCGCCGTCACCCGCCGCTCGACCACTCCGCCGATTTCGACCGGATCGACCCGCGCGGTGTCGGCGGCGGCGATGCGGCCGGACATATGCACCGTCCACGGCTCCTCGCTGAGGCGCGGGCGCGAGGTGAGGGTGAAGTCCCCGGCGGCCGAGCCGATGCGGAACCGCACCTCGCGCATCGTCTGCGCTTCCAGCACCAGGGCGCGCCCGATCTCCACGTCGAGCAGGTCGACCGAGGCGGCGTCGGGATGGCGCGCGCGCGCCGCCGCCAGCGCCATGTCGATCAGCGCCGCCGCCGGCACCACCGCGCCGCCACCCACCGCATGGTCGGCGATCCACGGTTCCAGCGCGAGGCCGAGATGCTTGCGCCACTCGACCGGAGCTTCGCCCACACGCGTGCCGAGCAGGGGATGCTCGTCCGCCAGCACGAACAGGTCGGTCGCCTCCTCCGTGCGCGGCACCCAGTAACTCTCGCGCTGCCACGGATAAGCCGGCAGGCCGCCCGCCGCGACCGGTCCGACAAAGGCGGAGGCGGCACGGATATCGGCGCCGGCGGCATGGGCGCGCGCGGCGATCGCGGCGACCGGATCGTGCCGGACCGGACGGCGGCCGAGGCTGGGCAGCACGCGGCCTTCGCGATCCTCCCGACGGAGCGCGTCGGTGAGGTAGGCCTGAAGAACGGCGTGGGGGCCGACCTCCACGAACAGGCGGATGCCGTCCGCTACCATCGCGCGGGCGGCCTGCGCGAACAGCACCGGCGCGCGCACGTTGCGCCACCAATAATCGGCGTCCAGCGCCCGTCCGTCCAGCACGCCGCCGCTTACGGTGGAATAAAAGGAGATGGCGGTCGCGCCCGTATCCAGCCCAGCCAGATCGGTGGAAAGGCTCTCCGCGATCGGGTCCATCGCCGCGCTGTGAAAGGCGTAATCCAGATCAAGCCGGGTGAAGCGCCAGCCGCGCGCCTGCGCCTGCGCCTCCAGCAGGTCGATCGCGGCGACCGGCCCGGCGACGGTGGTGCCGCCCGCGCTGTTATGCGCCGCCACCTCGACGCCCGCGCCGTTCAGCGGCGGGATCGACAGAGCGGCGGCGACCTCCGCCGCGTCCATGCCCAGCACCGCCATCGCGCCGACGCCATGCTGCTGCTGCTGCCGCCGGCTGCGCGCCGCGATCACCCGCGCCGCCGAGGCGAGATCGAGCGCGCCCGAGGCATAGGCCGCCGCGACCTCGCCCACGCTGTGCCCCATGCAGGCATCGGGGTGCAGGCCATGCTCGCCCAGCGCCTTCACCAACGCGACCTGGATCGCGAACAGCAAGGGCTGGGCCACGTCGGTGTTGCGCAGCCGCGCCGCATCCTGGTCCGCCAGCGCCTGCGCCACCGACCAGCCGAGCCACGGCCGCAGCGCCGCGTCCACTTCGTCCAGCGCCTCGCGGAAGGCGGCGCTCTGCGCCAGCGCGTCCGTCGCCATGCCGACCCACTGGCTGCCATTGCCGGAGAAGATGAAGCCGACGCCGCCGGCGACGGCGCTGTTCGCCTGGACCAGCCCGCTCGACTTGCCCTCGGCAAAGGCGGTGAGGGCGTCGATCAGCTCGGCGCGGGTCGTGGCCGGAATGACCAGCCGGCGCATATGCTGCGACCGCTTGAGCGCGAGACCGCGCACCAGCGCGGGCAGGTCCGCCTCCGCCGTATCCACCAGCCGATCGGCCCAGCTGCGCGCCAGCGCGTGGAGCGCGGCATCGGAACGGGCGGAGAGCAGAAACGGCGGCAGCGCCTCCGCCTCGCCCGCCGGGGACGCCGCGAAGGCGTGGGGATCGGGCGTTTCCAGCACGGCATGGGCGTTGGTGCCACCGAAGCCGAAGGAGTTGATGCCGATCAGGCGCGGCTGGCCATCCTGCCGCAGCGGCGTCGCCTCCCGCGCCAGCCGCAGGTTCAGATCCTCGAACGGGATGTTGGGATTGGGGGTTTCGTTGTGCAGCGACGGCGGAATGGTGCCGCGTTCCGCCACCAGCATCGCCTTGATCAGGCCGGCCATGCCGCTGCCCGCCTCCAGGTGGCCGATATTGGTCTTGACCGAACCGATGGTCAGCGGCTCGCTGCGGCGGCGGCCGAGCTTCTCGCCCAGCGCGCCCGCCTCGATCGGGTCGCCCGCCGGCGTGCCGGTGCCGTGCGCCTCGACATAGCCGAGCCGCGCCGGGTCCAGCCCGAACCGGCCATAGACCTGGTCCAGCAACGCCGCCTGCGCCTCGCGGTTGGGCAGCGAAAGCCCGGTGGTGCGGCCGTCCGAATTGACGCCGGTGCCACGGATCACGGCGCGGATCTGGTCCCCCGCCGCAAGCGCGCTGCCGAGCGGCTTCAGGATCACCACCCCGCCGCCTTCCGCGCGGACATAGCCGTCCGCGCGCGCATCGAACGCGTGGCAGCGCCCGGTGGGCGACAGCATGGAGGCGGCGCAGAAGCCGATATAGCTTTGCGGCGCGAGCAGCAGGCTGACGCCGCCGACCAGGCCCATGCTCACCTGACCGCCACGGATCGCCTCGCACGCCTGGTGCAGCGCCACCAGCGAGGAGGAGCAGGCGGTGTCCACCGTGAAGCTCGGCCCGTGGAGGTCGAACACGTAGGAAATGCGGTTCGCCATCGAACACAGCGTCACGCCGATCATGGAATAGGCATCCATGGCGGAAGGATCGCCGACGTTCAGGTTGGAATAATCCCACGACGATCCGCCGACGAACACGCCCACCGGCTCGCCCGCCAGCCGCGCCACGTCGATGCCGGCATCCTCCATCGCTTCGTAGGCGAGTTCCAGCAGCAGGCGTTGCTGGGGGTCCATCTGCGTCGCTTCGCGCGGCGAGATGCCGAAGAATGCGGGGTCGAAGCGGCTGACGTCGCCCAGCGCGCCCGCCGCGAATGTATAGGCCTTCCCCTTCTGCCCCTTTTCCGGGTGGAACAATTGCGCCTTGTTCCAGCGGTCGTCCGGGATTTCGGACACGGCATCGGTGCCGGACAACAGCAATTGCCAGAATGATTCGACGTCCGGCGCACCCGGCAGGCGGCAGGATGCACCGACAATCGCAATCGGTTCGTTCCCGGCGTCACCCACACCAGTCAGGTCGAAATCGTATCGCGATCGGTTCAAACCAACACTCCGGCCGCGCGGCACAGGCGCGGGCAAATTAGCACGTTTCGCGGCTATAGCGCAGGCGGGAGAGCGGGCAAGGTAGGATGCGCCGAACTCCGTCTGGTTCGGTGCCACTGGCGGTTACATCTAAGCTGATCTAGGGATGTTCGATGATTTGCCTCGCGTGCCTGCATGACTCCATCCTACGGGCACAGCCGTGAAGCCGGACCCCCGCATGTCCGCCGACCGGGCAGTTGTGCGCGCGCACCCGCCGGTGCAAAGGAGGGCGATTGCCCCCGCATCGGGCGCCCAAGAACATGACAATCAGGTAAGGCGCGTGCCGCAGCGATCATTTCTGTTTCTGCAGGGGCTGGCCGGCCCCTTCTTTTCCAAGCTCGGCCAGGCGCTGGCCCGTGACGGCCATGCCGTGCACCGCATCAACTTGAACGGCGGCGACAAGATCTACTGGCGGGGCCGCGCGGTGGATTATCGCGGCACGCTGAAGGGCTGGCCCGCATTCCTGACGCGCACGATCGAGCAGGCGGGCGTCACCGACATCGTGTTGTTCGGGGATTGCCGCCCGCTGCACCAGGCCGCGATCGCGGTGGCACGCGCGCGCGGCGTCCAGATCCACGTGTTCGAGGAAGGCTATGTCCGCCCCGATTTCGTGACGCTGGAAGATGGCGGCGTGAACGGCCATTCCGCTTTGTCGCGCGACCCCGATCATTACCTGGCCGCGGCGCGCGCCTTGCCGCCCTTGCCGGACGTGCAGCCGCCGGTCCCCTCCTCCTTCGGCCGCCGGGTCAGGGAGGACCTGATCTACAATTTCGCGTCGCTGGCGCTGGCGCCCCTGTTTCCCGGCTATCGCACCCATCGCCCGTGGCACATCCTGCACGAATATGCGGGCTGGGCGTTTCGCCTGATGCGGCGCGGGCCGGAACGACTGCGTTCGGCGGAGACGCTGTCGCGCCTGGACGCGACCGGCCGGCCTTATTTCGTGTTCCCGCTGCAACTCGACTGCGACTACCAGATCCGGGTCCATTCCCACTTCAAGGGGATGCAGCCCGCGATCGAGCAGGTGCTGGGATCGTTCGTCCGCAACGCGCCGGCCGAGGCCCTGCTGGTGGTCAAGGGCCATCCGCTGGACAACGGGCTGGTCGATTGGGAAAAGAGGGTGACGCAGGTCGCGGCCAAGCTGGGCGCGTCGGACCGGATCCTGTTCCTGGAGTCGGTCGACATCGATTCGCTGGTGCGGCGTTCGCGCGGGCTGGTGACGGTGAACAGCACCACCGGCACGCTGTCGCTGCGCTATGGCGTGCCCACCATCGTGTTGGGCGATGCGGTTTATGACATGCCGCGCATGACCGACCAGAACGGGCTCGACCATTTCTGGGACCAGCCGACCCCGCCCGAGGCGGAGGTGTTCGCCGCCTATCGCCGCGTGTTGATCGATACCTGCCTGATCAATGGCGGCTATTTCAGCGATCAGGCGCTGGACATGCTGGTGGCGGGCGCGGCCGCCCGGCTGGAGGCGAGCCCCGCGCCCGCCGCCGTGGTCCGCATCGCGACCACGCCGCGTCGCGCCGCCGCCGCCACCGCCATCCCCGCACGCGGGTGAGCCCACCCCGCTCCCTGCTGATCACCGGCGCGTCGAGCGGGCTCGGCGCGGGCCTGGCGCGTGATTATGCCGCGCCCGGCATGCGGCTGACCCTGGTCGCCCGCAATGCCGAGCGGCTGGAGGCGACCGCCGCCGCCTGCCGCGCCGCCGGGGCGGAGGTGGTGACCGGCCTGTTCGACGTGGGCAAGGCCGAACCGCTCGGCGCATGGCTGGTCGCGCAGGACGGGATTGCGCCGTTCGACCTGGTGATCGCCGCCGCCGGCGTTTCCGCCGGTGCGAGTGCGGAGGGTGCGATGGAAGGCCGCCAGCTCGCGACGTTGCAGGTGCGCAGCAACCTGTTGGGTACTTTGCACACGATCGAGCCGCTGCTGCCCGCGCTATCCCGACGCGCGGGCGCGCAGATCGCGGTCGTCTCCTCCGTCGCGGCACTGCGCGGGCTGCCCTACAGCCCCGGCTACAGCGCCAGCAAGGCCGGCATCCGCGCCTATGGCGAGGCGCTGCGGGCGCTGCTCGGCCCGGCGGGCGTGGCGGTGTCGGTGGTGGTGCCGGGCTTTTTCGACACGCCGATGACAGACCGCTGGAAGGGGCCGACCCCGTTCCTGATGAGCCTGGAGACGATGGTGCGCGCGATCCGGCGCGGGCTCGACCGGCGGCGGGCGCGCATCACTGTGCCGCGCCTGCTGGCGGTCGGCAGCCAGGCCGCCGACCTGCTGCCAGCCGCGATCGGGGACCGGATCATGCGCGGTTTCCGTTTCCATATCGAGCCGGGGCGCTAAGCACCGCCGATGATTCAGATCCTGTGCGGGCTGGGGATCACGGCGGCGACGTGGCTCGGCCTGCGCCGACTCGTGGGTGCCCCCTTGCTGTCGCGGCCGGCGGCGGCGATGGCGGTGGACGCCTTTCCCTATCTGGCCGGCTTCCTCCTGTTCCTGCTGCCCACCGCGCGGCCGATCCTGGCGGGGCTGGCGATACTGACGCTCGGCATCGGGCTGGGCGTGGCGGACCGGGTCAAGCGGCAGGTGCTGGCCGAGCCGGTGGTGTTCGCGGACCGCGCGGAGTTTATCGAGGTGGTGCGCCACCCGCGCCTGTACCTGGCCTTTGTCGGCACGTGGCAGATGGTGGGCGGCGCGGCCTTGAGCCTGGCCATCGTCGCCGGGCTGGTGCGGGCCGAGCCGCCGCTGTGGGCGATGAACCTGGGCACCGCCCTGCTGTTGGCGGGCGTGGCGGCGGCGATCGGACGCGCTTTGTTCGTGATCCCGACCTGGGGTCCGTTGGCGCGGGCACTGGGGCGGCTGTATCGCGGCTTTCCGCTGACCCGCGATCCGGCGGTGGATGCGTCGCGCATCGGCCTGCTCGGCGCGTGCCTGGCGCAGGCGATGATCGCGCGGCTGGAACGGCCGGAGCGGCAGCGGGCGGCGCAAGCGCGGGTGTGGCCGGCGATCGCGCCGGATGCCGGGCCGATCGTGATCGTGCAGGGCGAATCGTTCGTGGATGCCAGCCGGCTTCACCCCGCGCTGGCGGAATACCTACCCCAGTTCAAGCAGTTGCGGGTGGAAGCGCTGGCGCACGGGCAGCTGACCGTCCCCTGTTGGGGCGCGAACACGATCCGGTCGGAACTGGCGATGCTGACCGGGCTTGGCGCGGACACAATCGGGCTCGACCGCTACAATCCCTATGAGCGGTTCGCGCGGGTGCCGCTGCCGTCGCTGGCGGCGCAGGCGCGGGCGGCGGGCTACACCACCATCTGCATCCACCCCTACAATGCCGATTTCTATTATCGCGACACGGTGATGCCGCTGCTGGGGTTCGACCGCTTCATCGGGGTGGAGGGCTTTGCCGACGCGGCGCGGCAGGGGCCCTACGTCTCGGACGTGGCGGTGGCGGAGATGGCGGCGCGGCTGATCCGCGAGCATGGGCCGCGCATCCTGCTGTTCGCGATCACCATGGAAAATCACGGGCCGTGGGACGCCAAGCATGACGGCATTGCGCCGGCGGACCTGCCGGCGGAGTGGCGCACCCTGCCCGACGCGGCGGCGGCCGGCCGCTGGCTGCGCCACCTCCAGTCGACCGACGCGATGATCCCGATCCTGCGCCGGGCCATCGCCGAGCAGGGCAATGCCGGCTGGCTGGTCTTCTACGGCGACCATCAGCCGAGCCTGACCGGCCCGTTCCGCGCGGCCGGGGCCGACGATTGCCGGTCCGATTATGCGATTTGGGGCGCGCAGGCCCCCGCCGGCGGCAAGACCGACATTGCGGCGGAGGGGATCGCCGCTACCCTGCTGCGGGCGATGGGCGCGCAGTAGCCGGACGCGGCCCGTCACCCTTTGCCCCTGCCCCATGACTCCTTGGCAGACATCCGGGATCGTCGGCGTGCCGCTCAGCCCTTGTGCGCTTGCCCGTTCGTGTGTCGGCGCATCGCTCGAGGATCAGGTCGCACCGGCCATCAAGGCGGGCGTGCCATGTTGAAGCGGTTTGCGACGCTATCCGTGCTCCTGCGAAGGCAGGAGCCCAGCCGCGAATCGACTCACCTTATGGTTCCGGGCTCCTGCCTTTTCAGGAGCACCGGTCGGATGGATCGAACGCGCTAGCGGGAGACGGTGCCGAGTGCGCGGGCGATGCGGCCCTGCACGCGGCGTGCCCGGATCAGCCAGGTCTCGCGCGGGCGCCAGCCGTCGGCGAAACGGCGCAGCAGCACCTCCGGCGGGCATGGCAGCTCGGTCATGGGATCGAGGTAGCGCGGATAGAGGATCAACGCGCCGGCGACCAGGGCGTCGAGGTCGAGCCGCCGGGTGCGGCGCGGCAGCGGGCCGGCGAGGTCGCGGGTCAGGCCCCAGCCGGCGAAGAAGGGGTGGCCATGGACCGTCACGTCGAGCCCGCGCAACAACGCCTCGAACCCGGTGAGCGAGGTCAGGACGTGCACCGCATCGACCCGCCCGAGCAGAGCCGGCATCGCCTCGCCCCGCACCACCTCGTCCGCATGGGCCAACAGGTCGGCATCGGGCACGCGGCCGACGCGGTGACCGGCATCCACGTCCGGGTGCGGCTTGAACAGGATATACGCGTCCGGCTCGGCGGCACGGGCGCGGGCGAGCAGGTCGAGATTGCTGGCGATCCCCGCCCCGCCCAGCCGCACCGACTGATCGTCCTCGACCTGGCCGGGCACCAGCACCACGCGCTTGCCGGTTCGGCGCGGTGCGGGGGCGAGCGGGGCGGCACTGGCATATTTGCTGATGCCGCGCTCGACGATCAGCGTGCGCAGCGCCGCCGCGCGGGCCAGCAGGTCGGGGGTGAAGTCGGCGGTCTGGAGAATGGTTTCGAGGTCGCTGGGCCGGGTCGGATCGTAATAGATGCCGCTCTGGTCGACCACGATCGACAAAGGCGGGTGCAGGTCCGCGCCGAGGCCGATCGAGCGGATGAAGCCATCCTCCACCCGCACCAGCCGCTCGCCCGCCTGCCCCGCCAGTCCGGCGGGCGCGCGGGACGGCCAGGTGGCGATGCGCCCGCCGGCTGCGGCGGACAGCGCCCCCTCCGCATCATCCGCGAACGTCAGCGGCGCATGCCCCTCGGCCCACAGGAATTGCGCGATCCGCTGGCGCTTCCACCAGGCCATGCCGGTCGCTACCCGGATCGGGGCATTGGCACGGGACAGAGCGCGCCAATGCGCCGCGATCGCCGCTGCCGCCTCCACCGGGATGGTCGCGCCGGTGAAGGGATCGCGGCCATGGATCACGCCCGCTTGGTCGACATGGGCGACGGCGCCGGCCTTGTCCTTGAGCCAGGGGAAATGCGGGGCCGTGAGTTCGGGAGGAAGCCTCGTCATTCGTCGGCTGGGCGCTTCGGGCCGACATCCATCCATGGCTGTCCGACGAAGCGGCGGAAACGGTCGCGCAACGCCCAGTAGAGCGGCACGCGCCGTTCGGACAGGCCCGGCAGGCCGCCGAGGTCGAGCCCCGTCCACGGCAGATAGGGGTTGCGGCGGCCATAGGCCCAGATCTCGACCCGGGTGGAGGGGCGCACGGAGGGGCCGCGCGCGTGGAAGCCGCCGGTGTCGGCCACCACCAACGTGTTGGCCCTGACCGCAAAGGCGACGGGATCGGGCAGGCCGAGCCCCGCCAGCTCCTCCCGCCGGATACGGAGCGAGCCGCGCTGGGCGAGGAAATCGTCGCCGTCCATCACCTCCAGGCTGCGTTGCCGCTCCCACGCCATGCGGGCGGCGTCGCGGCGGTGCGATCCGGGCACATAGGTCAACGGCCCTTCGTCCTCCGCCACGTCAGTCAGGAACAGCCACGCCTTCACCGTCGGGTGGAAGGTATCGACATGCAGGTTGGTCTGCGGATCGGGTGGCGCCGCGTGGCGGTGCGACAGGATCGTCTGGATGTAGCAGGTCGGCGCCGCGTCATAGCTGCCGACATAGCGGATCAGTCCCTGGAAGCGGCGGTCGGCCATGAGGGCGGCGGCGGCGGGCATCGCCTTCAGCGCGGCGGGGTCCAGCGCCATGCGGCGGGTGACCGTGTCGCCCTGCACCATCTCGCGCGCGGGCGCACGGCGCGCCATCACCTGATCGCGGAGCGCGACAAAAGCTTCGGCGGCGAGAAAATCGGGCACGCGGACGAAGCCGTCGCGGGCGAAGGCGGCCGCATCCTCCGCCCCGATCAGCCGGCGCAGGCGGGCGCGGCGGTTCCAGGCCATGCGGTCCGCCACCGCCACGCGCGCGGCATGGAGGCCCCAGCGGTTGAGCCGGCGCGATCCGATCAGGGGATTGTCGCGGAAACTCTTCGCACCCGTGGCGAGCTCGAACACCCACCAGGGCGCCTTGATGTAGCGCAGCACGGTCACGCGGGCGCTATCGGCCAAGCGGCGGCGGGGAGCAAGATGGTAGAGAAAAGGCTGGTGGAGCTGAGGGGAATCGAACCCCTGACCTCTGCAGTGCGATTGCAGCGCTCTCCCATCTGAGCTACAGCCCCGGCACCAGCGAAATGGGCGATTAGCCCCGCTTCGTCGCCGATGCAACGGCCCGCGACAAAGATTCTGCGCAAGCTGCCGCGATATGTCGTTGCAGCCGCGCGGTCGTATGTGCCGCCCAAAGGAACACCCGGAGCCCTCCAACCGTTTCCACCCCAGATCGATCGCGCGCCATGACGGGCTTGCGCGGCATCTGGAGAGACAGGAGACATCGATGGCTTACGATCGCAACGACCGACGTTATGGCCAGTCGGGCAGCAGCAATTATGGCGGCGGCCAGAGTGATCGCCACCAGAGCGATTATGGCCGGGGCCGAGACGACGATCGCGCGCGCAGCTACGGCGATTACGGCAATTATGGCGGCAGCAGCGGATCGCGCGATTATCGCGGCGAACGCTACGGCAGCCAGGATCAGGGCCGCAGCCAGAATCGCGACTATGGGCGTGATCCGCGCGGCTACGACTATCAGGATCGCGGCTTCCTCGACCGCGCGGGCGACGAGGTCCGCTCGTGGTTCGGTGACGACGATGCCGAGCGCCGCCGCCGCATGGACGAGCGGTATGACGAGCGCAACAATGACGACCGCAGCGTGGTCGGCAGAAGCTATGACCGGTCGAACCAGGACCGGTCGGGCTATGGCGCGTCGAACCGGGGATCGTCCGGCCAGGGCGGTTATGGCGCGAACTACGGATCGTCGGGCGGCCAGCAGCAGGGCTATCAGAGCCGGCACGAGCATGACCCGCATTACCGCAGCTGGCGCGACCGCCAGATGGAGTCGCTCGATCGCGACTATGACGATTATCGCAGCGAGAATCAGAACCGGTTCGAGACCGAGTTCGGTTCGTGGCGCCAGACCCGCCAGGGCCAGCGCGACCTGCTGAGCAAGGTGCAGGAGCATCATGAGGTCGTCGGCAGCGACGGCGAGCATATCGGCACGGTGGACCATGTCCGCGGCGACCGCATCCAGCTGACCAAGAACGATCAGGCCGCCGGCGGGCGTCACCATTCCATCCCCTGTTCGTGGGTGCAGTCGGTGGACGACAAGGTCACGATCAACAAGACCGCGGATCAGGCCAAGCAGCAGTGGCGCGACGAACAGCGCGATGGCAGCAGCAGCAGCAGCAGCCTGTTCGGCAAGGACGACGACGGCGGCAACACCACCGGCAACACCAATCTTAACCGGAGCTTTTCCGGCACCTACTGATCGGTGATGACTGGGTAAACGGAAGGGCCCGGCATCGCTGCCGGGCCCTTTTGCGTGCGGACGTCAGCGGGGCGGCTCGGCGGAAAGAGGCCGGCGGAGACGTTGTGCTTTTCCCATCGGCCGCAGACCGGCATCGGCCAGCGATCCGGATGGCGTGATCGTTGATGTCCGCAAGAACGATATGGATCTCGATTGGGGAAGCATCCTGCCGGGGGCGGCAGGACGATCAGGTCGGGGGGCGCGTGGGCGGACTACAAGCCCGGGCGGTGCGGAGCTTGCTGCGGGTGCAGGAGTCCGGATTCTGCAGAGCATCGCCTGCCTCCTGGGCTACTGCCTTCGCGGGAGCATACGGTGCTGGGGAGTGACAGGAGCATTTTGCGCGCCATGCCGGAAGGTGCCTACCCTCTCGGCTTCCGCGTTCGCGGGAGCGAGGGGACGCGTCGGGGTCGTCGAGGGGCGCGGACACGCCGCGAACGCCCGCGGGCTTGCGCCCGGGACGTGCGGAGATGTGGCATTCCCGAAGAAGCGTGCGACCAACGCGTTCCGCCGCCTGCCTGGTGGCGAAGGGGCGTTGCGGAATTGCTGCCTGAACCCGAAGGTTCGTGAACGCCACCCGCTATCCCCGGCACGCGGCGTTCGGCAGATCAGGCCGCAGCGCGAAGCATGCGGAAGAGACGGAATCTTGTGGCGAAGCTTCGGCGTTTGAGCACCGGACAGGCTCCGCGTCGGTCGTTCTTTCCCGCCGAGACGGGGAAGCAGGCTTTGTCCCATATCCCGGCCGGACATACGGAACGGAAAAGCGTGTACCCTATCTGTTCCGTTTTGTCAAGCCGCGGCCGGTCATGGCCGGATCAATCCAGCCGTTCGACCTCGTCCCCCGTCCTGGTGGAGACGCGGAAGGTGGCGAAGCCTTCCTTGTTGCGCTCCGACACCCAGGTTTGTGCCGCATCCGCGCTGGGAAAGGGGCCGATCATCAGACGGTTGGTGAAGCGATAATGCATCGTCCATGGCGTGCGGCCCGCCAGTTGCTTGGGCCACTTGTCCTTCAACTTGTCCCACGCCTTGGGCAGATCGGCCGCATTGGCGCCGCCCGCCACCTGCACGAAGTGGCGGGCCGGGTTCTTGCGTGCCTCCGCCAAGGCGGCCGCCTTTTCCTCGCGCTCCTGCTTGGCCTGGGCGAGCGCGTCGGCCTTGGCCTTGGCGGCGGCGCGGACCTTGGCATCGGCGCGGGCCTTGGCGGCGGTGTCCGCCTTGGCGCGGGCGGCGAGTTCGGCGGCACTCGGCTGCGGCGGCGTGGCAACCGGCGGTGGTGCCGCAACGGGCGCGGGCGCAACCGCCACCATTGGCGGCGGAGCCAGCACCGTGCGATCGATCCGCAGCTTCGGCGGGGTGACCGGACGGCTGGCCTGCTGCTGTTGCGACGGCGGCTGTTGGCCCTGTCGCTCGCCCGGAAAGCGGCCGAGATGGATGGCGGCGGCCTTGTCGGCGGCGCGCAGCCCGGCGAGGCGCGGCAGATAGGGGGCGAGTTCGGCCACCTGATCGCGCGGCATGACCAGGGCCGCGGCCGTGTTCGCGCCGGCGGGGTCGCCGGTCAGCGCCAGCACGAAGGCGCGCGTGCGCCATGCCGGCACGTCCTGCTTGCGCAACAAGGGGTCCAATGTCGCCAGCGCGGTGATGCGGTCGCCGGCAATTGCCTGGCTGAGGGCGAGGCGGCGTACCACCTCATCATTGCGCTGGGTCGCCAGCACGGCCTGATAATCGGCCTGGGCCCGCTTGGTGTCACCGCGCAGGTCGTAGGCGAGGCCACGATCGGCGGCGATGGCGGTAACCGGCATCCCCAGCTCCACCGCGTCGTGGAACAGGCGCAGCGCCCCGCGCGCATTGCCGTTCTGGAGCATGGTGATGGCCAGCCCGACCTTGACCGCGCCATTGCGTGGATCGAGCGCATCGGCGCGCGCATAGAATCCGGCGGCGGCGTTGAGGTCCCCCACCCCGATCGCCGCCTGCCCCGCGCCTGCGAGCGCGACGACATTGTCCGGCGTGGTGGCGAGGACGCGGAGATAGCGGGACAGCGCCTCCGCCTCGTCCCCCCGCGCCGCCGCCGCGCGCGCCAGCGCCAGCGACTGGGTGGCGGAGGGATCGGCGCGGACCTCCTCGGTCAGCTCCTGCGCGCGCAAGGCGGCGGGCGACAAAGCGAAAACGAGGAGGAGGGCCAAAGAAAGGGAGGTTTCACGCGACACGGGCGGCCTCATGATCCAAGCGGGACGTGTTGCAAATAGCATCGGCGCCCCTCCTCGCCAGGACGTTGCGGCGGGACGACGAAGGCTGTCGGCCGAGCGGCGGATACAGGATGACGGGATGAAGCGATCCGGGGCCGATGCGGGATCGGCCCCGACAGGTCAAAGTGCGCCGCTCCGCCTGTGGCGCCCGCGCGCATGGACTGCACGGGGATCGCAAGCGGGCCGAACATGATGGTCAGCGATCGTTGATGAAAGTGCGGATCCGCCGCGCGGCGCGGACGGCGGACCCGCCGATCAGTTTCCCTGGCGGTTCAGGAAACGCGGAATGTCGAGCGGATCGCGGCCGCGATCGTCGCCCTCGTCATCATCGGTCCCGTTGGACTTGGCCGTGCCGCGCGCCATGCTGGACATGCGTTCGAACAAGGTGCCGCCGTCGCGGGCGGTGCGCGACGCGGGTTGGCGCGACGCGGCGGGCGCGGGCGCGGCGGCGGGCTCATCCTCCTGCATCCAGCGGCGCGGGCCGGAGCGTGAAGCCGCCTGCGCGGACGTGCCCTGGTCGAAGGCGGGGATCTGTTCGTGGACCACCGGGGTCGCGCTGACCTGCGGCGCGGCGGCGCGGGGCGCGCCGGCCTGGGGCACATGAACCTGGGGTGCATGGCCCTGGGGCGCGTGGCCCAGCACCAGTTCCTCATCCTCCGCCGTGTTGCGGACCGGCTCGGCCTTGGCGGGATCGGACGCGGCCGGCTCCGCCAGCCTTACCGGCGCTTCGGCGGGGGCGGCGACGGGAGGAACGGAGTCCACGCCAGGCGCGCGCGCTTCAGTGCGGCTGCGAGGGGGAAAGGCAAAAGGCTTCGCTGGACTAGCCGTCTGCTCGGGCGCGCGGACCACGTCCGCCTCGATCCCCGTCGCCACCACCGACACGCGGATGCGACCTTCCAGATCGTTGTTGAACGCCGAGCCCCAGATGATGTTGGCGTCGGGATCGACCAGATCCTTGATGTGGTTCGCGGCCTCGTCCACCTCCAGCAGGCGCATATCCTCGCCGCCGACGATGGACACGATCACGCCCTTGGCGCCCTTCATCGACACGCCGTCCAGCAGCGGGTTGGCGATCGCCTTTTCCGCCGCCTCGATCGCGCGATTGTCGCCGGTGGCCTCGCCCGTGCCCATCATCGCCTTGCCCATCTCGCTCATCACCGAGCGGACGTCGGCGAAGTCGAGGTTGATGAGGCCCGGCATGACCATCAGGTCGGTGATGCCGCGCACGCCCTGCTGCAGCACCTCGTCCGCCATCTGGAACGCTTCCTTGAAGGTCGTGTTCGGATTGGCGATCAGGAACAGATTCTGGTTCGGGATGACGATCAGCGTGTCGACATGCTTCTGCAGCTCGGCAATGCCGGCGTCGGCGGAGCGCATCCGGCGCGCGCCTTCGAAGCTGAACGGCTTGGTCACAACGCCGACGGTCAGGATGCCCTTGGCGCGCGCCGTCTTGGCGATCACGGGCGCCGCGCCGGTGCCGGTGCCGCCGCCCATGCCGGCGGCGATGAAGCACATGTGCGCGCCTTCCAGCACCTTTTCGACCTGGTCCAGCGTCTCTTCGGCCGCGGCGCGCCCGATTTCGGGACGCGAGCCGGCGCCGAGGCCCTGCGTGATCTTCATGCCGAGCTGGATGCGCTGTTCGGCCGGTGACGCGTTCAGTGCCTGCGCATCGGTGTTGGCGACGACGAAATCGACGCCCTGCACTTCCGACGTAATCATGTTCGCGACGGCATTGCCGCCAGCCCCGCCCACGCCGATCACGCTGATGCGGGGCTTCAACTCATCAACCTCGGGCCGGAGGAATTCAATCGCCATTCGTGTGTCTCCAGTCGCCGGAACGCTCGCAGCCGGAATCTGCCCCAAGTGATTCGCGCGCGCGAGTGATTTCTGAGATTACCGCACTCTTTCCGGGGATAGCCAGAGCTAGTAGTTGCTGCGCACCGCTTGAATCAGTCGGTGCACCATGCCCGTGGGCGAAAGCCGGGTGACCGGCTGCTCCTCGATTGGGCGGCGCAGGTCGATCGGATCGCTGGCGGCGTAGAGCGCCAGCCCCGCCAGCGTGGTGAAGCTCATCCCGGCATGGGCATCGGGCAGCCCGATCAGGCCGCGCGGACGCCCGATGCGGACGGCGCGGCCGAGTACCCCCTGCGCATATTCGGCAATGCCCTTCAGCTCGGCCCCGCCGCCGGTCAGCACCAGGCGACGCGCGATCGGGCCGGAGAAGCCGAGTTCCTTGAGCTTTTCCTCGATCGCGGCGAACCATTGGTCGAGCCGCTGGCGGATCACGCCGATCAGTTGCGCGCGGGTGATGCGGACCTGCTCCGCCCCGTCCGGTCCGCCCGCCGCCTCGATCATCTCATGATTGTCGCGCGGCGCGGTCTGGGCCGAGCCCTGGACGCATTTCAGCCGCTCCGCCTGCGCGCGGCGGAGGCCGAAGGTGGAGGCGATATCGTCGGTGATCTCGCCCGAGCCCATCGGCAGCGAGGCGAGCCCGACCAGCAGCCCGCCGGCGAACAAGGACACGTTGGTCACACCCGCGCCGAGTTCGACCAGCGCGACGCCCAGTTCGCGCTCCTCCTCCGACAGGCATGCCATGGCGGTGGCGATGGGCGAGGCCACGACCGACTTCACGCCGAGATGGGCCGAGCGGATGCAATGGTCGAGGTTGCGGATCGGCGAGGGATCGCCCGACACGACGTGGATATCGACGCCCAAAGTCTCCGCATGGAGGCCGAGCGGCTGGCGCACGCCCTTCAGCCCGTCCAGCGTGTAGAGCGTGGGCTGGGCATGGAGCACCATCCGCCCGTCAGGCTCGATCGAGTTGCGGCCGGCGTCGAGCAGTTCGTCGATGTCGCCCTGCGCGATCCGCTGACCGCCGAGGCCGACCTCCACCGAGGCGACGTCCGAATAAAGCCCGCCGGCGGAGAAGCTGACGAAAACCTCGTCAATGTTGGTGCGGGCGATGGTTTCCGCCTGCTCCACCGCCTCGCGCACCGCCTGTTCGGTGCGCTGCATGTCGGTGATGTAGCCGTGCTTGACGCCACGGCTTTCGCGCTGGCCGCTGCCGAGCACCTGCAACCCGCCCTCGGTCGGCTGCACGATCAGTGCGGCCACCTTGGACGAGCCGATGTCGACGGCGGTGATCAATCCTTCGCTGCGGGGCTGGGCCATGTGCGGTCTCTCAGGTCGATTGGCTGCCGGGCGCGAGCGGGGCCGCCGCGCCGGCGGAGGGCGTGTCATGTTCGCCGACGCGCACCACGATCTGCCCGGGATTGCGCATGTCGAAGCGGAGGTAGCCCTGGCCGAGCAGGCGTTCCTGCTGATCCTTGCGGACGAAGGTGGCGAGCGCGGCGCGGGCGCGGGCGTCCCCCTCGGGCAAAGACAGGGTCTCGCCCGACTGGAAACGTATGTCCCAGCGCCGCTCACCCACCCAGGTGGCGCCTTCGACCAGGGTCTTGATGGCGGGCTGGGTCGCGATCAGGGCGTTGAGGCGCGCGATCTGCCGCTCCGCCCCCGGCCCGATCACCAACGGCAGCTGCACCGGCATGGTGCGCGGGTTGACCGGGGCCAGCACATGCCCCTCCGCATCGATCAGCGACAGGCGCTGGTTGCGCTGGAGCACGGCGGCGGGCGCGCGTTCGACCAGGTCCACCGCCAGCGTATCCGGCAGGCGGCGCGACACGCGGGCGTCGCCGATCCAGCCGAGCTGGAGCAACTGGCCGCGCAGGTCCGACAGGTCGACCAGCGGCATGTCCTGCCCCTGCGCCTGCATCACCACGCGATAGACCTGGTCGCGATCGACATGGGTGCGGCCGCTGATCTGGATGTTGCGGACGACGAACCCCATGCGGCCGAGCGCGTGCGAGGTTTCCAGCCACAGCATCTGCGGCACGCCCATCGCGATCACCCCGGCGACGCAGGCCACGCCCACGAACAGGCCGAGCGACCAGTTGCGCAGCCGGCGCACGAAGTCCTTCGGCAGCGGCACGGCGGCCAGCAGCTTGGACATTTCGCGGCGCGGACCGGGGCGTCCGGCGGTGGGACCGCGTGTGGGACGTGCGTTGCGCCCGCTGGCCGGACGCCGCGACGAACGCACCGTGACCGCGGGCGCGCGGCTCACGCCAGCGCCTCGTCGATGATCGCCTGCACCAGGGCTTCGTAGCTCATGCCGATCAGCTTCGCCTGTTCGGGCACCAGGCTCAAGGGCGTCATGCCGGGCTGGGTGTTGACCTCCAGCAGGAACAGGCCGGCCTCCCCCGCCTCCTCGTCCCAGCGGAAGTCGGAGCGCGACGTGCCGCGGCAGCCGAGCAGGCGGTGCGCCTCCACCGCCATGGTCATGCAGGCGGCGGCGATGGCGTCCGGGATCTGCGCGGGGCAGACATGGGTGGTCATGCCGTCGGTATATTTGGCGTCGAAGTCGTAGAAGCCGGACTTTGGCACCAGCTCGGTCACGCCCAGCGCGCGGTCGCCCAGCACGGCGGTGGTGAGTTCGCGGCCCTTGATGAAGGGTTCGGCCAGCAAAGTATCGAAATGCCGCCACGGCCCCTCCACGTCGCGGCCGATCGGGTGGCCGTGATTGCCGGTGTCGGTGACGATGGCGACGCCGACCGATGAGCCTTCGTTGACCGGCTTCAGCACGTAAGGACGCGGCAGGGGATCACCCTCGAACAGGCTGGCGGAGGTCACCACCCGGCCGGCCGGCATACGGATGCCGTGCGGGACCAAAGCCTGCTTGGTCAGTTGCTTGTCGATCGCGATGACGGAGGTGGCCAGACCCGAATGGGTATATTGCAGGCCCATCAGGTCGAGCATTCCCTGAACCGTGCCGTCCTCACCCGGCGTGCCGTGCAGCGCGTTGAAGACGATGTCGGGCTTCGCCTCGGCCAGGCGCAGGGCGACGTCGCGGCCCATGTCGATGCGGGTGACGCGGTGACCCAGACTTTCGCAGGCGGTGGCGACGCCCTCGCCCGACACCAGGCTGACGGCGCGTTCGGAGGACCAGCCGCCCATCAGGACGGCGACGTGGAGGGGTTGGGTCATAGGATTAGTGCGTCGCCCCTGCGCGGGTAGGCGCTATGTCCGCCCCTCCCCGCCATTGCGTGTTCGTTAGAGAAACGGGCCCCTGCCTGCGCAGGGGTGACGGGATAGTGGTCATGCGGGCACACCCACCCGCTGGATTTCCCATTGGAGGTCGACGCCGCTGTCGGCCTTGACGCGGCGGCGGACCTCCTCGCCCAGTTCCTCGATCTCGGCCGAGCTGGCGGCGCCGAGATTGAGCAGGAAGTTGGTGTGTTTTTCCGACACTTGCGCGTCACCGTTGCGCAGGCCGCGACAGCCGGCGCGGTCCACCAGCTGCCAGGCCTTGTGGCCGGGGGGATTCTTGAAGGTGGAGCCACCGGTCTTGGAGCGGAGGGGCTGGGACGCCTCCCGCTCGGCGGCGATGCGATCCATCTCGCTCTGGATCGCGACGGGATCGCCGGCAACGCCCCGGAAGGTGGCGGAGACGACGATCGCGCCGACGGGAAGCTCGCTGTGGCGATAGGTGTAGCCGAGGTCGGCCAGCGCCAGCGTGCGCCGTTCGCCCGAGCGCAGGATCACGTCGCAGGCGACCAGCACGTCCCGGACCTCGCGCCCATAAGCCCCGCCGTTCATGCGGACGAAGCCGCCGACCGTGCCGGGAATGGAGCGCAGGAACTCGACCCCGGCGATGCCGGCATCGCGCGCGGTGGAGGAGACGAGGATACCGCTGGCGCCGCCGCCGCAGCGGAGCGTGGTCGCATCCAGCCGCCCGACCTGCGCGAACGCCTTGCCGAGCCGCACCACCACGCCCGGCACGCCGCCGTCGCGGACGATCAGGTTGGAGCCGAGGCCGAGCCCCATCACCGGTGTCGCGGGATCGAGATCGGTTAGGAAGGCGGCGAGATCATCCGCATCCCTGGGCTCGAACAGCCACTCGGCCGCACCGCCCGCCTTGAACCAGACGAGCGGCGCCAGCGGCGCCTGCGCGGTCAGGCGGCCGGCCACGCGCGGCAGAGCGGCGGCGTCGGTCATCCCCGGCGGGCCGCGACGATGGCGTCGGACAGGCCGGCCGCCCACTTGGTGATGTCGCCCGCGCCGAGGCAGATGACCATGTCGCCCGGCTGAACCAGCTGCGCCAGATCGGCCGCGAGCGCATCCGGGCCGTCCACCGTCTGGGCGGCGCGGTGGCCGCGCTGCTTCAGGCCGGACACCAAAGCGGCGGCATCGACGCCTTCGATCGGCTGCTCGCCCGCGGCATAGACCGGCGCGACATAGACCATGTCGGCTTCGTTGAAGGCGGACTGGAACTCCGCCATCAGGTCGCGCAGGCGGGTGAAGCGGTGCGGCTGGACAACCGCGATCACGCGGCCGCGCGCGCCTTCGGTCGCGGCGGACAATACAGCGCGGATCTCGACCGGGTGGTGGCCGTAATCGTCGATGATCGTGGCGACGCCGCCGTCCATCGGCACCTCGCCCACCTTGGTGAAGCGGCGCTTGACGCCCCCGAACTTGCCGAAGCCGGTGCGGATGACGTCGTCCGCCACGCCCAGCTCCAGCGCCACGCCGATCGCGGCGAGGGCGTTCTGGACATTGTGGCGGCCGGGCATGGGCAGTTCGATCCCCTCGATCGAGCGGCTGGTGCCGTCGCGATGGCGGATGATCGCCTCAAACCGGTTGCCGCCGGGCACGGGCGTGACGTTGACGCCGCGCACGTCGGCCTGCGCCGAAAAGCCGTAGGTCACCACGCGGCGGTCGCGCACCTGCGGCAGGATGGCCTGCACCTCCGGATGATCGAGGCACATCAGGGCCGCGCCGTAAAAGGGCACGTTCTCGACGAACTCGACGAACGCCTCCTTGACCGCATCGAACGAGCCATAATGGTCGAGATGTTCGGGATCGATGTTGGTCACCACCGCGATCGTGCCGTCGAGACGGAGGAAGGAGCCGTCGCTCTCGTCCGCCTCCACCACCATCCAGTCGGACGCGCCGAGCCGGGCGTTGGAGCCGTAGCTGTTGATGATGCCGCCGTTGATGACGGTGGGATCGACCCCGCCCGCGTCGAGCAGGGCGGCGACCATGGAGGTGGTGGTGGTCTTGCCATGCGTGCCCGCCACCGCGACGGTGGACTTGAGGCGCATCAGTTCGGCCAGCATCTCCGCCCGGCGGACCACCGGTACGCGCGTTTCCAGCGCCAGCTCGACCTCCGGATTGCCGCGCTTGATCGCGGTGGACGTGACCACCACGGCGGCGTCGCCCAGATTGGCGGCGTCGTGGCCGATCATGACCTTGATGCCGCGCTTGCGCAGACCCTCGATCACATAGCCCTCGGCCACGTCGGAGCCCTGCACCGAGTAACCGAGATTGTGCATAACCTCGGCAATGCCGGACATGCCGATGCCGCCGATCCCGATGAAGTGGATCGTGCCGATGTCGGTGGCGACGCCCTTCATGCCGCGCCCCCGGTGGCGAGCGTGGGCGCGGTGCGGCCGGTGCGGCGGTCGTCGCCGATCCCGTCCATGACCGGCGGACGTCCGAAGCCCTCGACCAGATCAGCCAGATCCTCGGTCGCGCGGGGGCGGCCGCACGCCTTGGCGAACGCCGCGGCGGCGATCAGGCCGTCCATGTCGCCGGCGAAGCCGGTCACCTCGGTGGCGAGGCGTTCGGGCGTGAACTCCGCCTGCGGAATCGCGCGCGCGCCGCCCTGCTCCGCCATTTCGCGGGCATTGGCGGTCTGGTGATCGTCCATCGCGCTCGGCAGCGGCACCAGGATGGCGGGGCGGCCGGCGATGGTCAGCTCGGAAATGGTGGACGCGCCCGCGCGGGCGATGACGAGATGCGATTCGGCAAGCACTTTGGGCAGGTCTTCCAGATAGGCGGCCAGCGTGGCGTCGATGCGGAGGCGGTCATAGGTGGCGCGCACCGCGTCCAGATCCTCCGGCCGACATTGCTGCACCACGCGCAGGCGGGCGCGCAACTCCGGCGCGAGCAGGCCGAGCCCTTCCGGCACGACGGTGGAAAGGATGGTCGCGCCCTGGCTGCCGCCGGTGACGAGCAGGTGGAGCGGCCCGCGCGGCGCCAGATCGGGGAAGCGCGCGCGGCCGATCGCCTTCACCTCCTCACGCACTGGGTTGCCGACCAGATGCACCTTGCGCGCGAACTTGCGGTTCAGCCGCTCCACCACCGGGTAAGCGGTGGCGATCGCATCCACCCGGCGGGCGAGCAGGCGGTTGACCCGGCCGAGCACGGCATTCTGTTCGTGGACGGCGGTGGCGACGCCCGCGTCCAGAGCGGCGAGCAATGCGGGGAGTGCGGGGTATCCGCCAAAGCCGACCACGGCGGTCGGCCGAAACTCACGATACAGCCGCCGCGCCATGGCACGCCCGGCACGGATGCCGCGCCACGCCTTGAGCCAGCCGAGCGGCCCGCCCTGAACCCGGCCGGCGGGCATGACATGCACCTCGACCCCGTCGAACAGGCCGGGAATGCGCTTGCCGCGTTCGTCGGTGACCAGCGCCACGCGATGGCCGCGCCGGACAAGCTCCTCCGCCAGCGCATGGGCCGGCATCATGTGGCCGCCGGTGCCCCCGGCAGCCATGATAAAGTGGCGACGCACAGTCACTTCTGTCCCCAGGTCACGGTGTAAGGCGAACGCTTCAGAAACGGGTTGGCGCGGGTGAAGGCCAGCAGCAACCCGAAGCCGATCGACAGCGCGATCATCGACGATCCGCCATAGGAGATGAACGGCAGGGTCATGCCCTTGGACGGCGCCAGATGGACGTTGACCAGCATGTTGATCAGCGCCTGGAACCCGAATTGCGCGGCAAGCCCGGCGGAGGCCAGCATCATGAATTCATCCTCCTCGCGCAGCAGCTTCATGAACACGCGCACGACGATAGCGAGGTAGATCGCGGCGATGGCGAGGCAGGCGACCAGCCCGAACTCCTCCCCAATCACGGAGAAGATATAGTCGGTGTGCGGTTCGGGCAGCTTGAACTTCATCGTGCCCGCACCCGGACCGGTGCCGATCAGGCCGCCATTGGTGATCGTGTTGTAGGCCGACACCATCTGGTAATCGTCGACCTGCCTGGACGCGTCGCCGATCTTGAGGAAGGCGTTGATCCGCATCGTCGCGACCGGATACCACAGATAGGCGCCGGCGATGGCGGCGAGCCCCGCGCCACCCAGCGCCGCCAGCCACTTGATCGCCACGCCCGACAGGGTGACCAGGGTCAGCCACACCGACACGAAGATCACGGTCTGGCCGAAGTCCGGCTGCTTCATCAGGAATGCGGCGATCAGCGCGAGCAAGCCGAAGCTGAGGGGCACCACCGGCAATTTGTCGTCCTTGGCCTTCAGCGACAGCAGCCACGCGACCGCGACCACGAACAGGGGCTTCAGGAATTCGGACGGCTGCACCTGAACCGGGCCCAGGAAGATCCAGCGTTGCGCGCCGTTCTTTTCCGCGCCGCCCATCACCGGCACCAGCATCAGCATCAGCGTGAACAGCGCGGCGCCGGCCAGCGCCAGCCGACGCGCCATCAGCTTCGGCAGCATCGACACGGCGATCATCACCGGCACCGCCAGGCTGGTCCAGACCAGCTGCCGCCAGAAATAATAATGCGACGGCATGGTGTAGTGCGTGTCGGAATAGCGCACCGCCGCCGCTGGCGCCGCCGCCGCCACCGCGATCAGGCCGATGCCGATCAGCAGGGTGACCAGCAGCAGCAGCACGCGGTCGGTTTCCCAGAACCAGCGGCCGACCGCGCTCATGTCGCCCCGGCCGAAGCGTTCGCCCCGCCGCCGCGCCAGCGCCCGGCGGCGCAGTTCGGCCTGGCCGAGACGTGCCGTCGTCGCCATCAGAGCGCCTCCACCGCCGCGCGGAACGCCTGTCCCCGCGCCTCGTAATCGCTGAACTGGTCGAAGCTGGCGCAGGCGGGCGACAGCATCACCACCTCCCCCGGCCGCGCGGCGGCGGCGGCCTGCGCCACGGCTTCGGCCAGCGTGCCGCTTTCGGTCACGGGCTTGCCCGCGTCGCGGAGGATGCGGGCGAACAGCGGGCCCGCCTGCCCGATCGTGTAGCCGGCCACGACATGGTCGAAATGCGGCGCGCAATCGTCGAGGTCGTCGGTCTTGGGCAGGCCGCCCAGAATCCAGTGGATCTTCGGATAGGCGGCGAGGGCCGGAGCGGTGGCGGTAGCGTTGGTCGCCTTGCTGTCGTTGACGAACAGCACGCCGTCCCGCTCGGCCACGCGCTCCATGCGGTGGGGCAGGCCGGGATAGGTGCGCAGGCCCTGCTCGATCGCGTCATCGGACAGGCCGAGCGCGCGGGCGGCGGAGATGGCGACCGCCGCATTCTGGGCATTGTGCGGCCCCTGCAAGGCCGGCCAGCGGGACTGGTCGGCGATGTCGGTCGAGCGTACCTCAACCGCGCGCGCCAGCCGGGCGGCGACGGCGCGGGTGCGGTCGTCCTCCACCGCGATCACCTTGGTGCCGGTGGATGTTGTGAACAGGCGCTCCTTGGACGCGGCGTAGCCCTCGAACCCGTCGTAGCGGTCGAGATGGTCGGGCGTGATGTTGGTCAGCACCGCCACGTCGCAATCCAGGCTGTGAGTCAGGTCGATCTGGTAGCTCGACAATTCCAGCACGTAGACACCGCCAGCGGCCAGCGGATCGCGGCCGAGGATGGGCAGGCCGATATTGCCGCCCATCAGGCTGGGCACGCCCGCCGTCTGGAGGATGTGGTGGATCAGCGCGATGGTGGTCGACTTGCCGTTGGTGCCGGTGATGCCGACCACCTTGTGCGGCGGCAGGTCGGCCCGGGCCAAAGCGAACAGTTCGATGTCGCCGATCACCGGCACGCCCGCGTCGCGCGCCTTGGCGGCGATCGGATGGGTGTTGAGGGGGACGCCGGGTGAGACGACTACGCCGTCAAACTCCGCCAGATCGACCTCCAGCGGGTCCGCCAGGGCAAGGCCGGGGCGCAAGGCGAGCTTGGCGCGCGCCTCCTCCCGCCCGTCCCAGGCGGTGACGGCGGCGCCGCTCGCCAGCAGCGCCTCCACCGTGGCGAGACCGCTGCGGGCGAGGCCGAGGACGGCGTAGCGGCGGCCGGAGAAGATGGGGCTCGTGATCATCGCAGCTTCAACGTGGCAAGGCCGGCCAGGGCCAGCACGAAGGAAATGATCCAGAAGCGGATTACCACGGTGGGCTCGCTCCACCCCATCTGCTCGAAATGGTGGTGGATCGGGGCCATGCGGAAGATGCGCTTGCCGGTGCGCTTGTAGAAGAACACCTGCAGGATCACGCTGACCGTTTCCAGCACGAACAGACCGCCGACGATCAGCAGCACGATTTCGTGATGCGCCGTGACCGCGATCGCGCCCAGCGCCCCGCCCAAGGCGAGGCTGCCCGTGTCGCCCATGAAGACGGCCGCCGGCGGCGCGTTGAACCACAGGAAGGCGAGGCCCCCGCCGATGATCGCGGCGGTGACAATGGTGAGGTCGCCCGCGCCCAGCACGTGCGGGATGCCGAGATAGGCGGCGAAGCGCGCATTGCCGACCAGGTAGGCGATGACGAAGAACGCCAGGCTGGCGATCACCACCGGCATGGTGGCGAGACCGTCCAGACCGTCGGTCAAATTTACCGCATTGCCGAAGCCGACGATGATGAATGCCGCGAAGAAGATGTAGAGCGGACCCAGGTCGATCACCGGCCCGCTGTAGAAGGGCAGGTACAGGATGGTGCTGTTGCCGCTGGTGATGATCCAGGCGGCGATGCCGGCGATGACGAATTCCAGCAGCAGCCGCACCCGGCCGGGAATGCCGGCATGGCTGCGCTTGGTCACCTTGTCATAATCGTCGAGGAAGCCGATCGTCCCGAAGCCGAGCAGCACCAGCAGGCACGCCCAGACATAGCGATTGTCGAATTCCATCCACAGCAGCACGGAGGCGGACACCGCCGCCAGGATCATCAGCCCGCCCATGGTCGGCGTACCGACCTTGGCGAGGTGGGTCTGCGGCCCGTCCGAGCGGATCGGCTGCCCCTTGCCTTGGCGCACGCGCAGCCAGCCGATGAAGCGCGGGCCGATCAGCAGGCCGATGAACAGGGCCGTCAACGCCGCCGCGCCCGCGCGGAAGGTGAGGTAGCGGACGAGATTCAGGATATGCGGAAAGCCGAGCTGCTCCGCGATCAGGTACAACATTATACGTGCCCCCTGACCAGCGCGTCGACCACGCCGGCCAGTCCAACCGAGTTTGATCCCTTGACGAGTAGCGCGTCGCCCGGCGCGACCAGGCGCAACGCCTGGGCCGCCGCGGCGGCGGCGTCGGGCACATGGACCAGTTCGACCCGGCCCTCAAGCGCGTCCGCCAAAGGTTTCATCTCCGTACCGACGAGCAGTGCCACCGCCACGCCGGCTTCCCCGATCGGCCCGGCCAGTTCCGCATGGTGGCGCGCCTCGTCCGGCCCCAGCTCCCGCATGCTGCCGAGAATGATGACGCGCCGGCCCCGCTCCGCCCCCAGCATCGCCAGCGTGGCGCGCATGGAGGCGGGATTGGCATTGTAGCTTTCGTCGATCAGCAGCGCCTGGCCACCGCCGGGGGAGAGAATATGCCGCCGGCCGCGCCCGGCCAGCCCCGCCATGTCGGCCAGCGCCAGCCCGGCGGCGGCGAGATCGCCGCCCGCCGCCTCGACCGCCGCCATCACCGCAAGCGCATTCACCACCCAATGATCGCCGGGCATGGCGACGGTGAAGCTGACCTCCGCATCGCGCATCCGCGCCTGGACGAAGGTGCCGCGCGAGGTCTTCACGCCGTCGCGCGCGCGAACATCCGCGCCGTCGCCATGGCCGAAAGTCACGATCGCGCCGGCATGAGGGCGCGCCGCCGCGATCAGGCGGTCGCGATGCGGACTGTCGAACGGAATGATCGCGGTGCCGCCCGGAGCGAGGCCCTGAAAGATCTCACCCTTGGCGTCGGCGATGGCCGCTTCATCGGCGAAGAACGCCCCGTGCGCCAGCGCGACGGTGGTGACCAAAGCCACGTCCGGGCGGACCAGTTGAGTAAGGCCGGCCAGTTCGCCGGCATGGTTCATCCCCATTTCGAACACGCCGAAGCGGGTGTCACGCGGCATCCGCGCCAAGCTGAGCGGCACGCCGACATGGTTGTTGTAACTCTTCAGGCTGCGATGCGCGCGGCCCGGCGCGGTGCGGTCCAACGCGGCGAACAGCGCCTCCTTGACGCTGGTCTTGCCGACCGAACCGGTGACGCCGATCACCTTGCCCGCCGCCCGCGCGCGGGCGGCGGTGGCGAGTGCGTCCAGCGCCTGCGCCGTGTCCGCGACCAGGATGTGGGGGCCATCGACCGGCTGGGAGACGAGCAGCCCGCCCGCGCCCTGCGCCAGTGCCTGCGGCACGAACCGGTGGCCGTCGGTCGCCTCCCCCTTCAGGGCCACGAACAGGTCGCTGGGCCCGACCTCGCGCGAGTCGAAGGCGACGCCCGACAGGTCGAAGTCGGCGGACGCGTGGCCGCCGGTGGCGGCGGCGACCTCGGCTGCGGTCCACAGCGGGGTCATGGGCTCAGCCGGCACAGTCGCGCGCGACCTGGACGTCGTCGAACGGCAGCACCATGTCGCCGACGATCTGGCCCTGTTCATGCCCCTTGCCGGCGAGCAGGACGATGTCGTCGGCGCCCGCCGCCGCGATCGCTGCCGCGATCGCCTCGCGCCGGCCGCCGATCTCGATCGCGCCGGGTGCGCCGGCCATGATCTCGCGCCGGATCGTGGACGCGTCTTCGGAACGGGGATTGTCATCGGTGACGATGACGTGGTCGGCAAGGCGGGTCGCGACCTCGCCCATCTGCGGGCGCTTGCCGCGGTCGCGGTCGCCGCCGGCGCCGAACAGCACGATCAGCCGCCCGGCCGTGTGCGGACGCAGCGCGTCGATCGCCGCCTCCAGCCCATCCGGCGTATGGGCGTAATCGACATAGATGGGCGCGCCCGCGCGGCTGATCGCCGCCCTTTCCAGCCGGCCGCGCACCGGCTGCACCCGAGCGAGCCGGGCCAGCACGTCGCCGACCCCGGCCCCACCGGCCATGACCAGCCCGGCGGCGGTGAGCGCATTGGCGGCCTGATAGGCGCCGATCAGCGGCAGCTTGACCGTGTAGGTCTGCCCGTCATGCGCGATCGTCAGCGTCTGGCCGAGTTGGGTCGGCTCACGCGAGACGAGCCGCAGCGTCTCACCCGCGGTGCCGACGGTGATGAGGGCCAGGTCCCGCTCGCGCGCCAGTTCGGCCACGCGCATGCTGGCGGGATCGTCCATCCACACCACGGCCGCGCCGCCGTCCGCCACCACTTCGGTGAACAGGCGCAGCTTGGCCTCCAGATAGGCCTCCATCGTGCCATGGTAATCGAGATGGTCGCGGCTGAGGTTGGTGAAGGCGGCGGCCTGCACCGGCAGCCCTTCGGTGCGGAATTGCGACAAACCGTGGCTCGACGCTTCGAACGCGACATGGCTGACGCCCTCGCGCCGCAGCCCGGCCACGTTGGACAGGAAGGTGACCACGTCGGGGGTGGTAAGACCGGTCGATACCTGATCGTCGGCAGTGGTAACGCCCAGCGTGCCGATGGATGCGGCATGATGCCCGCCCATCCG
Source organism: uncultured Sphingomonas sp. (assembly GCF_934560975.1). Lineage (GTDB taxonomy): Bacteria > Pseudomonadota > Alphaproteobacteria > Sphingomonadales > Sphingomonadaceae > Sphingomonas_I. The sequence continues at coordinate 6,722 of NZ_CAKTFO010000001.1, read as the reverse complement.
CCACAGCTGGCGGGTCAGTTCCACCGTGGAGGTCTTGCCGTTGGTGCCGGTGACGGCGACCACCATGTCCGGGAAGGGCGCGAAGAAGCGGGCGGCGAGCCGCGCGAAGGTGCGGCGGGGTTCGGATTCGGCGATGTGCACCGCGCCCTCCACCACTGCTTCGGGCCGGGCGACGATCGCGACCGCCCCGGCGGCGATGGCGGCGGGGATATAATCCTCGCCGTTCACCTGGGTGCCGCGAAAGGCGCCGAATATGGTGCCGGGCGCGACCTTGCGGCTGTCGATGGCGAAGCCGGTCACGCGCGGATCGTCCGCGAGGTCGGCGGGCGGCGGTCCGGTCAGGTCACTCAATTTCATTTTTGCCGGGCACCTTCTTCTCCATGATCAGGGGCATCAGATCGGAGACGTCGATATCCTTGGTCATGTCCGGCCGGATGCCGAGCAGCGGGCCGATGCGGGAAATCACCTTCTTCTCCACCGGCGCCACGTTCCAGCCGGCCGTCTTGAAGCCGAAGGTCTCCTTGGTCGCCTTGGGATCGTCGAGCATCGTCACGACAACATAGCGCGGCTGGTCGAGCGGAAACACCGCCGAGAAGGCGGTCAGGTTGGCGCGCTTGGAATAACGCCCCCCTTCCAGCTTTTCGGCGGTGCCGGTCTTGCCGCCGACCCGCAGCCCCGGTGCATCGGCATTGCCGCCCGTGCCCTGCAACACCACCAGCCGCATCAGCTGCCGCACCCGCCAGCTGGTCGCCTGCGACACGATCCGGCGGCTTTCCAGCGGCGCGCCGGGCTTGTGCTTCAGCAGGGTGACGGGGTGCCAGATGCCGTCGTTCGCCAGCGCGGCATAGGCCTGCGCCAGGTGGAGCGGCGTCACCGCGATGCCGTGGCCGTAGGCGGTGGTCATCAGGGTGGTGCGCGCCCAGAAGCTGGGAAATTGCGGCTTGCCGCGCTCGAACAATTCGATGTCGGTCGGCTGGTCGAAACCCAGTTTCTTGAAGAAGGACACCGCGCGATCGACGCCGATATCGTCCGCCATGCGGGCGGTGCCGATGTTGGACGAATAGACCAGCACCTCGGGAATCGTCAGCCAGCGGCCTTTGGGGTGATCGTCGTGGATCGAAAAGCCGCCCACATGCAGCGCGCCGGTGGCGTCGTAACGCTGCGCCATGTTCCTGACCACGCCGGTCTCCATCGCGTTGGCGACGGTCAGCATCTTGAAGGTGGAGCCGAGTTCGTAGGTGAAATAGGTCGCCTTGTTGGCGGCGTTCAGCACGTCGCGGCCGGGCGCGTTGGGGTTGAAGGACGGCAGCGAGGTCAGCGCCAGCAGCTCGCCCGTCTTGATGTCCAGCACCACGCCGCTGGCGCCCACCGCGGAAAACTTCACCATCGCCGCGTTGAGTTCGCTTTCCAGCGCGGCCTGCACGCGGCTGTCGATGGAAAGCGACACCGGGCCGTCGAAATGCGCGCCCTTGGCGATGCGCTGCTGCAGCACCTTTTCCATGCCCGCCTGGGCGACGCCGTCGCGGTCGATATAGCCGAGGACGTGGCCGGCCAGTTGCGCCTGCGGATAGAGCCGGCGCTGCTCGCGCAGCAGCATCAGGCCGGGATCGCCGATCGCATTGACCTGCATCGCCAGCTCCGGCGTGGCGGGGCGGCGGAGATAGACGAACTTGCGCTTGGAAAAGAGGATGCGGCGATAATAAGCATAATCGCGCTCCGGCAGCAGGGCCGCCAGCTTCTCGGCGATGGCCTCCCGATCGCCGTTGATCTTCTGCGGATTGACCGCGATCACCCAGGTGTTGATGCCCGTCGCCAGCCGCACGCCGTTGCGATCGACCATGTCGGGCAGGTCGAAGCTGGGCGCGGCGACATGGCGACGGCCGTCATCGCCGCCGAACAGGCAGATCTGCACCAGCCGCGCGGCGATCACGCCGGTCACCAGCATGAACAGCAGCATCAGCACCATCAGCCGCTGCTGGACGATGCCCAATTGCGGCTGAGCCTCCAACGCCGGCGGAGGCGCGAACGCGATGCGGTCGCCCGTGTCGAAGCGGGAGAGCGGCGCGTTCACCGCCCCGCCTTTGCGTCCGCTTTCCTGGTCGCCTTGCCGGCCTTGTTCTCGGCCGCCACCAGCGCGCCGATGTCATGGGGCAGCAAGGATGAGGCGCGCGCCCCCCGCCGGGTCACCGCCGGCAAGGGCTGGGGCGGACCCAGGCGATCCTCGCCGGGCTGCACATAGGCCGCCTGGTGGAGCAAGGGCTGCGGCGGCGGGGCAACCGTCGCCACGGCGCGCTGCACCACCGGCACCGGGACCGAGACCGACGGCGACACCCGCACCGGCGCGGGCTCCGCCGCGCGGACGGGCGAATCCGGAGTATAGGCGACATGGTCAGGCGCCATCTGGCTGGTCACGGCCGGGTTGAGCGGCAGGTTGGGATGGCCGGCACCGCGCCCTTCCAGGCTGGCAAGCTGGACCCCGTCGGCCACGAACTGCTGCGGGATGGGCGCGGACAGGGCCAGCACCTCGTTGTTCCAGCGTTCCAGCTGGCCCATCCGGGTGCGCGCATCCAGCTCGATCGACAGCTTGGCGATGTCGAACCGGGCGCGCACGATCTTTGCATCCAGCCGCGCCACGTTGGCGCGTTCCGTCGCCACCGACTGCGAGACAAGGTAGCAAAGGAGCGCCGCCGCGGCGACGAAGGCCCCTTGCCAAACCGCGCTCAGCCGAGACGCGACGATCATGATGCGAAACCTTTCTTGGATGGATGCCAGGGGGAAGCCGCCGTGCGCCGGGCGACGCGCAGGGTGGCGGAACGGGAACGGGGATTGCGGGCAAGCTCGCCCTCGCCGGCGCGGACCGGCTTGGCGACCGCGTCGAAGCTGGCGGGCGCATGGGCGATTTCCGGCAGGTGGCGCGACCCGGCCGGCGCGCTCGACCTGTCCTTGAGGAAGCGCTTGACGATGCGATCCTCCAGGCTGTGGAAGGAGACGATGGCCAGGCGGCCGCCGGGCTTCAGCACGCGTTCGGCCGCGGCCAGGCCGTCCTCCAGCTCGCCCAGTTCGCGATTCACGTGGATGCGAATCGCCTGGAAGGTGCGGGTGGCGGGATCCTTCTTGTCATGCTCGCGATAGCCCAGCGCCTTGCGCACGACCTGCGCCAGTTCGCCCGTGCGGGTGATCGGGCGGGCGGCGACGATCGCGCGGGCGACGCGGCGCGACTGCCGCTCCTCACCCAGGTGGAACAGCACGTCCGCAATCTCGGCTTCTTCGGCGGTGTTGACGAAGTCGGCGGCGCTGGTGCCGGACTGGCCCATCCGCATGTCGAGCGGGCCGTCCGCCTGGAAGGAGAAGCCGCGATCGGCGCGGTCGAGCTGCATGGACGACACGCCGACGTCCAGCGTCACGCCGTCCACCGCATCGATGCCGCGTTCAGCCAATTCCTCCGCCAGCCGGGAATAGACGTCGGGCACCAGCTGGAGCCGGCCGTCGCTTTCGGCCACCAGCGGCTGGCCTTCGGCGATCGCGTCGGGATCGCGATCGAACGCCACCACGGTCGCCCCGGCCGCCAGCAGCGCACGGGTGTAGCCGCCGGCGCCGAACGTGCCGTCGACATGGATCTCGCCAGCCTGGGGCGCGAGCCCGGCGATCACCTCTTTCAGCAGGACGGGGATGTGCCGCTCGGTCATTTGCGCCGCTCACCGATCAGGTAGGCGAGCTGCTCCTGCGCCGCAGCCAGGCGGGGATCCTGCTGCATGGCGAAGAGCGCGGGCGCCCACACTTCAAAGGTGCGCCCGGCGGGGAGGAAGAAGGCCAGATCGGTGATGCCCGCCTTGTCGCGGAGGAAGCCGGGCAGGACCATCCGCCCGTCGGGATCATAGGTGACGGTCCAGGTGGCGCTGAACGCGCCGAGATCGGCCTCGTGCATGCCGAAGATGTCGTCGCTCTCGGCCGCAGCGGCGGCGGCGCGGCGCTTTTCCAGCCCTTCGATGATGAGGCTGGCGACGCTGTTGTCGAAGCCCAGCAGGCAGGGACGGTCGGGGTGGACCAGGAAGGTAACGACCTTTTCCACGGGCATGTCGCTGCCGGCAGGGCGTTCGCGCTGCTGCCGCTTCTCGATGGTGGAGCGATAGCTGGACGGCAGGGACACCCGTCCCTTCGCGTCGACCGCGTTCAGCGCGTTGCCGAGAAAGAAATCGACGATCGCCACGCCCAAGGACCCCGCTGCACGGCGCCGGCCGGGGTGACCGGAGCCGCTATCGAACCGTCGGACCAGACCCGCTTTGCATCCCCGCGATGCCCGTCCGCCGATCGACGATGTGGGGCATAATATGGATCAGCATGGATCGCAACGGGATTGCATGGGCAAAGCTGTGAATTAGATCGGCGCGGGGCATCCACACCCCCACGGGAAATCGTGAGAAATCCGCCGCGATTCATGCTTTGTACTTTGTGGATAAGTCTGTCGAATAGTTTGTACGGGGGTCGGACGCATGGGTCGACATGGGCGCGTCCATGGATCGGCATGGATCGGGCTGGAGCACCCCGAACGGGCGCACGTCCCCGCGGCGGACGGGCGTCCGCGCAAAAACGGTCAGGAGATTCGGATCAGGAGATCACGGATTCGCGCGCGGCGCGGCGGCGTTGGCGGATGCCGCGTCATCGATCGGCGGCAGGTCCACCACCGCATTGTCCGGCACGGGATTGCCGGGCGCGACCCCCAGGTCGGCCAGCGGATCGTTGGGCGCGGCGCTGTTCTGGGCGGCGACATTCTCGCCGTGCCGCCCCTCCGCCGCGCGCAGCACGATGGTTGCGACCGCCACCAGCAGGAACACCCAGGCGAGGCCGATCAGGCCGACGCGGACGCGTTGCATGTCGCTCCTCCGCCGGATCGGGGGCACAAGGTCGGGATCGCCATGCATGAAGAATAGGGCTCGGTTCGTCGCTTGTGAACCTCTCCCCGCCGGGTCAGCGGCGTAGCCATTCCGGGGCAGGCAGCCCCTTGCCTGCCAGCCAGGACGGGTTGAACACGGTGGACAGGTAGCGCATCCCGCTGTCGCACAGCATCGTCACGATCGTCTTGCCGGGGCCGATCGCCCGGGCCAGCGCCATCGCCCCGGCGACGTTGATGCCCGACGACAGGCCGACACACAGCCCCTCGTCCCGCAGGAGGGCGAACATCTGCTCCAGCCCCTCATGGTCCGAGATGCGGAAGGCCATGTCGACCGGTGCGCTTTCCAGATTGGCGGTGATGCGGCTCTGGCCGATGCCCTCCGCCACCGAACTGCCCTCCGCCCGCAGCTCGCCGCGCGTATAATGGTCGTACAGCGCCGCGCCGTGCGGATCGGTCAGCGCAATCACCACCGCCTCGTTCCGCTCCTTCAGGCCCAGGCCGACGCCCGCCAGCGTGCCGCCGGTGCCGGCCGCGCAGGTGAAGGCATCCACCCGCCCGCCCGTCTGCGCCCAGATTTCCGGCGCGGTGGTGCGGATGTGGGCCATACGGTTGGCGGTGTTGTCGAACTGGTTGGACCAGAAGGCGCCCGGCGTTTCTTCCGCGATACGGCGCGACGTGTGCACGTAATGGGCGGGGTTGGAATAGGAAGCGGGCGCCACCTCCACCAGCTCCGCGCCGAGCGCGCGTAGCGTGTCCTTCTTCTCCTGGCTCTGCGTTTCGGGAATCACGATCACGGTGCGATAGCCCTTGGCGTTGCCGATCAGCGCCAGGCCGATGCCGGTATTGCCGGCCGTCCCCTCCACGATCGTGCCGCCGGGCGCGAGCAGGCCCTGCGCCTCCGCATCCTCGATGATCCACAAGGCCGCGCGATCCTTGACCGATCCGCCGGGATTCATGAACTCGCACTTGGCCAAGATTTCGCAGCCGGTCGCGTTGCTGGGCCCGGCAAGGCGGACGAGCGGCGTGTTGCCGACCAGCGCCGGCACGCCATAAGCGGGAGTGATCATGACGACAGGCGATAGGGAAGCCGCCCCCGCGCGGCAAGCAAGCTGAGCTTGTTCCAAGCGTTGCAGCACTTTGCCGCAAAATAGGACAATGTCCTTGACACGTGCTGCGCACGCGAAAGAATGCGCCTTGCCATGAAGCACCGCATCCTCAGCGCCACGCCGCTCGCCGCCCTCCTCCTTCTCGCCGCCTGCAACTCGCAGCCGGAGACGATCACGGCCGGGGATTCCGATCCCGACGCCAACACCGTCGCCGCCGCGCCGCCCGTGAAGCTGCCGCCGGCGATGCTGGCCAGCAAGACCTATCGCTGCAAGGACAACAGCCTGGTCTACGTCAACTGGTTCAACGACAATGTGACGGCCAACATCCGCACCGACAAGGAAGGCGCGCCGACCGCGCTGACCGCGCCGGCCGCGGGCCAGCCGCTGACCGGCGGCGGCTTCACCGTCGCGGGCACGCCCGACGCCAAGGCCGTCACCATCACCCGTCCGGGCAAGCCGGCCCAGTCCTGCGACGCCTGATCCACACGTCATCGCGTATGAACGGGCCGGTGGGAGCGATCCCGCCGGCCCTTTTTCTTTGCCCGCCTTTTTCTTTGGACGATGGCGCGCAGTGGGCTAACGGCTCGGCGCATGAGCGAGATCACGCCTGCCATCGTCGCCGAGCACGGCCTGTCCCCCGAAGAATATGACCGCGTGCTCAACGCACTCGGTCGCGAGCCGAACCTGGTGGAGCTCGGCATCTTTTCGGTGATGTGGTCGGAGCA